>NZ_JBDIWI010000001.1:1927500-2287605 GCF_039638325.1 Gluconobacter sp. OJA | reverse complement strand
AAGCGGGCAAGCCGTTCTTCAACATCAAAGAAACCCGGCTGCTTCATCTTTCATCATCCCCAATCAACTAAGGGGAAATGGAATCACAGAGCAGACCTCAATACCAGGGGGTTTTTCGAACCCTCCATGTTGGAGCTGAAAATCACGCCTGGGCTCATTCTGGAAGTTGTGAAGGATACTATGATCTTTCACAACATATTCACAAAGGACTCTTCTGTATTTCGTTCTTTTCGAGAAAAGCTGCTTTGCTTATTTTGAAGAGACGATTGGAAATGTCAGTTCTTAAGAGAGAAAAAGGGTTGTTGACATGGCCGATTGGTGAAGCCGTCATGTCGCATGAAATTATTAGTGCAGGTATGAGAACAGAAGAGCTCGCGCATTACTGTGATAGTTTAAGGCAGTATGATTGGGCGCCTGTTTATCTTGAAAAAGAAATTATCAACGAAACAGAAAAAACGTTTATTCATCCGGTTACAGAGATGAATGAGAAATTTATTGTTTCTAATTTTGTACAAGACTATCATTGCATGATTTCAGAAGAAGAGATCAGTAACGGAATTTCGCGGCATAGATCTCGGAAGATTAACGATTTTGAAGCCTATTCACGCCTTTTCCATTGCCCTCGGATCTATAATAATCCGGTTTTACGCGAAGATGTTGTCGATGATGCGCGTGAGCTTCTCACGGGAATTGATTTTGATCTGGCTTCCGAAGGGATGGCGTTAGATTGGCCCCAAGCCTTGGGTCAGGTTTACTCTGAATATCCTGAGAGGGTTTGTGCATCGCTTCCAAGTTATGACCGAAGCCACGCGATGTTTTTCGACAGAGAAGTTACTTTGCAAGTTTCACTTGGGGCGGATCAGGCATACACTCTTATTGTTGCTGCCCGTGATCCTGATTTAACATCTCATTTTGACGTTAAGTGTAAGGGAGAAATCTCGAGCTTCGAAAACGTGCCAGTCGCCTTCTACCAGCAGAAAGGGGAACTCCGTTTTTATGCGGTAAATTTCCCTGCGAAAAGCAACGAATTCGTGGTGGAGCAGAAAGGCCCAGATGGGTTCTGGTTGAACTTTATAAAAATTCTTCCAACAACCGATGCACTGCGAGCCCTTTCCACATCCTGATGCCCGAAGACACAGAAAGCCTGTTTCTTGAGCAGGCTTTCTAGAGGCCGATATCGGTCCGGAAGATCTTGTCTTCCCATTGAATGGCTGAGGCACCCTCATAGGCAAGGCGGCGTGCCTCTTCAGGGGTGCTTGCTTTGGCACAAACGGTCAGGACGCGGCCGCCATCAGCGACAAGCACTCCATCGACCAGTTTTGTGCCAGCATGGAAAACTGACACGCCCGGAACGGCTTCAGCACGTTCGATACCTGTGATGCGCCCTCCCTTCTTTGGGGCATCCGGATAGCCATTGGCGGCCAGCACCAGAGAAATGGAAGCCTCATCCAAAAATTCGGCAGCGGCATGTTCAAGATTGCCATTAGCAAGCGCTGCAAGAATGGGGAGCAGGTCTGACTTCAGGCGGATTAACAACGCCTGTGCTTCAGGGTCCCCAAACCGGACGTTATATTCAATCAGTTTTGGGCCTTCGCTGGTCAGCATCAGCCCTGCAAAGATCACACCGCGGAAAGGTGTTCCCCGGCGAACCATTTCTGCCAGCATCGGGCGAACGCTGAGATCAAGGGCTTTTTCCTGAGCTGCTCGGTCAAAAGCTGGTGGCGGAGAAATAGCGCCCATGCCACCCGTATTGGGGCCTGTATCGCCATCTCCGAGGCGTTTGTGGTCTCGTGCGGCACCGATCAGAACGGCTTTTTCGTCAGAGCAGAATGCGAAAAGGGAGACTTCTTCGCCCACAAGGCATTCTTCAATCACAAGCGGCATGCCCAGCTTGCGAATGGCATCCTCTGCCTCGTCCACGCTCAGCGCTACGACGACGCCTTTACCGGCGGCTAGTCCATCTGCTTTCACCACGATCGGTGCGCCGCGTCGACGCACAAATTCAAGGGCAGGAGCTTCTTCTTCAAAGCGCTCCCATTTTGCAGTTGGAATGGCTGCGGCGTCAACCACTTCTTTGGTGAAGGCTTTGCTACCCTCCAGCAGAGCTGCCGCCCTGGTCGGGCCAGCACATGGAATGCCAGCGTCCGCACAGGCATCAGCAAGGCCTGCGACCAAAGGGGCTTCAGGTCCGGGGACGATCAGATCAATTTTCTGCTCTTTTGCAAAGGCAACAAGACCGGCGACGTCATCAACCTTGAGGGGAACCAAGGTAGCCAAAGACGCTATGCCAGGATTGCCAGGCGCCGCATAAAGTGCCGTAAGACTGGGCGAGCGCGCCAGACATGTTGCCAGGGCGTGTTCGCGCCCTCCGGAACCGACCAGCAAAACGCGCATTCCGCTCTCCCTTTTTCATCTGCGGGTCCCTGAGATCAGGGCTTCGTCTGACGGCGTGCGTAGCATAGACTGGCGCCATGATGGAGAGTGATGCCGCGTCTGCACGCGGGAATGTGCCGCAATATTCAGTTTCCGAGATTTCCGGGGCCATCAAGCGCACGCTTGAGACCGGATTCGGGCGTGTTCGTGTGCGTGGTGAGGTGACGGAACTCAAGCGTTACCCGTCAGGGCATATCTATCTGTCCCTGAAGGATGAGGGCGGAAAGATCTCCGGCGTCATCTGGCGTGGAACAGTCTCGCGTCTGGGAATGGCGCCCGAGAACGGTAATGAAGTCATCGCGACGGGGAAGGTCTCGTCCTACGGCGAGCGCTCCAGCTATCAGCTTATTATTGATCGGATGGAATTCGCAGGCGAAGGGGCTCTGCTCGCCAATATTGAGCGCTTGCGTCGCAAACTGCTTGATGAAGGACTGTTCGAAGCCGATCGCAAGAAACCCATTCCGTTTCTGCCATCGCTTGTCGGTGTCGTGACGTCACGGTCCGGGGCGGTTCTTCATGATATTCGTACGACCATTGAACGCCGCTTTCCCCGGGATGTGTTGTTGTGGCCCGTTGCCGTGCAGGGAGAGGGGGCTGCAGCCCAGATCGCTGCGGCCATTGACGGTATGGCACAGAGGTCTCGTCGCCCGGATGTTCTGATTGTGGCCCGTGGTGGTGGCTCTCTTGAAGATCTTATGGCCTTCAATGATGAGCGTGTTTTACGTGCCGTTGCAGCCTGTCCCATCCCGGTTATTTCGGCTGTCGGGCACGAGACAGACACCACCCTGATCGATCTTGTCTCAGACCGCCGTGCACCGACGCCAACGGCTGCGGCAGAAATGGCCGTGCCCTTGCGCTCTGAACTGGTCGCAGATCTGGCACATCGGACGGCCCGTCTGGCAGGTGGTTTGAGCCGCATCATGCAGACATCCCGGGCAAGGCTGGAGCAGGCTACATCGCGACTGCCAGATCTGCCGTCTCTTCTTGAGACTGCACGCATGCGTTTGGATGACCGGAGCCAGCGCCTTGATCTTGCTCTTCCAGCCTTTGTCATGCGCGCAAGAAGCCGTCTGGATGCTCCGGTACGGCAACTGCCGTCGCCGGAACTGATTGTCAGCCGGGCGAGGGCCGCCCTGACTGCGCCCTCAAGGCAGCTTCCGTCACCACGTTTAATGATCGAACGGCGACAAAGCGCTCTTCGTGCGTCAGAGACCGCTCTTGTCACGGCATGGCAGCGCGCGTCCCAACGGTTCCACCTTCGAGTAGAACGACAGAGACTGTCTCCTGAGACTCTTAATAGCGCCATCCGGCTTCAAAAAGCGCGTCTTGATGGGTTGGGAAGTCATCTGGAAGCGGTCTCCCCAAGGGCGATCCTCAGCCGGGGATATGTGCTCGTCCAGGATAGCAAGGGGCGTCCCGTGACCCATTCCGACGCGGAACCTTTGAACGGACGTGTGGTTCTGTCTTTCGCTGACGGCCAACGTGGGGCAAAACTCGATACCCTTCTTACGTCCCAGGCCGATCTGGGTCTTTAATGGTGAAGTGTCCGGGCGTGGCCCGGTTTGTGATCCGGAGTTCACATGCGTTCGTTCTGGTTGAGCCTTGTTGTCCTGCCTCTTCTGGCAGCTTGTGCGGAGCAGCCTTCCGCCCCATCTTCCAGCGCGGCCGTGCAGGCTCCCGCCCAGAAGATTCCCCCGCAGGATTTTGCTCCGGGATTAGCCGAAGAAGCTCCGGCAGACGGTCATAAGGTGCTTCTGAATGACCCGTCTGCGGCGTCAAATACGCCGCTTTGCGGGACAGCGCAGCGTGAAGCCAATCTGGCGGGATCAGCGCTCTATGCGCAGGGTTTGGCCACCACAACGTCGTCCTGCCCGCAGAATGCGTGTTTTGAACCTTTGACGGGAACATTCATTGCGGCAAACGGCAACAAGAGCGTTTGCCGGTAAAAATTTCCGGGCAGATTGAGCTGGCGCATTTCCCTATCATCTTCAGTGCTTTAAAGTGGATCTCACGAAAGAGTGAGGTTTAATATGACTGATGAGCTGAAATGTCCCAAATGTGGGTCGGAGCATGTTTATCCGGATGGGACCCTGTGGGTCTGTCCGGACTGCGGCAATGAATGGAACCCGGAAGAGGGCGGTCAGGCCGATGCTGGCGACGCATCTGCGGAAATCAAAGATGCCAATGGCAATGTTCTTGTAGATGGTGACAGCGTTACGGTTGCGAAGGACCTGAAGGTCAAAGGATCTTCGTTGGTTGTGAAAAGCGGCACCAAGGTCAAGAACATTCGTCTTGTTGATGCGACGGACGGACATAATATTGCCTGTAAGATCGCGGGAATTGGCGCAATGAACCTGAAGTCTGAATTCGTAAAAAAATCCTGACGGGTTACGCCATTTAGCTACATCGTGTGTGCTTTCATCAGCCTTCGTGGGGTCTCCTTACGGAGGCTGATGCCGTTCTGGGGGCACGCCTTTCGACGATACAGGGGATATAGGCATGTATGTCATTCTTGGCGGGACGGGCCATGTCGGCCGCGCTGTTGCACAAACTGTTCTGGCGGCAGGACATGATGTCTCGGTAGTAACCCGTCAGGTGGTTGCGGCCTCTGAACAACGCCATGCCGGCGTAGATTATGCGGCAGTGGATGTGAACGACACCGATACTCTGAGGGCACTTTTTCAGAGGGCGAAACGCGTATTCGTTCTCAATCCTCCTGCGGCAGTGTCTGGCAATACGGATGTGGAAGAACGCAAGACCGTATGCTCCATTTTGAAAGCATTGCGGGGCGTCGCTCTGGAAAAGGTCGTCGTGCAATCCACCTACGGCGCACAGCCTGGTGAGCACTGTGGTGATCTTGGCGTTTTGTATGAGCTGGAACAGGGTGCGCAGGCCCTGAACGTTCCGGTGTGTATTGTCCGCGCGGCCTATTACATGAGCAACTGGGCAGGGGCGATAAGCGCTGCAAAAGCAACAGGAGTGCTACAGACATTTCTGCCGTCAACACAGGCGTTTCCCATGGTTGCGCCAGAAGATGTTGGAAGCCTGGCAGGTCAGTTACTGATATCTGACGTCGAAGAGACGGGTATCCACAATATTGAGGGGCCGGAAAGCTACACGCCTTCAGATGTTGCTGCTGTCCTTTCCAGACTGGTAGGACGCGTCGTCCAGGTGCAGGTCATTCCCCAGGAGAGGTGGTATGAGGCCTATCGCGGAAACGGTTTCTCGAAAGAGGCCGCGCAGTCTTATGCGAACATGAGCGGGCTCTTTGTTCATCAACATTATGACCGCCCCGCAGACCCCGTGCGGGGCTCCACAAGCCTTGAAGGTTGCCTGAAGCGTTACGCATAAACCGGGCATAAAAAAAGCCGACCGGGAAATATCCGGTCGGCTTTTTGTTGAGGTGAGAAGCGGGTGTTACCGCTTCCACCAGCCCATGCGACGCGTCACCGGTGGCAACTCGTCAATGTTGATGGGCTGTAGCGTGTTTCCATCATCCGCTGCGGCGTCGTCGGCTTTGACAGCCTTGGTTGCGCGACGGGCGCGAGTACGCTTCGGCTTGGCGGTTGCCTCTTCCTCGGCGACAGGAGCTGAGGCCTCCGGAGCCATTGCTTCCACAACAACGTCGTCTGCCTTGGCTTCTGTAGCCTTGGTCGTGCGACGGGTGCGTGGGCGCTTTGGCTTTGCCGGAGCTTCCTCTTCCGTCGGAGCAGTCAGAGCAGCCACGACGACTTCTTCTGCCGCTACCGGTGCCGCAGCTTCAGCCTTCAGAGCCTTGGTGCTGCGGCGGCCTCTGGTGCGCTTTGGCTTTTCATGTTCTGCAGCAATCGGCTCGGCAGCGATCTCGGCAACGTCAACTACCGGAGCGCTCTCGACAGAAAGGCGAGCAGGGGTTGCTGTAGATGTCTGAAGCGGGCGGGAAGCCTGCTCCATTTCAGCCTGTTCGATCACATCGAAAATATCGAAGCTTCCACCGAACGGATCAGCCGGCGTCGGGCCTGCATATCCACGCGAAACAGGCTGGCGTTCTTCCCGGCGGCGCTGGGAAGGCTGCTGAACCGGAGCGTGGCGTGCTGGCTTAGGTGCTTCTTCCTGGACAGACACCTTTTCCTGCACCGGAGCTTCTGCTGCGACTTCGTCTTCCTTCTGAACACGCTTGAAGCGCGTCCGGCGACGACCCGGGATAAGACCGACTTCTTCGGTTTCATCGTCAGACCGGTGGACGGAAGGCTGTTCACCGTTTGGTTCGGCAGCATTGCCCTGAACGGTCTCGTTCTCGCCGTTCTGATCACGACGACCACGACGACGGCGGCGACGACGACGACGGTTGCCGTTGTTGCCCTCTTCCTCGTCACCCGTGTTGACTTCGACGTCTTCACTCCGGGCAGGCAACTCAGCCCGCGCTTCAACCGCGGCGGCCTGAGGAACGACAGGTGCCTCGTCCTCAATGATTTCGATCGTGCGAACGTTGTGAGGCGCAGCAATCTGAGCCGGTACTGGCTCTGGTGCCGGTGCAGCCGTCTGCGGACGGATACGCTCGATACGCATGTCTGCTGCGGGCAGATCTTCTTCCGTGCGGAAGATTACGCGCATGCGGTGACGCTGCTCAATGTCAGACAGCCAGTCGCGCTTGTTGTTCAGAATGTAGAGGGCAATGTCCGATCCGATGTGAACATCGATTTCGGCGGCACGCTGGCGGGTGCCTTCTTCATCGATGGCACGCAGCACATGAAGAGCGGAGCTTTCCGTACCGCGAATGAAGCCAGTGCCCTGACAGTGCGGGCAAGGCGTCAGCAGTGCTTCAGCGATGGACGGACGCAGACGCTGGCGGGACATTTCGAGTAGACCGAAATGAGAGATATGTCCGACCTGAATGCGCGCGCGATCAGTACGCAGGGATTCCTTAAGGCGCTTCTCGACCTGAGCGTTATGGCGACGGCTTTCCATGTCGATAAAGTCAATGACGACAAGGCCGGCCAGATCACGCAGGCGCAGCTGGCGCGCAACTTCTTCAGCAGCTTCAAGGTTCGTGCGGAGTGCCGTTTCCTCAATGTTGCGCTGGGACGTGGATTTGCCAGAGTTTACGTCGATGGCGACAAGTGCTTCCGTCTGGTTGATGACCAGATAGCCACCAGACTTCAGGCGTGCGGTCGGGGAGAACATCGCATCCAGATGCCCTTCGACGTTGTAACGCGCGAAGAGGCTTTGCCCACGGTTCTGCCAGAGCTTCACCTTGCCAGCGTTGTGCGGCATCAGCAGGCGCATGAACTCACGCGCACTTCTCCACGCAGATTCACCGTCGACCATGATGTCTTCGATGTCTTTGGAGAACAGGTCGCGAATGGCGCGCTTGATGAGGCTCGCTTCCTCGTAAACCAGTGTTGGGGCAACGGAAGACAGGGCGTGTGAGCGAATGTCGTCCCAGAGCTGAAGCAGGTATTCACAGTCGCGGATGATTTCCGGTCCTGGACGTCCTGCCCCTGCTGTCCGGACGATCATAGCCATCGTCTTGGGCAGGTTCAGCTCTGCAATGATGTCGCGCAGACGGCGACGATCCGTGTCAGAAGTAATCTTGCGAGAGACACCACCGCCACGCAGGGCGTTCGGCATCAGGACGCAATAACGGCCAGCAAGAGAAACGTAGGTGGTGAGGGCGGCGCCCTTGTTGCCACGCTCTTCTTTCACGACCTGAACGAGAAGGACCTGACGGCGGCGAATGACTTCCTGAATCTTGTAGTTGCGCAGGAAACGGGCTGTACGACGCGAAGCCGCGCTTTCCTCACCCGTGTCATGCTCGCCACCGACAGTCTCCGGTGCGCGACGATCCTGGTTGTCGTTCTCGTCCGTTTCTTCAGAAGCGGGCTCTTCCTCACTGTCCGGCAGTTCGGCGCGCTGTTCAGACGCAACCTCTTCTTCTTGGATGGCCAGAAGCTTCTCGCGATCTGCGACGGGGATCTGGAAGTAATCCGGGTGAATTTCGCTGAAGGCGAGGAAGCCGTGACGGTTTCCGCCGTATTCTACGAAAGCGGCCTGAAGGCTCGGCTCAACACGGATGACTTTGGCAAGGTAGATGTTGCCCTTGAGCTGTTTCTTGGACGATGTCTCGACGTCGTAATCTTCAACGCGGTCACCGTCCATGACCACAACACGCGTTTCTTCCGCGTGTGTGGTGTCGATAAGCATACGCTTGGTCATAGAAAACTGAACTCCACGATGCTCCAGTGTGGCGCTTTGGGCCAGAGGGAACACCTGATTGTACGGGGTGGAGGGGGCGGATCAGCCGGAATGCCAGACCGCGGGACGCATCTGGTCCCGTTTCGGTTAGGCTCCTGGCTGTGATCACGTCGCGTGACATTCGACCCCTGACAGACGTCCGGCCCGTGGTCTGGTACCGGATGAAAACGCACTCCGGTCAGGTTGTGAGCCTGTGCCGGACTGAACTAATCCTGCCGGAGCAGCCCGATCAGGACATGGCGCAGAAAATGTCCGGCACATGTCAAACGATGGGGCGTCGCGGCTCGGACGATCGAGGCGGGAGCGTTGTGGGAAAAGGATAAAAGCCCACAAACGATCGGACCGCTCTCTTCAGGTCCTTGGCGCACAGGATGACTTAAAGAAGGGCCGCTGGCAAGCAGGGCTTTTTCCGGCTCTCCAAAAGGTGCTTTGCCTTGTTTCAGACATTGTCCTGTGTCTGTTATGATTGAAGGTCCAGATGATCGAAAAGACGCAGGGTAAACGGATGCTGACGCGACGCATGGTAATGGAAGGTCTTGCCTGCCTCTCCACGGTGGCTCCCTTGAGTGCCATCGCCCGGACTAAGCACCCGACATCTCATTCCCCATCCGCCAAACCGCTTCAGGCACCGGCTGTTCACCGAAATGCGCCGCCGCCCAAACCGCTGGTCATGCTGGATCCCGGACATGGCGGGAAAGATCCTGGCGCAATCGGTATTTCCGGTACGTATGAGAAACATATTGCTGAAGCTGCTGCGACAGAACTGCGGCGCCAGCTTCTGGCGTCCGGACAGTACCGCGTGGCTATGACCCGTTCGGAGGACCATTTCATTCCCCTGGAAGGGCGCGTGGAAATGGCCCAGCAGCATCAGGCGCATCTCTTTATTTCTATGCACGCCGATGCGCTGCATGACCGTGATGTTCGCGGGGCGAGTGTCTATACGCTTTCCAGCGGAGCGTCGGATGCTCAGACAGCGGCTCTGGCTCAGCGGGAGAATAGTGCAGATCGGTTTGGCGGCCCTGCATTCCATGGCATGTCTCCCGACGTCCAGCAGATCCTTTCCAGCCTGGTTTCTGAAGAAACGCGGCGTGGGTCTGCGCACATGGCATCCAGCGTTGTAGGAGCATTTCGTAGTCGCATAGGACTGCTGACGCATCCGTCCCGTCATGCGGCTTTTGTGGTGTTGAAGTCTGCAGAAATACCGTCAGTTCTGGTGGAGATGGGTTTCATGTCCAACCGGCTGGATGAGGCTGCGTTACGGCAGGCTGTGCATCGCACGCAGGTTGCCAGCGCTATGAAAACTGCGGTCGATCGGTACTTTTCAACCCGCCCCGGTGTGATGACAGGTTGACCCTGAAAGAACGCAGGGCAGAGTTTTTAGTCATGTGGGTTGCGCATGACGAAAGAATCGGACATTTTCCGTGCCCATGACATTTCTTTCGATCCTCTCGCTTCGACTTATCGGCCCCTGAACGCCACATCAAGGCGGGCAGCGTTCCGTTGCGTTCAGGGGATGACAGACCAGAAAATTTCCTGACCAGCGAGATGATCAAGACATGACTTTCCAACACCCGTCCTTCGGTACAATTTCCGACGACCGCGTTATCATTTTCGATACGACGCTCCGTGACGGTGAACAGTCCCCCGGTTTCTCCATGAACCTCGAAGAGAAGCTCCGCATGGCTCATGCGTTGAGCGCTCTGGGCGTGGACGTTATTGAGGCAGGCTTCCCGGTCGCATCCAAGGACGACTTCGAAAGCGTGCGCAGCATTGCGGATGAAGTCCGTGGTTCCGTGATCTGCGGTCTGGCCCGTAGCGGTGGCAAGCGCGACATTGAATCCTGTGGTGAAGCCCTGAAGGGGGCTGAACGCTCCCGAATTCATAACTTCATTTCCACATCTCCGCTGCACATGAAGTATAAGCTGCGGATGGAGCCGGAAACGGTTCTGGACATCATTGCGTCTGGCAATCAGAAGGCACGTCAGTACACGGATGACGTGGAATGGTCTGCTGAAGACGGTTCCCGTACGGACCCTGACTTCCTGTGCCGTTGTGTCGAAGTCGCCATCAAAAATGGTGCGAACACCATCAACATTCCTGACACCGTAGGCTTTGCAACGCCCGAAGAAATGCGACGCATTTTTGATATGCTGCGTGAACGGGTGCCGGGCGCGGATCAGGTGATTTTCTCCACCCATAACCACAATGATCTGGGCTTGGGCGTTGCAAATACGCTGGCCGCTGTCGAAGGCGGTGCCCGTCAGATCGAATGCACGATCAATGGCATCGGTGAGCGTGCTGGTAATGCTGCGTTGGAAGAAATCGTCATGGCGCTGCGGACGCGTCATGACCAGTACGGCAAGGTGACGGGCATCGAGACGCCGAAGCTGCTGGGCATGTCCCGGATGCTGGCGACGATCACGGGCTTCGACGTGCAGCCGAACAAGGCCATCGTTGGCCGGAACGCCTTCGCACATGAAAGTGGCATCCATCAGGACGGTGTTCTGAAGAACGCAGCCACGTATGAAATCATGACGCCGGAAAGCGTGGGTTGGAACAAGAGCTCGCTGGTGATGGGCAAGCATTCCGGCCGTGCGGCATTCCGCGACAAGCTGGCTCAGCTTGGCTACCCGCCGCTGGAAGACGAGGCTCTGAACGCTGCTTTTGCCCGGTTCAAGGATCTGGCTGACAGCAAGAAGGTCGTGTTCGATGACGATATCTGCGCACTGGTCGATGATGAAAGCCGCGATCACGAGCGTGTTCATCTGATTTCTCTGGAAGTTGCGTCCGGTACCAAGCAGAAGTCTCAGGTCAAGCTGGAAATCAGCGTTGATGGCGCCATCCAGTATGCGGCTGTCAGTGGAAATGGCCCGGTTGACGCGGCATTCCGTGCCATCGGTGAGGCATTCCCTCATTCAGCCGAACTGGCGCTGTTCTCTGTGGCAAACGTCACGGAAGGAACGGACGCTCAGGCCCGCACCACGGTCCGTTTGCAGGAAAATGGTAAGCTCGTAGACGGTCAGGGTGCTGATGCCGATACGGTTGTGTCTGCTGTTCGTGCTTATATCCATGCTCTGAATAAGCTGCTCACCAAGCGTGAGCGGACCGAGCCTGAAGCACTCTAAGTTTCGAACGAACCATGAGAGATCATCAATAAACTAATTAATATAGTTTATTGATGATCTAGACAAAAATAACACGATTGATATTGTCTCCTTCTGGATTTGGAAGGGGCAGCTATGCCGCATTCGTGGCTTTATACGGCGTCGGGTCTTTTTGTAGGCTTTCTGGTGGGCATGACCGGAGTGGGGGGAGGGTCCCTCATGACGCCGCTGCTGATCCTGCTGTTTGGGGCAAAGCCTCAGTCAGCTGTCGGAACAGACCTGCTTTACGCAGCCGTTACGAAAATTGTTGGCACCGGCCTCAACCGTCATATGGGCGTTGTGAACTGGAAGATTGTTGGCTGGCAGATGGCGGGGAGTCTTCCGGCAGGTCTTCTGTGCCTGATTTTCCTGCACCATGCGGGTATGTCGGACGCTGCGTCGCGTCTGATTCAAGTTGTTCTTGGCGTAGCTCTGCTTCTGACGGCACCGGCAATTTTGCTGAAGCCGAGGCTCAGAACATGGGCTGAAGGGCGTAAGCCTCTGAGCAATACGGCTGAAACCGTTTTGACCGTTTTGCTTGGTATTTTGTTGGGAACGCTGGTGACGCTGTCGTCAGTGGGCGCTGGGGCTGTCGGCATGGCTGCTCTGACGATGCTGTATCCGCGTCTGACAACACGAACGCTCGTTGCAACGGATATCGCGCACGCAGTGCCATTAACCCTGATTGCAGGGGGAGGTCACTGGCTGGAAGGGGCGGTTGATACTGCCGTGCTTCTCGCGTTGCTGATGGGGTCCATTCCGGGAATTATTTTGGGAACGTTATGTGCAGGCAAATTGCACGAAGACACCCAGCGGTGGGTTCTGGGTATTCTTCTCGCCGTTATTGGTTTCCGGATGATCTAACATCCGGAAACCGTGAAACTCAGTAGCCGTAATTGCTCTGCTGAGGGTAGCTGCCGTTGTTATAGCCCTGCTGCTGAGGGTACGGGTTCTGGCAGTTCGTGTTGGGTGGGCACTGATACTGCTGTTGCTGCTGCGGATAGGTCGGGTACTGACCGTTCTGCTGCTGATAGCCCTGAGGGTAACCACCCTGCTGAGGGTAACCATTCTGGTACCCACCCTGCTGGTAGCTGGGGCGATTAGGGGCGGTAACAGCACCTGTCGTCGCACCAAGGGCCCCGCCGGCGAGTGCACCAATCGCTGCACCGCGACCACCGCCAGCAAGTGCGCCGATGGCTGCACCTGCACCACCACCCAGGAGACCACCGCCGAGCGCGCGGGATCCTGGATCATAATTTCCCTGACAACCGCCGAGGGAAAGAACGGTCGCAAAAGCTCCAATCAGGGCGACGCCCCGAACAGCAGAGCGGTCGATAACGGACCTCATGTCACAAATCCTTAGAGTTCATGGTCGCCAAGCCCGGTGTCAGTCTCAGTAACCGTTCCGTGAACGCTGGCTTGGCGTGGTCGCCGCACCAACAGCAGCGCCTGTACCACCACCTGCAAGTGCGCCGATAGCCGCGCCGCGTCCACCGCCAGCAAGTGCACCAATAGCTGCACCGGCACCTGCGCCTACAAGTGCGCCAGAGCCTGCGCGGGCGCCACTGTCGTACGGGCTGCCGCAACCAGCAAGGGCAGCGCCACAAAGAGTCAGGACGGCGATCAGGCGAGGAGTCTTGGTGATGTTCATGTTTTTATGTCCTGTTCTGTTTTGTTTCTCCGAACTCCAGTCATCTTTCAGAAAGGAATGTCGGATAAGACCATGTAGTGGTAACGTGGAGAACGTGACTGAAGGGTGGCAGGATTGAGGCGCGGAAAGATTTTTTTCCATGTCCTGATGTCGCGTGATGAAAAGTTGTTCGTCATGAATGACATTATCCGAACTGTTACCCTTGCTGAACGGCCTTTGCATCGTTAAGTCCACCCGCGGGGAGCCCGCCCCACTTTACGATATATAATCTGTCTGCCGCACAGAGCCGCGCCAGGAGTTTTGGATGTTTTCTCGTCTGCTGGGTCTCATGTCTGCTGACATGGCGATCGACCTCGGCACTGCCAACACGCTCGTTTACGTTAAAGGCCGCGGCATCGTGCTCGATGAGCCGTCTGTGGTTGCCATCGCTGAAGTGCGCGGCAAAAAGCAGGTTCTGGCTGTTGGTAACGAAGCCAAGCAGATGGTCGGGCGTACGCCTGGCAACATCACCGCCATCCGTCCGCTGCGGGACGGCGTCATTGCGGACTTCGAAGTCGCGGAAGAAATGATCAAGCACTTCATTCGTAAAGTGCATAACCGGCGGGCTTTCGCGAGTCCGCAGATCATCATCTGCGTTCCTTCCGGTGCAACGGCTGTTGAACGTCGGGCCATTCAGGAAAGTGCCGAGAGCGCGGGTGCCCGTAAAGTCATGCTGATCGAAGAGCCAATGGCAGCCGCAATCGGTGCAGGCCTCCCGGTCACTGAGCCGTCTGGCAGCATGATCGTGGATATCGGTGGCGGGACGACGGAAGTGGCCGTGATCTCACTCGGTGGCATTGTCTATGCTCGTTCTGCCCGTGTTGGTGGAGACAAGATGGACGAGGCCATCATCTCCTACATCCGGAAGACCTATAATCTTCTCGTAGGCGAAAGCTCTGCCGAGCGTATCAAGATCGAGCTTGGCGCCGCCATGATGCCTGATGATCCATCCAATCCGGATGGTCCCATCACGGAAATCAAAGGCAGGGACCTGATCAACGGCGTGCCGCGTGAAGTGATGGTCAGCCAGGCCCAGATTGCCGAAAGTCTGGCAGAGCCGGTCATGCAGATCGTGGATGCCGTGACGACAGCACTGGAAAATACGCCACCTGAACTGGCTGCCGATATCGTGGACAAGGGCATTGTCCTCTCCGGCGGTGGTGCGCTCCTGTACCGCCTCGATGAGGTTCTGCGTCTCTACACCGGGCTTCCTGTGACCGTGGCTGAGAATGCGCTGTCGTGCGTGGCGCTGGGAACGGGGCGTGCGCTCGAAGAAATGCGCCGTCTGCGCAGTGTTCTGAGCAGCATGTACTGAACCAGGACACAGTTCAGTGTTCTCCATCCACACTCGGCAGGTGTTCGCACGAGCAACTCTGCCGATCCTGATCCTCTTCGCAGTGGCACTGGTCCTGCTTGGGCTGGTTCGGCGGCCGGTAGTGGATGGGGCACGTCTGCAGGCCACGGATATTCTGGCGCCTGCTTATCAGGCTCTTGTTCTGCCCCAGGCCAAATTGCAGGACTGGCTGGTAGATCTACGAGGTGCGACGGATCTTGCACGGGAGAACTCCCGTCTGCGAGATGAGAATCGTGCTCTGCGTCACTGGTATGATGTGGCTGTGGCTCTGGCAGCCGAAAATGGCCGCCTGAAGAATAGCCTTCACTGGATTCCGGAAAGTATCCCCCAGTATGTGACCGGCCGCGTTACGCGTGATGATGGTGGGCCTTACTCACGCGCTGTTCTGCTGGATGTTGGCAGCGGGCATCAGGTTCATATGGGCGATGTGGCGTTGGATTCGTCTGGGCTGTTAGGGCGTGTCACAGAGGTCGGGCCTCATACGGTCCGTGTTCTGCTCATCAATGATGATGCCAGCCGAATTCCTGTCACGCTGGCGGCATCTCATGGAGATGCCATTATGGCCGGGGATGACACGGATACACCCCGACTGATTTATTACCCGCAGGACCACCATCCCATTGAAGGGGAACGTGTGGAGACGCGCGGGCAGAGCGCAATGCCTGCGGGCCTTCCGATTGGAACGGTTCATTACCTCGCTCCCAACCGGCCGGTTGTAATGCCGGACGCTGACTTGCGCCGTCTGGATATCGTGCGCGTCTTTGACTACGGTGACGACGGCGGCCAGGCTCCTGATGCGCCAGGGCGCGTCAAGATCCGGCGCCCTCCTTCAGAACCTGCGTTGCCGGGTGGATTGTCGTTCCCCAAATTACCGGGAATGTCTGAACCTTTGGGGAAGGGAGGGCAATAATCGGAATGGTTGCCGAAAACTCCACCCCCCATTTGCATTCTGCTGTTGAGCCGAAACAGACGCTCCGCCGCCGGCTGGACATGTTTGTTCGCGCGGCCATGCCGTCGCTGTTCATCATTCTGGTGGCGGTTCTGCTATCTGCGCCTTTTGGAATTCCCGGGCAGGCAGAGCTTCAGTTTGGCATCGCCATGTGTACAGTCTGGTTCTGGGCCTTTAGTCGCCCACGTTCCATGCCGGCCCTGGCCGTCTTTGTGTGCGGACTCGTTCTGGAACTGTTCAGTTTTGGTCCGCCGGGTGCCATTCTTCTGTCACTGCTCGTGATTTACGGAGTGGCCCATCACTGGCGCTATGGGTTGTCCCGCTTGGGATTCGTAGCCTGCTGGCTGATTTTCAGCTTTCTGGCGGCGCTGGCATCCTTTTTTCAGTGGGCTCTCGTCTGTCTGCATGCATTTGCGCTATTATCGCCCGCACCAGGCCTCTTTCAGGCTGCGCTAACAATCGGTATCTATCCCAGCCTTACCGCGCTGTTTGTCTGGGGCCGCCGCACGTTTGCCAATCCCGATCAGGCCTGACGGCGCATTTTCGCGCTCTCCGCGCAAATCGCCGCTTTCTTTTCCGGACTTGAACGCCTGACCTGATGTTTTCCAGAAAACGCCCTTTTCGGACCCTGCTGCGCTCACGAAGCCAGGATGCGCCTGTTCGCTCAGGGCGTGGCGTCTTCACGCGCCGTGCTCTCGTGGTGATGGCGGTCCAAGCGGGTGTTCTGGGGGCTTTGGGGCGACGGCTTTATAATATTCAGACCATTGAGGGCGACCATCTCCGCCAGCTTGCGGAGCGCAACCGTACAAGCAAGCGTCTGCTGGCTCCCGCGCGTGGAACCGTCCATGACCGCTTTGGTGTGGCTCTTGCTGATAACAAGGTCAGTTGGCGCGCGCTCCTGATGCCGGAAGAAACGACAGATATCGCCTCTGTCATTGAACGGTTTGCACAGATTGTGCCGCTTGATGAGCATGATCGGGCTCGCATTGAGCGCGATCTGAAGCACGTTCATAAATATGTTCCGGTCACGCTCCATGAATTCCTGTCATGGGATGACATGGCGCGGATTGAATTGAATGCTCCCTCATTGCCGGGTGTTCTCGTCGATGTCGGATCCACCCGGCTCTATCCATTTCAGGACCTGACTGCGCATATTGTCGGTTATGTTGCTCCGCCGAATGAAGACGATGTGGCCAAGGACACGACGTTGTCCCTGCCAGGAATGCGCGTGGGGCGGGCTGGTATAGAGCAGACGCAGGAATCGGTTCTTCGTGGAGATCCGGGGTCTGTTGAAATGGAAGTCAACGCGCTGGGGCGTGTGATTGGCGAGATTGACCGTGTGGAAGGCCAGCAGGGAGAGGATGTTCGCCTGACTCTGGATGTCGGCCTCCAGTCAAAGGTCTTAGAGCGGCTGGGTGATCGCGTCGCCAGTTCCGTGGTCATGGACTGCCGGAATGGTGAAGTGCTGGCGATGGTCAGTACCCCGTCTTTCGATCCCTCCCTGTTTGATTCCGGTGTCAGCCATGCGCAGTGGAATGAGTGGGCGAATGACCCGCGGACGCCACTCGTAGACAAGGCTGTTTCCGGGCTGTATCCGCCTGGGTCTACCTTCAAGCCCGCAGTGGCGATGGGCGCCCTGAAAGCTGGTGCCGTGACGCCGCAGGACCGCTTCAATTGCCCCGGTTATTTCGACATGGGTGGCGTGCGGTTCCACTGCTGGAACAAATGGGGGCACGGCATGATCAACATGCGTGAAGCCCTCAAATTTTCCTGTGACGTTTATTTTTACGAAGTAGCCCGCCGCTGTGGCATGGACCCGATCAAGGCCGTCGGGAACGCCATGGGGCTGGGTGTGAAACTCGATATTGAGCTGCCGCATGTCCGCGCAGGTGTCATCCCGACGCCGGAATGGCGACAGCAGCACGGCTTTCACTGGAATGGCGGTGATACGGTGAATGCGGGTATTGGTCAGGGCTTTGTGCAGGTCACGCCCTTGGCGCTTGCAACCTACGTATCCCGGATTGCTTCAGGTCGAAATGTTCAACCGCATCTGATCCGCGCAACGAATGACCAGATTTCCGGACTGGCTTCTTTGGACGCCGCTCCGGCAGTGGATATCCCGCAGGAACATTTGAATGTTGTTCGTGCAGGTATGTTTGCGGTCGTGAATGAGCAGCGTGGTACGGCCCCGAAAGCCCGTTTGGATCTGCCTGATGTCCAGATGGCGGGGAAAACCGGGTCAGCTCAGGTGCGGCGCGTATCCCGGGCTTTGCGTGAGTCTGGGCACTTTAATTCCATGAGCTTGCCATGGGAATATCGTCCTCATGCGCTGTTCATTTGTTTCGCTCCATATGATGACCCCCGATATGCAGTCTCGGTCGTGGTGGAGCATGGCAATGCAGGCGCAGACGAAGCTGCCCCGCTGGCCAAGCAGATCATGACAGACACTTTGCTTCGTGATCCATCCAATCAATCCAGGCCTCCCGGGCAGACTGTGGCGCAGGCAGAACCGGAGCAAGGGTGAGGGGCGGTGTCATGAATACATTTGGCTTTCTGAAATCTGATAAACGGCTCCTGCGTGCTGAGCCAGATTTCCGCCCTATGGCCCGGCTGCTTCAGGTCAACTGGCTGTATGTGCTGCTGGTCTGTTTGCTGGCGGGTGTTGGGTATGTGGCGCTGTATTCGGCTGGGGGCGGATCAGCCAAACCTTTCGCTGGGCCGCAAATGGTTCGGTTCGGTTTTGGATTGGTCATGATGATTGCAGTGGCGCTGGTCAGCCCACGCATTCTGCGCATTATGGCCGTTCCCGTCTATTTGTTGTCCATCCTGCTGCTCGGGCTCGTGCTGCGAATGGGGCATGTGGGTAAGGGGGCCGAACGCTGGATCAATCTGGCAGGAATGCAGTTCCAACCTTCAGAGTTCGCCAAAATCGGCCTGATCCTGATGCTTGCTACGTGGTTTCACCGGATTGGTAACGAGCGGATGGGGAACCCGCTGCGTCTGATAATGCCTGCCATCTTGACGCTTCTGCCCGTCGTTCTGGTGCTCAAGGAGCCCAATCTTGGGACTGCGACGATTATTGGCGTTATTGGTGCAACGCTGTTTTTCGCTGCAGGCATGCGACTATGGCAAATCGTTCTTCTCGTGGCGCCAATTCCGTTCCTTGGGAAATTCATTTACGGCCATTTGCATGACTATCAGAAGGCCCGGATCGATACCTTCCTGCATCCGGAGCATGATCCTCTGGGGGCCGGCTACAACATCATCCAGTCCAAGATTGCGCTTGGCTCAGGCGGAATGTGGGGGGAAGGATATCTGCATGGCAGCCAGGGGCAGCTGAACTTCCTTCCGGAAAAACAGACAGACTTCATTTTCACCATGATCGGCGAAGAATGGGGTTTTGCAGGGGGCATTGCAGTCATTGGATTGCTGACCACTCTCACATTAGGAGGAATGCTCATTGCCATGCGGAGCCGTAATCAATTCGGGCGACTGCTCGGGCTCGGCATCGCAATGGATTTTTTCCTGTATTGTGCCGTCAATCTGTCGATGGTGATGGGTGCTATTCCGGTCGGTGGCGTGCCGCTCCCGCTGATTTCCTATGGCGGTTCGGCCATGCTGACGATGATGTTCGGCTTTGGGCTTCTGATGTCCGCCTGGGTCCATCGCAATGAGCGGGACCCAGGTTTTGAAGACGAAGACGACTGATCCCTTACAATTCTAGGAGAACCTTGGAAGAGCTTTTACGGTCCAGCGAGGCGTCAAAAGCGTCTTTGTAATGAGCCAGCGGAAAGCTGTGGGTGATGAGACCGTCGGCAATCCATGGATTATCCGCAAGGATCTTCAGTGCCTCTGCGAACTCTTCATCGAAGCGGAATGTCCCTCGGTAATCGATCTCGCGCGCAATAATCTGCCCTAAGGGAGCAGGCACGTCGCCCGGTGGGAAAATCCCAACCTGGACGAGAATACCGCCTTTCTGTGTACGAGCGATTGCAGTCGGGAGGGCAGGTATGACTCCCGTGGCCTCAAAGACGATTTCGTATTCCCGATCGTGGCTGTCCCGGCCGGTGTTCACTGTGGCTGTTGCCCCCAGTTTGATGGCGATATCCAGTGCAAAGTCTTGCAAGTCGGTTGCTACGATCTCTGCAGCCCCAGCCACTTTAAGTCCGGCAATAATCAGGGCGCCAATCGGGCCTGCTCCCTGAACCAGGATGCGTTTGCCCTTAACATCGCCAGCGCGAGAGATGGCATGGAGCGCGACCGAGAAAGGCTCGGCAAGGCTGGCACGTTTCACGTCCAGCCCCGATGGCAGGGGATAAAGCTGCGATGTTTCGACGACCATCTCGCGCCGGAAACCGCCATCCGTATGGGGCAGAAACGCGGCACTGCCAAAAAAGCGCATGTTTCGACACAGGTGCTTCGCCCCACGTTCGCATTCAGGGCAGTGCCCACACGGGTGAGCCGGATGGATGGCGACAGCGTCCCCGATCCTGAAACGTGTTTCGTCCGGGCTGACAGCTTCCACAATTCCGGAAACCTCGTGGCCAAGAATCATCGGCTCTCGCAGAACGGAAGCTCCGGCCCCGCCATGCAGGAAATAATGCATGTCCGACCCGCAGATCCCGCCCCAGGCTGGGCGTATCAGTACCTGACCCGCCTTGAGCGGTGGGACGGTAACAGTCTCTAAACGCAGATCACCCTTTTCATGAATAACCAGAGCTTCGGTCGTCTGAGGGGCGGAAATGCCGGGCATGGCTGTGCCTCTTTCATCTGAGGAGCGTGAATGACGTTACTCAGATATGGCCGATCTTGTGCGCTAAAGGCAGTCACGTTTGGGAGACGCAAGAGCCTTCTATCCACTCATACGTCTAGAAGGCAGTTTTCGATCGTGCGGCGAGTTTCCGGCTGCTTTAGTGGTTCAATGCCACACGCCAGAAGGAAGTCAGCAATGCCATTTAGTGTGTCAGGGCAGCGCGTCGGATCATTAGGATTACCTTCCGGCACCCAAATGATGGTCTCATACCGCGCGCGGGTCAGCAGCACGCGATAGGTATTGAGGGACCAGAGGGCTTTTTCCGAGGATTTAACGGTCTGCCATGCGGTCCCGCTAAAGCGCCGGGGCTGCCAACGTTGCGGATACCCAGTACGGATGAGATCTCCATCCCAGCAAAGGCCGACAAAATCCAGTTCCAGACCTTGAATGGCAAATTGAGTGGCGACGGTTTCCAGCGCATCGGAAGCCCGGACGTCTTTGTCAGGAACCCAGCGGTTCAAAAACCATTGAGCGACCGCATTGGAGTCCATGTGAGCCAGTTCTGCACCGAGGCCCTCCGCACGTAATCGTTTGGCTTGAGAGCTGGCAATCAAACCGCAGCGATAGGTCAGGCGGGCTCGTTCTCGCAGGGCTTTGCGTAGCTCCGGAAGACTTCGTGTCAGGCGGAATGGAAGACTGGCGTTCTCCGCAATATTGCGGGCGAGAGAGACATCTCCCTCCAGTACGGCATTCACCTATTGGGGTGTTGCAGTGTCCCGAAGGGAGCGAACCGGCACTGTGAGGTGCAGAGAGGGCTCTTTTTGAACCGGAAGGGATGGGGGCAAGGTGGTGAGGCCACGCGTAGAACTGACGACATCCGGTGATGCGTGGATCTGCCATTCAGGGCGGCTCGCCAAAGCGTCTCCCCAGCAGGCCATTCCGCCTTCACCGTCATGAATTTCCTGCCCTTGTCCGATAAGGCAGATGATGGCGGCAAATCCGTCATGCCGGTGCATGATGTCGAGGAGATGCGCGGGTTCAGACTGCGTCAGGCGAACAGGCCGCTGTGCACTTTTGCGAATAGCCTGATCGGTGTTCCAAGAACGCTGGGCTTCGTCGATGACCATGATCCGTTCTGGCGGACATTCGACTGGCCGTCCGACATAGTAATCCCGGAATTTGGTCAGGGACTGAATGGTGGATTCCATGCGCTGTTCTACGGCTGCGCGTTTCTGACCCTGTGCCACGGCGTCACGGGTCAGGGCTTCACGCAGAACATGGACGAGCGTTGGGTTGCCGGTGAGGAATGTCGCTGAGTTGTCGGGCTCCGCGGTGCCGAACGCAGCTTTTAGGCCGCAAAGCGTTTTCCCTGCGCCAGGAATGCCAGAGACAAAAAGGATTGTTTTCCGGTGCTGTCTCCGCGCGGATTCAAGGAGTTCCGTAATACGGTCAGACGTCAGGGTCAGATTGGTCGCGTCTGCTCTCGCTGTGTGAATATCTGCGACGCTGTGCGTGGAATAAATGAGGCGAGCCGCTTCGACGATGCTTGGGACGGGATTGTAGGGCGCCTGTTCCCAGTCTTCCGGTCGTATGGGTGCTACGGAGTGTAATGTCCGGCGTGCGAGATCCGACAAAAGCTCCGTCAGGTTTGGTGCATTGCACTTCAGAACTGGCGTGACGCCAGATCCTAAAAGGAGCGGCGATGTTTGCGCAGGTTGTGCGGCTTCTGTTGCAATCAGAATGGGGATAATCGGGTGACGTCGGCTGCCCGCGTGAAAGTCCTGAAGGTCTAGCGCGTAACCTTCGGTCTGGGCGAGAGCCGCGGCGTCGAATTGAGACGCACCAACCTTGAATTCCAGGACAAACGTCACATCCGGGGAAATGAGGACGGTGTCGATCCGGCCGCCCAGACGAGGAATGGGGAATTCGAACAGGATTTGCCAGCCTGCCGTTTGCGGCAGAGCGGTTAGCGTGGTGCGGAGAAGATCAAGTTGGGTGGCCCAGGCACGGAGTTGCTGGGGTTCGCTGGAGAAGCGCCTGCGCCCGGCTTCGTGGGCGAGGCGCTCTCCAATACGATCCGGGTCCGTGTTGAGGAACGTGGCGACTGGGCCGGACCACCACGCTCCCATCAGGTTCAGCCCTCGATCTGACCGAAATCGGCGATCAGGGCTGTGGTCGTGCGGAAAGTCGCCAGAAGCTTCAGACGGTTGGCGCGAATGTCGGCTTCCGGAGCGTTGACGGTAACAGCATCGAAAAAGCGGTCCAGCGTCGGCCGCAGGGCCGCAATGGCCTGCATGGCATCGGTGAAACGCTCGTCTTTCAGGGCTGTCTCGATTGCAGGCACAGCGCTGTTCAGGCCGTCTGCCAGAGCGCGTTCTTCGTCCTGCGCGTAAAGAGACGCATCCGGCGTTCCCTTGTGAGGACCGTCTTTCTTGTCTTCGATGCGCAGAATGTTAGCTGCGCGCTTGGCTGCGGCGAGAAGGTTCTTGCCGTCTTCCGTCTGGATCATGTCAGACAGCGCCGAAGTGCGGGCCAGAAGGCGCACAAGATCGCCATCCAGACCGCCTGCCAGGGTGGCAGCCAGAACGTCGTGGCGCTCGCCTTCACTGCGAAGCTGAACGCGCAGACGGTCTGCCATGAAGTCCGGCAGTTTGGCGAGTTCTCCGCCGGCGCGACCATTTGCCGCCTTGGCAAAGAGGTCCGTCAGATCCAGGCGCAGGCCGTTGTCACGAATAGTGCGGATTACGCCCAGTGCCGCACGACGCAGGCCGTACGGATCTCCGGAGCCGGTTGGCGTCTCGCCAATGGCAAAGAAGCCAGCCAGCAGATCCAGACGATCCGCAAGGGCCACGGCAATCGAGACAGGCGCTTTTGCCGTATCGTCGGACTGGCCGCGCGGCATGTAATGCTCGGCCACAGCCTTTGAAACGGCGTCGCCTTCGCCATCATGTGCTGCGTAATAGCCGCCCATGACGCCCTGAAGTTCCGGGAATTCGCCGACCATACCGGTCGTCAGATCAGCTTTAGACAGCAGGCCTGCGCGCTTTGCCTGTTCGATCTGCTCTCCGCTCAGGCCCATGGCAGAAGCGACAGTTCCGGCGAGGTCGGAAATCCGCTTGGCGCGCTCGCCCTGCGTTCCCAGCTTCGCATGGAAGGTCACGGCATCGAGGGCTGCCACGCGGTCCGCGAGCTTTGTTTTGCGATCCAGATCCCAGAAGTGGCGGGCATCGGCGAAACGGGCACGCAGAACGCGCTCGTTTCCGGCGATCGTCAGCTTGCCGCCATCCTTGAACGGCAGGTTAGCGACGAAGGCGAAGAACGGCGCGGCTTTGCCGTCTGCATTGCGCAGGGCGAAATAGCGTTGATTGATGCGCATCGAAACCTGCATGACTTCGGCAGGCAGGTCCATGAATGCGTCGTCGATGCGGCCCAGAAGTGGAACCGGATATTCGACCAGACCGGCGACTTCATCGACCAGTCCTTCATCTTCCACAACCGTAATGCCCTGCTGTTCAGCCAGACGGTGAACACCGGTACGGATCATGTCGCGGCGCTTGTCCGCGTCCACGATGACGGAGCGTGTTTCCAGCTCTTCCAGCCATTGATCTGCCGAACGGACTTCAAATCCGCCGGGCGCCAGAAAGCGATGGCCTTCGGACAGGTTGGAGGACTTCAGGCCGTGAGCATCGTCGTCATCGCGGGCGAGCGAGAAGGGAACGACCTTGCCATCAAGAAGGCAGGTGATGCGACGGAGCGGGCGGACCCATGAGAAGTTCGAGCCTGCACCCCAGCGCATGGACTTGGCCCAGGGGAACTTCCACAGAAGGTCTGGCACAGCTTCAGCCACGCGGCTTTCCGCGCTCACGGGATCAAGCTGCTTGTTGAGAACCCAGAAGCCGTTTTCCAGCGTGAGTTCGTCAGCCGTTACGCCATGTTTGCGGGTAAAGCCTTCCAAAGCCTTTTCCGGTGCGCCTTCGCGAGGGCCACGTTCGGAGACGGTACGAGCCGGGATTTCGGCATCGACGTTCAGGACGGTCGCGATGCGGCGGGTACCGTAGAACGTCTGAATACCGGACGGGTTAAGGCCATCGAGTGCTTTGGTCAGAAGGGTGCCGAGTTCGCTTGCAGCCTTGGGCTGCATGCCAGCCGGGATTTCCTCGCAGAACAGTTCAAGCAACAGTTCAGCCATTGAACGTCTCCTCCTCGCCAGAAAGCCACGCTTCACACGAGGCTTTCGCCAGCGTCCGGACGCGTCCGATATAGGATGCGCGTTCAGAGACGGAAATCACGCCGCGGGCATCCAGAAGATTGAAATAATGGGAAGCCTTCAGGCACTGATCGAATGCAGGCTGTGCGACGCCAGCTTCTGCCAGACGGATGGACTCTTTCTCCGCATCGTTGAAATGCGTGAGTAGCATCTGCGTGTCAGCCAGTTCGAAGTTGTGACGGGAATAATCACGCTCGGCACGGAGGAACACGTCACCGTAGTTCAGGCCCTTGCCGTTAAAGTCCAGGTCGTAAACGTTCTCGACGCCCTGAACATACATGGCCAGCCGTTCCAGACCGTAAGTCAGTTCGGTGGAAGGCATGACGGTCGGAATACCGCCGACCTGCTGGAAATAGGTGAACTGCGTGACTTCCATGCCATCACACCAGACTTCCCAACCCAGACCCCAGGCGCCGATCGTCGGGTTTTCCCAGTCGTCTTCCACGAATCGGATATCGTGCTTTTCGGGATCAATCCCGATGGCGCGATAGCTCTCCAGAAGCAGATTCTGGCTCTCTTCCGGGGTTGGCTTCAGCAGCACCTGATACTGATAATAGTGCTGGAGACGGTTCGGGTTCTGGCCGTAACGACCGTCCGACGGGCGGCGGCAGGGCTGCACATAGGCCGCAGCCCATGGCTTCGAGCCCAGAGCGCGCAGGGTCGTATGAGGGGAGAGCGTTCCGGCTCCGACTTCTGTGTCATAGGGCTGCAGGATAGCACAGCCCTTTTCAGACCAGAATTGATGAAGGCGCAGGATCAGGTCCTGAAAGCTGAGCGGCCGGGTCGCAGACAATTCAATAGGCTCCGGTTGGCAAAATTGGCGGTTACCTTACAGCCTGAGGTCCATAACCGGAAGTGAGCGGGGCTATTGGACTGCTAGATCGTTGAAAATTCGCTGCCAGCCTTATCAAACGCCGCTTTACCGTCAGAGCTGGCGCTTATTCCGGTTGTTACTTTCAGCACGAAGGCATGTCTCCTGTCTGAGCCGCAAGGGTGGAGAAGGTCGAATATACATCCGCAGCAATTTCGGTCAGGGCAAAGCTCTGGCCATCACATGATTCGACGTGGCTTGCTGTCGGCTTGGAGGCAGCCGTGACATCGCGGATGTCCTCGTCAAATGGACGAATCGCTATGACACGGGAATGGCTGGAAAGGCCCGGGCAGCCCCAGCATGAAACTAAAGATCAGACACTGTGTTTGACTGCATGATATGCAGGTCGTCGTGAGCCTTGGAAGCAGTCAGGTGCGTTACTTCTAATTTAGTAACAGGCCTGATGGAGCTGCAGGTCGATCCCTTGTCGATTGAGCGCTGGTGCCTCATATGATGGGGGAGAACGTAACTTCTTCGTCTGGAAGGATCAAAGACGATGAACAACGAAGAACGCGAAGTCATTTCCCGCTTTATCGGCCGTGTTGGCGGTGCGCAGCAGGGAGGTGGCTTCAGCCAGCAGCAGATGCCAGCTCTTCCGCCAATCGACCCTGAAGCTGATCGCTTCATTGCTGATAACTTCCAGAAATATCCGGAAGCCCGTTATCGCGTGACGCAGATGGCGGTTGTGCAGGAAGCAGCGCTTGCTCAGGCGCAGAACCGTATCCGTCAGCTGGAATTTCAGCTTCAGCAGGCGCAACAGCAGCTTCAGCAGGCTCAGCAGAGCCGCCCTTCCGGAAGTGGCGGACTCTTCGGTGGTTTGTTCGGCGGTGGCAACAACAACCGCCAGCAGGCTTCTGCTCCGCCTCCGGGCTGGGGAGCGCAAGGTGGCGCCATGCCTCCGCCGAACTTCCAGCCGCAGCAGCAGTACGGCTATCCGCCTGGATATCAGCCGGGCATGTTCCAGCGCGGTGGATCGGGCTTCCTCGGCTCCGCTCTGACGACGGCTGCGGGTGTAGCTGGCGGCATGATGGCAGCGAACGCGCTTGAAGGTCTGTTCAGCGATCATCATTCCGGTGGGGACGCCGGTGCTTTTGGTGGCGGCGGAGAAACCATCATCAACAACAACTATGGTGATGCTGGCTCCGATCCGTTCGGTGGTGCAGGCACGGATGCAGGCGGCGGCTTCACAGATTCCGATTTTGGCGGCGGCGGAGGAGACTTCGGCGGTGGCGGAGACGGTGGTGGCTTCGACGACATGTTCTGAAGGCGCAGCGTGTTACGCCTGATAGAGCTTCTATCCAGAAAACCCGCCGGGCGTTGTCCCGGCGGGTTTTTTGCTGTTTGCCAACCCAAATGCCTATGCTGCGTTTGTTTCTGTAACGAGATTTTCCACTATTTTCAGGGGCTGTCCGATGAGCACCAATGATTTTCGCGACCTAGTGGCCTTCAAGGATCTGGAAGAGGGACAGATTGCCTCTTTTTCCATTGAGGGGACTTCGGTCGTTCTGGTGAAGGACGGCGAGGAGGTGCATGCCTTGGGTGGCAAGTGCCCCCATAAGGAAGCGCCGATGGAGCAGGGCGCGTTTTGCAAGACTGAAAAAGGCAGCGTGTTAGTCTGTCCTTGGCATAAGGCGGTTTTCGATGCCGTTGACGGCAGTCTCGTAGAGCCGCTCGCTCTTGAGCCCCTGCCACGGTATCCGGTGGAAATTGTTGACGGTCGTGTGTTGGTCGGCACCAGCCCCATGAAGCGGGATGTGCCATCAGCGCGTCAGGAGGATGAAACCGTCCTGATCCTTGGCGCCGGTGCAGCAGGCCTGATGGCAGCGGTGACGCTCCGTCAGGAGGGATTTGCCGGGAAAATCACGATGGTGACGGAAGAAAAGCACCGTCCATATGACCGGACGGCCTTGAGTAAGACCGTACTGCTGAGCGAGCCGGAGAAAGCGCACGCTCCTTCGCTGCGAAGCGAATCTTTTTATGGCCAGCACCGTATTGGTCTGAAGCATGCAACCATCCAGACCTTCGATCCCGCGACCAAGACGGCTGAATTATCAGACGGAACGAGCGTGTCTGGCGATCATGTTCTGATCGCAACGGGCGCGCGGTCCAAGCGCCTGGACATTCCTGGCGCAGACCTGAAGCGCGTCTTTACGCTGCACAGGGAGCAGGATGCAGAAGACATTGCCCGGGTTATTGACCCGGATCAGGCCGTAACGATCATCGGTGCGAGTTTCATAGGCCTGGAAGTGGCTTCCTGCCTGCGACAGCGCGGTGTGGGAGTGACTATCATCGCTTCCACAGATGTTCCGATGGAAAAACACTTTGGTCGAGAGATTGGAACGCGTCTGCGCCAGTTACATGAAGAAAATGGCGTGGCGTTCATTTCCGACGCAAAAGTCGTGAAAATTTACGGAGAGAAAAAGGCCGAAGGCGTGGAGTTGGAAGATGGCATGAAGCTGCCAGCATCTTTCATTCTGGCCGGCATCGGCGTGACGCCTGCAACCGGATTTGTGCAAGGCCTGGACCGGGATGAGGACGGCGCGATCATTGTCGATCATCTGATGCGGGGAGCGCCAGGTGTTTACGCAGCAGGGGATGCGTCCGCGATCCTGCATGAGGGGAAACCACGGCGAATCGAGCATTGGCGTCATGCGCAGGTGCAGGGACGGATCGCCGCAATGGCCATGATGGGACACGAGACCAGCCATATGCCGACGCCATGGTTCTGGACGCAGCAGTTTGGCAAGAAGATCGAGCTGCTAGGTTGGGGTGAGAGCTTCGATAACGTCAGCCTTGAAGGGGATATCAAGGGCTTCAGCTTCCTTGCGACCTATCTTAAGGACGGAAAGCCTGTTGCGTTGGCGGGCGCGGGTCATGCGTATGACATGGCCAGAGCCACCGTCGATTTCGAAGGTTTTGTGCAGGAAAAGGTCTGAACCGCGCACGAAGCTTGACATGAGCGGGCCGTCCCGGCTTCCTGCGCCCACTTATCCGCCAGGACGTTGAAGAGGCCCGACATGCATCCATACCGCACCCATGACTGTAGCGCCCTGCGTGAACAGGACGCCGGACAGACCGTCCGCCTGTCCGGCTGGGTGCACAGCAAGCGCGACCATGGTGGCCTGCTGTTCATCGATCTGCGTGACCATTATGGCGTGACACAGGTTGTTATCCCTGCTGGCACGGACCTGCTGGAAAAGGCCGAGCGCCTTCGCGTTGAGAGCGTCATTACCGTTACCGGCAAGGTTGTGGTCCGTCAGGGTTCCCAGCGGAACCCGAACCTGCCGACGGGTGACATCGAAGTTCTTGCCGAAGAGCTGGAAGTCCGTTCCAACGCGGCTGTTCTGCCATTTCAGGTGGCCGGTCAGGAGAATTATCCTGAAGAACTGCGCCTGAAGTATCGCTACATTGATTTGCGTCGCGAGAAGATGCACCAGAACATCCTGCTGCGCAGCCGGGTCATCACCAGCCTGCGTCAGCGCATGATCGAGCAGGGCTTCACCGAGTTCCAGACCCCCATCCTGACGGCGTCTTCTCCGGAAGGTGCACGTGACTTCCTCGTGCCGGCGCGTCTGCATCCGGGTAAGTTCTACGCGCTTCCGCAGGCTCCGCAGCAGTTCAAACAACTTGCGATGGTCGCGGGTTTTGACCGCTACTTCCAGATTGCTCCGTGCTTCCGCGATGAAGCCTCACGAGCTGATCGTAGCCCTGGCGAGTTCTATCAGCTCGACTTCGAGATGTCCTTCGTCACGCAGGAAGACGTCTTCACAGTTCTGGAGCCGGTTCTGGCTGGGGTGTTCAATGAGTTCACGCCGGAAGGCTGGAAGATCACGGACGGCGCATTCCCGCGGATTCCGTATGCTGATGCCATGCGCGATTACGGCTCCGACAAGCCGGATCTGCGAAACCCGCTGATCATCAAGGACGTCACGGAAGCCTTCCGCGATTCCGGTTTCGGCCTGTTCGCCAAGATTGCAGCTTCCGGCGGTCAGATCCGTGCGATCCCGGCACCGGGTGCAGGTGATCGTCCGCGTGGTTTCTTTGACAAGCTGAACACCTGGGCCCGTGAGAGCGGCGCAGGTGGTCTGGGCTACATCATTTTTGAGGCAGAAGGCGGCAAGGGCCCGATTGCCAAGAACCTTGAAGCTGAGCGCGTCGAGAGTATCCGTGAGATCTGTGGTCTGAAGGCTGGTGATGCTGTGTTCTTCGCTGCTGGAAAGGGTGACGAAGTTGCCAAGTTCTCCGGCGTTGTTCGCACCAAGGTGGCGACAGAGCTGGACCTGATCGAGAAGAACGCGTTCCGCTTCTGCTGGGTTGTGGACTTCCCGATGTTCGAGCTCAACGAAGAGACGGGCAAGGTGGACTTCTCCCACAACCCGTTCTCCATGCCGCAAGGGGGTCTGGACGCGCTGAACACGCAGGACCCGCTGACGATCAACGCCTATCAGTACGACATCGTCTGCAACGGCGTGGAACTGTCGTCCGGCGCAATCCGGAACCATCTGCCGGAAGTCATGCTGCGCGCGTTCGAGATCGCAGGCTACGGCCCGGAAGTTGTGGAAGAGCGCTTTGGCGGCATGCTGAATGCCTTCCGCTACGGCGCTCCGCCGCATGGTGGTGCCGCTCCGGGTGTGGACCGTATCGTGATGCTGCTGGCTGATGAGCCGAACATCCGTGAAGTCATTCTTTTCCCGCTGAACCAGAGCGGCGAAGACCTGATGATGGAAGCGCCGGCCCCGGTCGAGCCAGCCCGTCTGAAGGAGCTGCATCTGGCGCTGGATCTGCCGAAGCCAAAGCCAGCTGTCACGAAGTAACGTATTCGAGCCTGACGTCTGAAAAAGCCGGTACTCCTGAAGGGGTATCGGCTTTTCTTTTGTCTGCGCCCCAAAAAACTCAAGAGCATCATGATAGTCTGCCCGTCCGGTTGAAATTTGGAAGGTGTGTTGTCTATGCCGGTTCGCCCGACCGTCCCTTTTAGAAGGCGCCTGTATCTGGGAGCTGAGTTTCTGACGCTTTACGGCGGTGGCCCTTTGCTCATTCTGTTCGTCCGTCGGGCCGGGCTGTTGTTTGGCCTGCTCTGGATTGCAGCGCTTCTGGCGTTCCTGTCTCTCAGGCATCAGAAGTCAGAGGTTCATGATTTTCCGGGAGAAGTGCGCAGAATTTCGCTGCGCTTTGTCGCACTCGCTCCACTGATCGTTCTGCTGACATGGTGGGTCTGGCCAGACGTATTCCTCAGCCTGCCGAGACAAAAGCCGCTGTTCTGGCTGCTGGTCATGGTGCTTTATCCCATTCTGTCCGTCTGGCCGCAGGAGGTTCTGTACCGGGCGTTTTTGTTCTCGCGATACGGCGCTCTTTTCCGTATCGCGCCTGTGACGATCGCGGCCAGTGCCGTGGCATTCGGCTTTGCGCATATTCTGTTTCTGAACTGGATTGCCGTTGGCATGACGCTCATAGGGGGAGCGCTGTTTGCGAGCGATTACAGTCGGCATCGTTCGCTCACCCTGACCTGCTTTGAGCACAGCCTCTACGGATGTCTCATTTTCACGGTGGGGTTAGGGCGGTTTTTCTACACGGGTGCCGCGTGGCATCAGTGATGAATGGAAATCTTACTATTCCATGATGTCTATATTGAGCATGACGAGCAGAGCTTATCGTAAGAGCAAGGTTTCCGGGGGAGCCGATGCTTTCCTGACCTCTTAACGGAGCACACTCATGGCCAGATTTACGACATCCGACGGGGCAGAGATTTATTTCAAGGACTGGGGCACCGGAAAGCCCGTTCTGTTCAGCCATGGCTGGCCGCTAAGTTCAGACATGTGGGACTCACAGATGCTGTTTCTGGCACAGAACGGCTACCGTGTGATTGCCTTTGACCGGCGCGGGTTCGGGCGGTCAAGCCAGCCCTGGGATGGCAATACCTATGATCGTTTTGCTGATGATATTGCAGAACTGATCGAAACCCTGGACCTGAGAGATGTGACGCTGGTCGGCTTCTCGATGGGGGGCGGGGATGTCACCCGGTATCTGACGTGCCATGGCAGTGACCGCGTTGCGAAGCTGGTGCTTCTGGGGGCTGTCACGCCTGTTTTCATGAAGCTGAACGATCATCCCGAAGGTGTCGAGGCCGCTGTTTTCGATGGCATCATCGAAGGCTTGGTAAAAGATCGGGCCCAGTTCCTGAAAGACTTTGCGGTGCCCTTTTACGGGATCAATCATGGCGCGAAGATTTCTGACGGTGTTCTGGGGCAGACGCAGCAGATTGCTCTTCAGGCATCCTTGCGGAGCACGATCGAGTGCGTCAAGGCATTCTCCGGGCTGGATTATCGGGAAGACATGAAGCAGATCACCGTTCCGACCCTGATTATTCATGGAGATGATGACCAGATCGTGCCTTTTGAGGCCACAAGCGCCCTGACGGCAAAACTGGTTCCGGGAGCGGTTCTCAAGGTCTATGCCGGTGCGCCGCACGGTTTTGCGGTCACCCATGGAGATCAACTGAACGCGGATCTGCTGTCTTTTCTGCAATCCTGATCAGAAAGACCCCGGCCAGACACAGGTCGGGGTCTTTTTTTGCTCAACGCTGTGCTGCGTCAGCGTAAAATGGATAATCCGTATATCCCCGTGCATCGCCGCCATAGAAGGTGGAGCGATCATAGGAATTCAGAGGCCAGTTCTGACGCAAACGCTCGACCAGATCCGGGTTTGCGAGGAATGAGCGACCAAAGGCGATCAGATCCGCCTGTCCAGAAGCCAGCAGGGCTTCGGCGCTTTGTCGGTCAAATCCCCCAGCCGCAATGATGGTGCGGGAAAAGACCTGCCGAAGCGTCCCGGCATCTACAGGGTCCGGTTCTGCATCGCCCCCGATGCGTGGTTGCACCACATGGAGATACCCAGCGCCCAGACGATCCAGTTCAGAAGCCACATAGCGGAACGTTGCCGGGCGGTTGCTGTCTGCCATGGTTCCATAACGCCCGCTCGGGGTTACCCGCACGCCAACCCGGTCCGGCCCCCATACGGTCATTGCAGCCTGAGTCACATCCAGCAGGAAACGGGCGCGATTTTCGAGCGAGCCGCCATAATCGTCTGTGCGGGTGTTGCTGCCATCCTGAAGAAACTGATCTGGCAGATATCCATTCGCACCATGGATTTCCACGCCATCAAATCCGGCTTTCAGTGCGCGTTCGGCAGCCTGTTCGTAATCCTTGATGATCCCGGGAATTTCATCCCGATCAAGCGCGCGTGGCATGTCGTAGGGCACCGTCCCCGTGAGCGTCCAGGCGTCTCCATCGGCGCGAATGGCTGAAGGGGCAACGGGGGCAACACCGCCCGGCTGAAGGATGCGTGCTGACTGACGGCCAACATGCCAGAGCTGAAGAACCATTCTGCTGCCTTTGGCATGAACGGCGTCCGTGATGTGCTTCCATCCCGGAATCTGGCTGTCATCGTAAATTCCGGCCGCGCGTTCAAAACCATATCCGGTGAGGGAGACGGGCGATGCCTCAGAAATCAGCAGGCCGCCTTCCGTTGCGCGTTGGCTGTAATAGGTGCGCATCAGATCATTCGGCAGGTTACCCTCACTGGACCGCATACGGGTGAGTGGTGCCATAACAACCCGATGGCTCAGTCGCGTGGGACCGACGAAGCGTGGTGTGAAGAGAAGCGTCGTCATGCTGATGGTGTTCCGTTGTCTAAAAAGGATGTCCGGTATGGATGCGTCCTGTGACAGCCAGAATGGTTATTCTCTGATAATATGCGTAGATTGGTTTTTCAGATATTTATTATTCTTAAAGGGAATAAATATGGATCGTCTTCAAGCCATGACGGTGTTTGTAAAGGTGGTGGAGGTCGGATCTTTTTCAGGGGCTGCCCGTCTGCTGAACGTCGGTCAGCCATCGGTTTCCAAAGTCATCGCACAGCTTGAGGCCCATTTGGGCACAGCGCTTCTCTTACGGTCCACGCACGGTCTCACCCCAACGGATGCCGGGCAGCGCTACTACGAGCGTGCAGCCAGAATTATCGAAGATGCCAGAGAAGCGGACAGTCTGGCCCGGGGAAGCGGCAAGGAACTGTCAGGGCGCTTGCGGATCGCCATTCCCACCACATTCGGGCGTATCCATCTGGTGCCACAGCTTGGGCAGTTCACCGCACGATATCCCGGGCTCGAGCTTGACGTTCAAATGGATGACCGGCGCGTAGACCTGATTTCGGAAGGGATCGACATGGCCGTCAGGATTGGCCGTCCTGAAGATACAGCCGTGATTGGCCGACGTCTGGCGCGCGGGCGCCGATCTGTGATGGCAAGCCCAGCATATCTTGAAAAATTCGCTGTACCATCAGTCCCGGCAGATTTGGAAAACCATCAGATGGTTCTCTATGCACAGGGCCGACAGCTCCGAGCCGCTTTTACGAGGGACAATGACAGTCAGGAGGTTTCGCTACGGTCCGGACTTCGTCTGAGTGCAGCGGAGGGAATTCGGGCTGCTGTTCTTTCGGGGCAGGGCATGACCATTGCGGCAGACTGGATGTTCGCACCGGAGCTGGCAGCCGGACATGTGCAACGGTGTCTGCCTGACTGGTCTTTGGAGGCGGTAGAACTCTGGCTGCTATTTCCCGCGGGACGAATGGTCAGTGCCAAAGTGCGAGCCATGGCAGATTTTGTAACTAAAATTGTTGACGGTCTTCAGAAGGCGGAGCCATGATCTAGGGGCAGCGAGAGAATTGTTACAGAGCGCAGCAGAGAATCTTTTTTCCGCCACAACTCCGCCTGATCACTGCCTTGTGAGGGCAGCAAGGTGCACTCCTACGCAGCGCCTTTTGTAAAAGGAGTGAGACGTTATGTTGAAACATCTGTCGGGCTTGCTCGCCGTGTCGGCGCTTTTTGTCGGAGCTATGGCTTTGCCACCCATTAGTGGCACGGCCCATGCCCAGTTCGTTCCTTATCAGGGGCCATATCGCCAGACGCCGCCCCCTCCGCCACATCCCCCCAACGAGAGAATTCCACCGCATGCACGGACGATGCAGTGGATTCCAGGGCAGTGGAAATGGGTCGGAAATGGCTATCAGTGGGTGCCAGGCCATTTGGCCCGGGTGCAAGCACATAGGCCGCCGCCATACTCACCGCGGGGTTAAAACGGAAAAGCCGCTCCTTGAAAGGGAGCGGCTTTTTTTGTGGCTTATCGGAGGGTTACAATTACCGGGACATGGTCTGAAGCTTTTTCAGCCGAACGCTCGTCACGGTCGATCGTGAACGAGACAAGCCGTTCGGCGACGCGTGGGGAGAGCAGGGCGTGGTCAATGCGCAGACCTGAGTTCCGTTGGAATGCGGCGGCCTGATAGTCCCAGAAGGTGTAGTGACGACCCGTTGGGTGAATAGCGCGTAGAGCGTCTGTCAGACCAAGCCATTGCAGGCGGTGGAAGGCTGCGCGGGTTTTCGGTCGCACAAGCGCATCAGTAGGCGACAGAGCCTTGGGCGCGAGATCTTCATCTGTGGGGCAGACGTTATAATCTCCGATGAAGGCGAATGACTTTTCGCTTTCCAGAAACTCTTTCCCCCGGACCGCCAGAGCCTCAAAGAACGCGAGTTTTTTGCTGTAGCCATCTTCTCCGCCGGAGTTTCCGTTGGGAAGGTAGAGGTTACCAATCGTCAGACCATCAAGCTCACATTCAATATAACGAGCAGTGGGGTCATCGAAGCCGGGCAGGGTGTGCGTTGTAACGTCAAATGGGCGGCGGCCAATGAACGCTACGCCATTGTAAGCTTTCTGGCCTGTCGTGGCGACGTGATAGCCTGCGTCCTTGAAAACCGCCGGGAACTGGCTGTCCTCACATTTGATTTCCTGAAGGCAGAGCAGGTCGCACTCCGGATAACGCTCCAGCCAGTCCTGAACGAGATGCGCGCGGGCGCGGACGGAATTGATGTTCCAGCTTGCAAAGGTAAAGGACATTCGATCAGGCCAGCGAAAAGCTTGTACCGCAACCACAGGCTGAGGCGGCATTGGGGTTCGTGACCGTGAAGTGCGCGCCCATCAGCTTGTCTACGAATTCCAGCTCGGCGCCTTCAAGCAGATCGAGGCTGGTTTCATCGACATAGACGGTCGCGCCATCGCGTTGGATCAGAACGTCATCATCGTTCTTCGTGCGATCCAGCTTGAACTGGTATTGGAAGCCATTGCAGCCTCCCGCCAGAACAGCCACGCGCAAAGCCAGCCCTTCGGGTTCCGGCTGGGCGGAAATGATTTCCACAATCCGTGCTGCCGCACTGGCAGACATGGTGAAGGAAGGGGTTTCGGACATTGCTCGTTCCCGGTTTCTGGAGGTCTGCTGAAAGGCAGGACGGTTCTGGTCCTGATTATATGGTCAGACTGGGGTCAGGGGCAAAGGGGTAGAGTTGCGCTGAAGGGAGCCTGTCGTAGAATGAGGCGTTTGATCCAGCAATTAGAGTGCTTTCCGCGCCTAAGGATCATCAGGGGAGTGTGTTGATGCCTGCCATCTATGCGGTTCAGGAAAAAGGTGCGCGAGGCCGACTCTACCCGGAGACAGAAAGCCCTGTCCGTTCTCCATGGCAGCGGGACCGGGATCGCGTCCTGCACTCCGCCGGCTTCCGGACGCTTCAATACAAGACGCAGGTGTTTATCAATCATGAAGGTGATTTCTTTCGCACCCGTCTGACCCATTCCCTGGAAGTTGCCCAGATTGCCCGTTCGATTGCCCGAAGCCTCGACCTGAATGAGGATCTGACAGAAGCGCTCGCGCTAGCCCATGACATGGGTCACACGCCGTTTGGTCATGCCGGAGAAGATGCTCTGGCCCTTGCCATGCAGGATTGGGGTGGTTTCGATCACAACACGCAGTCCCTTCGCCTCGTGACGTCGCTTGAGACGCGCTATCACGCTTTCGATGGTCTGAACCTGACATGGGAAACGCTGGAAGGGCTGGCGAAGCACAACGGCCCGGTAAAGCGCCCAACGCCGTATCTGGCTGAATATGATGCGCGCCATCATCTTGATCTCGGCAGCTATGCGTCAGCGGAAGCGCAGGTTGCAGCCATGTCGGATGATATAGCCTATCATGGGCACGATCTGGATGACGGGCTGAGAGCCGGTCTTCTCACGTTCGATGACATTGAAGATCTTCCCCTGGTGGGTGATGCGCTTCGGGCGTCGCGTGAGATGGAGCGTCGCACGGGTCGCGAAGCGATGGATCAGGCGCAACGTGTCCGTCATGAGACAATCCGCGTGGTGATCAACGCCCTTGCGACGGATTTGACGGATCAGACGCGCCGCAATCTTGAGGCTCTTGATCCGCAGTCTGCGGATGACATCCGCCATGCCGATCATGCAGTTGTAGCGTTCAGTCCCGAGATGCGGGAAAAGAACAAGGCTATCCGCAAATTTCTTTATGCCCGTATGTATCGCCACTGGCGGGTTAATCGCATGGCGCGTAAAGCGAAGATCGCGCTGGCTGAAATCTTTACGATCCTTTCAGAAGAGCCCGGCCTTCTGCCAGACCCGCTCAAGGATCGTGCCAAGGCCGCAGATGATATGGAACGTCGGCGTCTGGTGGCCAATTATATCGCCGGAATGACCGATCGTTTCGCGATGGAAGAACATCGACGGTTGACGGACCTCTCCGTGCTGGGCTGATAAAGCCCCTCCAAGACGATACAGGTTACAGGAATCGAGCTGAAATGGTCGCTGCACCCACTGCCCATACGACTGACTGCCTTTTTGCCCGCGCCAGAGACCAGGTGTGCGAGGCGCTGCGGTCCGTTGTCCCCGGCCTGCCGGAAGAGGTGGTGCAGCGCGTTGAAGTGACGCCGCCGCGTGACCCGTCCCATGGCCATATGGCGACCAATGCTGCTTTGCTGGCCGCAAAGCCCGCCAAGCGCAAGCCAGCGGAGATTGCGGCAGAACTGGTGCAGAAACTCGCCGACCTGCCAGACATAGATCATGCTGAAGCCGCCGGTCCCGGCTTCGTGAACATGACGCTGAAGCCATATGTCTTGCAGGGTGTGGCGAAGGCTGTTCTGGAGGCCGGTGAAGCCTTCGGTCGTTCCTCGATCGGGCAGGGAACGCGCGTCAATGTCGAATATGTATCCGCCAATCCGACTGGCCCAATGCACGTGGGTCATTGTCGTGGCGCTGTGGTGGGGGATGCGCTTGCAAACCTGATGCAGGCCGCAGGCTACAAGGTCACGCGCGAATATTACATCAATGACGCCGGAACGCAGGTTGTTGCCCTGACGTGGGCAACTTACTGGCGTTACCTGCAGGTTATCGGCACGGACATCGATGCTGACACGTTCAGCCCGCTGACGCCGAATGGTTTGCAGTATCAGGGTGACTATCTGATCCCGGTTGCAGAGAGTATTGCTGAAAAGCATGGTCGCGCTCTAGCCAACGATGATGGAAGCCCGGCTGATCCGTCTGTCTGGTTCGATATCATTCGCGCTGAAACGCTGGTGCAGATGATGGCCGCAATCCGCGAAGATCTGGAAGGGTTGGGCATCTCCCATGAGGTCTTCGCCAGTGAAGCGGAAACGCTGGCGAGCGGACGGGTTGATGCCGCGATTGCCAAGCTGGAAAGCAAGGGCCTGCTTTATGAAGGCGTGCTTGAGCCACCCAAGGGCAAGACCCCTGAAGACTGGGAACCGCGCCCCCAAACCCTGTTCCGCTCTACAGATTTCGGGGACGATCAGGATCGTGCACTTCGCAAATCTGACGGCACCAACACCTATTTCGCCAATGACATCGGATATCACGCTCAGAAGGCCGAGAACTCAGACGTTCTGATCGATGTGCTCGGTGCGGATCACGGCGGTTACGTCTCCCGCATGCGCGCTGCAATTTCGGCGCTGACGGATGGCAAGACCGGCTTTGAAGTCGTGATGTGCCAGATTGTGCGCGTTGTGAAGAACGGCGAACCCGTCCGTATGTCCAAGCGTGCGGGCACGTTCGTGACGCTGCGCGATCTGCTGGATGAAGTCGGACGTGATGCTGTGCGCTTCACGATGCTGACCCGTAAGGCCGATGCGCAGATGGAATTCGATCTGGATGCCGTTGTCGCCCAGACGCGTGATAACCCGGTGTTTTACGTTCAGTATGCTCACGCCCGCTGCCGCTCGGTTCTGCGTTCAGCAGAAGCGATGTTTGGTGCCGCATCCGTGACGCCTGAAGCACTGGCAACTGTTGATCTTTCCGGTCTGTCATCAGACGTGGAACTGGCCGTTCTGCATCGTATCGCGTCTTTCCCGCGTTCTGTCGAAGCGGCTGCTGCAGCGCGTGAACCGCATCGGATTGCAACGTATTGCATTGATCTGGCGTCTGATTTCCACACACTGTGGAATCGTGGACGCGAAGACACGACCCTGCGCTTTCTGCATGAGAACGATCGTGAGACGAGCCTGGCAAAACTGGCGCTTGTTTCTGCGATTGCCGGCACCCTGCGTTGCGCACTGACCATTCTTGGCGTTGTGCCAGTGGAGGAAATGCGATGAGCCCTGACAGCGAGAATGATCGCGATTTCCGGGATCCGGGTGATTATGGCGCGGGACCTTCTTCTCCCCGCCCGTCGTCTGGCCCGCGTGCGGAGCGTGAGCGCCTGAGCAACGACTACGACGATGACGCCCCACCGCGTCGTCGTGCGGCGGCAGCGCCGGAGACTGCGAGCCGCGCCGGTGGCCTTGCGTCCCTTCTTGGCAGTGATCCGGCGACGCGAAAGCTTGTCGGTGGCGCCATCGGCATTGGCGCCGTGTTGCTGCTCGCGGTCGGGGGATGGTCTCTGACGGGAGGCCATCACGGCGGAATTCCCATTATCGGCCCACCGCCAGGCCCTGTGAAAGACGTTCCAACCGATCCGGGAGGAATGCAGATCATGGGCAGTGATAGCGGCGATACGGATCTGACAGGCAACGGGGAAGCGCATCTGGCTCCGGGACCGGAACAGCCGGACGCGAAGGCGCTGGCTCGTCAATATGGTGTGCAGCCCGGGACGCCTCCTGCGGCTCAGCCGGACAAGCCAGCAGCGCCCACTGACGCTACGCCTCCTGACGGTGCGGCTCCGGCTGCTCCAGATGCTGCAGCAGGCCAGGACAAGGTTGCCGCTGAACCGTCGGCTATGCCTCCTGCGCCTCCTGAAAGCAAAGATGCCCCTTCAGCGCCTGCGGACGCCGAGACGCCTGAAGAGGCTCCAGCGCCAAAGCCGGTTCCAGCCGTCAAGCCGCAGCCTAAGGCCCCTGATGCGCCTGTTCACAAGGCTGTTCCGCCCAAGCCTGTGCAGAAGCCCCTTCCGGCGCCTGTGGCTGAGCCAGAAAATGCTGTTCCTCAGCAGAAAACTGCTGCTGCTCCGAAGGCTGAGGCTGGTGGTGCACGCGAAGTTCAGCTTGCCGCGCTCGACAGCGAAGCCGCAGCGCGCAAGGAATGGGACACACTGCGCCATCAGGCACCCGGACTGTTCGCAGGTCATTCACCGCTCTTTGAGAAGACTGCTCATGGCGACAAGACATTCGTGCGTCTGCGTATTGGCGGCTTCGCGGATCTGAAGGCTGCCCGGGCGTATTGCGTGAAGCTGCACGCACAGTCCATCGCCTGCACTCCAGCCCAGTTCTGAGAGACCGGGTTTGAGCGAGGTTCTGCATCTGACGCTGGACGGGTTTGAGGGGCCGCTGGATCTGCTCCTTGACCTCGCCCGGTCCCAGAAGGTGGACCTCGCAAAAATCTCCATTCTTCAGCTTGTCGAGCAGTATTTGTCCGTTGTGGAGCAGGCCCGCGTGGAAGCAAGGGCACTGCGGCTTGAACTGGCAGCAGACTGGTTGGTGATGGCGGCTTGGCTCGCCTGGTTGAAGTCCAAACTGCTTCTTCCCGCAGAAAATAACGGGGAAGACGCTGAAGAAGCGGTGGAGCAGCTTCAGGAGCGTCTGTTCGAACTGGAACGTATGCGTGCAGCCGCAGCCTGGCTCATGAAACAACCCAGGCTTGGTATGGATGTGTTTCGCCGCGGTGAAGGGGAAGACCACACCGAGATTGACCGTTCGGGTCTGCGAGTGGACCTGTCAGCGCTGATTACGGCTTATCTTTCTGCCCGCAGGCGTACGAACCGCAAACGTGTCTATGCGCCACGCACCCGCAGGTACTGGAGCGTGCAGGATGCCTTGGCCCGTCTCCGCCGCATGCTGGGCACAGATGCTGTGGCGGACTGGCAGACGCTGACGTCCCTTCTGCCCGAACATCTGGGGGAAGGGCTGGAGGCCGGTCCGTATGATCACAATGCCGCTCTTGCGGGAACGCTACTTGCCGGACTGGAAATGGCTAAGGGCGGTGCGGTGGAACTCCGTCAGCCAGAGGCTTTTGCTGAAATTGAATGGCGGGCAGTTTCGTGATGTCTTCCGATATGGAGCGCGCCTGCCTGCTGGTGGAGGCGCTTGTTTTTGCCAGCCCTGAGCCGGTACGCCTTTCCATCATTGCGGATCTTCTAAGTACACAGGGTCTGAAAATCGCGGCCGCGGACGCTTTGGCAGCAGTGGGAGAGCGTTATGCGACCCATGCTATTGAGCTTGTTGAAGTGGCTGGAGGCTGGCAGTTCCGGACGCGCGCTGAATATGCGTCTGCGCTGACCAAGATCGTGGAGAAGCCTCGTCGGCTCAGCCGGGGGGCGATGGAAACGCTGGCAATTATTGCGTATCACCAGCCGTGCACACGGGCAGAAATTGAAGCGATCCGTGGTGTGTCCCTGGGGCAGGCTATTCTGGATGCGCTGCTGGAAGATAGTCTCATTGCGCCGAAAGGCCGAAAGGAAGTGCCCGGGCGTCCCGTTCTCTGGGGAACGACACCCATATTTCTGGAGAGTTTCGGGCTGCCCGATATCGGGTCATTGCCGAAGCGTGAAGACTTCCTGCTGGACAGGGCTCCCACTGAAGCAGCACCAGATGCGCCTTCACCCGTAGGCGAGACTGACGGGAAGGGCTAGGATTGTTGCATGTTTGACTTCAGTTTCTCTGAAATTGCCCTTTTTGTCGTCGTGGCAATGGTTTTCATTCGGCCGAAAGATCTGCCGGTTGCCATTCGTACACTCTCAAACGGTATCAAGGCGATGCGCCGGATGGCTGGTGAATTCCAGTCTCATATTGACGATATGGTACGGGAAGCGGACCTGTCTGAAGCGCGGGATCAGTTTCGGGATCTGAAGAACTTCAATCTGCGTGACCGTGTCACGAAGGCGATCGACAGCGATAATTCCATTCGCCGTAGCCTGGACATTAATACCAGCGGCGCAGCAGTGTCGTCCTCCAGTGTCAACGATCTGCCACGGGTCCCGGCTCCTCCACCAATGCCTCCATCTTCTTTTGGCGGTGGTGAGAGCCGCCCCTACAACGCGATGGTTCAGGATCAGGCGGAAGAAGAGCTCAATGATGACATTGTGGACGCGCCATCCATCCTTCCACCCGCAACAGCACGGCGCCTGATGCATGAGCGCCCCCGGTGGCGGGCGCCCGATATTCTACCGCCTGTCCGTGCGCTTCATCATGGCCGGCGCGTTGCCATTTCGAGCGCGGAGAAAGACGCATGACGGACTCCGATACGATCCAGGACACCCCGATGCCGTTGCTCGACCATATTGTCGAGCTTCGACGCCGGCTGATCTGGTCCATTGCAACGTTCGTGATCGCCTTTGCGATCTGCTATCACTATGCGGGCGATATCTACCGGTTTCTTGCGGCGCCTCTCGGTAATATCATGCGCGAGAAGGGTGAACAGCCACACCTGATCTATACGGCGCTTTATGAAGCGTTCTTCACGTATATTCGTGTGGCGGTGTTTGGCGCGACGTGCCTGTCTTTTCCGATGATTGCCATTCAGGCGTGGATTTTCATCGCGCCCGGCCTGTATCGCAGTGAGAAGAAGGCGTTTGCGCCATTCCTCGTCGCAACGCCTGTCATGTTCACCGTTGGCGCCGCGCTGGCCTATTATGTCGTGTTCCCGTTTGCCTGGAAGTTCTTCCTGTCGTTCCAGACATCGGGCAATGGCGGAATGGACATCGAACTTCAGGCCAAGGTGTCTGAATATCTGACGCTCGTAACGAAGATGATCCTCGCATTTGGGATCTGCTTTGAGCTTCCGGTGATCCTGACCTTGCTGGTGCGTGTGGGGCTGATCGGGACGGCGCAGCTCAAGAAATTTCGCCGTTATGCGGTGGTGGCGTCTTTCGCCGTTGCGGCCGTGATTGCCCCGCCTGATGCCATTACCATGCTGAGCCTCGCCATTCCGCTTGTGGCGCTGTACGAGGTATCCATTCTTGTGGCGCGGCTGGTTGAGCCGAAGCCCGTGACTGACGAAGAAGACTGACGGAGCCCTAAACCATGCATGACCTGAAAGCCCTGCGCGCCGATCCGGCCGCATTTGACGCTGCTCTTGAGCGTCGGGGCCTGTCACCCGTGGCGAAGAAGCTCATATTGAAAGATGAGGATCGCCGCGCCGCTCTGGCGGAATTGCAGTATGCACAGGCTAAGCGCAAGAACCTTGCCAAAGAAATAGGGCAGGGCAAGCGTACGAGGGCTGATACATCTGATCTGGAAATTCATGCGGTTGAATTGCGTGATAAGATCGCGAAGCTCGAATTGCAAGCTGCGGTTATCGAGAAGAGCATCGACGATGTTCTGGCGTCTCTGCCAAACCAGCTTGACCCATCTGTTCCTGATGGGAAGAGCGAGGATGAGAACGTCGTCGTTCGTTATTGTGGTGAGAAGCGTGAATTCACGTTCGAGCCGAAACAGCATTTCGAGCTGGGTGAAGCTCTTGGTCTGATGGACTTCCCGACGGCGGCCAAGCTGTCCGGGACGCGCTTTGTCGTTCTGCGTGGCGCGCTGGCCCGTCTGGAACGTGCGCTGGGTCAGTTCATGCTGGATACACATACGACCGAGTTTGGTTATAGCGAAACCAGTGTTCCGCTTCTCGTGAATGATGCGGCGATGTACGGCACCGATAAGCTGCCGAAGTTTGCTGAGGATTCCTTCCGTACGGAAGATGGCCGCTGGCTGATCCCGACCGCGGAAGTTCCGCTGACGGCCTCTGTCATGGGCGACATTCTGCCTGCTGATGCGCTGCCGATCCGTTTGACGGCACTCTCCCAGTGTTTCCGTTCCGAAGCCGGGTCTGCGGGGCGCGATGTGCGCGGTATGCTGCGCCAGCATCAGTTCACGAAGTGCGAACTCGTTTCCATCGTGAAGCCCGAAGACAGCGATGCCGAACACGAGCGCATGACGCAGGCCGCCGAGACCATTCTGGAGCGCCTTGGCATCACGTTCCGCCGTATTCTGCTATGTGCGGGCGATACGGGTTTTGGTGCGGCCAAGACGTTCGATCTGGAAGCGTGGATTCCAGGGCAGCAGGCTTGGCGCGAGATTTCATCCTGCTCCAACACCCGGGCCTTTCAGGCAAGGCGCATGAAAGCCCGGTATCGCTCCGAGAATGGCCCGGCCTTCGTGAATACGCTGAACGGTTCCGGTCTTGCTGTAGGGCGGACGATGATTGCCGTGATGGAAACCTGCCAGAACGAAGATGGCAGCATAACCATTCCTGAAGTTCTGCGTTCCTATATGGGTGGGCTAACCCGTATTGGCTAAGGACTATTGCTAAGATGATAACACGCCGTTTCGCTCTTTCCCTTGTGGCAGGAAGTGCCTTTGTCCAGATGGCAAAAGCCGAGCCTCTGGAAACTTTGAGCGGGACGGTCACATACCGGGAGCGTATGGCGCTCCCGGCTGGAGCTATTCTCACAGTTCAGCTTGAAGACATTTCCCGCGCAGATGCCCCCGCGATTACTCTGGCTGAGAGCAGCCAGGATATTCTCCGTCCGGGCCCGATTGCTTACACATTGCGCTACCCTGCATTGAAAAGCGGGTTCCGTTACGCGCTGCGTGCAGAAATTCGTGTGGGTGATACCTTGCTGTTCACCACCGAAGATTTTCATGGGCCTGATCAGCCGAACATTCTTGTTCATCGCGTTTCTGCGCCCGCTGCATCATCTCCATACGGAACATGGAGCGTGCAGGCCCTGGACGGCAAGCCTTTGGAGCCGACGGCCAGAAAGCCTTTATTAACGCTCAATCAAAACGGTCGCGTTTCGGGGTTTGGTGGCTGTAACAGGCTGATGGGTCATGCCGTGATTAAGGGGAACACAATACGGTTCGCCCCGATGGCGATGACCCGGATGGCCTGTATTGGCTCTGGCATGGGGATCGAAAGTCATTTCGTTAAAAATCTGGAAGATGTGCGCTCCTGGTCTATCGGTCAGAGAGGAGAGCTCACTTTGAATTCACAATCTGGGATCGCCATGATTGTTTTGACTTCGACAGATATTGATAGTCAAAAATTATGATTGCTACCGAGGTCGGCTGAAATTTCGCCTGATACGAAGTAATCGTGACGCGCAAAGCTGTGTCAGATTATTTTTAACTTCACCCTCTGATAAAAATTATTTGCAAATTGATGAAGTTTTTCCGATAGCTGCGGTCTTGTTGATACCTTCTCAATCTGAAGAGCGTGCGTTTCAGGTGCTTGAAGGTACGGTGATGCTTGGGATGAAAAAAATGACTCAACCTACGGAAGAAAATGGGCCAGAGCGGCTCTCACCGGGGCTGGAGCTTGGACGCCGTATCCGTCTTCTTCGGGAAATGGTTGGACTGAATCAGCAGCAGCTTGCAGATCGGGTTGGAATTTCGCGGTCTGCCGTGGCTTTCTGGGAAACCGGGCGCTCCGGCCACGTCGGTAAGCATCTAGGCGCACTGGCTGAGGCCCTTGGGGTGGACGCTGAAGTGCTCCTGACCGGCATGGCGTACAAGGAAATTCAGGAAACGCTGACCCCCGATGAAAGCATGTTCCTGAACCTTTATCGGCAGCTCAGTCCGCTTATCAAGCTGCAGGCCCAGAAATGGGTAGAACGGCGCGTTCGGCAGGCTGAAGACGCTGCAGAAGGTTAAGGTGCTTCGAAGGGCAGGATGTTTCCTGCCCTTCGGAACAGCTTTTCAGCTTCGTTTCCGAGGGAAGCCACCAGGCTTCCCTTTTTTCTTGAAGCCCGGCTTGGCAGGATGGCCTGACTTTCCGGCAAACGGCTTGTCACTGCGGCCTCTCGGCGTGAACCCGCCGCGCTGCTGCTTCTGGCTTTCGCGCATCCGGCTCTGGGTGCGCAGAACCTGCTCAATCCAGTCATTCAGGATCGACGTGTTGATCTCAGCGTTCTGCTGCGCGGGATAGGCTTCCGGGAAGCGCAATGCGAGCCAGCGCCAGGCGACGAGGCGCTTATGGCGCTTTTCAGCGCGTTCCAGCTCCTCACGGCCTGCCTGCTCTGGATGGGGCAGGCGCCCCGTTCCTGGTGGCGGAACCGGGCGACCAGCAGCGTGATCAGCGGCCCAACTCACCAGTCGCTGAATTCCATTGTCCCGCTCATCAATCGGGCACATGGCGTAGGTCCAGCGGGTGGTCAGATCGAGGTTTTCCACGCCTTCTAAGGCTGCCGCAATCTCGAGAGACTGTTCCATGTCCGCCAAGCGGTAGTTTGGATCATCCGGCCGCAGAACAGCGTGCTTGATGCGTGTCAGAACACCATAAAGACTGTCGCTGCCGATTTCTTCAGCAACGGCACGCACGATGTCTGAGTCTGGCTGAACCAGTGGCCGCAGTTCCGTCACAGGTTCTGGAGGAGCAGCCAGCATGTGGCGAACGAAAGTCGGGCTGCCAGATTCTGCCAGAACGCAGACAAGGCCTTCCTCATGCTTGCCGTAGCGTCCAGCACGCCCACCGATCTGTTTGACCTCCTGCGAGATCAGATCGCGGGTCTGACGCCCATCAAACTTGCGCAGGGCGCTGAAGACAACACGGCGGATGGAGAGGTTCAATCCCATTCCAATAGCGTCTGTCGCAATCAGAATATCTGCATCGCCATTATTGAAACGGGCGGCTTCCGCGCGGCGCACTTCAGGGCTGAGGGCGCCATAAACAACGGCCACCCGGCGTCCACGGGCCATAAGTTCGGCTCGCATGTCCAGAACTTCACGCCGTGAAAACGCAATGACGGCATCGCCGACCGTCAATTCGCTGAGATGAACCGTTCCGCCAGCTTTGAGCGGACTTTTTCGTTCGAGATGGATCTCGTCCACCGGGTCGTCACAGAGTTCGGCAATCCGTTTGACGAGCGGGATACAGTCCGCAGCGCCAAGAATGTACACATGTCGAGCGGGCACACCCATGATCGCGGCTGTCCATGCTGCACCTCGATCCGGGTCCGCCAGCATCTGGGCCTCATCAATGATGGCGACGTCCACCGGCTTATGGAACGGGCACATTTCGACCGTTGCTGCCAGGTGGCGGGCACCGGGCATTTCAATGCGCTCTTCGCCCGTAGCCAGAGATGCGGGAACGCCACGGGTCAGTAGAGCTTCCCGAAATTCATGCGCAAGGAGACGAAGAGGGGCGAGGGCCAGGCCACTTTCTGCATTGGCGAGAGCATTGAGCGCTGTGTAGGACTTTCCCGAATTGGTCGGGCCCGTAACGAGTGTAATGCGGCGCTTGAGAGAACGCGCCGTGCGGAAATGAGCCGCAAAACGATCCAGCGCTGCAACGCGGGCAATGGCAGCATTGCCGACCTTGGTGCCACGCTCCAGCTGCTCCGGACGATCCGGTGTGCCGCTGCGCCACTCGGGAAGGCGTGCACGAAGCTTCTTCAGTTCGTCTGGATCGAAGAAGAACAGCTCGATGCCGTCGTCACGTGTTTCGCGTTTGGCAATGGGAAGACGGTTTTCCGCCACCCACCGCAACGCTTCACGCCGGGAACAATGGAGAATGCCCGGGACTTCTTCAAACCCGGCAAGATTGGCTTCCCATTCTTTCAGGCGTTCGAGCTCACGCTCCCGGCGACGTTCTGCACGGGCCTGAATGTCAGCCTGTTCGCGAGCACGACGCTCTTCCGCCAGGCGGAGATCGTCTTCGAAGCCAAGGTCAACGCTTCCGAATGCGCTCGCAATACTGCGGGAAAGCTTTTCAAGCTGGCCGCCAGACAGGATCAGGCCAGCATCTGCAAGATCGGCACGAACCTCTTCGAGAACGCTGCGTGGCGAGTCTCCCAGATCCTGCCAGCGTGAGACCAGAACATCCTCTAGCGTGAGGCGCAGAGCCGCAATGTCGGCACGAGGGTCGTGCGTGCGGGCTGCAGCTTCCTGTGTGTCCGCCTTCGTGACCCAGACTTCACCGGCACGGCGGGCGACATTCATGAGCTGGGACGCCCATGTCTTACGCCGTACGACGCACAGCGCGTCGATCAAGGCCTCGTGGGGGAGGGTAGCTTCATTACCCTCAAGTCGCCGGGCGACCTGCCGAAGCAGCGCTGGCCGCTCACGGGGGGTGATGTCCAGTGGTGTCCCGAAATCGGCTTCAGCCTGGTTCAGGGCCCGTTCGGCGGGAGAGAGGGGGGCGTCGCTCACGGAGTCGTCTGTCATGAAAAGACTTTTGCGTCATTCGGCTATCGGGTTCAACGCAGATGGGTTTTCCGAAACGTGATGATTGCGCTAAAAGGTCCGGCTCTTATCAGGTCCGAGACCTGTTATCCGTGCCACACCGGAGACAGAAACCGATATGTCCACCCCGAGTTTTGCCGCCCCGACTCCTGAGATCGACGAACCCATTACGGGCCTGACGCCGTATGAAGGCCATCCGAAACAGTATCGTCTGGCTGAACCCAGCAAGGAATACGCTCATCTGTATCCTGCAAAGGTTCTGACCGTTCATCACTGGACTGACCGTCTTTTCAGCTTCACCACAACGCGTGATCCGGGCCTGCGGTTCGAGAACGGCCAGTTCGCGATGATTGGCATTGAGGTCGAGGGCAAGCCGCTTCTGCGTGCTTATTCCATCGCGTCTGCCAATTATGAAGACCACATGGAGTTCCTCTCCATCGCCGTGCCGGAGGGGCCGCTGACGTCCCGTCTACGTCATGTGAAGGTGGGCGATACGGTTCTGATCGGTCGTAAGCCGGTGGGGACGCTGCTTCTTGATAACCTGAAGCCGGGTCGTAACCTGTACTTCCTGTCCACAGGCACAGGCCTTGCGCCGTTCATGAGCCTCATCAAGGACCCGGAAGCCTACGAGCGCTATGAGAATGTGATCCTCAGCCATACGGTCCGTATTTCGGGCGAGCTGGCTTATGAGAACCACATCCGTCATGAACTGCCGGAGCATGAGTTCCTGGGTGAGTTCGTTGCTGAGAAGCTCAAGTACTACCCGGCTGTGACGCGTGAAGACTATGCTGTCACGGATCGCATTACGAAGCTGATCGAAAGCGGCAAGATCTTCGAGGATCTGGGTATCGATAAGCTCGACCCTGAGCATGATCGCGTCATGATCTGTGGTTCGCCGGAAATGCTTGCGGATACGGAAGCACTTCTGGAGCGTATGGGCTTCGAAGAAGGCAACATGAGCCGTCAGGGTTCGTATGTTGTCGAGAAGGCGTTCGCAGAGCGCTGAGACCAGAGGCACGGAAGGCCGGGATTTATGCAGGAATTCGATCTTTTCGTCATCGGAGCCGGATCGGGCGGGGTACGCTGTGCGCGTATTGCTGCTCAGAACGGCGCGCGCGTCGCGATTGCGGAGCGTCGTCACTGGGGCGGAACCTGCGTGAATCTCGGCTGCGTGCCGAAGAAGCTGATGGTTTATGCGGCGGAGTATGGCCGCGAGATCGACGATGCCCGCGCTTATGGCTGGGATGTAACTCCGGGACCGCATGACTGGCGCACGCTGATTGATGCCAAGGACCGCGAGATCGAACGCCTGAATGGCATTTACGTCTCAATGCTCAAGAAAGCTGGCGTTGAGCTGTTCACGGGCGATGCACGCTTTGTGGATGCGAATACGGTTGAAATCGGCCCGTCCGAGCTTGATCCGGATGCTGAGGTTCAAACCGTTCGTGCGAAGAACATCGTCATTGCGACGGGTGGTGCACCGACGCGCCTCGATATTCCCGGTGCGGAGCACGCGATTGTTTCGGATGATGCGTTTCATCTGGGGAACCGGCCCGAGCGCGTTGCCATTATTGGCAGCGGCTATATCGGGATTGAATTTGCAGGCATTTTTGCGGGTCTCGGTTCGCAGGTGGACTTCGTTTATCGGCAGGACCTGCCGCTGCGTGGCTTTGACGAGGAAATGCGTCGCCATATCGCAGAATTGGTGCCACTGAATGGCATCACATCCCATCCGGGCAGCACGCCGGAACGGATTGAGAAGACTTCTGAAGGGTATAACCTTCACCTGAAGGGTGGGAAGGTTATCGAAACCGACTGCGTCTTCATGGCAACTGGGCGGCATCCGAACCTGACATCCCTGCGGCTGGATCTGGCCGGGGTCGAGGTCACAGACGGTCGCATCGTGACGCGCATTGAAGATGCAAAGACGAATGTTCCGGGCATTTATGCCATCGGGGACGTGACCGACATCTATAACCTTACGCCGACCGCTATTGCCGAAGGTCATCTTCTGGCGGAGCGTCTGTTCGGCGAAACGGGCCGCGAGTGGTCTTTTGGCACGACGCCGAAAGCCGTGTTCTTCAGCCAGCCGCTCGCTTCGGTTGGGCTGACAGAAGAAGAGGCAGCCGAACACCACACGCTCGATATCTATACGTCGTCTTTCACGCCGATGCGCCAGTCACTGTCTGGTCGTAAGGGCAAGGCGTTCATGAAGCTGGTTGTGGATTCCAAAAGCCAGGTCGTGCTGGGTGCCCATATGATTGGCCCGGATTCACCGGAAATCATCCAGGGGCTGGCCATTGCCGTCACGGCAGGTCTGACCAAGCGCGATCTGGACCGCACGATCAGCCTTCACCCCACAAGTGCGGAGGAGTTCGTGACCATGCGGACCCCGACGCGCCATGTTCCTCCTTCTTCCGACAAACAGAACTGATACTCCGATGGCTCATGACGATCCTTTGCCGCCCCTGAAGATCATGAGCCATTACACAGCAGGGCAGGTGCAGGCGTGAAACTCGGCTGGCTGTTTGCGCCGTCCATCACCTCTGTGATGTTCGCCCTGCGTACGACGATTGCTTCGCTACTGGCTCTGGCCATCGCTCTGTGGATGGAACTAGGTGAGCCGCAATGGGCCGCCATGACGGTCTGGATTGTCGCCCAGAACTCCCGTGGAGAAAGTATATCCAAAGGCCGCTGGCGTCTTGTCGGCACGGTTGCCGGTATGGTTGCCGCCATCGCCCTGATGGGCATGTTTCCGCAGTATCCCTGGCTCTTTCTTCCTGCCTTGGCGATCTGGGTCGGACTTTGCGCCGGGTTCGCCACACTAACGCATAATTTTCGAGGCTATGCGCTCGTTCTTGCCGGATACACCTGCACGATCATTGCTCTTGGCGCCGTCAAAGAGCCGGACAATGTGTTCAACATTGCCATGGCGCGTGGAACGTACATTTTTCTGGGCGTGATCTGCGAGACGGTCATGGGAATGGTGTTCGTTCCCAATGTGGCAGACCGCGCCCGCGAAGAACTGCGAAAGCGGTTACAGGCTATTCTCACAAAAGCCAGTGGTGCCCTGACGGATGTTCTGAACCAGAAAGCCAACGCCACAGATACGCTCTGTGCCCTCATGGGATCGCTTCAGGCATCAAGCGATCAGATCGAGTTCTCCCGGATCGAAATTCGCAGTCAGGGAAATGAGGTCGAACATGCCTATGTGACGCTGGGCCTCGTGGCGCGTGTTCTGTCGCGCGGACTGGGGCTCAAGACGCGTATGACGTCTGTGTCTCATATTCCGGAAGCGCTTCTCCCGTTTCTTCACGACATGGGGGTCGCCCTTGAAGGGCTGCCAGCGCGCTTGGAAAGCGACCGTCGCGGCATTGCAGCTCTTGTTCAGACGGAAGCCTTACTGGCTGAATGTCGAGGCCGAATGCAGGCAGTTTTGCCACGGGACGACGAAGATTCCCTGAATGAAGGCATTATTCTGACCGGCGTGGAGGTCATGATTTCGGACCTCTGTGAAACACTGCGTTCCTATCGCGCCAGTGTAGATGGTGCCCCGATTTCTGAGCGTCACCGCCTGACCCGGAACACAGACTGGCGCGCGGCCGTCCGAAACGGAGTGCGGACGATGGCTGCTCTTCTATTCGGCGCTTACGTCTGGGAAGTGACAGCCTGGCCGCAGGGAAGTGTGTTTTTGACCTTTATAGCCGTGGTCTGCGCGCGTTTTGCCACCTTCGAGAACACGGTTCTGTTGAGTGGCGCATTCTTTTACGGCGCAGTCTGGGCCGCCCTAGCGAGTGTTATTCCCGTTTTCGTCGTGATGCCTGTGACGGCCAGCTATGTCTTTTTCTGTCTGACCGTTGGCTTCTTCATGATGTTGGGCGGTCTTGCGACGCGTAATCCTGGCACGGCCGTCATGGCAGCGTCCTATGGTACGTTTTTTCCGTTCCTTCTCGGAATGGATAATCAGGGACGTATGGACGAGATTTCGTGGTTCAACACGACAATCGCCCTGCTGCTAGGTCTTGGAGCCGGTGTCGTAATTTTCCGCGCAGTTCTGCCTTTCACACCACGTCGTGCGGCGGAGGTGCTGCGGTATCAGCTGCGTCGCAGTCTACGGCGTCTGGCGCTTCCAGGCGTCGTCATGGACGAATACGTCTGGATCAATGATGGTACGCAAAGCATGGAGCGTGCCGTCCGATTTGCAGGCTCTCTGGCAAGCGATCGCGCTGAAGAAATGCTGCGTGGGACGCTGTCAGTCATGACCGTTGGGCGAAATGTGCTGATGCTGCGAAAGCTGGCGCAACATGGCAGTTTGCCAGATACTGCCGTAGCTGCGGTGGATGGTCTGATCCGCAATCTTCTGCGTCGTAAGCTGCCGCTCACCCATACAGCCGCAACGATTGAGCCGACACTGACGGAACTTTACGCCCTCGAGCGTGAATCTCAGGACCCGTCCATTCGTCATGATCTCGTGCTGGCGATTGGCTCCCTGCTGATCGTACAGTCAGAATTGCCGACCAGCAGGGCATTTCTCAGGGCAACAACCTGAGTTCCAAGGTTAGGACGCCAGGAATTCCAGCAAGTCTGCATTGACCTGTTCGGCATGGGTGAAGAACAACCCATGCGGAGCACCGTCATACTCCCGGAAGATCGATCCCGGAATCAGATCGGCGGCACGTCGGCCGGCGATATCAGCCGGAACCGCTGAATCAGCTGTTCCATGGATGATGAGCGTGGGAATGGTGAAAGACTGAAGGTCACTGCGGAAATCGGTTTTTCCCCAAGCGTCCACACAGTCGAGCGTCGCCATCGGGCTAGCCATGCTGGCCAGTGTGAAAGACCAGTCCAGCACGCCCTCACTGACGGGGTGGTGCAGCATGGTCGTGCCATAAAAGCCCGGCAGAAAACTCTTCAGGAAGCCAAAGCGATCCTGTCGAATTTCCTGTTTGATGCCATCGAAAACAGAAATATCCACGCCTTCGGGATTGTCTGCAGTTTTCAGAAGGAATGGGACGATGGAGGCCAGAAGCACAGTTTTTGAAATTCTTGAGCGACCATGGCGTGTCAGATAGCGGGCAACTTCGCCACCGCCCATGGAGAAGCCCACGAGGGTCGCATCCCACAGGTCAAGCTGTTCCAGAATGACCGCAAGGTCATCGGCCAGAACGTCATAATTGTAGCAATTGATGGGGTGGCCTGAGAGACCAAAGCCACGCCGGTCATAGGTAATGACGCGGTAGCCAGCTTCGACAAGTGCGAGAGTCTGTTTTTCCCACATATCGCCGGTCAGTGGCCAGCCGTGGATCAGAACAACCGGGCGTCCGACGCCCATATCCTTCACATGAAGGCTCGTTCCGTCAGTAGCAGTAATATACGGCATGGAGTCTGCTCCTCATACGATCTGGCTGGATGATACCAGCCGCATCCTGAAGAGCAGAACCCCTGCGCTGGAGATTGGTTTCTTTTACCAGCCGTTGCCGCGCGGAGCGACATAGCCGTTGCCGGTGGCATCACCGAGCTGGCCAGACTGGGTGTTGTTGCTGCCCTGATAGGACGACCCGAATTTGGAGAGATTGGCACCCGTTACGCTATCGCGTTCCACACCGGCCTCATGGTCCGGATCAGGCCCGTGCTCAAATTCTGTGCTCGGAGCATCCTGATAGCCAGGTGGCAGGGACCGGTGGCCACGGGCACGGAAATGCTCTCCGCCATTGGCCTTCTGTTCAGCGCCCGGCACTTGAGACTGAGTGCTGTTTTGCTGGGGGGCTGTTTCGTAGGGCTGACCGAAAGTCGTGCTCTGAGCCTGAGCCACCCCTCCCAGCAGAGCGGTCGCCAGCAGGGCATGGCAGAAAAAGCGGGAAGAGGGCAGCATGGGATCTGGTCCTGAACCAATCATGGAAATCAACGGCCCCATCACCATATGGAAAGCAGAACCGCATATTTTTTTATAATCGGTCCGCTTGGGCTGAGGTTCAAGAGTTCTTTTCATCTTGAATGGCGGCAGCAGGAGGAAGCAGTGGAGGATCTCTTTGCGGAAATGCGGGTTCGCACAGAGCTCGGGACAGGCGCGGTCTGGCTTCCGGGCTTTGTCGACTCCGTTGCGGACCAGCTCCTGCAGCATATCTATTCTCTCTCCCAGATTTCTCCTTTCCGCTTCATGATGACACCGGGTGGTCGCTCAATGTCTGTCGCCATGACCAGTTGCGGGGCCTGCGGCTGGTATACTGACAAACGCGGATACCGGTACGTTCGACACGACCCGATGACTGGCCAACACTGGCCGGATATGCCGGATATATTTCGTCATATCGCGGCCGCGGCCGCGCAGGAGGCCGGATTTTCAGATTTCACTCCCGTGTCGTGTCTGGTGAACCGCTATGAGCCAGGCGCAAAGATGGGGCTTCATCAGGATCGGGATGAAGATGATCTGGCATCTCCGATTGTGTCCGTTTCTCTGGGGGTTCCGGCCCGATTTGCGTTTGGAGGCTTACAGAAGACAGACCCGGTCAGGCGCTTTGATGTGAGGCATGGAGACGTCATGGTGTGGGGCGGGCCGTCTCGGCTGGCATGGCACGGTGTTTCGCCCGTGCGTGAAACATTCCATCAGCAGACAGGTGCCATGCGTTACAATCTAACTTTTCGCGCTATCAACCCGGCGCTTTTTCAGCCATAAACAGCGCCCCGCAATTCTGTTCACTTCCCGACCCCCGGAGGGCATTCAATGCACCCCTCGACCAAGACCCAGACGTCCGACAACACGATGTCATGGTCTCCTGCAAGCTGGCGTTCCCGTCCGATCGTCCAGGCCCCGTCTTATGAAGACGAAGCTGCGCTTGCTGCTGTCGAGGCTCGTCTGCATCGATATCCTCCGCTGGTTTTTGCGGGTGAAGCCCGCCGCCTGAAGACACGTCTGGCCGCAGCATCCCGCGGTGAAGCCTTTGTGCTTCAGGGTGGGGCCTGTGCAGAAAGCTTTGACGAATTTACGGCCGATATCGTCCGCGACACTTTCCGTGTGCTGCTTCAGATGGCTGTGGTTCTGACATTCGCCGCCAAGGTGCCTGTGGTGAAGATCGGCCGTATGGCGGGTCAGTATGCCAAGCCGCGCTCGTCCAATACGGAAACGATCGATGGTGTGACGCTGCCGTGCTACCGCGGTGACATCATCAATGGTCCGGAATTCACGGCGGCTTCCCGTATTCCTGATCCTGCCCGCATGGAAACGGGGTATTTCCAGTCTGCCGGTGTGATGAACCTCCTGCGTGCATTCGCAAACGGCGGTTATGCAAACCTGCATCAGGTTCATAGCTGGAACCTCGGCTTCGTGGAGCGCTCACCGCTCGCAGCCCGCTATCAGGATTTGGCCCATCGCATTGACGAAACGCTGTCCTTTATGCGGGCTTGTGGCTTCGACAGTGCAGCATCCCAGATTGATGAGACGGAATTCTATACGTCTCACGAAGCTCTTCTCCTGCCATACGAGCAGGCTCTGACGCGCATCGATAGCACCAGCGGTAACTACTATGACTGCTCTGCGCACTTCCTGTGGATTGGTGATCGCACCCGTCAGCCCGATGGCGCGCATGTTGAGTTCCTGCGTGGCGTTCAGAACCCGATCGGTATCAAGGTTGGCCCGACGACCACAGTGGCCGATCTGGAAAAGCTGCTTGAGATTCTGAACCCGAATGACGAGGCCGGTCGTATTACGTTGATCTCGCGTATGGGCAAGGACAATGTGCGCGAGCATCTGCCGCCGCTTCTGGATGCCGTTATCAAGACGGGGCGTACGGTCACATGGCTGTGTGACCCGATGCATGGCAACACCACCACAACGTCCAGTAAGGTCAAGACGCGTTCTTTCGAGAGTATTCTGGGCGAAGTGCTTGGTTTCTTCGATGTGTTTGAAGCCGCAGGCCGTCGTCCGGGTGGTATCCACCTTGAAATGACAGGTCAGGATGTGACCGAATGCATTGGTGGTGCCCAGTGCCTGACGGAAGCCGATCTGGGTGATCGGTATGAAACATTCTGTGATCCACGCCTTAATGCGGAACAGTCGCTTGAAATGGCGTTTCTACTTGCGCATGAACTGACAGGCCGACGAGCAGGAAAGCAGGAATGAATTCTTCCGTTTCTCAAAGCGCATTAGAACAGTCCAGCGGTGCCATTGGCCCGCTGGATCAACAAACAATTGAATCCAGGACCGATGCTTATTTCGGGCGAACCCGAAAAATCGTCGAACATTTTGGTGACGCGAAAGTCACCTATGCGGTTTTTATCCGCCGCCCGGTCATCGCGGCCTGTGGCATAGCAGTCACCTGGCTGCGGAATGTGGCCAAGGCCCAGAGTTTCGATCTCCATATCCGCGAAGTTTATGAAGAAGGGCAGTGGGTCGGCGCGGGTGAACCGCTTCTGTATCTGACTGGCCCGTTCACAAAACTTGCTCCTCTTGAAACTCTGCTCCTTCAGCGTCTTGGCGCTGCCTGTGTCGCTGCCCATAATGCGTATCAGATGGCGATGGCGTTGCCGGAAGTCCCGTTCCTGGCAATGGAAGCGCGTCATTGTGCTGGCTTCGAAATGCAGGAACAAATGGGCTATGCGGCAGCCGTTGGCTCCCGTGCAGCTCAAAAGGAAGGGGCCCGTGGGTTCATTGGGAATGCCAATGATGCAACAGCTGGCTTCTTTGGTCAGGAGCACGGTCTTGGGACCATGCCGCACGCCCTGATCGGGTATGCAGGTTCAACGCTCCGGGCTGCCGAAATGTATGCCGAAGTGTACCCGAATGATCCGCTGACCATTCTGGTGGATTATTTCGGACAGGAAGTGACGGATGCGCTGGAAGTCTGCCGACGTTTCCCGGAAAAAGCTGCTGCCGGGCAGTTAAGTGTCCGCCTCGATACGCATGGTGGGCGCTTTCTGGAAGGGCTGGACCCACAGTCGTCTTACGCCGTGCTGGAACGCTATACGCCGGGTACGATCCGCCGCTACCGCTCCGATGCAGAGCTGCGGGATCTGGTTGGCACGGGTGTTTCAGCTGCTGCGATCTGGAGGATGCGCGAAGCTCTGAACGAGGCGGGTTTTCCGAAAGTGAAAATTACGGTGTCGTCAGGGTTCAATGTGTCCAAGTGCACAAGCATGCGCGATGCTCACGCGCCGATCGACGTTGTTGGCAGTGGCTCTTTTATTCCTGATCGTTGGTCCGAGACCTATGCAACGGCAGACATCGTGGCCTATGACGGCACGCTTCGCGTCAAGGTTGGGCGTGAATTTCTGCTGAACAAGGCAAAAGCCGAACAGGAGGTCTCATGAGCGACGAAGCCGAAAACCCGGGAACGGAAACTGCCGGGCAGGGCCAGTCCTGGAGTGTCAGGATCATCGATCTCTCCGGTGCATCCGAGGATGACACCGTAGAAGTTGTAAAAGACTTCATGGACCTGATGCACGCCAATGCTTACGCCCGCGCCTATGTGCGAGACAGTATTGAGCGCTGTCGTGTTTCCGGTGCGACAAGTCGTGAAGTGCTGGAAAGCTGGATGGCTTTTGGTGAGAACGCGGAAGTTGTTGATGCGGGAGATGATGGCTGGAAGTCTTCCACGGAACTGGATGACTTCGTTGCCAATCGGGCGACACCCATGGAGCGCGACTGGCGCGCTATTGATCCGCGTCGTCTCGTGGATGACGACGAGATTGCTGGTCCTCCAGACGATGACGAAGATGATGAAGACGACGAAAATACCCACGAAGTCATTCGTCACTGAATTAATGGCCGCCCCTGTGAAACAGTAGTCTCACAAGGGCGGCACCCCCGCATCAAGTGGGGTCACAAAATATCCACATGACTTGGGATCTGTAACTGTTACGTTACATTGACCGATACACTGATGAAGTCATGTCGATGCATATTTTTCAAAAGACATTTCTGGCGATTTCCCTGCTCACGGGTCTGGCCTGCTCAACGGCTTATGGTGCAGACATTGGGCGCGAAACTTTGCCGAATGGTTTGCGGGTCGTTGTGGTCCGCAATCCGATCGCCCCTGCCGTCAGCGTGCAACTGACCTATATGGTGGGGTCTGCTGAGGCTCCGAAAGGCTTTCCGGGTACAGCCCATGCGCTTGAGCACATGATGTTCCGTGGAACGCCATCTCTCAGTGGAGACCAGCTTTCAACAGTGATGGGGACGCTAGGGGGGCAGTTCGATGCTTTCACGCAGACGGACCTGACCCGCTATCACTGTCTGATTCCGGCGCAGGATCTGGATGTTGTCCTGCATATGGAAGCGGATCGGATGCAGCATCTTTCATTGGATGCGGGGCAGTGGGCAAAGGAGAGGGGCGCTATTGAGCAGGAAGTCTCGCGGGATCTTTCGAGCCCTGATTTCCGGCTGAAAGAACAAATGAATTCTATTCTGTTTGAAAACAGCGGCTACGATCATTCGCCGTTAGGAACCCGGCTGTCTTTCGAGGCGACAGACGTGAAGCTCCTACGAGATTTTTACAGTAAATGGTATGTGCCCAATAATGCTGTTCTAGTTATCGTCGGGGATGTCGATCCGGTTACGAGCCTGAAGCAGGTTGAACAGATCTTTGGATCTATTCCCGCACAGCCGCTTCCAGAACGCCCGAAGGCTCCTGTTGCGCCGGTTGTTCCCCAGGCCTTGAGCGTGCAGTCAAATTATGCGGTCGATGGGGTTACGTTGTTCTGGAGAGGACCCACTCTCCGCGATAGGGATGCTCCCGCTGCAGTCCTGTTGGACGCAGTTCTTTCGAACCGTCGTGGACCCCTCTACAAATTGGTGCTGCAACATAAGGCGCTGTCGGCGGAATTGGGTATCGCTCGGGGTCTTCACACGGGAACCGTTCAAGCATCTTTGACAATTCCCAGAGGAGGCGACCCAAAGGCGGCTATGGCCCTTCTCAAGACGACACTTACTGAAATTCGGGCCAAGGGTGTATCAGCGGATGTGCTCGAGGGTATGAAAAAACGGGTGCTTTCGTCGAAGGCTTTTGAAAAGAACTCCATTGCAGGGCTTGGTAGTCAATGGTCTGCCGCTGTGACAGCAGAGAATGCCGATAGCCCCGATGCTGTCTACGATCGTTTTACAAAAGTGACTGTGCAGGACGTCAATGCTCTGGCGCGTAAACTTCTGGATCCGGAACATGCCGTTGCGGTGACGATGCTTGCATCAGATCATGCGGTTTTGCCAGCAGGAACAGGCTTTGGTGGCGCAGAATCCTTTGGCAGTCACGCTAGCGCGACAGGGCCGCTGCCTGATTGGGCCAAGCCGATTGAAAATGTTCCCGTGCCCCCAATCTACGACGCGCCGGATGCAGACTTCATGCTTCCAAACGGTCTGCGGGTGCTGGTGCGAACCAGACATATCAGTCCAACGGTATTTTTGTTTGGGTACATAAAGTCCGACCCTGACATGCAGGCCCCAACCGGAAAAGACGGAGTTGCCGCCCTGACAGGTCAGTTGTTTTCGTTTGGCTCAGTTACACGAGACCGGGAAATATTAGAGAAGAATCTGGATGATCTGGCAGCTACTGCAAGAGGTGGGACCAATTTTTCCATTCGAAGTCGGACACAGGATTTCGGTGCCGCCCTTACCATTTTGGCAGACTTGGAACTGTACCCGGCGTTTCCCCAATATGCGTTTGATTTGATACGTCAGAACATGATCCGTCTGCAGTCAGGGGCTGAGCAGATGCCTGCCTATCGTTTTCGGAGAAGCATCACGAACACATTGATGCCGGAAGGTTTTCCCTCTCGTCGCATGCAAACCATGAAGACACTATCGGATCTGACCCGTGAGGACGTGCTATCCTATTACGCGTCCGTCTATCGACCAGATATGACGACGATAGAAGTTGTTGGTGACATTTCCGTCGAAAAGGCACGCAGACAGATCACAGCGGCCTTTGGGGGCTGGAAAGCCAGCGGACCAAAGCCAGATGTGGATTTGCCAGCCCTTCCATTGCGTACGCTTCCGGAAGTCCAGTCCGTCAAAGATTCTGTTCGGTCACAGGATATGGTGATCATCGCACAGGCGAATGCCCACGGATGGACGGACCCTCAGCGTTACAACATGATGTTGGCTGATACCATGTTAACCAAAGGCCCTGACAGTCGCCTGTATCAAGATCTGCGGATCAAAACCGGATATGTTTATACTGTCGAATCAATGGTCTTTGCTCAGAAAAATTTTGGTACCTACAGTGTGGGTTTTGGTGCTGATCCTGGCTCCGTGAAGGTCGCGCGGGAGCATGTTCTGCAAGAGCTGCAAAGCATGGCAGCAATGCCCGTCACTATTGGAGAGTTGAACAGGGCCAAAGCACATGTGATCCGCGAAATGATTATCTCGAACGCGACAATGTTGGCGCCCAGTAGCACGGATGAAAATCTGATATTGCGTGGACTTGGCTGGGAGCATTTGAACGATGCCGCTAAAGCCTATCAGGCTGCGACACCAGAAAGCGTTCAGGCGGCATTCAAAAGCTATATTCGTCCGGATGGGTTTGCGACGTTCATATTGGGGCCGATGCCGGACGGTCTGAACTGAAACAGAACCAGAAGTCGTTCTGTTTTCGGGCAGATGAGGGTATCAGAACAGAATTCTCAGATGCCCCGAAAGCAGGATGCCGCAGCTTGTGAAAAACCGAATTCTGGTCAGTGCCTGTCTGCTGGGTCAGCCAGTCCGATATGATGGCAAGGCAAAGACCCTTCTGCACCCGCTGCTTCAGCAATGGCAGGAAGAGGGACGTCTGGTTGTGGTCTGTCCCGAGCTTGCAGGTGGGATGCCCGTTCCACGCCCCCCAGCGGAAATCGGGGCACGGCAGGATGGCAAAGATGTTCTTCTGGGCGAGGCGCGTGTGACCGACACATCCGGTGCAGATGTGACGGATGAGTTTATAGCGGGAGCCCGGATTGCCCTGAACGTCGCGCAGGCACAGGGATGCGGGTTCGCGTTGCTTATGGAAGGTAGCCCGTCCTGTGGAAGTCAGATGATTTATGACGGCAGTTTCAGCGGGCAGAAACATGCCGGAGCCGGTGTAACGGCTGCGCTGCTCAGCCAGAACGGGATTCAGGTTTTCAGTCAGGACACGATTGAAGATCTGAGTATTGCTGTTCAATTGGCCAGTTAAATACTGCTCTGAATGGGGTCAGTGCATTTCCTACCGATTTGTCATCAACCTCCCGTTTGACCCGGCGGCAGGGACGTCTAAATTCAAATTATGAACAGTCAAAATCTCTCAGCGGCCACTGGCCCGTCTGCCCCCTCGGCCGAGAACGGTGCTCCGCCGCGCTGGGACCTGTCCGATCTGTACGCTTCGTTGGACGATCCGGCGATCGAACAGGATTTCGCGACTCTGACATCATCCGCCAAAGCTTTCAGCGAAACCTGGAAAGGCAAGCTTGGTCAGGCCGATGGTGCTGCTTTGGCGAAGGCATTCGCAGAATATGAGCGGATTGAGGAAGGGCTGGGACGCATCGGTTCCTTTGCCCAGTTAGGTTTTGCCGCTCATACGACAGATCCGGTCTGGGGCCGTTTCACACAGGGCATTCAGGAGCGTGTCACAGACATTTCTGCTGATCTGCTCTTTTTCTCGCTGGAACTGAACCGTCTCGATGACGACGTTCTGGACAACGTGTCAGTTGCGCCAGAAATGACTAAATGGCAGCCGTTCCTGCGGGATCTGCGGGTATTTCGTCCTTATCAGCTCTCGGATGAGGTTGAGCAGGTTCTGATGGACAAGTCCGTAACGGGACGGAGTGCCTGGAACCGGCTGTTCGATGAAACCATGGCCAGCCTGACTGTCCCGCTGGATGGGGAGACAAAACCCCTCGGTGCGGCGTTCAACACTCTGACGAGCGCTGAACGTGACAGGCGTGCCGCAGCCGCAGAGCAGATCAGCGCTGTACTGGCAGACAATTCCCGTCTGCTCACGATGATCACGAACACGCTCGCCAAAGACAAGGCGATCGGGGATAAACTCCGTGGTTATCCGCGTCCGTCCAGCAGCCGGAACCGTGGCAACATGGTCGAGGACGAAGTTGTGGATGCGCTGGTCAGCGCCGTTGATGAGGCGTATCCGCGTCTGTCCCATCGTTATTACGCGATGAAGGCCAAATGGCTCGGGCTGGAAAAGCTGGAGCACTGGGACCGGAATGCGCCTCTACCCGGCGTGGCTGACACAGTGATTCCTTGGGAGAACGGCAAGGAGATTGTTCTGAACGCCTACACGGGTTTCGATCCGGCGCTTGGAACACTAGTGGACCGCTTCCTGACGCATCCGTGGATTGATGCTGAAGCCGCGCCGGGCAAATCTTCGGGGGCTTTTGCCCATCCCACCGTACCGTCCGTCCATCCCTATATCCTGATGAACTATCATGGTCGCGCCCGCGATGTGATGACGCTGGCTCACGAGCTTGGGCATGGTGTGCATCAGATCCTTGCTGGCCAGAAGCAGGGTTATCTGAACTCTGCGACTCCTCTGACCCTGGCTGAAACGGCCTCCGTTTTCGGTGAGATGCTGACGTTCCAGTCTTTGCTCGATCGTGAAACCGATCCAAAGCGTCGCCGTCATCTTCTGGCAGCGAAAGTGGAGGACATGTTGAACACGGTAGTCCGCCAGATCGCGTTCTATCAGTTTGAGGTTCGCGTGCATGACGAGCGGGCCAAGGGTGAACTGTCAGCAGAGCAGCTTGGCTCCATCTGGCGCGACGTACAGGAACGCAGCCTTGGTCCCGCGTTCCACTTTACGCCGGATTATGACGCCTATTGGTCCTACATCCCGCACTTCGTGCATTCGCCGTTCTATGTGTACGCCTATGCGTTCGGAGACTGCCTGGTGAATGCGCTGTATGGCGTCTATCAGGATCAGCCTGACGGTTTTGCGGACAAATACCGGACCATGCTCGAAGCTGGCGGGACACTTCGCCACAAGGAATTGCTGGCGCCGTTCGGTCTTGATGCGACGGATCCGGGTTTCTGGCGTAAAGGACTGGATGTAATCTCGGGTCTGATTGATCAGCTCGAGCAGGAGGGCTGAGGGCACCATGGCGCGCGATCTCGATAATACCGGTTTGATGGGCGAACTTCGCCGGATGGCTCGGACATCTGGTGCAGTCGGCGGCATCGCTGCGCGCCTGGCTGGAAACCGTCTTGGCATCAAGACGGACAAGGGTGTCCACGCTGAAGGCTTGAAGTCTTCGCTGGGCAATCTGAAGGGGCCGCTCATGAAGGCCGCTCAGCTTCTGTCCACCATTCCCGGCGCTCTGCCGGACGAATATGCGGAAGAACTGGCTCATCTTCAGGCCAATGCGCCTCCGATGGGCTGGAACTTCGTGCGTCGTCGGATGACGGCGGAACTGGGTGCTGGCTGGGAAAAGAACTTCCGCTCTTTCAGTCACGAAGCCGTTGCAGCGGCGTCTTTGGGGCAGGTGCATCGTGCCCGTCTGGTTGATGGACGCGAAGTGGCCTGCAAACTCCAGTATCCGGACATGCAGGGCGCGGTGGACTCCGATCTGCGGCAGTTCCGTGCGGCTCTTGGCGTATATAAGCGGTTTGAGACAACGATCCGTCAGGACGAGGTTTACACCGAACTGTCTGACCGGCTTCGGGAAGAGCTGGATTATCGCCGGGAAGCCAGCCATCTGCGCCTGTATCGGGACATGCTGTCTGAAACCCCGACTGTCACCGTCCCGGCCCCCATTGAGGAACTGTCCACCGGGCGTCTTCTGACGATGGACTGGGTGTCTGGTCGTGGCATGAAGGCTGTTCTGGCGTCTGAGGCGACGCAGGAACAGCGGGACGATATGGCGCGGGCGTTGTTCCGGGCCTGGTACACACCGGTTTATCGCTATGGTGTCATCCACGGTGACCCGCATATGGGCAATTTCACCGTGCGCGATGATTACGGTCTGAACCTGCTGGATTTCGGCGCTGTTCGCATCTTCTCTCCCCGCTTTGTTGAGGGCGTGGTGGATCTGTTTGCCGCGCTTAGGGATAACGATGAAGACAGAGCTTTCCACGCCTATAGCAAGTGGGGCTTCGAAGGTCTGTCGCGCGAGACGGCTGAGGTTCTGAACGAGTGGGCTCGTTTCTTCTATCGGCCGCTGATGACTGATCGTGTTTGCTCTATGCAGGAGAGCAATGATCCAGCCGAAGCCAAGCAGGTTCTGGAAAGGGTCTATGACGGGTTGAAACGAACGGGAGGCGTGAAGCTGCCTCGTGAGTTTGTTCTGATGGATCGCTCGGCAATTGGCCTGGGAAGTGCGTTCCTCCGTCTGGGCGCGCGTCTGAACTGGCATCAGATGTTTCAGGAGCTGATTGACGGTTTCGACGTGAATGTTCTGGCAGCGCGTCAGAAAGAAGCCTTGGCGAAGGCTAAAGTACCTCCTGCGCTGTCATCCCTCTAATTAAAAAGGGGCGTCCTCCATGCGGAAGGCGCCCCTTTTTAAGTTCAGGCCAAGCTAATGACTGAAGAAATTCTCAGCTTATAAACTTGAGAATGGCTTTGGCGCTTTCAGTCCACGGGACCGGCTGGAATTCTGAGCGGACCTGTTTCGTCCAGGCTTTCAGGCCCTCAGTATCTTCAATGGTCTTGCGAATGAGCGTGTAGGCTTCATTGATATTGTCCGGGTTGAAATAGCGGCTCAGCTGGCCCCCAGCTTCCGGAATGGATGTGGTTCCTGATGCCAGACAAGGGCGCCCCATGGACAGGCTTTCCGTCACAGGCAGGCCCCAGCCTTCAAAGAAGGAGGGGAAAATCGTGAAACTGCAATCAGCGTAAAGGCGCCGCAGTTCAGCATCTGTCGGGTTCTGGATGAAGCGGATCTTTCCATCCAGCCACTCAGCGTTTTCGAGTTGCTGCATGAGGTCGGAAACCAGCCACCCCTCGCGACCCGCAAAGACGAGCGTGGGAACGTTTTCTACCGGCATTTCCTCAAGCATTCTCCGCCAGACCCGGAAAAGAAGGGCATGGTTTTTGCGTGCTTCAATGGTGGAAACGAAAAGAACGTATGGTTCCTGTACAATCGGCTCAGGTGCCATAGGGGCGTCGGCAAGACCAAAGCCTGTACCAAGTGGAACGGTCTGGACAGTGACATGAGTGCCCACATCCTGCTCGGCTAGGTAAGACTGAACGTCCCGTGCGGTTGCGTCACTGTTGGCAAAAATCATATCAGCCAAAGGAAGGATCGCGCTGTGCCAGGCTTTGAACGTGATGATGATGCCACGATCGCACCATTCGGGGTGACGAACGGGAACCAGATCATGCATGAGCATTCCAAACGACATGCGCAGCTCGTCGCGCATCCATCGAATGCTCTGAACATAGTTGGCATGATGCCAGGGTGCGCCGAGAGTCAGGAAAACGTCGCCTGGTTGGGCAGCATCCGCCAGCTTGGTGCCCTCGTCGTATTGAGCCGACGGCTTCTCCTGCTGGCGCTCCTGTATTTTTGCTCGGCCGAGATCCAGGGCAAAATGTCCGAGGGCGCGAGGGACAGTGACAAGCTCTTTAAGCGCCCAGCTTTCTGCTTGCAGGAAAGTAGAGAGAACGTCCTGCGAGGCAACTTTTTCCATCGGCGGGGTAACGGGGAACGATCCGGCTGATCGAGAAGACCCGTTTTGGGCACTATTACCTTCCATGATTTGCCGGAAGAGAGTTTCAATAGAAGACCAATCTACTGTTCGGAAGCCACGGGGATCCGCAGAGTCTGTTCCACGACGGACGAACTGGATTTCATGGCCGCGAAGCTCACGCAAAGCAGCACAAATCTCGAAAACGACACGCTGAATTCCGCTCGGTCGACTATGATGCAGGAGATGGAACAGCAGGTCGTCTATATCTACCCAAAGTGTCATGACAGGCCTCCGCTCAGATAAGCAGCGTGGCATGCATCCAACACTGCATCTGCGCTGTCTTCCCATGGCACAGGCTTGAACTGGGTGCGGACCTGCTCCTGCCAGGCCTTCAAACCAGCTCGGTCTTCGATTGTTCCGCGCACAACACGATAGGCGTCGTCAAAGTCTTCAGGGTCAAAGTAGCGCGTCAGCGGACCACCAGCTTCGGGAATGGAGGTTGAATTGGATGCCACACAGGGACGACCATTCACGAGGCTTTCGGTCACTGGTAGTCCCCAGCCTTCGTAAAGCGACGGGAAAAGAGTGAACATGCAGCCGTCATAAAGATGGGCCAGTTCATCGTCACTTGGGTCCCGCAGAAGGCGAATTTTCCCACGCAGCCATTCCGTATTTTCAAGCTGCTGCATGAGGTCGGAAACCAGCCAACCCACGCGCCCTGCAAAGACGAGCGTTGGTACCTGTTCTCTTGGAAGGTCAATGACCATACGCCGCCAGATCCGAAACGCGAGCAGGTGGTTTTTGCGTGCCTCGAGTGTTGAGACAAAAAGGACGTAGCTGTCCTTCGCGGGAAGACCCAAGGGTCTTTCGCCCTCAGCGTGTCGAGGAGGGCCAAAGCCGCTGCCAATTGGAATGGTCTGAACCGGACCCTGTAATGTCAGGCGCTGTTTGCGAGCATACTCTTCAACGCTGCTAGCGGTGGAATGACTGATGGCTAACAGGCGACCGCACTGCGGGAGCGTTGTGTCCAGCCAGTGACGGAAATCGCAAATGAGCGAAAGAGCACACCATTCGGGCCTGACGGCTGGAATGAGGTCGTAAACAAGGAGAACGGGTTTGACGCCAAAAACCTTGCGCAGGCGCGCCAGGCGCTCCCCAAAATCTGGCTCGGACCATGCCGCACCAAGGATTAGAAAAATATCCCCTGGGCTCGGTGATGCCTCTGGGTGTGCTGCGACATAGGCGGGGGAGGGCTGAGCCACGGGAGCGGGCTGTACAGCAGTTGATGCTGGGCGATGAAGCTTTGAACGCGCGTAACGTTTCAGGAGCTGTAATGCGCGCAACTGATTAACAGCGATGTTCAGCAGCGGGCGGGCCAGCTCTGGTGGCAGACTTTCCAGGCGTCGGATAACGGTGTGACGAAAGCTGCGCATGAGCGAGCGGGCGTTCTGGCGCGTTTTTTTTGCGGCTGTCGTCCGGGGCGGCGTGATTTTTTCTTCCGAACGGACGGAGAAAAGCGCTTCCAGTTCCTCAAAAGTAACTGACGAGAGGAGGCAGGCTTCCTCTTTGCCGCGCCGGGTCAGAACTATGCGACCGATACCTGGCTTTTGGGCAGCCTGCTGCCGGATGACATGCAGTATTTCAAAGACAACGCGCTGAATTCCGCTAGGACGCGCATTGTTTTCGAAGTACTGAAAGATGTCTTCGACGTCGATCCAGATAACGTAATCTTTGTTCATGGGTCCAGGCTAGCTTCAGTTTGGCCGACGGGAGCGGCATTCATTCAAATCATTTTGAACGAAGATTGTATGACAAGTGTCGTCCAGTGATCAAGGGCGTGTGCCTAACTTCCAGAGTATCGAGAAGTTGTTATTTATTTCTCGATATTACTTTGATTTTGACACAATTGTTTGATCTGTGGGTGTCGCGACGGAGCAGAAAACACGTTGCAGGTGCACAGATGACGGACACGCATCGGTAGGGCGAAGGTAAAAAATTTGTCGCGATGACAAGCCCACTCTAGAAACTTCGCTCTATCAGGTCACATACGATAAACGCGAAAAATTTGCGTAAACAGATATCCGACGGAGCCTGAAAACCCTTATTTACTGGAATGCGCTCATCTGGGAAGCCAGTTCGGAAAGAAGCAGCGGACCAACACGAGCGCCCTTGATTCCAGCGGCTTCGGCAGCCTGGATGTCCGAAATCTGGTCTCCAAACATAACGCAACGCGCGGGGTCTAACTCCCACCGGCTTGATAAGTCGAGTATCATACCTGGCGACGGCTTGCGGTTCGGGCTTTGGCCACGATACTGGTCCACCACAGCTTCCGGATGCATGGGGCAGTATCGCCAGTCATCGACTGTTCCACCATGCTCGCGAATAGTGTCGATCACCCAGCTCATAAGCTGTTCGAGGTGGTCCTCAGTATAAAACCCGCGGGCAATTCCAGACTGGTTTGTCACGATGAAAACGTGATGGCCGCTGTCAGTAATCTTCGCGATAGTCTTCAGTACATCCGGCTCCCACTCGAAGCGGTCGCATGTTCCAACCCACCTATGATCGTGATTGATCACGCCATCACGATCAAGAAATACCGCTGGACGGAGGAGTGTGGTCGGGAGGTGCGTCTTCGCTTTGGCGCGGTTTTCTGGTCGCCGCACATTCCAAACATCTCCGGGAAGCGACAAACCTTTCAGGACATCGTCCTTAACGAGAGCGGGTAGGACGTCCTGCTCTAGCGAGCATGCTGCCGTCAGATACTGGAATATGGAGTGGTCGAACAGAAAGATACCGCTCTTTTCAAAGGCGGCTGGATAATTGTGCTGTGTTGTTAAAAGAGACGGAACGACCTTTTCGTCGTCTTCCCCCGCGCAAGCCAAACTCTCTTGATCGTCACTGTCGTCCGCACGCAGCAATGCCCAGTTTCCTTGTCCGGCATGCGTAAGAAACCTTGCCAGATTGCCTGAAAAGAGAACCTCTCCGTCACAAAAGAGGAAGCATTCCTGAAGGTGCTGACGCGCATGATGGAGCATGCCGCCACTGCCAGCCTGATGAGGTGCTGTTAAAATAGTAATGTTTGCCGGTTTCGGAAGGCGTGAGCGGATCAACTCAACAGCAGTTTCGAAGTGCAGCACGGACTGCTCTGTCGCCAGCAGTACGAAATCTTCTATTCCGAAACGCTGCATTTCGCGCATGAGCCATGCCAGAAACGGTCTGTCTCCACACTGCATGAGAGCGTGTGGAGGTGTACCTGTTTCACCGTGTAGTTCTGTGGGTTCGAGCAGGATCACACATTGTCGGACAGGAAAATGGCTCACAATTGGTGTCCGTTTATACTTGATCGCAGATAAGGCCCGAAGAGTTCAGGTACGTGTTTTTCTGACTTCTGCTTCAGAAACGCTGCACGACTTGAACCGCTGTTCGGCAGAAGCCGTGAATGTAGAACATGCTTAGTTAGTTTCAACGCGCTTCAGGCAGTCTGTGTAAATATCACTCAACGTTTGCTCCCACGGGATACAAGGCGCCCATGAGAGAAGCTGTCTGGCTAAGGACCCATCACCGCGGGCGACCGGCGTGTCTGAAGGGCGCAGACGGTTTGGGTCCGTGAGAATGTCGGCCTTGACCCCGCTGAGGGCGATGAGGTCATCCAGAATGGAACGAATTGAGCGTGTCTGTCCGGAACAGAGGTTAAGGATTGTACCGCGTTCCAGCGCGTTGTCGGGCATCAGGGCGTCAAGATAAGCATCACAGACATCCCGTACATCCAGAAAATCACGTTGGGCTTCCAGGTTCCCTACGCGGATTTCTGGGGCTTGAAGCCCTTTGGCAATGCGGGCGATCTGCAAGGCGAAAGCCGGAACGACAAAGTCAGCTGACTGGTTCGGGCCAGTGTGATTGAACGGTCGCATCCGGATGACATTCAAGCCCTCCTTTGCCATAGCGCCCAGTGCCAGATCTGCGGCCGCCTTGGTGGCGGCATAAGTATTGCCAGGGGCAAGAGCTGCATCTTCTGCGACGGGAGTTCCGCGTTGGAAGGTGGAGCCATAGGCTTCAGCCGTTGACGCATACAAAAGTCGGCCCTGCGAAGCATGACGCTGCATGCTTCGTGCAACATGGAGCGTGCCCTGCAGGTTGACTTGCCAGGCATGATCGGGGTCCTGCCTGGCGTTTCCAATGCTTGAGATGGCCGCCAGATGAATGCAGTGATCTGGTTTGCTGGTTGCTACAGCCGCATCGACGGCTTTTGCATCACGAACGTCCGGACTGGACGGAAGGATCTCGCTTTGCGGAAAGCGAGCCTTCAGTCGGTTTTTTAAATGCTGCCCGACAAAGCCCCGCTGGCCCGTAACAAGAATACGCATGAAGCGTCCTCAGATGGCCGTTCGGTTGCGATGGCGGGCCAGGTCAGCGTCCACCATTTCGGCAACCATGCTTTCAAGGGTTGTCTCAGCTTCCCAGCCAAGAACGCGCTTGGCTTTGCCGGCATCTCCCAAGAGAACTTCTACCTCAGCGGGGCGCAGGAAAGCCGGGTTTGTGACCACATGGTCTTCGTAGTTCAGGCCAGCGTAAGAGAACGCGATGCGGCACAGGTCGCGAATGCTCGTGGTGCGACCGGTTGCGACGACATAGTCGTCCGGGGTGTCCTGCTGCAGCATAAGATGCATGGCGCGAACGTAATCGCGGGCATGGCCCCAGTCCCGTGTGGCGTCCAGGTTCCCGAGCGGAAGTTCTTTCGCAAGCCCCAGCTTGATGCGCGCTACGCCGTCCGTAACTTTGCGGGTTACGAATTCAATGCCGCGAAGAGGGCTCTCATGGTTGAAGAGGATGCCCGACGATGCATGCATCCCGAAGCTTTCACGATAATTCACCGTCATCCAGTGAGCGTACAGCTTGGCAACTGCATAGGGAGAGCGGGGATAGAACGGGGTGTTTTCGTTCTGAACCGGCTGCTGGATCAGGCCATACATTTCAGACGAAGACGCCTGATAAAATCTGGCCTTGCTCTGAACAATGCGAGCCGCTTCCAGAACGTTGACAGCGCCAATGCCCGTCACGTTCCCCGTGAGGAGCGGTTGCTGCCAGGACGCCGCAACAAAACTCTGGGCTGCTAGATTGTAAATCTCGTCCGGTCGGACGGTTTCCATGATGCGGATCAGGGAAGAAAGATCCGTCAGGTTCCCATCAACCAGCTCAACATCGTCAATAATTCCGAGCCAGCGAAGTCTTTCTCCGACAACATCGGCTGAGGCGGAGCGACGCAGAAGACCTACAACGCGGTAGCCCTTTTTAAGCAGAAGCTGACTGAGATATGCACCGTCCTGGCCGGTGATTCCTGTGATGAGCGCTGTAGTCATGGTTTTCCTGATCCCGGTTTCGGTCCCGATCCGCGACTGTCTTCCGGCCGCATGAGTTCGTGGTGGGTTAGCGCTTCAGCCTAAAGACGGTCAATGCGTGAGCGCACTCTGGTGTCTTCGGCAAAGGTGGCAATTTAATGGGAGCACGAATGGATGCCCCCATTGAGAGAAGGAATGTAAAGTTCTCCTCAAGCGCCGCAGCAGAATGAACAGGCTCAGAAAATCTCTTTGATCAGATCATTGCCGATGCTGAAGCCTGCACCAGCTTCTACGGACCGTGCAAAGCCTGAGTTAAGGATATTCGAGAAAAATCCGTTATCCTGCGCTTGCCCAACAACCTGAACAGGGGGTTGAGCATCATATGGCGATTGGGCCGCCGCCACCGGCTGCTGGTTTGAAGCCGCATTTGTAAGCGCTGCGTGCAATTGCTGAAGCAGGTTTGTGACCTGTTGCTGTTCAGCCTGAAAAGAGAGAGCCAACTCCCGCAGGTCCAAAGACCACTCGCGGGCCTGCATGTCCCCGGTTTGAGCTGCGGTCTGCATCTTTGCTCCCAGCGCCTGGAGCGCCTGCGCAGACTGCTGGGCCTGCTGCTGAAGCTGATTATACGTCTGTTCGATCGTCTGGACGTCCATGATCGGTCTTCCTTCAGAAATATGCTGGTCTGCATAGCGCGGGAAAACAAGTTTCACTATCCATTTTTAGAAATGTTATGTCATGAATGATATTTCATCACTTGCCCTACTGGGAAGATGCGGCTGTGGCGGATGTCAGAATGCGGGGCAGCAAGAGCTTGCCCGGTCGGGGCAGGACAGTTGGTTTAGGCATCTTCAGTGCAATCGTCTTGCATGGTGCTATGGCGCAAGCCCAGCCTGTCAGCACGTTTGCGAGCATGCCGATATTGTCTGCAAAGGATTTGTCTTTTTCCGCCACATCACAGCCGGAGGGTGTGAAAGGAGAGGTCATTCACGTGCAGGGCCGTAAGTCGATAATGCGGCCTGCTCTGAAAGAACCATTGATGCGTCAGTTTCCTGATGGGCATACGGAGCGTGATGTTCAGCTCTGGCCCGGAGTTCGCATTCATGTGCGGCTAGGTGCTGATATGGATCATGATCCTGTCACAGGCGCGAATTTAAAGGCTTTTGGGGAGGCTTACGAAAGTTCATCCCCTCTCGTTCGGCATTAGATTGGTAGCCGGTTGCAGGAATTCTTTGCGAAGAACGAAACGACAGGCCCAGTGAGACGCTCTTGTGATGTTCCCGTTTCTTTCCCATCTTGGACCCTATGGCCAAAAAACCTTCCGCGCTCCGCAATGCGACCGAAATGCCCCTAACGGCATTCATCCCTGAAAAACAGCCTACCAAAGCAAAGACGCGGAAGTTTGTGGTCAAAGCTGACTATGAGCCCGCAGGGGATCAGCCAACCGCAATCGGGGAGCTTGTTCAGGGTGTGGAGGCCGGAGAGCGAGATCAGGTTCTGCTCGGCGTGACGGGGTCGGGCAAGACGTTCAGCATGGCCAAGGTCATTGAGCGGACACAGAAGCCTACCTTGATCCTTGCGCCAAACAAGACGTTGGCTGCCCAGCTTTACGGCGAGATGCGGCAGTTTTTTCCTGATAATGCCGTCGAATATTTTGTCTCGTACTACGACTACTATCAGCCGGAAGCCTACGTTCCACGGTCAGATACGTATATCGAGAAAGACAGCCAGATCAACGAACAGATCGACCGGATGCGCCATGCGGCAACGCAGGCTCTGCTGGAGCGAAATGACGTTATCATCGTTGCGTCCGTATCCTGCATTTACGGTATCGGTTCGGTTGAAACGTACTCGAAAATGGTTGTCCGGCTTGAGGTCGGGGGCGAGATTGATCGCGAGAAGCTCATCAAAGCCCTTGTCGAGCTTCAGTATCGTCGCAACGACGCGGCCTTTGAGCGCGGGACATTCCGTGTGCGCGGCGAACAGATCGACATTTTTCCCGTGCAGAATGAAGACCGCGCCTGGCGTGTTTCTCTGTTCGGAGATGAAATTGATCAGATCACCGAGTTTGATCCTCTAACGGGAAATAAAACGGCTGATCTGGCTGAGATCAGCGTTTACGCAAATTCCCATTATGTGACCCCGCGACCAACGCTGAATCAGGCGATGATCGGGATCAAGAATGAGCTTCGGCAGCGGCTTGCGCAGTTTACCGAAGAAGGGAAGTTGCTGGAGGCAGAGCGCTTGTCGCAACGGACGACGTTTGATCTGGAAATGATTGAAACGACGGGGGCGTGCAAAGGGATTGAGAACTACTCCCGTTATCTCTCAGGCCGTGGCCCCGGTGATCCGCCGCCGACGTTGTTCGAATATCTACCGGAAGATGCTCTTCTGATTGTAGATGAAAGCCACGTCACAGTGCCACAGATCGGTGGAATGGAACGAGGGGACAGGGCGCGAAAATCTGTCCTGTCTGACTTTGGATTCCGGCTACCTTCCTGCATTGATAATCGTCCGCTTGCCTTTGGTGAATGGAATGCTTTCCGGCCGCAAAGTATCTTTGTCTCGGCAACGCCTGGTCCGTGGGAAATGGAACAGACGGGGGGTGTGTTTGCCGAGCAGATCATTCGTCCGACAGGTCTGATTGATCCGGTAACAGATGTGAAGCCTGTGGAAGGTCAGGTTGATGATCTGCTGCACGAAGCGCGTGAGACGATTGCCAAGGGCGGACGCATTCTTGTCACAACGCTGACCAAGCGGATGGCGGAAGATCTGACGGATTATCTGGGCGAAGCTGGGATTAAAGTGCGTTATCTGCATTCTGATGTGGATACGCTGGAGCGGATCGAGATTATCCGTGATCTGCGTCTGGGCGCTTTTGATGTTCTGGTCGGGATCAACCTGCTGCGAGAGGGGCTCGACATTCCGGAATGTGCCCTCGTCGCCATTCTGGATGCAGACAAGGAAGGCTTCCTGCGATCCCGGACATCGTTGATCCAGACAATCGGCCGTGCAGCCCGTAACGTGGATGGTCGAGTTCTGCTGTATGCGGACAAGATGACGGACAGCCTCAAATTCGCGATTGAGGAAACTGCTCGGAGACGCGCAAGACAGACCGAGTGGAACGACGCTCATGGGATTACGCCCATGACAGTGCGTTCGAAGATTGGTGATGCGCTGTCGTCTATCTTTGAGCAGGACTACGTCACTGTTGCGCCTGACGATGCTGGCGACACGGAAGAATTCGTCGGCAAGTCTCTTCCTGTTACGATTCAGGAGCTGGAAAAGCGGATGCGTGAAGCCGCCGCCAATCTGGACTTCGAGCAGGCTGCCCGGCTGCGTGATGAGGTGCGGCGTCTGGAAGCTATTGATATGGGCTTGGAGCCACCGCCGCTGGCAACGTCCACCGCCGGGCGACCCGGGGGCGGGAAAAAGCCAAAAGGCCCGACGCCCCTCGGGCCGGGCGGCGGAGGCTATGACCCAAACAAGCGCAAACGTGGTGGGCGTCGCTGATCCGGCTATACGAGGGCCCTGGGTTGCCCATGACCGACCGCCATTATCAGGATTGCAGACTGTCATGATTGAACTGAGTTGCGGCAAGAGCCGGCTCACTCTTCTTTCCGAAACGGGAGGCTCTGCCGGCCTCTGGAAGCGGGATGGAAAAGATATTTTTCTACCAACCCCGAATGCAGCGTTGCGCGCGCTGAATGGAGTGGCAGTTGGGGCGTACCCGCTAATTCCGTATTCAAATCGTATTGCCAATGGCCGCTTTTCGTTTGGCGGCCAGAGTTATGATCTGGCTCCGAACATGGCGGATCATCCGCATACGATTCACGGCAACGCCTGGGAGCAGGCCTGGACTATTGCTCATCAAGGGGAAAGCCATGCGGTACTGACGCTTGATCATATCCCGCAGGATAATGATCAAGCGTGGCCTTTCGCTTATCGTGCTGCTCTGTCTTACCAACTTACAGACGCAGGTTTGGACGTGCAGATTGCCATTGAAAATCGGAGTGAGGCGGAGCAGCCAGTCGGGTTTGGTTTTCATCCATTTCTCGCCGCAGAGGAAAACGCAACGCTGTCATTTGATGCTGAAAAGGTCTGGCTGACGTCTCCGGACGGTTTGCCTGTTCAGGATGTTCCTTGTGATGGGGAATGGTCTTTTCATACGACCAAGCCCGCTCATGACCGTTTTGTCGATAACTGCTTTGCAGGATTTGGCGGGCGGGTTGTTTTGAAGCGTCCGGACGATGGGCTGGCAGTGACGGTTGAGGCGGATCCAATCTTCAAGCATCTGGTCGTCTTTACCTCCCCGGATAGCCCGTTTGTCGCTGTGGAACCCGTTACGAACATGACAGACGCTATCAATCAGGCTGATGTCGTTGGTAGCGGGCTGCATCTTCTCAAACCAAAAACACGGATTGGTGGTCGGATGCGCTTTCGGGTTCAGGCGCTCTGATGTCTGAAAAAACACCACTCTCTCATTATCTTTCCCCGCGCGGTGCGGAGGTGATGCGAGCGGAACTCAAGGAGCTGGCGCAGAAAGAGCGTCCGCGCATTGTCGAAATCGTCTCTTGGGCCGCAGGTAATGGGGATCGATCTGAGAATGCCGATTATCAATACGGCAAACGCCGATTGCGAGAAATCGACCGGCGTCTGAGGTTCCTAGGAAAAAGGCTGGAAAATGCCGTGATCGTTGATCCAGCGGCGCAGACCACGCGGGATCGGGTCTTTTTTGGCGCGACCGTGACTTATGTCGATGAGGACGATGTCGAACACACCGTAACGATCCTCGGTGTGGACGAGTCGGACTTGGTGCGAGGGGAGGTCAGTCTCATTTCACCCATCGCACGTGCCTTGATGCGAACCCGTGTCGGGGATGTGGCCATGTTGCAGACGCCTCGTGGCCCTGTCGAAATCGAAATTCTCAAAATCACTTATCCTGAGTCACAGGGTTGAAAGAGGGCGTCGTGCAATCTGAACCGCGTGTTGGATGTGGCGCTGCCATTCTCGTGGATGGAAAGCTTCTGCTGATTCGTCGCAAAAAGGCGCCCGAAGCCGGATGCTGGGGACTACCCGGCGGTAAAGTAGATCTGTTTGAGCCTGTTTCGCGTGCTGTCGAACGGGAAGTTGCAGAAGAACTGGGCATTACGATCCACGCCCGGGACATGCTGTGTCTGGTCGAGCAGTCTGATCGGGAGAGCGGTACGCATTGGATCGCCCCCGTTTATCTGGTGACGAAACTGACTGGAACGCCGACGCTCATGGAGCCAGAAAAGCATAGTGATTTTGGCTGGTTTCCTTTGGGTGAGCTTCCCTCTCCCCTGACCACACCGACAGTGCAGGCTATGGCCGCTTTGCGTAGCCGGGCCGACATCTTTTGAGAGCGAGCTGTGGGTGGCTTTGAAAAAGCCATTCTGGCCGCTACAGAATAAAATCCTATTTTTCCTTAGCCGGAGTTTCCGACATGCCCCGCTCACTCCGGGTCGCCGTACAGATGGACCCGTTAGAACAGGTCAACATCGATGGCGACTCCACTTTTGCCCTCATGCTTGAAGCGCAGGCGCGTGGACACGAGCTCTGGGTTTATCCTGTAACCACGCTCAGTCTGATTGAAGGTCAGGGCAAGGGCGGCCGCCTTCAGGCGCGCGCGCGCCGGGTTGAGGTTCGCCGTGTCCGTGGAGATCATGCGACGTTTGGTGAAGAAGAAATTCTTCCGCTGGGCGAAACGGATGTGATCCTGATGCGTCAGGACCCGCCGTTTGACATGGGGTACATCACCGCGACCCATATGCTTGAACACGTTCATGGGGTGGGCGAGGGGCTGTCACTTGTCGTGAACGATCCAGTCGCCGTTCGGAATGCGCCTGAAAAGCTGCTTGTCACACATTTCCCGCACCTTATGCCGCCGACATTAGTTGCATGGGATAGCCGGGATATTCTGGCATTCCGCGAGCAGCACAAGGACATCATCGTCAAGCCGCTTTACGGCAATGGTGGTGCAGGAATTTTCCGTATCAAGCCGGATGATGAAAATCTGAAGGCTCTGCTGGAAATGCACTTTGCCCGCACCAACGAACCGTTGATGATCCAGCGCTATGAGCCCGCTGTGCGCCTTGGAGACAAGCGCATTATTCTTGTGGATGGTACGCCCATCGGTGCGATTAACCGCGTTCCAGCTACAGGGGAAGCGCGGTCAAACATGCATGTTGGCGGCCGTGCAGAACGGGTGGAACTGACGGAGCGCGATCGGGAGATCTGTGATTCGATCGGTCCGTACCTTCGAGATCATGGCCTGATTTTCGTTGGTATTGACGTGATCGGGGACTGGCTCACGGAGATTAATGTCACATCCCCGACCGGGCTCCAGGAGTTGGACCGGTTCGAGGGCATTAACAGTGCCGGGCTGGTTTGGGACGCGATTGAACGGCGCTACCCGTCCTGAAGTGATGAGCAAGAAAGACGTCTGAGCGGTACAGCTCAGGCGTCTTTTTTTTCTGTTTCAGCTGACGCCGCATCATAGCGGATGGGAAGTTGCAACTCGGGCGTAGGCTCGTCCTGCGGTTCCGGTGCCTTGTCCTTTACAAAACGGTTATCCCACCATTCCGTAATTTGTCCCCGAAAATGAAACACGTAGACACCGCCCCATGTAACGAGGCAGAGCAGGATCAGCAGGAAATTCAGCATCCGGGACCTCCAAAACGGTGAAAAACGGGTAACTCGCCCGTCATCCGCAACGCGTGTCTTGCCAGATGCATGTCTGGAAGGGCAAGAAGGACCCAACTGAACGAAGTTTCCGGACAAGCTCTCCAGTCTTGATGGGGAGCGGACACAGAAGGTCGCATATATTATGTCTTCAACCCTCTCCCCGCGTTCTGCACTGGATGCGGAGGCCGTCAAGGCGGCCTATCGTCGATGGGCGCGAGTTTACGATACTGTTTTTGGTGGTATCTCCGGCTATGGACGCAAGAGGGCTGTTGAAGCCGTAAATGCTCTCCCAGGAGAGCGGGTTCTTGAAGTTGGCGTTGGTACAGGCCTCGCGCTGCCGTCATATTCTCCGGATAAACGCATTACCGGCATTGATCTGTCGGAAGATATGCTTGACCGTGCCCGCCAGCGCGTTCTTCAGGACCGTCTGACCAACGTCGACGATTTGCTGGAAATGGATGCGGAAGCCACGACTTTCGAAGACAACAGCTTTGATATTGCCGTTGCAATGTTCGTCGCGTCCGTCGTTCCACACCCCGACCGTCTTCTTGCCGAACTGAAGCGTGTTGTTCGTCCGGGCGGTCACATCCTGTTTGTGAACCACTTTCTTGCAACAGGTGGCCTGCGGCTGACGGTAGAGCGCGGCATGGCCCGTGCCTCGCGTTCCCTCGGCTGGCATCCGGACTTCGCAATCGAGTCTCTTCTGCCACCAGAAGACCTGAAACGCGCGACTATGACGCCCGTTCCGCCTGCCGGGCTGTTTACACTCGTGACATTGCCGCAATGCGAGAGTAAAAGCGACGCCGCAGCCCTGGTCGCCTGATCGGCGTATGGCTCCGGTTAAGCCGGCGCCGAGTATTCCGACGCTCGCTGCGGTATTCCTTGGCAGGGACCGACTACGCGATCATGACTTATCAGGCCTTCGACTCTACCCCCGCTCTTTCCAATAGACGGATCGGCGCATCCTTTATTTTACTGGCACTGTTTGCTGGTCTTCTGGGTGGGTCGTTGGCTCTGCCATTCCTTCAGATTCATCCGACTGCCGGGCAGGCTTTCTGCCACGGCATTCTGATGGCTTTCTTTGTAATCTGCCCGGCTGCGCTCGGTGGATTCGGTCAGTGGCTACTCCCCGCTGAACTTGGGACAGACAGAACAACCCTTCCAGCTCTGACATTGACGGGCTTCTGTTTTCTGTCATCCGGCGTTGTGTTTCTTCCAATCCAGCCAATCATTGCACTCGCGCTCTGGGCTGTCGGGGTTTTCGCTGTCGCTCTGGATATAATCACGACTTTTCTTGAAGGACGTGTTCTTCAGTTCCGGAAGCTTTCCCCACTGGCCTGGTCCATGCTTGCCACGGCATCAGGTGTGACGATTGTTGCGCCTGTTCTTGCTGCAATCACGACGCGGATGATGATCAACGGGGCTCCGGCCAATGCTGCTCATGAACTGGTCAGTCTGCTTCATCTTCCAGAAACATCCCTGATGCTGACACCAGCTCTGGGGCTGGTCTGCTATCTGCTGTCGTCGAGCCGGAATAAGCCAGGACTGGCTGACCGGCTGGCTCCCTATGCTTTTGGCGTGATGGCCGTCGTTGGTCCGCTCTTCTGGATGGACGGCCTCTTCGGTGGTGTGCCTGCGGCAGTGCAGGGAAGCCTCGTGGTGTTGACGCAGCTTGTACCGTCAGTGCTGCTGGTGACTGCGCTTTGCATTGACGTCTGGAAGCAGCGCCAGGAACTGGACGGGACGACGCTTTGGGCGTTGGGCAGCGTGATCCTTTTCTCAGCGGGTTGGATTGCAGAGTTCATGCCGGGCCATGGAACAGATCATTCAGCTGCGGCATTTGGTGGCATCATGGCGCTCTGTGGTGGTTTCTATGCCTGGATGATGCGTGTGCTCCCAGATCATATTCCGTCTCCATTGAGCCGTATGCATGCAGGCCTGACCTTTGTGGGTGCTCTTTGCTCTCTGACGCCTGCGCTGATGGTGGTCGGAGAAGGCCTGATGGGCCTCAGCCTGCTGACATTCGGCATACTCGGACTTTTCCTGATCAAGGAGACCGGGCGCGCCCGGGCCAAAGCATGAGTGAAGCAACACCCCTGGCCTCCTCGGGGCTTTTTTCAGTTCTGGGCGATAAAGGAGACTCGTCGCTCAAGGACTGGCTGGCTCTGCTGAAGCCGCGGGTTATTTCCCTTGTTGTGTTTACGGGCGCGGCGGGCATGGCTGTGGCTCCCCAATGGCCATCCATTCCCATCGGTCTTATTACCATCCTGTGCATCTGTATCGGTGCTGGCGCCGCCGGTGCGATCAATATGTGGTACGATCGCGATATCGACGCAGTCATGCGCCGAACAAATGTACGCCCGATCCCTGATGGCAGAATGCCAGCGGATAGTGCGCTGGTTTATGGTATCGCGCTGTCCGTACTGTCGGTTGTCGTGCTGTGGCTTGCCACAAATGTGCTTGCCGCAGGTATTCTGGCGTTCTCGATCTTTTTCTACAGCGTTGTGTACACGATGTGGCTCAAGCGGAGTACGCCACAGAACATCGTGATTGGTGGTGCCGCAGGGGCGTTTCCTCCAATGATCGGCTGGGCAGCGACCATGAATTCCATGGCAATTCTGCCCGTTGCCATGTTCGCCATTGTGTTCCTCTGGACGCCACCGCACTTCTGGTCTTTGTCGCTCTACGCATGCAAGGATTACGACAAAGCGGGCATCCCGATGCTGCCGGTCGTCAAAGGCGCCCGTCACACACGCTGGCAGATCCTTCTTTACACATTTATCCTCACGGCCGTCTCACTGTGGCCATCTTTCGCGCATGAATGCGGAATGTTTTACACAGTGACGACAAGCCTGCTGGATCTGGGCTTCATCCTGTGTGCCGTGCGTGTGCTGATGGACCAGCAGGATGCAACGGGCGTGAGCCTGACAAAAGACAAGCCAGCGCGCTTTGCTTTTCGATACTCGCTGGCTTATCTGTTTTTTCTATTTTGTGGTCTTCTGGTGGATCGGGTTCTGCTGTCATGAAAACAACGATGCCTGATCTCGCAGCGAAACGGCGTCAGAGCCGTATCGTCGGAATTGCAGGAGGGGTTATTACCCTCGCTGCAATTTTCTATGTGATTACACTGATCCGTTTCTAAGAACGGGCTTTCAGCCAGCCTGCTGGATGGCGGAAAGGATCCAGTTTCCGCGCCCGTCTGCGCGGACAAACGTCCAGAGTTCCGTGACGGTTACGGGCTCTGTTGAGCTTCCATCAATCACATTGCCAAACGAGTCGGTTGTGATGTCCGTCATGGAATAACGCATGGCAACCGTTGCATAGGTCAGGTTGCGTTCACGCCAGGCTTCAGACAAATCGCCGCGTTGAAACTGAACATTGGAGACAATGTTACGTGCGCCACGGCTGGCGAGATCAGAAAGCTGTTCGTTGAAGTATCCAGCCATTTCCGGTGTGGTCATGCTGGAAAGCGCACGTGTGTTCTTTGCACTCCAGGCTGCCTGGATATCAAGAAGGAGGCGCTGGAAGGTGGTATAATCGTCGTTGCTCAACGTGACGGGAGCGCTTCCTCCAGTCGCACTGAACGGAGCACTGCCAGACATCCCGTTTGCTGCCGTCTTGCGACGATTAAACAGCCGAAGAACGAACATAATCAGCGCACCAATCACGAACACCTGGAACAAAAATCCAAGGAATGACGTGCCGCCGTTCATGCCACCAAAGAACCCGTGCCCACTCAGCATTCCGAACAGACCAGCGCCCAGCAGGCCTCCTGCAAAACCTGTCATGAACGGATGGCGGTTTGGAAAGGATGGGCGATAACCCGGCGTCATGGGTGCCATCGGACGAGGAGCGGTCTGTGCGCCATAGTTGGACTGCGGCGCCATGGTCCGGTCCATTGGGCGTGTCCAGCTCGGCGTGATGGATGTCCGTGGAGGCGCACTCCAGGTGCGTGAACCACGGCTCCCCATAGAGGCACCGCCACCCGGACGGGCATCGGCGGAACCCAGCACGCAAAGCAGCGCACAGGCGACGGAGAAAAGACGAAAATTACGCATCAAAGTCCTGCAATGCTCATGCCATCAATCCGGATGCTCGGCGCATTCACGCTGCTCCGGAAGGAAAGATCGCTGGCTGGAACCATACGGGAAAACATGTCCCGAAGATTTCCGGCAATCGTGAGTTCCGCAACGGGCTCAGCAAGCTCGCCGTTACGGATCATGAAGCCGGAAGCCCCTCGGCTGTAATCACCCGTCAGCATATTGATGGATGATCCCATGAGTTCCGTGATCAGTATCCCTTCCTTTATATCGGAACGCAGATCCCCTGCGGAAAGATCACCTGCTTCAAGATGAAGATTTGTCACACTTGGGCTCGGTGGACCTGAAACGCCTCTGCTTGCGCGCCCGTTGGACCGCAGGTCAAGCTGACGGGCACTTCTGGAATCCAGCAGCCATGTGGTGAGAACGCCGTCCGAAATCAGATCCAGAGCTGCCGCAGGGCAGCCTTCACCGTCGAAGGGGCGCGAGCCTGCACCACGAATACGGCGAGGGTCGTCACGGACTGTCCGGCCAGCGGACAGAATACGCGTCCCCATGGCTTCTTTCAGGAATGACGTGCCTCTCGCAACGGATGCGCCATTGATGGCACTCGCCAGATGACCCAACAGGCTGGAGGAAACCCGCGGATCATAAATAATGCTGTATGTGCCAGTCTTCGGACGAGAGGGGTTCACGCGCGAGACAGCACGTTCTCCTGCCTCACGGCCGATAAGCGCAGGAGCGTCCAGATCTTCCAAATGGACAGTGCCGTGATGAGCGTAGTCCCGCTGCATAAGGGCGCCATCACCGGCCAGTACGCTGGCGCTGATGGAGTGCCCTGTACGGCTGTAACGCCCCATGAAGCCCGCAGACGTGCCAAGCGCAATAACTGTGCGACCATGCCCGGCAGAAGCGCCGTTGGTATTGGTAACACCAGACACGGCCAAGGCAGCGTCTTCCGCTTCTCGTGCGCGCGCCAAGAGCGCGTCCATGTGCGGTGCTGCCGTGTCTTCCAGATCCAGACCGGACGCATCAAAATGTCCAACCAGGCTGTCAGGCGCAAGACCGCCAAAGCGATCTTCTGGCACAACGAGCGCCATGGCACAGGCCTGTTCTGCCAGCCGATCAAACTCGGCTTCATCCAGAACGCTGGTTGACACTGACGCGGCCTTTTGGCCCCGGAAAACACGGAGGCCCAGCGCGACACTTTCAGAGCGCTCTATGCCTTCAGGGACACCTTTGCGAACCATCGCGGATTCGGATTCATTTCTGATGAGCACGGCATCAGCGTGATCGGCACCATGTCGTTTGGCAGCGGCGAGGAGGGCTTCAATGGGCGTAGTGGTCATGCAGCAAGCCTCGCAGTGATGTCTTCAATGGCAGGCACATTCTTCACGGGCCCGATAGCCGTGAAAGTTGGGGTGCCTGCAAAGATGGTCTTCGCAACCCGAAGAATGTCAGCTTCCGTTACGGCATCAATTTTGCCGACTGTCTCCGTGACAGGAACAGGGCGGCCATGAACCTGGATCTGGCGTGCCAGCTGTTCGCACCGGCTACCCGTGCTCTCCAGAGACATGAGCAGGGATGATTTGAGCTGCGCCCGGGCACGAGAAAGCTCTTCAGGTGTTAGGCCGTTCTGAAGGCGCTTGAGTTCGTCAATCATGACTGGCACCAGCTCAGCCACCTCGGCTTCGCCCGTTCCCGCATAAAGTCCGAACAGACCACTGTCGCTGAATGGGGAGGCAAACGAATAGACGCTGTAAACCAGCCCGCGACGTTCGCGAATTTCCTGAAAGAGCCGCGAAGACATGCCGCCGCCCAACAGAGTGGACAGGATCATGACAGCGTAATGATCAGGGTGGTGATAGCTGACAGACGGGAAGCCCATCACCAGATGGGCCTGATCCAGTTCACGCGTTGTGCGGATGTCACCCCCGGCATAGTCCGCATTGCGGGGCGTTGGGGTCTGATGAGTGGGAAGGTCGGCGAAGTGCTCTTTCACGAGATCCACGACCTGCTGGTGATGCAGGTTGCCGGCCGCAGCGATCGTGATGTTACGCGTGGTGTAATGTTCACGCATGTAGCCCATCAGCGTCTCACGCGTCATGCCGGAAACAAGCTCTTCGGTTCCTAGCGTCGGGCGGCCCATCGGTTGAGCCGGGAAGGCGCATTCCTGGAAGTGATCGAAGATAATGTCATCTGGTGTATCGTTGGCCTGACCGATTTCCTGAAGGATGACACCACGCTCACGCTCGATTTCAGCATCCAGAAACGTGCTGTGCGTAAGAATGTCTCCGATAATGTCTACACCAAGCGTCAGATCCTCCTTGAGGAGCTTGACGTAATACGCGGTGGTTTCCCGCGCAGTGTAAGCATTGATATGACCACCGACATTCTCGATTTCTTCGGCAATACGGGCTGCGGACCGTCTTTCTGTGCCTTTGAAGGCCATATGCTCGAGAAAGTGGGAGACGCCGTTGTTTTCGGCAGTTTCGTCGCGTGTGCCGATCGAAACATAGGCGCCGAAGGATACGGTCTCAACGCGTTCCATGCGTTCCGTGATGATGGTCAGACCGTTGTCGAGCGTGGTGACTTCAATCGTATCGGGCATGAGTTTCCGTAAAATCATAAAAAGACAGGCTCCCTGAGATGGGGAGCCTGTAGGAAGGGACAAGCCTGTCAGTGGCGGCGGATATGGGTGCGAACCGCATCCTGAATACCGGCGAGCTGACTGCTCATGGTGTCATAGCGCTCTGGGCGCTCGAAAAGATCAGCGAGGTGAGGCGGCAGAGCAGCCTTGATCCCGGTCGCGGCGAAAACAGCATCCGGGAATTTGGCAGGATGTGCAGTGGCTGCCGCAACCATCGGAATGCCCGGCTCCTGGAAGCGCTTGCCGACTGCCAGGCCGATCGCCGTATGGGGATCCGCCAGATAGAGGCTTTCGCTGTAGAAGTGACGCATGGCTTCGCTGGTCTGCTCATCACTGAGCGTCATGCCGTCAAAGACGTCTTTCATGCGCGTCCACGCATCGTGTGGTACGGCCATTCGGCCAGTTTCACGGAATTCTTTCATGATCGCAGCGCAACGCGTCGGGTTGCGGTCCAGAAGTTCGAACAGCAGACGTTCGAAATTGGACGAGACCTGAATGTCCATGGACGGCGAGAGGCTTGGCTCCACCGTACGGACGCTCATATCGTTTTCAATCAGGAAGCGCGTGAGAATGTCATTGCGGTTCGACCCGATGCACAGGCGACGGATGGGGAGACCCATCTGGCGTGCGGCCCAGGCTGCCAGCACATTGCCGAAATTGCCGGTCGGAACGGAGAAAGACACTTCGCGGTCTGGTGCGCCTAATGCCAATGCTGCCCGGACGTAATACGGGATCTGGGCAGCGATACGGGCCCAGTTGATGGAGTTGACGGCGGAAAGAGAAACTTCGTCGCGGAACGTCGTGTCTGCGAAGAGAGCCTTTACCATGTCCTGACAGGTATCGAAGTCACCCTCGACGGCAATGTTCAGGATATTGTCGTCCGGAACCGTCGTCATCTGGCGGCGCTGAACTTCTGATGTCCGGCCTTTTGGGTGAAGAATGACGACGGACAGGCGCTCGCGGCCACGGCAGGCTTCGATGGCAGCCGAGCCGGTGTCACCGGATGTCGCACCGACGATCGTAACTTTCTGGTTCCGCTGCGTCAGGACATGATCGAACAGGCGGCCGAGCATCTGCATCGCCATATCTTTGAAGGCGAGCGTAGGACCATGGAACAGTTCAAGTGAGAAAAGGTCCTGCTCCACTTCGCAAAGTGGCGCGACGGCGGCGTGATCAAAGCCTGCATAGGCGTCCCGGGCCATGTCGCGAAGAGTATCGCGGTCAATGGCGCCTTCGGAAAACAGGGAAATGACTTCGGCAGTCAGGTCCGCGTAGGAGAGCGTGCGCCATTCACGGAACGTCTGGGCGCTGATTTTTGGCCAGCTCTCCGGCATGTAGAGACCACCGTCTCCAGCAAGGCCGGCAAGGAGGATGTCGGAGAAGTTGGGTGCGTCGGCGGTCAGGTCGCCGCGAGTAGATCGGTAGCGCATGGGAAGTTTATATCACGACCTTCTATGGCAAGGCGATGCGAAGAATGTGCGGTTTTCCATCTTCTGATGTCAGAACGGCAACCTGATGACTGTCAGAAACCGCCAGTGCTCCAGCCTCGAGAAGGCGAGTATCCCGGATGAGGATCAGAGGATTGCGTTCGCTGCCGAACTGAAGGAGAGCGCCATCCGTAAGGTCAGACATGTAGAAGACGTTTTCAGGGCTTAGGGTGATGCCGCCGAGGCTCGGCGTATCGCGCCATTCCACAATGCCATCAAGCTGCTCAACGGGCGTGAAAGCCGGATCTGTCAGGAGGGAAGCGTCAATCCGATACAGAGGGCCGCAGGCAGGCATGTAAAACAGCCATTGCCCCTTTGCGTCGAGCGCTAGAAACCGAACATTTCCGCCAGTCAGAGGGTGCCCGTCTGGTCCGTTGGTAATTTGTGCGTTGCGCGTGAACGGTCTGCGTCCTGTGACGGAGGGATCATAGGGCAGAAAGCGCTGTGCTTTACCGTCCTTCAGGGAAACAACAACGAGGGCCGGTTTTCCTTCATCCGTCACATAGGCAAAGCTGCCATGGACCTGAAGGGCCGTGAGATTGCTGCCTTTCAGCGTTCCGCCGACGAAGGGGATCTCTCCAAGGAGCTTTCCATCCACAGAGAGATGAACAAGTTTTGCCTGAGGCGACGCTGCCAGGCCCCAGTAATCCGATCCTGCCTGCGTCAGAAATGCGAGGGGGGGGATTTGTTCCTGCGCAGCGGCATCAATCGGAAACGGATGAGTGTGATTTTGGGAATCGAGTAAAACAGGGCGACCTTCTTCACTCAAAGCCAGGAAAGTGTCTGCGCCATGTGGAAGCAGGGAGCCGAGCTGAACACGATCAAGCGCAGCATCAGCAACAATCTGTGCTGACTGCGGAGCATCTTTCCACGGATGGTCTGCATAAGCAGGTGAAGAGAACAGACCAGCAGCGCCCAGAAGGGCGCTCGCGACGGAATATAAAAACCGGCTTTTCATAGCTCCAGACATCGGCCCGTCCAGAAAATTTGGCAAGCCTCAAACAGGACTAATAATCCAGCGTGGCTTCTCGCTCCGTTTTTTCTTCTCGGGTTTTCGAAGAAAGAATGCGGGCTGCATGACGTTGCACGGGCGACAGCGCCGGTCGTGGGTTGGACAGCCAGGGGGCGTGTTCATGCTCAACCGGGAAAAGCACGGCTGCATGCATAAGCAACGCCGCATCTACAGTCATACATTCAATGGACCAGCGTTGGTCGGGCATGCGGGCAATGTAATGACCGGATGCCGTTTGTCTGATTTCAATAGGGAAAGTGCGCGTGGTCATACCCTGGCGCACAGTTGCATAAACCAGGCCCGGAACGCTGCCTGTCCGTTGTTCAAGATGCATGGTCAGACGCCTCTGGCTAGTCTTGTTACGAGACGTTATGACGCCCAGAGTCTGAAAATTTCGTTAACGCCTCATGGTGTTTCTTTGGGATGTCTTGCCGAAATCTTCTCGAAGGAATGGATTTTCAGGGCATTTGGCCGCATCACTGACGGATGACAGGTCATTACAAGCCAGATCCGACGCGTTTTGCTTTTGACTGCTTCGCCAGAGGCGACCTCGCGAGCGCCGAAAAATCCTTTCGTGACATTCTGTCTCATGACCCTGCGCAACCTGATGCATGGCACGGCATGGCCTGTCTGGCTCGTGCTCGCGGGCAGAATGCGACAGCTATTGCGATGGCGGGACGGGCTTTGCAGGCTGGTGGCCTTCCAGCATCAAGATCAGCGCGTGTTCATATCACATTGGGGTTAGCACTCGCTGCAGAGGGGCACTTTGAACCCGCACGTGCGGCTCTCTCCGTAGCGCGAACATTGCAGCCTGCTGACCCGCGCGCCCATGCCGCGAGTGCTGAAGTCTTTTTGCTGCTGGGGCAGCGTAAAGAGGCTTGTGAAGCTCTGGAGGAAGCGTGCGCCCTTGCGCGAGACGATGTCGAATATCTTACAAGGCTTGGTGAAATCTATCTGCAGGATGGGCGTCCGGATAAGGCATTTTTCTGTTTTGACAGAGTGACGAAACGTGCGCCGCGCGATGGGCGTGGCTGGGCTAATCTCGGAGCAGCGTTTTTTGAAAGCAGACTTTTAGAGTCAGCCCTACAGGCTTTGGAAAAGGCATTTGAGTTGGGAGCCCGAACCGGAGCAACCCTGAATAGTCTCGGCTTGGTTCAGATGGCTCTTGGGAACTTGCCGGAAGCACGCCGAACCTTGGAAGAAGCACTAGGTTTTGCTCCCGAGGATGCCCGGATTGCCAATAACCTTGGAACGGTTCTGATGGAGATGGGCGAGGAAGAGATAGCCAAGCGGCTTTTTTCGGTCATCGCTGATCGGACGTCTGGTTACGAGCAAGCCCAGGCTCGCTTCAATCACGCGACTATTTTGCTGGGAGAAGGCGAGTTTTCGGAAGGCTGGCAGGAACTTGAAAGTCGACATCGCCTTCTAAAGACGCCGCAGTCTTCTCCATTGTGGGATGGCTCCGAAGGTGAATTGCCGATTGCTGTGACGGCAGAGCAGGGTCTGGGAGATAGCATACAGTTTTTGAGGTTTCTGCCTTTAGCCACCACCAGACGACCTCTCCGACTGCATTTTCCAATAGATTCGTTAGTAAGCCGGATGCCTACGATGGCCCATGCTCGGATTCTGGAACCAGAAGGACCTGTCGCAGGAGAAATCAGTCTTCTGAGCTTACCATTTGTTCTGGGGCTGGCGGGCCAGGGAGGAACAGCGCCCTATCTGGAGTCCGCGTCGATCGCGGAGCCGCGGGTTGTTGGACTCTGCTGGGCGGGAAATCCGTCTTACAGGTTTGATCGGCGTCGCTCTCTTCGCGTGGAATGGCTTGAGCCGTTGCAACGTGTTGAGGGCGTTCGTTTTGTATCCCTTCAGCAGGGAAATTGCCCGGAATGGATGGAAAAGGTCTCTCTCGAAACACCCGAAGAGCTTGCGGACGCCGTAGGGCGGTGCTCGCTTGTTATTAGTGTGGATACTGCGGTGGCACACATGGGCGGTGCCATGGGGCGCCCGCTTTGGCTGTTGAATCGCCGAGGCGGTGACTGGCGGTGGAAAACAACTCCCTGGTACCAGAATGTGCGGCAGTTCAGGCCAGAAGGCTTCCTGCCAGAAGCGTGGCCACCCGTTGTGGAACAGGTGGCCGAAAACCTCAGGGAGTGGGCGCAGCAACAGCCTTCTTGACGGTTTGTGGCGTTAGGGAAGCAAGGAGTGTTTCACGTATGTGACCCAGGCGCGTTGGATCTGTGATCTTCATGCCCAGAAGGTCACGAACATAGAAAACGTCCACAGCCCGCATTCCATAGGTGGTAATGTGAGCAGAGGAAATCTGAAGCGACTGCTCGCTCAGCGTCGTTGTGATGTCATGGAGCAGGCCAGATCTGTCACGACCATTGATCTCGATGACAGTATGCCGGTCCGAAGCGGTATTATCGATCACTACACGGGGTGGAACGTGAATAGCGCGCATCCGGCGGGAAGCGCCGCGGTGACGCGCCTCCGCGATACCTTTCTTCAGGTCAAGGCGACCAGACAGGGCCTGCTCGACCAGATGATTAAGACGACCAAGCTGGTGAGGATCTTCAAAGGAACATCCATCAGCGTCCTGAACCCAGAAAGTATCCAGAGCCATGCCATCGCTGAGGGTATGGATGCGGGCATCCACGATGGATGCGCCTGCGACAGCAAGGGCGCCAGCAATCTGTGAGAACAGTCCTGGATGGTCAGCACAAAGCACGGTCAGCTCTGTCACGCCGCGTTCCGGGATTGGATAAGCCTCGACCGTGACTGGTGAGCGATATCGGTCCGAATCGTGGATCATGCGTGCATGGCGCATGTGGGTATCGGTGTCGAAACCGAGCCAGTAGCTGGGATATCCGAGAGCCAGAAAGTGCTCGATACTGCTTTCTGGCAGCAGTGAGCTCAGACCATCCCGGGCCAATTCACGAGCATGCGTGACGCGGCCGTCCTGCTCCGTTGCGGCCAGTCCGCCTTCCAGAACTTCTGCTACACGGGAAAATAGCTCACGTAGAAGCGTGGCTTTCCAGGCATTCCAGACTTTGGGGCTGACGGCGCGCATGTCCGCGATTGTGAGGAGGAGGAGAAGGCGAAGGCGTTCCGGAGACTGAATGGTGTCTGCGAGATCAAGGATCGTCCGGGGATCATCAATGTCTCGGGTGAATGCTGTCTGGGACAGCAGCAGATGATGCAAAACCAGCCATGAGACTGTCTCTGTCTCTTCAGGATCCAGACCCAGTTGTGGGCAGATGGTGAGGGCCAGATCCGCCCCGAGCTCCGAATGATCGCCGCCACGGCCCTTGGCAATGTCATGGAGAAGAACCGCGACATAAAGGGCCCGGCGTGAGCGCAGATCCTTGGCGAGCCCATAAGCCAGCGGGATCTCATCCGCCATATGACCCGCTTCGATCTGGCCCATCATACGGACGGCCTCGATGATGTGCTCGTCCACCGTATAGATGTGATAGCTGTCGAACTGCATTTGGCCGACAACGCGTGACCAGTCCGGAAGCAGGCGACCGAGCAGGCCGGTTTCGTTCAGAATGGGAAGCCAGAACGGAACGGTTTTTGTCTCATCTGCACTTGGTTCACAGAGCAGATTGAGAAAGATCTGCGCTGTTTCCGGATCATCCCGCAGTTCAACGGCATGCCGTTCGTTGCGGATCAGCTGCTGAATGGCAAGTGGGTGCAGTTCCAGATCATGCCGGCGCGCGCAGTCCAGCATTCGGAACATGTCACGCGGATTCTTCGCAAACGTGACCGGATCAACAGGGCAGAGACGTCCGGCGATGCGTTCGAAGCCTTCTGGCCCCGGGAGTGCTTCCGGATGAGTGTCGCTGGCCTGATCCTGCAGGCGCATCAGCACGATCGGCTGAAGAACATGCGTCAGGCGCATCACGTCCCGTGCCGTCAGGAAGTAGTGTCGCATGAAGCGCTCGACACCGCGCTGACGTCCGTGCGTGGCATAGCCCATCCGGCCACCGATGACGGGCTGAACGTCAAAGGTGAGTCGCTCTTCCGCGCGGCCGGTGATGTAGTGAAGGTGCAGGCGAACCGTCCAGAAAAAATCCCACGCACGCCGGGCGCGGTGGGTTTCACGGTTGGTCAGGAGGCCAAAGGAAATAAAGGATGGTGTCGGGACGGCTTCGGCAGGGGCCGTGCTTTGGTCTGGCGTTGTAATGGCGCAGCCAAGAGCGGCACGGCCCATCCAGTTCAGTGTCTGAAGATCACGGAGACCGCCGCGGCCTTCCTTGATGTTCGGCTCAACCATGTAGGGGTTGTCGCCAAAGCGGCGATGGCGCAGCTCACGTTCTTCGATCTTGCCACGGACGAAATCGCACAGCGTGTCGTTCTGGAGGTCCGCACCGAGGGCAGAACGGAGATTACGGGCGAGCGTCCGATCACCATAAAGGGGGCGTAGGTCCAGAAGGGCCGTGCGGATGGTCAGATCTTCGGCCACGTCCTTGATGCAGGCACTGATGGAGCGCGTCGCATGACCGACTCGGAGGCCAAGATCCCAGAGGGCATAGAGAATGAACTCAATGCGTGTGGTCAGGGCCGGAGACGCATCTTCCGGAATGAGAAACAGGATATCGATATCGCTGAAGGGGGCGAGAAGGCCCGCTCCATAGCCGCCGGTGGCACACAGACAGAGTGGCTCTTCGGAGGACGCATTGTCCTGCGCGGCAGAAAGATCAGCCAGCGCACAGACAACGCTGTCGGCTTGAGCCGCGAGCGCGCGTGCCGCATCAATCCCCGAGATCAGGCGCTTTTCGAACCTGATGCGGATATCTGCATGGCCATTGCCAAGATGACGACGAAGGATGGAGAGGACGTCATCTCGGGACGTCAGCCCCTGTGCGGCGGCAGTCTGAAGAGCTGTTTGCAGCGACGGGGTCATGGCTTTGCGGTCAGACAGGGTCGTATCCGTATCGTCAGCGAAAGGGGAAGGAAGACTTTCGCCCCAGAAACCAGCACTTTTCAAGTCCTGTCTCCTGTAGCGAGGCGTTTAAGATCATATAGCGCGGCTAGCGCCTCTCGGGGAGAGAGATCATCCGGATTGATGGTCGTAAGCGCATCGAGGGCCGGAGAGTGCAGAACCTGCGGCTCCGGGGCGTCTTCTGATGCGTCTGCAACGGCTTCGAACAATGGCAGCGAAGAGCGGGCTTCAGCCTGTTCACGTTCGAATGTGCTGAGAAGCCGGGAAGCACGGTTCACCACCGATTGCGGAATCCCGGCCAGTTTGGCCACATGCAGGCCCCAGCTCTTACGGGCTGAGCCAGGGCGGACTTCATGTTGGAAAATGACTTCGCCCCGCCACTCTTTGACGGCCATAGTGTACGGAGCCAGACGCGGCAGAAACTCGGTCAGAGCACCCAACTCATGGAAGTGCGTAGCGAAAATCGTGCGCGAGCCAAGCTGGGTGTGAAGCGCCTCAAGCGTAGCCCAGGCAATAGAGAGGCCATCCAGCGTTGCCGTTCCACGTCCAATTTCGTCGACGACGACAAGAGATTTGGGACCAGCCTGATTGAGAATGGCAGCAGTTTCAGTCATTTCCACCATGAAGGTGGAGCGCCCACGCGCCAGATCGTCTGCACCACCCACACGGGAAAATAGCCGGTCCACAACACCAATACGGGCACTTTTCGCCGGAACCGGCAGCCCGGCCTGCGCCATGATCACGGCAAGAGCAGTCTGGCGGAGGAATGTGGATTTACCCGCCATATTCGGGCCGGTGAGGAGCATGGCGCGGTGTTCTGGGGGGAGAGCGCAGTCATTGGGAATGAAGCGTGCGTCCGCGCTGCCGGTTTCTGTGAGGGCGGCTTCGACAACAGGATGTCGGCAAGCGACAAGCTCGAAATCGGTATCGTCCGTGACAGCTGGGCGGCACCACGAGCCTCCCTCTGCCAGAATTGCGCAGGATCGTAAGACGTCTGTCAGGGCAAGATATTCTGCGACTTCGTCCAGCGCGGGGGTTTCGAGAATACGGGTGCAGAGCGCTGTGAAAAGGCGGCGCTCCAGCGTGCTCGCTTTGTCTGCTGCCTCGAGAATGGCGCGGTCCAGCGCAGCGAGTTCTTCAGTGGAGAAGCGTGCGAGGCTGGCTGTGCCCTGTCGGAAAGAAAGCTCAGGCCGTTCTTTCAGCTTCGCCCCGGCTGCAACAGGGACCTCGATGACGTAACCCAGTTGAGCATGATGGCGGATCTTGAGATTGCCGATCCCGTACTCTTCGGAGAGGCGCCCCTGAAGTGCTGCGACGATCCGTCGACTTTCATCCCGGAGTGTCCGGTATTGATCCAGCTCAGCATCAAATCCGACGGCGATGAAACCACCGTCCTCGATGCGTGCAGGCAATTCTTCCGCAAGCGCAGCTTTCAGCGTGTCCAAAAGGGCATCGGCGCGGCCATAAAGGCCAGCCGTCAGCGTGCGAATCAGAGACGGTGTGCTCTTGTCACAGGCCGGCTGGAAGAGGGCTGTCAGGTCGTCAGCGGCAATCAGAGTATCGCGAATGGATGCGAGATCGCGCGGTTGGCCACGTCCTGCCGATAGGCGGCCGAGGGCGCGAGCCGGGTCGGGTGTGCGTTTAAGAATATCGCCCAATGCGGCTGTAAAACCCGGGACGGATTGAAGCCACAGCCATGCGTTCTGACGCTCGGTGATGGTTATGGCGTCAGTGAGTGGAGAGGAAATCCACTGAGAGAGCAGGCGGGAGCCTGCTGCTGTGACGGTGCGGGAGATCACACCGAACAGGCTGTATTTCGTCTCCCCATCACGGGTGCGCAGAATATCGAGGCTGGCGCGGGTTGCTGGGTCGATCCCGAGCACGCCGCTGATGCCCTGCGGCATCGGGCGCGAGAGTCTGGGAAGCGCTCCGGCCTGACTGCGCTGAACGTAGTGAAGTGCCATGGCACAGGCGATGGCCTGCTCGTCCGGGAAGTCTCCGAGCGCATCAATCTGTGCCACCCCATAGGCACGGGAAATCAGAGTGCGGGCGCTATCCAGAGACGGCGGAACAGCGACTGGTGCAAGCCGGCTGGCGTGGTCTGCCGGGATGAGCTCTGGATCGGAAAGAACTTCCGCAGCGTCCAGGCGGGCCATCAGCTCTGGAAGGGCGACTTCAGGCACGGACGTTGTCTCGAACGCGCCTGTAGAAATATCGATCCAGGCTGCGCCAATCATTTTGGAGCGGCGGTCTCCGGAGCGGGCAATAGCCAGAAGCAGATTGGCGCGGCCAGCTTCGAGCAGTTCGTCTTCCGTCAGAGTGCCAGGAGTGACGACACGGACGATCGCGCGGGGAAGCGGGCCTTTCTGGCCTTTTTGCGGTGCCTGCGTTTGCTCAGCAACAGCGACGCGAAAGCCTCGGCGAATCAGACGAGACAGATAGGCCGGTGCCGCTGCGACCGGAACGCCGCACATGGGAATCGGCTCGCCGTTATGATTGCCCCGTGCTGTCAGCGCGATATCGAGCGCCATTGCGGCTGCCTGGGCATCTGCGAAGAACAGCTCGTAGAAATCACCCATTCGGAAGAACAGAAGAGCATCTGGCTCCTGGTGCTTGAGCGCGAACCATTGCGCCATGGAAGGCGTGGCATTGGCGGCAGAAGGCAGGGGCATGAACGTGCCGATGGGTCCGGTCTCCGGTGGTGAGATATGAGGAGGGGAAGGGAAACTACCGTGTCCCTGCCGGTGTGTGAACCGGCAGGATCAGTGTCTTAGCGTGTGCGTCTTCTGGCGATGCGCGTTTGCAACGCTGCGAGCACGTCACTGAGTTTCAGAACCTTCAGGGCGTCGAGAGAAATGGCGTAGACCACGCCTCCGAACACGATCAGTGCGCCCAGCATGCTCAGGCGCCAGATTCCGTGCCAGTTCGGCAGGTCGGGAGCGGCAAATTTCTGTGCTGCGGCAACCCAGAGGGCCATCATGAGGGAGGCGCCGATTATGCGGGCTGAGCGGCTTTTCAGCCGAGGGTCAGGCTGGAAAATGCCACGGCGATGCAGCAGCACTGCCAAAATGGCGACGTTCACGACCGCCGCAATCGTGCTGGCTAATGGAGGGCCTACATGAGCCAGTGGCTTGTAGAGCGCCAGATTAAGCGCCAGATTCAATCCAAGGGTAAAGAAACCAATCCGGACCGGAGTGCTGGTATCCCCTTCAGCGAAAAAGCCGGGCGAAAAGACCTTGATGAGTACAAATGCTGGAAGCCCAAGAGCATAGGCCCGCAGGGACTGGGCGGACTTCAGGGCATCTGCGACTGTGAAGTGACCGTAGCTGAACAGGCCAGCCATGATCGAGGGAGCCAGTGCAATCAGGCCCATCGTTGCGGGAAGGGTCAAAAGCAGAGCGTAATCGAGGGCCCGGTTCAGGCTGGCATGTACGGAAACGCGGTCGTTGTTGGCCACGTGTCGCGTGAGAAGCGGCAAGAGGGTTGTGCCCGCCGCAGCACCAAGAACGCCAAGAGGGAGCTGGTTGATCCGGTCCGCGAAGTACAGAATCGACGGGGAACCAACGGGCAGTCTGGTGGCAATGATCGTGTCCACCATCAGGTTCATCTGTGTGACACCCGATCCGACGAGACCCGGCCCCATCCGTCGCATCAGACCACGGATATCTTTTGAAAAGCTGGGGCGAACGAGATGCGGCGCGACACCGGCACGATGAGCGGCCCAGTACAGGGCACCCAGCTGGACGATGCCCGAAATAACGACACCCCACGCACTGGTCAGGGCAACACTGCGCCAGACATAGGCCCCCAGAAAGATCGCTGCGATGCCGATGATGTTGAAACTCAGATAGGCGGCGGATGCAGCACTGAATTTCCCCAGACCATTCAGCACGCCGGAAACCAGAGCCGCCGCGCAGATCATGACCATGTAGGGGAAAGTGATCTGTGTCAGCGTCAGGGCCATCTCAAAACGCTCGCCCTGAAAACCGGGGGCAAGAATCGAGATGATGAGGGGCATGCACAGTTCACAGATGATCGTCAGGATCACCAGCCATGCTACCAGAGCGGATAGGGCCTGCCCCGCGAAACGCAGGGCCGCGGTGCGTCCTTCAGTCTCATACTTGGCGGTGAACATCGGCACGAAGGCTGCGTTGAACGCGCCTTCTCCGAATAGTCGCCGGAACATGTTCGGGAGGCGCAGGGACACCAGATAGGCGTCCTGTGCGGGGCCGGCTCCAAGGAAGGCAGCGAGAAGCTGGTCACGAATCAGGCCCAGAACACGCGAAAGCATGGTCCAGCTGCCAACTGTCAGGAAATTGCGAAGCATTTCCTGTCTCTAGCGTATCCCGCTGACGGGTAACATATCCTCCAGAAGCCAGAAGGAACGATTTTTACCGAAGAACAGTCTCGCGAGCGTAAAGTTTTTCTGAGGGACGCGTCATTGAGGGGCGAACGGCAGCCAAGCCGATACAAAGCAGAACGATTTCCAGCGTCAGCATGACGCTCGCCCAGAAGATGCCGGGCAGGCCCAGAAAGCTCGTGACGTGATGTGCGACAGAAGGCGTGAAGGCGCCAAGGGCAGCAACGACCAGAAGCGGCAGAATGGGCCGAAGGAGAGACGCTGTCATGAGAAGTCTCCTGTCATATTCCTGTCATGAGGCTCGCGTTTTTTGATACGCTGCGTCAAGGAAAAAGAGGAAACTCTCGATCCCGTCTGCGTGTTATTTTGTATCATGGTCAAAACCGCATTTTCCTCATCTCCATCAGACACCGCAGAACTCTTACGAAGGCTGGAGCGGCTTAAGCGTCTGGCCTGGGTTCTGAACTCGGCTGTCCGAATTCCCGGGCTTCGCTTGAGAGCAGGTGTTGATACGGTCTTGGGGCTCATTCCCGGAGGAGGGCTGGCTCTTGGAACGCTCTTCTCCCTCTATATTGTCTGGGAAGGCCACCGGATGGGTGTGGGAGCAGCAACTGTGCGCAAGATGCTGCTTAATGTGGGCATCGAAGCGGTAGTTGGTGTTGTTCCGCTAATGGGGGACCTGTTCGATACCGTGTTCAAGGCTGACATGCGCAATGTCCGCCTGATTGAAGAGGCGCTGTCCCGGCCGGAAACCGGGGCACCATATAATTCAGTGATCGAGAAGAATCCGGCGGACGGCCTCTTCTACCCGTCCGGGCGTCGGTTTTGAAAGCGGTGTGAACCACCGCACGAGATGCCCTTCGCGGTTCACGAGGTACTTATAAAAATTCCAGCGGGGGCGAGATAAAAATCCGCCCTCTTTACCCAACCATTTGAAGAGCGGGATGGCATCTGGCCCTTTGACATGGGCTCTGGCCGCCATAGGGAATGAGACCCCGTAATTGCGGTGGCAGAATGTCTTGATCTCTTCTGCCGAGCCCGGCTCCTGCTCTCCAAAATCATTCGAAGGTACGCCGAGAACCGTCATGCCATCCGGGTAGTCGCGCCCATAGAGGGACCACAGATGCTGCAAGCCTTCATACTGGGGGGTAAAGCCGCATTTCGAGGCTGTGTTGACGATCAGGAGTGGCCGACCACGGAACTGGGAAAGATCAATTGTTTCCCCAGACAGCCCGGGCAGGTGGAAATCATAGGCGCAGGTCATGGTTTCTCCCCCTCATTTTCATCTACTGTAATATCATACTGCTAAAGAGGCGAGAGCAGGGCTGGACATGGCGCTGTCATGCAGACAGGTTGTGCAACCGTTCTGTTTTTGAAAGGGAGCTTGCCTTCGTGATCCTGCGCGTCCTGATCGGCATGGCCGGTCTTCTCTGTCTTGGCGCGTTATTTTCCACGAATTGGCGGGCGATCGACTGGAAACTGGTTGCGCGTGCCTTAGCCCTTCAGGTGGCTATTGCAGCCGTAATTCTCTGGATTCCCGCCGGGGCACATGGGCTCCACATGATTTCCGGGGCCGTGACGAAGGTCCTGTCTTACGGGGATCAGGGAAGTGCCTTCCTTTTCGGTGGTCTTGTAGGGCCGAAAATGGACACGGTTTTCGGGGACGGAGGATTTATCTTCGCCCTCAAGGTTCTGCCTGAAATCGTGTATGTCGCAGCGCTTCTGGGGGTGATGCAGCACTGGGGTGTGCTTCAGTTCCTGTCGCGCATCATCGGTGGCGCTCTCGCGAAAATTCTCGGCACCACGCAGCTGGAATCCTTTTCAGCCGTTCTAACCATTTTCCTTGGCCAGAGTGAAATGCCGATTGCGCTCCAGACCTGTCTGGCCGGACTCTCTATTGGAGAGCTGGCGACGGTTCTATGCAGCGGGACGTCATCCATCGCAGGCTCGGTTCTGGCAGGCTATGCGTCGCTAGGGGTTCCAATGGAGAACCTGCTCGCTGCGTCTGCAATGGCTATTCCGGGTGGGCTGCTGTTTTCACGTGTTCTGTTCCCCGGCCCGAGGCATGTCAGCACGGAAATTGCCGGGGCGGATCATGGCCATCACAGCATGTTTGAGGCCTTGGCCGAAGGTGCCATGAATGGTGCCAAAATCGCGGTTGCAGTCGGGGCGGTTCTGATTGCCTTTGTTGGCATTATTGCCCTGACAGATGGTCTTCTGGCGATGGTCGGTCTGTCTCTCGCGCAAATCCTCGGTTACGTTTTTGCGCCCTTTGCGTGGCTGATGGGCGTGCCGTGGTCTGAGTGTGTGGTGGCGGGTGGATTGCTCGGCCAGAAAATCGCATTCAACGAGTTCGTCGCTTACGTGAATCTTTCTCCCATGATTCACGCGCATGTCCTGTCGCATCGAACCATCACGATCCTGTCTTTCGCACTGTGTGGATTTGCGAATATTTCCACCATTGGCATTTTGATTGGTGCGTTTGGCAGTGCGGAGCCGCGCAGGCGGACGGATGTATCGAAGCTGGCAGTTCGTGCTGTAGTGGCCGGTACACTTTCCAACGCCATGAGCGCCGTGATCGCCGGGTTGTTCGTGTGAAAAACCGATTTATTCCAGCGTCGGCGGCCGGTCCAGCAGCAGCGTTCTGGCTTCTTCCAGTGTTAGTTTTTCTGAGAGCAGATGGGTGATCGTCTCAAGGATCGGGACGTGCACGCCCATCTTTTGAGCGAGCGCCACGAGCGCCGGCGCGGTCAAAACGCCCTCTGCAACCGTTGTACGGGAAGCGAGGATTTCTGACAGGGGGTGACCCTCTCCGAGCTCGATACCGAGACTGTAGTTCCGTGAGCCCCGCCCGGTACAAGTCAGGATCAGGTCTCCAACGCCAGATAGGCCCGCCAGAGTGGTAGCACGTCCGCCCAACGCTTCGGCCAGACGCGCAATCTCGGCGACAGCCCGGGTGATAAGGGCTGCCCGGCCATTTTCGCCCAGGCCTGCTCCGATCACGATACCCGCGCCGATCGCCACAACGTTTTTTGCTGCTCCGGCAAGCTGCACACCCGCAATGTCATCACTGGCATAGAGGCGAAACGATGACGAGTTGAGGATACTGGTGAGATGTTTTGCCAGTGCCAGATCTGTGCTGGCTAATGTCGCTGCTGCCGGAAGGCCTTTTGCAATTTCAATGGCGAAGTTTGGCCCAGAAAGAACGGCAGTTGGCCGATCAGGCATCGTTTCGGCGAGTACGGTAAGTGGCAGAAGCGAGGTCGCCTGTTCCAGGCCCTTGCAGCACGTCACGACCGGCACACCTGGAGCGAGAACACCTTCCAGTGCGACGGATACGGAGCGTGCAGTCTGAACAGGCACAACCAGAAGCACAACGTCCGCATCTGTTGGGAAAACACCTGTAACGGTGACCGCCTCAGGAAGCTGGATACCGGGCAAGCGGGGAAGCTCCCGGACGCCAGCAGGAACCGGAGTTCGCATCCAGAGTGTAACGCGTGCTCCGGTACGGGCCGCGGCACATGCGAGAGCCGTTCCCCAGGCGCCTGCGCCGATGACTGCGATATGGCGCCCGTTCATGTTCATTCCTCTACCAGACGTTCAATATGCACCTGCATGTCGTCTTCCGGGTCATCCGTCGCAAGCCCCTGCTTCAACGCATTCAGGACGCGCGCGGCATCTTCTTCAAATCCGAAAGGAGCATTCACGACCAGCATTCCGCATCCATTCAGGCGAGACGGGTCCAACGCCGGGCGCAGAAGAAATTCACACGCAAGAATATCGCGAATGCCTGCATCCTTCAGAGCGTTGTAAAAGGCCCGAACCGGAGTGCGGTGCTTGATGGGATACCAAACCGCGACAATGCCTGCGCGAAAGCGATTGCGGATCAGCGAGATCGCCCCAGCACATTGCGTAAAGTCGTCCAGCTTCTCAAATGGTGGATCAATCAGAACCAGACCACGCTTCAGATCTTTAGGGGGGAGAAGCGCGCGCAAAGCTTCGTACCCGTTGCGATGATGAATGGAGACCTGCGGGTCATCCCGGAAAAGGCGACGTAACGGGCGAACATCTTCTGGGTGAAGTTCGCAGGCCACAAGCTGGTCCTGGGGGCGCAGCGCATGGCGAGCGAGGGCCGGTGATCCCGGATAAAGGCCGAGGTCGCGCACGGCGGACAGATAATCCTGAAGGGCCGGCTCTTCCGAGTCCAGAAGTCGGCCAATCCCGCTTTTCCATTCGCCGGTTTTCTGGGCTTCTTCAGAAGACAGGTCATACTGTCCGCAGCCTGCATGTGTATCGAGAACACAAAATCCAGCAGGTTTGCGCGCGAGGGACTTCAGAAGCACCAGAAGGATCGCGTGTTTCATGCAATCCGCAAAATTTCCGGCGTGATAGGCGTGTCTGTAGTTCACGGGAGACGGGTTCCGGCTATGGAATCAGGAAGGGCTATGAGCGGGATGACGTTCCGCAAGAGGCCAGCGGGGGCGGGCTGCGACATCTATTTCGTTGGGATGCTCACCCGCATGGAGGCGCTCAAGGGCTGCCCAGCCGATCATGACTGCGTTGTCCGTGCAGAGGCGCAGCGGAGGAGCGATAAATGGGATACCGTGGCGGTCTGCGACAGTTTCCAGTGCACCGCGAAGTGTCCGGTTCGCAGCTACGCCACCTGCGACGACGAGTGCAGTCGTGTGAGGCGCCATTGCAAGCGCATGTTCCGCACGGTCTGCCATGACATCTGCCACAGCCTGCTGGAAGGATGCGGCGACGTCGGCAGCGAACTGGCGCGGAAGAGCGCCTGATCCCAAGGGCTCAATCAGGCGGCTGACGGCTGTTTTCAAGCCGGAAAAAGAAAAGTCGCAGCCGTCGCGCCCTTTAAGCGGGCGGGGAAGTGCAAAAGCATCAGCGCGGCCTTCCTGTGCCAGTTTTTCAAGAGCAGGCCCACCCGGCCAGCCAAGACCAAGCATTTTGGCAACTTTGTCGAAGGCCTCGCCAGCGGCGTCATCAATGGTGCCGCCAAGGCGCACGTACTGGCCTGTCTGTTCCACGGAAATGCACTGGCAGTGACCGCCTGAGACCAGCATCGTCAGGAATGGAAGCTGAAGATCGGCCTCAAGCGACGGCAGTCGAGCCGTCAGGACGTGCCCTTCAATGTGATTGACTGCAATGAAAGGTCGACCCAGTGCGAGAGCCAGCCCTTTTGCATAGGAACTGCCCACAATCAGCCCACCAATCAGGCCCGGGCCAGTCGTTCCTGCGAAGGTATCAATGTCCTGCAAGGTGAGGGCGGCCTTGTCGAGCACGGACTGGACAAGGGCGGGCAGGGCATCAAGATGAGCTCGTGCTGCAATTTCCGGTACGACGCCCCCAAGAATGGCGTGATCGTTCTGGGAAAGAACACCTTCGGCGAGAATGGTGCCGTCATAGGCCAGAATAGCGCAAGCGGTATCGTCGCAGGACGTTTCGATCGCCAGAAGGGGGCGGGATGCAGCAGGGTCAGACATGGCATGCATTATGACCGAGTCTCTCATATCATGACAGCCCCGCCTGAATGAGCTACAGGTGCGGTCCATGAATGCTTCCGTCCTGTCTTCCGACGCCCTTCAAAAGGTCGCGGCGGAAGCCGTCCGCCGATCTCATGCCGCCAGCCCGTCCGGCCAGCGCAAACTCCCACTCAGAGTGGGCTCGCGAGCGTCACCGCTGGCGCTGTGGCAAACGCGGACGTTCCTGACACGTCTGACCCGTTTTTGCCCAGTCCTGCGTGACATGGGAGCATTCCAGGAACATCAGATCAGCACTGAAGGTGATCGTAACCTCAGCCAGCGTCTGGCGGAAATTGGTGGCAAGGGCCTGTTTGCCAAGGAAATCCACGAAGCTCTTGTAGCGGGCCGGATCGACTTCGCAGTTCATAGCCTCAAGGATCTCGAAACCAATCTCCCTCCCGGTCTTGTCCTGGCGTGCACGCTGAAGCGTGAAGACGCCCGCGATGCCATTATCCTGCGTGACCGGTCCACCAAAGTTGACCCAGCTGATCCGTATGCCTCTCTGCCAGAGGGCGCTTTGATCGGTTGTGCGTCCGTCCGTCGTCAGGCGCAGATGCTGAGCCGTCGCCCGGATCTTCGGTTTGGTTTGTTGCGAGGCAACGTTCAGACGCGTCTCGACAAGTTGCAGGCGGGTGCTTGTGATGCCACGCTTCTGGCCCTTGCGGGACTACGGCGTCTTGGGATGGAAGATCGTGTCGATATCGTTCTTGAGCCGGACCAGATGCTTCCAGCCGCAGGGCAGGGTATCGTCGGTGTGACAGTCCGCGAGAGTGACACGGAGCTGCGTGAGCTTCTCTCTGCCATCGAAGACCCGGAAGCCCGGGCTGTTTCGACTGCGGAGCGTGCTTTGCTGGCCGAGCTTGACGGCTCCTGCCGAACGCCAATTGGTGGATATGCCAGAATTGAAGCTGGCGTGTTGAAACTGACAGGTATGGTTGCGAGCGAAGACGGAACGTTCCTGATCCGCCATGAAATCACTGGTGCGCCACTTGAGGCCGCCCGGATGGGAACGGAATTGGCAGACGAACTGCGCCGCAATACGCCAGCAGCGATTTTCGCCGAGATGACACGCGCCTGATCATGGCGCGGCGCGCTGTTCTGGTCACGCGTCCCGAGCCGGGTCTGGCTTCTACCTCGGAGGCCCTTCAGCGTCAGGGTTGGGAGGCGATTGCTTGCCCGATGCTGGAAATTCAGACCTACGAACCCATAGCCGTGACTGACTGTGTAGCTGTAGCCCTGACAAGCGCCAATGCGCTGACCGCTCTCAAAAATTGGCCGCGCGACCGTTTGATGGTCACTGTAGGAGCAAAAACGGCTGAACATGCTCGCGCCATGGGCTTTTCCAATGTTCATGCCGCAGATGGCGACGCTGAAGCCCTGCTGGAGTTCTGCCGTCGTCACAACCTGACGGGACAGTCCCTTATGCTGGCATGTGGCAAGGGTTACGGCCTCGACCTGGCAGTGGCGTTGGGGGCCAGGCGCATCGACGCGTACGCAGTGATGAAGAGGCAAGCTCTCACGGATGCTGCGCGAGACGCTTTGTTGAACGACCGTGTTGAAGGAGTTGTTCTTTATTCCGGAAAAACGGCTGAAGCCTTCATGGAGGCTTTGGGAGCGCCGGAGCGAAATGCTCTGTCCGGTGTGAGGGCGCTCTGCCTGTCAGAGGCCATCGCTGCACGCCTGACCGAAAAGGACTGGCGTGCAGTGGAGTGGCCCGATCCGCAGGAACGGCTCGGGCCTTTCGTCGCCTGAAGGATCAGGCTTCGCCAGCTGGCTCAGGGAACTGCTGGGCGCGCTTGGCCTGCCACAGAGCAACGAAGTCGATCGGCTGCAGAACCACCGGCGGGAAGCCACCGTCACGGGTGACGTCGCTGATGATGGAACGCACATACGGGAAGATCAGGCGTGGCACTTCAACCAGCAGGATCGGCTCGACGAGTTCCTGCGGAGCATTGCCGAGAGTCACGATGGCGGCATAGGTCAGCTCGGCAATAAACACCGTGCGGCCAGCCTTGCCACCTTCTTCTGCTGCGGGTTCAGCAGCTTCGGCGCGGACGGCCAGGGCAACTTCATAAACCGGCTGCTCTTCTTCCAGGCGATTTGCCTGAACATCGATGTTCACGGAGATCTGCGGTGCAGCGCGCAGGGTAGCGAAAATGGAAGCGCCAGCCGGAACTTCAAAGGACAGGTCCTTTGTGTACTGCAGATTGACGGCAAGCGGCATCTGCGGCGGAGCGCCTTCCATGTTCTGTGCAGTGTTGTCGGTGGTATTCTCGGACATGTACGGTCTCCGGATCCGCGAGGCGGATAGCGATGGAACGATTGCGATACAGTGGCGGTAGCATGATGTGTCATGCGCGCCAAGACGGGGTTCCTGCATGCGGAAGGTTGAGATTGGTCCGCTGTCGCCCTATCTGTAAGACAACGGAAATTCCAACGATCTGTGTGAAACATAATCTTCATGTCTTCTGACGACATTCATCTTCCCTCCGCTCTGATGGGCCATTCCGGCCACGCGTTCCCATGGGACATCGTGGTGCTGGCAATTCTGGCGATTGCCTTGGGCTTTCGCCTGTACCGCGTGCTGGGGCGTCGCATTGGCATGCAGGGTGTGCGTCAGGAGCGTCCGCCGGTTTTCGCTACTGGTGGGCAGGCTTCCGCGCGTCCGACGCCTCCACCGCTGCCTGGTGCAAGCCAGCGGGGTGAGGAAACGGTCGTGGCGCAGGTCGAATACGACATTCCCGCTCCGGCAACCCGGGTGGGCAGCGTACTGGGTCGTATGACCCAGCTTGATGCGGGTTTTACGCCTCAGGCTTTTCTTAACGATGCTGAGAACACGTTCCGCCAGATTGTTCCGGCTTTCGCTGCGGGGGACCGCGCGGCTCTGTCAGATCTTATGACCCCGGAAACTGAAGACGCCTTTCTCTCCGCGATCAACGCGCGCGCCGAAGCAGGCGAAACACAGCGCAGCGATCTGCGGGGTATCGAAAGTATGGCCATTCTGGATGCGATGCTTCCCACCGACGACGTGGCTGCCCAGATCGGTCGAATCGAAGTTCGGATTGTGTCCCGTCAGGTTAATATGCTGACGGATCGCAACGGAGACCCTGTACAGGGCACGGATGCCGTGACGGAATTCCATGATCTATGGCTGTTTGAACGTCAGTTCGGGACGTCAGACGCGCGGTGGCGTCTTGCGGCATCGCGTCCAGCCTGAAAATAGTTCGTCCATTATGAAAAAGCTGCTGAGTCTGGCTGCCCTGACCCTGTTGGTCGGGTGCACCACGTCGAATGAACCGTCATCTTCTGTTTCATTGACGCCTGTAGGTTTCGATGCGCTCGCGGGGTGGGATCGGGAGGATTTCGCTTCGCTCCTGCCTGTTCTGCGGCAGGAGTGCCATCGGCTGACGCAATTGCCGCCTGAAACGCCTCTCGGGGGGGCTGAGACCCTTCCGTATGGCCGTCAGGTTGGAGACTGGTCTGGTGCTTGCGCCGGACTGGAGAGTGCTGCGGATGCTAAATCTTACCTGCAGACATGGTTCCAGCCCTACGAGACCGATACCAAAGCGTTTTACACCGGGTATTTTGAACCCCAGATTGAGGCATCCCTGACGCGCGAGGGGCCATACCAGACGCCTCTTTATGGGCGCCCGGCAGATCTGGTTCGTGCCAAAGCAACCAACGGTCAGATGGTCACGGGACGTTGGGAGAACGGTCAGTTCAAACCGTATTATGATCGTGCCCAGATTGACAGTGGTGCTCTGGCGGGGCGCGGGCTGGAAATCGCATGGCTAAAAAGCCCTGTGGACCTGTTTTTTCTGCAAATTCAGGGCTCCGGTCGTCTGATCCTGCCAGACGGATCGCAGATCCGGGCTGGTTATGACGGCAAGAATGGCCAGCCTTATGTCCCGCTTGGCCGTGTGCTGGTTCAGGATAACGAACTGGCTCCCTCTGCTGTCAGTATGGAAAGCATCCGCGCATGGCTGGAGGCGCATCCGGATCGCATGATGGCGATGATGGAGCGTAACCCGAATTACGTTTTCTTCCGCAAAGATACGGGAAGTCTGGCACAGGGCGCGACAGGAGCATTCGGTGTGCCGCTGACCGCTGGGCGGTCTGTTGCGATTGACCGATCGATCGTGCCGTTTGCGACCCCGCTTTGGGTTGAGACAAAGCTGCCGGATGCAAAGGGCCAGCCAGCGCCATGGCAGCACCTCGTGTTCGCTCAGGATATCGGAACCGATATCAAGGGGGAGGGACGTGCCGATCTGTTCACCGGATGGGGTGCTTTTGCCCAGTATGTTGCCGGCAATCTGCATGAAAATGGCCGAATGGTCATTCTGTTGCCGCGTCCTCCAGCGGATTCGCCCACCCCATGATCCGGAGCCGCCGGGAAACACTCGGCGCCCATACGCTGATCCGGGGAGACTGCACCACAGTTCTGCGGCGCATGTCGTCGCAGACGGTGGATGTCGTGGTGACGTCCCCGCCCTATAATCTTGGGATCGAATATCGGACCTATCAGGACCAGTTGCCGGAAGATGCCTATCTGGACTGGATGGAAGACGTCTGCGCCAGTGTGAAACGGATCATGAAGGACGATGGATCGTTCTTTCTGAATATCGCTGGATCATCTTCACAGCCCTGGCTGCCGTTCGAACTGATGTCCCGGTTGCGGAAGCTCTTTGTGCTTCAGAACCATATCACCTGGATCAAGTCGATTTCGGTGGGTGAAATTACCTATGGGCATTTCAAGCCGCTGAATTCACCCCGCTTTGTTAACCGTAATCACGAGCATATTTTTCATCTGACGAAAAAGGGGGACGTCAAAGTCGCCCGGTTGGATGCTGGCGTTCCATTTACGGACAAGAGCAATATCTCGCGCCGACAGCATGAGATGGATCGTCGATGCCGCGGAGATACGTGGTTCATTCCTTATGAGACCGTGCGAAGCCGAAAAGAAAAATTCAGCCATCCGGGGACGTTTCCAATCGCGTTGCCCGAAGCCTGTCTGAGGTTACATGGCGCCAAGCCAGGCGGGGTGTTGCTGGACCCGTTCATGGGGGTGGGGACCAGCCTGATTGCGGCGGAACGCAAGGGGTTGTCCGGCATTGGCGTGGAAAAGGACACACGTTACGTCAATATTGCCCGTAAGCGCCTCAGGGCTGCGATTGGGACCCGGGAGGAAGACTGGGAAGACGAATGATCGGTCAGACCTGTAGGTCTGACAGGATCAATCGTTTTGACTTCTTGTGTTACAATCCCCAAACCTCACAATCTCGTGACAGTGAGGAGATTTGCGGTGCGTCGCAGCACAATTACCAAAGGAATTGCCGGTCTGGTGGCACTGGGCGTTGTCGCCTGGGGCGGAACAGTCACCTATCTTGAGCATTTCGATCATGCTGGTGCGCCGCAGCTTCCCGCGAGCAGCCCCACACGGCATGACCCTATCGCCATGACAGCGTTCGCAGCGTTTCAGGAAGTCCGTTGTGACTACTGCCACACGCGCAACGCCGATCTGCCATTTTACTTCAAACTCCCGCTTGCCAATCAGATTATGAGCCGTGATCTGGAGCAGGGGCAGCGTCATTTTGAGTTTGCGCCGATCATTGAAGCGTTCCAGCAGGGCAAGCCCCCATCGGTCGAACAGCTTTCCCGTATTGAGGAAGTGATTGTTCAGAACCGTATGCCGCCTGCGGCTTACCTGACGATGCATCCCCATGCTCATCTGGACGAGAAACAGCGTGCGGACATTCTGAAGTGGGTACGTGATCAGCGTGAGCGCTATTATGCCAGCTCTGACGTGGCCCCAGAATTCCGTGGCGAAGTCCTTCAGCCGATCCCGGAAACAATTGCTGTAGACTGGAAAAAGGCTGAACTGGGCCGGACCCTGTTCTTCGACAAGCAGCTTTCAGGCAATGGCCAGCTCAATTGTGCAAGCTGCCATGGACTGAACAAGGGCGGTGTGGATAATCAGACCACGGCGACCGGCATTAATGGTCAGACCGGCCCGATTAACGTGCCGACGGTTTACAATTCCGTCTTCAATATCGGTCAGTTCTGGAACGGTCGTGCCAAGGATCTGGCTGAGCAGGCTGCAGGCCCGGTGATGAACCCGCTGGAAATGGGATCTCATGACTGGGCATCCGTTGCCGACCGTGTGCGTGCTGAGCCTGGATATGCTGATCAGTTCACGGCCATCTATGGTTCGGACGATATCACCAAGAACACGGTGACGGACGCGATCGCCGAATATGAAAAAACACTGATCACTCCAGACAGCCGCTTTGACCTGTACCTGAAGGGCAAGGCAGACGCGATTACGGCTCAGGAAAAGCGTGGCTATGAACGCTTCAAGGCAATTGGCTGCTCGGGCTGCCATAGCGGTGTTGCGGTCGGTGGAGACGCTTACGAAATTCTGGGTCTGGAAGGGCCGTATTTCGAGGATCGTCACACCAAGCTGACGGCTGTGGATGATGGTCGCTTTGCTTTCACGAACAATCCGTCTGATCGTGAGCGCTTCAAGGTCCCCAACCTGCGGAACGTGGAGCTGACAGGCCCGTGGTTCCATGACGGATCAGCAAAGACGCTGGACGCTGCGGTTCGTGCCATGGCCCGTTATGAGACGCCCGATCATGACATCACAGAGCAGGATGTTACGGACATTGTGGCCTTCCTGAAAACTCTGACAGGAAAGTATCAGGGCATTCCGCTCAAGGATGTTCCGGCAGATGCTCCCCTTCGGGGCGCGCAAGCCAACTGAATGTTCCAATGACGTCAGCGAGCGGCTCCGAAGAAATTCGGAGCCGTTTCTGATTCTGGATTATTCTTCCTGTAATTTGCGATCTGCCGCCTGATCAATTTCATTTCTCTCTTCCGGCGTCAGGAGACCGCGTTCAAGCTCCTGCGTTGCGCGCGCTTTCGCATTTCGGGCCCGAGCTTTTGTGTCGACGGGGTAGGCCCTTTTTTCAGGAAGGCCAAATTCATCGTCAGGTAGGCTGTCTCGCTCTTCTTTGGTCAGTTTACTCACGGTCTGTCTCCTTCATGAGAAGACTTGGGACAGCTGCTTCCGGTTCTACAAGGCGCAGCTCGGACAAAAATAATGGTCTCTTCCCGAATTGATCGTGCGCCTGAAATGTTCGGATCTCTGTGAGGGAGCAGTGCCATCGGGGCCAGTCATAGAGTTGTAGGATCGAACGTGCTGAAGAAGAGCCTGATGCCAAAATTGCGAGAGGCCTGAAATTACGTCTTTTCCATTGTTCGATCGGCATGGAAACAGTTACACGCAGTGCAGGTTATTTGCGGGATGCAAGACTGAATCAGGTCAGGTGGGGTCTTTGGTGGCAAAACGGGTTCTGAAAGAGGAGGAGGAAAGCCTGTGGCGCATGGTTGTGCGCGACATCGTGCCGCTACACCCTTCCAGACCCAAATCCAAACCCGTTCCGCCACCTACGCCAAAAGTTGAAGCAGTAAAGCCCGCGCGAGTTCCGCTTGTTCCGCTTCCACCCGCTGAACAGGACCTGTCATTCCGCGCTCTTTTGGCTCGTCCAGTTCTTCGTCGACCCAGACCGCAGGATCTGCGGGTCGGTGTTCGATCACCTGGTCTGGATGATACGAGTTGGAAGCGTCTTTCCCGCGGGGAGCTCAAGGTCGATGCAAAGCTGGATCTGCATGGATATATTGTGCAGGACGCTTTCGAGCGCCTGCTTGACTTCATGCATCGCGCCAAAGCACGGAACTGGCGGTGCGTTGAAGTCGTGACGGGGTTAGGGAGTGGCGCCACGAGCGGACTGATCCGTCGGGAGCTGCCACTCTGGCTTCAGAGAGCGGACATCCGGCCCATGGTGCTGGCCGTTGTCCACCCTCATGCTGCCAACCATGGCTCCGTCCGAATTTTGCTGCGGACAAAGCGCCGGTAAAAGGTCAGAGCGGTCGAGTTTCCTGGCCGATGCGCCAGCGCGGTGTATTCATGGCAATCCAGCGTCTAAGGGCAAGGATTGCGCCAATATCGGGCGTTGCCCTAGAGAGGAATGGCGCTGCATTGTCGCCCGCAGCCAGCATGAAATGGTGCTTTTCCGCCCAGTGGCGCACGGTTGGATCTACCGCTGCGTCCCAGCAGGACTGCTTCCAGCTTTTGACCATATCTGGTGGGGTGAGCATCGGGAGTGCCACTGTCAGAGCTGTGTAGGTACTTGCGGAGACTGCTTGCCAGGCTCTGTATAGTGCTCCTTCAGGCGGACGGCGGCGAGCCTCCTGATAGGCCTCCAGAAAATTCGGGATTGTATCTGAGCCTGTGTCTGACAGGTCGCCTGTATGATAGAGCGGCGCTGTACCGGGCGGCAGCTTGGCGAGAATGCTCTCTACCGGTACATCCAGCGTGTAAGGCAGTAACTGAACGGCATCGACCTGATTGTTCGCAAGTGCTTCCAGTGCGTCTTCCGTTCGACTGAACCCAGACACCGGAATAGGGCGCAGGCCAAGGAGGGTCAGGCCAAGAAGGGCGTCAAGTTCTGTTCCCGTTGGGCGAGAAACAGCCAGTCGAACCGGATGATCGTGAAAGAAACCCTTTAGGCGGCTTCGGAGCGTTTTGTGCAGTTCTGCACGCGCAATGACGACAGTTGTCGTATGAGCCGTCAGAAGGGGAATCCACCGTGCAAAATCATAGTGGACGCGAGAGTCACCGGTTAGCGAGGCCAGCAGGACGCTTCCCGGCGCAATAAGGGCCGTGCTTCCGTCCGGGGCGCTGTTAGCGTCAAAAAGATTGGCAGCACGTACGCCGTCCTGACCGATATCGGGTGTGATCTCCAGGGGAGCGTCCAGTCCCAGCGTACGGGAGATAACGCCTGCCGCGAGTTCCCCGAACTGCCCTTGGATGGACGCGAGTGTTCCACCAAGGAGTAGATGTGCGTCAGGCATGTCCGCAGCACGGGCCTGCAGAGAGGGCATGGCGCTTCCGGCACCGAGCACGGCCAGCCCTTTCAGGCAGTCACGGCGGGTCGGGGAACAAAGCATCACGGCCAGCGAACTTCTGGAGGCATGCTCATCAGGATCGATTCGGTGTTGCCGCCCGTCTTCAGGCCAAAAAGCGTTCCACGATCATGAAGCAGATTGAATTCAACGTATCGTCCGCGGCGGATCAGCTGGGCGTCGCGGTCGGCGTCCGTCCACGGATTAAACATGCGGCGTCTGACAACTGCGGGGTAGGCGTCATGGAAGGCCATGCCGACGTCTTTCGTGAAGGCGAAGTCACCTTCAAGGCTTCCAGTCGAGAACTGATCGTAAAAGATGCCGCCGAGACCACGCGGCTCGTCGCGGTGATGCAGATGGAAGTACCGGTCACACCATTCCTTGAAGCGCGGATAGTGCTCCGGATCGTGCTTGTTACAGGCAGCTTCAAACATCTTGTGGAAGTAGTCGGCGTCACTGCGGGCTTCGGCACTGTCCGGGAACATTGGCGTAATATCGCCACCGCCACCGAACCAGCCTTTGGTCGTAATAATCATGCGCGTATTGAAATGCGCGGCGCTGACATGCGGATTGCAGGGGTGAGCGACTAGGGACACGCCCGTTGCGAAGAAGCGTGGATCTTCCGATGCGCCGGGAATGTTTTTGCGAAATTCGGGAGAAAATTCGCCCCAGACAGTAGAAACGTTCACGCCAACCTTCTCAAAGACGCGACCGCGCATCACGGACATTACGCCGCCGCCGCCATCCGGGCGATCCCAGGCCGTGCGAACGAAGCGTCCCGGTTGCGTGCGATCTCGCAGGACCTGGGAATTGCCTTCGGCGGCTTCGTCTTCAAGTTTCTCGTAAGACGCGCAAATCCGGTCCCGGAGAGATTCAAACCAGGCCTTCGCCTCACGCTTCAGCGTGTCATGAGGCACATCCGGGCGAACGAGTTCAGCAAAAACGGGGCTGATCTGGTCCATTTTTCTCTCCCCTACCATCCTAAGGACAAATTCTTGTTACGCGGAGTGTCCTAGCAAATTGCGCTCAAGACGAACAGTTGGCTGGCTGCATGTCTGCTGTCGCTCTGTGGCGCGACGATGGCAGAGAGCATCTTGCCGCTTCGTAAATGCCTGCGTGATTTTTTTTGGACACGGATCAGCGGAGGCTTGCGCCAATCTTCCGTCTCGTGTTCCTGAACGGTCCTCAAACATGTTAATCAGGGGCGGACTGAACAACCATGTCTTCGGAAACAGAAATTCAGCCGGTTATCGGCGTTATCGGTGGCTCCGGCCTCTATGATATTGACGGTCTGGAAAACAAGGAATGGCGTCGGGTTGAAACGCCGTGGGGCGAAACTTCTGACGAACTCCTTTTCGGAACGTTTGAAGGCATCAAGTGCGTCTTCCTGCCCCGTCATGGTCGTGGTCATCCGATCCCGCCCTCACGCCTGAATTTCCGCGCAAATATTGATGCTCTCAAGCGCTCAGGCGTGACGGATATTCTGTCTCTTTCAGCTGTGGGCTCTTTAAAGGAAGAACTCCCGCCAGGTCGTTTCGTGCTTGTCGATCAGTTCATTGATCGCAGCTTCGCGCGCGAGAAAAGCTTCTTTGAGACGGGATGTGTGGCGCATGTCGGCATGGCGGACCCGGTGTCTGCTCGTCTGCTGGATGTGCTGGAAGCGGAATCCCGTAAGCTCGATATTCCGGTGACGCGTGGGGGAACCTACATCGTCATGGAAGGGCCGCAGTTCTCGACGCGTGCTGAGAGCGAGCTCTATCGGTCATGGGGTTGTTCGGTGGTTGGCATGACCAACATGCCAGAAGCCAAGCTCGCCCGTGAAGCCGAGATGACCTACGCAACGGTTGCCATGGTCACGGATTATGACTGCTGGCACACCGAGCATGACAGCGTGACGGTTGAAGGTGTGGTGAAGGTCATGAAGGGGAATGCGGATAATGCCCGCCGTCTCGTGAAGGCTGTGATCCCGGTTCTGGGTCAAAAGCGCCCTCTGGACCTTTCCGCCGAGCGTGCGCTCGACTTTGCGATTATCACCGCACCCGAGAAGCGAGATCCGGCTCTTGTTGCCAAGCTGGATGCCGTTGCAGGTCGCGTTCTGAACAAAGCCTGAAATGGCTTGCCGCCCGCGTAAAAGCGGGCGGCAGAATGGAAGGGTCAATCAGGGGCCTTCCTGCTTTTCGTCGATTTGAGCATAGCCCGGCTGACCGGCGTCGGTGCTGGGATCATCCAGCAGTTCGCGTTCTTCTTTGCGATCAGCTACGGGAAAATGGCGGTGATCGCCCTGATCCGTGCTGCGCTCTGGGAATTCCCCAAGATTCTCCTGTAAGCGTGGATCTTCGATCTGAACATCTGCCAACTCTGGCGGCGGAAGATCCTCAACAGGTGTGCCTTCGGGAACGCCCTTGATGGAAATCAGGTCCGTCGCTTTGTCCAGATAGGCTTCAGGGCCACCGTCCGGCTTGCCGTCAGCTTCCCAAAGCAACTTGGCCTCGCGGCGGATTGCTGCGTCACGTTTTGGATCTGCTTCGAGTGGGTTGTTGCTCATGATCAGAACTCCTGAAGGGTTGGGCGCAGGACAATCTCGTTGATGTCCACGTCGTCAGGTTGTGAGATGGCGAAAGCGATGGCCCTCGCCACGGATTCCGCCGGAATTGCAATCTTGTAGAACGCTTCAACATGCTGACGACTTTCACTGTCGCCGCTGCCCGTTTTGAGTTCGCTCTCCACTGCGCCCGGCTCGATGGACGTAACGCGAAACGCGTTGCCAGCTTCTTGACGGAGGCCATCGCTAATGGCCCGCACGGCAAACTTCGTTCCTGAATAGACGCTGCCTCCAGGGGCGAAGACCTTGATCCCGGCAACCGAGGACAGGTTAATGACATGTCCCGATTTCTGACGCTCAAAGATCGGTAGTGCTGCGGCGATGCCGTACAGAACGCCTTTGATGTTGATGTCGATCATCCGGTCCCACTCGTCGACCATCAGTCGTTTCATGGGGGCAATCGCCATCAGCCCGGCATTGTTCACGAGGACATCAAGACGTCCGAAGTCCTGCTCAACGGCTTTTACAACGTCCGCAACGTTCTGGCGGTTTGTGACATCCAGTGTGTAGGCCCGTGCTGTCTGGCCAAGTGCTTCGAGCTCCGAGACAATTTCGTCCAGCCGGTCCCGGCGCCGGGCAGCGATAGCAACGTAAGCCCCTCGTGCTGCGAGATAACGCGCGGTGGCCTCACCAAGGCCGCTGCTACCGCCTGTAATGAGGACAATTTTTCCTGCAATGCCTTCCATGTCAGGCCTCACGCACGCTTGATGTGATGCTTCAGAAACGCGACGCTCCGGCTCCAGGCCAGATCACGGGCGTCCTGATTGAAGCTGGAACGTTCTGGGCATCCAAAGCCATGCCCAGCCTGATCATAGAGGAAGACCTCGACTTCCGGCCGGCTTGCGCGAATTTTCTGAACGTCACCTGGCGGAATAGACGCATCTTCTCCGCCGAAATGGAGCTGCGTTGGGCAGTGCGGCGCTGTGTCACAATGGTTGGCAATACCGCCGCCATACCATCCCACGGCGGCATTAAAGTGGTGCGTCCGTGTTGCCGCAAGCCACGCGATGAGACCGCCCCAGCAGAAGCCGATAATCCCGACTGGTCGGTGACCGTCCTCCTGTCTCAATTTTTGAGCGCAGGCTTCCAGATCCTGCTGGATCAGATCTGGCGAAATACCACTTCGAAATTCCAGCCCTTCCTTCAGGCCAGCCTCGTTGTACGCCAGAACCGTATGGGGTTTGACACGGTCAAAGAGGGCAGGGGCGAGAACATGGAAGCCCTGCTGAGCCAGATCAGAGCAGACGTCCCTGATGTGTCCGGTCAGGCCAAAAATTTCCTGCACGACGACAATGGAGCGTGTGGACTCGGGGGAGCCCGTCTCCCATGCCTCGAATTCGTGGCCGTCTGCCGCCGTGAGGCGGATCATGTGGCCCTCGGTCTTTTCTTGGGAATGCTTGTGGTCCATTGATTTCTGTCCAGTCTCTGTAACGCCGGAAAGGCAGATGCCATGAGCGACGTCATCAATCTCCGTCGGGAACGCAAACGCCGCAAGTCCGTAGAGGATGCGAAGGAAGCTGAGACCAATCGTCGTCTTTATGGCAGGACGAAAGGTCAAAAAATGGCGGATATGCTAGAGAAAAGGCGTTCCGAGGCCCTGTTGGACGGAAAGAAAATTTTTTCTGCCGAGGGCGATGGTTCTTGACGAAAACGGGTGGCGGCACTACCTCTCTTGGCACTCTCGATATGGGAGTGCCAACTGCGCTGCAGTAATTGAGCGCGTAACCCGGCCGCGTCGCTTTGTAGAAGGGCACGGCCTAAAATGGAGCGATCCATGACGACATTTCGTCCCCTGCATGACCGCGTTGTAGTCCGTCGCCTGACCGGTGAAGAAAAGACCGCTGGCGGCATCATCATCCCTGACACCGCCAAGGACAAGCCGACCGAAGGCGAGATCGTTTCCGTAGGCCCGGGCGCCCGGAACGAGCAGGGCCAGATCGTGGCTCTCGACGTCAAGGCAGGCGACAAGGTGCTGTTCGGCAAGTGGTCCGGCACCGAGGTGAAGATCAACGGTGAAGAACTGCTGATCATGAAAGAGAGCGACATTATGGGTGTGATCGGCTGAAAAGCCGTCCCCGTTTCCTCTCGTTAAAAACCTCAACAGGAGATTAAGAACATGGCTGCCAAGGAAGTTAAGTTTGGTGCCGACGCCCGCGACCGTATGCTGCGTGGCGTTGATATTCTTGCAAATGCCGTCAAGGTAACGCTGGGCCCGAAGGGTCGTAACGTTGTTCTCGACAAGAGCTTCGGCGCACCGCGCATCACCAAGGACGGTGTGTCTGTCGCCAAGGAAATCGAACTGGCTGACAAGTTCGAGAACATGGGCGCTCAGATGGTACGCGAAGTTGCGTCCCGTACGAACGATCTGGCTGGTGACGGCACGACGACGTCCACGGTTCTTGCTCAGGCAATCATCCGTGAAGGTGCCAAGGCTGTTGCAGCTGGCATGAACCCGATGGACCTGAAGCGCGGCATCGACAAGGCTGTCCTCGTCGTTGTTGAAGAGCTGAAGAAGAACAGCAAGAAGATGACCTCCCCGGAGGAAATCGCTCAGGTCGGTACGATCTCTTCCAACGGTGAGCGTGAAATCGGTGAGATGATCTCCTCTGCCATGCAGAAGGTCGGCTCCGAGGGCGTCATCACGGTTGAAGAAGCCAAGGGCCTGCACACGGAACTCGACGTTGTCGAGGGCATGCAGTTCGACCGCGGCTACATCTCCCCGTACTTCGTGACGAACCCGGAGAAGATGACGGCTGATCTCGATGCGCCGTACATCCTGATCCATGAAAAGAAGCTGTCTTCGCTTCAGCCAATGCTGCCGCTGCTCGAGAGCGTTGTGCAGTCCGGCCGTCCGCTGATGATCATCGCTGAAGACGTCGATGGCGAAGCACTTGCCACGCTGGTCGTGAACAAGCTGCGTGGTGGCCTGAAGATCGCTGCCGTCAAGGCTCCGGGCTTCGGTGACCGTCGCAAGGCCATGCTGGAAGACATCGCGATCCTGACGGGTGGCCAAGTCATCTCCGAAGACATCGGGATCAAGCTGGAATCCGTTACTCTCGACATGCTGGGCCGCGCCAAGAAGGTTCACATCGAGAAGGAAAACACCACGATCGTTGAAGGCGCTGGCAACAGCGACGACATCAAGGGGCGTTGCAACCAGATCCGCGCTCAGGTTGAAGAAACAACCTCTGACTACGATCGTGAGAAGCTCCAGGAGCGTCTTGCAAAGCTGGCTGGTGGCGTTGCCGTCATCCGCGTCGGTGGCAGCAGTGAAGTTGAGGTGAAGGAGCGCAAGGATCGCGTTGACGACGCTCTGCACGCAACCCGCGCAGCTGTCGAAGAAGGTATCGTCCCGGGTGGTGGTACGGCTCTTGCCCGCGCTTCCGTTGCTCTGAAGGGTCTGACCTTCGATAACGACGATCAGCGGATCGGTGGCGAGATCGTTCGCAAGGCGCTTCAGACACCGCTGCGTCAGATCGCTGAGAACGCTGGTGAAGACGGCGCCGTGATCGCTGGCAAGGTGCTCGAGAACGACACCTACAACTTCGGCTTTGATGCTCAGAACGCTGAGTACAAGGACCTGGTTGGCGCAGGCATCATCGACCCGACGAAGGTTGTCCGTACGGCTCTGCAGGATGCCGCTTCGGTTGGTGGTCTGCTGATCACGACGGAAGCCATGGTTGCCGAGCGCCCTGAGAAGAAGGCTCCGGCTGCTCCAGGTGGCATGGGCGACATGGATTTCTGATCCAACGCTTCAGATTCCCCAGTTTTAAAAGCTGGGGAATATGTCGAATAATTACAAAAAGAGCCGTCTCACCTCAGGGTGGGGCGGCTTTTTTTTGACTTGTTTTGATATGCGTCCGACACATATGTGACCCTTATGCAACGCTTGTCACAAAACCATCACGGAGCGATCGTACTCGCTGGAAGTTGGGGTGACACTTTCGCAATGAAATGTCTAAAGGACGTCACTGCCTTTAGAAGGATTTCGTCTTATTATGATCGTATCGCGTCGCAATATGCTACTTTGCGCGTCGGTTATGGGTGTGGGTGCGCTGTCAGGCGCGGCACAGGCCGCAACAACCGATCACGCTAAAACCACGTCCTCACATGTGCGCCACAAGACTGTGACACATAGTCCGGTGCGTTCTGCTGCGACGCCTGCAACGACAGCTCCGGTTGCTGCAACCCGTCAGGTTGCAGCTCCGCAGTATGCTGCGCCTGTTGCGGTCAGCAATACACGTGCCCTGCGTTCCATCGATTCCAATCGATCCGAGAACGTTGTAGTAACGGGTTCGGCGCTAAGCACGTCGAACAACTCCAATGCCAATCCGGTCCAGATCGTGACCAGCAAGCAGATTGAGCAGACAGGTGCCACTACGATTGGTGATTACCTGCAGCGTCTGCCGTCCATGGGATCTTCGGGTACGACGAACAGCCAGACCAATGGTACGGGCGGTTCGTCCTGCATGGATCTGCGTAACCTTGGACAGAACCGTGTTCTGGTTCTGGTCGACGGCAAGCGTGCTGCCATCAATGGCAACAACAGCTGCTTCGACATGAACACGATCAATGTTCATCAGGTTGCCAGCATTGAAATCCTGAAGGATGGCGGTTCTGAGCTGTACGGTGCTGACGCTGTTTCTGGCGTTATCAACATCAAGCTCCGTCATGACCTCAATGACGCCAACCTCACGGTTCGTGGCGGCATCGGAACGGATCAGGGCGACGGCCAGACTGGCATGATCTCCGGCTACAAGGGCTGGAACTTCGATCATGGCAAGGGCAACGTAACGCTCTTCGGGTCTTACATGACCTCGAGCGGCATCAAGCAGGCTAACCGCTCCTGGGCAAGCCCGGTTCAGGGTAACGACCCTATCAACCCGGCCAACCTTTCCTTTGGTTCAGGTTATCCGACAGGTGGTCTCTTCCAGACCAGCACCGGAAACTATGTCGGTAGTGAGAGTGGCGCTCTGCACTCCTACACGAAGGCTGATCGTTACAACTATGGTGCTGACCAGAACTTGACGAACTCCCTGACGAACGGGACGCTGTCGTTTGATGCTCACTATGACATCAACCGTCACTTCACGCCGTATCTGAACTTCAACTACGCCCATCGTAATTCGTCCACGACGATGGCGCCGATCCCCGTTGCTGGCAGCATCTACCCGTCCACGCTGCCGACCGCGCTGTATGTTCCGGAGAACTATCCTGGAAATACGCTGGGTGAAGACGCCTACATGTCCAAGCGTATGGGTGAGTGGGGCAACCGCCGCAGCGAAACGGCCACCGATACTTACACGGGTATTGCTGGCGTAAAGGGTGAAATCACCCACGGCTGGAACTACGATCTGTCCTACACCTACGGCTGGAACCAGGTCATGTCCCAGACGTCTGGCGTTGGTAACTACTCCAAGCTTCTACAGACATACGGCTTGCAGCAGGACACCCCGGGTGATTCCGACAGTACGCTGAGCTACAATCCGTCTGTTTGTAATGCTGCTGCAGGTTGCGTTCTGTCGAACCCGTTCGGCAAGCTTTCACCGGAAGCCGCAGCTTATTCCAACTACACGTCGCATGATCACTATTACTACCAGCTTCGTGACCTGAACCTGCGCATCAACAACAACCATGTTGTTCACATGCCATGGAACAACGGTGGCGACCTGGGTCTTGCGCTTGGTATGGAACACCGTGGTGAGCAGCTTGCCTATCACCCGGATGCACTGGTTGAATCTGGCCAGACGCTGACGAACTCTGCGTCCTACACCGGCGGTGGCTTCAATGTTTCCGAAGGCTACATCGAAGGCAAGGCAACGCTGCTGCATAACGCTTTCCTTGCCAAGGATCTGACGATTGACGGTCAGGGTCGTTACTCTGCCTACAATACGTTTGGTGGCACGAAGAACTGGAAGGTCTCCATCAACTGGGCACCGATTCAGGACATCCGCTTCCGCGCAACACTCGGCACGTCCTATCGTCAGCCGAACGTGTATGAGCTGTATGGTGGTCAGTCCCTGGGTTACGCTTCAGCGACCGATCCGTGTGATTCCGTGCAGGCCGCATCCTACGGTGCACAGTCTCCTGTCGTAGCAGCTAACTGTGCACGTCAGGGCATCAACAGCAGCACGTTCTCGTCCAACTTCTCTGGACAGGCACCGACGCTGTATGGCGGTAACGCGAAGCTGCGTCCTGAAACGGGCCGGACCTACACGATCGGTACGGTGATCACGCCGCGCTGGATCCCGGGTCTGTCTGCGTCCGTTGAATACTGGCACTACACGCTCAAGAACATGATCACGTACCTGAGCAGCCAGTACATCATGGACCAGTGCTATACGGGCACGAACACGTCTTACTGTGATCGTATTACCCGTGTTGCAAGCACCGGGCAGCTGAATGCTGTGACGTCCATGTATGACAACATTGGCGGCCTGAAGACGAGCGGTATCGACTTCGACCTCGACTACCGTATCCGTGTCACGCAGCACGATGTCCTGACGCTGTCCAACAACTTCCAGCAGCTCGTCAGCTACCTGCAGCAGAACGAAGCTGGTGGTCAGTGGTACAACTATGCCGGTCGCATGATGTATCAAAGCGGCAGCGGCAACCCGCGCGTTCGTGACTACGCAACGGTTGGCTGGCAGCACGGTGCGTTCGGCGTGACGTACATGATGCAGTACATGGGCGGCATGGTCTGGAACGACGGCACGACAGATCTGAAGCGTGCCAACGGTTATGGCCGTACCAGCACCCCGGGCATCTTCTCTCATGATGTGACGGTGTCTTATCGCTGGAAGAGCTGGAACTTCGAAGGTGGTGTGAACAACCTTCTCGACAAGAAGCCACCGTTTGTTGCCAGCGCAACGGACAACAGTGCAGCCGCACTGTATGGCAACCTCTACATGGGACGTTACGTCTTCCTGCAGGCAGGCGTGAACTTCTGATCCTCGGGTTTTCCGGGAACATGAAAAAGGCGGTGGAATTTCCACCGCCTTTTTTTATGTGTCACTGTCTTCGAAATGGTCGGATCAGGACGGAGTGAAAAACTCAGCAATATCACTGATGGTCTCTGCCAGGCTGAGGCGCCGAACTTCTACACCTGCTGGGAAGGCAGAGAGAAGACGTGAGGGCATTCTGCGATCGAGCATCACAAAAACACCCCTGTCATCACCTTTCCGGATCAGGCGGCCGAAAGCCTGTCTCAAGCGCATTCTGGTAATGCGATCATCATAATCACCGGGTCTTCCTTCTGAGAGAAGGCGGCGTCGCTCACGATGCAGAATATCGGGGCGGGGCCATGGGGTCTTTTCAAACACCACCATGCGTAAGGCTTCCCCCGGCACGTCCACCCCATCCCGCATGGCGTCGGTGCCCAGTAAGCAGCTGTGTGTTTCCGTGCGGAAGACATCGACGAGTGTTGCGTTATCCATGGCATCAACGTGCTGGGCATATACGGGGAAGCCCTGAGCCTCCAGTGGCTCGTTAATGCGACGATGAACCTCGCGCAGACGGCGGATTGCCGTGAAAAGCCCAAGAGCTCCTCCACCCGCTGCTTCGAATAGTGCCCGAAATGCATGGGCAAGAGACGCGATTTCGACGGAAACGTCGGTCACAACATAAGCGCGCGTCTGCTTGGCGTAATCGAACGGGCTCATGAGTGAAGCGCGGATTGGTGGCTTCATGAAATGCGCGGCCCCAAGCCGTAGTTCTGCTGCGTGCCAGCTTTCTTCTCCGTCTTCTGAGCCAGTCTGATCGCGCAATGTGGCGGATGTCAAAAGCAGGCCATGAGCCGGGGTCTGAATGGTCGATGCAAATGGAATTGTCGGGTCCAGCCAGTGACGATAGAGGCCCACGTCATGGTCCCCCTGTGTCCCACGTGTTCTGGGGAGACGTTCAGTCCGGATGAAATCAATATGGACGGGTGTCAGGTCAGGTTCGGGGGGCGTCTGAAGGGCGTCCAGCATTCCGATCCAGCCTGTAACGCGGCTGATGGCGCGACGGTGCAAAGTCCGGATGAAAGCCTCGATCCGCTGGCGCGTGGGGGCTTCCATTTCCGGATCGTCTTCTACCGTTGCTTCAAGCCGTTTTGTCAGCTGGATCAGTGGGGTTTGCAGGCGCCGCAACGCTCTGGCCAAGTCCTCTGCGCTCGTCCGCACTGTATCATTCGTGGGGTGCAGATCGCACTCGGTGGAGATGTATGTGGTGTCCTGTTGTGGGCCTTGGGTGCGTCGCGCTTTAAGTTGATGGTCGAGAGCCTGAAGAAACAATTCAGCAGGGTTATTCAGTTCCGGCTCGGGTGCCATGAGCGGAAGAAACGCGGGTGCTTCGTCTTCCTGCGGAACCGGCGCGTCCATTCCGTTTTTCAGTCTTACGCTCCAGCCCGGAGCTGGCAGCGCTCGGGCAGCTTGCAGCACGGCATGAAGTGGGGCGTCTATTGTCGGAATACGTTCAACCAGATCATCAAGCCGCCGCAGGAGTCCGCGTGCTCTGGATCGGCTTCCCTCTGCACCCAGAAGCCAGCGCCTGAGTTCGGCTGTTTCAAGCCCTGACAGAACCATGGCAAACGCGCTGTCTGCTGCTTCGGGGACGTGATGTCCTTCATCGAAGACATATCGCGTTGGCGTCGCATCTTCATCGGGGAGGCCGGGGGGTGCGAGGGCGCTCCAAGCCGCCTGCGACATGACAAGCGCATGGTTGGCTACGACAAGATCTGCCTGTCTGGCACGACGAATACCATGTTCCACAAAGCAGGTTTGGTAATGTGGGCACGCCGCATGAATGCATTCGCCACGTCTGTCTGCCACACCGTGCAACGTACCCTGGCCAAAGAGATCGCCGAACCATCCCGGGAGGTCGCCACCCATCAGATCACCGTCGCGGCTCGCTTCAGCCCATCGTGCGAGAAGACTGAGGGGAAGCAGGGCTGCCGCTCCGTCATTCCCCCGAGAGGTGGCGGCATTGAGCAGATCCTCCATATTCAGGAGGCACAGGTAGTTCTCACGTCCTTTGCGGACGACGACCTTTTGTCTCAGTGTTGCCTCATCGGGATAGAGACGATGAAGTTCCTGCTCGATCTGCCTTTGAAGATGTCGCGTGTAAGTGCTGACCCAGACGGCTCCATCATTCTGCTCAGCCCACAGGCTTGCAGGCGCAATATAGCCAAGGGTCTTTCCCGTGCCTGTTCCGGCTTCAGCAAGTACGACATTGGGCGATCCGAGCGTTTCCCGGGGCTCGAAAGCCGCAGTGGCCACAGATGCAAAGTCGGCCTGTCCGGGGCGTGCTTCTGCATTCTTGCCAAGGATCTGGCGTAGTCTTTCACGCGCGGCCTGCGGTGAAACGGGCTGGCTGCCGGGAGCTGGTCTGGGGGCTGTTTCCTCCCAGCGTGGCAGGCGGCGCCAGACGCGGACGGCATCATAAGGATGCGCACTGCCCGGGTCGGAGGCTGTGCCGATGGCATCTGCCACTTCGCCACTCCAGATCCAGCCGGCCCGCGTCAGCGGGAGCAGGAGGGCCCGTAAGCGCTTTCCTTCAGGAATATCAGCTTTTTCCCGTAACTTGCCGAGCAGGGTCTCGCAGAGCAGCGGCAGGAGATCCGCCGTGGTGGTTTCTGGCGGTGTCAGTCCAAGAGCGATCGCCAGTCCGCGCGGGGTAGGCGCAACGGTTGTGGCGGGACACACGAACAGAAAGAGATCCAGAAGATCAAACCAAGGGACAGGCTGGGATAGCGGTGTGAGATCAAGGGCGCGCAGGGCGGCCGGGCCATGAACGAGAAGGGGAGGTGGAAGCTGCGCCAATCTTTCCCGTACCTCATCGGCCGGGAGGTCAAGAAGCTCACCATCGGGCGTCAGGAGAGAGGACAGGCCTCGTCTCGCGACAAGAGCGGGTGCGTCAAACGGAGATGGGAAAGATGGCGAGCGCGGCATTGCGGTCAGTCTAACTGGAAGGGCAGAAGCGAGCGAGTGCTTTAAAGAACAGACCGTGAAAGAATGAAGAGGCTTGGGCTGTCATATCGGTTTGGAAGTAAATTTGACACATTTCGTCATGGTTTGGGGGCCTTGGAGAAACTTCGTTTGCTCTCGTACTGCTTGACCCGCGATACGTGTCTGCCTACGTTTTCCGATAATCATGCACAATTCCAGAACACATATCATCCCGTCCCTCGCATCTGACGCGCCGCTTCCAAAAGCATGGCCGTTTGAAGAGGCAAAAAAAATTGCCGAGCATGTTGGCGCGCGCGCTCCAGAAGTGCCCGCACTGCTTGAGACCGGGTATGGCCCGTCCGGGCTGCCACACATTGGCACGTTTGGCGAAGTGGCCCGTACGACGTGGGTACGGCAGGCTTTTGAGGCTCTGACAGGCCGGCCGACGCGTCTGCTGGCGTTCTCGGATGATATGGATGCCTTGCGCAAGGTTCCGACGAATGTGCCGCAGCAGGACCTCCTTGCAAAGCACCTCGGCCTGCCTTTGACGCGCGTTCCCGACCCCTTTGGTGAATACGAGAGTTTCGCCGCTCACAATAATGCCCGCCTGCGCCAGTTTTTTGACGGTTTCGGCTTCGACTACGAATTTGCATCCGCGACAGACTATTATACGAGCGGGACATTTGATGCTGCACTTCGGCGGATGCTCGAAGTGCATGATGAAGTTGTTGCGACCATTATTCCGACACTTGGTCCGGAGCGCCGCGCGACTTACTCCCCTGTTCTGCCGATCCACCCTGAAACGGGACAGGTGATGCAGGTCCCGATCATCAAGGTGGACCCGGATGCCGGTACGGTCGTCTGGAAAGATGAAGCGGGCAAGACGTTTGAAACATCCGTCTTCGGTGGACACGCCAAGATGCAGTGGAAGGCCGACTGGGCCATGCGCTGGTACGCTCTGGGTGTCGATTATGAAATGTCCGGCAAGGATCTAATCGATAGCGTGAAGCTGTCTTCGAAGATCTGCCGTATTCTGGGTAAGCAGCCGCCTGCCGGACTGACCTATGAGCTGTTCCTTGATGCTCAGGGTCAGAAGATCAGCAAGTCAAAAGGCAATGGCCTGTCTGTCGAGGAGTGGCTGCGTTACGGCACGCCGGAAAGCCTCGGCCAGTACATGTACCAGCAGCCTACGCGTGCAAAGCGTCTGTTCTTTGACGTTATCCCCCGTGCAACGGATGATTACCTGACACTGGTTCAGAAGGCTGAGACGCAGGAACCGGTAGACCTGATGGCAAATCCGGTCTGGTTCATTCACGGCGGAACTGTGCGCCCGGAAGACACCAGCCCGGTTTCCTACACAGCGCTGCTAAATCTCGCGAACGTGGCAAATGCGGATAATCCGGAGACACTCTGGAAATTCCTGCGTCGCTATGACGAGACGCTGTCGCCAGAAACGCATCCGTATGTCGACAAGCTTGTTCGTTGCGCTCTGACGTACTTTCAGGAGCAGGTGTACCCGAACAAGGTTTATCGTGATCCCTCCGAGACTGAACGAAAGGGCCTTGAGGACCTGGCTGTCGCTCTGGAGAAGCTCCCTGTTCATACGTCTCCTGGCGATGTGCAGGATGTCGTGTTCGAGGTCGGCAAGCGCTACTTTGAGAAGTCTGAGCTGCGCTCATGGTTTGGTTGTCTGTATGAAGTGCTTTTGGGCCAGAGCGAAGGCCCGCGCTTCGGCATTTTCGCGTCACTCTTCGGTTTGCCTGAGACCGTAGCCCTGATCAGGGGTGCACTGGCTCGCCCGGCTGCCGGGACGCATCAGGCCTAACGTCGATGTGCCCGCCTCGGGAAGACGACTGGCAAAATGATGGGCTTGCTCTCGACGTGGAAGACGAGAGTGGGCCTGTTAAAAGCCGCTGGAAATTATTGCTGACACGTGCCCCGGCAATTGTCGGGCTTGTGCTGTTGATTGCTGCTGTTGTGGTGATCTGGCGTGAGTTGCGCAATCTGTCCCTGCGGGACATTGCCAGAAGTCTCAGCGATATTCCGGATGGTGCGCTTCTGGCAGGAGCCGGAGCGACATTCCTGTCGTATTTTATCCTGTCATTTTACGACCGCCTGGCCTGCTTGCATGTCCGGGCTGATGTTTCTTTCAAGCGCTCTTCTTTTGCGGCCTTCTGTTCTTACGTCCTGTCGCATAATCTTGGATGCGCCGCGATTTCGGGTGCTGCAGTGCGGTTCAGGCTTTATCGGAGCTGGGGTGTCGCGCCTGCGGATATTGCACAGATCATTGCCTTTTGCTCAGCAACCTATCTTCTGGGAACGCTGGCTCTGGTAGGAAGTATTCTGACCATTGAGCCCCACGCTATTCCGGTTCTCTCCCATCTGCCCGCTTTTCTGCTACGGCTGGCTGGTCTTGGCTGCTGGGGTATTCTCGCGGCTTATGTCGTCTTTTCTCGCATCCGCCGGCACGTAAAAATCTGGCGTTACGAGATTGAAATTCCCAGCACGGGTATAGCGATCGCACAGATTGCAGTTAGTGCGGCTGATATGGCTGCAACGGCTTTGATTGCGTACAGCGTGTTGCCGCCGTTGCCTCCGGAAGCCCATTTTGGCTTCGGGACATTCCTTGCCATTTATATCGCGTCTTACACAGCAGGGCTGGTGGCGAGCGTTCCGGGCGGCCTTGGCGTTTTTGACAGTGCCATGCTTCTGGCATTGCGGCCATATCTTCCTGTGCCGGAAATCATGGGCGCGATCCTTGTTTTCCGCCTCTTCTATTACATTATTCCGCTGGTCATGGCGGGTCTGATGTTTGCCGGGCATGAACTGTTTCTGCTGGGAGAGCAGGCACTTGTGTCCGCAGGACAGGCGCCGCGGCGTATTCGCCCCAGTCAGGTTGTACGAGAGTCCGAAGCGGATTTTTCGGTCACAATTGCAACCAGCGTTCAGGCTGTAGCGGGAATTCTTCTCGTCTTTTATGCGCTGGTTGCTGAGCTGCCGCCTCTGCGCACTTCTCTCGGTGCTGCGGTCTCGCAAATTGCGGATTTGTTCCTTACCGTGTCGGGTGTTGCGCTTGTTGGGCTGGCCATGGGGTTGTCCCAGCGCGTCGCGCTTGCATGGAAGGTTTCTCTCGGCGTTCTTGGCGCGTCAGTCGTCCTGCTTGTGTTGCGACATGCACCATGGGAAGCTCCGGTTGCGCTGGGGCTCGTGATGTTGCTGATCGCGCCTTTCCGGAACTGTTACTATCGCAGGGCCCATCTTCTTGTGGCTCCCCTGACGCCTGCGATGCTGGCGCCAATGTCCTTATGGGCGCTGGGGCTTGTTGGGGTCGGCTGGGTTGCTGTGCAACGGCACTTGGGTCCCATCTGGTGGCGCTCCATGATTTATGATGCGCACACAGCGGTCGGCCGGTGGTTTCTGGGCCTCTCTGCGCTTTGCGGCTTGTTCGCTCTTTGGGTTGGTATGCGCAGAACGCGCATCCGCTTCGAAGCGTGGAATGCGGAGAACGAAAGCCATTATCGAAGCCTGTCTCATGCTTTGCAGGAACTGGGCCCGCGTCGTCCCAGTGGTTTGCTGCACGATGAAGCAGGCCGAGCAGCTATTCCCTTTTTCCGGACGGGTCAGTTCATTATTGGCCTCGGGGATCCGGCGGGTGCCGAGCGGAACTGCATTGCTGCCATCTGGCGGTTGAGAGATCTTGCGCGTCAGGAAGGCCGAAAACTTGCTTTTGTGCGTGTTGGCCAGTCTCTGATGGCGGTCTATAACGATCTTGGTCTGACGGTGTGTCTGGAAGGCCGGGCAGGGACGATCTGCTGTTTTTCCGAGGACTATCGTATGATCCGGGCATTCCTCACGGGAGAAGAGCGGCGCGCTCGCAAAAAGCGGGCGTCGTGTCGTTCAGACGTCGCCTCAGGCACAACAGGGTCATGAGCCTGCCTCCCAGTCTGGGTAATGCGGTCAACAGTTGGCTGATTGCATTTCCAGCGCTGTTTTCGATCATCAATCCCCTTGGTGCGTCTTTGATTTTCGCTCAGGCGACAGAGGGGCGGACACGCAAAGAGGTTATCGAACTCGCGCGGCTGGTTGCGCTGAATTCGCTGGCGATCCTCCTGGTGTCTATCTGGTTTGGCAGCTGGATTCTGAGTTTCTTTGGCATCAGTATGAATGCGCTGCGCATTACTGGCGGTCTTGTTGTGGCCTCGCGCGCGTGGGTCATGTTGCAGCAGCCGGAGACAAGCGAGGCCCGGAAAGAAAAGCAGGCTCTTCAGGGTGGTCGAACCGTTGCCGCGCCTGATCTCAAAGAACGCGCTTTCTTTCCGTTAGCCATGCCATTCACCGTGGGGCCAGGGAGCATCTCCGTAGCAATTGCTCTGAGCTCTTCATGCCCGCCGCATATGCCTGCGCCGGATTATTATATGGGCGTATCAGCAGCGGCGACTGCCATGGGCATCGTGGTTGCCATCGCTTACGCCTATGCGGAGCGGATCGTTTCGATGCTTGGCATCACTGGCGCGCGGATTGTCAGTCGTTTGGCCGCGCTCATTCTTCTGGCTATCGGAATCCAGATTTTCATCTCAGGCATACAGGGCGTTCTTGTTGATACTTTACGTCTAGCTCGACACTGATATTTCAATCGGAACTGAGTATCTTCTGGACCTGTTCCCGAAGGGCAGGGATGACTTCTTCCTGAAACCAGGGCGCCTTTTTTTCCCAAACACCCGTTCTCCATGATGGATGAGGCAGTGGGAAATAGTTCTCAGGCAGATAATGGCGAAAATTCCTGACGCGCTCCGTGACTGACCCGCGACCCAAGACGTGATGCTGGGAATAACTGCCAACCAATAAAGTAAGGCGGAGAGCGGGCATCAGGGACAAAACCCGCTTCCTCCAGATCGGCGCGCATTCCGGGCGCGGCGGGCAGTCTCCTCCTTTGGGGAGTCTCCCTGGATAACAAAGTCCCATAGGCAGAATTGCGACTTGCCGGGTATCGTAAAATACCTCTTCCGAGAGGCCGAGCCATTTTCTGAGACGAACTCCGGACGGATCCTTGAAGGATGTGTTGCTGAAATGGGCTTTGGTTCCAGGCGCTTGGCTCGCGATCAGAAGCCTGGAGGTTGCTGAAATATGGATCAGCGGGCGTGCGCCAAGTGGAAGGTGCTCTTCACAGACCCGGCACGCACGAACCTCGCGGACCAGGGCTGTGAGGCGATCTTGCGTCGTTGGGCTGGAAATCATTCATCCTCAGGAAGAAGTGGCATTTCAGGGTGCCAGGCATATTCGGCCTGTGCGACATAAACGTGCTGATCATAGCCACGCAGGCTCTCAAAGAGCGTAACGTGCTCGACAGGCATTGGCTCACTCCTGAAGAGATTATGTCTCTGAACCCAGCGAGCCGCATCGGCCCGCTGGGTTGTCGCGAGGTGGCCTAGCGTGACACTGGGCTGGAAGCGGCGCTTGGCAGGAGGGCATCCCGCCTTGCGGAGGGTCTTTTCCACCTGCGCCTGAAGCGTCTCCAGTGCAGTAGATCGTTCAATGCCAATCGTCAGGCTGTCAGCCGTCGTGCCTTCTCTCAGGCCGGCCCCTGAAAATGATATCTCGAATGGTGTCCAGGAGAGGCGGGAGAGGGCGAGATCAATCTCCCCCATCACGTACCGATCTGTAATTTCGCCGATAAAGCGCAAGGCAAGATGGTAGTTTTCCGAAGGGACCCATTGCACGCCAGGAAGCGTTCCACGGAGGAGAGCAAGCGCTTCGCGCTGGGAGGGGGAGAGGTCGAGTGCGACAAAAAGTCTCAAGAGGCTCGTTTCCCGAGGAAATGAAACACAGATATGAAGGGTCTTCTTGACCGTACAGTGAAAAGCCCCACATTCAGGGAAAGTACGGGCGAGCTTCCAAGGTTCGTCAAGCGCCCTTTTTAAAAGGGCCTTTTACTGGAAAAGGTGTCATGGCTTTTAATTCCAACTTCGGCAGGGCCGGCACTCAGGCGGGCGCAGGCAGTCTTGATGCCGGTCTTCGCGCCTATATGTGCCGCGTCTTCAACTGGATGGCGATTGGCCTCGTTGTTACGGGGCTCGTTGCTTATGGCGTGGCGGAAACCTCTCTGCGCGCGCTGTTCTTCCACATCGCAGAAACCTCAACAGGCGCCTTTGTGCTGCGGCCTACTTTCCTGGGCGGCATCATGATCTTCGCGCCACTGGCGTTTGTGATGGTCCTGTCCTTCGGGATCAACCGGCTGTCGCGCCCTGCGGTGCAGGCGATCTTCCTGCTCTTCAGCGCGACGATGGGGGCCAGCATGGCCAGCCTGCTGCTGAGCTATACGGGTGTTTCCGTAGCGCGGACCTTCTTCATCAGTGCGGCGATGTTCGGCGGTATGGCTCTGTGGGGATACACCACTGGAGCTAACCTTCTTCGACTCGGTTCCTTTCTCTTCATGGGCCTGATTGGCCTCATGATTGCGATGGTTGTGAATATCTTCCTGCACAGTGCACCACTGGCAATGCTTGTTTCTCTAATCGGGGTTGCTCTTTTTACAGGTCTCGCGGCTTACGATACCCAGCGTATCAAGATTAACTACCAGCAATATATGTCGTTCGCGTCTTCAGATGATATTGCCAGACTAAGCATTTACGATGCGCTGTCGATGTATCTCAATTTCGTGAACCTCTTTCAGTTTCTTATTCAGTTCACAGGTGTTCGCTCCAGTAATAGCGACTGACAGTACATTCACGTTACTCGAAAGTTTCCAGAGGGAGCGACAGTCAATGTCGCTCCCTTTCTTGTTTGCGGACTAAAAAGGTCTTGAATTATTTCCGTCTCATTCGGAAAGGTTTACATTAAAAAGTTGTAACTTTATCGTTTAATGAAATTTATAATGAAATCAAATGTGGCGAAAAACAGCCATTTGTAGGTTTGACAGGGGGCTGCCCCATCCCTCACGAAATCCGTGATAAGCCTTGTCTTCCGGGCGATTCAGGCAGAAAAAACCTGAGGAACCGGGACAGTCGTGTCCCATGCTGAATGAATTTCAGGGTCGGATCTTTGATCCGGTTCCTGACGTCAGGATACGAACGAGAAAGGCAGCAGACTATGGCAGCGTTCGGCAGCTCTGATGCGGCCCTTATCGTGTCAAACCGTTTCCCGGCGAATACTCCATGCCGGAACGGATGATGAAAGCAGGACCGATGAAAAAACTCTGGCGATATCTCCCAGCGTTGCCGGCGCTGATGCTATCGGGTTGCACGGTTGATCTGCTTCAGCCGCGCGGTCCGATCGCAGAAATGAACCGCGATGTCATGGTGGCAGAATTTGTCATCATGATGTTTGTTGTGGTTCCGACCTGTATCGCAACGCTTTACTTTGCTTGGAAGTATCGTGCTTCCAACACCCAGGCCGAGTATCTGCCGACCTGGGATCACTCAACGAAGATTGAGTATGTTATCTGGGGCGTACCTTCCCTGATCATTATCGCTCTCGGTGCGATCAGCTGGTACAGCACTCACGCTTACGACCCGTACCGCCCGATTCAGACGGCTGACAACGTCAAGCCGCTGAACGTGCAGGTGGTCTCTCTCGACTGGAAATGGCTGTTCATCTATCCGGATCTGGGGATCGCAACGATCAACCAGCTGGATGTCCCGACGAACACGCCGCTGAACTTCCAGATCACCTCTGACACCGTCATGACGTCTTTCTTCATCCCGCGTCTGGGATCGATGATCTACTCCATGCCAGGTCAGCAGACGCAGCTGCATCTTCTTGCAACTGAGTCCGGTGATTATCTGGGTGAAGCTTCCCAGTTCAGTGGCCGCGGTTTCTCTGACATGAAGTTCCGCACCCTCGCCATGGCGCCTGAAGAATTCAGCGCCTGGGTCGAGAAGGTGAAGAGCGGCAGCGAAAACCTCGATGACACGACATATCCGAAGTATTCCGCCCCGCAGGAAGCTGCGCCGGTTCAGTACTTCGCGCATGTCCAGCCGGATCTCTTCGACGGCATCGTCGCCAAGTACAACAATGGCATGATGGTTGAGAAGACGACGGGCAAGGTCATGCATATGCAGTCCGCTTCCAGCGCTGCACCGTCCGACACTGGCATGAAGGAATAACCGACAGATGCTCGGAAAACTCTCCCTTTCAGCCATACCTTTCGATGTGCCGATCCTTGTCGGCACATTCCTGGGTGTGGCTGTCATCGGCCTTGCCGTGCTGGGTGCCGTTACTTACTTCGGTAAGTGGGGTTACCTGTGGCGTGAATGGCTGACGACAGTCGACCATAAGCGCCTTGCCGTGATGTATATCATCCTGGCAATTGTCATGCTGTTCCGTGGTTTCGCGGACGCCATCATGATGCGTACCCAGCTCGCGCTGGCCTATGCCGGTAACCCTGGTTACCTTCCGCCACACCACTACGACCAGATCTTCTCCGCTCACGGCACGATCATGATTTTCTTCATGGCCATGGCGTTCATGACGGGGCTGCTCAACCTGGTGGTGCCTCTCCAGATCGGTGCGCGCGACGTTGCGTTCCCGTTCCTGAACTCGCTCAGCTTCTATATGACGCTGGTCGGCGCCCTTCTGATCAACCTTTCACTGTTTATCGGTGAGTTTGCTCAGTGCGGTTGGCTGGTTTACCCGCCTCTGTCCGAGATGCAGTTCAGCCCGGGCGTCGGCGTTGACTACTACATCTGGGCTGTTCAGATTTCCGGTGTCGGAACGCTTCTGACGGGCGTGAACTTCTTCACGACCATCGTTAAGATGCGTGCTCCTGGCATGGGCTGGATGCAGATGCCGGTCTTCACCTGGACAGCGTTCTGCACGACCGTGCTGATCATGGTGTCCTTCCCGGTTCTGACGGTTACGCTGGCACTGCTCAGCCTCGACCGTTACCTCGGCATGCACTTCTTCACGAACGATGCCGGCGGCAACGTCATGCTGTATCTGAGCATGATCTGGACCTGGGGCCATCCGGAAGTTTACATCCTGGTCATCCCGGCCTTCGGTGTTTTCTCTGAAGTTACCTCAACGTTCTCCCGCAAGCCGCTCTTCGGCTACAACACGATGGTTTACGCTACGTGCTCCATCATGGTGCTGTCGTTCGTCGTGTGGGTGCATCACTTCTTCACCATGGGCGCAGGCGCCAACGTCAATACCTTCTTCGGTATCATGACGATGGTTATCGCAGTCCCGACTGGTGTGAAGATCTTCAACTGGCTGTTCACCATGTATAAGGGACGTGTTGAATTCACGGCTCCGATGTACTGGACGATCGGCTTCATGATCACCTTCTCCATCGGTGGCATGACGGGCGTCATGATGGCCATGCCGGCCGCTGACTGGATCCTTCACAACTCCCTGTTCCTCATTGCCCACTTCCACAACGTCATCATCGGCGGCGTGTATTTCGGTTACATTGCAGGTATGGGCTTCTGGTTCCCGAAGGCTTTCGGCTTTAAGCTGAACGAAGCCTGGGGCAAGCGCGCGTTCTGGTGCTGGTTCGTTGGCTTCTATCTTGCCTTCGTTCCGCTGTATGTCCTCGGTCTCGAAGGCATGACGCGTCGTATGAACCACTACGACAATCCGGACTGGCGTCCGTGGCTGCTGATTGCAGAAGCTGGTGCGGTTGTTATCGCTCTGGGTATCGTCTGCCAGCTCACGCAGCTTTACGTTTCCATCCGTGACCGTAACCTACCGGAAAACCTCGACCTGACGGGCGATCCGTGGGGTGGTCGTACGCTGGAGTGGTCCATTTCTTCTCCGCCGCCGGCTTATAACTTCGCAGTGATCCCGGACATCCACGGTCTGGACACGTTCCACACCGAGAAGCAGCTTGGCCGTCGTGCACACAACAAGCCGCTTGCTCCGATCCACATGCCGAAGAACACCGCTGCTGGTGCCTTCATCGGTGCGTTCGCCTTCATCCTGGGCTTCGGTGCAATCTGGTACATCTGGTGGATGGCTGGTCTTGGTCTGATCGGTATCGCTGCCACCATGATCATGCGCAGTGCAAACCGTGATATCGACTACTACGTCCCTGTCAGCGAAATCGAGCACAACGAGGAAGTCTATTCCCGTCGTATCGCCGCTGCTCAGGCAGCAGAGTAAGGGGGGCATAGCTAATGGCTCACGAAGCAACCATGTCGCCTCTGGCACACGCTGACGGTCACGATCACGAGCATCACCACGAGAGCCCGAACGTCTTCGGTTTCTGGCTCTACCTGATGACCGACTGCATTCTCTTCGGGTCGATCTTTGCTGCTTTCGCAGTCCTCCGGAACCAGTACGCCGGAGGCCCTTCGGGGAAAGAACTGTTCGATCTGACGAATGTCGGGATCGAGACGGCTATCCTGCTGTTCTCGTCCATCACCTATGGCTTTGCCTCGCTTAGTGCGCTGGCAAAGAACAAGGGGATGGTTCTTCTGTGGCTCGCCGTGACGTTCGTCCTGGGTCTCTCCTTCGTTGGTCTTGAGGTGACTGAGTTCACCCACATGATCGCAGAAGGAAATGGTCCTGACCGTTCTGCATTCCTCTCAGCGTTCTTCACGCTGGTTGGTACGCACGGTCTTCACGTCACCTGCGGTCTGATCTGGATGGCAGTTCTGATGGTCCAGATGATGGGCCCGCAGGATCTGTCTCCGCGGATGATGGACAAGCTGACTTGCCTCAGCCTGTTCTGGCACTTTCTGGACATCGTCTGGATCTGTGTTTTCTCCTTCGTCTATCTCGCAGGTGTGATGTAATGGCCCAGGCACATACAACCCACGATGGTAGCCACGGCTCCTATCAGTCTTACATCATCGGGTTCGTTCTTGCGGTCGTCCTGACTGTTGCGTCTTTCGCAGCAGTCATGACACACGCACTCGCCCCGGGGATGGCACTTGCAGCTCTTGGTGTTCTTGCGGTCGTTCAGATCGTGGTCCACCTGGTGTTCTTCCTTCATATGAACACCAGCAACGAGCAGAGCTGGAACCTGATGTGCTTCATCTTTGCAGCAGTATCAGTCATCGTCATTATTGGCGGCACGCTGTTCATCATGCATGACACGGCCATCAACATGATGTCCCGCTAAGATCTTCTTTGAGATCACGGCAGGAAAGGCTGGCAGGAGAAATCCTGTCAGCCTTTTTTTATGTCTGCTGTCCTGATCGGTACTCAGGTGCCCCCCCCCCCCTTAATGCCCTCGCAGTTTCCAACTGAGCAGGGGGTGGCAGGCGCAATAAAAAAGCCCGGCACAATGGCCGGGCTTGATAGTATCTTGGTGGGAGAGGCGTCTCAGTCCTTGTGGGGAGCCTCGGACAGCATGGCTGCCTTGCCCGGCTGATCTTTCCACTCTTCCGCGTCAGCTGGCTGTTCGCCCTTACGGGTAATGTTTGGCCACTGGGCGGCGAGACGGGAGTTGATCTCGATCCATGGAGCTGCACGGTTGTCGCTATCCGGGAAGATGGCTTCTGCCGGGCACTCAGGTTCGCAAACGCCGCAGTCGATGCATTCGTCCGGATTAATGACGAGGAAATTTTCTCCGGCATAGAAGCAGTCTACGGGGCAAACTTCCACGCAGTCCATGAACTTGCACTTGATGCAGTTTTCCGTGACCACATAGCTCATTGGTGTCTCCGATCCTCATTCGGGCCCGGCTGTGCGGCCCAATTTCATATTGTGCGGGATGATATGCGAAGGATTGGCCTAGGAAGCAAGCTTCTTAGGTTCTTCTCTCACGATCTCGTATAGCTGGGATGCTTCTTTCGCGGGGCCCCGACGCTCCCCAAGGTCCAGAACGCGCCAGACACGCACGTCTTCACCAGGGCTGAGAGGCGGAAGGGTTACTACATCACCCACCCTGAGTTTGGCATGCGGCTTGCTGGTGGGCTGTCTGTTTACCCGGATGCGCCCTTTGCTGACAATGGTTGCACAGAGCGGGCGTGTTTTGGCAACGCGGGCATAATAAAGCCACTGATCCAGGCGCTGATAGGCATCACTCATGGGGCGGCACGATCTCTCAGAATGGCCAAAGCGGCGAAAGGGCTGTCTGGTCGGACAATGGGGCGTCTTGCGTTGCTGGCCGCTCCTGACGGTCTGGCCTTTCTGCGTGTTGCTCGATTGCGGCGGTCAGCCAGAAGCATCAGTGGTGCAGGGGGCCCAGCATGCGTTTGGCTGGGAGAGCACGGTGGTTTGTGGGCAACGCCAAGGGCACCAAGAACCTCAGGAAGAAGATCGGCTTTGAGTCCAAGACGTGAGGCGAGACCGACGGGAGCAGGATGATCCCGCTTGCGCGTTAATTGCTCCAGCTCTTTCACAATACGTTCGGCGATATCGAGTCTAACCCCTGTTTTGGCTGCCTGCAGCCAGCCTGGAACGCCTTCCACCATATGCCATGGCAACGAGACACGACCGGCTGGCGGGGGCATCAGGGGAAGGCCAAGGCGAAGTTGTGTGAGAAGTGTCAGAAGGGCCGATGCTCGTGGACGCAGAAGTGCGGGACAGAAAACGGCAAAACGACCCACTTCCACGCCGAGCTTCCGCAAGGCCCGTTGAGTTGGTGGCGGAAGGGACTGATCTGACGGCAGGACAGAGGAGATACCGCCATCTTCATGCAATCGATGTAGAATGCCTCTGAGTTGAGGCTGATCCGTTACGGCGCTTTGCGCTTTGTAGAGAACGGAGAGTTCCCGTTGAAGTGTGCTGTCTACATAACGGAGAAGGCGCTGCTCGACCTGAATTCGCTGATTAGTGTCAGTGAACTCAGCGGAAAACAATCTGACGGCTGGCTGTAGAAACGTTTTTCCAACCGTCAATCGGCCGATGGGGATGTTGTCCCACGATAGAATGCCGGTTTCTGTCTCAAGGGACAGAGCACTATCTGGCGTCTCCTGAAAAAGACGGACCCGACGTGGAATTTCCTGCAGGAGCGCTTTGCGTCCGGCTTTGAGAACGATCTGATGATCAGGCCCGTTTGTGGTGTCGGTTTGGAGAGAAAAGCCACGGATCTTGCCGATGCTATGGCCTTCAACAATGACCTCTCCGTCTGCGGTGACGGCAGACAGGAGGTTACGGTCTGTCTCAGCATCCAGTCGACGAAGCAGGGATGTGGCGCGTCTGTCCACAAAGCGGGAAGTCAGGCGCTCATGCAGTGCGTCTGAAAGCAGGTCTTCCACTTCCCGGGCGCGCTGTTGCCAGACAGATGAGTGCCGGCTCCATTCTGTTCTGGCGGCCACATAAGAGCACACCCGTACGCCCGTCAGGCGATGCATCAGGGTATCAATGTCACCTTCGGTGCGGGCAAAACCCTTGATGTGTCCTTCCATCCAGTTTGCTGGAACAGCGCCATCTTTGAGGATATGCAGGAACAGGCGTGCGCAGAGCCGTGTATGGCTGTCATCGCCAAGTTTGCGGAAATCAGGGATCTGGCAGACTTCCCAGAGAAGAGACGTCGCACGTTTTCCTTTGGCGACCTCCCGAATTTCCGGGTCCAGAATCAGGGACTCAAGGGTCACAACGTCAGACGCAACGCGGCCTGCCATTAGGCCGCGGGAAGGCGGCGCGACCGTAAGGCTGGCGAGAAGAGCCCGGGGATTGCTGAAATCCAGTGCGTGATTGCGCCAGTATAGCCGTTGAATCGGATCGAAGCGGTGCTGTTCTACGGCATCTATGGTTGCGGCAGACATGGGCGGACAATCAGCCGTAGTGCCAAATGTACCGTCCTTCATGCCACGCCCCGCACGGCCGGCAATCTGCGCTATTTCCTGCGGGAAGAGCGGGCGGGGTGTTGTGCCGTCAAATTTGGAAAGCTGGGCAAGCGCAACATGGTCCACATCCATGTTCAACCCCATCCCGATGGCATCTGTGGCCACCAGGTAATCAACTTCCCGGTTCTGGTAGAGCTCGATCTGGGCGTTTCGCGTCCGGGGGCTGAGTTGCCCCATGATGACGGCACAACCACCTCTCCGGCGTCGTATGACCTCGGCTAGAGCGTAAACTTCTGACATCGAGAAAGCCACGATGGCCGATCGGGGCGGAAGGCGAGAAAGCTTCGTTGGCCCGGTGCTGACGAGACTCGACAGGCGTGTGCGTGTGTCGATTTCGATTCCGGGCACAAGCTTTTGCAGCAGCGGACGAATTGTTTCCGCACCCAGGAATAGTGTCTCTACGGTTCCCCGGGCGTGGAGGAGACGATCCGTAAAGATGTGTCCACGGTCCGGGTCAGACGCGAGCTGGATTTCATCGACAGCGACGAACTCGGCTTTCCGGTCCAGTGGCATGGCCTCGACCGTGCAGGAGAACCATCGCGCGCCTGGAGGAACAATTTTTTCCTCGCCTGTTATAAGGGCGACGGAACGCTCCCCTTTGGCCGCGACCAGACGTTCGTAGTTTTCGCGCGCAAGAAGGCGCAGCGGAAAACCGATGATGCCGGAGGAATGAGCCATCATGCGAGTCAGAGCATAGTGCGTCTTGCCCGTATTGGTTGGGCCAAGTGCCGCACGGACGCTTGCTGGCATGATATGATGAGCGGAATGGTTACCGCGGTGTGCACCCTTCATGTGTGAATGGTCGGGTGCCTGCGGAACAAAAGCAAGCGTTCGAGCCAAAAGGTTCGATCTTTTAAGGAAAGAGGTTCATGAGTTCTCACATCCAGCTCCCTTTTGTTTCCGCCGGCGAGGCGCCAACACCCCGCGTTGTGCATCTGGTGAAGGTGCAGGATGACAAGACGATTGCCGATCTCCTGGGCGAGCACGCATCTTTTCTGACCGCGCAGGGGTTCAAAGCAAAAGATGGCGCTTTCACGCTTCTGCCCGGTGACGGTGGTGCTGGAGCGGCTCTGCTTTGTGTCGATGAAGGGCGCCTGAATGACCCGACAGCCTTCGGCCTGCTGGGAACGATCCTTCCGGAGGGTGACTGGAACCTTCTGCCGCACGGGATGGAAAGCGCCGTTCAGGAGACTGCTCTTCTCGGGTTCGCCATGGGAACATATCAATATCGTGTCGGGGTCGTGCGGTCATTCACCACGCGATTGGTTGTGCCGGACGACGCGGCTACCGTTATTGCCTATGCGAAAGCAAACTGGTTTGGCAGAGATCTGATCAATACGCCCGCCAATCTGCTTGGTCCGAAAGATCTGGCGCTGTCGGCTTATCGGGCTTTGGAAAATCGTGGAGCAGACGTTCGCATTGTTGAAGGCGATGACCTGAAGGTCGCGTATCCCTGTTTGGCAGAGGTGGGTGAGGGGTCTGAGCGCAAGCCTGCTGTTGTTGTGGCCCGCTGGAAAGCCCGTGAAGGCGCGCCGCGTCTGTCTCTTGTTGGGAAGGGCGTGTGCTTCGATACGGGGGGATACGACCTGAAGCCCGCAGCAGGCATGCTGCGAATGAAAAAAGACATGGGCGGCGCAGCCCTGCTTCTGGCTGTGATGTGCGCGGCGATTGATCTGCAACTGGATGTTGATCTGGAACTGCGTCTTGGATGTGTTGAGAACAGTGTGTCTGGCCATGCCATGCGCCCAGGCGATGTTCTGCGGACGCGAAGCGGAAAAACGGTAGAGATTGGCAACACGGATGCAGAGGGGCGTTTGGTGTTGTGCGATTTGATAACGGAAGCCGCTGAATCTGCCCCAAATTACATTGTGGATGCTGCAACCCTGACCGGCGCTGCGCGCGTAGCTCTCGGTCCAGACCTTCCAGCGGTGTTCAGTAACAGTGATGAACTGGCTCAATTACTGCTCGAATCGGGCTCAGATACTGCAGATGCTTTGTGGAGATTGCCACTCTGGCATGGCTATGACGCATGGCTTGATAGTAAAATAGCCGACGTCGGAAATATTACATCCAAGCCTATGGCGGGCGCTATTACAGCCGCTTTGTACCTTCAGCGCTTCGTTCCGGCCGGACAAAACTGGCTGCATATAGACACTTACGCATGGAATGACGCCAATTCTCCGGGTCGGCCAGAGGGTGGCGAGACGCTGGCACTTCGTGCGCTTCTTAAAATGATAACAAACATTCGTAGGTCTTCGTGAAGTGAAGAACCTGACGGGAAGGTGATCCTTAACGAACCGTAATATGATTGTCTTAAAACTATGGGGTGTAAATCTGCTTCTGATAGGGCATACGGCCTTCCATGTTCGAAAGCTGCTAGCCGCAGCATAAATCGTTTTGAAACCCGCATACTTGCGGATGCGTTTCAAAACACCAGATGTAGAAGACCAACGCTCAATCCCATGATGGGGTGAGCCACAGATACAACCCCTCGGGCCGGCAAGGCTCGAATGTTCTTTTTCCTGTTACTCGATCGGGTAACAGGCAGGGCAGACCGTTAAGGAGAGAGAAATGCCTCAGGCTAACAACGACCAGATGCTTCACCTTCTGTGCGACACCGTCGTCTCCATGGTGCGCCGTGATGGTCCTGATCTGTCTGCCCGCCAGCTTGCTGTGTTCCTGACCTGCTACCTGCGTGACGGTGCACACACCGTTCGTGGTCTGGCTTCGGAGCTCAAGGTGTCCAAGCCTGCTATTACACGCGCTCTGGACCGTCTGGGTGAGCTGGATCTGGCACGTCGTAAGGTTGATCCGCTGGACCGTCGTTCCGTCCTCGTACAGCGCACGCTGAAGGGTTCTTCCTTCCTTCGTGAAATGCGCGCTGTCATGGCTGAAGCTTCCGGCACCCGTCCGGTTCGTGCAGAGCGCGCAGCTGCTTCTGTCGAGCGTATCAGCACACGTCGCGCTGGCTGATTACCAGCGATCTTGCACGCGGGCTCGGGCTCGCGTGCAGATATATCCTGTCCAGCAAAGCTGAGGCAGAAGAATGAGCAGGGCAGTTACGAGCCACTCATTGGCCAGACAGGCCGCAGCACCCCACAGTGCAAATCCCCAATAGACAATCGTTACAAGCGGCATCGGTAGTCCTGAGCGGATCGCGAGCTGATAAAGATGCCCACGGTGGGCCTCGGCCAGTCGATCGCCTGCGCGGGCGCGGCGAGCCAACGTAAAGAGGACATCCCACAGCACGCCCGAAAGCACTGCGAGTACGATTTGCACTGAAGTATGGGAAGGCTGCATGGTCCCCCAGGCAATGACAAGCGCTCCTGCCTGACTGCCAACATCCCCCATGAAGATGCGGGCCTTAGGAAAATTCCATGGCAGAAATGCTGCAAGGCACACCGCGAACAGCACGAAAATAACGGGCTGGATCCCTGCTGACGCCAGAAGGGCCACGGCGATCATCATCGTGCCTGAGGCTAGCCCGTTAATCCCGTCGATAAAGTTGAGGGCATTGGTGATGAACACGGCCCCCAGTATGAAAATCCCCATCATTGGCAGAGATGCGCCCGTTCCAACCGCGGCCAAAAAGGCGGCTATGAATTGTGCACCAAGCTTGTAACGCGCCCTGAAAGAATACAGATCGTCCAGCCAGGAAACGGCAGCGAGTAGAATAACGCCGGCCAGCATTCCGATGACGGGCGGATTTAGAATGGGTTGCCCTTTGAGAAACAGGCTTGGTAACGCGCAGAGCAGAAAAGCTCCGATAATGCCGATGCCTCCGCCTTTGGGGGTTGGCCGCGTATGGGAGCTGCGGTGCACGGGAGTGTCCATAATTCCGGCCTGAATCATCAGGACGACCAGGACTGTGCACAGGACTGCGGCACACAAGTCCAGCAGGGTAAGACCGGAGAGAAAGGACGACAAAGAAAAGGGCATGGACGGACTTTATGGGAACAGTGGTTTTGGCGTTATAAGGGAGACGTGAAAGTCACACCATCTTCTGGCCCTCAGTCTCCGGCCCCGTCTAGCGCTATCAGCCGTACAGGTCGCACGACCGCACAGGCGAGACGCATCGCTCTCAATGTCCTTCTGGATGGAGTCGTGTCCGCAGCGGCAGCTCCTGTGGCACGTTGGCTGGCTGACCCTCATGGGGGACTGCTTCATCCGCTGTGGTTTGTGGCGGGCGGGGGGATCACGCTCCTCGTCAGCGGGCTGCCTTTCCGTATGGCACAGCAATACTGGCGGTTTTCCGGTCTTTCCGATCTCTTTAATATTGCCTGCGCGTCAGTTGTCAGTGCCACGCTGTTCTCAACTTTGCTGCACCTGGCTGGCTACCCGCTTCCAAGCACAACATTCCCCGTCATTCATGCGCTGGTCCTCCTGACATGCCTGGGCGCTTTACGCATGTTCTGGCGGCTCACAGCGCGCCGTCGCCTTATGGTCGCTGAGCGTGAGCGCGTGCTGTTACTTGGCGCTGATCACGAAGCGGATCTTTTCATTCGCGCAATGGAGCGGGATCATCAGGCGGGACGTCGCGTTGTCGGGCTTCTGACGGGGGGAACGCAGCAGGCAGGGCGACGCATTCACAGTTGTCCCATTCTTGGAACGATTGATGAAACGCCTGAAATTCTGAAGCAGATGTCAGCCTCGGGGCGTCTGCCGGATACGTTGGTTATCACCACGTCCGAACTGCGGGGCGCTCCGTTGTCCCGTATCCTCGAAGTGGCGCGTGAGTATGGTGTTGATGTTCAGAGAACGCCCTCTCTGACTGATCTGAAGCCCGCAGATAGTGTTGAGCTTCGTCCCGTCGCCATTGAAGATCTGTTGAACAGACCTCCGGTAGCGTTGAATAGCGAAGGAATGAGCCGCCTGATCGCTGGGCAGGTCATCGCTGTAACGGGGGCTGGCGGCAGCATTGGATCTGAACTGGCGCGACAGATTGCTTCGTTCAGACCTGCTGCCATTCTTCTGATTGAAAACAGCGAATATGCGCTGTGGCAGATCAACCTGGATCTTTCAGAGCGATATCCTGCGGTTCAGCGGCATCAGATTATTGCTGATGTGCGCGATCGCGGCAGGATCTCCGAAATTTTCATGGAATACCGTCCAGCACTTATTTTCCATGCCGCCGCGCTCAAGCATGTACCGATCGTGGAATCAAATCCGATCGAGGGTGTGCTGACCAACGTCGTGGGTACCCGTATTGTTCTGGACGAGGCCGAGCGTTCAGGGGCGCAGGCGATGGTGATGATTTCGACGGATAAGGCCGTTAACCCTTCCAGCCTCATGGGGGCCAGCAAGCGCTGTGCTGAGGTCTATGGACAGGCGCTCGATATGCGTGCGCGTGCTGGTAAAGGCGGTTTGCGGTGTGTGACCGTGCGTTTTGGGAATGTCCTGGGGTCTACAGGGTCAGTCGTCCCCCTGTTTCGCCGCCAGCTTGAACATGGCGGCCCGCTGACCGTAACCCACCCGGACATGACCCGTTACTTCATGACGATCCCTGAAGCCGTAGGTCTGGTGCTTCAGGCTGCCGTCCGTGGCACTCAGGATGCTTCCGGGGAAGATACAACGGATCAGCGTCTCCGGCAGGGCGGCATTTTCGTTCTGGATATGGGCGATCCGGTCAGGATCATGGATCTTGCCTGTCAGATGATCCGTCTGGCTGGCCTCAAACCAGAAACAGACGTGGAAATCCAGATTACGGGCCTACGCCCTGGCGAGAAGCTTTTTGAAGAGCTGTTTCATGGACGGGAAGCCCCAGTGCCGACAGATGCGCCAGGTCTGAGAATGGCGTCTCCCCGGACAGTGGATTTCAATATCGCGACTGATGCCATGAATGCGCTGGAAGCGGCGTGCCACCGCGAAGATCTTTCAGCTGTCATGGAAATATTTCACCGGCTGGTGCCGGAATTCAACCATAACCGGGATGGAAAGGCGCCGTCTGCGGTCGCGCTTTCACAGCCTGATGCGGAGGTCACTGCATGATTACCCCGATAGCCTTCCTGGATCTGCCCAAACAGCAGGCTCGTTTGAAAGACGCGATCAAGAGCCGTGTTGACGCAGTATTTGAGCATTGTCGCTTTGTCATGGGCCCTGAGGTCGAGGAGCTAGAGCAGCGGCTGGCCGAGTTCGGGGGCGCGAAATATGCTGTTGGCGTCTCGTCGGGCACCGATGCACTCCTGATGGTTCTGATGGCAGAAGAGATCGGACCGGGGGACGCGGTCTTTCTACCAGCCTTCACCTATACGGCGACGGCTGAAGTTGTTCTCCTTTTGGGCGCAACGCCCGTTTTCGTCGATGTGGAACCAGATACGTTCCAGATCAGTCTGACGTCTCTCGCGGAGCGGCTGACCGCTGTGCGGAAGGTCGGGGAACTGGAGCCGCGAGCTCTGATTGGGGTGGATCTTTTCGGTCAGCCTGGGCCTTGGGATGAACTGAAAATTTTTGCGGCCCAGGAAGATCTGACGCTCATTGCAGACTGCGCGCAGTCCTTCGGTGCCTCTTATCACGGACGCCGTTTGGGGCACGAGGCGCGTGCTACGACGCTATCGTTTTTCCCGTCCAAACCTCTCGGCGGCTACGGAGACGGCGGTGCTATTTTGACGGATGATGAGGACCTGGCCACCCTCTATCGTTCCCTGAGAACGCACGGTGAAGGCAAGACGCGATACGAAGTGGAGCGGATTGGCATCAACGGTCGGCTGGACACGATTCAGGCGGCTGTTCTTCTGGCGAAACTGGATGCTTTCGAAGATGAGCTGACCAAGCGTGAAGCCATTGCCTGCGCATATGACCGTGCCATGCCGCAAGGTATTCAACAGCCGGTGCGCGTGCCTGACAGCGAAAGTGCCTGGGCGATTTACAGCGTGTTGCTGCCAGATGCAGCGAAACGGGATTCCCTGCAGGCGCACCTGAAGGCCGCGGGTGTGCCGACAGCAGTGTACTACCCGAAACCTCTCCATCATCAGCCCGCGTATAGCGAGCATCATGACGGTGCGGCTCTTCCTGTTTCGGAAGATCTCGGAACACGTATTCTCGCACTTCCTATTCAGCCAGAGCTGACGAGTGAAGAAGTGGATCGTATCACGGAAGCCCTGAAAAGCTGGGCAGGAGACACGTTATGAGGCGCGAGCAGAAGCTGTTACTGGCTTTTTGTGCACTGGTTTTCATTCCAGTGGGTATTGTCTGGTTCGTGGCGTGGCCGCTGATTCACGCATGGAAATTTCCGCCGGTGACTGAAGGCAAGATAGTCGCTCCTGTCAGCCGGGATCTGAGCGCAACTGAAGTTCAGGACATTAATCTGTGGCTTCAGTCGCACACAACGGCCTGGGGCCCCAGCGGGGAGCAGCCGCCCGCGAAGGGGCAGGTCATCCTGCGCATGAACAACGCGGACAATCATCCGGTCATCATTTCCATCTGGAAGCATAAACATCAAGCGGACATCGTCGGCGTGCAGCTTGAGGACAATGGCCCCTACCGCATGAACGCCTTTGAAGACGCGTCTCTCACGGCGCTCCAGCCCGCAGAATTGCAGCCTCACGGATAAAGCTGAACACTTCAGGACTGAAAGGCGCCTGTCGTTCAGGTGTCTGCCAGTCCTGCATGTCTTCGTACATTGTCCCCGTCTTGCGCCAGAGTTCCGGGCCCACGGCCTTTTGCAAAGGCTTCTGAAGTTCCAGCCAATCCCTTGCGAGGCTTTGAGCCTCTGGGGCAGATGGGGATACCAAGCGGGCAAGAGCATCTTCACAGCGCACGATAAGTCGTTCCTAGAGCACCTGATAGGATGTTCTGTCTTCAGTTGGGAGGTGACGATCCATTTGCGTCTGCCACGCCATCTGTTCTTCCGCAGTAAAGTATTTTTCAAAAACGGGCTGAAGGTTTCCTCGTTGTAGAATGGCTTCTCCTTCTCCAGCAGAAGGAAAAATGCTACCAGATCCATCGGACCATCGTAAATCTGGCTCTCCGAACCAGAGAGTTGGTCAGAGATTAGATTATGGGTGGTGCGGAGTTGGGAAATTGTTCTTTCTCATACTGCCATGCGTGCTGACAGCAGGGAGAGTTGGGTCTCTATGATATCTTTTGGGGATGCCGGCTTCAGTTCCAGGGAGCGGATCTCAGCGAGACTAAATCCCATGCGCTTTAAAAGAAAAATGTGTGCCAGCGTGCTGATTGTCTGGAGCGTGTAAACGCGTCTGCCATTTTCAGCTCGGGCTGGCTTGATGAGTCCCAAAGCTTCGAAATGCCGAAGTGTCCGGGGTGTTGTTGCGCTGGCTTTGGCAAGTTCGCCAATGGTCAGGGTCTTTGCAGTCATTGATCTTCCTCCTGACGCATCATCTGCAATGATGACGTTACGTCAGGAGCAAGGGAAATATTCAGTCTTTCCGGGCTTCGTCTTCGGAAATTTCGCCGACGTCGCGGCGGGTCTGTTCTTCGTCATCGAGAGGGGCCGTTGCCTTGTCTCCCATAGCCAGCAGGGCTGCCGTGATCGGAGACGCCAGGATCAGGCCCGGAATACCAAGAATGGTGCTGAAAACCGTCTGGGACAGAATAGCAACGGCAGGCGGCATATGGACTGCACGCCGCTGGATGAGGGGCGCAAGAACGTTGCCTTCAAAGAACTGGATCACGCTGTAAAGAATAGCCACGAACAGGGCTTCTTTGCTTCCCATGGAAAGGCCCAGAAGCACGGCCGGGACCGCACCAAGAATGGCGCCGATATAGGGAATAAAGTTGCAGATACCAGCGACCACACCGAGTGCAAGCGCAAGAGGGACGCCAATCAGAGAGAGGCCAATCCCGGACAGAATGCCCACGACGAGCATGTCGAGGGCCTGACCTGCTGTCCACGCCCAGAGTGTCGTGCCAGCCGCCATGAGTAACTCACGTGCGGATGCGCGGTGCTGGGAAGGAACGAGGCGTAGAAAACCGTCAATGTAAATTGCAGGCGACAAGGCAAAGTACAGCCCTGCAATCAGAATGACAGCCAGTGTGCCCAGCACACCAAAGGCGCTGCTGAGAATGCCAGTCACGGACCCCGCAAGGCCGGAGCCCAGTGATCCAAGGCTGCCAGACGTTGCATCATTTCCGCCAACTGCGGTTGGAAGATGATCCAGAACAAGCTGGCCGAGAGTAGACCCTGAAAGATGCGATTTCAGATCGCCGGACTGTTGGACAAGGGCCTGTTTGAGGCGAATGAACTGGTCCCCTATCGCCGGGCCGCTGCTCCAGACGAGGCCTGCCAGTGCGAGCAGGATAATCACTGTGACGAGAGCAACAGCGCCCTGATAGGGGATGAACGAGACGTGGCGCCGTACGATCCGGGCGAGGCCATGCAGGACGACGGCCATCAGTGCTGAGGCGAAAACAACAGCCAGCACATCCTTCATCAGCCAGACGGCCAGAAGGATCAGCGTCACAGTCAGGGCGATCCGTAACAGGCTGGCAATTTTTGAAAGTTCGCGCGCGCGCGGTTCCTTCTCGTCTCGGTCCTTCGGGTCGGAAAACGAAATAGGCATCAGCCGGTCCATCCTGAATCTGTAGGCCGGTGTTGGCTTATGGACTTCGGGAAGGCGGGTCAATTGGCTGAGGTGATCTAACGGTACTCTCACGGAGTGCTGACATCCGTGAGAGTACACATGCTACAGTTAAGTTCGGCTTTGGTTAGGCAGAAGCATCTTCAAGTTCCGCCTGTGCTTCGAGCCAGAGCTCTTCTGTTTTCTCCTGTGTCGCGTTCAGAGCAGAAAGATGAGCATTCAGCGACGCGATTTCACCGGGATTCCCTGACTGATAGAGCTCCGGGTCGGCAAGCTTGGTCTCAATTTTCTCTTTTTCCCGATTGATCTGAGCCAGCTTCGCTTCAGCATCACGAATTTTCCGGCGGAGCGGGGCCAGCGCTCGTGTGAGCTCCTTGCGGTCAATTTTCTTCTGGGGAGCTGTCGCCTGAGACGCCTCCTGCGAGGCCGGACGATTGGCGTTTCTGTTCCGCTCCGTATTTTCCGCTCTGGCCTTGCGAGCACGTTCGACCAGCCATGCCTTGTATTCCGCCATGTCGCCGTCAAACGGCGCAATGGTCCCGTCTTCAACCAGCCAGAACCGATCCGCCACGGATTCCACCAGATGGCTGTCATGGCTGATGAGGATTACCGCGCCCTCAAATTCGGAAAGGGCACGGATCAGGGCATCGCGTGCATCAAGATCAAGATGATTGGTTGGCTCATCGAGGATGAGAAGATGCGGGGCGTCACGAGTGGAGAGCGCGAGAAGAAGGCGTGCTTTTTCCCCGCCGGACAATTCTGAAACACGGGTTTCAGCGCGATTAACATCCAGTCCGAAGCGCGCGAGCTGCGAGCGTACGGCAACCGGCGTCGCGTCAGGCATGGCGCGGGCCATGTGGTCGATCGGTGTTTCAGACAGGATAAGTTCATCGGCCTGATGCTGCGCAAAATAGCCGATCTTAAGCTTTGGCGAATGATTGTAAGATCCCGCCATGGGATCAAGACGTCCGGCCAGTAGCTTGGCGAATGTGGACTTGCCGCGCCCGTTCTGGCCCAGAAGCGCGATTCGGTCTTCCATATCGAGCCGCTGGTTCAGCCCTTTGAGAACCACCCGTCCATCATACCCTAGACTGACATTGTCGAGGGTGATCATCGGTGGGGGAAGGGGCTGCGGTTCCGGGAATGAAAAGCGCGTCGGGGTGTCTTCTACTACGCTGTCAATCTGCGGAAGGCGCTCAAGCGCTTTCAGGCGGGCCTGAGCCTGTTTGGCTTTCGTGGCTTTCGCGCGGAAGCGATCGACGAAGGACTGCATATGCGCACGCTGTGTTGCAATGCGCTCAGCCATACGATTTTGCTGAAGGGCCTGTTCTGTCCGGATGCGCACGAAGTTGTCGTAGCCGCCGGGCGTCAGGCTGAGTTTCTGATGATCCAGATGAGCAATGGCATCGACTGTATTGTCGAGAAGTGATCGGTCATGACTGACGATCAGAGCCGCACCAGGGAATTTTGCGAGCCAGGATTCGAGCCAGAGGGTGGCTTCGATATCAAGATGGTTAGTGGGCTCATCCAGCAGAAGGAGATCAGGGCTGAGGAAGAGGGCCGTCGCCAGCGAGACACGCATTCTCCAGCCGCCTGAGAAGTCCGAGACCGAGCGAAGCTGCGCGTCCTGATCGAAGCCCAGCCCCGACAGGATAGCACCGGCACGGGCGGGGGCCGTGTAGGCGTCAATGGCAATCAGGCGCTCATGCACATCTGCGATACGGGCAGGGTCCGTGGCAGTCTCGGCTTCGGCAAGGAGAGCCGCGCGCTCGATGTCGCCTTCGAGCACAGTGTCGATCAGCGAGGTGTCACCAGATGGTGTTTCCTGCTTTACGCGGCCCATTGTGGCCCGATTTGCAAGCGTGATGGTGCCCCCATCCGGGGCAATATCCCCTGCAATCGCGCCAAGAAGTGTTGATTTTCCAGCCCCATTTTTTCCGATGAGGCCAATTTTCCGACCGGGGTCGACTGTCAGCGATGCGCCATCCAGCAGGGTACGGCCGGCGATGCGGAGAGTCAGGTCAGTGATGGTGAGCAGGCTCACGGGCGCCTCGATCAGTCGGGAAGAGTGAAAAAACCGCGACAGACCTATCAGGAACTACGAATTTGCTCTAGTGGAACGGCGGGATTTACCCCTTTGTCCAACAGGAGAAGAAAGATGGCTCTCGAGCGCACGCTTTCAATCATCAAGCCCGACGCCACGAAGCGTAACCTGACCGGCAAGATCAATGCCGTGTTCGAGGAAGCCGGTCTGCGCATCGTTGCTCAGAAGCGCATCCAGCTGACCGAGAAGCAGGCTGGCGCTTTCTATGCAGTTCACAAGGAGCGTCCGTTCTACGGCAGCCTCGTGTCCTCCATGCTCGCTGAGCCGGTTGTCGTGCAGGTTCTGCAGGCTGAGAACGCTGTTGCAAAGCACCGTGAAGTCATGGGCGCAACGAACCCGGCTGATGCAGCTGAGGGCACCGTGCGTAAGCTTTATGCTGAAAGCATCGAAGCAAACTCCGTGCACGGTTCTGACAGCCTTGAGAACGCGAAGAACGAGATCGCTTTCTTCTTCGCTGAGACAGAAATCCTGCCGTAAGGTCTGGGTTCTGCCAATGGAGAGCCGCAGGCTCTGTGGCTCTCCATTTCCAATGATTTGGGACGGTATCTGAACGCCCCGACTGGTCAGCCTTCACACGTTCCCGGTTCCGCTGTCATCCAGGCCCACTCTGCGGCATGATGATGGAAGAGAGGCATGGTTCGATCTGTGGGCAACGACGCTACAACTTCTTTCCTTTACAAATATCCGCTGGCTATCGTCTGGGGACTTCTGGTCTCTGCCTGCCTGATGTTTCTGGTGATTGCGACCCCGCCATTACAGGTCGCAGATGAGCCAAATCATTTTCAGAGAGCCATACAGATTTCTCAGGGACAGTTGATCGGCCATCGTTTCAGTGCCTCTGATAGCGGTGGTGTCATTCCTGAAGACAGCGTTGTATTCGCTTACAGATATGATGATCTCAAAGGTCGATATGAACGGAAAGTAGACTGGAACCGTATCTTCGGCAGCGCACCGTTAAGCTGGAAAAGTCCGAAGCGGGAAGCAGGCTTTCCAAACACGGTGATCTATTCTCCGATCTTTTATTTTCCATCAGTGGTGGGGATTGAAGTCGGCAAAAGACTTCATGAAGACATTCTAAAGTCCTTTTATCTGGCGCGCCTGTCCAACGCCGTCTTTTGCGTCCTTGCCGGAATGTTCGCCCTTGCGATTGTCCGTCAGGGACGACTGATTATTGCGGCATTTCTCTCAATGCCGATGTCGCTGTCGTTGTTCGCGTCCTGCTCTCAGGATGGGCCTTTGATCGCAGCCTGTGCAGTCTGTACGGCTCTTATGACTCGATTAAATGATGATTTCTGCAAGAACAGATGGTTCTGGCCGACACTCGCGCTTCTGATGGGATGCATTATTGCATCCAAGCCGCCTTATATTCTTATCGCTTTTCTACCGCTGATCATTGCTCCATGGGCAGCCTGGCGCTCGGCTGCGGGTGCGTGTGTGTTTGCCGCACTTGCTGCTCTGGCATGGTCGGTTATGGGCGTTCACTCAACGAAGATCCCTTTTCGCTCGTTAGATGACGTTGATGCGGCGCGTCAGCTACATTTCGTTCTTTCTCACCCGTTCAAAACAATCACAGTACTCCTGCACACAGTCAGGGTTTCTGTTCATTCCTTAATGGGTCAGTTTGTCGGTGTTCTGGGATGGCTTGATGCACGACTTCCAGACTGGTTTTACCAGTTCGAAGTCATGTTTTTCATTCTCGCAGGTATTTTCTCTTGTCTTTACCTGACAGGAAAAATTGGAAGAGAAGAGCTGCTGAGAAAGGCGCTCATATTTTGTGTATCCATTGGGACTGTCAGCACTGTCAGCCTTTCTCTCTATCTTATCTGGACCCCCGTCGGTGACAGTTATATTGGCGGTCTTCAGGGGAGATATTATATCCCTTCGGCCATTTTCTCAGTGCTGATCTTTCCTTTCGTATCAACGCCCCATTTTCTGTCCGTTGCTAAAGCAAAAGCCGTGGAAATTGCGCTTCTTACGGTGGGGCTATGGGTAGGATTTGGCGCTATCGTTCAGACGATACTGGCGCGGTATTGGTAATTGCCGGGACCATTTAATAGTGAGGGGACGGTTTCCGCGAAAGAAGTAGCCGACCCCTTGGATTTCTATGGGTTAATTCCAAAGACGCGCATAAATGCCGGTTGCTTCAATGCAGACATGCGCAACGCAAACGAAATAGGCGCCTAAAAGGCCCGCACAGACTGTTTGATACGTCTTGTTCTGGCGCGGCAGGAACAACAGAACGCCACTTAGAATAGCAGCACAGCTTATATAAAAATAACGTCCCTGAAGGCCGCTGACAGTGTCCTCTCCAAGGTGAGAGAACCCAACGTAGAATGCCAGAAGGGTTAAGAGCGAATAAAGCGCACCAAGCGCAATCAGGATTGCTCCGGACCGTGGACTAGCAATGGGCCGTTTGTCAGCGAGAGCCATTAGAACAATTAGAGCTATAGCTATATACCCAGTGCCTTCACCAATCTTGAAGAAAAGTGGCACTGGGCCGCCGCCAAAACGTCCCCATGCGTCCTCCCACCACCAGTGCGAGCCAACACGGTAAGTTTCAGCGATTTCCCGAACAAAAGACCATGGGTGCTTCAGCATGGTCAGGATCTGGACTTTAGGATCTCCTCCCGTATTCCAGTAATGCGCAGGCGTGAATGGGTAAATTCCGTTCCAGACAACGGCGGAGACAAGGCTCAATCCGACGACCGTCATACAGAATTGGATATATTTTCTCTGGGTCGGAAAGGAGTTCGTCGGCACAAGAAAGCAGCCGAGACTTAGAAAACTGCAGGTTAATTTGAAAAGCCCCAGCGGAGCGGCCAAAGCGATAATCAGCCGGATCCAGATTTTCCGGTCTTCGGGAGTGGCCATCCGGGCCCGTAGGCAGCAGGCGAGGAACAGCATTGATCCCAGATTGGTGACAGGATCGGCGCTATATGTTGTCGCCAGATGGAGGCTTGTTGGCGTGGTCATCAGGGCAAGGACAGACAGTCGCCCTACGGGCAGCACCGCAAGGACGAGTGCGAGCATCCCGATGTATCCAAACAGATTCCCTAAACGACCAGCGTAATATCTTGTATCCACGCCGCCATGTCCGGCATTGGCGATTATCATGGCGGCGGCGGAGGGAATATACATCAGTGGGGAATATGAAGCGGTCGAGGGGAAATGAACGACTTCCCGGTCTCTTTTGGAGTTCTCCCGATCCTTTGCAATCTGCGCAGCGACATTGCTGTCAGAAGGCTTGTGCTGGTCCCGGTTTGCATTGAAATAGCGCACCCAGGTCAGCATACTGGTGTCGAGCCCACCCCCGAACATATGCCCCGAATAACGCTGTGCCAGAAGATTTCCCTGAGCGATCTGTTGCGCGCGGTAAAAATGGAATTCTTCATCTACGCCACTAACCGGCGTGACGCGGTACACAAGAAAAACGCCGATAACGGCAATTGCGAGAAGATAAGCGAGTTCAAGAAGCCGCAGATTTGTTTTGCAGAACGCAAAAAATGACGAAACGGACTTCATATCAGTGCTTATTTCCTTGTTGGGGCACATGACCGACTGCCATCCGGGCTCATATGCACCCACTCAGAGTAAGGCAATCCGCAAATTATAAAACTGAGTTTTGGAAGTGCTGAGCGTTTTTTGCGGTCATTATCGGCAGGGCATTTAACTGAGAGGTGTCTTTAGTACACAGTGCCCAGATAAAATGAGGAGCGGGATGAAAGAAGAAATTTCTGTTCATCCCGCCGTCTGCTTACTGTCTGTTGATGTAGTTCTGTAGAACCGAAGGATACAGGGCATGTTCCTGTTCCAGTACGCGTGCAGCAAGTGTATCGGGCGTGTCACTCTTCAGAACCGGCACACGCGCTTGCCCAAGAATAGGCCCTTCATCTACCCCGGCAGTTACGAGGTGGACAGTACAACCGTGTTCGGTTGCGCCGGCAGCAATGGCAGCCTCATGCGTGTGCAGTCCTGGAAATGCTGGCAACAGACTAGGGTGGATGTTGAGCATCCGGCCATCCCAGGCGTTGACGAGATAAGGCGTCAGGACACGCATATATCCGGCAAGGCAGACGAGTTGGGCTCCAGAAGCGCGGATGGCGGCATCCACTTTGCGTTCATGAGCTTCGCGGTCTTTCCCGAACGCCTTGTGGTCAATGGCCGCCGTCTGGAGACCGGCCGCGCGGGCGACCTCCAGACCAGCCGCATCCGGCTTGTTGCTGAGCACGAGTACGATCCGAGCCGGAAAATCCGGCCTTTCACAGGCCTCGATCAGTGCACGCATGTTGCTGCCACGCCCGCTGATAAGCACAGCGATGGGCATTTTCTGCATCATGCGAAGGAGACCGGTGCCGTCAGGGCATAAGCCTCGTCGGAACGGACAACTTCACCGATCTGGAAAGCGCTTTCTCCGCGGGCTTCCAGTTCAGCCAGAACGCGCTCTGGCTCAGGAGTGACGAGAACCATGCCAATGCCACAGTTAAAGACACGGAGCATTTCATCAGCTGAAACATTTCCGGTTTCTGCCATCCAGCGGAATACGGATGGGACGACCCACGACGAACCGTCAATGCGAACACCCAGACCTTCCGGAAGGACGCGCGGCAGATTGCCCGGCAGGCCGCCGCCGGTAATGTGCGCGCAGCCATGGAGCAGGCCCTTGGCGTGCAGATCCAGCACGCTGCGAACATACAGCTTCGTTGGTGTTAGCAGGGCTTCAGCGAGTGTATGCCCTTCAGAGAAGGGAGCAGGATCGTTCCAGCCGAGGCCTGAACGGCGAACAACTTCCCGAACCAGAGAGAAGCCATTCGAGTGAACGCCTGAGGAGGGCATTCCGATCAGTGCGTCGCCTTCGCGGATGCCTGCGGGAAGGAGGGCGCCGCGTTCTGCCGCGCCGACACTGAAGCCGGCGAGATCATAATGTCCCGGTGCATACATACCTGGCATTTCTGCGGTTTCGCCACCGACCAACGCACAGCCGGACTCTGCGCAGGCATGTGCGATGCCCTTCACGACCGTTGAGGCATCTTCAATGGAGAGCTTGCCGGTCGCCAGATAGTCGAGGAAGAACAGCGGGGTTGCGCCTTGAACGACCAGATCGTTCACGCACATGGCCACGAGGTCAATTCCGACCTCATCATGCTTGCCGGCTTCGATCGCGACCATGAGTTTCGTGCCCACGCCGTCTGTGCAACTGACAAGGACCGGATCGGTGAAACCGGCAGCCTTCAGATCAAACAGGGCACCGAAGCCGCCCAGTCCGCCCATAGTGCCAGGACGGTTCGTGGCTTTGGCTGCGGGCTTGATGGCATCGACCAGGGCATCGCCTGCTGCAATGTCTACACCAGCCTGTGCATAGCTGGCGCCCTGTGAGGTGTCGGGCTGATCGGTCATGATGAAGCTTCCCGCTGGTTGACGTGACGCCGTTCTAGAGCATCCTGCACGCGGGCGGAACGCTTGAATTGAAGGCGTAACGGCATGAAAAGGGATGAGGGATGACAAAACAGGACGGACAGGAAGGGCACGCCATAAGCGATGCCGGACCTCAGATGGCCTTTCCTCTGCGTCGTCCGACCGCGATGACAGCTGAACGCTTCATCACGAGCCCTTCAAATGCGCCTGCGCGCGCATGGCTTTCACGCAAAGTGTGGCCTGATGGCCGATTGTGGCTCTGGGGGCCAGCGGGCACGGGAAAAACCCATTTGTTATCTGTCTGGGCGCAGGAGCATGATGCGACCATTCTGGATGCACGCCTGTTTTCTCACGCCTCTTCCGGAGGGCGCATTCGCGTAAGGGGAAACCTTGCGATTGATAACGCCGATTCGCCCGGCGATGAGGCAACCATGCTCCATCTGTTGAATGACGCGCTGACGCAGGGGGACCGGGTGTTGATGGTTGGGCGCCTTCCACCGTCACGCAGCCATGTCTCCCTGCCAGATCTGGGAAGCCGGCTCCGTGCGACCGCAACGACGGCCACGGGAGAGCCGGAAGACGATCTGCGTGCAACGTTGCTGCTTTCTCTTCTGGCGGATCGTCAGCTCGTTGTTTCGCAGTCCGTTACGGAATGGCTTTGGCGTCATCTGCCGCGCACGGGAAATGCTCTGGTTTCGGCGGTTGAGCGACTGGATGATGCGGCTCTCGCACGTGGAACTGCAATTACACGGGCGCTTGCGCGAGAAATGCTTCCCGATCTTCTGATGCCTGATATGTCAGAGGAATGACATAAAACCTACGTTTGACACACTTCTCCCAAGCCTTGATCTTAAACGGGTTTTGGTTCGAGCTTCCCGGAAGAGACCATCGTGACGACTGAAAATAATAAGCCAACTCCCCGTCGACGTTCGCGCAACCAGCCGCGAGAGGGGAATCTGACGCCAGCCGCAACCCGGGCCCGGCGGCGCAGAATGGTTGTTCCGACAGCTGAAGACTATGCTGACATGCCAACATCCCCAGCGCGGTTCATCAACCGGGAGCTTTCCTGGCTCGACTTTAATCAACGCGTCATTGAAGAAGCCGAAAGTTCGCGCAATCCGCTTCTGGAGCGTGTCCGTTTTCTCTCCATCAGCGCCAGTAATCTTGATGAGTTCTACTCGGTCCGTGTTGCGGGGCTGGTAGGGCAGGTCCGTGAAGGCATGGTTGTGCGCAGCCCGGATGGAGCAACGCCTGTTCAGCAGCTTTCGGCTGTGCGTCAGAAAGCCCGGTTCCTTCTCGCAGAGCAGCAGCGCGTCTGGCATCAGCTTGAAGGTGAGCTGAAAGAGGCCGGTATTTCCATCCTGTCGACCGAAAGCCTGGACGCTACGGATCTCGCACAGCTCTCAGCCCTGTTTGATGAGCGTGTTTTCCCGGTTTTGACACCGCTGGCCGTTGATCCGTCTCATCCGCTGCCGTTTATTCCGAACATGGGGCTGGCGCTGGTGATGCGGCTCAAAGACCCCGCCTCGGGCAAGCACGTCATGGACGGGCTGATCCTGCTTCCCGCACAGGTACCGCGTTTCCTGCGCCTTCCGTCCCGGGTTGGTGAAGGCAAGGACGCTACGGGTGAAATCCGCTTCATCCTGCTTGAAGACCTGATCAGCCTGTTTGCAGATCGCCTTTTCCCCGGTCTCATGATTGGTGCGGCCGGTGTCCTGCGGATTATCCGTGATACGGACGTCGAGTTTGAGGACGAGGCGGAAGATCTCGTTCGTTCTTATGAAACAGCGCTTAAGCAGCGCCGTCGTGGCGTCGGTATTCATCTGGCTCTTGATCACAAGCTCCCTGAAACGCTCGGGCGCGAAATGGGTGAAGAGCTGGGTGTTGGTGACGAAGATGTCGTGGTCATGCCCAATTTTGTGGGCGTTGTAGATCTGAAGCAGTTGATTGTGGATGACCGCCCGGATCTGGTTTTCCCACCGTACAGCCCACGCTTCCCGGAACGCATTCTGGATTATGATGGAGACTGCTTCGCAGCGATCCGGGCTAAGGACATTGTCGTCCACCACCCGTTCGAGAGCTTCGATGTGGTTGTGCAGTTCCTGCGGCAGGCTGCGCGTGATCCGAATGTGCTGGCCATTAAGCAGACGCTGTATCGGACCTCACGCGATAGTCCGATCGTTCATGCTCTGATAGAGGCGGCGGAAGCTGGAAAATCCGTCACGGCCATGGTTGAGCTGCGTGCCCGGTTCGACGAGGAAGCCAATATTCGTCTTTCGCGTGCGCTGGAAGCGGCTGGCGTACAGGTTGTTTTCGGGTTCGCGCATCTGAAAACGCATGCGAAACTGAGCCTTGTGGTGCGTCGTGAAAACGGAACACTGCGTTCTTACGCCCACTTCGGGACCGGGAACTATCATCCCATTACGGCCCGGATTTACACGGATCTGTCGTTCTTCACCTGCGATCCAAAACTTGCGTCAGACTCTGCGCGGCTGTTCAATTACATGACCGGTTATGCCACGCCGGAAAAAATGGACGCGTTAGCCTTCTCTCCCATGACGATCCGTTCCACCCTTGAACAGCTCATCCGTGATGAAATCGCTCACGCGAAAGCAGGCCGTCCCGCCCGGATCTGGCTGAAAATGAACAGTCTGGTCGATGCTGAACTGATCGACCTGCTTTACGAAGCGTCGCAGGCCGGTGTGAAGATCGTTGGGATCATTCGTGGAATCTGTTGCCTTCGCCCGGGTGTGCCGGGGCTGTCTGACAACATCGACATCAAGTCCATTGTCGGCCGTTTTCTGGAGCATGCGCGTGTCTTTGCGTTTGGAAATGGTCACCGGATGCCGTCGCATAAGGCAAAAGTTTTCATTTCTTCCGCGGACTGGATGGTGCGAAACATGGATTGGCGGGTAGAAGCAATGGTGCCTATCACCAACCCAACCGTCCACGCGCAGATTCTCGGCCAGATCATGACCATGAATATCAAGGACAACCTTCAGAGCTGGACGCTTTCCAAGGACGGGCGTTGGCATCGGGTGTCTCCTGGTGCACACCCGTTCTCCGCACACGAGTACTTCATGAACAATCCCTCCCTGTCTGGCCGTGGGTCGGCCGCACGGGAAAAAGCTCTTCCGGAGGCCCATCGCCCGCGCGAACGGCCTGACCGGATTCTGGAAGACTGAAACCTCATGTCATCATCTGCACAGCGCTCCGCCATCGTCGATCTCGGGTCCAACTCCGTTCGGCTCGTGGTCTTCGAAGGCGTAGCGCGCAATCCGCTCCCCATCTTCAATGAGAAAGTGACACTCAAGCTGGGGCGCGGTCTGGATGCAACGGGTCGTCTGAACGACGAGGGCGTTACCCTGGCGATGGACGTGTTGGGCCGGTTCCACACAGTCGCACGGGCCATGGGAGCGGAACCTTTCGAAGTTCTGGCCACAGCGGCTGTGCGTGACGCCTCCAACGGGCCTGACTTCGTTTCTGCCATCCGTGCAAGAATGCCTGGTGTAGCCATCCGTGTGCTCGAAGGCACTGAGGAAGCAGATTATGCGGCCCGTGGTGTTCTCTGCGGGCTGCCGGAAGCCAATGGTCTGGTTGCGGATATCGGCGGCGGCTCACTGGAGCTCATCCATGTTGCTGACGGACAATATTATGAAGCCCTGACAACCAAGCTTGGCGTCATTCGTCTTCAGGATCGGGCGAAGGGTGTTCTGCTGGAAGCTGAGCGGATTGCCTCTGAAATGCTTCAGGAGGTCAACTGGCTTCCGGGTATGAGTGGCCGCCCATTGTATCTGGTCGGCGGAGCGTTCCGGGCTCTGGCACGTCTTCAGATTGCACGGACGCAGTATCCTCTGAATCTTGTCCATCTCTTCACGCTTTCTGAGGGTGAAGCACGGGAGATGTCGGATTGGGTCATCGGTGCCTCAAAACGAACTCTTGAAAAACTGCCAAATGCCCCACGCAAGCGGTTGGGTGATGCGCCCTTCGCTGCGGTCGTCCTCAAGTGCCTGATGGAACGTGTTCGTCCGTCCAAAGTGGTCTTCAGCGTGGACGGCCTGCGGGAAGGCTGGTACATGCGACACGTCGCCTCCTCTGTCGCCGGGGAGGATCCCATGACGACGCTGGCGGAGGAAATGGCGGACCGTTTGGCGCGAAGCGTGACGCTCTCCAAGGCGCTCGTGGATTGGACGACACCGATTTTCCGGGGTGAAACACCGTCCCAGAAGCGTCTGCGTCAACTGACCTGTACCCTCTCGGATATCGGATCATACGATCATCCGGAATATCGTGCTGAACAGACCTATCAGCGTGTGATGCATTGTCACGGCGTGGGGTTCGAACACACGGCCCGTGCATTTATCGGCCTGACCCTGGCCGTGCGTTATGAAGTGGCGATGGACGCTCCACTGATTGAGCCCTCGCGCCGCCTTCTGTCCCGCTCTGAAATTGATCGTGCTGTGAAGCTGGGTCTGGCGCTGCGTCTGGCCTATACGCTGTGCGCGGGAACGGAAGTGTTGCTGGAAGAATGCCGCCTGCTGGTGGAAGAACCTCAGCTTGTGCTGATCCTCGGTGCACGGAGTGTGCGTGCAGCAGGAAGTGCAGTCCGTCGACGCTTTGAACGATTGGCCGCAGCCATGCAGCTTGAGGCTCAGGTAAGGGAAGAATGAGTTTGAGAATGAAGATCGGGACTAAGGCTGCATTGGGACTGTGTGCGGCCCTCACGATTGGGGCCGGCCTTGTCGGTTGTGGCAAGGTTCCTGGGCATGACCGTAACAAGTTGTGGGAGCTTGTTGGAAGCCGTTGCGCGAAGGATGCCCAGCATCATCCGTGTGCAGTGTATGATCCGCAGGACGGTTATGCTCTTCTGAAAGATCTGGCCGGGCATGGTCAGTATCTGCTCATCCCCACGCGAAAAGTGCCTGGGATCGAAGATCCTTCGTTGCTTCAGACTGACACGCCAAACTATTTCTCCGAAGCTTGGGCCGAACGTCACCGGGTGTCTGAGGGATATGGTTTTCCCGTTTCAGACGATCACCTTTCGCTGGCTATTAATTCCCGTGATGGCCGGACGCAGGACCAGCTCCACATTCATATTGACTGTCTGACGCCCTATGTCCGTGGGGAAATTGACAAGAACATGATTGGTGAGGACTGGACCCCGGTCTCCCTTTACGGTCATCCGTATCGTGCCAAGCTGGTGCAGACCCTTGATCAGTCGCCTTTCCGGCTGATCGGTGCGGAGAATATGGGTGATCATACGATCGTGGTGACACCGGGCCATCATGGTGGCTTCGTCATTCTCGACGATGTCGCTCATGCTCTGGACCGTGCATCCGGTGAGGAAGTTCAGGATCACAAGTGCAAGATTGATGATCCAAAACACAAGAGCATGCATATGGACGGCATGGAGCCGGGCATGCACATGAACGGGATGATGTAACCCTCCATCTTGTTCTCTGCCTTCGGGACTGGCATGGTTCGATCATCCTCGAACACTTGTTAATCCCGGAGATTGCCCGTGAACTGGCCTTTATTGGCGCTGGCCGTGGGCGCGTTCGCCATCGGAACCACCGAATTCACTCCGATGGGTCTTCTGCCTGTCATTGCACAGGGCCTTCAGGTTACTGTCCCGAAAGCGGGCGGACTTGTAACGGCCTATGCTGTAGGCGTGATGGTCGGCGCGCCTTTCATAACTCTTCTTCTCGCAAGACTTCGTCGGAAATTCGCCCTGACGCTCCTGATGGGGCTTTACGTTGCGGGGAACCTCCTGTCTGCCGTTGCAGGAAGCTATGAGCTTCTGTTCGCTTCACGCGTTCTGACCAGTCTGGCGCACGGTGCGTTCTTCGGGCTGGGCGCTGTCGAAGCGTCTGCCGTTGTTGCGCCAGAGCGCCGGGCGAGTGCCGTTGCAACAATGTTCATGGGGCTGACGGTCGCCAACATTATCGGCGTCCCGGCTGCCACGTGGCTTGGCATGAATTTCGGCTGGCATATGGCCTTTGGTGTGACGGCCATTCTGGGCGTTCTGACCATGATTGCCGTGCAACTGGCTCTTCCGGCCCGTGAGGCTGGTCCTGTTCCAGACGTTGCCAGTGAACTCAAGGCGCTGTTGAGGGCGAATGTTCTGCTCGCTTTGACCACGACGGCCATCGGGGCAGGGGCCATGTTCGTGCTCTACACGTACATCACGCCTATTCTTCAGCACATCACGCATGCCAGCCCACTGGTCATCACGGTTGCCCTGATGCTGACGGGCGTTGGATTCTCCATCGGAAATGCGATTGGTGGCCGCAGCGCGGATCGTTCTCTGGATGGCAGTCTGCTGATGTTTTTTCCCATTCTGGGTGCCGTCATGCTGCTCTTCCCCTGGGTGGCTCAAACCGTCCCAGGTGCATTGATCGCAACACTCGTTTGGGGCGCGGCGACATTTGCCTTGATGCCAGCTCTTCAGATGCGGGTCATGCAGGCTGCTCACGATGCACCAGCCCTGGCATCCTCGGTCAATATCGGTGCCTTCAATCTTGGCAATGCGATCGGGGCCGCTCTGGGTGGTGTCGCCCTGTCCATGGGGTTGGGTTATCCCGGTGTTTCCGTTATCGGAACGGCTCTGGCCCTGGTTGGGGTCGGTCTTGTTCTCTTTTCGCGAAAGGTGGCCCCGCCATGACCCGTTCCTTTCTGCTCGCCACCGGGCTTTTCTTCAGTGCGGCTCTCACGCCATTTGCAGCTTACGCCGAGCAGCCTGCCAACGTTGGTGACGCTGTCATGGCTGCCAGCGCGTATCACGATAGTGGTGACTACCAGCACGATTTTGACACGGTGATCGCACAGGCTCGTCACTGGGTGTCCGAGCGGGCGCCTCAGGTGCACAAGCCAGCTATTGTTCTCGATATTGACGAGACGACACTCTCCAATTGGGACGAGATCCGTGCGGACAACTTTGGTTATATTGCCAATGGTCCCTGTGATGCGCTGCCGAAAGGCCCTTGCGGGGCGATTGCCTGGGAAAAGAGCGGCCGTGCTCCGGCGTTCGCTTCCACCCTGGCTCTGATTAATGAAGCCGAGCGAAATCATGTCGCTGTGTTCTTCATCACAGGCCGTCATGAAGACGAGCGTGAAGCGACGGCACGCAATCTTCATCTGGCGGGAATCAAGCATTGGGACGGGCTGGATCTACGCCCAATGACATCTCATGGGTATGCGGCGCACTATAAGGCACCAGCGCGCGCTGCCATCGAGGCCAAGGGGTATACGATCATTGCAAGCCTGGGAGATCAGCCTTCTGATCTTGCGGACGGACATGCAGAGAAGGGCTTCCTTCTCCCCAACCCGTTTTATCGCGTTCCCTAAGACATATCTGTTTTCGGTATAAAAAAGGTGCTCAGGAGAAAATCCGGAGCACCTTTTTTTTGTGGCTTCAAAACGACTTTAGAAGACGTTCCAGATAGTCCAGTTCACCCTGAGGGCGGGTTCTGTCGGAAGCGCGACGACGTAGTTCACGTTCGATATCCCGTGCCCGATCACGGGCGTTACGATCAGGGATGTGGGCGTCCGAATCCTTGCCGCTCTGGCCTTCGCCGAGCTTGCGGCCCAGTGGATCCTGATCCTTGCGGTCTTCGTCCCCGTCGTCATCATCCCCGGCGTCAGGCTGATCGCCTCCGTCACCCTGCTGTCCAGCCTTGCCATGCTGCTGTTGCCCAGAGCCACCACCACCCATGGATGGGATGAAACTCAGGCTTCCGCCTTTACCTTGGCCAGATCCGCCGGACTTCTGGCTCTGGCGCATCTGCTTTCCGGCCTCAGACAGATCCGCGAGAGCCTTCTGTTCTGCCGTAAGTGCCTGATCATCCTTACGGTCTGCCAAGGCCTTGCGGGCATCTTGCATATCCGCTTTTGCCTTGTCGAACGCAGTGGCAGGCTTGCCTGTCAGGTCTTTTACCCGACGGCCAAGAATTTCATCCACGCGAGAGAGTGCACGCTGAAAGGCATGATCTGCGCGGCGTTCAGGCGACTGCGCCGCGACTGTCGCAGGATCAACAGGCGCTGCCGGTTTTGGAGATGCTGACTGTTCCATATTTGGCGGAGGCTGCATTCCAAGCTGGCGCAGCAAATCGGCTGTAGACATCTGGCTGATGTCTTCATGGCCGTCCTGCTGGTCAGGCGGCAGAGCGGCCTTGCGGGCAGCAGACAAACGGGACTGTGCATGATCCAGCAGGGTCGTTTCCCGATGAACCAGATCATGGAGGGCGGCACGTTGTGCGCGTGCCTCTTCCTGAGCCTTCATCTGAGCCGCGAGGGCTTTCAGATCTTCCGGCGTGGCCTGACGCATATGCTCGGCCATGTCTTCCATCTGCTGGAGTTTACGTAATGCTTCATCCCCATGCCCCTGCGATGCATCGTTCTGAAGGCGCTGCATCTGATCCGACCATGGATCAGCAGAGCTTGTGCCGGATTGCGGCATCATGATGCCGCTCTGGGCTGCCTTCTGAAAAAGAAGCTGCATGCGGTGATTAAGGGCGTCCTTGAGAGCTTTCGTGCGCTTCTGAAGCTCTTCCTGTTCAACCAGAGTATGGCCTTTATCTCCCAGAGACTGCATGTGATCGAGCTGTTGCTGAACACTCTGCTGTGCTGCCCGGACGGCCGCGGCTGCATCCGCAATTTCCGGCCCGTCCCGACGGAGATCATCGAGATACAGAGCTAGTGCCCAAAGCTGCCCTGGCACCTGTTCCGCCGCTCCTTCAGGAGCATTGGACTGCAGGGAAGCAATATCGAGGCCAAGTGGGGCGAGGAGGGCGAGGACATCCGTTGTCTGCGTCAGGAGCTTCAGTTCGTCTGCCGCCTGCTGCGGACGTTCCTGTCCCAGCATCAACCGGCGACGCAATGCGACAATGGCTCGTGCCAGTGGGTCCGAAAACTTCCGGGAACCTAGGTGGAAGCGTACAAAAGCACTGTGGTTTTCCCGGCCGGAAACACTAACGGCATGAAGGCGGCCTTCGACTTCCATTCCGGCAAACGGGTCCGAAGAAAGATCTGGGCGTGCCTCTCCCTTCGCATCTTTGGGGTGTCCATTCAGTGGCACTGGAACACGCACGACGCGGCCTTTGGGCAGGTCAGGCAGTCGGATTTCCGCTTCCAGAGAGGCTACGCCATAAGTCTGCTGAACGTGCCAGGGAAGGCTGGTGCGCCAGTCATCTTTCTGGGGAGCGGGTTTTCCGTCCCAGGCTACGACTGGGGGCAGATCCGGCTCGACGTTCACGCGCCATGAACCCAGCGTGCGGCCGCGGGCTTTTAGCGTGACCGTGCCGGTCTGCTGCAACGTGGCTTTTTCGCTCCAGCTCTGTTCGTCCAGACGGTCATGACTGATGGAGGTCGCCCCCCGAAGAACCGGACGCCCGGATGTGCCTGTAATGGTCGCATTCAGAATGGCACCCTGAGGAACGTGGATGGGATTGCCCTGCTGCGTTTGAGACAGAAACACTGGCGCGCCGGGAGCGTAGGATGGTCGGTCGATCCAGGCCTGAACGGACGGGAGCGGAATACTGTCGTCATCGACACCGGGCACAAGGCCAGCGTGCAAGCGGGATTGGGAATGTGAGCCGCTCAGAACGGCCGCAATGGCAAGGGCTGCGACTATAGAGGCAAGCCCGAGTTTTTCCTGCGTCGTGACGTCTGGCTTTGGCAGGCTGACCTTAAGCGGTCCTAGAGAGGAAACTACACGTTGAACGTGCTGCGTCCAGATGGCGCCTTGTTCGCCATCTGCTGCGTAGGCGGGGCGGTCTGCTAAGGTCAGAAGGGGCTGATAGGCCAGGCGAGAGTCGCGCTCGATCCGACGATCAACCTGAGCATCCGTAGGCTGCGGGATAGCACGCAGGCCTTTGATGCCCAGCCAGAAGGCAGTCCCTAAGACTGTGAGCTCGAAAAGAGCGTGTAACCAGTCAGGCAATGACTGGGGAATGCGGGCCAGACAGGCCAGCAGATAGAATGCCGCGAGAAGCAAAGACCAGCGCAGAGCTGGCCAGGCGTGTTCCCACCACAGAACGCGTCGAGCGCGACGGCGGACGGAAGCTAGGCGAGCTGCTGCGGCAAACGAATCAGCCATGGGCGGGCAGGAGCCAGTCCGGAATAGTTTCTGCGGCGATCAGGTCTTCGACGCTCTGGCGCTGGCGAATGATCTCCCAGCGACCATTATCGACCAGAACCTGCGCAGCAAACGGCCGGGAATTATAGGTCGAACTCATGACGGATCCGTATGCTCCCGTGTCCAGAAGGGCGACAAGATCTCCGCGCTTCAGGGAAGCGGGCAGAACCCGGTCCTTGGCAAAGATATCGCTGCTTTCACAGACTGGTCCCACCACGTCCCACGGTTTGAGTGCATCGTTGAATGCCGCCGGAGCGACGGGCAGAATACCGTGCCAAGAATCATAAAGCGCAGGACGGGCGAGATCGTTCATTGCCGCGTCGATCACGACGAAATCCGGATTGCCAGCTTTTGTTTCAATCACGCGGGACAGCAAAATTCCGGTTGGTGCAGAAAGCCAGCGGCCGGGCTCAATGCTGAGCTCTACCCCAAGGTCTCCAAGTGTTTCGGCAATGACACCGGCCAGCATTTCCGGAGGTGGAGCGATTTCATCCTGATAGCGAATGCCTAGCCCACCGCCACAGTCCACTGTTTTGACGGTATGCCCTAGGGCACGAATTTCCCGAACCATATCGGCCAGACGGGAATAACCCTGGCGAAATGGCTCGGCCGTCAGCATCTGACTGCCAAGATGAACCGCCAGGCCGACAAGCTCCACATGCTCCAAAGCAGCAGCTTCGGCGTACAGTTCAACCGCGCGACGATGTTCAATCCCGAACTTGTCTCCTGCGCGGCCCGTGCTGATCTTGTCATGCGTCTGTGCGTCGACATCCGGGTTCACGCGGAGTGCTGCCGGAGCGATCTTGCCACAGGCCCGTGCAATATCGTTCAGGCGATAAAGCTCTTCCACGCTCTCGACATTGATCTGCCGGATGCCGTGTTCCACTGCTGCGTGAAGTTCAAGATCCGATTTTCCAACGCCTGAAAAGACGATTCCATCCGGCTTGATCCCGGCATGTAGCGCGCGGGTCATCTCTCCACCGCTCACGATGTCCACGCCATAGCCACATTCGCGGAGGATCGTGAGTGTGGCTTGATGATCCTGTGATTTCATCGCGAAATGGAAATGCACCGGCAACTTGCGGGCTTCAAAAGCAGCTTTGAGCGCGTTTGCACGGCGACGCAGAGTGCCTGCTCCCGTGATCCAGCAGGGGGTTCCTGCTACGGCGGCGATGACATGCAGAGGCACGCCTTCAAAAAGAAGACCATCGCGCGCATTGACCTCCAGAGGAGGGCGGCTTGTCAGAAGGTCGTTGAGCGTGGGTTCGGAAGAGAGAGCATTCATGATCTTCCTACCGTATCGTGGACGCTTGGATGTTCCAAGCTGTTCACACAGGCGCTAGTGTCTGAATTATGATGGAAGAACTGATCTCCCGGGCTCTTGAAGCCCGATCCCGGGCCTATGCGCCATACTCCCGCTTTCAGGTTGGCGCGGCCCTGCGCTGTGAGGGCGTGGTTCATTCAGGCTGTAATGTCGAAAATGCAGCCTATCCGCTTGGAACCTGTGCTGAAGGGGGGGCCATTTCGGCCATGATTCTTGCCGGGGGACGACGCATTGAGGAAATCGTGATTGTAGGTGGTGGAGATCAACCCTGCACACCGTGCGGTGGCTGTCGGCAGAAACTCCGTGAATTCGGCCTGCCTGATCTGAAAGTGCACATGATTTCGCCCTCAGGAGCTTTGCTCCTGACACGTACCCTCGCGGAATTGCTGCCTGACGCATTCGGTCCGGACAATCTGGAATGAAATACTGGCCCTGTTTTCTAGGACTGCTGGTGGTAGGAACGGTCTGTGCGCAGCCTCTTCCGTCTCTGCCCGGTCTTGGGGACGGGGCCAGACGTGAACTGATTGACGTCCGTGCGGCGCCCTGGCGAATTCTGGGGCGTGTACAGACTGAACTCGGCGTTAAATGTACGGGTTTTGCCGTAGCTCCCAATGTGGTCATGACGGCAGCTCACTGTCTCTGGCTGCCGAAAATGCACACTTACATACGGCCGAGCGATGTTCATGTGCTGATGGGATACTCGCGGGGCTCATACCGCCAACATGCTCATGTTGTGCGATTCATTATCCCACCCGGATACGACCCAAAAAACGAATCCGCTACCGGGGCCAGTGATCGGGCAACACTGTTGCTGTCGGAACCAGTCATCGCGACGCGGGATCTTCTCCCGGCGATTCCTGTGCAGGATGGCGCAAGGGCAATGCTGGTTGGGTATTCGCAAGATAGAAACGAAGTGCCTTTCGGCGATCTGGACTGTCATATCAACGGAGTGACAGTCAGTGGTCTTGTCCATCACGATTGCGAGGCGACAAAAGGAGTAAGCGGCGCTCCGCTTCTGCTTCAAAAGCCGGACGGAACGTGGGGTATCGGCGGGCTTGCTGTCGCGGCAGATGTGGGGCCAGGTGGGTTGGCCGCTCCACTTGTTCCTTAGTTGATGGCGGAAGAATTTTCATAATTCTGCAAACATCGCCTGCATGACGCGTTTGAAGGATCGGGAAACATGATCTTTGGTGTTCCCCACTTTTTATTCGGTCCGGAAAGGGGCACTTTATGTATGTCATGGCAGGGAAAGGAACGGCGTCTGTCGGGCAGTCTCGTGGCATGCATGCGAGCAACGCCTATCTGACGCACCGCAAGAATGTGCTGGTTGTTGAAGACCAGGCCCTGTTGCGCTTTCTGGCTGCGGATATGCTTGAAGACGCCGGCTATAACCCGATTCTTGCTGCTACTGCCGATGAGGCGATGGATATTCTTTCCAAAGGTGAGACAGTCGATCTCGTCTTTTCGGATGTGAACATGCCCGGACGGCTCAACGGACTGGATCTGGCTGAGACAGTTGGAGCTCGCTGGCCGCAGATCGGCGTTGTACTGACGTCAGGTGCTTATCTTCAGGAAAAGCGACCTTTGCCAAACAAGGCGATGTTTCTTCCCAAGCCATACGAATGGGAAGACGTCTATCGTGCTCTGAAAGCACTGCAGCACTGATTTTTGTGAAGATGTTGTGTGGTGCACCCGAAAGGACTTGAACCTCTAACCCCCAGATTCGTAGTCTGGTGCTCTATCCAGTTGAGCTACGGGTGCGAACACTGTATGTTTTTGGCAGAGCCAAAAGTAAGATGGTGCACCCGAAAGGACTTGAACCTCTAACCCCCAGATTCGTAGTCTGGTGCTCTATCCAGTTGAGCTACGGGTGCGTCTTGAGGCGGGGTTTTACAGGCGGTTTCAAAACCTGACAACCCCCCTCTGAAAATTAATTTCTACTTTCTTGTCATGGTGATGTGAGCACGGCAGGCACTGGAACCAAAAGTGCCACCAATCGCCTGACCAACGGGATATCCGTTAAAAACCAGCGCGGTCGGACGGCCGTTCATGTCCTTGCTGGCAAGCTCTGCGTGATAGTGATGAACGCCGGGCTGATAGATGCCAGAGAGCACTTCAGACCCATCTCCCGGTGTGAAAACGATCTTTCGCCCACGAATATCAAGTGTGGACGTGCGTTCTGTAGGGCAGGAGCCCTGATCCGTGACGAGAGCGCCTACCCAACGGCCTGATGGATCATTTCCAGGATCAGGAGTGGCGCAGGCTGCCAGAAAAGCCATGGCAGAAAGAGAAAAAAGAGCAATCGGACGCATGTTGTGCCTGTCCTGTGATGCAGAATGGATGACGCAGACGACACAACACCTTATAGGAGAGCATCAAAAGGCACCATGAACACGGAACGCGAGGCCATCACATTGACCCAGCAGGACGCCAGCACCGTCGCGAAACTCGACGAAACACTTCACGAAGACCGTATCCTCATTCTGGATTTCGGCAGCCAGGTAACGCAGCTCATCGCCCGCCGTGTGCGTGAGAGCGGTGTTTACTGTGAGATCTGGCCGTTCACGGCGACGGACGAGAAGATCCGTGAATTCAATCCGCGCGGTATCATTCTGTCTGGCAGCCCTGCCAGCGTCCATGACGAAAATGCTCCGGCGATTCCGGAAATCGTCTTCTCACTGAACCGTCCGGTTCTTGGCATCTGCTATGGCCAGCAGGCCATGTGCCAGAAGTTGGGCGGCAAGGTCGAAACGCACGAACATCGTGAATTCGGTCGCGCTTATATCGACATCGCTGAAGATTGCGCCCTGTTCCGTGGCGTCTGGGCACGCGGCAAGCGCGAACAGGTCTGGATGAGCCATGGCGATCGCGTCACGCAGCTTCCGCCGGGCTTCCGCGCTGTTGCCTATTCGGAAGGGGCTCCGTTCGCGATCATCGCCGATGAAGGCCGCCGCCTGTATGGTGTGCAGTTCCATCCGGAAGTCGTGCACACGCCGCATGGTGCTGCGCTGATTCGTAACTTTACGCACAATGTAGCGGGTTGCAGCGGCACGTGGACGATGGCTGGCTTCCGTGAGCTGGAAATTGCCCGTATCCGCAAGCAGGTCGGGGACGGCCGCGTCATTTGTGGTCTATCCGGCGGTGTGGACAGCTCCGTGGCTGCGAAGCTGATCCATGATGCTATTGGCGACCAGCTGACCTGTATTTTCGTTGATCCGGGCATCCTGCGTTCCGGGGAGGCCGACGAAGTCGTCAAGACGTTCCGTGGTCGCTTCAATATCCGTCTGGTTCACCGCGACGCATCTGACCTGTTCCTGAGTGAACTTGCAGGTGTCAAAGATCCGGAAATCAAGCGGAAGACCATTGGCCGCCTCTTTATCGAAGTGTTCGAGGAAGAAGCTGCAAAGCTTGGTGGCGCACAGTTCCTTGCTCAGGGCACGCTCTACCCAGACGTGATTGAAAGCGTCAGCTTCACGGGTGGCCCATCCGTTACCATCAAGTCCCATCATAACGTTGGCGGCTTGCCGGATCGCATGAACATGCAGCTGGTCGAGCCTCTCCGCGAACTGTTTAAGGACGAAGTTCGTGAACTGGGGCGTGAACTTGGCATTCCGGAACACATTGTGGGACGTCATCCGTTCCCGGGGCCGGGGCTTGCTATTCGTATTCCAGGTGAGATCGACAAGGAAAAGCTGGATCTTCTGCGGAAGGTGGACGCGATCTACCTGGAAGAAATCCGCAATGCCGGCCTCTATGATGCCATCTGGCAGGCTTTTGCGGTTCTGCTTCCTGTGCGGACTGTCGGTGTGATGGGCGATGGCCGGACCTATGATCAGGCCTGTGCTCTGCGTGCCGTGACCAGCACTGACGGCATGACCGCTGAAGTCTATCCGTTCGACTTCGCGTTCCTGAATCGCGTTGCTGGCCGTATTGTCAATGAAGTCCGGGGTGTTAACCGCGTGACTTACGACATTACGTCCAAGCCGCCGGGAACGATTGAGTGGGAATGAGGTTCTAAACCTCTGTCATTTGGAAAGGCCTGTCCCAAGAGGGACGGGCCTTTTTTTATGGTGTTATCATCAAGGCGGCCATTTGTTTCGCCTCGCGTCAATTTAACGCGCATTGCGACATTAGTTTTTGTAGCAAAACAATATTGATCTCGTTCAGACTTTCGCATGTTCGTGTCATCGCCATTTTCTGGCGGACAAAACAAGTGAGGAATTGCCGGTGTCAGGCACGGTGACAGTTCGAAGGCCGGTCCATTTTTTGCTCAGAGGCGCCTTCAGCGGAGTACTCCGGGCGGCCCTCCGCTTTAAGAGAGCTGCGACAATTCCTGCTTTTTGAACATCTGGACAATAGGACGAGGGCTAACGACGTGCGTCGCAGACTGATCTTGAAGATGCTTCCAGCGGGTCTACTGGCATTACGAGGGCAGGGGTATGCCCAAGATCGTGGAAACGGGCTGATACCAGCTTTTAAAGGTACGCCCCGGATTGCCGTGGGTGGGATTGCGTCAGAATGCAGCACTTACAGCCGTATTCGCTCCCGCATGCCGGAGTTCACCACGCGCCGAGGTGATGAGATTTTTGGAGCGCCGCTGTCCCAGCCGCTGCATCGTTATGATTTTGACCTCTTGCCGACCCTGGAAGCATCCGCACCACCAGGCGGCCCAGTTGAGCGCAAGACGTATGAGGCTTTGAAAGCAGAATATCTTGAGCGTCTGCGCAAGCTCCTACCGCTGGATGGTGTTTACCTGGCTATGCACGGTGCCCTGAGTGTCGAAGGCATGGATGATGCGGAGGGGGACTGGTATGCCGCAACGCGTTCTGTCGTCGGGCCAGATTGCCTGTTGTCCGCCTATTACGATCTTCACGGTAATCTCAGTCAGCGCAGTGTCGATACGCTGGATGCTCTGACGGCATACCGCACGGCGCCGCATGTTGATCGTATCGAGAATGTCATGCGGGCTACGGATATGCTTACACATTGTCTACGTTACGGCTTACGGCCCGGAATTGTGTGGGCAAGCATACCGGCGCTGCTTCCGGGTGAGCAGAGCAGCACAGAATGGGAACCGGGACGCCGCCTGTGGGCGGATCTGGCGGAATACAATCGGCTGCCAGGTATTCTCGATGTCTCCCAACTGGTTGGATATGTCTGGGCTGATGAGCCCCGTTCGGCTGCCTCCGTGGTTGTCACGGGTACGAACGTCGAAGAGCAGAAGCGTATCGCTACGGAACTGGCGCAGCGATACTGGGACGCACGACACGACTTTCATTTCGGCACACCAACCGGGACGATCGATGAGTGTCTCAGCCGTGCGATGTCATCAAAAACGCATCCCGTGGTCATTTCGGACTCCGGAGATAATCCGGGCGGTGGCGGCAACTCTGACCAGACTTTTTTCCTTCAGGCTTTGCTAAAGGCTGGCGCGAAGAATGTTCTGCTGGGTGGAATGACGGATCGGCCTGCAACGGATGCCTGTTACAAGGCGGGTGTTGGTGCAGTTCTTCCGTTATCTATCGGCGCGACCCTGGATCCCGTGATGTGCAAGCCTGTGCATGTCCGCGCGACTGTGAAGCATCTGACGCCGGTCTCGCATCCCGATGAAGGTGAAGCTGTCATTGAATTCAATGGCATCACGGCGACGCTTTCTGCTCGGCGGCGTCTGTATCATTCGGCGGAAGCATTCCGGGATATTGGGCTGGAGCCAACTGATTTTAGCATTGTCGTTCTGAAATGCGGGTATCTCAACCCAACCATGAAGCCGCTGGCCAATCCGGCGCTCATGGCGCTTTCGCCGGGGGCTATCAATCAGGATATCGTCAATATCGGTAATCATCGCCGTAAACCGACGTGGCCCTGGGTGCCCGATCTGACGTACACGCCGAAACCTTATGTGTCGGCTCGAATTCATCGCAGCTAAGGAGGGTGGATAGAGGAGGCAGATCCTCTCTTTAATCCGCATAAAACTACGCCTCGGGTAACTGGATGGTCACTTGAGGCGGATATAAACGCTCGTTAAGCTCTATCCAGAAAAAAGGCCTGCTCCTTTCGAAGCAGGCCTTTGTTTGGGCTGGAAAGACCTTAGTGTTCCATATGGTGCTTGTGGCCTGTCAGCTCTGTCGTGAGCTGGGCGCGAGCCTCACCTGATGGGAATTTTTCCGTGTGCAGGTTGATGTAGCTTTTGCCTGCCAGCACGTCCTTCACCTGATCTGCTGTCAGTGTCAGGGTTCCCGTCATCCGGGTCTGGTAAGGGCCAGGGATCGGCGCAATTACGCCTGCATCTTCACCCTCGGCTGCTGGACCATGCAGGTGGATTGCATTGACCGGACCTGTCAGACCGTTGTCTTCGAAACGGTATGACAGGGTATTTTTGGTTGTGTCCAGCATGGCAGACGCAGACCCCTTGATCGGGGATGTTGCGCCATGTTCGCCCTTGAACGGGCCAAAAAGATGGATCGTTTCAGCAGAAGCAGGCAGGGCCGTAACGGAGAGACCCAGCGCGAGAGCGGTAACAAAGAGACCTGTACGCATGGAACGTGATCCTTGCAGGAGTTGGAGACACTAAACGTGGTGTCAGGTCTCCAGTTCAGTGTTCCAGTACAGATAATCACGCCAGCTTTCGTGAAGATAGTGGGGCGGGAAGGTCCTCCCGTTTTCCTGAAGAAGGCGGCTGCTGGGCTGATCGGGTTTTCGGTGGGGATGCATGCCGATCTCGCTGGGGAGGCGGGAGCCTTTGAGGAGATTGCAGGGGCTGCAGGCGGTAACAACGTTCTGCCAGGTTGTTTTTCCCCCTTTCGCACGGGGGATAACGTGATCGAAAGTCAGCTCATGTGTTGGCAATCGATCATGGCAGTACTGACACGAAAAATTGTCCCGCAAGAAAACGTTGAACCGTGTGAAAGCGGGTTTTCGTGCTGAGGGAATGTAATCTTTCAGTGCGATGACGCTGGGAAGGCGCATGGCCATGCTGGGAGAGTGAACGACGGCGTCTTCGTACTCTGATAGAACGGATACCCGGTCCAGAAACACAGCCTTCACGGCTTCCTGCCATGACCATAGCGACAGCGGAAAGTATGAGAGCGGACGAAAATCCGCATTCAGAACAAGAGCCGGAAAATGCTGACTACTGACAGGCACCACGCGCTTCCTTTTTTGAAGGACGGCACATGCGGGAACTTCGGCGTAGAAAACTTAAGACAAACGCCGATAAACATGCGTCGTCGGCTTCTTTGAGATGACTATTTCAGTAAAATTCATGAACTGCAAGAAAACCCTGATGAAAGCTTGATGACGCTGTCTCCTGTAACGCGCTTTGCGCCCAGCCCGACTGGTTTCCTGCATCTTGGACATGTTGTGTCTGCCCTTCACGCGCGTGCGTCCGCCGGACAGGGTGGGCGGTTTCTTGTGCGGATTGAGGACATTGATACCGCGCGGTGCACATCAGCTTTTACCGATGCGCTGGGCGAGGATCTGCAATGGCTGGGGCTATGGTCGCAGGAACCTGTGCGTCAACAATCCCGGCATCTGGCGGAATATGCCCATGTTTTGACTGAACTCAGGAACAGGGAGCTTCTCTACCCCTGCGTTTGTACACGAGCTGAAATTGCTGCGGCTTCTACGTCTTATGCTCCAGACGGAAGTATTGTTTACCCGGGCACATGTCTCTGTGGCGGCCGATTAATATCCGGGCGTGTGCCAGCCTGGCGCCTGAACATGCAGCGCGCGCTTGATGAGCTTCAGGAAGTTCCGTCTTGGTACGAAGTGGGGCAGGGAAGAATTTCTGGCCGCGCTGACGAATTTGGAGACGTTGTGCTGGCCCGACGGGACACGGGTGTTTCCTATCACCTCTGCGTCACGCATGATGATGCCAAACAGGGTGTGAACTGTGTCACGCGTGGTCGGGATCTGTATGGCGCAACATCCATTCATCGTGTTCTTCAGTGCTTGATGAAATGGCCAGAACCTCACTATCGCCATCATGCCCTTATCAAAGACGCAGGTGGCCAGAAGCTCTCAAAACGGAATGGAGTGGAAGGTATTCGGACGCTGCGTGCTGCTGGATGGACTGCCGAGCAGGTTCTGGCTCATCCGCTCGTGCTTCAAGCACTCGCGGAGAGCTGAAATCATGGGATGACCCAGCGGAGTGGGGGCATCCCATGAAAAGTGCTTACCGGAGCAAAGTGCTACTCCGCAGGATAGCTCCGCGGGTATGTGACGTCAGAGTCTGGGCCCGGTGGGCGTGGCGCGCCTTTCTTTCCACAGGCGCTCAGGCTGGTGCTGAGGGCGAGAAAAGTCAGACTGAGAATCAAAAAACGTTTCATGTCGTCTCTCCAAGTTTGTTCAGCCAGGCCTGAGCCTGCTGCTGAACGTTGGACGGAGCCGTGCCGCCAAAGCTGGTGCGGGAGGCGAGGGAAGATTCAACCGTCAGAACATCAAAAATGCCTGCAGTGATGCCGGGTTCCACCGCCTGCATTTCGGCAAGGGACAGATCAGCCAGATCACAGCCTTTCTGTTCAGCCAGGCCAACCAAACGGCCTGTAACGTGATGAGCCGTCCGGAAAGGCACGCGGAGTTCACGCACCAGCCAGTCCGCCAGATCTGTGGCGGTGGAGAAGCCCATGCCTGCGACTTCACGCATTCGGTCCGTGTTGGGCTTAAGGTCCCGGATCATCCCGTCCATGGCAGCAAGGGAGAGCGTCATGGCTTCTGTCGCGTCAAAGACAGGTTCTTTGTCTTCCTGCGTGTCCTTTGCGTAGGCCAGTGGCAGGCCCTTCATGACAGTCAGCAGGCCAACAAAATTCCCCATAATGCGGCCGATCTTGGCGCGCACCAGTTCAGCCGCGTCAGGGTTACGCTTCTGCGGCATGATGGACGAGCCGGTTGTGAACGCGTCCGACAGGGTTACGAATCCGAAAGGAGCGGATGCCCACATGACGATTTCTTCAGCCAGTCGCGACAGATGCATGGCCTGAAGAGACAGGGCTGACAGGAATTCGAGAGCGAAATCACGGTCTGAAACGGCGTCGAGTGAATTGGCCGTCGGGCGATCAAAATCCAGCGCTGCTGCCGTCATTGCACGGTCGATCGGGAAGGACGTTCCAGCCAGAGCCGCTGATCCCAGCGGACATTCGTTCAACCGAGCCCGTGCATCGCGCAGGCGCCCACGGTCGCGGGAGAGCATTTCGACGTAAGCCAGAAGGTGATGGCCGAACGTTACAGGCTGAGCGACCTGAAGATGCGTGAAGCCGGGCATCGGCGTTGCGTGATGTTCCAGTGCGCGGGTTGCAAGGGCGCGCATGAGGGAAGCAGTCTGTTCCTGAAGGCCGTCAATCGCATCACGCACCCACAGGCGGAAATCCGTGGCCACCTGATCATTGCGGGACCGTGCCGTGTGCAGGCGCTTGCCGGCTTCGCCAATCCGCTCGGAGAGGCGTGCCTCGATGTTCATGTGAATGTCTTCGAGGGCAGGGGCGAACTCGAAGCGTCCTTCGCCGATTTCCTGTGCGATATCCCCCAGTCCCTGCCGGATTTCCGCAAGTTCGGTTTCCGTCAGAAGGCCGACCTTCTGAAGCATCGCTGCATGTGCAAGAGAGCCGCGGATATCCTGACGCCAGAGGATTTTATCAAAGCCGATGGAGGCATTGATCTCACTCATGATCGCAGCCGGTCCGGAGGCGAAACGGCCACCCCATTGCGGGTTGGCAGCCGTACCTTCAAAGCTTGAGGCAGGATCGGTTTCTTTTTCGACAGGAACGTTTTTCATGATAACCGTAACAGGATGAAACAGAAGCAGATCGACCGGCGAACCCTTCTTTCAGGAGGCCTAAGCCTAGCTGCGGCGGCCAGCCTGCGCAATTCCGCACGTGCTGAAGATCGCCCGAAACCGATTGTTCCGTCTCTGGAGCCAGCGGCGGCACGTCTTGCTCCGCTGGAATTGAAGCTCCAGCGGCCGGAGGGCGGCAGTCGTGCCTTGTCCGCCTGGCGTGGCACGCCATTTGTTCTGCATGTCTGGGCAACCTGGTGTGCGCCCTGCAAACATGAACTGCCGCAGCTGGATGCCTTTATGAAGGCGCTTGGAGACGACAGCCCTATCGTCCCGGTCGCCATGGCCAGTCATGGGCCGGATGCCGTCGCTGCGTTTCTTAAGGCGCAAAATCTGACCCATATTGATCCGTGGTCTGCGGATGCTCATGAATTCCAGAGCTGGCTGGGTGAAAAGCCGCTGAGCTTTCCGTCTACCTATCTGATTGATGCAGAGGGTCGTCTTCGCGCGGTGATTGAAGGCGAAACGGACTGGGGTGCGCCAGAGAGTGTGGCGCAGTTCAGAAAAGTTATTGCAGCTTTGAAAAAGTAATGGTGTTCTGGCGGAAGTGACAGCAGAACGAGTGATTTGATGGCAGTGACGATTGGTCGGCGTGGATTTATTGCGGGCGTAGGCGGTTTGAGCGTGGCTGCCGGCCTGTCTGGTGCCGCATGGGCTGGAAAACAGGAAAATCTTCGTTCGGTCAGGAGTTTGGCGCCGGGTAAGCCGCAGCTTGAGCCCGTAGCGCTGCAACTGATTGGCCCAGCAGGGGCAACGCAATCGCTGGCCTCGATGCGGGGTAAGCCGTTCCTGCTGCATGTGTGGGCAACATGGTGCGGTCCTTGCAAACAGGAGCTTCCAAAGCTCGACGCTTTCTGTGCGTCCCTGGGAACAGACTGTCCCATCATTCCCGCTGCTGTAGCCAGTGGCACACCGGAAAAGGTTGCGTCATTTCTGGATGCGGCGGGTCTGAAGCACCTCCCGGCGTGGACGATGGACAAGGCTGCTTACAAAGCATGGTTGAAGACATCCGATGTCGCCATTCCAGTCACATACCTGATTGATTCGTCGGGTCGTCTTCGGGCTGCGGCCGAAGGTGGCGTGAACTGGTCCGCCCCTGATGCCGCGCGTCAACTGCACGACGTTCTTGCCGGAATCTGATTTTAATTTTCTGACGACACCAGGAATTCCACTAATGACTTTTTCTTTGACCCGCCGTGCCGCGCTCGCAGGAGCCGCCGGACTGCTCGCTTCTTCCCGTGTTTTCAGCGCTTCTGCTGAAGACAAAGGCATACCCTTTGTCCCGAATTCATTTGGCGTTCTGGCCAAGCCTCGTGCTCTGCCAGTGCTCTCTTTCCAGAATGAGCAGGGGCAGGAAGTCCCTTTGTCGCATTGGTTCGGCAAGCCCTTCGTTCTGCACTTCTGGGCGACCTGGTGCCCGCCGTGCATTCGTGAACTTCCCTCCGTTAACGCGACGGCCAAGGCTCTGGGTGCAGACGGGCCACAGATTGTGACGGCAGCCGTGCGCGGCAGTACGGTGCCCAAGGTCCGGGCCTTTTATGATGCACACCAGATTGACGCCCTGCCGCTTCTCGTGGACCCGACGTCCTCTGTAATGATGGAAACGGCCGATCAGGATGCTCTGGTGGCGTCTATCAAGCATGTACGTCCGGACGATCTGAAAGATCTTACGCCAAGTGTCATGGCGCTGCATGGCGTGCCCCGGTCCCTTCTGCTGAACGCCAAGGGTGAGGTTGTCGCCGAGGCCATTGGGAATATGGACTGGTCTGCCGATGCGGTCCGCCATACCTTGTCCGTCCTCGCAGGCTAACAACGTAAAGAGTCGATGTCCCTTTCTCTGCTGGGTGCCGATGATCCGGCACCGTTCCTCCTGTTCCCTGAGACCCAACCGTCACCGTTCGTGCTGGTGAGTGACCATGCGGGAAAAGCTGTTCCCAAAGCACTGGAGTTTCTGGGCGTCAGGGAACCGGACTGGCACCGGCACATTGCATGGGACATCGGGATCGTCGGGGTAGGGCGGTTTCTGCGTGACCTGCTGGGCTCTCCCCTGATTGAGCAGGTCTATTCCCGGCTGGTCATCGATTGTAACCGCGCGCCGGGTCACCCGACATCCATGCCTCATGTCAGTGATGGGACCCATGTTCCAGGAAACAGTGAAGCGCCTGTTCATTGCCGGGCACGGCGAGAGCGCGAAATCCTTCATCCCTATCACGATGCAATTGCCGAGGTTCTGGCGGAACGGACATCGCGCCCGACGGCGCTGATTGCCTTGCACAGCTTTACCCCGGAAATGGCGGGTGTTCGGCGCCCCTGGCAGATCGGCATTCTTCATCACAAGGATAGCCGGATGGCTCGCGTGATGATCGATACTCTGCGGACAGAAGGTGACCTTTGCGTTGGAGACAATGAGCCTTACGTCCTGACTGATACCAACGAATACACAGTCCCCCGGCATGCAGAAGCAAACGGGTTGCCCTATCTGGAAATTGAACTTCGACAGGACCTTATTGCGGATGAGGAGGGGCAACGTGCATGGGCGGAGCGTCTCGCAAGACTTCTGCCTCAGGTCTGGGAGACACTGGCTGCATGATTGACGGACATACAAAACTTGCTGGTGTCATGGGATGGCCCGTGGAGCATTCTCGTTCGCCCATGCTGCACAATCACTGGTGCAGGGTGCACGATGTGAACGGGGCGTATGTGCCGCTCCCCACGCGACCGGAACATTTTGAGGCTGCTCTCAAGGGACTGGCTGCAGCAGGCTTTCGGGGCGTGAATGTCACGATTCCGCACAAGGAAGCCGCGATGCGGGCCTGCGACAGCATGACGGATACCGCCAGGCGTGCGGGAGCCGTTAACACTGTGCGTTTTGAGAATGGTCAGATTATCGGTGACTGCACTGACGGCACGGGTTTTTGTGACAACCTCACCGCACATGGGGTCACCTTGTCCGGCCGAGCGCTAATCCTTGGGGCTGGAGGCGCAGCGCGCGCCGTTGCGGCTGCACTGCTGGATCGCGGCTGTGAAGTTGTAGTCGCGAACCGAACCATGGCGCGCGCCGAAGCAATGGTCGAGGCCTTGAAGGGAGGGGAAGCTGTCGAGTGGTATGACTGGCCGTCTCTCCTTCCGGGCTGTTCACTTCTGGTCAATGCAACGTCGCTGGGGATGAACGGCAAAGCCGACATAGACTGGAGCGCAATGCTGCGACAGGCCGGGTCCAGCCTGTGCGTGACAGATATTGTTTATACTCCGCGGGAGACACCGCTCCTGAAAGCGGCAAAAGCTGCCGATCTGCAAACGGTTGATGGTCTCGGGATGCTGATTCATCAGGCTCGGGCAGGATTTCGATCCTGGTTCGGAGTAGACCCGGAAGCCGATGAGGCAACCTTCAATCTGCTGGCTGCAAGTTTGCGCTAACCCATGAAAATCATCGGTCTGACTGGCGGAATGGCGGCGGGGAAAAGTACAGTCGCCGCTCTGTTTCGCCGGGCCGGTGTGCCGGTTTTTGACGCGGACGCTGTTGTGCGGACCCTTCAGGGGCCAAGAGGAAAGGCGCTCCCCGCCATTGCCCGCGTCTTTCCTGTTGCAGTGCAGAACGGCGTTCTGAATCGTATGGCCCTGCGTCAGGCTGTGGTTGGAAATGTGGCCGCGCTTCAAGCGTTGGAGGCCATCATGCATCCGCTTGTAAAAGCCGAGCGAGAGAGGTTCCTGCGTCAATGTCGTGCGCGAAAAGAACCGTTCTGTGTCCTGGATATTCCGCTTCTGATGGAAATCGGTGAGGACCGGAAATGCGATGTAGTGGTGGTGGTTGAGGCCCCCATGGCAACACGCCTGTCCCGTATTCATCAGCGCGGGAAAACGGGTGCCAGAATGAGCGAAGCACAGGCACGTTCCCTTATCGCACGGCAAATGCCGGACCACGAACGCAGACGCCGGGCACACATCGTGATACGAACCGGCCTTTCCCGCGGATCTGCTGCCCGGCAGGTTCGCGCTCTTTTGCACCGTCTGCGCGAGGCTTCATGAAACGCTCAATCCTGTTCGATACGGAAACCACAGGCTTTGACCCGGATCAGGGCGATCGTATCATCGAAATTGCAGCCATCGAACTGATCGATGATCTGCCGACGACCAATTATTACCACGTTATGGTGCATCCGGAGCGCGACATTCCGGCCGAGGCCACGAAGGTGCACGGTTTTCGGATTGAAGATCTGGAGGGTGCGCCGAAGTTTCCAGAAATCGCAGACGGATTTCTGGAATTTATTGGCGATGCCCCGATGATCGCGCATAACGCGCGCTTCGACTTCAAATTCGTGAACGCCGAACTGCAAAAATGCGGTCGCGCGCCGCTGGATTACGCCAGTCGTGCGATCGATACCGTGGAAATGGCGCGCAAAAAATATCCGGGTATGCCCGCCAGCCTTGATGCGTTGTGTCGCCGCTTCAACATCGACCTGTCCCAGCGTGGCACCCATAACGCTCTGCTGGACTGCAAATTGCTGGCAGACGTGTATGTCGAACTGATGGGCGGCCGCCAGCGCGGGCTTGGATTGGCTGGACCTTCACGGAGCCGCAGTATTGCTGAAGCAGGTGATATGCTCGCGAACCGGACCCCACGGAAAATGCCGCTTCCGAATGCAGAAGAGCTGGCGGCTCATACAGCTTTTGTGGATGGTCTGAAGGATCCGGTGTGGCGCCGCGACTGATGAAGATCCTGTTCATCACGTCCAACAGGCTTGGCGATGCCGTTATTTCCACTGGTGTGCTGGATGCTCTGCAAAAACGCTATCCGGCAGCTGTATTTACCGTTGTCTGTGGACCGGTCGCGGCAGGGTTGTTCGAGCCAGACCCTCGCTGTGAGCGGGTTATTACTCTTGAAAAACGCCGCCACGATCGACACTGGCTGGACCTCTGGTCTGCCTGCGTCCGAACGCGCTGGTTTATGGTTGTGGATCTGCGGGGTTCCCTCCTCAGCCTCACGCTGCGGACCCGTCGAAGGTTGATCGTCCAGGGAGGACGTCGGGACGGACGCAAAATCGAGCAGCTTCGTGATGCGCTTGGCCGTCACAAAACACCGATGCCGCGTGTCTGGACCTCCAGCCAACATGACAAAACTGCAGAAGACCTGCTTGCGGGTGGCCCTTGGCTGGCTTTGGGGCCAACGGCGAACTGGGATGGCAAAATCTGGCCTCCAGAGCGATTTGTCGCGCTTGCTGAGGGCCTGCGTCGTCAGGGGATGCGACCTGTTCTGTTTTATGGGCCGGGAGATGCAGAAAAAGAACGGGCCAGACCTGTTCTGGAAGCGCTCCCGGAGGCGCTGGACCTAGGCGGAGACAGGTCTCTTGGAGAAGTAGCCGCGCTGCTTGCTCGTTGTGCGCTCTTCGTAGGCAATGACTCAGGCCTCATGCATTTGGCCGCCGCTGCCGGAACGCCCACGCTTGGTCTGTTTGGTCCCTCCCGCATGTCCGAATATGCTCCGTCGGGGGCTGAGGCGTTCGCAATCGCGGCTCCCGGTCCGGAAGGAAAAGCGTCGTTGGAAGACCTGAGTGTCGAAGCGGTTCTGGATGTTGCCAAAGCCATTCTGGCAGGAAACGCTGGTTCCTTCCGGACCTGACCTTGAAGCGCTGCCCTGCATGGCCGATAGAGAAAGTATGAGTGTTTTTTTCCAGCCTTCGCCTGCGGTGTCGTCTTCTTTTCCCGGGCGCAAAGCCAGAGTGGCCCATGTCATGGCGGGCTCGGCACGAGGCGGGGCGGAACTGTTCTTTGAGCGCCTTTCCATGGCTCAAACTCAGGATGAGCGCCCAGTTCGCGCGCTGATCCGGCATGATTCCGCACGGGAAGATCGTCTGCGTGCCGCTTGCGTGGAAACACATACGTTCAGGTTTGGTGGCGCTCTGGACGTCAGTACGCGGTCGCATTTGCGGCGGAACCTGAATGAGTTTCAGCCTGATGTCGTTGTGGCCTGGATGAGTCGTGCGGCGCGCAAACTGCCAACAGGTCCTTGGCGGACAGCGGGGCGTTTGGGCGGATACTACGATCTGTCCAATTATCGGCGCTGCGAGCATCTGATTGGTAATACACGTGGTTTGGCCGATTGGATGAAAGCCCAGGGATGGCCTGCGGATCGCGTTCATTACCTACCGAATTTTGCGACCGATTTTGCGTCTGTGACACCGGTACGCCCGGATTTCCTGCCTCCCGATGTTCCGTTTGTGCTGGCTCTAGGACGCCTGCATGGAAACAAGGCGTTTGATGTCCTGATACGCGCCATGACCCGTCTGCCAAGCGTGCACCTCGTCATTGCTGGGGAAGGTCCGGAACGTGCGACGCTGGAAGCGCTGATCCGAAGCGAAAATCTTTCAGGCCGTGTTCATCTTCCGGGGTGGGTCGCGGAGAGTGGGCCATGGTTGCGGGCCTGTGATGTTATGGTTTGCCCATCGCGGATCGAGCCGCTTGGAAATGTCGTGATTGAAGGTCTTTCAGCAGCGGTGCCTGTTGTCGGAAGTGCTATTCAGGGGCCTCAGGAAATTCTTTCCGGGACTGAAGATGGCCTTCTTGCTCCCGTTGAGGATGCTAAAGCCCTCTCTGTCCAGATCGGAAATATTCTGGAAGATAAAGCTCTTGCCCTGCGTTTGCGACACAATGGTCGTGCCCGGTTCGAGCGCGAGTTTGCACAGGATGTCGTGATGGCCCGCTGGTCCGAATTTCTGGACGGAGGGCTGACCTGATGTGTGGAATCGCCGGTCTGTCCTGTCTGCCCGGAAAGGCACCCGATCAAGCCGCGCTGGAACGAATGTCTGCTGCGATTTTTCATCGTGGGCCGGATGGGGAAGGGCGCCTGGATCTTACAGGCGCAGCACTGAGACATCGCCGTCTGTCCATCGTGGATATTGCTGGCGGAACCCAACCCTTCCGGGTCGGGAATGCGGCGTTGATTGCCAATGGAGAGATTTACAACGATCCGGACATTCGCAGTACGTTTCCTGCTGATCGTTTCCAGACCAGGAGCGATTGTGAACCGCCTTTGCACCTCTGGCTGAGAGATGGAACTGGCTATACGCACGAACTGCGCGGCATGTACGCCATCGCCGCCGTTGAGAACGAGCAAGGCCAGCACGAAATGCTGCTGTCCCGCGATCCGTTCGGCATCAAGCCACTTTATATTGCGGAATACGAAGGTGGAATTGCTTTCGCCTCAGAGGCGCAGGCTTTGCTGGCCGGAGGCTTTGGGGTTCGGCGGGTCAGGAGCAAGGCGCGGAATGAACTGCTCCAGCTTCAGTTCACAACCGGGCAAAAAACAGTTTTCCCGGGAATACGGCGCCTGTTGCCGGGTGAAACCCTGCGGATTGTGGATGGGCGGATCGTTGAATCGCGTCGTCGCCACGCTTTGCAGGAAGCCACGGAAACCATCCCCGCTGACCTGACGGACGAGCAGGCTCTGCGCAGGCTCGATGCCGCCTTAACTGACAGTGTTCATGCGCACCTTCGGGCCGATGTTCCTCTGGGACTGTTTCTATCGGGCGGAATTGACAGCTCTGCTATCCTCGCCGCCGCTCATAAACTCGGGCTACCGCGCCCCATGACCTGGACGGCGCGCTTTGACACTGGAAAAGCGGACGAATCTACCGATGCCGCAGCGCTGGCGGCTTCGGTTGGTGCAGATCATCATGTTCTGACCGTCACAGAAGCAATGGTCTGGTCCCATCTGCCTGCCATTGTGGCCTGCATGGATGATCCTGCGGCAGACTACGCGATTATTCCAACGTGGTTTCTGGCGCAGGAAGCGCGCAAGGACGTCACTGTGATCCTGAGCGGCGAGGGGGGAGATGAGCTCTTTGCTGGGTATGGGCGCTATCGTCGGGCTATGAAGCCATGGTGGCGCGGCGGAAGAGGCCCCTGGCGTTCGGGTACATTTGGTCGGTGTGTGCCGGGACAGGGGCGTCAGTGGCGCGCCGGGCTCGCGGCCATGGAACTGTCCCAGCGTTTGACGGGGCTTCCCGCAGTGCAAGCGCTTGATATCGCCGAATGGCTCCCGAATGACTTGTTGCTCAAGTTGGACCGCTGCCTGATGGCGCATTCTGCTGAGGGGCGCACACCGCTACTGGACCCTGTTGTGGCCAAGGCTGTCTGGTCTCTCCCGGATCATTTCAAAGTGCGGGATGGATACGGCAAGTGGCTTCTGCGCCGCTGGCTTCAGGATGCGCTTCCACAGGCAAAGCCTTTCGCCCCAAAGCAGGGTTTCACTGTGCCTGTTGGGCCGTGGATCGAGAAACAGTCTCAACGACTGGGCCCGCTGGTGGCGCAACAGTCCTGCATTCAGGACGTCATGGCTCCGCACAAGGTCGAACGTATTTTCTCGACTGCGACCCAGCGCGGTCACGCCCGCCAAGCCTGGACGCTGCTGTTCTACGCTTTGTGGTTCCGACACCATGTTGAAGGCATTCCGGCTGACGGAGATGTTTTCGAGACACTTTCCCGCGCTCGCTAAGTGCGGTTTTCATCAGACTGACAAGGACAGACCATGCATTACGATCTGATTATCCGGGGTGGCCGCTGCGTATTCCCGTGGGGAGAAGCGGAGGCGGATCTGGGTGTCCGAAACGGCCGCATCGCTTCTCTGTCAGTTTCGCACGACGATGAAGCTGAAAGGGTGATTGATGCGACGGGGCTGCATGTCCTGCCGGGCCTGATCGATAGCCATGTTCACCTGCGTGACCCCGGAAATGCTGCGGTGGAAACTCTTGAAACCGGAACGCGCGCGGCAGCTTTGGGCGGTGTCGCAACAGTTTTCGATATGCCGAATACCTCGCCTAGCGTTACGGACAAGGCGATGCTGGATTGGAAGCGCGAGCACATCAGCAATGTCGCTCATGTTGATGTTGGCATGTACATCGGGGCGACCCGTGACAACACGCCTGACCTCGCCATGCTGGAGCAGCAGCCAGGCGTCTGTGCCATCAAGGTTTTCGCTGGGTCTTCTACCGGCAACCTGATGATCGAGGACGACGAAGGCATCGAAGCCGTCATGCGTTCGGGCCACCGTCGTGTCTGCTTTCATTCCGAAGATGAATACCGTCTTCAGGCACGTAAGCCGATGTTTCATGAAGGCCAGCCTTACGCCACACATAGTGTCTGGCGGGATGTGGAATGTGCGTTTCTGGGAACGCGCCGCATCATGGCGATTGCCCGCAAGACGGGTCGGCCGGCCCATATCCTCCACACGTCTACAGCCGAAGAGCTGGAATATCTCGCTGACTTTCGGGATGTTTCAACAGTAGAAGTGCTGGTCAATCACCTCACGCAGGTTGGCCCGGAATGCTATGAAAAGCTGGGTGGGCTTGCCGTAATGAACCCGCCGTTGCGGGATCGCTATCACTACGAGGCAAGCTGGAAGGCTATTCAGGACGGTCGTGTCGATGTTGTGTCTTCGGACCACGCGCCGCATCCACTGGAAGCAAAGAAACGTCCTTGGCCGAATTGCCCGGCTGGCCTGACTGGTGTCCAGACCATTGTTCCGGTCATGCTTGATCATGTGAATGCAGGTCGTCTGTCACTGGCACGTCTGGTGGATCTGATGTCCGCCGGGCCAGCGCGTGTTTACGGTCTTCAGACCAAGGGCCGCATGGCTGTTGGTTTCGACGCAGATTTCACGCTTGTGGACATGAAAGCACAGCGGGAAATTACCAATGACTGGATCGTCTCGCCTGCAGGGTGGACGCCATTTGACGGAACCCATGTGAGGGGTTGGCCAATGGCAACCATCGTGCGTGGAACGGTGGTCATGCAGGACGACGAGGTGATTGGTGAAGCGACGGGACGGTTTGCCAAATTTGCGCCTTGATCGGGGCGTAGGGCGCGCGACGCTTCGACCATGAAAGAGAGTTTTATGATTCGCCCCGTCGCCGCATTCTGCGGCCTGTCCCTTCTGTCCGTGTTCGCCTTTGGAACAGCCAGTGCCGCCGAATCCGGTTGGAGCGCACCAAAATGTGGTGCCGAGCCGGACGCTCCGGCCGTGAAGGCTGGGACTGTTGCCCAGTACAACGAGAGCGTGGACCGAGTGACAGCCTACGAAAAAGAAGCGCGGGCCTATAACGCATGCGTTTCAGGGCAGGCCAACCGTGAAGAGACGGCCATCAGCCAGGAAGCCAGCGCTAAAATCTCACGAATTCATTCTGCCAGTGCGGCCGTTCAGACTCACATCGCGGGATCATTCCAGAAGCTTTCTTCCGAGCTGACTGCCGCGGGACGTAAGCTCGGTCATCACTGACGGGTTTTCACTGGCCCATCCGCACCTGATTCTGTTGTGGCGTTAGAGAAGTCGGGCCTTCATAGGTCTGGCGCGCGACATTCGGCATCAGGTCCGGCCTGGCCCAGCAATCCGTACCTTCAAAGCTGGTGGTGCAGTATGGCTGGGGCGGGGGTGGACCAACCGGGCGGGAGCAGAAGCTTTCGTCATCATACAGATAGGCCGTATTGCAATCTTTTCCGGTAATGGCAGAGGCAATCCGGTCCGGCGCGCAGCCGCACAGTGTGCAAAACATCAGAACCGGCGATAGAAGCAGAGCTGGTTTTTTCATGTTTGGCAGCATCATGCGGCAGGGGTTAAGGAAGCCCTAAATTGACGGCCGGTTTCTTTCGGTAACAGCTTCTCAAGCGAAGCGTTTGCCGCAAACGTGCGGCGCCTGTATGGTTCCGCCAGAACTTTACAAGACCGATCCAGCAGGGGACCAGGTGGCGGACGATTTCATCACAGAGGTGAACGAGGAAATTCGGCTTCAGCGCCTACGGGCAGCTGCGCGCCGATGGGGTGCTGTTGTGGCAGGTGTCGTCGTCGTGGGAGCGATTGGCGGCGGTGTCTGGGAGTGGCAGAATCACGCCCGGAAGCAGGCCCAGCAGGCTGCCTCAGCTCAGTATTTCAATACACTTGAGACGCTGGCTGATCCCAAGCACGACAAGACTGTCACGCAGAAAGCCGAGACGGTTTTTCAGGATCTGGCAGATCATGGACCTGTTGGCGTGCGGTCTTATGCAGCGCTGCGTCTGGCGGATCTGAAGATGCAGGATCATGATCTGGCATCTGCTTTGAAGGCCTGGAACAGTGTCGCGTCCGATTCTGTCGCTGAGCCTGCCTTGAAGGACATGGCCCGTTACATGGTCCTGAATGCTCAGACCAACACGGCGGACCCGAAGACGTTGCGTCCCGGCTATGAAGCGCTTGCGCAGAATGGTGGCGCCTGGTCAGCTTTGGCTCAGGAAGGTCTGGTTGCTCTGGATCTGCGTCCGGATGCGACAGCTGACCAGCAGAAAGAAGCCCGTCGCCTTCTGACGCAGATTGTTGGAAGTGTATCTGCACCTGAAGGGGCTCGTGCGCGTGCACAGGCTCTTCTCGAAACTTTTGGAGACGCTGGTTAATGCGCCGTCCTGACCGTTCTTCTGCGCCCATGAGCCGCCGTTCGATGCTGCGTGTTGCCTGTTCCGGCGCCGCTCTGACTGCGATGGGTGGATGCAGCCTGTTTAACGATGATGAGAAGCCCACGCTGGCCGGCCATCGCGTTGACGTGCTCTCCACTGGGGCAGGTCTGACCGTTGATCCGGAAGATCATACGCCCATCACATTGTCTGCACCGCAGTCCGTGACGGAATGGCTTCAGCCTGACCGTACGCCGGACCATGTTGCCGTCAATGCTGTCTGGAACGGTTCGGACATCAAGTGGAGCCGCTCTATCGGCGCCGAGGTGAACCCGACGAGCTTCCTGTCCATGGTGGCGATCATGCCGAACAGCCGCGGGGCCATTCAGTCCCCGCCGGTGATCGGGAATGGTCGGATTTTCACCACAGATGCACAGGGTGTGGTGAAGGCGTGGACATGGCCGGGCATGAAGCAGCTCTGGTCCCATCAGCCGGCTCCCAAAAAGTCCCGCTCCACCAATATTGGCGGCGGTGTCGCACTTGATGGAGAGACCCTCTACATCGTGGATGGCGTTGCGCAGGCGTTGGCCGTCGATGCTGCCAGTGGCAAAATCAAGTGGGCTGTCGATCTCGGCACACCCGGGCGCTCAGCCCCTACGATTGCCGATGGTCTTGTCGTTTTCGGGACAATTGACGAGCGTCTTTACGCACTTGAAGCCGCAACCGGCCGACAGGTCTGGACATATCAGGCAACGGGTGCGGACACCGTCATCTTCGGGCAGGCTGCTCCTGCAATCGTAGATGGTGTGGTTCTGGCAGGCTTCGGCAGTGGCGACCTCGTCGCGCTGCGTGCGGCTTCTGGTGAAATGGTGTGGAGCGATAGCCTTGGCGGTGCCAACGGTATGGGCGCCATGCTGGATTTCTCCTGCATCCGCGGGGCTCCGGTCATCAAGGACGGCACGGCGTATGCCATTTCCATGTCCAGCGTTCTTGTGGCTGTGGATATGCGCTCCGGACGTCGCTTGTGGGAGCGCGAAGTCAGTGGCCAGACGCCCCTGACAATCTGCGGTGACTGGATGTTTGTCCTGTCCACCGATCAGCAGCTTGCCTGTCTGGACCGTCTGTCCGGCCACGTACGCTGGATTACCCAGCTTCGCCGCTTCCGCCGACAGGAAGTGCAGAAGGACGCCATCCAGTGGGTGGGGCCTTTGCTCGTAAACGGCAAGCTGGTCTGTTTCTCTACCCTGCCGCAGGAAGGCATGGTGATTGTTGATGCCGTAACCGGCAAAATTGAATCGACCCGTAAAACCACGGCTCCATGCCAGGTTCAGCCGATCGTCTGTGACGGTCTGGTTCTGACGCTGTCCCAGGATGCTGTTCTGCGGGCCTATGGCTGAACGAATGACCTCTGAGAATCTGCCCGTAGTTGTTATTGCCGGGCGCCCGAATGTCGGGAAATCCACTCTTTTCAACCGGCTTGTCGGGCGTCGTCAGGCGCTCGTCTCCGATCAGCCCGGTGTGACGCGTGACCGCAAGGAGGGCGAAGCCCACATGCGCGGTCGCCGCATCCGTGTGATTGATACGGCGGGCCTTGAAGAAGCTGCGCCGGACACGCTGTTCGGTCGTATGCGTGCATCATCCGAATCTGCCGTCTCCATGGCAGATCTGGTGCTGTTCTGCATCGATGCCCGCGCCGGTATCACGCCAACTGACGCTCATTTTGCCAACTGGCTGCGTCGTCAGAACCGTCCGGTTCTGCTGATTGCCAATAAGGCAGAAGGGCAGGCTGGGACCAATTCCGCACTGGAGGCCTACTCGCTGGGTCTGGGCACGCCACTGGCGCTATCTGCCGAGCATGGTGAGGGCATCAGTGACCTCATGGGAGAGATCGTCGATCGTCTTCCCGGTGCTCCAAAGCAGGAGCGCCGTCGTCGTCGTGACGAGGAGCCGGAAGAGGGCGAAGAGCCTGAAGAACGTCCGGCTGGCCCGCTTCATCTGGCGATTGTTGGGCGCCCGAACGCCGGCAAATCCACGCTTCTGAACTGCCTTCTCGGTGAAGAGCGGATGATCACCGGCCCCGAAGCCGGTCTGACCCGCGATTCGATCTCCGTCGATCTGCATGACGAACATGGCCCGATCAAGCTTGTTGATACGGCAGGAATGCGTAAGCGCGCCCGTGTCGAGCAGCATCTTGAGCGCATGTCTGTTTCCGCCTCTATCGAAGCGCTGAAAATGGCAGAAGTCGTTGTGCTGACGATCGATGCCACACTGGGTGTGCACGAGCAGGATCTTCAAATTGCCCGTCTGATTGAGAAGGAAGGCCGCGCCTGCGTTCTGGCTCTCAATAAGTGGGACGCTGTTGAAGACCGCGTTGCTACACGTCAGGCCATTTCAGACCGGATCGAGACGTCCCTTGCTCAGGTTCGTGGCATCCCGGTCGTCACGTTCTCGGCGTTGACGGGGGCTGGCGTTAACCGTCTTCTTCCGGCTGTCCGGAAAGCGTACGAAGTCTGGAATTCACGTGTCACGACGGGTGAGCTGAACCGTTGGTTCGAAGCAATGCTGGACCGTCATCAGCCGCCTCTGGTTGATGGACGCCGCCTCAAGCTGCGTTATATGACGCAGGTGAAGGCTCGTCCGCCGACATTCATTCTTTTCGGTACCCGAGCAGAAATGCTGCCCGATGCGTACAAGCGCTATCTGGTGAACGGGCTGCGCGAGACATTTCATATGCCTGGTGTGCCCATTCGTATTCAGCTTCGCGGGACGACAAATCCTTACGCGGATAAGTAAGAGTTGTTTTTTGTTCCGTTATGCAATGAACGCATAGCGGAACAAAATCTTCTCACAGGACTGCAAAACTCCCCATTTTCGTATACCTAATCCTTCGTCAGCCTATGGCGGTGCATGGTGTTCGGCCCTAGAAGAGCCGCCAAGCCCTACATCAGGCCTGAGTTAGAGATGAGGATTACAGATTATGGTCGGGATTGCTGCGGTTCGCAGTGAAGGCTCTTCAGGAGAGCCTCAACGCAGCACGGCGCGCGCCACGGCATTGGGCATCATGGCAGCTCTCGCTGGTCTGATGTTCGGTCTCGATACCGGCGTTGTTGCTGGCGCCTTGCCCTTTATCGCTACAGATTTTCACGCGAGTGACGCCCTGCAGGGGTGGATCGTATCTTCGATGATGGCGGGGGCGGCATTCGGCTCTCTCGCTGCCGGTCGGATTTCCAGCCGCTATGGTCGGACAGGAGCCATGCTCGTGGCTGCGGTTCTGTTCCTCGTAGGAACGCTACTGTGTGCGCTGGCGCCTTCTGCTCTGGTGCTGATTGTCGGGCGCGTTTTCCTGGGCCTTGCTGTCGGTTTGGCTGCGTTTGCCGCTCCTCTCTATATCTCTGAAATTACGGTGGAATCTGCGCGCGGTTCCATGATTTCCTTCTATCAGCTCATGGTCACGCTCGGGATTTTCCTGGCCTTCGTGTCTGACAGCCTGCTGGCAACAGGTCAGCATTGGCGCTGGATGCTGGGGATTATGGCTGTTCCTGCCACCCTGTTTCTGGGCATTGTCCTGATCCTGCCACACAGCCCGCGCTGGCTGATGATGCAGGGACGCAAGGATCATGCGCGTCGCGTGCTCAATAGCCTTCGGTCCGACGAAGAAGTGGCAGAAGCCGAGCTTGCAGATATTCAGGCGCGTCTTCACAAAAGCAGCGACGCTGGCTTTGGCCTTTTCCGGAGCAATCCCAACTTTCGGCGCTCCGTCTATCTCGGAATGCTTCTGCAGGTCATGCAGCAGCTCACGGGTATCAACGCGCTCCTGTATTATGCGCCGCGGGTTTTTCAGGCCGCTCATTTCGGGGTCAACGCGTCCATCTGGGCCACGACCCTCGTTGGTCTGACGAATATGATTCTGACGGGTGTTGCCATTGCCTGCGTGGACAAGTGGGGGCGCCGTCCTTTGCTTATTCTAAGCTGCGCGATCGCGGGTTTTGCGCTCTTGGGCGTAGGTGCGTTGCTGGCCGTGGGCGCGTCGAGCTTTGAGGCACAGATTGCACTGTGTGGATTTGTTCTGTTGTTCGTCGCTGGATTCGCAATCGGAGAGGGGCCGCTGGTCTGGACGCTGTGCTCCGAAGTTCAGCCAACGCGCGGACGTGATTTTGGAATTGGCTGCTCAACGGTTACGAACTGGGCTGCAAACTGGGCCATTTCCAAGACCTTCCCCATGATCATGGTGGCTATGGGCGCAGCATCAACATTCATTATGTTTGCAGCGTTCAATGGACTTTTTGTTCTCGTCACGCTCATGATGGTTCCGGAAACAAAAGGTGTTTCTTTGGAGACGATTGAGGCCAATCTGTTTTCGGGCAAGAAACTTAGAAATCTGGGACGTTAAATCGTGATGAAAGCCAAGGCGGCGGATGAGAGTGATCTCGGCGTCGACCCTCAACGGCACGCTGGGCTCTACGGAGCCCAGCGTGCCAAAGCCATGTCAGCCGTTCTTCTCGGGCTGCTTCTCTCCGTTCTGGATTACGCCATAGCAAACGTGGCGCTTCCCTCCATTGCCCATGATCTCAATGCCCCGTCTTCTCGGGCGATCTGGGTGGTGAACGCTTATCAGCTCGCCAATCTGTCCTGCCTGCTCCCACTCGCGTCTTTTGGCTCCCGAGTAGGCTTTGCTCGCATGAGCCAGATTGGGATTTTTCTATTCCTTATTACGTCCGTTGGCTGTGCCCTGTCCCAGAACCTGCTGGAACTGACATTGGCGCGCGCCCTTCAAGGTGTGGGTGGCGCCTGCATCATGAGCGTGAATATCGCGCTCGTACGCTTCATTTATCCCCACGCAGAGCTTGGTAAGGGCATTGCTCTGAACGGTTTGTTTGTTGGGATTGGCGTCGCTCTTGGCCCGACAATTGGGTCGATCGTCCTCTCGGTCGCGACGTGGCCCTGGATTTTCTGGATCAATCTCCCACTCGCGCTTGCCGCTCTCGTCATGGCCCATTTCGCGTTGCCACAGACACCGCGGAGCGAGACGCAGGCAGATATTCCGGGTTCCCTTTTGACTGTAGCGTCCTTCGCTTTGCTTGGCATCGGGTTGGACGGACTGATGCACGGCGATTTTCTACCAGGATCGTTGCTCACGGGAGCGGGCATCATCTGCTGGTGGTTGCTTCTGCGGTACCAAAAGGGACGGCGTGAGCCGATTGTCCCGGTGGATCTGCTGGCGCGGCGGCCTTTTCTGTTGGCGTGTCTGGTCGGGTTTCTCGGTTTTGTAGCCTCCAACCTCTACATCGTCGCCATGCCATTCACCTTGGCATCGGCTTTTCATCGTGGAGATTCCACGATTGGATTGCTGATTGCGCCTTGGGCTGTTGGCGTCGCGGTGATGTCTTTTGTTGTTGGAAAGATTGCTGACCGCTTTCCCGCTTCAGTTCTCTCCTCGCTCGGACTGCTCCTGACAGCATTCGGCTTTATGTTGCTTTGGTTGCTGCCCTTGGACGCAAGCAACGCTGCGATCGCGTGGCGGACGCTTCTGGCCGGATGTGGGTTCGGGCTTTTCCAGCCACCCAACAATCGGGCCATCATGGTCTCTGCGCCGGCTGGGCGGGAAGGTGGGGCGAGTGGCATGCTGTCCGTCGCACGACTGGGTGGCCAGACGACGGGTGCGCTGCTCGTCGCAGCTCTTTTCACGATCTTCCCGCATCCAGCCTTCATCTGCCTTGGAGGCGCGATGATCGCCGCGCTAACGGGATCTGCCCTCAGTCTTGGGCGGAAATACCTCGCAGACTGAAGAGCGTCGTCGTTCGCTGATCGGTACTTTCCAACTCCTGAGTGGTCTGGACGTTCTGTTGAATCAGGATGTCCAGATCCAGCTTGGGGGCGTAATGGCGCCCCGGATCACAGAGCCAGACTTCGCAGTGCCGGGCACATTCCAGCAGCCATGGCATGATGCGTGCAGCCATAGCCTCGTTGTAACAGACGTCTCCGATCACCAGCAGATCACAGTCCGGCTTCGAGCTGACAAGATCGCCCGTACAGAGCGCTACTGTCACGTCATTGAGCGTAGCGTTAAGGGCCGTTGCTTCCAGAGCCATGGGGTCGATATCATTGGCCGCAGCAGTGGACGCACCCGCTTTTACGGCGGCAATGGCGGCTAATCCGCACCCACACGCCACGTCCAGAACTCTTTTGCCTTCAACGCGCTGCGGATTATCCAGAATATATCGCGCAATAAGCTGGCTACCTGGCCATGCAAACGCCCAGAACGGGGGCTCAATACCGTGCGCTTCAAGGAAGGCTTCGCTGGCCTGCCAGATGGGGGTGATGTCTGTTGCCAGATGCAGGGGAATTTCGGGAACAAGTCTGGCGGTTTCGACCGCCGTATTCTCGCGGATAAATGCCGCGGGGTCCTGCAGTCTGACTGACATGATGTTCAAAGTCTTCCGCAGATAAAGGCCAGAGCCAGAAGGAAACCGATTGGAACGTTCTGCTTGAATTGTCGCAGGCAGTTTGGCGCATCGTATGGGTTCAGCGTGCGGGCCTGCTGGAGAAGGAGGCCACCTGCAATCAGGAAGAACAGCCAGAATCCCAGATGCAGATGGGCATGAATGGCGACGAGTCCCAGTGCCAGAAGCATCAGGCTGTAGCAGGTGGCAATAAAGGGCTGAGCGCGCTTTTCCATCAGGCGAGACGTGGAGCGAACACCGATCCGGGCGTCATCTTCCATGTCCTGGAAGCCATAAATGGTATCGAAGCCGAGTTGCCAAAGGATGACAGCGCCATACAGCAGCGCGCCATTTCCATCCAGGCCACCCCCTGCTGCGGCATAGCCCATGGGCGCACCAAAACCGAACGTGAAGCCCATAACGAGTTGTGGCCACCACGTCACACGCTTTGCCGCGGGGTAAAGCGCCACAAGCAGCAAAGCAAAGGGTGCCAGAAGCCAGCATGCGCGGGGCAGGCACACCAGAACGCCCAGACCACACAGAAGTAAAAAGGCCAGCAGCTTAAGGCCCTGCTTCAGGGAGAGCGCACCGCTGGCAAGCGGACGGCCCGCGGTTCGGGCAACCTTGGCATCAATATCGCGGTCCCAGATGTCATTCACCACGCATCCGGCAGAGCGCATAACGAGTGAGCCGAACGCAAAAAGGGCCGTGTAGACAAGGCGGCGTCCGAGTGGCGCATCCGGTGCAAGGAATAATCCCCAAACCCCAGGAAGAAACAGCAGCCATGTCCCAACCGGGCGATCCAGTCGGGCCAAAAGTGCGTAGGACCGCCATGGTTCAGGCAGGCGGCCGGTCCAGCCTGTCAGGCTGATATCGGTATGGGGGCGGGTTTCACTCATCAAAGCACGTGATGAGGGGCAGATGCGCTTCCGTCAATGGCTGTTGCGCGCTATCGGAAAAGGATGAGCCGATCTGATCCCCGTCTTTATCTTGAAGTGCCGGATATTCCCTTTATGGAAGGGCTGGAACTTCCTCTTCCCGCCAGTCAGGCCCACTACCTTGGCAATGTCATGCGGCAGAGTACTGGAGATCCGGTACGTGTCTTCAATGCGCGAGATGGAGAGTGGAATGCCATTATCCAGACCTTGCGAAAAGACAAAGGGACAGTGCGGCTGGGAACGCGAGAGCGCGCACCTCAGGTCACAGAGGGCGTGGAACTGCTGTTTGCGCCCCTCAAGCGTGATGCGACAGAACTCGTTATTCGGATGGGGACTGAACTCGGGGTGACGTGTTTTCGGCCAGTCGTAACCGAACGAACCAACACGCACCGTCTGAACCTCGACCGCCTTGCCCTGATTGCCAGTGAAGCCGCTGAACAATGCGAGCGGCTGGATATTCCTGAAATCCAGTCGCTGGAGCCCTTGAAATCCGTTCTTGCGGAATGGCCTGAAAACAAGCCGCTGTTTGCGGCTCTTGAGCGACGCCCTGGGGCGGATGGTCCTTTGGTCGCGTCTGCGCTTCTCATTGGGCCTGAAGGTGGCTTTTCCGATGCGGAGGTGGCGATGCTTCAGAAGCATCCTGCTGTTCATGCGCTGACACTGGGGCCGCTGGTACTGCGCGCCGAGACGGCTGTCTGCGCCGGACTAGCGCGACTTGCACTGCGTCGTGGCGCCTGAGGGTGACAGGACAGTCTGAGGTGCTACAAGTTCAATTAATATCGAACAACGATCGCAAATCGAGGCAAAACCGCCATGTCCAATCCCGGCACGTCTAATAGCGCAACGATCGAGAATCGGGCGCAGCTCGTCGAGGTTCTGGAACGGGGCTCCAAGCCGCGGTCCGAATGGAAGATCGGAACCGAACACGAGAAGTTCGGCTTTGTACTGCCGGGGCAGGATGATGGGCGTACACCGTTGTCAGCGCCTCAGTATGAACCCAAAGGTATTGGTGCGCTGTTGCGGAAACTGGAGGGGCCGGACTGGGCTCCGATCCACGATGGTGAGGCGCTGATCGGTCTGGCAGGGCAGAACAGCCAGAAAGGGCGGTCCATTTCTCTGGAGCCCGCTGGACAGTTCGAGCTTTCTGGTGCGCCGGTTGTCTCTTTGCAGGAAACGCAGAGCGAGATGCAGGAGCATTTCGATCTGATCCGCGGTCCTGCTGCTGAACTCGGATTGGGCTTTCTGCCATTTGGTTTCCAGCCGCTCTGGGCGCGCGACGAAATGCCGTGGATGCCCAAGAGTCGGTACGCCATCATGCGCAGTTATATGCCCAAGGTTGGCACGCTGGGCCTGGATATGATGACGCGGACCTGCACCGTACAGGTCAATCTGGACTTCGGTGATGAAGCTGATATGGCCCGCAAGATGCGTGTATCGCTGGCGCTTCAGCCATTGGCTACGGCTCTGTTTGCGAATTCGCCTTTTGTGGAAGGCAAAGCAAACGGCTTCCTTTCCAATCGCGCCCGTATCTGGACGGATACCGATAATCAGCGTTCAGGGCAGCCATCTCTGTTCTTCGCAGAAGATTTCAGCTTCGAGAAATACGTGGACTGGGCGCTGGATGTGCCGATGTATTTTGTCGCTCGGGACGGGAAAAACATTGATGCCAGCGGCTGCTCCTTCCGGCGTTGGCTGGAAGGCAGTGCGCAGCCTGCTCTGGACGGTCTGACGCCGACGATTGGTGATTTTGAGGATCACCTCACGACTGTTTTTCCTGACGTGCGCCTCAAGCAGTTCCTTGAGATGCGTGGCGCGGACGCCGGTCGTCCGGAGATGATGGTTGCCCAGTCTGCGCTCTGGGTTGGCCTGTTCTACGATGCTGCAACATTGGAAGCCGCTGAAAAGCTGGTATTGGAACAGCCTTGGGAGGTTTATCAGCAACTCCGTGCGGATGTTCCTGCCAAGGGCATGCAGGCTGACTTCCCCGGTGGCCTGAAAGCGCTGGCAAAGCGCGTTGTGGCTCTCGCGGAGCAGGGACTTCGTGCCCGTGTTCGCAACGAAGCACAGTTTCTGGATCCGCTGCATCTGATTGCAGATGGTGGCCCCAACCAGGCTGAGTACTGGCTTGCCCTGTATGAAGGTGCATGGGGCGGAAATGTGAAGCCGCTGTTCCGCGAAGCCTCGATCTGACGTCAGACGTATTGGAGTAGGGCGTTAAGCCCTGCTGCGATCAGTTTCCGGTTTGTGCAGGAACACGTTATGGAATGCAGGTGCGAAGCTTTTTGCAACCCGTGACCTGATCGGCAGTTCCAGAGGCATGATGAACCGTCTTTTCTTCCGCGCGGCTGTAGCCAGCGCTTTCATATCCGTAGCAGCTCTTCCGCTCCCTGCCATGGCTCAGGCCGTTCCCGCACAACTCCGTCCTGTGGATCAGGGCTGGGTTGCGCGCGTTCAGGATACGCTGGCGCAGATCACAACGCTTCAGGCGCGGTTTCAACAAATTGCGCCAGATGGGAAAGCTGTTGCCGGGACAGCCATGCTTGATCGTCCGGGGCGCATGCGCTTCGACTATGACAGTCCCAGCCCGCTTCTTCTTGTCGCCAATGATGGCAAGGTCGTTTTTCAGGATCGGAGCGTCGGACAGGTAACAGTTATACCGTTGGACCGTACTCCCCTCGGTCTGCTGCTACGGCCTGATCTGAAGCTTTCAGGAGATGTCACGGTAACAGGATTTGAGCGTAAGAACGGTCAGATCAACCTTCAGGTTGAAAAAACAGAAAGCCCGGGTGAGGGGAATCTGACCCTCATGTTCTCCGAAGCGCCACTTGCTCTTTTGGGGTGGGAAGTCGTGGATGCACAGGGCCGAACAACGCGCATCGCACTGTCGGACATCAGGACTGGCGGGAGCGTATCCCAATCTCTGTTCACGCTCCCGAAGTCTGAGGACTGACGTTCAGTCCTTTGTTTCGCGGGAAAGCTCCAGTGCGCGGGCATAAACCGTGCGCTTGGGCAGTTTGATAATTCCTGCCACGAGAGTGGCCGCATCTTTCACCGAATGACTGGTCAGCGCTTCGCGGAGATGCGTATCCAGATCGTCTGCCCCGCTGTCGTCCTCTGCTGAGGGGCCGATCAGGAGTGTAATCTCACCCCGCGGTGCAGTGTCCTGGAAATGGGCGAGCACTTCCGCCAACGTTCCCCGCACCATCTCTTCGAAGCGTTTTGTCAGTTCTCTGCCAACCGCTGCCTCACGGTCAGGGCCGAAGACGGTGATCAGATCTTCCAGTGTCTCGACAAGTCGGTGCGGCCCCTCATACCAGATCAGTGTGGAACGAACGCCAGCCTGTTCTGCGGCCCGAAGCGTCGCGAAGCCTGTCTTGCGGGCTTCGCTTCGTGGGGCTGGAAAGCCGAGAAACATGAAGGGAAGAGGGGGAAGGCCTGAAAGAGTCAGAGCCGTGATGACAGCGTTTGGACCCGGAATGGCCGTAACATGAACGCCAGCCGCGATAGCTGCCCGGACGAGCCGATAGCCCGGGTCCGAGACAAGGGGAGTACCTGCGTCTGACACCACGGCAAAGCTGGCACCAGCCACCATTTTTTCCACAAAGAACGGTGCGCGATCCTGTTCGTTATGATCGTGAAGCGTTCGTGTGGGAGTGGAGATGTTGCGCGACATCAATAATTTTGCCGTAACGCGTGTATCTTCGCATAAAATAGCTTCAACACTGTTCAAGGCTTCAATCGCGCGCTCGCTGATATCGGCCAGGTTGCCGATCGGCGTCGCAACCAATATCAGTTGTCCCCCCACTCTCGGGCCATGCTCCGAAGGCGGGGCGGCCGTTAACGTTTCAGCCGTATCGCTCAAGGGAGTTTCAGCGGAACATGACTTTTCGGACATCTGCATCCTCGGTGACGAACTCAAGGGTCTATTCTGGACCGATGAGCCGTCTGCGCAAGGGTGTAAGCACTGGGCTGGCCGCAGGAACCTTCCTGACGCTGGCCGCCTGCTCCGGCGGAAACTCCTCTTTGACATCTGGCGTGGGTGGAATTCCCGGCTCTGGCCAGGCTCCTGGTGCGCATGACGTTGGCCTTATCCTTCCCCTGACGGGACGCTACGGTGCCATCGGTGCGCGAATGCGTGATGCAGCCAAGCTGGCTCTGTCTTCACAAGGCTCGCCTGTGCTGGACGTTCATGACAGTAACGCCGTCGGTGGCGCAGCTCAGGCTGCCCATGACGCCCTGACACGTGGCGATGCCATGCTCCTTGGGCCGCTAACGGCTACAGAAACTGCGGCTCTTGCGCCGCTGGCTATTGAAGCAGGCAAGCCTGTTCTGGCGTTCACAAGCGATTCCACACAGGCTCGTCCTGGCGTCTGGGTGATGGGCCTGACACCGGAGCAGCAGGTTCGCCGGATGGTGGATGCTGCACGTGCAACGGGCCGTAAGAACTTTGCAGCCTTTTTGCCTGATAGCGCGCTGGGGCATGCCATGGCGGAAGGACTACAGCGGGCCTGCCGGGATGACGGCCTGAAAGATCCGCAGATCGTTTTCCATTCCATGGATGCGCAAACCATCGACGATGGCCTGAAATCCCTTTCAGATATTGCCAATCGCCAGCCGCCGGCACCTGTGGTTTCGACGCCGACCGGTCCATCGGCTGTTGATCCTACGGCCGATTCGCCTGCCGACTCGACAACGCCTGCGCAGCCGCCAGCAACTCCAGTTGCTGCGCCAGTGGTGCCGCCCCCTCCGTTTGACGCTCTTCTGCTGGCAGATACCGGTGTGGAGCTAGGGCGCATCATCACTGCGCTACACGCTGACCAAGTGACGTCAGATCAGGTGCAGATCATGGGACCAGCACTCTGGAAGGCATTCGATGGCAAGCTCAGTGCCCTGCATGGTGCCTGGTATGCTGCGCCCGATGCCAAGGATCGCAATGGGTACGTGGTCCAATACAAGGCGGTTTATCATCAGGCGCCATCACCTGTGACGGATTTCGCCTATGATGCCGCAGCTCTTGCCGGCAACCTGATGAAGCAGGGAGGCCCGACCGTTCAGGCGTTGACCCGTCCGGACGGCTATATGGGTGTGGATGGCCTGTTCCGCCTGCGCGCCGACGGTCATGTCACGCGCGCGCTGGCTATTTTCCAGATTCAGCGTGGCGGTGGTGCCCGCATCGTTGTTCCAGCATCACGGGACATTGCGGCCCGTCCAAGCTGAGAAAATATTACTGGTTCAGAAACAGAAACACGCGTCCATGGCGATTGGCGCGTGTTTTTTTATGGCTTTTCCTGAAAGCCAACTGGCGTGTCAGGGGTGAATCCTGACCGCGCAGATCAGGCTGCGTAGGTCTCGGCCAGCGGCAGAACCGGGCGAATGGTGTGAAGAGCCAGCTCGAAGCTGGCATAGCTGCCCAGTTCATGATTGCGCAGATGATCGATCAGGACCCAGCGCATCCCTTGCGGGCGGAGCATGTAGGCTGGATCCGGGTTCTCACGGACCCAGACCAGAACATGCTCAATGGGTGTCGTTCCATCGAAATTCGTGACCCCGGAATCCGTCGGTGTGATTTCTGCATCGAAGAGACCCATCCGCATTCCGGCTTCCAGCCACCGCGACAGATATTCGCGATGACGAGGGAGAACACCCTGCCTCAACGTCACGACATTACCGCCCATCGAAACGGGTGAAAGATCGTATAGGGGAGTTGCCTGCGCCATCAGGAAAGTCCTCATCAGAGCGGGGCGGGGGAGCCCGTGGATTGCGATAAGGTCAGGCTAAAATCCAAACGGCCCCTTTCACAATCTAAAATGACGCCAAAACCCCTTTCCGCGACATAAACTTTCCCCACTGTGACAAACCTGCCATGCAAAAATTGCATGGCTCAACATGTTGTTGTCATATTCCGATACAGCGCCTTGTCCCATCTCCGGTGAAGCCAGAGCCATGAGCCGGGCTCCTGCTCTATCCACTCCTGAAGCCGATCATTGAGTTGCTGTGTCAGCTTCAGGACATCTGCCTGACGATTCTCGGTAGGCTGTGGATCAATGGGGGGATCCACAACGAGTACCAGTCTGGCAGGCCCTTCACGGCGCACATGTCCGGTTACAATCAAGGCTTTATGCCGCAGGGCAAACACGGCGGTTGCAGAGGCTGTCATGGCGGGACGACCGAAAAGACTGGCCTCGATGCCATCATTCATTTTCTGATCGCCAAGCACGCCTAAATGCCCGCCGTGAGACAGGTGCTTCAGCGCAGAGCGAGCTCCACGGGCTCCTTTGGGGAACATCGGAACATCCATGCGCATAGCTCGGCGGCGGAGGGCGTGGATGATGGAATCTACAATCGGATTGCTGGCTGCCCGATAGAAGGAAGCAAAGGGCATACCGAATCGCGCGACGACCGGGGGCATGAGTTCCCAGTTGCCAATATGGCCGGAAAAGAAAATGACCGGGCGCCCTGTTGCGCGTGCGGCTTCCAGATATTCCGATCCTTCAACACGCCATCCTGGGCCGGTCGGCGTGTTCTGTTTCAATCGGCCCACATGCGGAAACTCCGCCACGGTGCGTCCCAGGTTTTCCCAGCAGTCTTTGACGATACCGCGCCGCTCTTCCCTGGTCAGTTGTGGCATGGCCAGTTGCAGGTTTCGGTCGGCCACTCTGGAAACGGGAATAAGAGGCCCGATATGGCGCGCGACAGAGCCAGCCAGTGTGGACGCGGCCGCAGAGGGGAGAATGCGCAGCCAGCCCAGCAGGACGCGCACAAGCAGGGCTTCCGCCCGATGTGGAATTGAAGTCATGAGTGAGGGAACAGAAGATCCAGAATATAGTCCGGCGCTTTTGGGTCCGCCCAAAGAAGCTCAACGTTGATGACGGTGACCTGCGCCCGGAAAGCGGGAGGAAGTTTGACCGCATCCTTGGCTGTGGTCACGAGCGTGGTTCCGGATTCCCGACGCAGCGTTTCAAGGCGCTGGATGTCATTGGCCGAGTAGGCATGATGATCCGGAAAGGGAAGGCAGCGAACAGGGGAAACGCCTGCGTCCTGCAGCATGGTGAAAAATTTATCGGGGCGGCCGATCCCCGCGAAAGCGACAACTCTCCGGCCTTGCAGACCGCGGATTTCAGGGCCCGGAACCAGTCTGGCCTGAGCTTTGAACAGAAATGGGGGAAGGGTGAGCAGCAGCCCGTGACGGTCTTCCCCAATGACGACCACGCACTGCGCGCGCTTCAGAGCATCCAGCACCGGTTCACGCAGAGGACCGGCGGGCATAACCTGCCCATTGCCAAACCCCACGGCACCATCCACGACCAGTATCGACAGATCCTTGTGAAGGCCCGGGTTCTGGAAACCATCATCCATCACAAGGCAATCAGCGCCTTGGCCAATCGCCAGTCTCGCGGTCTGGGCCCGGTCTGCTCCGACCCATGTTGGCGCGGCTTTTGCCAGAAGAAGAGGCTCATCGCCAACATCACGGGCGCTCGAACGTCCCGGATTGACCTCCAGCGGCCCTTTCTCTCTGCCACCATGACCGCGGCTGAGAATATGCGGAGAATGTCCACGATCTTTCAGTCTTTGGACCAGATCCAGTGTCAGGGGTGTTTTTCCCGTGCCCCCAGCAGTCACGTTGCCGCAGCATAGTACCGGGACTACGGCTCGGTAACCTTCGCGGGTCATACGGCGACGGGTCAAACGGGTCGCGATTCCTGCCAAAGGGCGCAGCATGAATGCCGCAGGGCCTACCCTCGGGACGGACCAGAATCGCGGAGCCCGTAGTCTCATCGTTCAAGTGTCTCCAGAATGCGGGGGCTTAGTCTGGACACCACGGAGCGCTGAAGCACTGTGGGTGAAGGCGTGACATGAGGTTCAGTGATCCACTGGCTCAGACTATCGACATCCTTAACGATGTGAAGATAATCGTGCAGCAGGTTAACCGCTTCCCGCCAGTTTTCCATAAGAGGGCCGGTTGCAGTCGGAACGCCCAGGCGAAGTGGTTCGAAAGGATTGTGGCCACCGCCTTTCCCCGCGAGAGAGTTGCCCAGGAAGCAGCAATTCGCGAGTCTGTAGAACAGGCCCAGTTCCCCCAATGTGTCGGCAATCCAGCCATGAGTCTTGTTGCTCGGCTCCTGCCCAACGGATCGCCGGGGCAGATCAAAGCGCGAAGCCAGTTCCTCGCCGCGTTTTGGATGCCGGGGGATGAGGATCGTCAGAAGGTCGGGTTGTTTTTCTCTGGCGAGTGTTGCTGCTGCCAGAACCAGTTCCTCCTCACCAGGATGAGTCGAAGCCGCGACGAAAACCGGACGATTTCCAATCACGGCCTGAAGGCGTTCCAATTCAGCGAAGTCGCATGACAGAGGAGGAGCGTCCTGTTTGAGGTCTCCATCTTCATAAACGGCTTGTGTGCCTAGGGAGCGGAAGTGTGCCGCATCTTCCGGGCCTCGGGCTGCAACCCAGGAAAGGCGAGAAAACATGCGTCCAGTCAGGCTTGAGGCTTTTTTCCAACGGCGAGCCGAGCGATCCGAGAGGCGACCGTTGACCAGCATGACGGGAATAGCCTTGCGGTAGCAGGCGGCAATGATACCGGGCCAGAGTTCACTTTCTACAAAGACAGCACCGTCCGGCTTCCAACGCTTGAGAAAACGGCCAAACCAGCGCGGCACATCGTGAGGAATAAAACGATGAGAGACGCGGCGCCCGAATTCTGGATGGCGGCTGACAATTTCTGCGCCCGTCACCGTGGCAGTTGTAAACAGGACATGCAGATCTGGGCGTTTCTCCAGAAGATCATCAAGCAATGGTCGCGCACACAGGGTCTCCCCCACGCTGGCAGCATGTATCCAGAGAAGTGTACCTTCAGGGCGATGACCGCCCCCGAGCCCCATTCTTTCACGAAGGCGGTCTGGCAGCTCCCGTCCTCGCTTCAGACGTACCCGCAGCATGATCGTCAGAGCAGGAGCCAGAAGGCTACCTACGCCCCCCCACAACCGATCCATGACGGAAAGATTTTGATTGCGGACGTTAGCTTCCGCCTGCTCCGCAACGGCATTGAGTGCAACACGGAGCGTCTCGGTATCCGGTTCAAGAAGCGGTTCACCCACCACGACAGACCCGCGCCCAAAGGGGAGTGGGAATGTAAGGCCGTCCCACGAGGGCAGGCGAATGCTGTTGCAGGCCATACCCAGCGGAATAATGGGGCGTCTGGAAATCCGCGATAGCACGAGAATGCCCGGCTGCACCTCTTCTGCCGGGCCGCGCGGGCCATCTGGAGTAATGGCGACAAAGGCACCCTGCTTCAGTTCCCGAAGAGCGACTCTCAGTGCCGCCGCGCCGCCTTTGTCCTTCCCTTTGCGAGAGGTGGAGCCATGAATGCCAATGATTCCCCACGGACGAATAGCGTCGGCGATAAGGCGTCCATCCGCGTTGCGGGAAATCAGAACCCGCAGCTTCACCCGTGGTTCGATCGCCCGGGCCCAGAACCAAAGCGCTGGAGCCAGTGTCAGGGAACGGTGCCAGAGGGCAAGAACTGTTCCCTGATCAGCTTGCGTCAGAAGCGCTCTGGCCTGTTTGGTGCCTCCGACATTCCAGTGGGTGGAGCGCAGACAGGCACCTAACCAGACATGGATCATGCGAGCGGGCGATATCATGAGCAGTCGGGTAGCATGGTCAGATGGCGCTCGCAAAACTTTGTGACAGACTGTCAGGCTGCTTCGTGATGAACCTGAAGGCCGGTGAAGGTTACCCGGGCCATATCGGAGTGAGTTGGCGCGTGCCAACCCTGTTCGCCAGCCACGGCTTCGAACCATACACCCTGTGCTATCGCGGCAGAGGGCAATGAGAAGTGATTTTCTGTTCCGTTGACGATGATGCGCATCAGACCATTCGGAGACGTATGAATTTCATAGCGAATGGTCTGATGCGGATAAACCGTGCCGACCACAACGCTCTGCTTGGATGTGCCATTATCCACGAGTGCAAAGACCCGGTCGCCCTGAACACTTAGCTCCGCCACTGGATGCTGTGTGCTTGCCAGACGGCCAATGACCACTTTTCCATTTCGTGGAAGGTGGTCAATGTGCACAGTTGCCGTCATGTCAGAATTCGTTTGCTGAAAATACCAAGCGGTATTTTCTCGCAAAAGAGTCTCCGGAGCGACCTTTCCACGAATGACTGGCTGGAGGCCGTCAGTCGTGAGCGTCAGGGCACCTGTCTGCTGATCACGGAAATAAAAAGCTGTGTTGTAGCCAGAGTTGAGTGTCGTGGACGGAACAAGATGCAGGCCCAGACGCTTGGCAGGCTCCTGAAGTGTAAAAGCCGAAATGTCCGGCGCTTGCGGCACATCCATGGCATGCACCGGCATGGCGATCAGAGCACTCAGGCAAAAAGCGGGGCCGGCAAGTCGGGAGATCATAATGTGTCCTTCCGGGGGGCTGGTTGTGACGTCAGATGACTGTTTCAACGCAGAACTCCCGAAAAGGACGCATGATTAGCGGCTCATGAGAACCGTGAGTTTCATGTTCTCAAGAATATGACGGGTCACGCCCCCCAGAATCATCTGGCGAAGACGGGAGTGGGAGTAGGCCCCCATGCTCAGCATATCGGCGCCAAAATCTTCAGCCCCCTTCAACAGGCCAGCACCGACATCCTTATTGATGGGGTCGCAGGCGCGTGTCGTAGCGGAAATGCCATGCAGACGCAGATAACGGACAACATCGTCGCCCGTAGGGCCGCGACGCTGATATTCCTGGCATGTCAAAACCTGAACGCCTTCCGCGGTATGCGCCCATGGCAGGATGCAGCGGAGTGCAAGCGAAGACTCGGGCGTTCCGTTCCAGGCAATGGCAATGCGGCTGCCTACCGTTTTGGGAGCAATTGGCGGAGCAATGACCAGAGGACGCCCACTGTCAAAAAGAATGGCATGCAGTGTTTCTGATGCGCGCGGGTCAGTGGCTGAAATGAGATTGGGCACGAGCGTCATGTCTGCCAGACGTGAGCGCCATGTCAGGGCATCATGTTCCGTGCCGTCCAGCACTTCGAGGCTGGCACTGACACCACCGCCAATGGACATGCCGATTTTCGAGGCTTCGACGCGGCGAAGTCCGTTATTATGCACGAAGCTGTCGAAGCTGTGTCGGATCCTGATGGCGCGGCGGTGAGCTTCCGTGGCCGCCGCATCAATCATTTCCGTCACCATTCCGGCAGAAATGCCTTCGCCAGCGAGTGTGGCAACTTCGGTCGGATCTGATCCGACAACGACAGCAGACAGGTGTGCATCAAAACGACGGGCAAAATCCAGGGCCACCGACATGACTGAATCCAGATCGTCGGCCCCGGTGAGGGGGAGAAGGATGTTCTTGATTTCGATAAGCATAACGTAAGGCTCCCCACCTTGGGAAAAGGGTGTTCTCTATCTTTACGGATAAAGACGCGTGACGTTCCATTCAGATCCATCACGAGTCCATAATGCTCGGTCATGGAGGCGGAAAGGCCGGTCCTGCCAGAACTCTATGGCGTCTGGAGCAACGCGGAAACCTGTCCAGTTGTTCGGGCGTGGAATAGGGCCATTGCCATATTTTTCTTCTGCGGCCTTCAGGCGCTCTTCAAAGGTGCTGCGCTCATCCAGAGGGCGTGACTGGTCAGATGCAATGGCCCCCAGCCGGGACATGGGCGACCGGCTGGCGAAATAAGCATCTGCTTCCTCGTCACTGACCTGCGTAACCGGTCCTTCGATCCGGATCTGCCGACGCAGGGACTTCCAGTGGAACAACAGAGCGACATGCGGATTGGCCAGCAGATCGCCACCCTTGCGGCTCTCCACGTTGGTATAGAAGACAAACCCGCGCTCGTCCGCGCCCTTGAGCAACAGCATGCGAACGGAAGGGTGGCCATCTGGCGTGGATGTTGCAACGGCCATGGCGTTGGGGTCATTGGGCTCAGACGCTTCTGCGTCTGACATCCAGGCTGCGAACAGGGCAAATGGATCAGAAGTCAGATCGATGAGGGGCAGAGAGGGCATGGAAGTCTCCTGAAGCAGCGGGGACAGCCCGAAAGGGCGATGTGAGAACCATAGCGGCTCTGTCCGGGTCCCGGAACAGACCCTGTCAGGTTCCGGCTCCGAATTATGGCGTCAGAGGCATTATATAGAGGAAGCAGGAGCAGTTGCCTTGACCTGCCTCATGGGCCTGAAATCCACACTACGGCTGGAAACTGCCGTCCAAGAGGCATTGAGTGTCGTGTTACTCTTGTTTGCTGGCATCTCTTGTGCGACCACGGCGCTAACACGCCAACGCGATTCAGGAAACCTTCAATGTCTGAAACAGAAGACAACATCCCGGCTCCCGTGACCGGCACCCTCATGAAGGGCAAGCGCGGTGTTATCATGGGTGTCGCCAACAAGCATTCCATCGCTTGGGCTATCGCGAGCGCCTGTGCTGCACAGGGCGCGGAACTCGCTTTCACCTATCAAGGTGAAGCTCTTGGCAAGCGCGTGCGTCCCCTCGCGGAAAGCGTTGGCTCTGATCTGGTTCTGCCGTGTGATGTCAGCGATGATGCAGCAATCGATGCGACGTTCGATGAAATCGAAAAGGTGTGGGGCAAGATTGACTTCGTGCTTCACGCCATTGCTTTTGCTGACAAGCAGTACCTGCGCGGGCGTTACATCGACACGCCGCGTGATGCTTTCCTCCAAGCCATGGACATTTCCTGCTATTCCTTCGTGTCCGTCGCCCGTCGCGCTTCTGCCATGATGAATGCTGGTGGTTCGTTCCTGAGCATGACCTATCTCGGTGCCGAGCGCGTCATGCCCCACTACAACGTCATGGGCGTTGCCAAGGCTGCTCTTGAAGCCTCCGTGCGTTACATGGCCGCTGATCTCGGCCGTGACGATATCCGCGTGAACGGTATTTCCGCAGGCCCGATCATGACGCTGGCGGCCAATGGCATCAGTGACTTCCGCTACATCCTGCGCTGGAACCAGCTCAACGCTCCGATGGAGCGTAACGTGACCCTGAAGGACGTTGGTGGTTCGGGCATGTACCTGCTCTCCGACCTCTCCAGCGGCGTGACGGGCGAAATCCATCATGTGGATTGCGGCTACCATACTGTTGGCATGAAGAACCCGGCAGCTCCTGACATCGCCGCTGTCAGCTCCGGGGACTGACATGTCAGACAACAGCTTCGGGCAACTCTTTCGCGTCACCACCTGGGGTGAAAGCCACGGACCAGCCATCGGCTGCGTCGTGGATGGCTGTCCGCCCCGCCTGAAGCTGTCCGAAGCGGACATCCAGCCTTGGCTCGACCGCCGTCGGCCGGGGCAGTCCCGCTTCACGACCCAGCGTCGGGAACCGGATCAGGTCCGGATACTGTCGGGGGTGTTTGAAGGCCAGACGACCGGCACGCCTATTTCGCTCATGATCGAGAACACCGATCAGCGGTCGAAAGATTATGGTGAGATTGCCCAGAGCTACCGTCCGGGTCATGCGGACATCGCCTACGATCTGAAATACGGCATCCGTGATTATCGGGGCGGCGGCCGCTCGTCTGCGCGTGAAACGGCCATGCGTGTCGCGGCGGGTGCTGTCGCGCGTGTGCTGCTGAAAACACTGGTCGGGGAAGGCGTGAAGATTCGCGCGGCTCTGACAGGGATTGGCGGTCAGACCATTGATCCAACCCGCTGGGACTGGGACGAAGTGGAGCGCAACCCGCTCTGGTGTCCGGACGCAGCAAGCGTTGGTCCATGGGAAGAGCTGCTCGACTCCATTCGCAAGGATGGCTCATCCATCGGGGCGACTGTTGAGGTTGTTGCGGAAGGCCTGCCGCCGGGTCTTGGCGCGCCAGTCTATGGGAAGCTCGATGCTGATCTCGCTGGTGCTTTGATGGGCATCAATGGCGTGAAGGGCGTTGAGATCGGCGATGGTTTTGCCGTCGCGGCTCTTCGCGGTGAGCAAAATGCTGATCCGATCGCACCAGGGCCGCAGTTCGCATCGAACCATGCGGGCGGTATCCTGGGAGGTATCTCCACGGGGCAACCGATCGTGGCTCGCTTTGCCATCAAGCCAACCAGTTCAATCCTGACGCCCGTGCCGAGCATCAATAGTGCAGGGGATTCGGTGGAGGTTCGCACCAAGGGACGACACGATCCGTGCATCGGTATCCGTGCCGTGCCTGTGGCGGAAGCCATGATGGCCTGCGTTCTGGCAGACCATCTGCTGCGTAATCATGCGCAGTGTGGCTGGGATAACTGATCCCAGCCTTCAGGCTTTAGCTGGAAAGCTTGGCGTCCAAGGTGATCTCTGTATTGAGAACCTTGGACATCGGACAGCCGATCTTGGCCTTGTTGGCAGCATCCAAGAAGTCGGCCTCGGTCGCGTTCGGAACCACACCACGAAGCGTCAGATGGGCCTTCGTGACGGCAAAGCCATCGCCAACCTTATCCAGGGAAATTGTCGACTCCGTATCGAGGGAGTCGGCTGTAAAGCCAGCATCACCAAGGATCAGAGATAGCGCCATTGTGAAGCAGCTGGCGTGGGCTGCGCCGAGCAGTTCTTCCGGGTTGGTGCCGGGCTTGTCTTCGAATCGCGTGTTGAAACCATAAGGCTGGTCCTGAAGGGCGCCGCTCTGCGTTGAGATGGTGCCCTTGCCTTCCTTGATGGTGCCGCTCCAGTGGGCCGAAGCTTTCTTGTTGATGGTCATGAGACGCTCTCCGCGTGTTTGGGGATGCTGTCTCCAACGTGACCAGACAGGAAACGTTGCCGTGAAAAAACCGTGTGGTGTGGTTGTGATGCCACTCAGGAAAAGCCCCCTTGGGGATGAATGGGAACCTATGGCGGTTTTCTGCGATTGCCCCAATATATAGGGGTGTGGATCGTTTATGCCCCTAGATATGGATGACTCCAAATTCACAGCTCTTTCCAATTTGCAAGAGAAGAGTTCGCTTGCAGTGACGGGCGCGGGTGTGGAATTGGAGGGTCATCAAATCGAAAAAATCAGACTGCCGGAGCAGAGCGCAATGACACTTCATGACGTGACGATGGACACGCCACATACGGCCGACCGCCCGCATGACGTGCTTCCGCCTGTTGACCACCCTGTTGGCGAGCGTGCTGTTGGGGAGGGGGAAGAAACGCCGGACATGTTCGATGATGTTGTGCAGCTTCCGGGTCATCATGCCGTTCGTGTGGATCGTTCACGTGATTCGCTTCTGACGGATTTTGGCAAGGCAACACTAAACAACCGCTACCTTCTGCCGGGCGAGCATTATCAGGATCTGTTTGCGCGTGTTGCGTCCTATTACGGGGCGGATCAGGGCCATGCCCAGCGTATTTATGATTACATTTCGCGCCACTGGTTCATGCCAGCTACACCGATTCTGTCTAACGGTGGAACGTCCCGCGGTCTGCCGATTTCCTGCTTCCTGAACGAAGCCGAAGATAGCCTGGAAGGTATCGTCGGCCTCTGGAACGAAAACGTCTGGCTGGCATCCAAGGGCGGCGGCATCGGGTCTTATTGGGGCAATCTGCGCTCGATTGGCGAGAACATCGGTCGTAACGGCAAGACGTCCGGCGTCATTCCGTTCATCCGTGTGATGGACAGCCTGACACTCGCCATCTCGCAGGGGTCCCTGCGTCGTGGGTCTGCGGCTGTGTATCTGCCGGTCTGGCATCCTGAAATTGAAGAATTCACGGAAATGCGCCGCCCGACGGGTGGTGACCCAAACCGTAAGGCCCTGAACCTGCATCATGGCGTTCTGATCACAGACGCCTTCATGCGCGCTGTTGAAGCGGACGAGGAATGGCCGCTGCTATCCCCGAAGGATCACAGCATCATCCGCAAGGTGTCTGCTCGCGGGCTGTGGATCCGCATCCTGACGGCCCGTATGGAGCAGGGCGAGCCGTACGTCATCTATTCGGATCATGTGAACCGCGCCCGTCCCGAGCATCACAAGCTGGCCGGTCTTGAGGTCAAGACCTCCAATCTCTGCGCCGAGATCACGCTGCCAACCGGGATCGATCATCATGGCAAGAACCGGACGGCTGTCTGCTGCCTGTCTTCCCTGAACCTGGAAACCTGGGACGAGTGGAAAGACGATCCGCAGTTCATCGAGGACGTCATGCTGTTCCTCGATAACGTTCTGCAGGATTTCATTGACCGTGCCCCGGACGACATGGCGCGTGCCAAGTACGCCGCTGCACGGGAACGCTCTGTCGGTCTTGGCGTGATGGGGTACCATTCCTTCCTTCAGGCCCGGATGATCCCGTTCGAGAGCGTGATGGCGAAGGTCTGGAACAAAAAGATCTTCCAGCACATCCGCGCTCAGGCCGATGCGGCTTCAAAGAAGCTGGCGGAACTGCGTGGTCCTTGCCCGGATGCCGAAGAATACGGCTTTATGGAGCGTTTCTCGCACAAGCTGGCGATTGCTCCGACGGCGTCCATTTCCATCATCACGGGTAATGCCAGCCCCGGCATCGAGCCGATCAGTGCCAACGTCTTCCTTCAGAAGACCCTGTCTGGTTCCTTCTCGGTCCGTAACCGCCATCTGACCACGATCCTTGAAGAGCGCGGCCAGAACACGGACAAGGTGTGGTCTGACATCACCCTGAGCAAAGGCTCCGTTCAGCATCTGGACTTCCTGACGCAGGATGAGAAAGACGTCTTCAAGACGGCCTTTGAGCTGGATCAGCGCTGGGTTGTTGAACATGCCGCCGACCGTGCGCCGTTCATCTGTCAGGCACAGTCGGTCAACCTCTTCCTGCCGGCGGATGTGCATAAGCGCGACCTGCATCAGATCCACTTCCAGGCCTGGAAGAAAGGCCTGAAGTCTCTGTATTATTGCCGTTCCCTGTCGGTGCAGCGTGCCGATGCGGTCTCCACGCTGGCCGTGAAGAGTGACATTCTGGACGACGAGAAGTACGAAGCTACCGTGCAGGCTGCTCCGCGTGGCAAAATGAGCAGTGGCGATTACGACGAGTGCCTCGCCTGTCAGTAAGGCAGGTTGGGACTATCGGTTTGAAAAGCCCGGCTCCTCATTTGGGGAGCCGGGCTTTTTTTGCTCTCACGGCGTATCAGGCGCTCTAACACGACGGAAACCCAACCAGAGCAGGATGAGCCCCAGTGCTGTAGCGATCCATCCGAATGTTGCGCCGGGAGGTGCAAAATGAAAGTGGATCCGGGTTGGTCCTGCAGGAAGCGGGATACGTTCAAATAACCCGTCCCACACTTCCGGGACGATGGCAGTGCCATTCACCTCGGCCGTCCATCCAGGCAGCACCACTTCGCGACGGATAAGATAAGTCGGCGCCGGGCAGTTTGCGGCAAGCGTCTCCCGGTCTTTCAGAGTAAGGGTGCAGGCTGCTTCAGTCTCAAAATAGGGGGCAGCGTTCTTCAGTCGGATGAGATCTCCTGTTCCCGTGTGCAGGATGGGCATCATGGCTTCGCGTACAGCCTCTGTCTCAAAGCGGATGCGCGGCCAAGCCACATGATCCTTCACGGTGGACCAGATCATAACGTCTGTGGTGGCCTCTTTAAGGCTTAACGTCAGGGTATGGGCATCGGCAGGAATGATTTTATCCAGTTCGATCGACGTCAGACCGTTGTCTGTTGCCTCTTTCAGTCGTGTCTGACCCGTTGCGCATTGCGTGTCGGAACAAATGGACAGAATCAGAATTCCGTTCGAGTTTCCGGCGTAAGTGCCCAATTGCAGCGTTGCCAAGCGGCTGACCGGCTTTTCCCATGATGAAATATCGATTGTGACTTCTGAGGTACCTGGCGTCAGTGGGAAACCGTTTAGCTGGCGGTTTTCTAGAGGATATGGCGCGATGCTTGGCATGCCATGTCCCGGAGGAACCAGCAGGGCTGATACGCCGAGTTTGGCAAATAGATCAGGATGCCGGGCTAAAGAGGCTTCCAGAAAGGCATCCCCATTTTCAGCAAAAGGATAGGAGCCATTAAAGGTTACGGCGTCGACTTTTGAGCCGAAGTCCTGTTTCAGGCGCTCGATCCATGCTTTCGGCGTGGGAATGGCGTTGTGATTGATAGAGGCGATCCGCAGATAAGCACCATAATTTGGCTCAATCGGGCCAATGGTCACGAAGCGCTGGAGTCCGGTTTCACCCTGTAGTGCTGTAATCAGGCGTTGGTCTGGATGGGGTTGTTCCGGATAGGCGCTTAGAAGAGGAAATCCGAACAATAAAAGGGTCTCACAAAAGAGAACCGTTCCAATAATTTTCGGATGTTTCCTGCTCACTGCAAGAAAAACCACAACAGCCAAGCAGAGGCTGCCAAAAATCAGCGATCCCACCGCATAAATTTGGGAGGAAACTGGTCCTTCGGAAACCGAGCGAAGTTTAGTCAGGAACTGATGATCCAGACCATAGGTCGTGACAATCAGGGCGCTCATCAAACAAGCAGACAGGATGATTGCTCTGCGGCGCCACACACCACGGAACATGTCATCCAGGGCGAAGGCTGCAAGAAGAATCAGACAGCTTTCCACCATGGGTTCGCAAAGGCGAAAGAATACGGTGTGCCCAAGTCCTGGCACCAGATCGACGAGTTGAGTGAGCCCCGGAACACCTGCCTGTTTTCCCACGACAGCCAGGAAAATGCCGAGCAGCAGGAAGCGCAGCCCTCGCTCGTTGTTGCCCCCGATAGCGCATAAAGCCAGAAACGGAAGAGTAAGCCCGCAATAGCCTCCTAGGGCATACCATGCATCCAATTCGGAGCCGTAGAATATGGGGCCGTTGATGTAGGGGAATAGCAGCATCGACCATGCCTGATGCGGCAGGGTCTCATCATTGATGCCGCCGTGAACGCCGATGTCAGCATGGGGTAGGAATGTCAGAAAAGCGAGGAGTTGTGGGGCGGCAATCAAACCTGCGGTGAGGCCCCCAAGGCAGATGTGAAGGGCAAAGCGGGATCTGCTGCCAGGAGCAGTCTGGAAAAAGCGTAGAACTGCAAGCCCGAGCGCGATCAGTCCTAAAAGAAAGGCAGTTTCGGGAAAGCCTGCCAACAGGAGATAGGTCAGGCTTAGAGCAAGCCAGCCCCAGTTCCCGGTTCGGGCACGTTCCACGCCATAGAGAGCGAGAGGCAGAAAGGCGAGGGGTTCAGACGGGCCGTCCGACGCCCATGCATAGGTGCCGTTGAAAGCATAAAGCAGGCCACCGATCAGCGCGGCGCGCGGATCGAGGCGCAGCTGTTTCAAAAATGCATATGTGGACAGGCCCGCGATGATTTGCAGAGTGCACTTCATCATCAGGAGACCATTCGGCAGCCCCAGAAACAGCACGAATGGTAGAAAAAATGCGGCAGGCTGGTATTCGCCTGCCAAAGGCATGCCGACACCGCTGTAGGGATTCCACCAGGGAATGACCCCATGTACCCAGTCGTGCGCCACAAGTCGGCCGAGGGCTTCTACGAAAACGCCTGCGCAACCGTCGATCCAGCCTGGATGTCCCGGTATCAGTCCCTTCGCGGCACTGGCGGAGTTCTGCACCATCAGTGACGTCGTCATCATTGGGTCGCTGGAGCGTAATCCGAGCCATTCCGGCAGATAGATGCAGATTGGCAGGAAGATCAGCGCGAGAAGGTGAGAGCGAGGCCAGAAGCGACGCGTTTTCGGGGGCATGGAAGCTCCAGGTGGAGGGTTGTGTTGATTGCATAACCCCCGTGTTTTCGTCCCACAAGCGAATGGATTGTCGACTGATGCAGCGTCGGACGTTATGATCTGCCTCAGAATGATTCTGAATGACCTGGGTTGTGCGTCGCTGCGCCCCTGCGATGGTCTTCAGTCGGACTAAGGTATTGAAAAACACGAATTTTCGCGTGTCTGTCTTGTCCGGATCGGATGAAACGCGGCCACAGGAAGAACGTGTCTTTGAGGAAAGTAAGGTCATGAGCAACACGACCCCGAATGCTGGCGAAACGCCAGCGACCGAGCAGCATTATGACCTGATGACTGCGAACCCGGTGTACAAACCGTTTCGCTACCCGTGGGCCTATGACGCCTGGCTAACCCAGCAGCGCGTTCACTGGCTCCCGGAAGAAGTGCCGCTGGCTGATGACGTGAAGGATTGGCATCGTACGTTGACGGAAGCCGAGCAGCATCTCGTGACGCAGATCTTCCGCTTCTTCACGCAGGCCGACGTGGAAGTGAATTCCGCGTACATGAAATATTACAGCCAGGTCTTCAAGCCGACTGAAGTGCTGATGATGCTGTCATCGTTCTCGAACATCGAGACGATCCACATTGCGGCCTATTCCCATCTTCTCGACACCATCGGGATGCCAGAAACAGAGTATTCGGCCTTCCTGAAGTACAAGGAGATGAAGGATAAATACGATTTCATGCAGTCGTTTAACATCGACAACAAGCGTGAGATCGCAAAGACCATGGCGGCCTTCGGTGCCTTCATGGAAGGGCTTCAGCTTTTCGCATCGTTCGCGATCCTGCTGAACTTCCCGCGCTTCAACAAGCTCAAGGGCATGGGGCAGATTGTCTCTTGGTCCGTGCGTGATGAAACGCTGCACTGCCTGTCCATGATCCGTCTGTTCCGCACGTTCATTCGTGAGAATCCGGAACTGTGGACGGAAGATTTCCGTGAAGAATTGAAGGAAATCTGCCGCACGACCGTTGAGCATGAAGACGCGTTCATTGATCTGGCCTTTGAAATGGGCCCGGTTGAGGGAATGTCCTCGGAAGACGTCAAGCGTTACATCCGCTTCATTGCGGATCGTCGTCTGACGCAGCTTGGTCTTGATCCGGTTTATGGTGAGGAAGAAAATCCGCTCCCGTGGATTGATGACATGCTGAACGCTGTTGAGCACGCCAACTTCTTCGAAAACCGTTCCACGGAATACTCCCGTGCCTCTACGTCCGGCACCTGGGAAGAAGCCTTCGAAGGCAGCGTCTTCGAATAATTTGGGGATAGGGAGGAGTCAGCTTTCGGGCAGGCTCTCTCCCCGTCGCAGAACCCGTTCGGCCGCATCGGTAAAGCGGCCATCCTCTTCATGCAAAATGAGTCCCGGACGCAGGCGAAAGATGCCTTTGCCGCCGTGGATGGCCTGGATCAACACCAGCTTCGCTTCCCGCCCCTGTTTGGGCCAGAAGGGGTAGAGCTGGAGTGAACCGCCCCCGTTTTCCAAAAGCGTCTGGCAGGCTCTGTCCGTGATTGCTGCGGATACGATAAACGTCAGTGTACCACCGGGCAGAACCCAGCGGGTAAGGCTGCGGATCCACGCCTGTGGGTCGGTGTCTTCTGCGCTGAGGGCCAGCCGCCGTCGTTCGTCGGGGGAGGGCGTACCATGCGCGCTGTGCCAAGGAGGATTGGCCATCACGTGATGGAAGCGACCATTGGCTGTCGGAGCCAGAGCTCGCAAAGATGATGGGATCGCCGGGAGCACGGCCTGAAGAGCCGAAAGCGATGTTCGCGAGTCTGGAAACGGGTTGTTCAGGAAATTGTGAGCTGCCAGTTTCACTGTGTCCGCATCTGCTTCAAGCCCAATACCGCTCACGCCAGCAACACGTGCTGCAAGGCATAGCAAGCCTGCGCCTGCACCGCACCCTGCCTCCAGAACAGTCTCTCCGGCTCGTGCAGGGACCGCTGCCGCCATCAGGACGGGCTCAAGCCCCGTGCGATAGCCCTTCCGAAATTGTCGGTAGTGGAGTCGTCCGTTGAGCAATGTTCCGTCCCTTTCGTTTTCAGAAAGGGGGGAAGTGCTCTTCAGATGGGCCTTAGGGGGCTGCAATGGGTTGACCACCTTCCTGCTGCCGCTCATATGGTCATTCCAACCTGTCGTCCGGCGTTAATATGGCCTGGTCGCTTTTCCAGACAGGAAGAACGAGCAGGGATACGCCACATCATATCGTGCCTGCACGGTCCTGGGCAGTCCTGGGATAGTGTGCAGGAACTGGAGTAAAGACCCTTGGATTCTGCCGCACCGGATGCTGCCGTGACCGTTGATAAAGCTGTGGTTCAGGGTACAGGTGGCGAAAGCGCACTGTCAGCGCTGTCAGCCTATCTCGAAGAGGACATGCTGGCTTGCAACCGCGCCATTATCGCGCGGATGGAGAGCCCTGTCCCCCTGATCCCGCAGCTTGGCGCTCACCTGGTGGCTGCTGGCGGCAAGCGCCTTCGTCCCCTTCTGACGCTCGCTTCAGCACGGCTGTGTGGTTATCAGCCAGGCCCTGATCATCAGCGTCATGTCGGGCTCGCAGCCTGCGTGGAGTTCATTCACACCGCAACTCTGCTGCATGATGATGTGGTGGACGAGAGCACGCTGCGTCGCGGTCTGGCTTCGGCCAATGCCGTGTTCGGCAACAAGGCGTCCGTTCTGGTGGGGGACTTCCTGTTCGCCCGTTCGTTCCAGCTTATGACGGCAGACGGCTCCCTGAAGGTCATGGCGATCCTGTCAGATGCGTCTGCAACGATTGCTGAAGGCGAAGTCCTTCAGATGGTTGTGCAGAACGATCTCACGACGCCTGTTGAGCGGTATCTCGAAGTCATTCACGGCAAGACGGCTGCGCTATTTGCGGCGGCCTGCCGCGTCGGTGCTGTTGTGGCCGAGCGTCCCGATGCCGAAGAGGATGCTCTGGAGCAGTTTGGCACCAATCTGGGTATGGCGTTCCAGCTTGTTGATGACGCCCTCGATTATGCCGCGGACCAGCAGGTTCTGGGCAAGACCGTTGGCGATGACATGCGGGAAGGCAAGATCACTCTGCCGGTCTTGGCCGCCTATGAAGCCGGATCACCGGACGAGCGTGTGTTCTGGGAGCGCGTTATCGGGGAAGGTGAGCAGACTGAGGAAGATCTGCCTCACGCTCTGAACCTGATTGCGAAAACCGGTGCGATCAATACGACGATCGCCCGGGCGCAGGTCTATGCAGATGCGGCTGTTGAAGCCCTGTCCATTTTCCCGGATAGCGAATTGCGTCGCCTTCTAATCGAGACGGTTCAGTTCACGGTGAACCGGGCGCGCTAAAAAAACCTGTTCTGCGTCAGTCCTTTCAGGGCTGATGCAGACTTTGTTCTCAGGCCGTCAGTGGAAGCGGGCTGAAAAGAGACCATTCCGAAAAACCTAAACGGCTGACGGCGGCTTCCAGACGTGGCGCATTGAATGGTGCGCTTGTCATGAAAAGCCGGGGCGGTGCTGCAGCGTTGTCTGTTGCGATTGGGGCGAGGGTCTCAAGAACAGTGCGAACCTGTCGCGCGACGGCTGGTGCCGGGTCGAGCCAGTTCAGGTTTGGGCGTGCAAGGCGCTGAAAAGCTGGCATCAGAAACGTGTAATGTGTGCAGCCAAGCCCGACGGTATCGATATCCTCGCCATGAGGCTGTTCGAACAGGCACGTCAGTTCGCGTTCGACGTCTGCATCCGGAATGGCATCGCCCAGAAAGGCGCGTTCAGCCAGATCAGCCAGTCCGCGTGCACCATGGGTGATGAGACGACAATCCGAGGCAAACTCTTGATGTAGTTCCAGCACATAGGGGCGCCGGGCTGTTGCGGACGTGGACAGCAGGCCAACGGTCCGTGTTGTGGAAACACGCCCAGCCCAGCGGATAGGGGGGACGCATCCGACAACGGGGATGGAGAGACGTTCCCGGAGTGCTGGCAGTGCAATAGTGCTCGCCGTATTGCAGGCAATCACCAGAACATCTGGCTGGACGTCACGGCAGGCTGCTTCGAGCAGGCTGACGATGCGGCCGGTCAAGCGGTCATCAGGTTGTTCCCCATATGGAAACAGCGCGGTGTCAGCCAGATAGTCGATCGTGAGGGCGGGGAGGATGTCGCGCAGAGCCTGAACGACACCCATCCCTCCGATGCCCGAGTCAAAAACAAGGCATCGGGACAAAAGGGCAGGAGAGCCCACGGGCGTCAGCCTTCTGCTTTGGCCTTGAGCGCCAGCGCTTCTTCGGCGCTGCCAACACCACCGTGCTTGCGGGACCAGCCACAGGGATCTTCAAGGAAGCGACGAACCTCGGCACTGTCCTTTTCAGAGAAATAATCGCCGCCTGCACAGGCTTCGAGCACATCCCACCAGGTGCACAGCGCGTGCAGGGAGATGTCCATGTCTGCCAGCGTTTTGTGGGCGCCGGGGAACACGCCATAAAAGAACACGACGAAGGTGTGATTCACGATGGCGCCTGCATCGCGCAGGGCATTGGCGAATCGGATCTTGGATGCGCCATCCGTCGTCAGGTCTTCGACCAGCAGTGTGCGCATGCCATCGGGCACATCACCTTCGATCTGCGCATTACGGCCAAAGCCCTTCGGCTTTTTGCGGACATACGCCATCGGCGTCATCATGCGGTCTGCAATCCACGCAGCGAACGGAATACCTGCTGTCTCGCCGCCGACAACCGCATCAATGCTCTCATAGCCGATGTGGCGGCCGATCTTCTCGACGGCCAGTTCCATGATCTTGGTCCGGGCGCGGGGGAAGAAGATGATCTTGCGGCAGTCGATATAGACCGGGGACTTCCAGCCTGACGTCAGGGTGTAAGGCTCTTCCGGACGGAAGTTGACTGCCTTGATCTCCAGAAGGATGCGGGCGGTGGTCAGGGCTGCGTCCCGGTCCCACTGGGTGCGACCCGCGATCGGGCTCTCTCCATGTTGTGTCATGCTGCTCTCCACTGACGTCGTTTTCTGTGGTTTACCGGCCACAAGACACAAAGGGTAGTGCCAAATTCGTACGCACTTGTTGCTGTTATAGGGAGACCCAATCTATGCTTGCGCAGTCAGGCCTTGCCCCCTAAGGAGTAAGACCGTTTTTCCTCTTCTGAAGCAGGATCAAAAGTGAGCATCGAAACCAGCCGGATCGGCCGGAAATGCGAACGTGCCGTTGTCACAGCCTATCAGGAACTGCGTGAGGTCGGTCAGCCGGACATGCAGGCCTTTGCTGCATGCACGACGCTTTACCGCATCCATCATCCTGAATCTTCCATCACGGAAGCACGCCGCCTTGTTGCGGAATGGATCGACCATCACGTTGTCCGCAAGGCTGATGGCCAGACTCCGGGCTGCGATTGCTAATCCAGCCCGTATGACGGGGGGCCTTTCAGCCCCGGTCACTCATGGAAACAAACTCCCGCTTTGTTTCCCCTACATAAAGCTGGCGAGGGCGCGTAATCCGCCCGGCCGGATCTTCAATCATTTCTTTCCATTGGCTGACCCACCCCACTGTCCGCGCAACCGCGAAGAGAACAGTGAACATGCTTGTCGGAATCCCGAGAGCTTTCAGGATGAGACCTGAGTAGAAATCCACATTCGGATAGAGCTTACGGCTGACAAAATAATCGTCTTCTGTGGCCACTCTTTCCAGTTCCTTAGCCAGGTCGAGCAGAGGATCGCGCTCCAGGCCAAGCTCGGAAATCACTTCATGGCACGTTGCCTGTAGGATTTTCGCGCGAGGATCAAAATTCTTGTAGACGCGATGGCCAAAGCCCATCAGACGAACGCTGGAATTTTTATCTTTAACCTGCTCCAGGAAAGCAGGGATGCCCTCACGTGTTCCGATAGACTGAAGCATGTTCAATGCTGCTTCATTGGCTCCCCCATGAGCCGGTCCCCAAAGCGCAGCAATACCGGCCGAGATGCAGGCGTAAGGGTTCGCGCCGGTAGAACCAACAAGTCGAACGGTCGTGGTCGATGCGTTCTGCTCATGATCGGCGTGCAGGAGCAGGATACGGTCCATGGCGCGCGCCAGAACCGGATTGACCCGGTAGTGATTGCCCGGGCGGGCAAAAAGCATGTGCAGGAAATTCTCGGAGAACGACATCTCTTCATCTGGATAGATGAAAGGCTCTCCGATGGAATATTTGTAAGCCCAGGCAGCAATGGTCGGCACTTTGGCAATCAGCCTTCGGGCAGAGAGATCCCGGTCTTCTGCCTGTGAAATATCCAGACCATCATGATAAAATGCGGACAGCGCACCAACAGTCCCGCATAGAATGGCCATCGGGTGGGCATCACGGCGGAAACCGTTGAAAAAATTGCGGATCTGCTCGTTGAGCAGCCGGTGGGTGTTCATGTCAGCTTGAAACGCCTGATACTGCGGAGTGGTCGGCAGTTCTCCGTAAAGCAGCAGGTAGGCTGTTTCCGTGAAGCTTGCATTCAGGGCGAGGTCTTCAATGGGATAGCCGCGGTGAAGAAGCGTTCCTGCATCGCCATCAATGAATGTGATCTTGCTGGTGCAGGTTGCCGTTCCCGTCAGGCCCGGATCAAAGGAAAAAATACCCAGATTCTGTTGGATTCCACGCAGGTCTGCGACGTCCGGCCCCATGGTGCCTTTCAGGAGGGGCGCCTGCATGGAAGCGCCGCCAGCATGAAGGGTAGCAGTTTCGGACTTTGGATCGTGCATGGAACAGGCGCCTGTCTGGCAGAGTGACGGAAAGGACTAAAGTCTAGGGTGTAGGGGTTTTCCCTGTCCAGAGACACCATCTGTCAGGCCGTCGATGGCCTCAAAAAAAAGCGGAAAAACCTAAAAACCGCCGTGAAACTGCGCGTCTTAAAGTTTTTGTTAATAAAATTGTGTTTTTGAATGCGTTTCGGCTACAACCCGCGCTCTTCACATCGTCAGGTTTAGAAAACCTACGATTTCTTTTTCCGTCAAAACAGGATCTTCATGTCTCAGATAGTTTCTTCAGGTCAGGCAGTCTCCGGGGGTACCGTCAGCGGAGAGGGTAACATTCTGACCGTTGAAAATGGTGGCTCTATTCAAAGAGTGACCGTTGTGAGCGGTGGTGCTGTTTCTAACGAAGGGGAAGATCGTTTTCTGACCATCAGCAATGGTGGAACCCTGACAGTCGGATCCGCGGGTACTTCCTACAACGCGACTGTTTTGTCCGGGGGACTCCAGGCTGTTACGAACGGCGGTCATGCCTATAATGTAGCCGTCAGCAGCGGGGGAATGCAGGTTACGTCTTCGGGCGGGAAGTTGACCCACACACAGCTGAACCCCGGCGCTACCCTCTCGGCTCTGTCTGGCTCGATTGTTGACCATGCTGAAGTTCGCAGTGGAGCGTCGTTCTACGTTGCATCCGGAGCGGTTGCAGATACGACCGTTATTTCGTCGGGCGCTGTCCTGACGCTGCAAAGCGGGGGCATCCTGACCGAGACGATCCTGTCGTCAGGCGGGCGGATTGACCTTGATGGGCTCAGCTATTCGGACGGGGAAACAGCGACCTTTGTCAGTAGTGGAGGCGCTTATTATCTGAACGTGACTTCTGGTGGAAATGTCGTTTATTCCACGCGGATGCAGGGCGATTACAGCAGCAATGGCGTGACCCTGACGAAAGATGATGACGGTTCAACAATCGCTTCGCTAGGCCCGGTCTGCTTTCTTGGAGGAAGCCTTATCCAGACACCGAGTGGTGAGGTCGTTGTTGAAGATCTGCGTGCCGGGGACGAAGTTGTGGTCATCCGGGACGGCACCGAGCAGGTTGAACGTCTGAATTGGGTAGGACGCAAGAAAGCACAGGTTCGTAAAGGGCCGCATCTGGATGAAGCTGGCTATCCGGTCCGCATCTGCAAAGGGGCCGTGTCTGAGCGCGTTCCTCATACGGATCTGCTGTTGACGCCAGAGCATTGCCTTTATCTCAATGGTGTTTTCATTCCTGTGCGTATGCTCGTGAATGGCAGCAGCATTGCCTACGCAACTGACATCACGTCCTATGACTACTACCATGTCGAGACAGCCAACCATGATGTGATTGTGGCGAACGGTCTGACGACAGAGAGCTATCTCGACACAGGAAATCGCAACAGCTTTGCTCAGCCAGGAAGCATTGCTCACTTCTCGACTGTTGCAAAAAGCTGGGAGCACGACGCTTCTGCACCACTGGTGACGGATCGGTTGGTCGTAGAGCCTGTTCATGCTCGTTTGGCTCAGCGCTCTGAACAGCTTGGCCTGAACGTGGCGTCTGAATCTGAGACCACGTGGGTACATGATCTCCATCTTGAAACACGTTCGGGGCAACATATTGCTCCTATGCGTCAGGTCGGAGGAAGGCTCCTCTTTTCACTTCCGACGGGTGCGCGCACGGTTCGTCTGGTGTCACGCGCGTCTCGGCTGTGTGATTCGGTTGGTCCCTATCTGGATGACCGCCGGATGCTCGGCGTTTTGACGCGCACGATCCGTCTTTGGGATGGAGATGGAATGCAAGAACTTATGGCGCGCCAGCCCGCAGATGCTGAGGGATGGTATCCAGCAGATCCGTCAGGAATACGTTGGACGAATGGCAATGCTCATCTCGAACTCGGGGCACGCTCGGCCACTGACGCGGGTGTTCTGGAGATCGAAATTCTTGAAGCTGGCCCCTATGTAAAACTTCAGGCCGCTGAAAAACGCATCAGTCTTCTTTGCGCCTGAGCGAGTCGGGTACGCCAGTCAGGGGGTAAGAACCTGACTGGCTCTGACAGTGGAAGGCCGGATATTCATCCAGTCTTCCTGTGTCTGAAAGACAGTTAGGGTTGCCGGCGCGTAACCATGTCTCAGAGCCGCAAAAGTATCGCTTTGGAGAGCCGGCCCAGCAAGGTCGTGAGCCAGTGTTCCTATGGCCGGGTTGTGCCCAATCAGGAGTAGCGTCCGGATATCTGCTGGTGTGGCGTGAATGAAGCCATAAAGCGTGTCGAGGCCAGCCCCATAGAGGTTGCTCTCAAGCTGTGGAACAGCCGCGGTTAGAAGAGCAGAGAGCACGCCCTCTGCCGTTTCCCGTGTTCGGCGTGCAGGGCTGCAAAGCACGTGAACAGGCCCTGGTAACTCCAGCTTTGCAAGCTGGGCACCAATTCTGGCCGCCTGTTGATGGCCCATTGGTGTCAGTGGCCGCTCAATATCACCCGATCCTGAATAAAGGTGCGGGCCTGCTTCAGCATGCCGCAGGATGAGGAGCAGGCGTTCGGTCATTCAGTGGGTACCGTTGGCTTGGGCAGCGATGGCTTCGTGGTGGCGAATGACCTCACGAATGACAAATGCGAGAAATTTTTCAGCAAAATCGGGGTCCAGATGCGCGTCTCGTGCCAACTGGCGCAGGCGTTCGATTTGCCGGGCTTCCCGATTAGGGTCTGCGGCGGGCAGGCTGGAACGCGCCTTGAGTTCGCCAACAGCCTTGGTGCAGCGGAACCGCTCTGCCAGCATATGAATCAGGGCGGCGTCGATATTGTCGATGCTGGCACGCAGGCGCTCAAGTTCTGCGAGGGCGGAAGAGCTGTCAGAAGTCATTGATATCGATCCATGCAAGGTGGCCGCCTTTTCCTGCGCCCAGATCCGTGAAGACAGCCGTGCCGCCAAGACGCCCCGTCCGGCGCCAGGGGCGTCCGTCAGTCGAGCGGCGGTCATGGCCGACATAGACCGTCATTCCGTCCGGAATGCGGTTGATCCAGGTCAGTCGGCGTTCGGGATATCCGTCCGGCTGCATGCGGCCGGTGGTTTCGCCAAAAAGGGCGCGGGACAGGGGCGCGGACATTTCGCCCAGACCCGGGACTGCGGGTTCTGAGAGCATCGCTGTATGGAAGCCGCCGTGTACGAACAGCGCGCGGCCAAGCTGGAGCCATGTCGGGGCCGCCGCAATGGCGTCATAAGTGCGCTGCTGAAGCCCTTCGTACTCGGGAAGCGCAAATTGGCGCAGCGTTTCTTCAAGGGGTGGGTCTCGGCGCAGACGCCGCCCTTCCAGGGCACGACCGAGCTTCCGATCGTGATTGCCAAGAATGAAGAGGCCGCGCTGGGTTTCAAGCAGGTCAAGCATGAGCTCCATCACACCTGCGCTGTCCGGCCCATGATCCACCAGATCCCCGAGCTGGATGATAAAACGTTCCGTCGCTGTCGCGTGACGGAAAGCGTTGAGATCACCGTGCACGTCTCCCACCACACGAAGACCGTGTTCACGGATTCGCGTCATGATTGGGGCGGGGAGAGGTGGTTCGACGAAAATGGGTTCGGTCTTTCAAGGCGTTTTGTCTATCAAAAGGCTTCAACGCCTTAACGTCAATTTTCGATTGAAGAAAAAAGACTTCAGCCTTCGACAAGAGCGGCAGCACGCCCCAGATCAACCGACAATACCCGGCTTACACCACGTTCCTGCATCGTAACACCATAAAGCCTGTCCATATGCGCCATGGTGAGCTGATGATGGGTCACGACAAGGAAGCGCGTGCCTGCTTCCTTAGTCATATCGGTCAACAGGGAACAGAAGCGTTCCACATTGGCGTCATCGAGCGGAGCATCCACTTCATCGAGCACACAGATTGGCGCAGGGTTACAGCGGAACGTCGCGAATATAAGAGAAAGGGCCGTCAAAGCCTGCTCGCCACCAGAGAGCAGGGACAGGGTAGAGAGCTTTTTCCCCGGCGGCTGGGCAAAGATTTCCAGGCCGGCCTCCAGTGGATCATCACTGCCGACCATACCCAGATGTGCGCGACCGCCTCCGAACATTCGTGAGAACAGCGACTGAAAATGCCGGTCCACTTCCGTGAAGACGGCCAGAAGCCTTTCGCGCCCTTCACGGTTGATGGTTCCGATGCCGCCACGTAGCCGGTTGATGGCGGCCGTGAGTTCTTCATGCTCTCGGGCGATGGTCTCGGCGGTCTGCTTTGCGTCCTGATATTCTGTCTCGGCCCGCAGATTGACGGCGCCCAGATCATCCCGTTCCCGGGTGAGGCGGGAAAGCCGACGGCGGGTGGACGTTTCAGCCTGCTCGGACAGATCAGAGGGATAAACGCCCCCTTCTGGCGGGTCGCTTTCCGTCAACAGACGCTCACGCGCTGCCACGGCCTGTTCGGCGCGTTCCGTATGGCGGGCAATGGCTTCGCGTGCGGAGGACAGGGCCAGATCAGCTTCTCGGCGACGTTCCTGCGCAGCCTGACCAGCCTGATCGGTGGCTTCGTCTTTGGCGCGGGCTTCATCGTAAGCCGCTTGAGTCTTATCGAGATCCAGATCCTGCTGCTTTAAGGCAGCTTCGAGGCGAACCGGACTATGGGCTGCTTTGTTCCAAGCGTTTTCGAGCGTGTTCCGGCGTTCTTCCAGTTCCGCATGGGATTGAGCGGCCAGAGAAATCTGTCCCTCAAGGTCGGATAGCCGTCCTCTGAGCGCCGCGATACTCCCGTTCAGGCGCATATCTTCCAGCGCAAGACGAGACAGGCTCTCCTGAACCGCCTGAAGCGCCTTCCGGGTTTCTTGCAGTTCCGCGGTGCCACCTAGTACGTTTTGTTCCAGAAGCGCCGGGTCTGGACGCTCTGCAATGGCAGCGTCCTGTGCCTGATGGTCCTTTGTGAGCTTGTCGACGAGCGCTTTGAGCTCCGCCGCACGTGGAGCAAGTGCCGTGCGCCGGGCGAGGGCTGCCGTGGCGGACTGGTCCAGGGTTTGCAATTCGGCAGAAAGGCGATCTGCCTTCTGTCGGAGGTCGCCCGTGGTCTTGCTCGCGGTTTCAAGCTTCTGCCGGGCGTCCTGATGCTGTTGACGGGCGACCGCGTCACGGCGCTCCAGATCCAGAAGATCCGGCCGGTCTGTGGCGGTTCTTGTAACTTCAAGTTCTGTCTGAAGAGCATCAATGTCCCGCTCCAGCCTTTTCAGGGCCTCTTCCAGTTCCTGAAGGCGTGTCTGTGCCGTCTCATGACGCAGAACAGCCTGGTCCAAAGTACGATCAGCCTGTTCGGCCTCTGTCCGGGCTGTCTGGAGATCCCGCGTCAATGCTGTGAGAGCTGTTCGAGCCTCCTCCACGACCTGAGCCGCCTGTTCAGCCGTGTCCGTCAGAGCTGCCGGAGAAGGATGAGCGTCATAATCGGCCGCTGCTTTGTCAGCGTCCGAGCGTGCGCTTTTCGCAGCGGCTTCTGCGTCTGATAAACGACGTTCTGCTTCGTCCCATCGACCTTTGGCCAGCGCAGCCTGCTGTTCGCGTGACGAGAGCTGCGTGCGGGCCTTGCTCAGTTCAGGCTCCAGCCCCGAACGTTCCGACCGAAGACGTTGCAAGGTCTGTTCCGTTTCGACGCGAGTGCGCTGGGCTTCTTGGAAAGCGCTCTGTGCGGCCGGAAGCCCGTTTTCCTGCTCAGCGAGAAGGGCGCGGGCCTGTGTCAGACGTTGTCTCTGCTCCAGACGGGCGGCTCCGGCATCAGGCGCGTCTCCCGAGCGAATGAAACCGTCCCATCTCCACAGAGCACCATTCCGGCAGACAAGCGCCTGACCGGGCTGGAGATGTGTTTGAAGAGCGGCACCTCTACCGGGATCATCCAACAGGAAAACGGCGTCCAGACAACGTTTAACGGCGTCTGGCGCCGCAACCAGAGACGAGAGGGGCGGGCAGGAGTCAATCTGTGGGCTTACTAGTGCTGTGAGAGCAAGCCATCGACGGTCGGCTGCGACGGTCGTGGGCGCGAGCGAGGCATCGAGCCCATCCGCCAATGCCGCAGCGACGGCCCGTGCCAGATCCGCCGGAATATCAAGTCTGTCTTCCAACGGGTCTGGCTGCGCGGCGACGGCTGCAAGTGTCTGTTCCAGCCCTTCACATTCCGAACGAAGGCGCAGGATCGTGCTTTCTGTGCGGGTCAGGACCTCACGGGTAGAGCTCTCCGCTTTGGACGCGGAAAAAAGAGCTTTTTCGGCCTCGGAAAGAGCGTTCTGAAGAGCATTCAGTCTCGTTTCCAGATCCGTAACAGCTGCTCTAAGGGCTGCTACGTCAGTGTCCGGTACGAGAGCTTTCGCGGCGGTATCCCGCTCCCGAAGAGTCGTTTCTGCGCGTTGCGCTGCCTGACTGGCGACCTGCTGGGCGTTGTCTTTCGCACGCAGAAGACCCTTATGGCGCTGAACGCCTTCCTCAGCCTTCGCGCGGGCTTCAAGCCATGCCGCATTGGCCTCATCCAGAGCCTGCCGCGCTGCGCGTTCCCGAGCGGAAATATCTTCCAATGCCTGCAGGGTCTTTTCCCGCTGAGCCTGAAGCTCGGCGCGCTGTGCATCCGTCAGTAGAGCGGTGGCCGTCAGGGCATGAGCGGTGTGGTCCTGAGTCAGGCGGTCTGTCGTAGCCTGAAGGCGGCGATTCAGATCCGCCTCGGTTTTTTCCAGAACAGTCAGGCGTTGCCGTCCGTCTTCGAGTGTACGGCCCTGCAATTCCATTGCCAGACGCGCATCCTGAAGCGTGGCGAGAGCAGCAGCTTCGATCTGTCTGGCGTCTTCAGCCTCACTGATGGCGACATCGACCTGTTGGCGCAGGCTCTCCAGAGCATCATCGTTAGGCCGATTTTTCTCCAGCGCGGTCAGTTCTGCTTCAAGTGCCTGAAGAGCGCCTGTTTCAACATCAAGCCGCGTTGTCAGAGCATCCAGAGCGCTTTTCAGCCCATCGCGACGGATTGCTTCTGCGTCTCGCAGACGGACCGCTTCTTCCAGAGACGCTGCCTGAGTTCGCTCAAGTGCTGCGAGCCGGTTCTGCTCTTCGGTGGCTTGAGCGCGCTGTTCAGGAAGCTGGGCGTGTTCCTTTTCCTGCGCTTCCAGATCTGCAAGAGCGGCCGCCTGGGCGGCTCGATCTTGCGAGAGCCGTTCCGTGCTTCGGGTAAAATCCGCTTCCGCCTGTTGGAAGCGCGCCAGTGCTTCGGCCTCTGCTTCCCGCGCACGTGTGACGTCCACTCGTGCCGTTTCGGACTGGACTTTTAGTCGTTCAAGAGCGCTGCGAAGACGGTCTGTTTCTTCTCTGGCCTGTGGGGTGGCCTTGCGGGCTTCGAACTCCGCAATGGTCGCATGTTCGGCTTCCTGCTCGGCTTTGCAGAGGGCCTCTCGGGCTTTGGCCAGATCATCTTTGCTGCGTTGCACGGCGAGATTGGCGCGAGCATGAAGAAGTGCATGAAGCTGAACCTCGGCCTCACGTAGCTTCTCGGAGAGCTCACGATATTTCCGCGCCTGAACGGTCTGTTCTTCGAGACTGCCGAGCCGCTCTTCAATCTGAAGGCGCAGATCTTCCGCACGGGAGAGGTTGGTCTCGGTCTGGCGGAGTTTCAGTTCCGCGTCATGACGGCGGGCATGAAGGCCGGTGATGCCAGCGGCTTCTTCCAGCAGAAGGCGACGCTCTTCCGGCTTGGCCGCGATAAGCTGGCCAACACGGTTCTGGCTGACGATGGCGGAACTGCGCGCACCGGACGCCAGATCAGCAAAAAGCGTCTGTACGTCACGCGCACGCATGACGCGGCCATTGATACGGTATTCGCTGCCGGAGCCACGCTCTGCACGACGCGTGATTTCGAGGTCTTCAGCATCCTGAAACGGAGCAGGGGCAAGACCCTTCGCGCCGGTCAGATGGAGCGTGACCTGAGCGATGTTCCGGGCGGAACGTGCGCCTGTTCCTGCAAAGATCAGATCGTCCAGCTCGCCACCCCGAAGGGCGCGGGCGGACGTCTCACCCATGGCCCAGCGCAGGCCTTCGACAACATTGGATTTGCCACAGCCATTCGGGCCGATAATGCCCGTCAGGCCCGGAAGGATGTCAACGCGTACCTCATCGGCGAAGCTTTTGAAGCCGCCGATCGTCAGGCGGCTGATCGTCGTGGTGTGAGTTGACATCGGTGTTTATGAAACGCCCTGAAAGAGGTCAGGACGCCTTGGAAACCAGATCGGCAAACTTCTCGTAGGTTTCCGGGTCCTGATCGTAGTGCGTGTTGTTGAAGCGGAAATACGGCGTGCCCTGGATGCTATAGGTGTCCGCATCCTTCTGCACCTGATTGAACATGGCCTGCATGAACGCCGTGTCTTCGCTGATGCTCTTGAACTGCGCGGCAGAGACGCCTGCCAGAGCCGACATCTGCTGAAGCCGCTGCATCGGGTCGCCACCCGAAGCGAAGGCCCACTGCATCTGGCTGGAAAGCAACGCGCCAATGAAAGGCACGTAACGGTCTTCCGGCAGGGAACGGGCTACCATGGCGGCGGTCAGGCCGACGCGGTCTCCGCAGAAATCATGGAACTGATAGCGGATCTTACCGGTATCAATGAGCTGTTCCTTGATCTTCGGGAATTCTTCCGTTCCGAAATGGGCGCAATGCGTGCAGGTCAGGGAAAACCATTCCTGCACCAGCACCTTGGCATTCGGATTGCCAATGATGCGCGGTCCCATGCGCGGGTCATTGGCAGGCAGGGCAGGCGGCGCATCTGCTGCACGGGCTACCGTACCAGCAACAGCCAGCGCTGGTGCTGCGGACAGGATGAAACGGCGGGAAATCATGGGACGGGTCATTCAGGAAGCCTTTGCAACTGCTTTGGCGAACGCATCATAGCTGGAGACGACATCCGGAGCCGGAACGTCATTGATGCGGAAATAAGGAGTACCCTGGATCTGAAGGAAAGCACCATCGCGGTCCTGACGGTTCACAATGGCTTCACGCAGGGCATTGTCGGCATTGATCTTGTCGAATTCAGCCGCTGAGATGCCAGCAAGGACAGCGCGCTTCTTCAGTTCCTGTATGGGATCGATGTTTTGAGCAAATGCCCACTGATCCTGTGTCCGCAGGAGATCGTCCACAAAAGGGGCGTAGCGATCTGCAGGAAGAGACCGGGCTAGCATGGCGGCCAGAAGCGCGACCTGATCCAAGGGGAAGTCATGATAGCGATACCGGATTTTTCCGGTATCGATCAGGTTGGTCTTGATCTGGGGAAAGATGGTCTGTGCGAAGTGAGCACAGTGAGAACAGGTGAGCGAAAACCACTCATCGACCTGAACCTTGGCATCTGGCGATCCCAGAACGCGCGGACCCATCCGGGGATCAGTCGAGGGAAGTCCATTTTCTTCTGCATGCGCAGAAGAAAATGACGCAACTGCCGCAAGGGCAGGCCCGGCAACGAGAAATGCACGACGGCCAAGGGTCATGGACAAGGCTCCACTACGGACAAGATGTCCTACTCACAACGCTGATCTGGCTCAGACGTCAAGACCCGCGTTCGTCGTCTTGCTGTCCCGTATCGGGCAGGGGCTTCTTTTCCCAGCCTTCCGGTACTCGCATTCGCAATGCTCGAATATGGCGCGCATCCGCATCCAGAACGCGGAATTCCAGCCCGCTCTCATGGGTCAGAACTTCGTCTTTTGCTGGCACATGCTCCGCCAGACGGAAGACAAGTCCACCAACCGTCTCGATCTCGGCTTCGCGCTCAGCATCCGTGAGAACAGCCCCCAGCCGTTCCTCAAGCTGACGGACGGGCAGACGGGCATCAATATCGAAAGAGCCATCCGCGCGTTCTACCCACGGGGTCGTGACAGGGTCGTCGTGTTCGTCCGAGATATCACCCACAATCGTCTCGATCAGATCTTCGATCGTGACGAGGCCGTCGATGCTGCCGTATTCGTCAATGACGAGGGCCATGTGCATCCGGCGCTGACGCATCTGTAGCAGCAGATCAAGCACCGGAATGGTCGGAGCAATCATCAGAGGCTGACGAAGAAGCGGCCGGATGTCGAACGCCTCAGGGTCATCAACATACGCCACCAGATCCTTCACATGGATCATGCCGGCGATATCGTCGAGCTGGCCGCGATAGACCGGCATACGGGAATGGTTTTCCCGACGCATGTGATCCAGGGCATCGTTGAAGGAGATGCTCTCGGACATGGCAATGATATCTGCGCGGGGGATCATCACGTCATCTGCCGTGATGTCTCGCAAGCGCAGGACATTCATGATGAGGGCACGTTCCTGCCTGTCCAGTTCCGGCTCATCTCCCGTCTCTTCGAAAGGCTGGGCGGCTTCGTGGACAAGTGTAGCGATGGACTCGCGCAGACCCTGATCACGGTTGCGGCGGCCGAACAGTCCGAACAATCCGCGGGAATTCTTTCTACCGTCGTCTGAACGGTCAGTAATGTCTTCGCTCATGCCCGTCTTCCTGCCTGTCGCCATGGATCGCCAAAACCAAGCTGGCGCATCGTGCGGGTTTCAACCCCTTCCATGTCCCGGGCTTCGCCGGGAAGATAATGATCGTATCCTGCAAGATGCAGGGCCCCATGAACCACGAGATGGGACAGATGAGCGCGCATGCTGCGATGGGCAGCATCCGCTTCTTTCCGGACTGTCTCGTAACCCAGAATGATGTCTCCGCCGTGAAGGGGAGAGACCGGTTCGAACGTCAGAACGTTCGTGGGTTTGTTCTTGTTGCGGAAGCGGGCATTGAGCCGCTTTACGATCCGATCTGTCGAGAGAAGAATCGACGGAGCAGGAGACCGGCTGAAATCCGGGCCACCCTGACGGGCGACGGCGGTGAGCGCACGATGGATCGTGCGCTCTGTATCAGAGACCGAGGAGCGCCATCTGGCGTCCTCGATGATGATGTCAGTACCGGCGTGACGACTTGGAGGTTCCATTGTTATCCCGGCGCGGCCGATCCCGGAAATTATCCAGGGGGGCAGGCGCTTTCTGTTCATAGGCATCGACGATACGGGCGACCAGCGGATGGCGCACCACATCAACGGATGTAAAGCGAGTGATGCCGATTCCCTTGATACCTTCCAGGGTCTCGACGGCTTCCCTTAGCCCAGATGATACCCCGTTGGGCAGATCAATCTGACTGAGGTCACCTGTAACAGCCATGCGTGTACCTTCACCCATGCGGGTCAGGAACATCTTCATCTGGGCTGGGGTCGTGTTCTGGGCTTCATCCAGAATGACGAAAGAATGGGCGAGCGTTCTGCCGCGCATGAAAGCCAGCGGGGCAACTTCGATCTCGCCCGTGCCCATCCGTCGCACGACCTGGTCACCCGGCATCATGTCATTCAGGGCATCGTAAAGCGGACGAAGATAGGGGTCGATTTTTTCCCGCATATCGCCGGGCAGGAAGCCCAGACGCTCGCCGGCTTCAACAGCCGGGCGGGAAAGAATGATCCGGTCCACCTGTCCGGCAAGAAGCATGGCAACGCCCTGAGCAACAGCCAGATAGGTTTTGCCGGTTCCGGCAGGCCCAATTCCGAAAACCAGATCAGTCCGACCAAGCATTTCCATGTATGCGGCCTGCCCATGAGACCGCGGAGCAATCACACCGCGCTTGGTGCGAATGGCCGGAAGATCGGTCAGAGGAGCAGACGTCGGAGAGGTCTGGAAATTTTGAGGGGCAGGTTTGTGCTGACCTGCTTCGCGACGAGGCTGTTGCTGCCTGGAGGGTGGGGCCGGGGGAACAGCAGCGCGTTGGCGTTCGTGATGCCGTGTAGGCAGCGCAGTCATTCGGATCACACCATCAACCTGCGAGCTGTCGATGGTGCCGCCCTGTTCGAGCTGATTGTACAGCGCAACGATAGCCGCCTGAGCGCGGCCTACGGCATCCGTTTCGCCTGAAATGGCGATTTTGTTGCCGCGGCATGAAAGCCTGACATTGAACCCCTCCTCAAGCTGGACGAGGTGTCTGTCATGATCTCCCAGAAGTCTCTGAAGGAGAATATTGTCATTGAAGCGCAATGCGACGGTGCGATTGCCTTCGGTACCACCAGGGGCGGCGACGGAGCGCGTCGGGGGTGTTGTCAGCAAGCGGAGGCTGTCTCCCGGATGAGGGTTCCACCAAGTGAGTTGGTCATGCGAGTGGTGATGGCGACCTTGGCGATGGTGCCAATCAAATGGTCCGGCCCTTCGAAATGAACGGGCTGGAGATACGGAGACCGGCCAGAGAGCTGACCTGGCTTGCGGCCTTTCCCCGTAATGAGAATATCCTGAACCGTGCCGACCATGTCTGCATTGAACGCATCCTGCTGTTCACGCAGAAGGGCCTGAAGCTCTGCCAGACGACGGGTTTTTACGTCTTCGGCCACCTGAAAAGGCTGGCCAGCGGCTGGGGTGCCGGGACGGGGGGAATATGTGAAGCTGTAGGCCATGGCGAAGCCGATATCGCGGACAAGCTGCATTGTCGCTTCAAAGTCTTCTTCTGTTTCACCGGGATGTCCCACGATAAAATCAGAAGACAGTGCCAGATCTGGACGAGCTTCCCTCAGGCGACGGACACTCTCGCGATATTCATCCGCCGTGTGGCCACGGTTCATGGCTTTCAGGATGCGGTCCGAACCACTTTGAACCGGCAGATGGAGGAACGGCATCAGGGCACGGTTATCACGGTGCGCGTCAATGAGGCTCTGGTCCACATCGCGCGGGTGTGAAGTCATGTACCGGATGCGATCCAGCCCATCCAACTGGCCCAGCTCGGCAGCCAGCTCAGCCAGTGTCGCGCTTCCACCCTGGCCATTGTCACCGTGATAGGCGTTGACGTTCTGGCCCAGCAGGGTGATTTCCCGCACGCCTGCAGCAACCATCCGGCGGGCTTCTGCCATGACCGATGCAACGGGGCGGCTGGTTTCAGCGCCTCGCGTGTAAGGAACGACGCAGAAGGAACAAAATTTGTCGCAGCCTTCCTGAATGGTCAGAAAGGCAGTGAGATTGCCTGAAGATTGCGGCGCAGCTTCGGCGGGTAGGAAGTCAAACTTCTGTTCGGCCGGGAAGTCTGTTTCGATGACAGCGCCACCAGCGCGTGCGGCCCGAGCCACCATTTCCGGAAGGCGATGGTACGTCTGAGGCCCAAGCACCAGATCGACGTACGGCGCACGGCGAAGGATTTCTTCTCCTTCGGCCTGTGCCACACATCCAGCGACAGCAATGATGCTGCGATCCTGACCATTCTCAATCCGCTCATCACGGATTTTGCGCAGACGCCCGAGTTCGGAGAAAACTTTCTCCGTTGCGCGCTCACGGATATGACAGGTGTTGAGAATCACCATGTCAGCAGCCTCAGGCGTGTCGACAGGGCCATATCCCAGCGGGCGAAGAACATCCGCCATACGCGCGCTGTCATAGACATTCATCTGACAGCCCCACGTAATAACATGCAGGCCATGACGGGCACGTTCGGCAGGGGCGGGCGCGGAGGCGGAAGTCTCGGTGGTCAAGGTTTCAATCCGGGGCTGGCAATATCAGGCACACACATCAGGGCTGCGGGCAGCGGGGTCAAGCCCATCCTGACAGAGGAAAGGTCAAACATGAGACTGGACCGGCATGTCAGACTGGCCTGAAGCGGCATCACCATCTCCGGATGGACGCTGAATTGCTCCCATCAATGAAACTGAAAGTGACGCGGCGCTCCCCTGCAAGTCAAGACAAACCTTGGGTTGGTCCAAAGATAACTCGGGCTCAGTTCTGGTCGTCAGGAACAAGTCCCTGTCTGAGCTTTGCCGCGCCCTCGCTGACGGCCTTGAATGTGGCGTTTGCCAGCTCTTTCCGGGAACGGAAATTTTCCGGGTCTAGTGGTGGATGGAGCAGAATTGTGGCCCGCATCGAGCGCCATTGGCAGAAAGACCACAGGTGAGGCGTCAGATCCATGTCTCCATACCAGGAGAAAACGGATCGGCGACTGCGGCCGACTGGCAACCCTTCCAGGCGATCATAAACGATAGACACAGGCTGGACGAGCGTTGGTGGAGGCTTTGGCATGCCAGCCTGATCAAGCCGTCCAGGCTTTGCGACAGCAAAGAACGAGGACAGAAAGGGCAGAACACGGGAGCCGTCCGTTGATGTTCCTTCAGGGAACAGAACGATGTCATCTCCATTCCAGAGATGTTCGGTCATTTCCTGTAGCTCTTTGCCAGTATTCTGCCTGTTGCGGCTTACAAATATTGTTCTGCCCAGCCGTGAGATGGTGCCGATCAATGGCCAGGAGCCAACTTCACCTTTCGCAACAAAAACAGTGTGAAGCGTGCCGCCAACAACAGGGATATCCAGCCACGAGCAATGGTTCGCGACATAAATAATAGGACGTTCTCCGCGCTGGACGTCCTTGGCGTTCAGGATTTTTCCGGCTCTCGTGCCGACGATGCGGATCTGCAAGCCGAGAATACGGCTGATCATGCGCCAGAAGATCCGAGGCACCCGAATCTTGCCGGAGCCAGGAAGGCGAATGAGTACGAACTGGATGATAGAGACCCAGAATGCCCAGATCAGAACAGCTGCAAGCCTTGCCACACAGGCAGTGCGGCTGAAAGCAGAGAACTGGGTCGTTGCCTGTTCGGCCGGAAAATTGACACTTTCGTCAATGATCGGTCGGTTATGGCGACGGCGGCCGAGTGGTGGCTGAGCATCAGGATGGGGCATGGGTGCTGAGTGATAAGGATTTCAGGCGCTGGAGACAATCTCGTTTGTCTTACGAACATTGTATACCTGCCTCGAAAGGTCTTTCTGTCATGGACTTGACAGTGCGTCGTGGGGTACTGCCACAAGGGTATGCGGCCACATCCGATCGGTTCGCTTTTCGTGGTTCGGCCTCTTCGGGGTCGATCATTTCTCAAAACGGATTATCAGGACCTCCGGTGAAGTCACGCGGTCGCTCATCTGCTGTTTCCCTTTCTCTTGCCATTGGGGCAATGGCAGTCTGCTGTCATGCGCCCAAGGCCAAGGCAGATACGGCGCCTGTCGCCGGCGAAACTGCTGAACAGGCTGTTCCCTACAAGGTCACGATACAGCCAACGAAGAATGCTGATCTTGATGCCGCTGTAAATGCGTCCTCCCAGCTGCAATCGCTTCAGAATACGCATGCCGTCGGGCCCTATGCCCTCGCTGGCCGTATCCGGTCAGATTATGACCGTGTGGACACGGCACTGCAGTCTCAGGGGTATTATGCCGGAACGGTTACAATTCTTATCAAGGCGGGAGCACGAGAGTTAGACGGACGTGATCCGGCCGTGCCGGACGTGTTGAACACTCTTCCCAAAGACGCCAAAGTTACCATCACGATTTCCGTCAGCAAGGGGAACCAGTTCCGCCTTGGGAAAATTATCCTGACGACACCGCCACCGAAAGCAGAGCCTCAACCGGACGTTTCTGGCGCTTCGAAAACAGCGCCATCCCCCAAAGGAAGTGCGGCGCCGGTCTCGAGTAAAGCTCAGACTGCCGATAAAATGGGAGCGGTTGATACCTCCGGGCAGGCTGCGGGGCAGGGAGTGCCGGTCGAGCTTACATCTGATGAACAGAAGGCCTTTAAGCTCAAGGCGGGCCAGCCCGCTATTGCTTCGGACGTTCTGGCTGCGCAAGGCAACCTGCTGACCCAGTTGCAGGAAGAGGGTTACGCCGTCGCGGATGTCTCTACGCCGCTGGCCTACCTCCAACCGCATGATGAGACCCTTGATATCGTCTTCCGTGTGGGGAAAGGGCCGAAGGTTGTCATCGGTCCAATCGGGATGGATGACCTCAAGCGTGTGCATCAGTCCTTTCTGCGGCGGCGTCTGACGATCCGGGAAGGGCAGCTTTACCAGCCCTCCAAGATTGAAGCTGCCCGTCAGGATCTGGCAGCAGTCGGCGTGTTCTCTTCCGTTCAGGTGCATAACGCGCCGCCCATCATCACACTTCCCGCAAGCCAGACGCTCATGCCTGGCGTTCTTCAGGCCATGCCGGTCAATTTCAGCTTCAAGGAAGCAAAAAGACGCACTGTTGCGGTGCAGGCAGGGTATTCGACGGATCTCGGTGGGCGTGCCGGTGCAACCTGGACGCACCATAATCTGCTGGGCAATGCAGAGCAGCTCAAGCTCACAGCTCTTATTACGGGTCTTGGAGGATCAGCGCAGCAGGGGCTGGGCTATGACGTTTATGCGGACTTCAGCAAACCGGACTTCCTGCATAAGAACCAAAACCTGAGTCTGCGTGTCGAAGCTATTCGTCAGCTTCTGTACTCCTATCATCAGACCGCCTTCCTCATCCGTGGTGGCATCGGACGTCGTCTCGGCAAGTTCTGGTATGTGTCCGGCGGCCTGATGGGCATGCAGGAGCAGATCCAGCAGTTCGGAGACACGCGGAGTTACTTCATCGTATCGGCGCCTCTCAGTGCGGCCTACGATAGCACCCAGCTGGAAAATCCGATTGATCCGGCCACGCATGGTGTTCGGGCCTCTCTGTCTGCCACACCTTCTGTGTCGCTGGAGAACGGAACATCGTTCTTCACACTACTGTCCGCGCAGGTCTCCACTTATTTCGATCTGGCCAAGATCGGCCTGACGAAGCCGGGCAAGAGCGTTATCGCAGTTCGTGGAACTGTTGGGTCTGTGCAGGGCGCTTCGACGTATCAGATCCCGCCAGATCAACGGCTCTATGCGGGTGGACCGGCGACAGTACGTGGCTTCCGATATCAGGGTGTAGGCCCGCAATATGGTCACACGAAATATGCGATCGGTGGCACCTCTCTGGATGCTGGGACAGTTGAGTTCAGGCAGAGACTGCCCATGAACCTCGGTCTGGCAGGGTTCGTGGATGCCGGACAGGTCGGCACAGGTTCCCGCCCCGGACAGGGAACACTTCGCGTGGGTTATGGCGGAGGGGTGCGCTATTTCACTCCTATCGGGCCAATTCGTGTCGATGTCGCGCTGCCGATGAACAGACCGGCCTACGGCGACAAATGGGAACTGTATATTGGTCTTGGAGAGACATTCTGATGCGCGCCCGCAGGATTATTCTCTGGATCGTCTCTCTCGTCATTGGCGTTCCGCTCGGGCTGGTTGTTCTGGCGCTGGTTGTCGTCCTTATCGGGATCAACATCGGTCCGGGCCAACGCCTGATTGAACAGAAGGTCAGTCCACTCACGGGTGGAATGGTGCAGATCTCTGGTCTGTCCGGTGCGCTTCCGCAGCATCTGAAGCTTGCGCGGCTTGCAGTGAAGGACAGCAAGGGCGTCTGGCTCGAACTGGATAATTTTGAACTTCGCTGGTCGCCCCTGTCCCTTGTGGGCATGGATGCACACGTCAAGGCTCTGAGCGCTGACCGCCTCGCTCTTCTGCGCAAACCAATTTCTGACACAACGGCAGAGACGACTGAAACCCAAGCCAGTTCCAGCCCATCAAAGCTGAATATTCAGGTTGATCTGGATGTCCTGAAAGTCAGTCGGATCGAAATTGGTCCTGATTTCACGGGTAAGGCAACGCTATTCAGCCTGAACGGTCACGCTCATATTGCGTCTATCGCGCCATTCCTGAATGGCGTGACGATGCAGACACTCCCCAAGATGGACATTGCCCTGCAACTGGCCCGTCTGGATGCGGCCGGGGGACTTACGCTTTCAGCCCAGACGCCGAAAGATCGTTTGGCTCTCGCCGTTACCTTCAAGGAAGGTGTCAACGGCTTTGCAACCACACTCGGACAGCTTCCGCAGCTTGACCCTGTGGACATGCATCTGAACCTTGCAGGCCCCCGCACGGCGGCGGCCCTTGATTTCGGCCTGAGTGCTGGACCGATCACGGCATCTTCAACTGGGCAGATCAATCTCTACACCAACATCGCAAACCTGCACGTCAAGGCCAATGCCCCTGCGATGACGTTGAAGCCTGGCATTGGCTGGAATGCGATTGCCCTGAACACGGATCTACATGGTCCGCTCAAGGCTCCTGCCGGACAGGGGCTGCTGGATATTGATGCTCTGACTGCGGGTGGCGCATCCATCGGCCATCTGCACGCGACGTTCGACGGCACGGAAGCCGCAAAGCCAGAAGATACCGTTGCACATTTGCAAGCTGCTCTGGATGGCCTGCGGATTCCCGGAAGCCAGCCAACGCTTCTGGCTTCGGCGCCTCTGACACTGGATGTGACGGCTCATCCTCTGGCAACGACACTTCCGGTTGTCGCCAGGATTGACCATCCTTTGATGCACGTCGCGGCCAATGTTGATGTCAAGCCAGCGGCGAAGGGGCATGTGACACTGGCGCTGCCAGATCTGCATCCTCTTGCAGCGATCGGAAGTACGGATCTGAGTGGTAGCGCGGCCCTTGCGGCTGACTTCGCCATGCCAGTGACCGACCATGATGATCTGACACTCGAGAGCTCAGGGACGATCTCTGTTACGGGTGGTCAGCCACAGGCTCTCCATCTGATTGGCAAGGATGGTCATCTGGCGCTTCAGCTCAGCAAGTCACCCGCCAATGTTCTGACGGTGAAGAGTTTTGGTCTGGACGGTCAGGCGCTTCATCTTCTGGTGTCTGCGGTTGTTGATCTGGCGCATGGCAACACGATGCAAACCAAAGCAACGGTTGCTCTTCCTGATCTGCGGCAGGCCAGCCCAGCACTTCTGGGCAACATGACCCTGACGGCAACGGCTGATGGGCCTACCGATGATCTGGCTGTCAAAGCAGGGCTTGAGGGTGAGTTCGGCACCAAGGATGTCGCCAAGGGCCCAGTCGCGCTGGATGCTGATTTCCAGCATTTGCCCGGCCGGCCGCAAGGTACCCTGACGGCACATGGAACACTGGATCATGCCCCGCTGGCGCTGGATACAGCTGTTCAGAAAACGGATGACGGTGCTTTCCATCTCGATCTGAACAAGTTGAGCTGGAACAGCCTGACGGGTCAGGGGAAACTCCGCCTTCCAAATGGCGCCAAAGTGCCGCTGGGCGATCTGGACGTCAGCATTAAAAATCTTTCGGATTTCCAGCGACTGATTGGGCAGGCCATCAAAGGTCATCTGGCGCTGTCCATCCATACGACTGAACCGCAGGGCGCGCCACCGCAGGTCAAGCTGGGACTGGACGGTGCCCTCGCCATGGCTCAGGCCAGTGTGCAGGCTCTCAATCTAAAAGGAACGATTTCCAACCCGATTGACGATCCCGCTCCAGATCTGACGCTGGATCTAACGGGTGTCCGCTCTCAGGACATCACCGGCAAGGCTCATGCCACAGTCAAAGGTCCTCAGTCTGCCATGGCGGTGACCCTGAATGGCGCTTTTCAGAACGTCATGGGCTCTCCGGCCAACGTGGATGCGGCGGTTCTGCTAAACCTGCCCAAAAAGACGGTGCGTGTGGACCGTCTGACGGCAATGGCCAAGGAAGAGTATATCCGGCTGGGTGGCCCTGCGAATGTCTCTTTCGGAGATATCATGGGGGTCGATCATCTGCGGGCGACACTGGCCCCACAGGGTGTTGCGCCCGCGACGATTGATATTGCCGGCTCCATCAAACCTCGCCTGGCTCTAACGGCGACAGTTGACCGACTGACCCCGGCCATAGCCAAGCCCTTTGCCCCCGAACTTGCTGCAAGTGGTGTCATTTCTGCGAAGGCCAATCTGGCGGGAACGATTGACGCTCCTACCGGGACTGTCGCGCTGACGGCGCATGGCTTGAAAATGCAGACAGGCCCCGCAGCATCACTGCCAGCAGCCGAAATTCTGGCCAATATCGGTCTGGCCGGAAAGACGGCCAAAGTTGATGTGACGCTTGGAGCAGGACCGAAAGTTGCCTTGGCTGTTCGGGGAACGGCGCCCCTTTCCAAGGAGGGAGCGATTGCACTGGCGACAACAGGTCATGTCAATCTTTCCGTTGCCAATGGCGTGCTCGGTGCAAGCGGAATGGCGGCGAAAGGGCAGGTTGGCATCAATCTGAACGTCGCCGGCACAGCCAGCCAGCCACGAGCAACGGGACGTGTAGAGCTCCAGAACGTTTCATTTGACCACTATGCACAGGGTGTTCGTCTGACGGACATCAATGGTGCCGTTGTCGCCTCGGGCGATAGCCTTACCCTAGAGCATGTTCTGGCTCACGCCGGGCCCGGAACGATCGCACTTGATGGAACGGTTGGAATTTTCCGTCCCGGTCTGCCGGTGGACATCAAGGTTATTTCCGACAAGGCCCGCCCTGTCTCAAGTGATCTTGTAACAGCTGTCATCAACACGGACCTGCACATTCACGGGCAGGCTACGACACGCGTGGATGTGGATGGGAAAATTGTCCTGCCAAGCGTGACGGTCAATATTCCAAACTCGATGCCAGCATCGGTCGCGCAGCTTGACGTAGTCCGGCCGGGGCAGAAAGCGCCTGACAATACCAGCAGCCTCATCATCGGGCTGGGGATTGATGTAATTTCGCCGGGACAGTTTGTGGTCCAGGGCCATGGCCTGGATGCGGAAATGCAGGGCCGCTTGCATGTGCGCGGCACGAGTAGCGCCCCGTCCATTACAGGCGGTTTCGATCTCAAGCGGGGCAACTTCAATCTGGCCGGAATTAATCTGAACTTCACGCATGGTCGCGTCGCGTTCAACGGAACGGGCGTCAATCACAAGCTGGACCCGACACTGGATTTCCGTGCGGACCGTAATGCCAAGGGAACACTCGCGAGCCTTCTTGTCACGGGTTATGCCAGTGCGCCGAAGATCGACTTCTCGTCTGTACCGACTCAGCCTCGTGATGAAGTCATGGCCATTCTGCTGTTCGGAACGGATGCCCATTCACTTTCCACGACGCAGCTTGCAGAGCTTGCTGCCGCCGTCGCACAGCTTGCTGGCGGGTCATCATTCGATCCACTTGGGAAGGTGCGGAATGCCCTTGGCCTGGACCGACTGGCTGTTGGTGGCGGCGGTGGCGTTGATAACGGTGGGACCAGCGTGGAAGCGGGCAAATATGTTATGAAGGGCGTGTATGTTGGCGCAAAACAGGCCACCTCTGGCTCCGGTACGCAGGCTCAGGTCCAGATTGATCTGACCAAGCGGCTGAAGCTCAATACGACAGTCGGGACGGGCGGTCAGGTGACAGGCTTTACCACGCCAGAGAACGATCCCGGCTCAAGTGTGGGTCTGTCTTACGGATTTGATTACTGAGCCTGAACGGCGTCTTCCAGAAGGACCTTTACGCGGGTCACGACGTCCGACCATTCCCGGAAACGAGTCTGGCGGACGATCCGCATCTGTGGATACCACGGACTGTCTTCGCGCTCGTGGAGCCAACGCCAGCAGTTGTTGAAGCGGTCCATCATGATGACCGGTTTACCTAACGCCCCAGCCAGATGAACCATGGACGTATCCACGGAGATAATCAGATCAAGGCACGACACCAGGGCGGCTGTGTCGTCCATGTCCAGACACTGGGGCATGAAGTCCACCAGCGGGGCCGGGAAATCCAGGCATTGAAGCGCTGCGTCATCTTTCTGCAGGGAGTAGAACGTAACGCCTTCTACATTCGCGAGCAGTGCCAGCGCCGCAAGAGGCATTGACCGCTGACGGTCCACCATCTGCGCGCCAGTGTTTTCCGGGCGTGCACCTCCGGCCCAGACCAGACCAACACGCAGATTACGATCAGCTTTCAGGGATTTCTTCCACTGAGACGCTTTGCCAGGATCAGCCGTCAGATAAGGAACGGGAGCGCCCATGGCGTCAGGTGTGGCTGAAAATGCGCGGGGAAGACTGATGAAGGGGCAGTGATAGTCAAAAGCAGGGGCCTCGCCGCCATGCTGAACAACGGCTACCCCTTCAACGCGACGGCACAGATCTGCCAGTGTTGAAGATCCCCAGATGTGCACCACTGCGCCTGTTCGTGCCAGCGCAGGGATGTACCGAAGATACATCAACGTATCACCCAGTCCTTCCTCCTGCGTGACGAGCACGCGCTTGCCCTGAAGATTGAGAGTCGGGGAAATGTTGGGCAGGAGGGTGTCTTTGGGCAGGTTGGTGTGCCCGGGGACGCCAAAGCGCCACTCATGTTCTGTCCATCCCTGCGCCATTCGACCGCTCTTGAGCATGGCAATGGAATGGTTCAGTCGCAGGGCTGGTTCGTATGGAGCGAGCGGAATGGTCTCTCGATAGACGTTAGCTGACTCTTCCAGCCTACCGATATTGTTGAGGATCGCAGCTGTATTGCAGCCGATCTTCCAATCTTCCGGATGCTGGCGGCGCAGGTCATCCATAATGGACAACGCTTCGTCAAACCGGCCCTGTTCCGTCAGGTTCATGACGAGAAGATTAAGGGTATTTTTATCGTTAGGGCGTCTTTGCAGGCTCTCGCGGAAGGCGACATCGGCTTCATCGAAGCGCCCCATATGCATCAGAATTGTGCCGTAGGCATCCAGAAGACGTGTGTCTTGCGGGGAGAGGCGACGGCACTCCTTGATAAGCAGGAGCAGATCAGCCCGGCGACGGAGAGAGGCTGCTTCCTCAATGAGGGCAGTGATGGCATGGCCGCCGAAAGGCTTGCTCGCGGCTTCAAGTTCTATCGCAGCCTGCGCGTACTGAGCGGAACGGAAAAAAGCGCGGCCCTTCGCCAGATGAACGGCGTCACTCGGGGGGAGTGGCCCCAGAATGTCCAGTGCCTGTTTCGGATAGCCTGCCTGTATGGCGTTTTCAGCGCGGGTGAGGGCCTCACCGTCTGTCGTAGAAGTACTTTGGCTAGCCGTCACAGTGTTATCCTGAAACAGGTTCAGCCATCTCCCGAAGTGCTTTCAGAATGGCTGCAAGCGAATAAGGCTTGGAGATAAAGCGGGCCAGAGCCGGATTGTCAGAGGCTTCATCCCGCCGAAGGTCCCCATGACCACTAATGTAAATCACGGGGAGATCAGGCCATTTTTCTCTGGCCTGATGGCTGAGGCTCATGCCGTCGCCATCAGGAAGAGACATATCTGCCACGAGAGCATCAAGGCTGCGTTCAGCGGAAATACAGGCAATGGCTTCCGCGCAGTTACTGGCTTCCCTCACTGTAATCCCACTGTCTTGCAGAAACTCCACAAGACAGGTCCGGATCAGAAAATCATCTTCAATGATGAGAACAGTGAGGGAAGATGTCATAAATTACGAGGACCAGTTCTTTTCAAAGTCACCATACAACGTCAGGCCGCCATCAACAAAGAGGGTTTGACCCGTGATGTAGGTGCTGTCTTCGGCGGCCAGGAATGTGACGGCATCCGCGATCTCACGTCCTTCGCCCGGGCGCTTCATCGGAATGTGGTCAGCCACGTTCTTGTACTGCTCTGGATCGTTGATCCAGGACATGTTGATCGGCGTCACGATTGCACCTGGTGCGACTGCATTCACGCGGATGCCTCGGCTTGCATATTCCAGAGCCAGCGTGCGGACGATGTTGCCTACGGCGCCCTTGGAGGCGGAATAACCGAGATAATGAGGCTTCGGGATGATCTGGTGCACAGAGGAGTTCACGATGATCGCGCCCTGAATGCCGTTTTCGAGCCAGTACTTGATGGCTTCGCGGCAGGGCAGCATCACACCCGTCACATTGACGGCCATCACGCCTTCAAAGTCTTCCAGCTTGATGTCTTCGGACGGGGAAGGGATCTGATAGCCTGCATTGCAAACCAGCACATCCAGTCCACCCATGGCCTCAATGCTTTCGCGCATCAGGCGGCGGACGTCTTCTTCCTTGGAGATGTCACCCGTGGCGATCGGATGTTCACCGCCAGAAACCTTTGGAAGCTTGTCGCGGACAGCAATCAGCTTGTCTTCCTTGCGGCCATTCAGCGCAACCTGAGCGCCTTCTTCTGCAAAGCGTAAGGCTGTTGCCTCACCAATACCTTGGGACGCACCCGTAACGAGTACTTTCTTGCCGGCGAAACGATTGCTGTAAGGGGCGGGCATAGGTCCTCACCTCTCCTTGAACGTCAGTGATTTAAAGATGGGATAGGGCATCCGGGAGCGGCCTTCCGTGTCGCCAACGCGGAAACGGCCTGAAGGATGCTTTTCAAACTGTGATGTTTTCGTAATTACGCGAAAACATCACAGAATTCTGGAAGGCTCAGGCGGCCTTCATGGTCTTGGTCAGGCTCTCGAGGACCGTTGCGGGGTCCGTATTTTCGAGAACGGCAACTTCCGCAACAAAGCGCTCCTGTGCAGCTTCGAAAAGCTTACGCTCGGAGAAGCTGCCATCAAGGCTGTCGACGTTACGACGCAGGTCACGAAGAACTTCCGCAATCTGGATCAGATCACCGGAGTTGATCTTTTCCTGATAGGCGACAGCACGACGGGCCCACATGCCTTTGCTGACATGCGGCTTGCCCTTGATGACCGTCATCGCCTTGTCCACGATATCCCGCGTCACGATCTTGCGGAGACCAGCCTTACGGGCCTTCGCAAGCGGAATGCGGAGCATCATCTGATTGCCGGGGAACGAGATCTGGATCATCTCGATCATGGTATCGGCCACTTCGACCATACCAATCTTTTCCACGCGGCCTACGCCATGGGCGGCATAGACGATGGAGTCACCTTCGCTGAACGGGTCAGTGCCGTGTTCAGGGTCGGTTTGACGGGCGGTGTACTTGGCTGCGGCACGAGCCATTTCGTCGGTCATGCCGCCCTTCGGGGGGGTCTTGAAGGTGTTCATAGCCACGGATGATACCAGAAAAACCCCCTCCTGTCCTGCACTATCATGTCCAATCAGGGCTGAACGCCGTGCTTGGACTGAATGATGCCAGGAGCAGGCTCTCCAATCGGCTGAAGCAGGTCACGCTCGATTGTCCGCGCCATCGTGTGCATCGGGAGGGCATGAACGCTGGCAATAAACGGTTCCTGCAGGTCACGGCCACTGCGATCCAGCATCTGGAACAGAAGCCCGATGACACTGGAACCAAGCGGAGTAATCCACCCCAAGGTCTGCACGGCGGAAAGCGGCAAAATGATGCAGAAAAGATGCGTCGCGATTTCGGGAATGACCGAATACTGCACCGGGAGCGGCGTATTGCGGATACGCTCAAGACCGCCCTGCGCATTGGCGATGTCGGACAGAATGCGGTCCACGGTGCCATGGACGGCGCCGTCGATATTCTTGAGAGCCACTTCCTGCTGCACACCAAAGCCAATTTCGTAAAGCAGGGCGTTGGCTGTGTTGGAGCAGGCGAAGACTTTTTCACGGATGTCGGACGGAAGAAGGCGATCTACTTCCTCGCCCGTCTTGTCACCACGCAGAGCTGCGCGCAGGACATGCGGGTAGGCTGCCATCAATCTGGCCAGATCAGGCCGCCCGCCGAGCAGGGATGCAGCCTCACGGCCAAACGACCGGCAGTTGTTCGTGATGGAGCCCCAGAGGGTTCGTCCTTCCCACCACCGGGCATAGGCCGCGTTGTTGCGCATGCCCAGGAAAATGGCCAGTGCGGAGCCCATGAGAGAAATTGGCAGCGCTGGCTGGTCCATCCACTCCTGATGATAGATCTGGAAGAGAATGACGACCACGAGGTCCCAGAGCGCCAGAATCAGAAGAGGTGGCAAGGACTCTCTGAAAAGAATGGCTAGCCCGTGTTGGCGATTGACGATCAAGCCTGTGCTCCTTGCCTGAAAACGGTATGGCCGGTGAAACTAACCGTGAAAAGTGTGACCGGCCAACACCAAAAGATGTCCACTCTCTTGCACTCTTTTGCCACTCGAACCGGAAAAGAAACCTTTCGAGCGTCAAGTGTCAGGGCAGGAGAAGAGTGTAAAGCGTAACGCGGCTCTTGCGTCCCGTTTCCCTCATGAGACACTTTGTACACATATATCAGGGAGCCAGTTCAGATGGATGTCATCGCCGCGATTGCCTTTGAGGCCGGAAAGCCTCTTGAAATTGACACCGTGCAGCTTGAAGGCCCGAAAACGGGTGAAGTTCTGGTCGAGATCAAGGCGACTGGTCTGTGTCACACGGACAAGTACACGCTTTCTGGTCAGGACCCGGAGGGCCTCTTTCCGGCCATTCTCGGGCATGAGGGTGCGGGCATCGTTCGGGAAGTGGGGCCAGGCGTCAAACATCTGAAGCCGGGCGACCACGTCATACCGCTTTACACTCCGGAATGTCGTGAGTGCCCGTCCTGCCTGTCTCGCAAGACCAATCTGTGTACGTCCATCCGCTCCACGCAGGGCAAGGGCGTTATGCCGGATGGGACATCCCGGTTTTCATACAAGGGTCAGCCCATCCATCACTATATGGGGTGCTCGACCTTCGCGAATTTTACGGTTCTGCCGGAAATTTCCCTTGCGAAAATCCGTCCTGACGCGCCGTTCGACAAGGTCTGCTACATCGGTTGCGGTGTCACGACTGGGCTCGGGGCAGTCATGTTTACGGCCAAGGTGGAACCGGGATCGACTGTCGCCGTGTTTGGGCTTGGCGGGATTGGCCTGAATGTCATTCAGGGCGCCAAGATGGTCGGGGCGACACGCATCATCGGTATTGACGTCAATCCGGCCCGGGAGCAGATGGCCCGCGAGTTCGGCATGACGGACTTCGTCAATCCCAAGGACCTGGGCCCGAACGGTGATCTGGTGGGGCATCTGGTTGAGATGACCGGCGGCGGCGCAGACTACACGTTCGAATGTGTGGGGAATGTCACCCTTATGCGGCAGGCTCTGGAAAGTGCTCATCGGGGCTGGGGTGTGTCTTGCGTGATCGGGGTGGCCGGGGCAGGGCAGGAAATCAGCACGCGCCCATTCCAGCTTGTGACGGGTCGCCGCTGGATCGGTTCAGCCTTCGGTGGGGCGAGGGGCCGCACGGATGTTCCCAAGATTGTGGACTGGTACATGGATGGACGGATCGACATTGATTCCCTCATCACCCACAAACTCAAGCTCTCCGAAATCAATCACGGCTTTGACCTCATGACGCGCGGCGAGAGCATCCGCAGCGTCGTGGAGTATTGAGCATGACTGATGTTGAGACGCTTGGGCAGCATGCCTGTTGTGGCGGGTCTGTCCGTTTTCTGAGGCATCAGTCATCTGAACTGGGCGTACCTGCAACTTTTGGGATTTTTCTGCCCAAAGAGGCTCTGGCAGGCAAAAATGTTCCGGTTATTCATGTTCTCGGCGGTCTGACCTGTACGCATGAGACTTTTCTCATCAAGTCCAATGCCGTTCGTTTCGCTGCGGAACACGGCATTGCGCTTGTGGCGCCTGATACGTCTCCCCGGAACACCGGAACAGCCGGTGAAGATGATGAATATGACTTAGGAACCGGGGCTGGGTTCTACGTGGATGCGACGCACGCGCCATGGAGTGCCCATTACCGGATGGAGAGCTACATCCGGAAGGAGCTTCCCGCTCTGACCGAAAGCCTGTTTCCGCTGGATGGAAATCGACGCGGAATTATGGGCCATTCCATGGGCGGCATGGGAGCTCTCAATCAGGCCCTAAACCATCCGGAATTCTGGAAAACAGTCTCGGCCCTCGCGCCCATCTGTCATCCCAGCGTTATCCCCTGGGGGCGAAAAGCCTTTGATGCCTATTTCGGCGGAGACCCTGCGAAGTGGAAGGAATGTGACCCCACGCTTTTGCTGCGGAGCGGGCATAAGCATCCGACTTCAATTCTCGTGGATCAGGGGCTTCAGGATCAGTATCTCATTGACCTCCGTCCGGACGCCCTTGTTGAAGCCGCAAAAGAATGTGGGCAAGCGCTGGACATGCGCCGGCATGACGACAGTGACCATTCCTATTGGTTTATTCAGACCGTCATTGCTGATCATCTGAGCTATCACGCCAAAGGACTGAAGGCATGAGACGTCTTATAGTTGCCGCCCTGCTTGTTCTAGGGGGCTGCGTGTCGTCGCAGGCTCCTGTTGGGCCAGCCTTGACCCCCGTCACGCATGCGGATTTCAGCCACGATACACTGGCCCTAACCTGGCAGCCCGGTTTTTGTGCAACGGGCGGAGGATGTCTCACGGGACAACCTCATAACCATCTGATCGGTCTACACGGGCTCTGGGCATCCGAGCCGCATGCCCTAGAAGCGCAGGCAGTGCCTGTGCAGCAGTGGTGGATGAAGGGGTGCGATATTTATGACCATGACGACGCGCCGCCAAAGCTTCAGCCTGCCACTGAGAATGCACTGGCAAGCGTGGTGCCACACCTCAAGCACCCGCTGCATGTGCATGAATATACCAAGCATGCTCGCTGTTTCGGATATGACGCTGACAAGTTCTTCGTCACGTCCATGATCCTGCGGGATCGTTTTGCGTCTTCAGCTTATGGCCAGTGGCTCGCACAGCATAGCGGCTTTCAGGTGAAGAAAGACGATCTGCTGTCGATGTTCGTGCAGCTCACGGGTGTTCGGGAGGAAAGAGCACTTCAGTTTCAGTGTGAGCCTGACCACGAGGGTCGGGTTGTCCTGACACAGTTCTGGTTCACTCTGGACCCGAAGAAGCTTTCAGTCTTCCCGGGGAATGGCGCTTATCTCTCATCCCCGCAGGTGCAGGACAACTGCCCGGCAACGTTCATGATGCCGGGTTGGCCGCTGCCGGGAGCAGCGGTGCCCGTTAACGTCAGTCAGTGACCGTATAGTTCTTTGGTGCTGATTTCGGGCTGTGCGGTGTCGCGCAGCCCGTCTGGTGTGACGCCATGATAAAAACAGCTGCGACGCCCGGTGTGGCAGGCGACGCCAGTTTGATCCACAATCATCAGGACGGCATCCATGTCACAGTCCAGCCGGGCTTCAATAAGATGCTGCTGCTGGCCTGACGTTTCACCTTTGCGCCAGAGAGACTGTCGGCTCCTGGACCAGTAACATACACGCCCCGTCAAAAGCGTTTCCCGCAGAGCATCCGCATTCATCCACGCAAGCATGAGAATGACGCCTTTCGTGTCCTGCGCGATGGCGGAAATCAGACCATTCGCATCGAACTTCGTTTGGCTGACGATGTCATCGACGATGGCGGGGGCAGGCGGGGTATAGGTCACGAACGCATCTCCACAGGGAACCAGTCAGGCCACACAACGGAGACTGGTTTGCCCTCAAAAGCAAGGTCTGGCGAAAGCCACGCTTCACGCCGGAGGAGGGCCAGAGCGTGAGATCCATGACGTGAGCGCAATTCACCGACCTCTTTGTCCCCCATTGTGAGAATGCCGCCTGTTTCCGGAAAAGTACTGTCTTTCACCGTGATTGGCAGGATGCGGCGGCGGAGAAGACCACGATAATGGGTGCGGGCGGTCAACTCCTGCCCCATGTAGCAGCCTTTTTTCCATGACACGCCGTGCAGCAGGTCCAGATTGGCTTCCAGCGCGAGCGTTTTTTCACTCTCGAAGTCGTCCGTGTCGGGAAGGCCAAAAGAGAGACGTCGGTCCAGCCAGTCATGGCCCGATGTAGTTTCGACAGGTGGCTGGGAGACAATCGCTCGCCACCCGGCGCTCTCGCAGCGTGGGTCGGGCGCGGAGCAGAGCGCTTCAGGTGGTATCGTCTCAGTGGCACCAACAATGACATGCAGTGCTGTCAGTTCAATTTTGACGTCTGCGCGCAAACGAAAGCGTGACAGCTTTTTGACCAGCATTTCTGAATGCTCTGATGGACAGTCCATCAGAATGCGATCGCCATCGCTGAAGAGAAAAAACTCGCTTAGCCATCTGCCCTGTGGCGTCAGAAGGGCGCTCCAGACCGCGTTACCAGGTGAGAGGGACTGAACGTCATTCGTGATCAGCCCTTGCAGGAATGACGCTCTGTCAGCGCCTGAAAAAGTCAGAACAGAGCGGTGGAGGAGCAGTTCAATCATGGGAGGCACCGGGGCATGCGTGAATGAAAGGCGGGGCAGTATGATATGCTGCCGACTGAAGACGAATAAAAGAGGACTTGTACGATACGGATTAAGCTGTCTCTTTGTACAGAGCAAGAATTGACGAAAGTTTATTGGAAGCAGGCAAAAAACCTGCTGGTTCGAGCGTTCGTTCAGTATCGTATGGGTTGCGGTAGATTAATCGGCAGGAGATATTGGCATGTCAAAGCCTGTCAGAAATACCATCAGACTATCCGTGCTTCCGGAGTAACACGCCCTTGTCAGCTGCCGAGATTGTTGATCCGACACGTAGCCCAGCCAGTAGCCGGCAAAAGGTTCTGCAGTTTCTTGGGCCTATTGTTGGTGTGCTGCTGGTCATTGCCGCCATTATTGCGATCAGTCTGCACAACTATCGGACCACCCGTCAGGGCGCGATTGCGCTTTCCTCTGACCTGCTGCGCAGCCAGCAGAAGTATGTGACGGAAGAGGTCCGGAATTATCTGTCTCCGGCATCTGATAGCGCCAGCATCGCCCCAGACATGTTTGGTTCACCGCTGACGGACACGTCACCAGACTCGTTCATGCTCTATGGCCGTTCCATGCTGGCTCATACGCCCCAGGTGGACAGCTTTTATCTGGCCAGTGATCAGGGCCAGTTCTGGATGGTGACACGGCATGGCAAGGACTACGAGCAGACGCATTTTCAGGTCGAGAATGGTCATGAGGTCTATCGGCACACATACGTGGACCAGAATGGCACATATCTGGGCACGGCATTTGATCCGGCTGACAAATATGATGTCACGGCGCGCCCATGGTTTCAGGGCGGCATCAAAAGGATTGGACGGGGAGACGGAGCGCTCTACTGGACCAACCCATACGCATATCTAGCGGCTCGCGAGTTTACCATCACCGCGTCCATTGCCTTCCCGATGAAGGATGGGCACCACGCGGTTTTTGCTACCAATATCTCCCTGAACCGGCTGACGTCTTTTCTTAACGAGCTTCAGGTTGGCCGTAGCGGTCGAGCTGTGATCGTGGATATGAAGGGGCAGATCATCGCCGGGCATAATATGGGCGAGGATGGTGCGGAGCCGTCCTTCGATCCCGCCCATATGCAGCTTGATCCGAAGACACAGCCTGTTTTCATTCGGGCTCTGAATACTTTCAGGGTCAAAGGACCGGGGCCGGGCCTCGTGACGGCGCGCAATAAGAATTACGTGACCATCGCCGCGACGCTCCCCTTCGTGCACAGGCGCTGGGTTCTGTTGCTGAATGCGCCAGAAAACGATTTCTCGGACTTTGCCGTTACAGCGCGTCGTCAGAACCTCTGGTTTTCGGCACTGGTCGTCGGGCTGGCCTCTTTGCTGGCGCTCGGGTTGATCATACAGGGGCGGCGCATTGAGCGCCTGCGCAAACGGCTTGAAATTGGTCGTGAGCAGATGCGCGCGGAAAATGCCTCTTTGTATGAAATTGCCAGTACCCCGGATCTGTTTGAAGCGTCGCATGATGTCCCGATCCTGACCGAAGCTCTGGCAGCGCGGACCGGCTCCCGTCGGGCCAGCCTCTGGCGATTGCTGCCGGACGGAGAACGTCTGCTGTGCGAGGATGCTTTTGACCCCGTGCGGGATGTTCACAGTACGGGCATCGAGATTACGAAACGCGAGCATAGCAAGCTTTTCGATGCCTTGATGGAAGGGCATTCCCTTTTCATTGAAGATGCGCGTCAGGATGAGCGCAGTCAGAACTTCCAGCGTATCATCATGCGATCCGTCGAGGCCAAGTCGCTCGTCTTTCATCCGGTTATGCGTGGGCATCAGGCTGTTGGTGTTATTGTTCTGGAAGATCCCTCCAGAGCAGACGCGATGGAGCATATTGTCGCGATTGTCTCGTCGGTCGTGGCACTACGGTTTTCTCAGGCTCTGGATCAGGGAGACCAGCAGGCTGGGGCGCGTCCGAGCGTGTCGCATGAGCTGAAAGACACGCGTTACGATGAGGGCTTCCTCCTGCCACCGGGTTCGGGTGTTCAGGACGGCGTGGTGCCAAGCGGGATTTACCCGCAGGTGCCGGTCATGGTGATTTCCTTTGCTGATCCTTATGCAATGGATAGCCACAGCGCCGAACGCGCCATGAAAGTTGTCTCGTCGCTCAGCGAGGATATTCAACGCATTGCCCGGGAAACAGGGCTGTTCTCTGTTCAGGTGGTGAGTAACCGTCTGGTGCTGGTTGGCGGATGTTCGCAGGAGCCCGATCCGGGTGCCGTGCTGCGTCTGGCAGATGCTGCGGTCTCCATCCGTGAAGCCTGCCTGTCGCTGCTGGCGTCCGTAGATATTGATCCGGTCTTCCGCGTGGGCATTGATGTTGGGCCTGTTATGGCTGCGATGCTCGGCAAGGAGCCGTCCGTCTTCAATCTGTGGGGCGAGGCTATCAATGTGGCTGAGCTTCTGGCTGCCAGCGCGCCGGATGCGGGGACAATTCAGGTTTCGGAACAGGCCTATCTTCAGCTTCGGGAGCATTTCCTCTTCAGAGCCCGGGGCATGTTCTATCTGCCCAACAGCGGTGTGACCCGCAGCTTCATTCTGGCAGGGCGGCGATGAAAACCCGCTTCGATCGTATTCCGCGCGTGCAGAATGCCCTGGGCACTCTGGGGCATTTTACCCGGACCCAGATGCGGTTCACCCTGATGGTTATTGGTGCCTCGTGGGGCGTTATTCGTGTTGGTCTGTCACCGACGTCATGGCGCCGGACTGTGCGGATCGAATTCTGGCACTCCCTTCAGCAGGCCACAGGCGGCGGTCTTCTCAGTGTGTTGGTGACGGCCGCTCTGACAGGGTTCGGAATTGTGGCGCAGGCCGTTTACTGGCTGGGTTTTGCCGGGATGGCCCAGATGACGGGCTCGATCCTGTCTACCGTGATGGTGCGGGAGATTGCTCCGGTGCTGGTTGGCGTCATTCTTCTGGGGCGTTCCGGGATGTTGATGCTGACGGAACTGGGTACCCTGACGACGGGTGGTCAGATGCGCGTTCTGACAGGGATGGGGATTGACCCGTTCGTGGCGTTTCTGCTTCCGCGAAGTCTCGCCATGACCATCAGTGGGTTCACGCTGGGCATCATCTTCAGTTTGACGGCATTGCTGGTCGGTTATGCGGTGTGTCGTGTTGAAGGTGTTATCACCATGCCGGTCTGGGCGTTTCTGGATCAGGTGGTGAGCAGTATGCACCCGGTCGACTATTTCGCCATTCCCGCCAAATTCATTTTCAGTGGCTTTGCGGTCGGTGTGTGCTCATGCCTGTCCGGGATGGATGCCACGACTGAAGACGATCTTTCGTCTCTGATGCCCCGAGGATTTGCGCGTGGCATTCTGTCCATCATGACGATTAATGTCGTCCTCAGCGTCTGGCTCGGTTGATATGGCCGACGAAAAGACAGTCCCGCCTGCTGAACTGAACATCCTTGATCCTATTCTGGAGTTGCTGGATGCCCGTCCGCGCTTTGATGGCAGTGGTTTGGCCTCTGTCCGTTATAACCTGCGTTTGAATCCGGGGGACTGCGCCCTGATTGAATGTCGGGATATGCAGCAGGCCAGCCTCTTTGCCGATATGTGTGTCGGGCTGGTAGATCTGGATGACGGAATTGCCCGCTGTATGGGGCTTGAATGGTCTGATCTGGATGAACGCCGGGCTGCGGCCTTGCGGGGGCGGATCGGGCGGATGGTGGCCAATGGCGGGTGGATCGACCTGTATGGCACTCACATGAACATTCTCTGGCCACAACTGCATCATACTCGGGTGCCCGAGGAACGGTTGATGCAACAGGCCGTGCAGTTGGGAATGCAGTTTGGTCTGCCTGGTCTGCCGGTCGTTTCTCCGGGCAAACTGTCTCCTCTGGATCGTTGCCGCGCGGACTGCGTGCGTGCGTTTCTGGGGGAGCCTGCACTTCTTCTACTGGAAAATCCGATGGGAAGTGCCAATCCTCCGCTCATGAACGCCTTTCTGTCTGCGCTGACGGATGCGCGTGACCGGGGCTGTGCTGTTGTCTGGCTTGCCCCGAATGACAGCGGCTGGGGAGCGTATGAAGCGGATGCGACCATTCGCCTCCGACTGTATGATGATGGACTGTTTTCGATGCGAGGGTCTTGATGTTTCGCGTACGCCGCCCTGACACTGCCCGCCCGCTTTTCCAGAACCGCTATGCGGATGAATGGGTGGGATTGCTGGTCCTTGTGACCATCGTCCTCTTTGCTGTGGCGGTGGCAGAAGCCGGCTTTCTCAAGCAGTGGCTGACACCCGAGAAGAAGATCCACTTTGTCCTGCCGGAAACCGGCGTGGCCGGGCTGGCTATTGGTGACGACATTGAGATCATGGGCGTGCATGCCGGTGAAATTCGCCATCTGGATTTGAACAGCACTGGCCGCATGTATGCCGAGGGCTATATCGAGCCACAGTTTGTGCCCTTCATCCGGCAGGATAGTGCTGCGGTGATCCGGCATCGTTTCGTGGTGGCCGGCGCCAGCTATATCGAGTTAGGTCGTGGACGTGGGGAAGACATGGACTGGGGCTATGCCGTGCTGAACGCAACGGTAGAGGCAAACCCGGCAGACGTGATTACCCAGACGGTTACGGACCTGAGAAACAAGCTCGTCCCTGCAATGGATAGCGTTCAGGCCATTACCAAGCAGGTCAACGACATGCTGACGGACATGCGGGCTGGTAAGGGCACGGTTGGCGGCCTTCTCTCGAAGGATGATACCCTTCAGAAAGCCAATCAGGCGCTGGAAAATCTTACAGAAGTTATCGCCCGCCTTCAGCCGATCGAAAAGCAGCTTGGGGGTGTCATGACGAAAGCTGATGGCACGATGGACAATGCCAAATCGGCCACGGATACCCTTCGCAAGAGCATGCCGCAGGTGCAGGAAACGATTACCCATACCAGTGCTGCAACAGCCCAGCTTCCTGCGCTCATCACGCAGGCGGAAGCGAGTGCCAATAGCCTCCGCAAGCTGACAGATCAGCTCAGAGGCCTATGGTTGCTGGGTGGTACAGCGCAGAAAGCGCCCAGTCATCGTCTGCCAGCGGAGGCTGTCCGTCCATGAAGCGTATGATTCTGCTGTGTCTTGCCATGGCGAGTTGCTCGTCTGTGACCAAAGGACCCGATCCGGATCAGGCTTATGAAAACGCCATGGACACCGGGCGGAGCGCTTTTGAGCTTGGACATCCAGACCAGTCCGAAAGTCAGTACCGTGCGGCGATGGACCGTGCCCTTATCCGGGATGATGCCGCCCAGATCCATGATGCGGGCTTCAATCTTGCGACGGCCCTGCTGGAAGAAAACAAGCCTGCGGATGCTTTGACAGCACTCGATCGTACCGAAAAAGCTCTGAAGCTGCGTCAGTACAGTCAGACCAGTGATCTGGAACTTGTCAGAAGTGCAGCGCTCTATCGGCAGCATGATCTGACGGGTTCTGAGGCGTCCGCGCTCGTGGCGCTTCAGTCGCCTGATGTGGGTATTCGCAATCGTGCGGCTTATCTGGCTGGTCTGGGGGCTTCGGATCAGGGTGACACAGCGCAGCTGGCCCGCATGGAAGCATTATTGGCTCCCTCAAAAGAGCCTGCTGCCATGCTGGACCATCAGGATCTGGCGGCCCGTCTGGCACTCCTGAATCATGCGCCAGCACTTGCGCTGGAACAAGCCATGTCCCTGACACAGAAGAGACGGGATGCGCAGGACTATGAGGGAATGCGGCGTGCTCTGCTTGTCGCGGCTCAAGCTGCTGAAGCACAGGGTGACATGAACACCGCCGCCGCTTTACGACAGCAGGAACTCTCAAGCCGAAGCGTGCAGCAGACTGGCCATGTGGAGAGAGCCTCCATCACGGTCTCTGCCGTGAGTGCGCCTGCAGCAGCCATTCGCTGATCAAAGGAAAAATTTTTCCGTCATTGCCAGAGCCGCCCCTCTCATTCGATAGTAACGAAATCGGAACGAGAAGGAGAGAAGATGAGGCCTACATCCAGGCGAATGGTTCTTGGGTCTGGAGTGGCCTTGCTCGCTCTGAGGCTGACGCACAGGAGTCAGGCGCGGCCTTATCGTCTTCCGTCAGCCGCTGTGATGGCTGCGGATCGGTTGCGCCCTCAATATCATCTGATTGCTCCTTATGGGTGGATGAACGATCCCTGCGGCCCGGTCTGGGTCAATGGTCGCTATCACATGTTCTATCAGTGGGGTCCGGACAAAGCTGCGTTTGGAAACATTCACTGGGCCCACGCGACCAGCCCTGATCTCGTTCACTGGCATCACGAACCCGTTGCGATGAGCCCTGTTCCCGGGGGGCCAGATGCTCTCGGAGTTTTCAGTGGTTGCGTTGTGATCGTTGAAGATCAGGCGATCGCTTTTTACACGGGCATTGAGCCATCCGTGCAGTGTACGGCGACATCTGATCTCCAGATGATGCACTGGAAGCAGAACTCCGTCCCGGTTTTGTCTGAGCCCCCGCCGGGACTGCATGTTGATGGATTTCGCGATCCGCTCGTCTGGAAGGATCACGAGGGGTGGCACATGCTGCTGGGCGCCAACGTTCGGCAATCCGAGTTTGGTCCGGGTGGCGTCATTCTGAAATACGATAGCGAAAATCTAAAAGACTGGACCTATCGCGCTCTTTTCTATGGCCCCACGCATCAGGCTGGCGCTTACGACGATGCCATGGAATGCCCGGACTTTTTTGCGCTCGGCGATACCTGGGTTCTGATCTACTCGCTGGGCAGCACTGTTTATTATGCTTCAGGCATTTACAGCGAAGGCGCATTTCATCCGCGCATTATTCAGCCGCTTGGATATGGCTCGTTCTACGCCGGACGGACCATGTTGGATGAGCACGGGCGGCGTGTTCTCTGGGGTTGGGTTCCTGAAAAGCCTGAGCGCAGTCATGGGGCCATGGAAGCGGGCTGGAGTGGTGTCATGTCTTTACCGCGGGTTCTTACGGCTGACGGGGATGCCGCTCTGCGTCTTGCGCCCCATCCCAATCTGACTGCGTTGGAAGGCCCGCATTTCCGCCAGCTCACGTCCTCGTCCTGGGCCGCTCCCAATGGACCGAACGGCCGAATGCGTCTGACCTTTATCGGAACCGAGGCGGGGCGCCTGACATTTGGAGGGCAGGGGCCATTTCTGGAGCTTGATTACGATCCATACCGGCCCGGAAAAGAATTGATGGCCAATGGAGATTCCGCACCCTTACCATTGGCCGCCCGCAATATGCTGGATATTTTCGTAGATGGTTCGGTCGTGGAAATTTTTACCTCTTCAGGTGTCTGTCTCACGACCAGGGCCTATGGAAAGACGGATGCGGCCTTCAAGTTGTCTTTGGAAGGAACGTTCCGTGAGGCCGTTGTCTCTGCCCGCGCGATGAGCCCCATTTCTCCAGATCGCCTGACCAGTAGCCCGGCCTGAACATTCAGGCCGAGGCTCTTGCTTCCACTTCGATCAGGGCCAGACCTTCAGCGACAGAGACGAATTCTGATCCGCCATCGACCCGGCTTTCACCAAAGCGATCCGTGAATAACTTCCGAACAGCCGGAACAAAAGATGTGCCGCCGGTGAGGAAGACATGATCGATATCGTCAATGCCGAGGCCTGTAACGTTCAGAGCATCGTCGATGGCTGCTGCGAGTTTTTCCAGATCGGGTTTGATCCAGCTTTCGAAATCTGCACGCGTGATGGTCTGCTCGATTTTCAGGTCCCGGTGGCTGAATTTTAGGACCGTGGTGTCGTGCCGTGAGAGATCGCTTTTGGCCTGACCAATCGCCCGATACAGGTTCTGGCCTTCCTGATCTTCAATCAGACGCAGAAGATTTCGCAGCTTCTGCGGATCGGAGGCCGTCTTTGCGACGTCTGCAATGCTGCGAAGGGTTTGAGGGGTGCGCATCAGGGACAGGCGATGCCAACGCCCGAGGCTCGCATACCATTCAATAGGGACGGGAAGAGGCTGCCCACCCATCACCCGATATGTCGTGTCCCGACCGAGTGCGGGTGCGATGACATTGTCGATAATACGGAAGTCAAACTGGTCTCCCGCGATCCCCACACCGGAATGACCCAGTGTGACGGTGCGCGGTGTGCCATGGGGGTCAAAGCGCATGACAGAGAAATCGCTTGTGCCGCCGCCGAAGTCTCCCACCAGCACGGTTGCTGGTGCGTCCAGTCGCTGCATGAAGCGCCAGCCAGCCCCTTCGGGCTCAAGTACGACGTTTGGCTCAGCGAAACCTGCCTCGACAAAGCTTTCCTTCAGGCGCTTCACACCCAGATCGTCGTCGGCCAGTTCACCAGCAAAGCGCACGGGCCGGCCGATCGTCGTGCTGACCTGCTCTGGTGTAATGCCGGCTTTGTCCATCAGGGAGCGCAGGAACCGGGCGATCAGGTTCTGAAGCGTCATTGTCGAGGCAAAAACACGTGTCTCGCGGAACGAGCCCTGAGCCAGATAGGTCTTCATGGACATGATGAGGCGGCTTTCTGCCGGATCATCCAGATAAGCCTCGATGGCATCAAGCCCGATAGCGTCCTGAAGAACGCGTCGATTGCCCTCCTGATCCATCCAGAGACAGAGCAGGGTGCGGCAGGTTTCGGAAGACGGGCTGTCAATGAAGTTGAAGATGGCAGGCTGCGTGTTGCCCTGCTCATCTGCGATGACGACGACACTGTTGGTCGTTCCAAAGTCGATGCCGACGCGAATTTTTGGCGCTTTAAGAGGTTGCGTCGTCATTTTGGCTGGTCCCGTCCCGAATTCGCGAAGGGCGAGGGTTTAGGAAAGAACGGCTACGAGGCCAAGGGAAAAGTTGAAAAATGGCTTTATGGAAGGCGCAAAATGTCAGAGCGCGCTGTTTTTTGCTTCATCGTAAAGACGTTGAGAGTCCTGAATGTCAGCCATATGGGTTTCAGCCCAGTGCGTGAGGCTTGAAACAGCCTGGATCAGGGTCTCTCCAAGAGGTTTGAGGCTGTATTCAACAGTGACGGGCACGGTTGGATAAGCTTGCCTTAAAATAAGCCCGTCACGCTCAAGGTTTTTCAGAACCTGAGACAGGATCTTCTGTGAAATCCCATTGATGTCCCGCTTGAGGGCATTGAAGCGCACAACGTCATTCTGAAGGCGGTCCAGCACAAGAAGGGCCCATTTGTCACCGAGCCTGTCAAGCACCATGCGGGTCGGACACTCTTTTGCATAGACGTTGAAACAGAGGTTTCGTGCCGGGGTGTCTGGTTTCTGCGAGGTTACCATGTGTCTTGAAAGTGCCTTCTTGTCTCGAATTTTCCAACATAATACCAGAAAGGGTGCTGGTTTCCAATGGATACCACGTATCGCATTGTATGTTTGATCTCTTGGTTCGAAGGACAGGAACGATGTCTAAAGTCTTGGTCGTCTATCACTCAGGGTATGGGCACACCAAAGTGGTGGCGGAGCATGTGGCGCAGGGAGCTGAGGCTCAACTCGTGGCAATTAGCGCGGATGGTGAGATTACCGAAGCAGAGTGGGCCGCATTGGATGGCGCGGATGCCATCATCTTTGGAACGCCAACCTACATGGGGAATGTGAGTTGGCAGTTTAAGAAATTTGCAGATGCCACGTCCAAAATTTGGTTCACGCGCGGCTGGCAGGACAAGGTGTTCGGTGGTTTCACGAACTCCGCCAGTCCGAACGGGGACAAGCAGGTGACGTTGATTACGCTGCAAACACTTGCATCCCAGCATGGTGGCATCTGGGTGAGTCTGGGAATTCCGCCGTCCAACACTCTTGAGGCCACGGGCGACGATCCGAACAATCTGGGCGGCTCAGTCGGGCTTCTGGCGCGCGCTCCAGCAAATGCGGGGATCGATGGCGTGCAGAAGGGAGACCTGCTGACGGCTGAGCGCTATGGCCGTCGTGTGGCTGATATTGCGGCGCGTCTCAAAGCTTAATCAGCAATGTATGAGGCGAGGCACTGCAAACAGCATGCCTCGCCCTTGTTGGTTAGGACAGAGCCGCTTCGTAGGCAGGAACGTCCGGAACGGCAGGACGTAGCGTTCCCATTTCTGCTTCAGACTGAACCATCGGCGTCATGCCCAGAGCGGACAGAAGTTGACGGTCACGGTGTTCAGCAGGGTTTGGCGTGGTGAGGAGCTTCTCGCCACAGAAGATGGAGTTGGCACCTGCGAGGAAGCACAGAGCATGTGCCTCATCGGTCATGTTTTCACGCCCTGCTGCCAAACGCACATGGCTTTCCGGCATCATGATGCGGGCCGTAGCGATGATGCGAACGAATGTGATCGGATCGACAGCTTCAGCCTCACCTAACGGTGTGCCTTCAACGCGAACGAGCAGATTGATGGGTACGCTCTCGGGATGCTTCGGCAGGTTGGCGAGCGTCATCAGCAGGCCGGCGCGGTCGGACAGATCTTCGCCCATACCCACGATTCCGCCACAGCAGACATTGATGCCAGCATCGCGCACGTTGGAGAGTGTGTCGAGGCGCTCCTGATACGTGCGGGTGGAGATGATGGAGCCGTAAAATTCCTCGGAGGTGTCGAGGTTGTGGTTGTAATAATCCAGCCCGGCATCCTTCAGGCGCTGAGACTGTACGGAGTCCAGCATTCCCAGCGTGACGCATGTTTCGAGACCAAGGGATTTAACGCCTTCGATCATCTCACAAACGGAGTCGAGATCGTGGTCCTTCGGGGAGCGCCAGGCAGCACCCATGCAGAATCGGCCTGCGCCTGCTGCCTTTGCTGCGCGTGCCTCGGTCATCACCTTTTCGACGGCCATCAGACGCTCGGCCTTCACGCTTTTTTCGTGTCGGGCGCTCTGCGGACAGTAGGCGCAGTCTTCGGGGCAGCCGCCGGTCTTGATCGAAAGAAGCGTGGAAATCTGCACTTTTGTGGGGTCGAAATAACGACGGTGCAGTTCCTGGGCGCGGAACATCAGGTCCGGGAAGGGGAGGTTGATCAGCGCTTCAACCTCAGCGCGCGTCCAGTCGTGGCGGACGTCTGGCTGTGTCATTTTCTGAGCCGTCACGGGGCTTTCTCCAACGTTGTTGCGTCACACCTACCCAAAATGGCCCCGGCGTGTCATCTCATCGTCATGATTATGAGCCGGAAAACGGACGAGGCAAAGCGATGAAACACTGGCGTATCGAGCAGATGGACTGGGATTCCTTTGATCCATCCCGCGTGGACCCGGATATCATTCCTCTGGTGAAGTCTGCTTCAGTCGTTGAAAAGAATGGCTTGGACTACGCTGAATATCTGAGACACGTCTTTGTGGGAGACCCGGATTTCAGCGCGGCAACAGCCAACTGGGCAGTGGAAGAAGTTCAGCACGGAGATGCTCTGGGCCGCTGGGCTATGCTGGCAGATCCGAGCTGGGATTATGAAGAGGCTTTTGAGCGCTATCGCGCAAGTTACAAGATTGATGCAGACGTCGATGCGTCTATCCGCGGGTCCCGCACGGGGGAACTGATCGCACGCTGTATGGTCGAGACGGGAACGTCGTCTTTTTACACGGCGCTGGCGGATGCGACAGATGAGCCCCTGCTGAAAGCCATCTGCAAGCAGATTGCCGCCGATGAATACCGGCATTTCAAACTCTTCTATGATCACATGCATCGCTATCTGAAGCGCGAGAAGCTCAGTGTGTGGGCACGGACGCGTATTGCTCTTGGGCGTGTGACCGAGAGTGAGGACGATGAGCTGGCGTCCGCCTATCATACGACCAATGAATCCCCGGATATGCCCTATGATCACAAGCGCTGCATTGCGGCTTACATGTCGAAAGCCATGGGATTCTATCAGCAGAAGCACATTGATCGTGTGACGGCGATGATCTTCAAGACAATCGGCTTCACCCCGCATTCCCGTTGGCAGAAGCTGGCAGCGAATGGGGTGTATCGACTGATCCAGTGGCGTCGCAAATCGTTTCAGCGCCAGATTGCGGCCTGACGGTTCGTCAGACTTACGGAAATTCACAAGACGGAAGAGGCAATTTCGTGCCATGAAGGGCTGCATTTTCTGTCTTGTAACTGGAGCTTGAGAATGGACGTTCGACCACTTCTGTCCCGTCGCTTTATCTGGGGAGCAGCTGCCCTTCTGTCCATCGCAGGGCTGTCGCAGGGCTTCTCAGCCAAAGCAGATCCGTACTCGTTGCCGATCGCGACATCAGGCCCGGTGACAAGCGACACACCGGCAGCCGCAACGGTGGCCTCCCAGCAGCTTGCCCGACAGGTCGGATACGCTCAGTTTACAGCGGCGGACTGGCATGTTGGCACCGTGCGGCACATGGTGATGTTCCGGTACAAGAAGGACGCCACGACGGCACAGCGTGCAGAAGTGTCCGGCCGTTTTCTGCATCTTGCGCAGGACAGCCGCCGCCCGGACGGTCGCCCGGTTGTGGTCAGCATTGAGACCGGGTTCCAGAATAGTGGGGAAGGTGTAGAGGGCGGCCTGCAGCAAGCGTTCCTCGTGACGTTCCGCTCTGAAGGGGACCGGAACTACTATGTTGGCAAGCCCGTCGTGACAGATCCGGCGTTCTTTGACCCTGCCCATGAGGCCTTCAAGGAATTTGCCGGGCCATATCTCGATAAGGTTATGGTCTTTGATTATGACGTGCTGGCTGTCTCCGCCCCCGCTGACAAAGCACGCAAGACAACCCGCAAAAGCGGGAAGTAACAAAAAGTCTCCGTTTGTATGGACGGCCTTTTGACGAAATGATCTTTTATGCCTCATGCTACGGCGATCGCCAGAACATGAGGCATAATGTGAAGACTACAGTTTCTGTTAAACGCCGCCTGACGCAAGGTGCGAGTGTACTTGCGCTGGCTATGGGCCTTACAGCCGCAAGTGCACAGGCCGCCGGTTACAATTCAGGCTGGGGCTTTGATGAAGTCGGCATGAACCACAGCGTTAAGCCGGGCGACAATTTCTTCGAATATGCCAACGGCACGTACCTCAAGAACCTGAAAATTCCAGGCGATATGAGCAGCTATGGCCCGTTCCGTATTCTGTACGAACTGTCCATGGAGCGCCAGAAGGCGATCCTGAGCGAAGCACAGAAGCACGTTTCTGCCGAGCCGTCTGATGACATGGGCAAGATCGGCACCTTCTACGCCAGTTATCTGGACCAGAAGGCTGTTGATGCTCTGGGAGCCAAGCCACTTGCTGTGGATCTGGAGAAGATCCGCAAGGTCAGTGATGCCAAGAGCCTGGCCGAAGCGTTTGGTACGTCCCTGAATTCCATGGCGTTCTCGACGTTTCAGATTGGCGTCGAGCAGGATCAGAAAGATCCGGAACATTATATGCTGATGCTTGATCAGGGCATGAGCATTGGCGTCAGCGGTGGCCTGGGCCTGCCCGATATCAGCTACTACACAGACCCGAAGCTGGCCGACAAGAAGAAGGCCTATCAGGCTTATATCGCGAAGATGCTGACGCTTGTGGGCTGGGCTGATCCAGCCAAGAACGCGCAGGCTGTTGTCGATCTTGAAACGGCGCTTGCCAAGGTTGAGATCCCCCGCGATCAGACGCGCGATCCGCTCAAGCTCTACAACCCGATGACGGTCACGCAGCTGCAAAAGATCGCTCCAGACTTTGACTGGGTCACGTTCCTGACGACTGCAGGGCTTCCGGCCGAAAATATTGCCGATCGTAAGGTGGACGTACGCGAGCCGGATGGCATCGCAGCTATGTCCCGCGTTCTGAAGAAAGCTGATTACAGCGTACTTCAGGCTTGGCTAGCCTTCCATCTGGCAGATAATGCCGCAGCCTATCTGTCTCATGATTTCTCTGACGCATCCTTTGACTTTAACAGTCGCACGCTGTCGGGCGTGGCGCAGCAGTCTCCGCGTTGGAAGCGTGCGACGCGCGTGACCAATGGCGCCATGGGCTGGGCTCTGGGTAAAATCTACGTTGCCCGTTATTTCCCGCCGTCAGCACAAGCTCAGATTACGGAGTTGGTGCAGAAGGTGAAGTCTTCCTTCCATGATCGCCTTGAGCACAACACATGGATGGACGAGCAGACCCGTAAGGCTGCTCTGAACAAGCTGGATCACTTCGCTATTCAGGTTGGCTATCCCAAAAAGTGGTGGGACTACAGCAACCTCGTAGTTCGCAAGGGCGACGTGTATGGCAATGCCGTGCGTGGCGCCGCGTTTAACTGGCAGCATGAGCTGAACAAGCTCGACAAGCCGGTGGATCGTGACGAGTGGGGCATGACGCCGCAGACCGTGAACGCCTACAACGATCCGACGATGAACGAGATCGTTTTCCCGGCTGCCATCCTTCAGCCGCCGTTCTTCGATCCGAAGGGCGATATGGCTGTGAATTACGGTGCCATTGGTGGCGTGATCGGTCATGAGATGAGCCACGGCTTTGACGACCAGGGCCGTCATTATGATGAACATGGCCGTCTGAATGACTGGTGGACCAAAGCATCTTCTGATGCCTTCCAGAAGCTGGCCGATCGTCTTGGTGCACAATACGACGCGCAGGAACCTCTGCCGGGCACGCATGTGAACGGCAAGATGACCATGGGCGAGAACATTGCGGATTCCGGCGGGTTGAACCTTGGTCTGCAGGCTTATCATGACTCCCTGCATGGCAAGCCGCAGACAACCGTTCATGGCCTGACGGGCGATCAGCGCGTGTTCCTGGGCTGGGCTCAGGTGTGGCGTGAGAAGGATCGGCCGGATGCGCTGCGCCAGCAGATGCTTTCGAACGAGCATGCCCCGGCCGTCACGCGTGTGAACATGCCAGCGCACAATATTGACGCCTGGTACGATGCATTCGGCGTAAAAGAGGGCGACAAGCTCTATCTGGCCCCGGACCAGCGCGTAAAGATCTGGTAAGGGTCGTGACAAAATGAAGCGTGAGGCTTATCCACGGTCTCACGTTTCAATTTTCTGACTGACGGACTGCCTCATGACGCAAATGACGATCGGCCATCTGTACACCTCGCTTCATGCCGGGTGTGCCAGTGCGGTCGCCCGTGTTCTCGAAGCGCATGAGGTGGACGTCGAGTTTGTGGATCTCGACCCTGAAGATGTGGCGGAAGCCATGGAGCAGGGCGAAGTCGATCTTCTGGTCTCTGCCTGGTTCCCGCGCGATGAAAAATTCGCTGGGCCTAGCTTTCGTGTCATCGGGGATCTGTATCAGCCACAGATTTCGTTTGCTGCGCTGCGTGCGCTCGGTCCTGTCAATGCGCTGACATCAGCCGACGTGGATCGGGTGATCGTTGCAGAGGACAGCCGCGAGATTCTTGAAAAAGCACTCAAGCAGCTTCCTGCCCTATCTTCCCTGCCGCTTGAAGTTGTGGGGGAAGCCGCTCTGATCGGTCGTTTGGAAAAGGCGCAGGCAGATGGCGAATCTCCGCTGGTGGTCGCCACTCAGCCACATGCGGTATTCCACACCGCGTTGCTGACGCTGGTTGAGGACCCTGACGAGCTGCTCGGCGGGGAAATGTCTGCGCGCATGGTTCTGCGGGAAGATGTAGCCCGCAAGGCAGACACGGATCTTCTTGACGAATTGTCCGAGATGATGCTCGGCAACAAGGTCATGAGTGCGCTGGATTATAATATCGGCGTTGAAGGGCAGGACCCTGATGATGCTGCGGAAGCATGGCAGCGTGGACGCCTTATTCCGCGGGATGCCTGAGGATTTCAAAAAAGGGCCGGATTTCTCCGGCCCTTTTTTGTATCTACTGCCTTAGCGGTAGACGAGGCCGCCATCGATCAGGATGGACTGGCCAGTAATGTAATCGGAATCTTTGCCCGACAGGAATGCGACGAAGCCAGCAACGTCGTCCGCTGTTTCGACCCGTCCGAGCGCAATGCCTTCAACATACTTCTTGTACGTTGCGCCCAGCTCAGCGCCGGTAATCTCAGACATGCGCTTGTCGATCTCGACCCACATATCCGTTCCGACGATGCCCGGGCAGTAGGAGTTTACGGTGATACCGAAGGCTGCCAGTTCTTTGGCGGCCGACTGCGTCAGTGCGCGAACTGCGAACTTTGTGGAAGAATAGATCCCGAGAAGGGGAAAGCCTTCATGACCAGCAATGGAGCAGGCATTGATGATCTTGCCCGTCTTGCCGGTCTCTTTGAAAATGTTGGCCGCAGCTTGAATGCCCCAGATCACGCCCTGAACATTAATGCGGTAAATCTTCTCAACTTCTTCCTGGGTGACGTCCAGAATAGGCTTCACCTGACAGATGCCGGCGTTATTGACCATGATATCGAGGCCGCCCAGCTGGCTGGAGGCTTCTTTCAGGGTCTTCTGAAATTCATCGCGATTGCTGATGTCAGCCGTTAGAGCGATAGCACGTCGGCCAAGAGCTTCAACTTCCTTGGCAGCCTGCTGAACGGTTTCCTGTTTGACATCCAGTAGAATGATGTCAGCTCCTTCGCGCGCCAGACGAAGAGCGATGGCCTTGCCGATCCCTTGAGCCGCCCCGGTTACAGCGGCAATTTTACCAGAAAGAGACATGCAGAAATTTCCTCTCTCTTCATGCGCCACGAAATGTGGTTCGCACGAATGGTAAACGTCTTCTGCTTTCAAGCTTTGATTTTCCACAAAAAAAGACATGTTTTCGAAAATAGGCACGCAAACGTGTTTCATGTGAAAGAAATATTACATGAGTAATTTTCTAAATTAACGCTTTTGTAGATATTTGAATATTAATATAAAACGTACTTCACTTTCACAAGTATTTTTACTTTAAAATAAATAATAAAAAATATTTTAATTATTTTATATTTGTGAATTATTAATCAAATTTACGAGAAATTCTAAAATGTTAATTACGCTACAATGCTCCGTCGCGTAGGGATTTTGCACGCTGACTCTGGATCGGGCGCAATTCGCTTCAGGGGGAGTGATGTAACATTATTCCTGTTCAAATAGGGGCGGCAGATTTGCATCTTCGTGTGCTGGGTTATGCTCTGAAAAGCTCATGGTTCGTGTGGTTTCTCAGTATTTTCGTATCGCTGCCTGCTTTTGCTCAGGTCATGGACCGCGATATTGGATCTGCGCCAAGTCAGTTGGTTTCAACGCCTCTTCCTGTCCATGCATCGCGTGAAACAACCGTTCCAGCATTTTCCCATCCTGAGGCTATCGTCTCCAATCCTTTGTCAGACTGGCTGCGTAAGCGTGGCATCAATTTCCTCGTCGATAATACGAATGAATTTGCCGGAGCGATAACGAAACCGACGCGCGGAACAACGCCGGGATTTGAAAACTACAAGCAGGGCGCGAGCAATGCGGGTCAGTATGCCATGCAGCTTGACGTAGACTGGGAAAAGCTTGCTGGCCTGCGTGGTTTTGCGACGCACATGATTACGGTGGGACGATACGGTACGACGGCCAATCGCATGTTTGGTGACTGGCTCAATCATGCTTCCGAAGATTATGGCGGTGGCGGAAATGTTGTCGTGCATTTGGTCTATATGTACGGGGAAGAAACGCTTTACGGTGGGCGTCTGGCGATCGCCGCGGGCCGTATGTCAGAAATTTCGGATTTTGCGGCGAGCCCTTTGTTCTGCAATTTCCAGAACGGTAGTTTCTGCGGTCGTCCCAAAGGGATTACGGACACGAATTTTGACGCTGGCTATCCTGCTGCGACCTGGGGATTTCGGGTTCGAGGACGGCCGGTTCGGTCTGTCTATGTTCAGACGGGGGTGTATCCGATCGAAAACGGGATTTACCAAGTCTATCAGCATCGGACCGGCTTTAAATTTAATGGGGCCAACATCATTGGGTATGCAGCACCGATTGAAACAGCCTGGGAGCCGGTTTTCGGGCATGGAACCTTGCCTGGCCATTACAAATTTGGGGCCCAGCTCTTCAGTACGCCGCAGACTGATAACTATTATGATCTGTATGACGGTTCTTATGCAGAGAGCGGACTTGCGCATAAAAAGCGAAGCGCGTCTTGGTCAACATGGGTCATGCTGGATCAGCAGTTGCTGCACTATCGGACAAAAGGCTCAGGCCTGACGGCGATGACGGGGCTTATTTACAATGATCCCCATACATCCCTGCGCCGGTATCTCGTGTATGGTGCACTGATTAACCGCGGATTTCTGAAGTCTCGACCCTACGATACGCTCGGATTTTCTCTCACCTACACCAAGATTGCGTCTGGTGTGAGCCGAAGTGAAGCTGCGCTGATCCGTAAAGGGCAATCACTCCCCAATCATGCGACAGGAGTTCAGCAGGATGCGGTCGTGATGGAGTTCAACTACGCTATCCATGTTGTGAAGGGTGTGATTTTTACACCTCTGTTTGAGTATTACATTCACCCGAATGCCCAATACAATCTGCGGGATGCGGCTCTTTTGGGGTTTAAGAGCCATATCCAGTTTATGTGAGAACTCTTTCTCGCGGTGTATCTGAAAAGCGCGGGGCAGGATTTTTCATGGGGAGGCGGCTTGGTTCTCTTGTTGGTGGAAGTGCGTTAATAAATCGTTACTGACATGGCGTAACGGTAGAAGAATGACCCACTCCGACAGGACGGATGCTGTTTTTGAAGCCTTTCACGGGCTTGCGGATGAAAAATGGCTGCATGTTCTGGTCTCGTCCCTTGGCGGACACGAGGTGCAGGGCGTTCGGATGCCTGAGTTCCCCCCGGATGATCTACAGCGTGAAATTCATGGGCATCACGGGGAGGTTTCCATTCATGAGGCGCATGTCTTTTATCGGGAAATAAAGGCGTATTGCGCTTACGCGGGGAGGCCTGTGAAGCCGGAGACTTCCGTTCTTGATTTCGGATGTGGGTGGGGGCGGATGGCGCGTCTTTTCATGAAAGATGTGCGATCCCAGTCCCTCGTCAGCGTCGAGCATACGGACCGCTTTCTCATGGCGGCACGGCGCGCCAATCCATTTCTTCCCTTCTTGCAGGCAGGGCTGGTGCCACCATTGCCGCTCGTGCCTAGTACGCTGGATCTGATCACGTCCTGGTCGACATTTTCACATCTGGATGAATTTCTGGCTGGCCACTGGATGAGGGAATTTCATCGGCTTCTAAAGCCAGATGGATTGGTTGTCTTTACGACGCAGAGCCGGCGGTTTCTGTCATTTTGTGCAGAGCAGCGCTTGCGTCGTGCTTCTGGAATGCGGCTGGAGCATCCATGGCATGAAGCCTGTGCAAACAGTTTTGTGGATGAAGCGCAGGCAAATTCACATTTTGAAGCTGGACGCTTTTTGCATGCAGCATCTGCAAAGCGTCCTCAGCCTCAGGCGCATTATGGAGAGGCCATCATACCACGGAACTATATTCTTAAAGCTTGGGGCGGGATGTTTCGCCTGATTGAATATCTGGATAATCCGGTAAGGCTGCCGCAGGTTCTGATTGTTCTGCAAAAAATTGAATAAGACATCATTTGTTGTAAAGTAAATTCATGACCTATCGTCTTCTGATGGGATGTTTCATCGCATTCCTTTCCTGTGTCGGGCTTCACGAGGCGCGCGGTGCTTCTGAGGAGCATCTTATTGTCGCTGGCCGACATGATGTGCGCGTTGCGACATATCAGGACATCGCACGCATCTATGAGCGGTTTGAGCGCTTCCCACAGGCGGCAAAAGAGGGTCTTTCACTCCATTTCACAGGCGAGTTGCTGCCTGACCATGATTACCCCTCAAAAGCGCGGCTTATGGTTCATAGCCGGGATGGGGATATTCCCTTGTTCTTCGGCCAGGACCGGGACATGCATTTCCCGCTGACAGACCGCCTGAAGGCAGAGAACCCGCCAGTCCTTCAGACAGAAGCCATCGGGCATAATGTCAGAACGGAGCTGTCTCTGGTGGTCGCGTTGCCTGCGCGGCAGACATTTACCGGCACAGAGGCCCGTCACTGGCTGCATCAGGTCAATGCGTGCATCCGTGATCTGACGGGTGTGATCCTGTCCTGGTTCATGCCGGATGCTCATCGGCTCAAGATAGATATTCCTCCGGGAGCGAATTTTGAAGCGGTGACGAGCGGCACCGTTCGGGTGCTGGCGTCAAACGCGAGCAGGGAACCCATGACTGTTCTGCTTCGGCCGCAGGACTATGCAGAGGATACGGTATTCCGTTCCAGCAAGCCTTTTGGCCGGGTCCAGGTTAAAATTCCGGGTGAGGCATACGTGACATTCACACCTGACAGATAATGCAGAATTTGACAGATCGCGTGTGAAACAGCATCACCCTGAGCCTGTTTTTCATGCCAGCAGGGGGATCCATGTCGGTTCACGCTTTTGTCTTTCCGGGTCAGGGCAGTCAGTCAGTCGGAATGGGGCAGGCCCTGCATGATGCCTTTGCTTCGTCCCGTGCCGTTTTTCAGGAAGTTGACGATGCCCTCGGAGTGCATCTGTCAAAGCTGATGTTCTCTGGCGAAGCGGAAGAACTGACAAAGACCGAGAACACGCAGCCAGCACTTTTTGCCGTATCGCTCGCTGCTGTTCGCGCCCTTGAAACCGAAGGTGGCTTTAAACTGGCAGACAAGGCCACTTTGCTGGCTGGTCATTCTCTTGGAGAATATTCTGCTCTTGCTGCTGCTGGCACGCTCGGTATTGCTGAGGGTGCCCGTCTGCTGCGTCTGCGCGGTCAGGCAATGCAGCGGGCTGTTCCTGCAGGTGAGGGCGGCATGGCAGCCCTTCTCGGAGTTGAGGCTGAGCAGGCACAGTCCATCTGTGAAGATGCAGCCCAGGGACAGATCCTTGAGATCGCCAATGATAACGGCGGTGGCCAGATCGTTGTGTCTGGACACATGGATGCCGTGGATCGCGCCATTGCCCTTGCCAAGGAGCGTGGCATCAAGCGGGCTGTGAAACTTCCGGTCTCCGCGCCGTTTCATTCGTCACTGATGGCGCCTGCCGGTCGTGAAATGGCCGAAGCGCTGGCAACGGCTACACTGATTGCGCCGAGCGTCCCGGTTATTGCCAATGTGACTGCTGCGAAGGTAACGGATCCTGACGCGATCCGCGACCTTCTGGTGAAGCAGGTTACGGGAACGGTCCGCTGGCGCGAAAGCGTTCAGGCCATGGCGGCCATGGGCGTGACAAACATGCATGAACTGGGAGCCGGCAAGGTGCTGTGCGGTCTGGCGCGTCGTATTGCTCCTGATCTTGCCACGGACAATGCTGGCACACCTGCTGAAATCGAAGCCCTGCTCAAGGCTCTGTAAGGACAACGAACCATGTTCTCTCTTTCTGGCAAGATCGCACTCGTCACGGGTGCATCCGGTGGCATCGGTGCAGCTATTGCCCGTCAGCTTCACGCCCTTGGCGCAACGGTTGTTCTCAGCGGCACACGTGAAGTGGCTCTGAAGGAACTGGCAGACAGCCTAGGTGAGCGCACGCATATTGCGGTTGCTAACCTGTCGGATGCGTCTGAAGCTGATGGTCTTGTGGCTAAGGCTGAAGAAGTAGCCGGGGCTCCGCTGGACATTCTGGTGAACAATGCGGGTCTGACGCGCGATACGCTCGCCATTCGCATGAAGGACAGTGACTGGTCGCAGGTCATGACGGTGGATCTGGAAAGCCCGTTCCGTCTGGCTCGCGCTGCCCTTAAGGGAATGCTGCGCCGTCGCGCTGGCCGCATCATTTCCATCGCGTCTGTTGTTGGAACGACAGGAAATGCGGGTCAGGCCAACTATGCAGCTGCAAAGGCTGGCATCGTTGGTATGAGCAAGTCACTGGCTCAGGAAGCCGGTCCTCGCGGTGTGACGGTCAACGTTGTGGCTCCTGGTTTTATTGAAACGCCGATGACGGATGTGCTGTCTGAGGGTATCCGCGAAAAGCTGGTTGGCTCCATTCCGCTCGGTCGGATGGGAAACCCGGATGACGTGGCTGCGGCAGTGGTGTATCTGGCTTCTGACGAGGCTGCTTGGGTCACGGGAACGACCCTGCACGTCAACGGTGGCATGGCCATGGTCTGAGACGCTTGGCGTTTCAGGTCAAAGCGTGCTAATCGCGCGCTGCTTTGCCCGGTCTGATGAAGGCCGATGTCCGGTTCGGCCGGTGGCAACGCCTTTCCGAAAGGAGAGGTGGCCTGCGCTGGAAGCCCTGATGGGTTCCCGGACTGGCAGACGGCAATACGAGTTTTTTGTAACGCCCTGAACGGGCAGAAGGAACAAACAGATGAGCGATATCGCTGACAAGGTGAAGAAGATCGTTGTCGAGCACCTCGGCGTTGAAGAAAGCAAGGTCACGCCGGAAGCGTCTTTCATTGACGATCTGGGCGCAGACAGCCTCGACACGGTTGAGCTGGTCATGGCTTTCGAAGAAGCTTTCTCCGTCGAGATCCCGGAAGATGCAGCCGAGAAGATCGCCACCGTCAAGGACGCGATTGACTACATCGAGAAGCAGAAGGCTGCCTAAGGCGCTTTCGGGACTGGTCTAAGGCTGGTCCCATCCCGCCTCGACTACCAGGGGCGGATACACGGAGCGGCGTTCAGGCCGTATCGTATGGTCGTTTACAACGTGAGACATGAGGCATCGATGAGCGGGAATGCAATCAACGGAAGACGCGTCGTCGTTACCGGAATCGGTGTTGTCAGCCCACTTGCGGTGGGTGCGGAACTGACGTGGAAGCGTCTGATCGAAGGGCAGTCCGGTATCGGGCGTATTACTCATTTTGATCCTTCCGAACTCCCTGCGCAGGTCGCTGGTCAGGTTCCTGAGGGACCGACCGAAGAAGGCGGTCTCACGCTGTCTGACTGGGTGCCGGTCAAAGACCAGAAGAAAATGGATCGCTTCATCCATCTTGGTCTGGCCGCTGCCATCCAGGCCGTCGAGGACTCGGGCTGGAAGCCTGAGAACGAAGATGATCGCTGCGCCACAGGCGTGATGATCGGCTCCGGTATCGGTGGTCTACAGACGATTTATGAAGGCTCCCTGACAGTTTCGAGCGGCAAGGCCCGTCGTCTGTCACCGTTCTTCATCCCGTCTGCGCTTATCAATCTCATTTCCGGTCACCTTTCGATCCGTTACGGCTTCAAGGGACCGAACCATGCTGTCGTTACAGCCTGCGCTACAGGCGTGCATGCGATTGGCGATGCGTCCCGTCTGATCCAGTACGGTGATGCAGACGTCATGATTGCTGGTGGTGCGGAAGCTGCCATCTGTTCGCTGGGTATTGCCGGTTTCTGCTCGGCACGTGCGTTATCCACCGGTTCCAATGAAGATCCGACCAAGGCGTCCCGTCCGTGGGACAAGGATCGTGATGGCTTCATTATGGGTGAGGGTGCCGGTGTGGTCGTGCTGGAAGAGTACGAACACGCCAAGGCTCGCGGTGCGAAGATCTATGGCGAAATCGGTGGCTATGGCCTGTCCGGCGACGCTCATCACATCACAGCCCCGGCTGAAGGGCATGAAGGTGCTTTCCGCGCCATGAAGGCCGCCCTGAAGAACAGTGGTCTTCAGGCATCCGATATCGACTACGTCAACGCGCATGGCACCTCCACCATGGCTGACGATCTGGAACTGGATGCGGTCGAGCGTTTCTTCGGCGACCATGCCAAGAACCTGGTGATGTCATCCACCAAGTCTGCCATCGGCCATCTTCTCGGCGCAGCGGGTGCTGTGGAGGCGATCTTCTGCCTTCAGGCCATCCGTGACGGCATCGTGCCGCCCACGCTGAACCTTGAAAATCCGGCACGCGAGAGCGTAATCGATCGTGTGCCTCTGAAGGCTCAGAAGCGTAAGGTTGATGTTGCTCTGTCCAACAGCTTCGGGTTTGGCGGTACGAATGCCAGCATTATCCTGAAGCGCTGCAAGGACTGAGCGGAGTCGTTTTGATTTATGCCTGAAAGCCAGCCGGACGGCGAAGAAAACAGAAAACCTCTTCTTCCCCCCAAGGCTGGCCGTAAGCTGGCAATCTTTATGGCGCCGCTGCTCTTTGTCGCAGCAGCGGTGGCCGGGTACGGTCATTACACTGACCCTGGTCCGCTTCCTGAAACAAAAGCCTTTGTCATTCCGCGCGGTAATAATGCGACGGTTACAAAAGCTCTTCAGGATGACGGAATTCTTTCCCCAACATGGTCCTCCGGAGCCTTCTTCCGGCTGTCAGCCTTCCTGACGCATCGGAATGGACAGATTCATGCGGCGGAGCTTCAGTTTCCCGCACGAGTATCTGTGGCTCATGTGCTGGAAATTTTGCGGCATGGTAAACCTGTTTCCCATCAGTTGACTGTTCCTGAAGGTCTGACTGCGCTGAAGATTGCGGATATTCTTCGCAAAGCACCGTTCATGACGGGAGACGTTCCTCAAATCGTGGAGGGAAGCGTCCTTCCTCAGACGATTGCCTATGTTCGTGGTACTGCACGGCAATCCATGGTTGATCGCCTGAAACGCATGATGGACGCTCAGGTGCAGTCCATCTGGGACAAGCGTGATGTGGAAGCTCTGGATGGCCTGATTCAGAGCCCGCAGGATCTGGTGACGCTTGCATCCCTGATCGAGCGGGAAACAGCCGTACCGACTGAACGTCCAATGGTGGCACGCGTCTTTCTGAACCGCCTCAAACTTGGCATGCGCCTGCAGACGGATCCAAGCGTCATTTATGGCCTTAGCGAAGGTCTGGGGACGTTGGACCGCCCGTTGACGCATGATGATCTTCAGGTCCCTGGCCCATACAATACCTACCTGGAAACCGGCCTGCCACCGGGGCCAATCTGCTCACCGGGCAAGACGTCTCTTGAGGCTGCCGCACATCCAGCGGAAGGTAAGGCGTTATATTTCGTCGCTACGGGTGAGGGTGGTCATAGTTTCTCTGAGACACTTCAGGAGCAGGACCGAAATATCCGGGCATACCGAGGAAAAATCCCGGTCGTTCCACAATAAAAAAAGCCCCGCATTTTCATGTGCGGGGCTTTTTTTGTCTTACTTCACAGGGTTCAGAGATGAACTCTGCACGCCGCGCGTTTGGGTGCTGTACGGCTTCGAGGTGTCGTAGTTGCTGGGGTAGGGGCTGCTGCTTACGGGGTCGATATCCGTTGACGTGCTTCCCTGAGAGGCTGGAGCTGTTGCGCTTGTTGAGCGGGCCGTGGAGGCTGTGGGTAGTTTCGCAATGTTCATCATCATGCGACGAAGCGGATCGGCAGACGGATTGTTGACGCGCATCGTCACGATAATGTCTTCAGGACCAACAGCCTGATTGTAGTAAGCGCGGTTTGCGCCGCTATCCACCGTCAGCTTGGAGCCACCAAGGGCTGCGCCCGCATAAAGGCCCTGAGCCTTCTGTGCCGCATAGATGTCCGTATTCTTTGCTCCGGCCGTGCTGCTTTCAACACCAGTTCCGATCGTGGCGAAAGATGCAGATGCTGTCGCATCAAACTTGAACTGGCTATCCAGCAGGGCCTGAATGCCGCGCTGGGACATAATGAAGAAAATCATCTCGGAGTTCTGGACGCCAACCTGAACACCCAGAGATCCCGTGCTCAGACGGTAAAATGCGGGATCAGACCATGACCCACGCGCATCGCGGCTCATGAGAACGCAGCGACCGCCAGAGCCTCCCAGACCGAAAGACATGTTCAGAACAGACGGGCACACCATGACGGCTTTGGCTTCCGCCAGAAGCTGCTGTGAGCGGGATGTCGAGGTTGTTTTTGCAAACAGGTCCTGAACAGCCAGCGTCGCTTTATCCACAACGATCTGCTGTTCGCTTGCTGTGGTGGTGGTGGTGCCAGAACACGCAGCGAGCGTTGCACACCCTGTGGCGGCAAGAACGGTCGAACGCAGGAGACCGGACAGGGTCATAAAACTTACCTTCTGCTAACGGCAAAAATAGATCTTCCCGCACTATGCGTGAAATAAGGCCAAATCACGAGTGCGGGGCAACAGGTCGTGTCAGATTTCCACCTTCACGGCGTTTGACAGGATTTGCGCAATGCCGGGTGCAGCCGCAAGGATAGTGGCTCCCCCTGTCAGGCCGCCCGTCTGAAGAAACGGAGAGACAGTAGCGCCAGCTTCTTCCAGAATGATCAGTGCTGCGGCCACATCCCAAAGCTGGATCACAATTTCAAGGTAGCCATCGCTGCGGCCACATGCGACGTCTGCCAAAGCCAGGGCCCCGGACCCGCCTGAACGCGGCATGGCGCCCAGAGACATGATGGCACTGATTTTTTCACCAAACAGTTCGGTCGACACCCGGCAGGACCATCCCATTTCGATCATGGCCTCCTGCGGGTTGCTAATAGGGGAGGCTTTGATGGGTTTTCCGTTCAGAAAGGCGCCTTTGCCTTTCTGAGCAGTGAAAACTTCGTTGAGGGCCGGGGCCTCAATAACGCCAGCAACGGGTACATTGTCCTCAAGCAGACCCAGCGACACGCACCACCGGTCTCGCCCGCGTGCAAAATTGGAGGTTCCATCAATCGGGTCCACGACCCAGCGGAACTGCCCCTCACGTGTCAGGCCGCCTTCTTCGCCCTGAAAACCATCTTCCGGGAAGAGTTCCTGAATCCGACGGCTGACGAGGGCTTCAACCGCTCCGTCTGCTTCCGTCAGATAGTCTTGGCGGCCTTTAAGGGTGCCAGTCGGGCCACCAGGCTGAGGGCGCATGGAAAGGGCGAGGGCCGCTGCGTCCCGGATCACACTGCGGGCGGCTTCAAGACGGACGGCAATAGGGTCAAAACTCATGGACATATCCTATTCTGTGCGGCGTGCTGCGCGCAGGGATGCAGTGATGGCCGGGTCCTCAAGAGACATGAGGCGACTGGCGGCCGTGGTGGCAAACAGGTGCAGAATTGTCCGCCGACGTGCCGGTGCGATCCGGTGTTCTGCGGGGTCACGGATGATGGCGCATTCCGCCACCACACTGTGGAAGAGGCTACTGGGCACCATGCTGAGACTGACAGTGATAATGCCAACGTCCGGAGGCAGAACCTCCAGCGGAAAGCCATCATCGACGGCAAAGTACAGCCTGTCCGACCAGTCCCTGTAATCCGGCCATTTCTGATCTGTCTGGAAATCGCGGAGTCCGGATTTGATCTCAATGCAGGACAGGCTGTGATCGGGCAGAAGGGCCATCACGTCTGCGCGACGCCCGGCCGAGGGAAGAGCAAATTCGTTGATTGCTGCCCAGCCCATGGCGCGACATAGCCCCAAAACAGCACGCCGGATGGCAAACTGTCGTTCAGGGAAACCAGGCGGGATCTCGGAAAGGACCGAACTCATGGTTCCATATTGCCCGGATCTGCGCTTTACGTCTGCCCCTGTTCGCGTTTTTCAAGGAGAGTCGGCATGCCGTTTCTACGCACGGACCACTGGCGTTGCGCCATTATCCACGCTCCTCTGGCGGACCTGATCCGAGCGGGTAGTCTCAACGGGTTTGAGGTGACAACCCTGCCGGATATCGGAGATCACCGTTTTCTGGCCGATCCTTTTGGTCTCTGGCGAGACGGAAAGCTGCATGTTTTTGCGGAAGCCTTTGACTATCGGGCCCCCAAAGGCACCATTGATGTTCTGGTCTATGACCGGACAGGAAAGCTGATTCAGCAAAAGCCTGTCCTGCGTGAAGACTGGCATCTGTCCTACCCGTATGTCTTTGAGCATGGCGGGGAGACGTACATGCTGCCCGAGGCCAGTGCTTCAGGCCGCCTGACCCTGTATCGGGCCAAAGCTTTTCCGTTGGAATGGGAAAAGGTCGAAGCATTTGATTTCCGAGAGGCCGCGATTGACGCCACGCCGTTCCATTATGCCGAGCGTTGGTGGATGTTCTGGACGCCCGCAGGCACGCGAGACGAGCGACAAAGCGCTCTGCACATCTCCGTAGCAGATAGTCTTACGGGGCCCTGGAAACATCTTGGACTGTTTTTGAGTGACCGTGCGGGAGCGCGTCCGGGTGGCACTCCGGTTGATGTCGATGGAGAGCTCTTCCTTCCCACGCAAGACTGCCGTGACACTTATGGCCAAGGCATCCGTCTGCTGAAGATTGAAGGGCTTGAGCGCGGGTTGCCGAAAGTGACACCAAGTGATGTGCTGGATGCGCCTGCCGTGCTGCGACGTCGTTTTCCGGACGGTTTCCACACGCTCTCAGCCGCTGGTCAGGTGACACTTGTTGACGTCAAGCGTGTTGGAATTGGCCCGCGTCGGGATCTTATGAATGTGAAGCGTCGTCTGGGGCTGGGTTGAAGCCAGGAATTCGGTCCAGAACGGCATTTCCCTGACGTAGAAACGCCGTCGGGCCGAACCGCTCCAGAACGCGCTCTCGGGAGAGGCGCCCCATGGGTTTGAGCTTTCCCGGCGTCATGATGAGTTCAGCAATTGCACTGGCCAGGACCGGAGCGTTGTTGAACGGGACCACAAGACCGGAATGCCCGTCTTCCATGGTGTGAGGGATTTCGCCGGCTGGCGTGGCAATTACGGGCAGCGCGCAGGCCATGGCCTCATGGGCGGCAACGCACATGCCTTCCCACTGGGACGGCTGAACATAAAGATGCAGCGTCGACAGAAATTCGAACGGCTTGTCGCAGTGTCCGAGAAAATCGACCGGGAGTTTTTTCTCCCTGGCGATCTGTTCCAGTGCTTCTTTTTCTGGGCCGTCTCCGGCTAAGGACAGTCGATAGGGGGGAAGGTCCGGGTGATCACGGAGCAGATCCAGTGCTTCGAAAAGCAGGTCATACCCCTTTACGGCGTGCAGTCGGCCAAGACTTCCGATACGGACGGTCTGTCCTTTACGCCAGGCCTTTGCTGTGGGGCAGTGAGGATTGGCCCGGAAAATTGGCCAGGAAAGAACGCGGTTCCGTAGTCCCAGACTTTTGCGGGCAAAATCCTCAACCGTAGGGGAGTCTGCAATCCATAGTTCCGCTTTCCGGCACAAAAGCCGGAGCAGGAGGCTGTTGGCGGACTTCAACCGGGCAGAATGCTGCCAGTGGACTGCCGGGACACCAAGCCTGTTGGCTGCGCGCTGGCCGAGGAGTGTAGCTCTGGTCAGGGACGTCCAGATCAGATCTGGCTGGAATGCGTCCATTTCATCGCGCAGCCAGCGCCAGGCCGCTAAATGGTCTTTGTTGCCGCCGGATCTTACGCGAACCTCAATGCCGTGGCTTTCCAGAACGGGAATGGCCAGTCCATCACGTTTTTCGAGGCTGAAAACTGTGACTTCGCCACCTCGCTGCTGGAGAACGGAGACAATGTCCGGAATGGGAAGCTGCGCGCCACCGCATTCGAGCGAGTTGATGACGTAAGCAATTTTCATGAAGACCGTTGTGCCAGAAGCTGTTCAGCGAGTGTCAGGTCAGAAGGCTTATCGACATCTACGGCGGCCTGACCTTCAGAAAGCGGCACGAGACGTATTTTGGCGCCCGTCAGAACTTCGATCCGACGACACAGAGCCGTGGAATCCAGGCGGCCTGTCAGTGCCCGAAGAAGCGTTCCGAACCCCAGTGTTCGAGCCATTCTCAGGGGGCGTTTGCGGTCTTTCTGAAGCCGCTTCCACAGTTCGACCACTTCTGCAGCTTGCGGTGTGCCCATCCAGAAGAGATTACATCCGGAAAAGCTCATGTCTGCGAGGCGAATATAGGTGCGCTTCGTGGTCGGGACGTCTCGCTCTACAGTTTCCCGAAGAGCGACGCCCACGGCAAGATCACATCCAGCCGTTTTACCAAGAAATTCTGAAATCCATTCTGGACGCAGCAGCGCGTGATCAGCCGTTGTCACCAGGCAAGGCGTCCCGACCTTGATGAGACCTTCCGCAACGCTTTCGCTGGGAGACGGTGCCGATCGGAGAACACGGGCCTCGCCGGAAATGTCCCGAATACGGTCTGGTGCTTCGATGCTGATCGTAATTGGTCCGAGAGCAGGCATGCTCTCAAGCACGCGCAAGACGCGACCCAGCATGGGTTGGCCGCCGACCGGAAGGAGCGCTTTGTGCGAGACCTTTCCGAGTTGTGCCAGAACATCACGCTCACCATCACGAGAACCAGCGAGTACGAGAACGGGAAGGCTCACGCTGTGCGGCTGTTGTCGGAGGAAGAGCGTGCCCCATCAGGACGATCTTTGGGCGGAGCGCCTGTAAGGTTCATGACCCAGGGATAGCGCTTGGCTTCATCCAGATCGTAGCCGAGATTGAAGACGTGCTGGCTGCGTGCGCGGTCACGGGCTTCACGGTAGAAACTGCCAAAAAAGCGGTCTGGCACGTAGTTTGTAATCCCGTAATTGCCATTTTCATCATGGAAATGATGAAGAACATGAAGTTGCTTGATCTGGGCAACCCACTTCCAGCGTGGCTTGTAGGCCAGATGCTGGATGCAGTGAAAAAACTCATAGATGCACGTCATCACGAGCGCTGTGGACAGGGCGCAGAATGCCCCGCTCCAGCCGCAGATCAGATATCCGATCGGCATGGTGATGATGCCCATGGTCGGGACGGTGTTCAGGGGTGATCCAAACAGCACATCCAGCAGATGGGGGTCCTGGTGATGATCGAAGTGGATGCGCTTCCAGAGCGAAGCGGTCCAGTGGTTCCGGTATAGCCAGCGTCCATGCAGGATGAAGCGATGGATCATGTACCAGGCCAGCGGATACACCACGATCACGACAGGAACGGGTATTAGCGTTGTCACCAGGCTATGGGAGAAATGAAGTGCTCCGAAAGCTGCTGCAACGATCAGTACGAAATACAGAAGGATGGTAGGGTAGGTGAGATAGGCAATCCACAACTGAGGCAGCGACATCTTTCCGAGATCGAAGCTGCGCCCCGTCCGGAGGGACGACATGTTCTGCCATGGTTTGGACTTGCTCATCTTTCCTCCATCCTCAGGACCCAGGTCAGCCCAAGAAGGGCGCCCAGAAGTGGGCCCGCACAGGCCGCCAGTGGCGCGGCAAGCGTTCCAGCATTGCCCAGTGCGGAAATCATTCCCTGCAGGATCACGAAGCCCATTCCCGCGGCCAGCACATAGACCGGAAGCGGGTTTCGAAGTCCTGCCCGAGGGGGGATATAGATCACTGGTAGCGCTAATAAAAGCATTACTGCGACCTGAAACGGAAGAATAATGCCACTGAAGAGTGCCATGCGGTACGTTGCGCGGGGAAGACTGGCAGGTGCACCTTTGTGGAGGATGGCCCCGATCTGACTTGGGGTCACGGCAGCGTTATCTTCCGATAACGTCATGATCATTGATGGCGTCGCCGGAATGGCAAAATTATTGTCACCACCAGTGATTTTTACAAAAGCGCCATTATCCGTCAGCGTGAGATCCTGCGCTCCGGTCGGGTGCCAGTCCTTGCCATCATAAGTCAGGGTCGCGGCGTGCTCGGTCCCTGTCAGAAGGCCACCCGGGTCCCGGTGATAAATGGTAACATCCCGCAGGAACGCCCCGCCATGCGCAAACTGGCCGATACGGACAAGAGTCGGCCCTGCACGAAACCAGAGAATACGCTTTGAGGGGGTGTCGGGCTTCGCTGCATCAGGGTCCGTTTTGTTCCACCATGTTGCAAGCGCATTTTCGCACGGGGGGATGAGCCAGTATTGCATGGCTGTTCCGGTAAAACCCACAATCAGGATGGCTGGCAGAAAGCGCTTGTAGAGATTGATCGTGGAAAGTCCGGCTGCACGAAGGGCTGACATTTCCGATGACAGCGTCATCTGCATCAGGAGGAACAGTGCTCCGACCATGAATGCCAGAGGCATGATCTCGACGCTGAGCGCAGGAAGATGCAGCAGTGCAAATGTCAGGATGCCCTTGAAGCCCAGATTTCGGTTGAGAATGGGCGTCGTTTTTTCAAGGAGCGCAAGGATCTCAAGCAGCGAGACCAGCACGCCACCACAGAGCATAAAGCGCCCCAGAAGTGCACGGTTCAGATAACGATACAGAACATAGTGTGGTGCGTGGGCGGTCATGACGGGCGAACCAGTTTGCGGCGTTTCCAGGAACCGCGCGACCGGCGCAGCAGAGTGGCGGGACAGCCAATGCAGAAGAGCGCTTCCGGCACCCAGATGGCAAGCCAGATGGGAAGGCGGCCCGTCGCAGCCAGGCTATGTCCAAACATGAGCATCTGGTCAAACCCGACAAGAATGCCCGAAACCGCAATCAATCCCCACACCGACTTTCTACGCCGTGAGCCAATGGCCAGCGCTACGGCCAGGGGGGGGATAAACGGGATGGCAAGGGCATGTGCGATGCGGAAATCGATTTCTGCACGAAGCGTCCGATATTCGATGCCCGGTACGCCATAACGAAGATCATGTGCGAGCTCGAAAAGCGTCAGCTCCCGTTCGTCAATTCCACGAGAGCGAAAGGTCGTCTCTTTTGCAGGATGATCAATGACGCGAACGACATGCGAGAAATGCGTGACCGTCGGTTTGTGATTAGCGGCTCCGGGGAAGGGATCGTCGACGATTTCACCGTCCCAGAGATCCATCTGGGTGCTGCGGGTTTTATCTGAAATTGTGAGCATGCCGCGGCGGGCGGTGATGATGTGAGCAAGACCATTCTTGTTCACTTCCCGGATGAAGACACGCCTCATGTGGGTGCCGCCGTGACTGACGCTGTCTGCCGTCATCACTGCCGTATCAGACGTGGACGCGAACATTCCTGCCTGAAGATGCGGTGCCCAGCCTGTATGAGCCGCGAAATAGAAGCCGGCCCGATAATCGTAGCGCGCAACCGGCTGAATATAGCCGTAGAGCAGCACACTTACGGCCCCCAGCAGCAGACCCACAATCATGAAGGGCCGACTGATCCGCAGCAGAGACACACGTCCAGCTTGAAGTGCATCAATCTCGTTATTGTCGCTCATTCCATGGATGGTGAGAAAAACCGAGATGCAGAGCGCGGCTGGAAGAGCGATCCCGAAATAATGCGGCAGAAGATCTGTCAGCAGCGCGATGCAGGTCGCAAGGGAGCTTCCGGCTGAGGCCAGATAATCGAACAGGACGAGCAGGCGTTCCAGAAGGAGCGCCACGAGCATCGCAAAGAGGGCGATAACGAACGGTGGCATCATCTGCCACAGTAGATATCTGTCCAGAATGGAGGCGCGCTGCTTCATGCCTGCGTACCTTGCGGTCGGAACCAGGAGGCCTGTTCCGTAATGCTCCCATCCGGCCGGTGTCGGGCAAGATCAATCGTCCAACCGCTTTTTCGGGGGCGAATAGTCAGATGATTCCAGCAGGCCTGTCGATGAGCACGTTTGTCTGTCAGGGATGCAGAGGCGACCCCAAGAAGCGGTATTTCAGTTCCGGCGATGTGTGTCAGGGTCGCGTCATGGGAGTGCCCATGGAGAACGATTTCAGCACCAGTTCTTTGAAGAAGCTTTGCCACGGCGGGATGATCGAGCAGCGACTTCCGCCATGGCACCAGCCCTTTTCGGGGGGGATGATGGATCATGACAACACGACAGAGTCCGGCATCGCCCAGTTGCGTCAGCAGAGCTTCCAGTCGGGCAAGCTGTTTGTGGCCAACCCGGCCATAAGCCATGAACGGTGGGGTTGGGATGCCCGAGTTCACACCGATAATGGCAACGCCGTTGTGGATGCGGGCGTACGGATAAGTCGCCCCAGACCATTTCTCCCATTGCAGGATCCCCTTTTCAGGGGACTGACGGATCATGCAATCATGATTGCCCGGAATGACCAATGTCTGCGCCGGGAGCTTTTCCAGCCATTCGGCAGCCAGGGTGAACTCTGCTGGCGTGCCGAAGTTCGTCAGGTCTCCGCTGACAAGAATGGCATCAACGTTGGCTCTGGCAATATCCTGTACAATTTCCATGCATATAGCCGCCAGGTGAACGTGCCGACGATGCTTTTTCCACGAAATGAGACTGAGAGCCCGCTTGTTCAGAGCTTCCCACCAGCGAACCGGAGGAGGTGGGAGGTGAGGGTCCGAGAGATGGGCCAGAACGACGGCGCACGTCTCCCGCTGAGAAGACGTTTCTGCGGGGAGATCATGGGGCATGGAGGAAATGAAGCCTTGTCAGTCTTTCTGCCGGAAGGGGAAGCTCGCATTCTGGCCGAAACATCATAGCCGTGCTAGACCCGCCCGCATAGCTCCGAACAAAAACGAAGAATTCCCCCTATAGTGCGATTTGCCCTTATTCATAATGCTCGCAGCCGTAAGAACCGGCGCGGCGGTTCCGTATTCGCTACGGAGGCCAAGGCGCTTCTCGGAGAGAATTTCGTTCCATCAGACAGTCGTGAAGGGATGACCGAACATGTTCATTACCTTTGCAGGCAGGGAGTCCGAACCATTGCCATTGATGGTGGGGACGGAACAATCAGCGCTGCGCTGACAGCCATTGCGCGTGCATATCCAGCAGATCGCCTTCCCGATATCGCCGTAATCGCATCAGGGAACACCAATCTCATTGCTGGGGATATCGGGTTCGGGCTGAGGGAGATGGAGGCTATCAATCGCTTGCAACAAGGGGCTGCAATGCGATCGAGCACACGCACACCCATTTGTCTTTCTTGGCCAGACACAGACCGCAAGCCAGTGCTCGGATTGTTTGGAGGGTGTACGGGCTATGCGCGCGCTGTTCGTACGGCGCATTCTCCAGCAGTCGTCAGGTTTGCCCCCCATGATCTGGCTGTAGGCTTTACGCTCTTCAGCACCGTTGTCAGTCTCCTTTTCCGTAAAAGTCGCAAGAGCTGGTTGGAGGGGGAGCCTCTACGGGTTGAAACATCTGGCCACGCTTATGACGGGAACAGCTTCATGTTTCTTTCAACGGGACTATCCCGGCTTTCTCATGGAATCTGGCCGTTCTGGGATGCGGAACCGAATGTGGAAGGTCTGCGATATCTTGATGTCAGCGCCTACCCGGAAAACCTTGCCCGTGCGACGGCTGCGCTTCTGTGTGGACGTGCGCCCCGGTGGCTGCGGCGTCATCCTGACTATGTGAGTGGCCGAACAGACGACATGATGCTTGAAACAAGAAGTGACTTTGTCCTGGACGGAGAGGTTTTTACACCCTCAGAGAGCGGGCGTATTCGACTTGAACGTGGGCCAGCCTTCCGTTTCCTCCATGCCTGATGCACTTGAAAAAATTCTCATTGAAGAGCTGACAACGCCGGTTGATGAGAGCGCTGTAGCTTTCGCCGATGCTCTGGCTCGTGCTTTCCCACGTCCGCCTCTGGGTGTTCTGTTTTATGGTTCGGTGCTCCGCGCAGCAGACCCGGACGGTATTCTCGATTTTTATATCGTGACGGAAAGCTCAAAAAATTTTACGGGCAGTATGGTTGCTCGTACCGGCAACCTGCTTCTTCCTCCAAATGTCCGTTACGCCGAATTCAAAGACGGTCATCGCACGTTGCGCGCAAAGATTGCGGTATTGTCGCGGGAGCAGTTCGAAGACCGTACGTCACTTGGCGCGCTCGATACGACACTATGGGCACGGTTTTGTCAGCCTGTACGTCTCGTGTGGGTTCGAGACGAGCATGCAGCGGATATGTTGCTGGACTTGCTGGCGCGGTGTGTGACGACTGCGTCCTGCTGGGCTGCCCTCCTGGGTGCGCCGCACATGACGGCGCTTGAATACTGGCGGACCCTTTTTGCCCACACTTATGCTTCAGAATTGCGTGTTGAGAAGAAGGGGCGCGGCAATAGTTTGCTTGCTGGCCAAGAGGCGCGGTTCAGTAGCATGCTGACCCTGGGATGGGCGCGAGCGCATCTTGGTTATTCTGCAGTGGGCGAAATGCTTGAGCCGACCGTGTCGCCGACTTTGCGCAAACGGGCAGCACGGCGCTGGGCGCTTGTTGGGACGTCAGGCAAGCCTCGAAACGTAGCGCGGCTCGTGAAAGCGGCGTTTACTTTTGAAAACGGTGCGTCTTATCTGGCGTGGAAAATCAAGCGTCATACAGGGCTTGATCTGGCCCTCTCTGAGTTTGAGCGGCGACATCCCTTGCTCACTTTGCCTGCGTTGCTTTTACGTATGAAACGTTTGCGCAAAGCCGCCTGACGTTATTTCTCAGGATAAAGCCCATAAAAAAGGGGACTGTCTGGAACAGTCCCCTTTTTGCGCTTTAAACGACGCCGTACTCAGTCTCGGAAATGCTCGGCAACCTGCTTGAAGACGGCTGTTGCCTGATCAATTTCTTCAGGGCTGTGAGCAGCCATAACCGAGCAGCGCAACAGCGGACGGTTGTCAGGTGTTGCGGGCGGGAGAGACAGATTAACGTAAACGCCGTTTTCAAGAAGGGCATTCCAGAACCCGACAGCCTGAGGCACCGTTTCAAGCGTCACGGCAACCACCGGCGAAACATGTTCGCCGGTCTGTAGGCCTGCGGCCTTCAATCCGGCATGAAGACGTGCAGCATTGTCCTGGAGGCGGGTGCGAAGTTCTGGATGTGCAACCATATCATCAAGAGCAGCCAGCGTTGCCGCGATGATCTCCGGGGGGAGGGAGGCTGTGAACATATACGGGCGAGAGCAGAGGCGCATCAGATCAACGCCATCATGATCCGTGACGCAATATCCGCCCACTGTTCCGAGCGACTTTGAGAAGGTTCCGACTACGAAGTCGATGCCGTCTTCACAGCCCTGGAGTTCTGCAACCCCACGACCGTTTTCACCTAGCACGCCAAAGGAATGTGCTTCATCAGCCATCAGGTAGGCGCCGTGGCGCTTCTTGATTTCGACAAACTTGTCCAGCGGGGCAACGTTCCCCGTCATGGAATAGATGCCTTCCGCGATGATCAGCTTGGCGCCAGGATGATCGCTCAGGCGTGCAAGGCGCTTCTCAAGATCGACCGGGTCATTGTGGCGGAAGCGGATGACCTGCGCACCAGACAGTTTTGCACCGTCATAAATGCTGGCATGGCTGTCTGCATCCAGAAGCAGCACATCGTCCTTGTTAACCAGCGCAGAAATTGTGCCGAGGTTGGCCTGATATCCCGTAGAGAACACCATGCAGTGCTTGCGGCCGAAGAAAGAAGCGAGGCGCTCTTCCAGCTTGCGATGCAGGCCGAAGGTGCCATTGGCAATCCGGGAGCCCGTTGTGCCGACGCCCATTGTGCGGGCTGTCTCAATCGCGGCTTCCGCTGCGTGCCCTGACTGGCTGAGGCCCAGATAATTGTTGGTTCCGAACAGAAGCGTCTCACGCCCCTCAATCAGACCGACCGTGGCTGAGAGCGGGCGTTCAATCACGACCTCGAACGGGTTGCGTGGCGAAACTGCCGTCAATCCGTCATAGGCTGCCCGGAGGGCGGCGTGTTTTGCAAAGATATCAATCACGCGTGGCTTGCCTTCAGTGTATGAAGGCAGGCAGCCAGATCGTTGATGGTGCGGATATCTGCCAGCTTGTCGAGCGGGACAGACACGTCCAGCTCATCTTCAATTTCCATGACGAAGTTCATGACGGCGAGGCTGTCAAAAGCCAGATCTTCGACGATCTTGCTGTTGCCATTGATGTCCCGCGGCACTTTCGGGTTGGCAAGCAGCTTTTCTATGATCATTCCGGAGATGCCGGCGACGCTGTCAGTCATGGAATTGAACTCTCGGTCTTACTATGCAGTTTGTGAGCGCTTTATGCGTCAAAGCACGTCTGTTCGCCACCCCCTCCCTGAGCAGGGAGAGGAAAAGCGGTCAGGTGTGTCCGTCAGGCTGCGGAGTTGGTTGGCTCGGTCTGCAGATCGAACTGACCTGACAGAAGCATTGTCTTGGCACGGGCACGCGTCAGCTTGCCGGAAGACGTCTGTGGAAGGGTGCGGGGCGGAACCAGAATAACCTGCACGTCCACACCATGCTGACGGCGGAACAGGCTCGTGACTTCATCACGGAGCGTGTTGCGGTTTTCTTCTTCGGTTGCACGGCACTGAACAAGTGCGACGATATTCTCGCCTGTTTCCGTTTCCAGGGAGAAGACTGCGACATCGCGGGACCGGAGGGTACTGATCTCGCTCTCGGCAGACCATTCCAGATCCTGCGGCCAGATATTCCGGCCGTTGATGATGATAAGGTCCTTGGCGCGGCCCGTTACGACAACCTGGCCTTTCAGGTGGTAGCCAAGATCGCCAGTATTCAGCCATCCATCAGCATCGAGAACGGCTTCGGTCTCTTCGGGGCGGCGGAAATAGCCGCACATGAGGCTCGGTCCACGGACGAAAACACAGCCAACGTGGCGCTCAGGCTGAATGTTACCGAGCGGGTCACGGACTTCAATCTCGTGCTCAGGAAGTGCTTCACCGCAAAGCACAAAAGTGCGGAGCGCGTGAGAGGGATCATTGGAAGGCTTGGCGAGGCCGTCTTTTTCCAACGTGCGCAGATCGATCGTGTCGGTCTGAATGCCGGTGTTGAGCGGGGCAAAGCTGATAGCCAGGGTTGCTTCGGCCATACCGTAGCTCGCGACGAATGCGCGGGCATCAAATCCATTGGATTCAAAACGCTCGGCAAAGCCTTCGAGGATATGGTGGCGGATCATGTCGCCGCCGATCCCCGCAATGCGCCAGCAGGAGAGGTCCAGATCCGCCTGGCCACTGCGACGCGAACATAGCTCGTAGCCAAAAGAGGGGCTGTAGGCGATCGTGCCGCGATTGCGCGAAATCAGGTCCAGCCACACATGGGGGCGACGTGCGAATTCGCGGGTCGGCAGGAGATCAACCGTCAACTGGCATGTCAGGGGAGTCAGGAAAAACCCAACCAGGCCCATGTCATGGTAGAGTGGCAGCCAGGACACGCAGCGATCATCGCGGGGATCTTCTGCGGGATAAACCTTGAGACCATCACGGGCAATCGCGCGTGCATTGGCCATTCCAGCAGCCTGAGTGACAGAAACGCCCATTGGGAAACGCGTGCTGCCAGACGAAAACTGGAGATAGGACAGATTTTCGGATTTGATTTCCGGAAGCTCTACATTGGCTTCAGCATGACGGTAGAGGTCAGCGGGGGAGCCGCCGAAAACCAGATCCAGCCCTTCAACGATCTCCGATGTCCAGCTTCCGATCACGTCCGGAACCACAACAGCGCGTGCTGCAGCGCTCTGAATCATGCCACGGAGGGTGGAAACATATCCTTCACGTCCGCCAAAAGCGACAGGAAGCGGCAGCGGAGCTGGAACGAGCCCTGCATACTGGCAACCGAAGAAGATACGGGCAAAGTCACCATCGCTTTCTGCGACGATGGCCACCCGGTCTCCTGCTGCCAGTCCAAGGCCAAGCAGACGCTGAGCCATGGAAATTGCCTGTTCGCGGAGCGTTCGATACGGCAAGGCTTCCAGCAATTGTCCGCGGCCAGAGTAGATATTGAATCCACTCTCGCCCTGGGCTGCATAGTCCAGGGCTGCGGCAAAGCTCGTGAAGTCCCCGTACCGTCTGGTCAGGCCAGAGCGGCTCGGCGTCGGAGCGGAGGGAAGAGTTGGGTTCTGGGTGTCCTCGGTCAAACCTAGACTAGCTCCATTAGGATCGCCGGACATCAGGCGGCCTTGTGTAGAAAGTTAACTATGGCGTCCGCTGCGGCGGGTGCCGTGGGCTGTTCGCCCAAAGTTTCGAATGTCTCTAGTACATATTGGCGCTGGGTCTCAAGAAAACGTGAGTGTGTGTCGAACGCCTTCATGATTTCCTGTTCAGGATCGGCAATATTATCCGTCACCGGGCCAAGCGTCCAAGACTGATAATTGGGGTTATCCTGCCAGGCTGCTTCGTGAGCGTTGAGAAACAGGCATGGGCGCGGTCGTATCATGAATTCCGCCACCTGACTGCTGACATCCCCGAGATAGAGGTCTGCGCCCATGGTATAGGTCATGTCGATACTTCGTTCGCTCCCTGGGTCGATTAGCATATGGGACAGACCCGCATATTCTCGTCTGAGGGCTTCTCCTTCCGGGCGATGGTTATCAAACAGCCGGAAATGAGGAGCAAAGATCAGATTGTACTGATCCTGTGCTGCAAAAAAATCAAGCAGCTTCTTGCCCATCATGCGCCATGACGAGAAACGCTGCACGAAATGCGGATTATACAGGATTGTCGGGCGACCGTTATTAAAAAGCGGTGGTCGACGTGCATGCATCCGACGAACCAGATCAAACTTTGCATATGTGCCACGGTGATAGAAGCCGGGACGGATGATGCCTTTTTCCAGCATCCGCTCTTCGACTTTACGGCCGGGAACCAGAAGATAATCAAATTTTCTGAGATGTTTTGCAAAGCCGATGGCACGATCTCCGGCCCCATGGCCCGTCCAGATCATACGGGGTGTCCGAACGCCCATGTGTCGAAGCTGAAGAGAGGTCGCTTCGGGAACGATAATGGCATCGAAGCCCTTGAAATACTTCCGGGAGAAAAACAGCCCCATGAGGCGGTCAAGGACTCGTAGTCCCTGTGCTTCAATCCGATGCCGAAGTGCATCTGAAATCGGAAGCAGGTCAAACTGAACGCGAGACTCCGGATAGAGCGTAGCCAACGAGCGCGCGAGTTCCAGATGACTTGCTGTCAGGCACGCAATATGGACCGCGACTTCTGGGTGTCGGGCTGACATTTCCAGTGCGATTGGTAGAGCGTGTAGCGTCTGGTGTCGCTGGGCGATTAAGGGAAAGACGACTTTCATGGCTGGGAAATCGTGCGCAGAGAGGGCTTACGAAGAACCAGAAGAAGTTGAAGTCCGATCAGGAGCATGACCCCGCAGAGTGTAATAGGACCAACTCCATCGAGACCGTATCTGCGGACAACAAGAACAAGCCCCGGAAAAAATACAAGAAAGTCCAGGAAACGCGCAGATGTCGCAGCGCCGGAACGGTCTGTTGTGAACAGGAGGGGTTCGAGCGGAAGGCCCCAAACAGCAACAACTTCCGCTGCAAGAAGCCAGAGTGTAACTGGCATCGTCTGCGTTGCACCTGTTGGGCCGATATAAAGCTGTAAAAGGGGGCGGCCTGCCAGAAGGGTCACGGCAAGGAGAACTGTCCCGATCCCACCTGCGGCAAGAGCCACCTGAATGGTCAGGCGGTAAAGCTTGGTTGTCGCACGATCACGCCAAAGGCGCGCCATTTCCGGGTACACGGTTGTTTGAATCAGTGCGGCTGGCTTGGCGATCCCAGCGGCAATCTGGCTGGCCACCCGATAATATCCGGCACCTGCGGGGCCAACGAACGCTCCCACTACAAGCGTCCCAATATGTCCGAAGGTCAGAGCCAGGGCAGAATTGAGGTTTGTGGAAAGCGCAAAGCGCCTGATACCAAGATGGGTTCGAAAGAAATGCCCATTCAGCAGGTCAGGGATCAGATCGCGTAGTTCTTTTGTAAGGCCACGCATCAGATCCCGGCGGATCAATTCTCGGACGGCCATAAACCCGAGTGTTGCCCACGCTGCAAATTCGGCGAACATCCACACGAACGCCAATGCTGGTACGGACGCGCCTTTTACGGCGAGGAAAAAAGTACCCACGACGCGAACGAGAGTGGCGACTACGCCCTGAATGGAAATCAGATCATATCTGTTGAAGATGCGCAGAAGACCTGTGGGGGTGGCGGATGCCATGAACAGGATCGACAGGCAGAATATTGTTCCTGTCTGGTGTATTTCTGGCGGCCAGCCCAGCATTTTCATAGCAAAGATACTGATGAACAGGCCGCCACAAAACCCAAGCAACCCTCCAAGGCCATCCAGCAGAAAACTGAACGCTATGACGCGCTGAAACCCTTTCCGGTCTCCTTCTGTCAGCGGGCGAAGGCCATATTTCAGCACTGTCTGCCAGGATTGGAAATCGACCAGATCGCCCATGGTACGCGCGAAGGCGTACATCATGGCGATGAGACCAAAGCCATAACTTCCAAGGAAATGTGTTGCCATCCAGATATGGAGGAGGCTTAGGGGCGCATTTACGACACGTCCTCCAAGCAGCACGCCAACATTGCTCATGACGCGTCGGACACCGGCCACTTTCGGGAGTTGTAAAGGCGGTTCTTCGGCCGACATCAGGCGCAGGAAACTTTCATGGCTGTCAAATCGTTGTCACAAATCTGCTTCACACATAGGGTCTCAAGAGAAAATCTAAACTCACATTTTATGACCAAACGTTGCATTCACCTCCACGGAGGGATGAACATGAGCCGTTCTGGGACGAGACCTGCACGCGAGAACTTTGCAGAATTGCAAGGATCTCAACTGTTTGAAGGCAAGCTCGCGTTCTGTGTCAGTGTGTAATCTAACTTTCGCGCACATCTTTGGACGGCAGTGCCAAGAAGCCGTGATGAGCGATTTTAGAGCGATTTCCGAAGAGACAGTCCGATAGTCCGCCCCATGGGATCCATGAAGGCAGGCTGGTATCCAGCCGGTGTGGCGCCGGTTCCGTTATGAACGTGAATGCGGTTGTTCGAGACATTATCCAGCGACAACATGATTCTAAAATTCTGAGCCCAGTCGCTGTGTTTCCAGCGGGGGATGTCTCCCAAAGTGACGAAAACAGAAAAATCCAGGGTTGCGAGGCTACTGAAATACAGGCTGCCTGCGGACGTGCTGCCCAGAGTTGATGTGCCTGATTGCCACTTGCCGTCCAGCCTGATGCCAATACCGTTTCGATAAGCTCCTGCCTGAAGTTCCACTTCATGACGGGGTTTGCCGCCAAGGCCACCTATCGTTCCGCCGTTTAGGAGGTCTATAGCGGGGAGGCCAGATCGTAATCGCACAGTATCGTTCAACCGCCAGACCTGGGTCAGGACAACGTAATAACGACCCTGCGTGGTATTGCCTGGCCGTCCTTTATGGTGCGCTTTGTCAGGCTCGTTTCCGAAGGGACGTGAGAGCGAGAAGGTGGTGTTCCATTCTGTCCGCTTCTCATAGTCGGCGTTGACTGGCCTTAAATCCACACGTTCCAGAACGCCGTCAGCATCTCGTTGGTAGTTATCCGGGAAAGCATCCTGAATGGCTGCGGTGGCAGTCGGTAAAGACAGAACCGGATTGTGTGTGTTGTCATGCACGTAATTGATGTGCAGTCGCGATCCGTCCAGAAAAGGGGGGGACAGGATGGCACCAAGACTGATTTCATGTCGATCGGCTGACCGCAGGTTCCGGTTGCCGCCAGATACAGTCGTGACCTGAACGGACTCTCCACGCACATAGTCATATGTTGTGACGTTCGGAGTTTCGATTGTGGGCGCTACAAGGGAGGAGGCTGCGGGTGCTTCTGTCTGTTCAGTGATGGAGAGCGGCAGCTGGATCCATGTGAGAGGCGCCCATGTGACGCCCCCACCGACGGTTCCCAATGTTCCGAAGTGGGACACCTGGCTGACCGCACCGTTCACATTGGCATCCAGCTTTTCAAGAAAAGACAGAAAGTGGTTCTTTCGGCTTGCGATCGGAAGGTCGCCGTTGATCCGAATTGTACCAATATCTCGGCTGATGGCCGCGCGAGATGTTACGTTATTGACGGTGGATACAGCGTTTTGCTGGCTGAGTGTTCCCGTGGCTGCAATGCTGGTGGAGGCATCTCCAGCAGGAAGCGTGAAAACCGGACCGGAGAGCAGTCCGCTGATCTGACCCTGATTACTTGTGGTGCGACCGTGATTGACGAGGCGCTTGCCTAACCAGGCTGGAGAAACTGTTGTCCATGGGTCGAAAGAAAGGTCGTTGGAATTCAGGGCTGCCTGGGCCGTTGTGAGCGACAGCCCAGTCTGGCTGTTCGTGACTGTTTGAGTGTAATCGTAGCTGCCCTTGGCATTCCACTTCCAGTCCCCGAGATCGCCATTAAAATTAAGGCCGGCGTGCCCTGTTTCGGTGTGTGCGGTCTGCTGAAGGGGGGCGATGTTTCCAAAACTGCGGAAAAGCTGAACAGACTGGGTAAATGGTGAATAGAAACTTCCGCCAGGCAGCGTGAGTACCCCATGCGGTAGGCCTTGTAGACTGATTTGATCCTGATGATCAAAACTCACATTGAGAGACGAGCTGATATTTTCAGTGATACGATCAGCGTAAACCCCGTTCAGGTTCAATTCGTGCTTGCGCGGCTGAAGGGTATAGGCCGAGGCATTCGTGCTGGTATTGGGATTGTTCGCGTAGGGAAGAATATCCTCCACCGTTGCGGCCTGCCCGAAAGGTAAGGATGGGCTTCCTGCCATAGTGACGGTCTGTCCGGACAGAGCATCAAGGGCCGGGTCCAGGCTGGTACCATCTGACGTACTGAGGTTGCCCTGTGTGGCGTAGAGTGAGTTTGCCGCCGGGGGAGCCACGTTGCGCTGGCTGTCTCTCAGCCATGAACTGGCCGTATAACGAGCGCTGAGGTTGATGCGCCGTTCGTCTTGCAAGCGCGTGAAGCTGAGGGAAAGAGCGCCATTTTCTTCACCCCCATCCGTGGATGTTTCGCCATATACGCGCGCACGAACGGACCTGAAGTGCTTGACGGTGATGATGTTGACGACGCGCTGATCTGCCGCATAGCCATAACGGAGGGCTTCTTCTTCCGTAAAAATTTCCACACGTGCAATTGCTTCAAAGGGAAGGTCATCAACCTCCTGAAGGCCGGAAATTCGTTTGCCGTTTAAAAGAACAACAGGAGCATTTCCTGTCGCTCCCCGTCCAGAGCGTGTCTCAGGCGAAATGGTGCTCAACAGATCCGTTACGGTATCGACGCCATAGGATTTAATCTCATCTGCGCTGATTTGCATGAGTGGTTTTGGCGCACCAATGACGGCTCCTTCCGGTTTATGGCCGGTAACGACGATATGCTCCGTTGTGGATGTCGTGCTGCCGGATACGTTGGATGGGGTTGTGCCCGCCGTATTAGTGCTTTGTGCCCAGGCTGAGCCGCAGGAGAGGGCGGCGCTGAAACCGCAGCACGTCAGTTTTCTAAGATTTAATCGGGAGCGTGTAGCGGCTGGAGTGCCAGAATGGTGGCTGGTCATGCTGTGGCCTGCCGATCTCCCGGAATTGCAAGTTTATGAGCTCCGTTTGTGTCTGGAGCAGCGAAGGATCGTCAAGTCATTCCCTGACGCAGAAACCATAGTGGGGTATTTTTTGGGGAAACTGTTTCTTTTTGTCGAGAAACAAAATTCTCCGAAACAATCAGCTTGAGTTCAGACTTTCTCAGCGTTTCGCATGGTTTCACTATCAATGACGTCGCGGATCGCACGGGTTAATGCTGAGTGATCGGTATAGCGGCGCCCATAAGTCAGATTGAATTCATGGTCGAAGTCTGGCGGGTTGATGCCAGTATTATGCTGGCAAATGGTTTCGAGTTTGTCGAAAGCCTTTGCCATCCTTGCCTCAGGGCTGGAGGCATTTTCGTACTCATCCCAAAGCTCAAGAAACTCTTCTTTTAAATGCTCGGGAAGAGGGGCCATCACGGTCAGGAGATCTTCACGTTCCTGCTGGGATTTGTTGCTGGAAGCTTCAACGGAAATGGCCGGAATATCGCCATGGATGGCTTCGCCCAGGTCATGGAGAATACAGATCTTAAGGAGACGCAGCAGATCGATGCCTTCAAGCTGGTCGGCGAAGGTCATGACAAGAAGGCATAGACCCCAGGTGTGTTCTGCGGTGCTTTCAGCTTGACCACCCAGAGTAAAAGCGCGGCGAAGCACATCTTTGAGCTTGGAGGCTTCGCGGAGAAAATCGAGACGCTTCTTGATCTCGTGTGTGGTCATCAAAATCGGTCCTGACGATTGGGAATTTGAGGCCAAAGTCAGGCCTGATCCTGAGAGATGGCGTCCTGTCACATTACCAGCGCGTAAAGCACCAGATATCCGGCGATCACGAGTAGAACCAGAATTCCAAGAAGGATTGGAAAACCCATACCGTTCTGGATCGATTTGATCGCCTTGACGATAAATTCAGCCATCATGTCGCGCTCCTGGGGCGAGTGCAGGCGAACGGTTGTCCTACAGTCGTTCGAAATTATATGCGAAAATGGTTAAAATGGTAACTCCCCGTCCGTGCAGGACACAAATGCAAGTGGGTCTTCAAGGGCTTGCCGCGTAACATCAGGGAAACTGTCGCCGGAAAGCAGCCATATTTCCTGAATAGAAATCTTATCGGTTCAGTCTTTCAAAAGGATTTTCCCATGAAGCGTCTTGCAATGATGGTGCTGGGTTTTGCCATGATGGCACCCCTGATGGCGTGCTACGGGCCATACGATCATGGACGGGGACATCATCATCACGAAGGCCGAGGCGGACCTTACGTTGGCGGCGGCGGAGGGTACGGGCACCGCTGACCCTTACCTTTTACAGAGAAGCCTGAACTCAAGGTCGTTTGGGTTTTTCTGAGGGCATCCTGTCTTTGCCTGTTCGGGGTGGCCGTGTAGGGAAGAGAAACAGCGTTCCGTTCTGGAACTGTTATTCTGAACGCACATGGATATAGAGATGCCCGCATCCGGGGTTGAGACAGGCTGGTTTCCCATTTCCCTTCGTCTGGAGGGCGCACGTGTATTGCTGGTTGGCGGCGGCGAAGTTGCTGTCAACAAAGGCAGGCTTTTGCTTGATCATGGTGCGCAGATCGAGATTGTTGCGGAAGCCCTGAATGGCGTTGTTCAGGAGTGGGTGGATGCGGGATTGGCGCGGCATGTAGGCGGTCGCGTTGACGCTGATATTTTACAGACTGTCATGCCGGGGTGTCGTCTGGTCTATGCGGCAACAGACGATCGGAGCGTTAATCGCGTAGTGGCTGCTCTTGCTGACACGTTAAATATTCCAGTCTGTGCCGTTGATGATCCGGAGCCGTCCACGTTCATTACGCCTGCTCAGGTTCGGCGTGGGGCGGTACGTGTGGCAATTTCAACCGCTGGCGGAGCACCGGTTCTGGCGCGTCGACTGCGGGAACAAATTGAAAGCTGGATGCCGCATGGGACGGGGCAACTCGCCGCGTATATGCAGTCCCGCCGGGCGCGGGTGTCCGCACAATATCCTGCAGTGCAGGATCGGAAACGGATCTGGGAAGATTTTCTGGACGGAGCAGGCGCAGAAGCTGCACTGGCAGGCGATGAGGTTCGGGCTGACAGTGTGCTTGATGTGCTCCTGTCAGCACAGCGGGCTGCTGGCGAGGTCTGGCTTGTGGGCGCCGGGCCCGGCGACCCCGATCTTCTGACATTGAAGGCCCTCCACTTCATGCAGAATGCTGACGTGGTGCTTTACGATAATCTGTTACCCAAAGTGTTGCTCGAACGTGTTCGACGTGACGCGGAGCTGATTTTTGTGGGCAAGCAGCGTAATCGCCATGCGATGCCACAGTCCGAAATCAACAGCGAGATGGTCCGTCACGCGAAAGCCGGTCAACGAGTTCTGCGTCTGAAGGGGGGCGATCCGTTCATCTTCGGGCGGGGTGGCGAGGAAATTGAATCGCTAGTGGACGCGGGGGTGTCTTTTCGTGTTGTGCCGGGCATTACCGCTGCCAGTGGATGTGCGTCCTATGCGGGCATTCCCCTTACACATAGGGATTGTGCTCAGGCGTGTCTGTTTGTGACAGGGCACGCACGGGCGGATGGCGTGCTGGATCTGCCTTGGGATGACATGGCGGATCGCCGTCAGACTGTCGTTATCTATATGGGAATTTCGACGTTACCAGCTCTGATGGCAGGGCTGGTAAAAAATGGCCTGCCGTCAGACTGGCCGGCAGCCATCGTGGAACGGGGAACCCAGCCCGGGCAACGTGTGTTGACGGGAACACTCGGAACAATGGCGGCTCAGGCCGCAGAAGCACAGGTTTCTTCACCCGCGCTTGTGATTGTGGGTGAGGTCGTTCGTCATCGCGTTGTTTCACCCTGAATAAAGAGCTGCGCGTAAGATGCATGGCTCCTGTTCTTAAAAAAGGCCTTTTTTCAATAGGCTGCTCTGTGAAAGGTCTTACAACCGCCTGAACTGGAGATAACCCCACATGCCGTCACTGACCGCTATTATCACGGAAATTGCAGAGGAAATGCGTGCCGAGACAGATCGGGGGCAGGTGGCAAACTATATTCCGCCGTTGGCAAACGTCGATCTCGGTCGGTTTGGAATGGCCATTATCGATGCAGAAGGCGGCAGTCATATTGTTGGGGACGCTGAAGAAGCTTTTTCCATTCAGAGCGTTTCAAAGGTTTTTGGCCTGACGCTCGCCCTTAATGCGGTGGACGCCGGGCTCTGGAGCCGCCTGCGTCAGGAACCGTCGGGCAGTGCATTCAATTCGATCATCCAGCTTGAAAGTGAAAATGGCATTCCGAGAAACCCGTTCATCAATGCGGGTGCGATTGTCGTATCGGATATTCTGACATCCCAGTATGGCTTGGACGGCGCGCAGAATGAGCTTTTGGGCTTCCTGAAGCCCATGAGCTCAGATCCGGATACCATCCTGATTGATCGGGATGTGGCGCGGCAGGAAGAGGAGACCGGATTTCGCAACAAGGCTCTAGCCAATTACATGCGGACCTTCGGGAATATTCATAATCCCGTTGATGAAACGCTGGACCTCTATTTTCATCAGTGCGCGTTGACCATGAGTTGCAGGCAACTTGCGGAAATGGGCACCTATCTGATGACGGGCGGAATTAATCCCCGAACGGGCGAGCGCGTCATTTCCACGCGAAATGCCCAGACCGTACTCGCTCTCATGATGATGTGTGGACATTATGACGGGTCCGGCTCTTTTGCGATCAGGGTTGGGTTGCCAGGAAAGTCAGGCGTTGGGGGTGGTATTCTGGCAGTTGTTCCGGGTGTCGCGTCGGTTGCGGTATGGTCGCCGGGTTTGAATGCGCAGGGCAATTCGCTGCTGGGAACACGTGCCCTTGAGCGTCTTGTTCAGCATACGGGATGGAACGTTTTTCGCGCCAGTCACTGAGTCAGAGATAGCATATTTTCCTTTTATATAATTGAAAAACAATAATATTTATTGAGATGTATCTGGCCGTGCCGGGGTTAGGCATTCTTTGATGCAATTCCCTTGATAACATCTAATTGACAATAATTATCAATTGCAAATATGAGGGCTCCAGTTCCGATCCTCTCTCGGTGGGCCAGCATGTCTTCTTCTGTCGTCAAATATACTGTCTTTCCCGCTCTTGTGCTGGCAGGGCTGACTTCCGCCGCTGCAGGTGCAGATACGTCTGTTGTTACGGATGAAGCTCAGTCCAGGGGCCAGAAACAACTTCAGAAGCCCGGACAGCCGCAGGCGCCAAAGTCCAAAGCGGAAGTCATTGTTGTGACGGCGACCGGCATGTCCCACGCGTCTTCTGCGACAAAGACACGCACACCGATTATTGAATCTCCTCAGTCCATTTCCATCGTCAGCCGCGAAGAAATCGAACTACGCGCATCGCCGTCAATTGCGGATGCGCTGGCCTATACTGCGGGTGTACAGGCTGAGCCATCCGGCATCGACAGTCGAGTGGATGAAGTGTCTGTCCGTGGGTTTGGTGCGGGTGGATTTTCATCCAACAACAACTTTGTCGATGGGTTGCGTCTGCCATCAGGCGGACAGTGGACCAGAACGTCCTTTGATCCGTTTGCACTTCAGCAGATTGAGGTTCTGAAGGGGCCTTCCGGTGCCCTTTATGGTCAGACGGCGCCAGGGGGCGTGGTTAATCTTGTGACGAAGCGTCCGACGGAAAAGAGCGAAGGCGAGTTCTTTCTACAGAGCAGCGGATTTACCAACCTGTCCAACTGGCAGGGGCAGGCCTCAGGGGATGTGTCTGGCCGACTGACGCATGATGGGGCTTTGACAGGCCGGATTGTCGGCCTCGCTCGATATGGTGACACTCAGGTTAATGAAGTACGGACTGGCCGCTACTACATCTCCCCAAGCCTGACCTGGAAAATTACACCCAAGACGGTCTGGACTTTACTTGCGCAGTATCAGCGGGATCAGGGGGGCTCCACATTCCAGTTCCTGCCAGCGACGGGCACGCTGTATGCATCCAAGGGTCGCCATATCGCGAATGATGCGAATATTGGTGAGCCGAACTGGGATACGTTTGATCGAAACCAGGCTTTGGCAGGCTCATTTCTGGAGCATAAATTCAACCGTTTCCTGACGGTCCGAAACAATACGCGTTACACGTATCTGAACACGCTTTACAGAGCGACAGTGCTTTCTGGCGATACGCTGGCCAAATGCGCGGCGACAGTGGCTGGATGTATTGCAGGCGAAACGGTTAATCGGCGTGCTGTGGAAGGCAGAGGGCAGTCTCAGGGTGTCACGACGGATACGCAACTTGAAGGGCATGTTCGTACGGGGCCTGTGCGGCATATGCTCCTGGTTGGCACTGATTATTTTTATACGAACTGGCGGCATAGCCGCGATCTGGTGGCGTCTTCTTATGTTCTGCCGATCCTGAATATTTTTAATCCGAAAGCACGCGGGAGTGCTGGGTATTCAGACAATCTTAGCCCGCAGGTCTATACGGCAACCATCAGCAGCCAGAACGGAATTTATTTTCAGGATCAGTTGAAGTTTAACCGCCTTCGGGTCACGATTGGTGGACGTCAGGACTGGGCGCGCGATAATACGCTCAATGTTCTCACGAAATCTCGGTACATCACGAATTCCAATGCATTTACCTGGCGAGCGGGTGCCGTTTATATGTTTGATAACGGTCTCGTGCCCTATTTCAGTTACGCTCAGTCGTTTCAGCCACAAGTCTCTGACCCATCCACGTCATTGGGAGGAAAGGCTTTCAAGCCGACAACTGGCGATCAGTATGAAGGTGGTATTCGGTATCAGTACGGGAAGAGTATCTACGTCACTTTTGGTGGATACCAGATTACCCAGAATAACATGACGACTTATGATCCGAACGGCACACTCTGTGGCACATCAACGTGCCTGGTTCAGACAGGGCAGGGCCGGGTTCGTGGGCTGGAACTTGAAGGCAAGGCAAACCTGCCGTGGGACATGTCGGTGATCTTTACCGGCACTCGCAGTGAAGCAAAGATTACGCGCTCCAATACGGCATCTCAGGTCGGCAATTATCTTGGACAGGCCCCCAAGTGGATGGCGTCTCTCTTCGTAGACCAGCGCATCCAGCATGGAACTTTTGCGGGTGTCGGTCTCGGCGGTGGTGTCCGTTATACAGGCACGAGCTACGGGGATACGGCAAATACACTACATATTCCGGATTATACGTTGTTCGATTTGTTCCTTCGATATGATTTCGCGACGGCGCATCCGCGCTACAAAGGATTATCTTTTTCGTTTAATGCCCGAAACATCGCCAACAAGCGTTTTGTCGCGACCTGTACAGCCGTATCCGCCTGCTATTATGGGCAGGGTCGTAATCTGACTGCTCGTTTGGAATATCGTTGGTAATTCGAGTAAACCGTTATGATAACGATATGGATTGCGGCCGTTCTGGGGGCAGGTGGTGCGCTTATGCTCTATATGGCATCGCCCGCTCAACAATTGCGTAAGAAGCGTCCAGCATTTCGGTTCTGTATGATTTCCGGAAGCACGCTCCTCTGTGCATCCTTGCTCATGCTGCTCGCAAGCGAAGGTAGCGGCACCGCAGTTTCCGAGTTTCTGACGCTTATCATGATTGTCTGGTCTTTGGTTCCTCTGGCTGCCGCGGTTTGGCGAAGGAGGATGTCATGACATCAACTCCCGTGATGCTAAGCAGTCGGAACTGGTTTCCCAAAGCGAGCGCCGGTCTTGTCCTTGGACTCACGCTTTCCTTTGCCCTGATGGGCATTCTGGGTCTGCTCGCGCATGTTGACGGGCAACCCAGGGCAGTTGGTTCACAGTTCCTGATGTGGCTCGTAGTTCCGGTCTGGACGGGAATTCTCGGGACTTGCTTTCTGTTTCGATCAGGCTGGCGTGCGTGGGCAATGCTTGGAGGAGCGAATGCTGTCCTCTGGGCTATTTATATAGGTGTGCGGAGTATGATGTCGTGAAAATCCGCGCTGACATTGTCCGGATGTATCGGGAAATCCATAGCTGGGTCGGGATTGTCTGTGGCCTTTTCCTATTTGTAGCATTTTATGCCGGATCGGTAACGATGTTCGAGCGGCCTTTGCAGGATTGGGCCTCGGTACCAGTGGCTTTGCCGCCGCCAGTAACACTGGAGAAAATGCCAGTATTGCTGGAAAAGACATTTTCTGAGCATCCGGAAGCGCAACGTAATTATACGATTGTTTTACATCCAACGCCTTCTCAGCCCGCATCCTTGATTTGGGGAATGCCAGAGCGGATGCACGGCCCGTCTTTCGCCAATTTTTCAGCGTTGGCACCCGATGGCTCTTTGGTGACGGTGCGTCAGGAGCCTTCTCAGGCCGCACATTTCATCAATATGCTTCATCAGCAGGTCGGGCTTTCCATGCCTCATGAAGCCGGGCGGCTCCTTATGGGCGTGGTCGCGTTGCTTTATGCGGTGGCCCTGATTTCAGGGACGCTTATTGTTATCCCCGGGCTTGTGAAAAACCTGTTTGCAATTCGACTGGGTCAAAACGTCAAAAGAATGTGGCTCGACATGCATAGTATGCTGGGCCTGTTTTCTCTGCCTTTTCATATCATCATGGCGCTCACCTCAGTGGTGTTTGCATTTCATGATGAGATCTACATGGCGGAGCAGGCGCTCCTGATACAACACCCGCAGGCTCAGCATGGTGCAGCAGGCCCGGGGCATGGGCCGCATCCTCATGGTCCCGCGGCAAAACTACGGAAGCCTCTCGACCCAGATCAGATTATTAAAACTGTTGCGACACAAGCGCCGGGGTTCATTCCCGATACTCTGGCTTATAGCAGCGCTCATGGCGGCCATTTGGCTCTCAGAATAACAGGACGAGACCCACGCTATGGCGCGCGTGGGGCGGGTGGAGGATTTGCGGGCGTCGATCCATATAGCGGCAGGCTCGTGTCTACCGAGTATATGCCCGGTCATCAGAGCTGGTCGCAGTCCGTGCTGACATCATTTTTCGTTCTGCATTTTGGCAGTTTTGGCGGAGAGAGTGTGCGGTGGGGATATGTGCTTCTCGGGCTCGGTGGCGCATTTATGTTCTATGCGGGCAATCAGCTCTGGGTGGTGTCGCGTAGGCGTCGTGAGCGCGGAACGGGACGTGTAGAGGATACAAAATCAACACGAATACTCTGTGCATTGACGATCGGATGTTCGCTTGGGTGTGTAGCCGGTATATCAGCTGTGTTGTGTGCGGCGCCTCTGCTGCCCGCAGGCAGTCAAACGGTCACTGTGCAGCTTGTTTATTTCGGGGTTTTTTTGCTGTGCAATGGGGTGGCGTTGTGGCTTAAGGAGCGGGAAGCTATTCGCACTTTACTGATATTTTCGGCAATCCTGACATGGATGATGCCGATTTCCGCACTTGTGGTTACACCATTATCACACATGCAGGATTCAGCTTTGGCAGTAGATGCATTTGCAATTCTTTATGGGGCCTTTTTGATGCTCTGGGCGGTGCGGCCCGAGGCCGGTCAGCCTGTGCTGCGTCGTAAAGGATTTCCCTCAGACCCTGAGCGGGCCTGAGGTTAGGTTGTTTTCAGAAATCGGACACGAGTGAGAAATAAGTGCCTCGTCGTTGTCCGTATTGCGCCTGATAAATGCCGACGCCGCTACCGTCTCGAAGTTGGTAGCGTTTGTCGAACAGATTTACGATGTCAGCGCGAACTTTCAGATCATGCCCCAGAGGGACGCGGGTAAAGGTGTACTGGTATCCGACATTAAAAATGTCGTACTGGGGCTGTTTCTCAAGATTGGCAAAGCCACTCCGCAGGCCGTATCCATACAGGAAATCTATATAAGCCAGATGATGCTTGCTGGAATAGGATGCGCCAGCGCTGGCCGTATACTGTCCCTGATGGTCTAACTGGATGGCATGTGCGCGAATGTAGCTCAATTCTTCTGGATCGAACTGGTATTCGGCGGAATTGATTTCTCGAGCTGCCGTTTTTACAAACGAGAAATTACCAAACAGAGACCAAGGGCCGCGCCTCCAGGAACTTCCAAACTCTGCACCATACACATGACCTCGGCGATAGCTGAATGGCGCGAGGATAACCGCACGACCAAATTGTCCAAGATCCGTAAGGTTGTGTGCCCACTTACTGTAGGCGTCGATTGTAATCTGTAATTCGGGGGTAATATGCTGGAGAATGCCAGCATCCACGTAATTGGAGGTTTCAACTTTCGTGGGCGTATCTGTCAAATTGGCTGCGGCATTTGTGGTTCCTGCAAAACGCGCCAGTGTTGAGGGATAAACGTACTGCGGAGAAGGCGGTGCGAAGAACCTGGAGTAGCCGATGTGTAAGGTCGTGCTTCTGAACGGCTTCCACACCAGGTTAGCGCGCGGGCTGAGTTGTCCTTCGTTTCCAAAAGACGATGCAAACCGATCGTAGCGAATACCATAATTGAAAGTGAGCTTGCGGGTGATGCGATATTCATCCTGAACGTAAGCACCCGCTTCAACGGACCAGTTGCCCGTGTTGTCTATCAGCCGGAGAGGGGTAGACGAAGTCTGTTGGCCAGTTTCGTCTACCGGGAATGCAAGAGAGTCAGTATCGAGGCGCTCGGAGGTGTATTGACCCAGAAGACCGGCCCGAAGGGTATGGTGCGGAGCGATATCATAAGACAAATCGAATTGTGCGCCCCCAGTTGTGAAGTCATTGACTTCGTGTTCGGCTACACCTTGAAAAATAAGGTCCCGAGCCGGGTCTGGCGTATAATCGATGCGCCCGTAACGAAAATACGGTGAGAGCTGAAGGTTCAGTTTGTCAGCGCTGTGCTGGTATGAAACGACGGCGTAATAGTTTTGCTCTGTCTGGCTGTCATCCAGAAAGCGTGATTGTACAGAGGGGTGTGACCAGTCAGTTCCAGCAAGTTGATAAACCGGTTGCAGGCCGGTCGTGTCGGGAAGTTCAAAATCTGCGTAAGATGCACTTGTCAGGAGCGAGATACGGTCGGTGTCGTTCAGCTTCCATGAAAAATAGCCAAACGCCTTTTCCTGCTGCGTTGTGTCATGTGTTGCGCGGAAGGAGGCGGTTGGGTTCTCGATACCAATATTATTCCGGTTCATGGACAGCGTCGTAAAATATTCAAAGCGCCCTTTTGAACCGCCCAATTGTAAGGACGGTGCAAAAGTGTTGTAGCTGCCGCCATAGAGTGAAAGCTGGTTATTTTTCAGGGTGGATCCACTCTTTGTATGTACGTCCACAATGCCGGCCGTACGAAACCCGAATTGAGCGGGGAGGGTTCCCGTTAGTAGGTCAACCGACTGGATAATGCGTGTATCCAGTTCCTGACCAAAACCATTCAGGCCCTCGGGAAGCAGGACACCGTTGACCCGGTAAGTCAGGCCGCCATGTTCGCCTCGCACATGCACTTCTCCGTAGCTGTCCTGCACGACGCCAGGCATTCTGAGCATAATCTGGCTGAAAGAAGCATTCTGCCCCTGAGGCGTAGCCTGGATCTGTCGTTGATCGATACCGTAGGAGACTGCGCCCAGGCCGGGGAAAATACGTCCACGCGCCTGATCGAGGTGCCCCATGACAGTGACGTGTTCAGCAGGTTTGTCGTTGGTTTGAATAGTTCTCTTTTCAGATTTTTTGGAAATCTTCTTTTGGGGCTCGCCGGATGGCGCATTATCGGCAGCAAATACATCAGTTGCCAGTAGCCCTGTAAGGAGCGTGGTTCCTGCAATTGCTATCCGAAAGGGGACAGTTGAAACTCTTGAATTTGCGGTGTGCTGTTTAATATAGCATTTGCTATATCTAGGGGCGAATTTTGAGCGCAAAAATGCTGTTGCCATAGTTGGTTCTCAATTTTTCTGGGGTGTCGTTCAGCCGACCAGAGTGTCGTACAGAAGCTTGAAGTTCAGGATGAGGATAAGGCCCGCGACGATCCATGACAGTGCGGTCATGAAGCGGTTGATTGTGAATTCGCCCATCTTGCGACGGTCAGACACAAACATCACAAGGGGAATGACTGCGAAAGGAAGCTGAAGGGACAGGATGACCTGACTGGCCATCAGCAGAGCGCCTACGCCATGGCTTCCGTAGAGCACAGTTACCACCGCGACGGGAATGATCGCCAGGCCGCGGGTCAGCAGTCGTCTTGCCCAATGCGGGATATGGAGGCGGAGGAAGCCTTCCATAATAATCTGGCCGGCCAGTGTTCCGGTAACGGTTGAGTTTGTGCCAGCAGCCAGCAGTGCCAGTGCGAAAAGCGTAGAGGCTATCCCGAGCCCAAGAATGGGGGAGAGAAGATGATAGGCATCTTCGATCTCGGCCACATTCTGGTGGCCTGTTTCATGAAAAGCTGCGGCTGCCACAATGAGGATGGCCGCGTTGATGAATAGCGCGAGCATGAGGGCAATTGTGCTGTCCCATGTTGCCCACCGAATGGCATCACGACGTCCAACGGGCGTTCGCTCATAGGCTCGCGTCTGTACGATAGACGAATGCAGATACAGGTTATGCGGCATGACCGTGGCACCGATAATGCCAATCGCAATGTAGAGCATTCCAGGCGTGGTCACGATTTCCGGCGTCGGAATAACGCCCTTCAGGATTGCTGCAACGGGTGGTGTGGCCGCAACGAGCTGTACCCCAAAGCAAAGCGCAATGATCGAGAGAAGGCCGATGACAAAAGCTTCCAGATACCGGAAGCCGCGGCCCATCAGCAGAAGAACTATGAAGGCGTCCAGAATGGAGAGGAGCGCGCCACCCAGAAGAGGGAGGCCGAAGAGCAGTTGCAACGCAACGGCCGTTCCAATCACTTCAGCCAGATCACACGCGATAATCGCTAACTCGCATGCCAGCCAAAGCACTACGTTCAGCGCAGGCGGAAAATGGTCACGGCAGGCTTGCGCCAGATCCCGACCGGTGGCGATGCCAAGGCGTGCAGAGAGAGCTTGGAGAAGGATCGCCATCAGGTTGGAAAGCATGATGACGCAGAGCAGCGTGTAGCCGTACTGAGCGCCTCCTTGCAGGTCCGTCGCCCAGTTTCCTGGGTCCATATATCCAACTGACACCATGTATCCGGGCCCAACGAACGCGAGGAATCGCTTCAGCCACGTTGTTGACCCTTCAGGAACCCGAACGCTTGAAAACACCTCAGGCAGGCTTGGTCGTTCCGCATCGTCATGACGCGAAAAGCGCCAGGCTTTGCTGGGGGCGGACTTCTGGGTGGAGGCATCGGAGCGTTGGTCGGACATCAGAATGTCATTCAAGCTTGGAACCGCAAAATATGCAATATGCTATATTCATGAACATTGTCTTATTTTTCTTCCAAAGAAGATCGCTCAGAGGTCTCTGGAATTAACAGGAAGAATGTTTTATTCGGTCGGGAATAATTGATTGAGCGGTTTTCTTGAGAATGGAACAGAAGAAGAAAAAGCAGAAATCCCTGGTGGACATGCAACTCCACTCAGAAGGGTTCAGGGCCAATCGAGCTGCCAGGCAGAAGGTGCTGGTAGAAGATTATGTCGAGCTGATTTCTGATCTTCTGGCTGAGGGGCAGGAAGCGCGCCAAGTCGATATTGCCGGTCGTCTTGGTGTGTCTCAGCCAACGGTGGCTAAGATGCTGGCTCGCCTGTCAACGGAAGGGCTGGTGACACAAAAGCCGTATCGGGGCGTTTTCCTGACGGATGCTGGCCAGCAGATGGCGCATAAGGCCCGTCATCGGCACGGAATTGTGGAGGCGTTTCTGTTGGCGTTGGGAATTAGTGAGGAAAATGCCCGGATCGATGCGGAGGGCATCGAACATTATGTTGGTCCGGAAACTCTTACCGCTTTCGAAACTGCGCTTAAAAAAGGGCTAGCGCAGTTTTCGTCGACCAATACTGTCGATGCAAAGTTACGCTGAGGCCGACATTACGTGAGATGGCATTTTCCCTTGAAGCGACAAATGGAGCAAACCACAGTCGCAGAGGGATCATCGTTAAACAGACATCCTTTGGACCGTTCCATGGCATAGCCTTTGGGAGGGGGATTATTCTGGAAAGTGTCCACGATCTTACTCATCCAGAGCTTTAGTCGCTCAGGGACGTGGTCATGGTTATCGAGCCACCATTCGACATCGCTTTCAGGGCGATCAATCTGGATGGCCAGATCTGCAGGTGTCCATCTCGTGACACTCAGGAAATCGTTTAACGTAATGCCGCACATTTCAGCATCTCCTGTGTCTCAAAGAAGCTCTCACGCCGTGATACGCGAAGCCTGCTTTTTTCGTCAATATATCGTTAATTTCGTTTTTTCAGAATGTGTTATTTTTTGAAACATCGTGCCAGAAATGGTTCTGATTGGCGGTAAAGCGCCATTCCATCCCAGATACCCATGGGCGGTAAGCTGTGTTGAGGGTTTCTGTCAGATCGTGCCTGCATCCAGGGTGTATGACCGTCAGGTGCAGCAGGAATTTTATGTGTCTGGCTTGAATTTATGTTCGCGGGTTTGTGAAGATTAAGTCGGCGCCAGAGAGCTTCCATTTTCTGAATGGAGGTAGAGGCGATGCAATACTCACTCCGATTCTCGTTGATTTCTGAGCATATGCGGTGCTCAACCGGGACGACACTGTCACAAGCCGTCAGGGGTGCCGGTGTGGGCGATAGCGTCAGGGTGCAGTGTCTTACTTCGAAGACTAGCGGACCGCTAATGGGCCTGAGGCAGCGCGAGAAGAGCATAATGCACTGCCGTCGTTTCAGTATTTAACTGCGCTACGGCATCTTTGTCGGAATTTTGTCTGCGCAGCTGCGTTGCTATTCTGGGCTGTGTACTGTCGCCGTTAAATTCCTAGCCACATGTTTCGACGTGAATTCCGTCCTGAATAAGTGCTTTGCGAATAGCGGGCTTCAATTGGGAGTCTGTCAGAACAACGTCGAAATCGCTGAGTGCGGCGAGGCGGTGGAGGCCGCCTTTTCGAAATTTTGTGCTGTCGACCAATAGTACGGTCTGATCCGCGATTTGCATCAGTGCCTGTTTGACCTTCACAACGTCCTGATCGTTCTGAAACGCCGTTTCGTTGTGAATGATCGACGTGGAAAGAAACATCGTATTGGCGCGAAGCGATTTTGCAGCCTGCTCACAGACCAGACCAAAAAAGGCGTTCCGAGGCTGGTTATAGTCGCCCCCCAGGCAAATCAGTTTCAGGTTGGGATAGGGAGCAAGTGCCTGAATGACGCCTACGGCATTCGTAATGATGGTCAGGGGCGCGAGAGCCGGAAGGAGCGGCAGCATCGCTGCGACCGTCGTAGAGTCGTCCAGAACGAGAATTTGTTCCGGCGTAATCATCGAAATGGCCCGCTGAATAATTGATTCTTTCAGGTCAGGCGCGCGTGATTTTCGGAAATTGACTGTTTTTTGAGTGACGACACGATTCTTGAGAACAATGCTGCCGTGCAGTTTGTCGATCAGGCCCTGCGCTGCCAGTGCGTGAGCATCACGGTGAATTGTCATCCTGCTGACGTCAAAACGCTCAGACAGATTCTCAATTGTGGCACTTCCTGTTTCCAGAAGGACGTCGAGGATCTGTTGCTGACGGGCACTGTTATCCCGGCGTTTGCTGAGAAGGACGGCGGGAGAGGTAGCTGGAACGCCCGAACCATCAGTCATCTGTCAAAAAGATCCTTGTCACCGGGTAAGGCCAATTATGGCATCGCGACATCTACATACCAGCGCTGACCAAATTTGTAATGTTCTGATCGGCTCTGTGGTGTGCTTTTCACGGGATTAATCACACAAAGATTCTTGACGCTACGAAAGTGATATTTATCACATTGACGAAGGCATGATAACACTTATATCACCTAATAATAACATTTATGGTGTTATCAGTTGGGCGATTTGCTAAAGCTGATGGCGAGAATGTCCGGAGGGCGAAATGCGCCAGGATTTCACGATCGGGATCGATTGCGGTTCTACTACGACGAAGGCTGTCATCTTCTCGAAGACAGGTGGAATTGTGGGGACTGGCCGTCGTCGTGTTCCCCAGCATACGGATGAACCCCGCCACGTTGAGCGGGATATGCATGAGGCTTGGCAGGCTGTTGTAGAGGCAGTCCGGGAAGCTTTGGACGTTTCTGGACTGAGCGGTGAGGATATTGCTGGCGTTGGGGTCACTGCGCACGGTGATGGACTTTTCGTTCTTGACCGCTCAAGTCAACCGTTAGGCCGTGGGATTATGTCGCTCGACAGTCGGGCCACAGAAATTCATGATGAGTGGAAGCGGGAAGGGCGGCTGGAAAAGATCGTCCCTATCGCCGGGCAGCGTCCGTACCCTTACTCCGCAACAACTCTGCTGGCCTGGATGAAGCGCCATCAACCTGATCGTTATCAGGCCATTGGTACCGTCTTTTTTGCCAAAGACTGGATCCGGCTTTGTCTAACCGGGGAAATTGCGACAGATCTGACAGAGGCCAGCACATCTTTCACAGATCTCTACACGCAGGACTACAGCGACAGCATCCTTGAGGCGTTGGATCTGCGCGAAATCCGCGGTGCGCTTCCTAAAATGCTACTGTCCTGTGACCAGGGTGGAACGATCACGGCAGAAGCTGCTCGTGCGACCGGCCTACGCGAAGGAACGCCGGTTTCCGTCGGGCTGCATGATGTAACAGCCGCCGCCGTGGGGTCAGGCTACACGCGGCCGGGCGATCTTTCGATCACGGCGGGCACTTTTTCTATCAATGAAATTTTCCGCAGTCGCCCTGTCATAGGCGATGGCTGGTCCTGCCGGGCGGGTTATCGCCGTGGATTGTGGAACTGCATGGCCATCTCGCCTGCATCGTCCAGTAATCTGGAATGGCTCGCGCGCATGCTTCTTCCAGAGGAAAAAGAGGCAGCTCAGGTTCTCACTAAGGAAGTTGAGGCAAAGCTTGGGCGTTCTCGCGGCGAACGACCGATACCGCTGTATCATCCGTTTCTTTTTGGATCGCCTTACGAAGCGCCAGCAAGTGCCTCTCTGTTTGGGGTGCAGTCCTGGCATGATCGAGCGGATCTGTTTCAGGCGATGATTGAGGGAACAATCTTCAACCATCGCGAGCATGTTGAGACCCTGCGTCAAACAGGGGATGTGCATCGCCTTGGTGTCTCGGGCGGCGGTAGCAGTCAGGCCTCTATTGCCCAGATGTTTGCGGATATTCTCAATATGCCCGTCGAAATTTCCAGCGTTCGGGAGGCTGGAGCCTTGGGCGCGGCTCTGACGGCAAGTGTTGCTGTTGGGCTTTATGGAAATCTTGAGGAGGCTGTGGCTGCTCAGGAAATTCCTATGAATGTCTATCAGCCGGACCCCGCTCGCGCACGGATCTACGAGGGTATTTACCGCCGATACGTTGCATTGACGCTGGCGATGAAACCTTTTTGGTCCGGTCTGTATGAGGCCGGTAGTGAAGTCAGTAGAGCCCCGGAAACCCCGGTGGGGTCCGTCTTGAATTATGCGCTCTCAGCCGAAATCGCGAAGGAAATGCATTCGTGAAGACACTTTCAGCCGTGCCGGATAATGCCGAATTTGATGTCGTCATTATCGGGGCTGGCATTAATGGCGCTGGCCTGTTTCGTGAACTGGCCCTTCAGGGCGTGAAGACGCTCATTCTGGATCGAAGCGATATCTGTACAGGGGCATCCTGTGCACCCTCCCGCTTGATCCATGGTGGGATCAAGTATCTGGAAACGGGCGAGTTCAAGCTTGTGGCGCAGTCGACGTTGGAGCGAAATCTGCTCCTGCGGAATGCACCGCATTTCGTTCGGCCATTGCCGACTGTTCTGCCGATCCGCACATGGCTTGGAGGGATCGTCACATCATTTCGTCGCTTCCTGAACCTTGACGGCAAAATGACGGATCGTGGCGCGCTGGTTCTGGAAGTCGGGCTTCAGATTTATGATTTCCTGGGGCGCCGCGCTCGCGTCATGCCACGACATTCCCTTTCCCTCAGCCAGAAAACGCGCCGTGAATGGCCCCATATGGCGAAGGATGTTGTCGCAACAGCACAGTATTACGATGCTGCGATCACGCAGCCTGAACGCCTCGGATATGAATGCGTGCAGGATGCGCTGGAAACAGCTCCCAACTGTGAGGCGGTAACCTATGTTGTCCCCGAGACTGTCCAAAGCGGACAACTCGTCCTGCGAGACGTGCTCACCGATGAAGTAAAAACGGTAAAGGCGCGTGTTCTGATTAATGCGGGCGGCGCGTGGATTGATCAGATCAATACGATCCTGGGTAACCCGACAAAATATATTGGCGGGACAAAAGGGTCTCATCTGCTGTTGAAGCATGATGACCTGCTCCGGGAACTGAAGGGCCGGATGGTCTATTTCGGGACGCCGGATGGACGGATCTGTCTTGCATATCCGTTTTTTGGTCATGTCCTGGTTGGCTCTACCGATATCCGGATCGACGATCCGGACAAGGCTGTCTGTACGGACGAGGAGCAGGATTACATGCTGCGGATGCTGGCTGATCTGTCCCCCGGTTTCCATATCGGAAGCGAGCAGGTCACTTACCGTTATAGCGGTGTTCGTCCGCTACCAGCCACCAATGCTGCCGATCCTTCTGCGATCAGTCGTGATCACATCGTTCATGAAGACAGGGTGGGTGTAACGCCAGTTCTGTCTCTCGTGGGTGGAAAATGGACGACTTTCCGTGGGTTGGGCGAAGAAGTCGCAGATCGTGTACTGGCGCTGCTGGGGCACCCACGAAGCACATCAACGCAGGAGTTGGCTATCGGCGGCGGCCGTGGCTTCCCGGATGCAGATCAGCACACATCCTATCTGGACAGGTTTGCGAGTTCTTTTGGGTTGCCGCGCCCGCGTGCTTCCGTACTGCTGGATCGGTACGGAACGCTGGCCAGAAAGATCGCGGGATTTTGTCAGGAGGCAGCAGATGCTCCTCTTCGGACGCTCCCCTCCTACACACGTCGTGAACTGATGTTCATTGCTGAAAATGAGCTGGTTCGCCGTCTGTCGGACGTTCTTTACCGCCGTACGACCATTGCACTCAGTGGCGCCATGACGCCGGCAGTCGTGCTGGAAGTTGCAAATATCATTGGAGGAACGCTGGGCTGGGATGAGCGGGAAGCCGCACGTCAGGCTCAGGACGCCTGGAGGGAGGGGCAGCAGCAGCACAACCTTCAGGGTGAGTTCCCTCTATCGGCTGAAACCCCGGAAATTCTGAAAGCTTGAGCCATGAACCGTTACGAAGAAAAAATTGCACGCATGCGCGCTGGCAAAGACACGCGTTATGATTTCATCCTTGCTGACGCCAAGGACTCAGATATGGCAGCCGGGATCAGTGCGATGGGTAATCGCCGCAATCCTAGAGCCGGACAGTCTCTGTTCCGCACACGGCCGCAATATCTGTCAGAGATCCAGTCTATTATCCGTCAGGATATTGTGGACATCATGCTGACCTCGGTCTCTATTTTGGAAGATCTGCTGGAGCGTGATGCGTTTGACGGGACCAAAGTTAAGACGGCAATTCGTGCTAACGATACGACAGACCTGTGGCGTGGACGGGGAGGGCATTATCGCTCCCAGAAGTCTGTTCCGTTTCGCTCCGCGTCACTGGAGCGGGCGCAGACAAACCTTGGCCTCTATTCGATGACGTTTAACGGCGATGTTGACCAGGATACGCTGGCGCTGGAAGAGTTCGCTCGGTTCCGCGAAGAGGCCAAGATCAACGGGTTTTCTTATTTCCTCGAAGTCTTCAACCCAAATGAAGGGCATATCGCTCCTGAAGATTTCGGAGTGTTCCTGAATGATATGGTTACCCGTGCGCTTGCGGGTCTTCGCAAGGAAGAAAAGCCTGTCTTCCTGAAGGTGCCGTTTAATGGCAGCGAGGCGTTTGCGGAACTGTGCGAGTACGATCCAAGCGTTATCGTCGGGATTATGGGCGGTGGAAGCGGCACGACGCGTGACTGTCTGGAGCTGATTCATCAAGCCCAGAACAGTGGTGCCAGAGCTGCATTGTTTGGTCGCAAGATTGTGGATGCAGCGGACCCGCTCTTGCTGATTGAAGCGATGCGTCGCGTCACGGATGGAGACCTCTCTCCTAACGAAGCTACGCATTTCTATCATGATGGTCTTGCCCGGAAGGGCATTGCCACCCTGCGCCCAGCGGATGCCGATAGTCAGGTGACGGAAAGCGTTCTGCTGGAGCGGGCAGCTTAAAAAAACTCGCAGAGGCAATAAAGTTCCTGTTTTCAGCGTCTTCGTACCTGCCTTCAGATCTTTGCTGGAGAGCAGGTACGGAGAGTTGAATTGAAAATATCACTCCCTTCGGAACTTCATGTCTTTGGAGTGTTATGATTTAACGCTAAACATGGCTTAGGTTTAGCGATCAAGATTCGATGGTCGCTGCCTTCTTGTCGGGAGATGAATGGTGACTCGCAAAACGGTCTGGATCGGTACGAACTGGAAGATGAACAAGGGACCTGCCGAGGCCTTGGCTGCTGCAGAAGCGCTTAAGGCGTATCGAGCGCCGGATGGCGTGAAGCCGTTCATCATCACACCATTTACGTCCTTGCAGGCTGTTGCGAGCGTTCTGAAAGGTGCAGACGTGCTTGTCGGCGCCCAGAATATGCACTGGGAAGAGAGCGGCTCCTGGACGGGTGAAATTTCCCCCGGCATGGTGAAAGAGTGCGGTGCGGATATCGTACTGATCGGCCATTCGGAACGGCGGCAGCATTTTGCGGAAACAGACTGGACTGTCAGTCGCAAGATGTCCGCGGCCCTTCGCCATGGCTTGCGTCCTTTGCTTTGCATTGGCGAGAGCCTCGAAGAGTATGATTTCGGCGTCACGGCAGAGACACTCTCCCGGCAGCTCAAAATTGCTCTGCATGACGTGGCACATGCAGACCTGCCAAATATTCTGATTGCTTACGAACCGGTCTGGGCCATCGGGGCGGGCGGGCGCGCTGCAGATACCGACTGTGTTGCAAAAGTCCATGCCGGATTGCGGGCTGTTCTGTGTGAGATCGCCGGCAAGGATATCGGCGATCGCGTACCGCTGCTCTATGGCGGAAGTGTTACACAGGATAATGCCCGCAGCTATGTGAGCCAGCCAAATGTGGATGGCGTATTTGTGGGGCGCGCTGGCTGGTCAGTTCCTGACTTCGAAAAGCTGATTGATCGTGTGATCGAGGAAAGAGCACCTGCATGATGCCCGATATCCTTCATGGAAGCCGTGCTTTGTCCGCACGGCGTCAAGCCGTTCTGGATTACGTTACGGCGCATGGCTGTGTTCTGATCCAGGATCTGCTTGTTCAGTTTACCATGACCCGTGCAGCCATGAACCGTGACCTGCACGCGCTTGCGACACAGGGCCTGATCCGTAAAGTTGGTGAAAGCGTTACGACGCTTTCGAATGCTGTAGCAGCAAGCAGCATCATGCTTCGTGCTCGACAGGCTGTGCAGGAAAAGCTTGGTATTACAGCGATTGCTGCTGGCTTGATCGAAGAAGGCGATACGATTGCCTTGGATGACTCCACAACATCGCGGTTTCTATCCGAACGCTTGACAGCAATCGGTCAACTTACAGTCGTGACGAACAGTCTGGGGATCAGTACAAAGATCGGACGGTCTCGTGACATCAGCCTGATAGCACTGGGTGGGCGTTACAATCCAACATTCGATGCATTTCTCGGAGTTTTATGTGAACGCAGCGTTACGTCGCTTCGGATCAACACATTATTCATGTCTACCTCGGCTATTCACGGTCTTTCTGCCTATCATCAGGACGAAGATCTGATCAAAGCCAAGAGTGCGCTCATGAACATGGCTGATCGCCGCGTTTTAATGGTGGATAGTCGAAAATTTGGAATTAGCGCCCTGAATCATCTGGCAAATCTGACGGATTTTGATGCCGTTATTACGGACTCAGGCCTTTCTGGAGAGACTGCTGACAGAATGATGGGGGCAGGTGTCAAATTGCATATCGCAGACATTCCGTCGGCTGACATGCCCATGGCAATGATGGCCTGAAACTGTTTTTTTTGAGTTCAGAAGAATTGTCGCCCGTTAGTTCTTTCTGACGCGTTTTTTACAAAACACCTGGTCTGGGCTTTTATTAGGGCTGGCATTTTCGTGACAGCATCCTGACCAGACCATTCAAAACTAAATACCTCTTATATTGTTTTATATCGGGAGTAACCTGACACAAATAAGAGCAAGGACAGTCCTATGACCCTTAGTCATTGCAGCGGGCTAATTGTTGTGGACAAGAAGGGGGCACAGCTTCTTTTCCTGCATCCTACAACGCTTGAAGTGCTGGATCATATTGGGGGGATGCCAAGTCTCCCGCATGAGCTGGCTATAGATGAGACGCGCGGGCTTGCATTTGTTCCAGCGTATGGGAATGGTTTTCACGGCAACAATCCCATACCAAACCATTTTGTTTCCGTTATAGATCTGTATGCCAGAACAAAAATTTCAGACATTGATCTGACACCCCTTGAGTCACCGCATACATTACGGTTTGGGCCGGACGGGTTGCTGTATGTTTGCTGTGAGAACAGTTCTGCTGTGGCAGTGATTGATCCGGAGACGAAAAGAGTTATCCATATCCTGCAGGCATTTTCTCGCAATGCACACAGGCTTACCATCCTTCCGCAGCGTAAGCTGATCGTCACGGAAAACGAAGAAGATGCGACACTGACTGTTCTTCGTATTGGTGATGACAGCGTCAGGCGCACGATCGTTCTGCCCGCGCCCTCTGCTGGCATCGATCATCTGCCGGATGAAAAATTCCTGGTCGTCAGTAATGCGCTCAAACCAACTTTATTTCTTATTGATGTGGATGCGGGAGAGCTGCGTCAGGAAGTTGAACTGAAGCATCATCATAAAAGTGCGCAGGTTGTACGCGTTAGTCCCGATGGGAAATGGCTTCTGGTTATCGGAGATTTCGAGCCGATTGTGACATTGATCAGTCTGCCACAGTGGGACCAGTACCCGGTTCCTGTGGGGCAAAAGCCAATGGACGCTGCTTTCCGTCCAGACGGAACAACTGTGCTTGTCGCAAATGAAGATGACGGGACGTTAACTGAAATCCAGCTTTCCAGTCGGAAGGTACTGCGAACAGTGAAAGCTGGGGTTGGGTGCGAGACCCTTGGTTTTTTTTGAAACACCGTGACGTGTTCTGGCGTGGGCCACGGTGCTTCAGAACGGGTTTCTGACGTTTAGAAATTGATAAGCGTCGTGACTTTGAAGCTACGGCCAGGCTGTGTGTAATAGGACTTGGGAACACTGATGCTGTCAGGCACATCCAGTGCATTATAATAACGCTTGTTGAACATATTATACATTCCAGCCTGAACACGGAGGTTCGGGAAGAATTTCGGTGAATACCAACCCGTCAAGTCGAATAGTGCATAGCCCGGTGTCTTATTTACATTAGACGCCATGTTCTGCACCTTGTTACGTGCAGCCGCGAATGTCGTGGAGAAATTCGCGCCCCAGTGCTCTCGGTTATAGGCAACGCCCACAATTCCGCGGAATGGTGCAACGGAGTTCAGGTGCACATGCTCATCGGTATCCTGACCATCAGAATAGGCAAGGGACGTCCATACCTGCCAGTAATTGGCGAAAGTCCAGTTAGCGCGTGCTTCTACGCCGTAAATACGGACATGCTGTCGATTAACGTATTCGAAAACACCAAACGGGTAATATCCGCCGATGCCGGCTGCTGAGGCCGTTGTCGTGATCGTATCGATGAAATTGTGATAGTAATTATCGAAGAACGAAACTGTGGCGCCTCGTTTGGAATCTCCATATCGCGCGCCAACTTCCCAGCCACGACTGGTTTCAGGCTTAAGGTTCTGGTTTCCGATTGAGACGTAGCTGCCTGTACCACCATAGGTCAGATACATTTCTGTCGCAGACGGAGCACGGAAAGCCTGGGAGTATTGTCCGTAAAGTGTGAGGTTTTTCAGGACCCGAGCTTCGACCAGAACCTTCGGGGAATAATGCGAGCCACTGGCTCCGTTTGGTGTGCCTTCATACGCTGCATTCTTGGTGTAGCTGGGTGTGTCCTGTGGGCTACGTCTGTAGTGATCGAAGCGGAAGCCTGGCGTGACGTGCAGCCATTCCATTTTCCCGAAACCAATACGATCCTGAACAATTGCCCCGAGATCAGTTCCGTGAACGTCGGGCATATCAGACTGGTTTACATGCAAGAAGCTGCACGCATAGACCTGTGCCGTACAATTATCGAGACCAGCAGCATACTGGCTTGTGTCTGTGATGTAGGCTTCTCCGCCAAGGGTAATCACATGGTGAAATGGGCCGGTGAAAACATTGGACGTAATTGAGCCCGTCGTTCCATAGGACTGAACAGCGAGGTTACTGTCCCGATCATATTCGCCAATGGGCGATGTCAGACGATTGGCGGCTGTATCTGTGATTGAGTTGACCTTCTGCCAATAAGCAATGAGATGCGCTTCGCTGATAAAGGCCGTTGGCTTCTCAGATTTATAATCGTAGCTTCCGGAAACGCGCGTACGCTTGCTTTCTTCCAGTGTGTGATAGCGGCTGTATGTTGAGCTAATACTACTCAGGGTGTTTTCGTTATAATTTCGATCAAATACTTCACCGGTTAAGCCGAAGCGATGACCGCCTTCCACGTATTGGTGAATTTTACCTAGGAAGTTTCCTTGCGTGTAGGAAGCGGGATCTTTGTCTGATCGTGTGGACCCAACGCCGCCTGTGCCGCCCATATTTCCGGTTTGGCTGCCAGTCTGATAGCCGCCCTGAACTAAAATCATTGTATTATGGTAACGTCCAGCAAGGGCCTGATTGAGATATCCACTCTCGCTGGACCCATCATATGTCAGTTTGGTCAGGCCGCCGTATGCCTTGTTGCCTGTCAGAAGGTCTTCCGGGTCAAGTGTCTTGAGTGAAACAACGCCGCCGAGTGCACCTGTCCCGAAAAAGCCAGAGTTCGCGTTTTTGACAATGTCGATCGAGCCAAGAGAATTGAAATCATAGGATGAAACACCACCACTGACACCACGTGCGCCGTCATTCGCCCAGATTGTTCGAATGCCGTCTATGGTGGTGAGAATGCGGTTCTGATCCAGCCCACGCATATTAATGCTGAGATTGTTATTGTTGTAATTCACTCCCGCGTCCACGCGACGAGCATAGTCCGAAATGCTGTCAATCATGCGGGATTGAAGGGTTTTCAGCGTGGTCGTTGTAGTCATGACACGCGGCTTTCCGACAGCACTATAGTCCGCATCCGGATCAACCTTCATGGAATCGATGATGTCTGCAGCAGCCTGCCCTCGAACGTGGAGGGGCTTGAGCTGAACTGTAGGGGCTGCGCCGGTATGTGCTGGGATGCTGTCTGTTTTTGCATCAGTGACTTTCTCAGAGTCTTTGCTCGTCTGGGCTTGAGCAGATGATAAAGCTGCAAAAATGCAGACGAGCGCAGACGTTGCCAGCATGGACTGTCGCAGAAAACGTGTTGGACGAGCGCTTTGCCTGCTCATGGAAACTTACACCCTTAAATGAGAATTGTTCGCATCTAATGGCGATGGAATTTCATGGCGTCAATCTAAATGATAGTGATTCTCATTTTCATTGAAGCGGGTGGATGAATATGCCACACAGAGCCCGCGTCGACTCTTTCCTGTGGGGAAGGGAGCCAACGGTTCAGGCATTCATTTAAGCTGAGATTAAAAGGAGAAATGGCGGATATGAGCGCGTTTTTCACCGACAATACGCTTTCCCTGGCGCTACGGGAAAAGACAAAATCCATTCATGACCGGACCGATCACAAGATCATGTCCATGGGAATTTTTTCCAGTCTGGACGGGTATCGGATCTTTCTTCTGTCTCAGTATGTCTTCCTGAGAGATATGACAAATATTTACGAAAACGAAATGTTACGAAACCTTCTTCCCGATCTTGAGACACGCAACCGGTTTCCCTGGGTGGAAGCTGACATGCGTGATCTGGGTCTGGCAGCCCCAATGGCGCATCGTGGGAACGTGATTCCGTTCAACCCTTCGGTTGCCGTAGGTTGGCTATACGTTGCTGAAGGATCGAAGCTGGGCGCGAATATCCTGTCCAAGATGGCAATGTCTCTTGGGCTGACAGAAAGTTTCGGGGCGCGGCATCTGGCTCCTGCACCGGAAGGTCGGGGCCTGTCGTGGAAAACGTTTAAGGCGGCGATCGATAGCGCTGATCTGGATCGGGCGATTTGTGTTTCGGCTGCTGAGGAGGCTTTTGCCCGCTTCTCCAGCTGTCTGGATCAGATGGCCGCTCTGAACTCAGAGGAGATTTTCTCCGCCAGTCAGAATGAAAGAGTTAGTCTTTAAATGAGAATGACTTTTGATTGCATGATATCGTTTTTTTTCGGTGGCGAATGTCTGCTGATACGAGAAGGGCAGGGGCGATGAATAAATCAGGATTGGAACGCCGCAATTTTCTTGCATTGGTTTGTGCCAGTGCTTTGACGCCATCCTGCCTGCATGCAGCAACCCGGACGGTGACGGACAATCGCGGTCGTCAGGTTGTTCTGGGAGCCGCTTCCAGAATTGCCTGCATTGGGGGAACAATCACCGAGACGCTTTATCGTCTCGGTGCAGCCGATCAAATTGTCGCCGTTGATACGACTTCGACCTGGCCGGAAGCCGCACTGAAAGATAAAAAATCTCTGGGCTATATGCGGGCCATCTCCTCGGAAGGGGTTTTATCCGTCAAGCCGGATCTCATTCTTGCGATGGACGCAGCAGGCCCAGCCGATGCCATGTCTCAGTTGGTGGCGTCAGGTATTCCCATTGTGTTCGTAGATTCAACGCCTTCGCCCGACGCTATTATTGGCCGGACGCAGTTTCTGGCAAAAGTTATGAACCGTGAGCAGGCGGGCACGCAGCTTGTTCAGGATATTCAGCAGAAGTTTTCTGCTCTTAAAGACTGGCGCGACACACATGCTACGTCACCGCGCGTCCTGTTTATTATGCGAATGACGAATAACCGTCCGCTCGCGGCGGGGCGCGGCACGGCTGCCGATGCCGTTATCCGGCTTGCAGGAGGCGTCAACGTTGGAGCAGATCTGCAGGGCTACAAGCTTCTGAACACGGAATCCCTTGTAACCCTGAAGCCCGATATCATTCTCACAATGAACCAGGGGGGCGAGGATATCCGCAAAGCTCTCTTGAGCGATCCCGGATTCAGTTTGACGCCAGCGGGGCAGAAAAAAGCCATTGTGGAAATGGAAGGGGAGCGTCTTCTGGGATTTGGTCCGAGAACGCCCGAAGCGGCGCTGGATCTGGCACGGCTGATGGCGAAAGCGGAGCATCCTGCGTGAGGGCAATGCGCGTGCATGCGGGCTGGATCTTACTATCGCTTCTGCCGCTGCTAATTCTTGTCATGCTAGTCGCAGTCGAGGTTGGTGCAAGCGGGGCAGGCATTGGTACGCTCCTGCATGCACCTGACGTTGCGACCAGAAATCTGGCCTGGATGGTGATCGCGCATATTCGTGCGCCCCGTGTTGTTCTCGCCGCCATGGCAGGTGCAGCTTTGGGGGCTGCGGGTGCAACGATGCAGGGGCTTTTTCGAAATCCATTGGCTGATCCTGGGTTGATTGGGGTGTCTTCCGGGGCTGCTCTGGCTGCTTCATGCGTCATCGTCTTAGGCGTTGATATGGCTCAGTCAGGGTTTCTAAACGGCTGGGCCGTGCCTTTGGCTGGAATGCTGGGCAGCTTTCTCGTCACAATCCTTCTTTACGTCTTTGCGACCCGCGCTGGCATCACCTCTGTCACGACTGTTCTGTTGGCTGGCGTCGCGTTCGGAGCTTTTTCTGGCGCATTGACGGGCATTCTCATTTTTCGCGCCAACGACACGGCGCTGCGAGATCTGACGTTCTGGACTCTTGGAAGTTTCTCAGGGGCAAATTGGGAGCGTATTGGGTTGCTCTCGCCATTTCTTGTCCTTGCAGGCGTGATTGCGACACGTCTCGCTGTTCCTCTGAACGCCATGCTTCTTGGTGAAGCGGATGCTGCTTTGATGGGGTATCCTGTCGAGCGGACAAAACGGCTGGCAATGCTGGGGGTGGCAGCGTCCGTTGGGCCGGTAGTCGCGTTTGTGGGCGCCATTGGGTTTGTCGGCGTTGTGGTTCCTCACCTTGTGAGGTTGGTCACCGGTCCAGACCACCGTCTGGTTCTGCCTGGGAGCGCTCTTCTTGGGGCTATTCTTCTCACTGCGGCTGATACGATTGCCAGACTGGTTGCGGCTCCTGCGGAACTGCCGGTTGGCATAATTACCGCAGCACTCGGAACCCCGGTCTTTGTCTGGCTTTTGAACCGTATTCATGGAGCGGACATTCCATCATGACACTGGAAATTCAGAAAGCCTCAGCCAGAGCGGGTGGTCGTGAGATTGTTCACAATCTTGATCTGGCGCTCGCGGCAGGAGAAATCGTTGCTGTTGTGGGACCTAACGGCGCGGGCAAAAGTACGCTCCTGAAGCTCGCATGCGGTTTGATGCCGTTGCATGGCGGTGAAATCCGCTTTGATGGCTCAAAAATTGGATCGCTTTCTGCGGGCGAACTTTCTCGCCGCCGTGCGCTCTTGCCCCAGGAATGTCCGATGCGTGCGCGCTTCACGTCGCTGGAACTGGTTCTCATGGGGACTGCGATTTCCGGGCAGGGCCGCCCGATGGCTGAACGTGTTGCGATTGCACAGGACACGCTGGATCGCGTCGGGCTGTCATCGTTCATGGAACGCGACATTATGACGTTATCCGGGGGCGAAAGGCAGCGCGTCCATCTCGCGCGAGTGCTGGCGCAGCTTGAGGCCGCAGCGCGGAACGGCGCGCCTGGCTGTCTGTTGCTGGATGAACCGTTGTCCGCACAGGATATGGCACGGCAGCGCCTCATTCTTCAGATTGCAAAGATGCATGCGGCGCATGGTGGAAGCGTGTTGCTGGTTCTTCATGATCTGAACTGGGCTGCGGCCTGTGCTGATCGTATCGTCGTTATGCATCAGGGGCGGATACAGTCACACGGTCTACCCCGTGACATCCTGACTTCTGAACTCCTCCACGACGTTTTTGGGATTCCTGATGGCTGCATTCATCAACATTGCAGCACGGGGCGTCCGTTCGTTGTTCCGCATGATCTCGTCATGCCGGAAGATATCAACAAGAGAGAGACACCATGTATATTGCAATGAATCGCTTCAAGGTACGGCCTGATAGTGAAGATGCTTTTCGGCAGCGCTGGCTGGAGCGGGAAGTCCTGCTGAAGACAGTCCCGGGATTTGTCAGTTTTCAATTCCTGCAGGGACCAGCCAAAGAAGATCATGTTCTTTATGCGTCTCATACGGTCTGGGAATCTTATGAGGTCTTTGTTGGTTGGACACAGTCTGAGCAGTTCCGCGCTGCTCATGCCGGCGCCGGACAAGGCAAAGTGTTGACCGTGGGACCGCCAGTCTTTGAAGGCTTCAAGGTTCTTCAGAATATCGAAATCTGAAATGTCTTTGATGGTGGAGTGATTAAAAAGCGCCACGGGGTCTGTCGCTGACAAAGTTCGTGATTGCGCGTTTTTGTTCGTGTTGTCACACTGCTCTGTAAATCATTTCAGGTCAGTGTACATGAGCAACCCCACCATCAGGATCAACCCTCGTCAGGAACAGATCATCCGACTGGTTCGCAGTCAGGGCTATGTGTCGAACGAGGACATGGCACAGCAGTTCGATGTGGCGGTTCAAACCATTCGGCGTGACATTGGGTTTCTGGCAGAGCAGGGGCTTCTGACCCGACATCATGGTGGAGCGACACCGAACTCCACCATTGAAAATATCGCCTACAATGAACGGCAGATTCTGAACCTGAAGGCCAAGGATGCGATTGGCCGTTGCGCGGCGTCTCTTATTCCTGACCGTTCGTCCCTGTTTATTAATATTGGTACGACAACCGAGGCTTTCGCCCGGTCTCTGGGTGGGCATCGTGACCTGCGGGTCGTGACTAACAACCTCCATGTTGCGTCTCTTATTTCCGGACGGCCTGATTTTAGAACCGTGATCGCAGCGGGAGAGCTCCGTCCCAAGGACGGGGCAATTCTGGGCGCTGCTGCAATTGAGACGCTGGATTCCTTCCGGACAGAATATGGCGTGATCGGCATCAGCGGCATCGCCGACGATGGGACGCTGCTGGATTTTGACCTGAATGAAATTCAGTGTGCCCGTACGATTATCCGAAATTCTCGCCGTGTTCTGCTGCTGGCCGACCATACAAAGTTCAGTCGGCAGCCTATGGGGCGCGTCGGTGGACTGGCAGATATTGACGATCTGATTACCGATCGGCCGGTCTCGGACGCGTTCCGGGCCCTTCTGGAAGCGGCAAATGTGACGCTACATATCGCTCAAACATCACAGTAGTACGCGAAAAAAAGAACACTAATCTGTTATAAATCGAAGAGCCCTCTTTACTTTATCGTTCAATATGCGCGAAAACGAACATCAGATGCTCGTTTTTGAGCGTGGTGGCAGGAGATTGTTATGTCATCGATTCGTGAAGTTTCGCCTTCAAGCCCGCAAAGCGCGCCTTATGACGTGCTTGTGGTCGGTGGGGGCATCAACGGCTGCGGCATTGCCCGTGATGCCGCAGGCCGTGGTGCGAAGGTCATCCTTGTCGAGCAGGATGACCTTGCAAGTCATACGTCTTCTGCCAGCACCAAGCTGATCCACGGTGGTCTGCGATATCTGGAATATTACGAATTCCGGCTGGTGCGTGAGGCCCTGATTGAGCGTGAGCGTCTGTTAAAGATTGCGCCGCACATCATCTGGCCGATGCGTTTCGTTCTGCCACACTCCAAGATGCTGCGTCCTGCCTGGCTGCTACGGACCGGCCTGTTCCTGTACGATCACCTGTGCACGACCATGACGTTGCCGAAAACGCGCGCGGTGAACCTCCGCACGGACGTGACGGGGCGCCCGCTCAAGAGCGAATACGTGCGTGGGTTCGAATATTCCGATGGCTGGGTGCAGGACAGCCGTCTGGTTGTGCTCAATGCCATGGATGCCACCCGTCTGGGGGCCTCCATCAACACGCGCACCAAACTTGTGAAAGCTGAACGTGGGCCACAGCTCTGGACCGCAACGCTTCTTGACCGCGACAGTGGTGAAGAACGGACAGTTCAGGCCAAGACCATTGTGAATGCAGCTGGACCATGGGTCGCAGAGCTTCTTCAGGATCGTGTTGGCGTGCAGAGCCGTAACAAGGTGCGTCTCGTCAAGGGAAGCCACATTGTGGTGCCGCGCCTGTTCGAGAGCAAGCAGGCTTATATCCTGCAAAATCCGGACAAGCGGATTGTGTTCGCGATCCCCTATGAGCAGGATTTCACGCTTATCGGCACGACGGACGTTCCTTGGGAGCAGGACCCTGGCAAGGTTGAAATCTCGGCAGATGAAATCAAGTATCTTTGCGAGAGCGTCAGCCGCTATTTCCAGAAGTCAGTCAGCCCGGATGATGTGGTCTGGACGTATGCCGGTGTTCGTCCGCTTTATGACGACAACTCTGGCAATGCGTCCGCTGTAACGCGTGACTATGTGCTGGATGTTGATGCGTCTGGTGCACCGATCCTGTCTGTTTTCGGCGGCAAGATCACGACGTTCCGCAAGCTGGCCGAGCATGCACTTGAGAAGCTGGTTCCACATCTTCCTGTGCTGGGCGGTCCATCCTGGACTGCTGAGACGCCACTGCCCGGTGGGGATTTTGCCCCGGCTGATTTTGACCGTCAGGTGGCGAAGCTGCAGGCGTACGCGCCTCATCTGGCGCCTTACACAGCCTGGCGGCTCATGCGGAATTACGGTTTGCGGGCGTTTGATATCGCTACGCAGGCAGAAGCCGATATGGGGCAGTGGTTCGGTAAGACACTGAGTGCGCGCGAAGTCGATTATCTGATCGACAACGAATGGGCACGGTCTGCGCAGGACGTGCTGTGGCGTCGCTCGAAGCTGGGTCTGTTCATGACTGATGCCGAGAAAGCCGCACTCCAGACCTATATCGAGGAGCGCGCCGGAACAGAACGTTCGGCCAACTCCGAGACCTCCGGAACATGGCGGCAGGACGTCGCCTGATCTTTCCTTCAATTCTCATGTCGGACATCCGGTCATGTCAGAGAATAAACGCTACCTTGGTGAACTCCTTGCTGAGTTCTTTGCTGTCGCCATCATCATTCTCTTCGGAGATGGCGTCGCTGCCATGTATTCGCTTTACGACCCCAGCCCGTACAAGACGGCCTACTGGGGCGTCTGTATCGTCTGGGGGCTGTCCGTTACAGTTGCGATTTACGCCACCGGTGCAGTCAGCGGCACACACGCCAACCCGGCTGTGACGCTCTCACTTGCGCTCTTCCGTGGGTTCTCATGGAAGAAGGTCGTACCCTACATCGGTGCTCAGGTTCTGGGCGGTCTGGCGGGTGCGGCACTCGTGTACTCGCTCTATGTGCCGGTCATTGACCACTACAATGCGGCTCATGGCCTGACGCGTGCACTGGATGGCGGCTCTGCTGGCGTGTTCTTCACGCATCCTGGCGATTTCATCAGTGTCGCTCATGCCTTCTGGGATGAGGCTGTTCTGACCGGTGTTCTGGTGTTCGGTATTTTCGCCGTGACCTGCCAGTACAATACGCAGGCTCCGCAGGCGAATTCCGGTGCGCTGATCATTGGTCTTCTCGTTGCTATTATTGGTGCGTCTGCCGGGTATCTGGAAGCCTGGGCCATCAATCCGGCTCGTGACTTTGGTCCACGCCTGTTCTGCTTCTTTGCAGGGTGGGGGCAGGCTGCCATTCCGGCTCCGTCCAACTACTGGTGGGTGCCCATTGCAGCGCCAATGGTTGGTGGTCCGATTGGTGCCGCGATCTACCAGTATGGTCTTCGCCCCTTCATGCCTCGGATTTCTGTGGTAGCATCTGCGCCATCATCTGAAGCGCTAAACCTAGCCGAGCCTGTGCTCGTTGTTTCGAACCCTTCCGTACCTGCCTCAACAGGTCCCGTCATCGACAAGGTCTCTTGATCTGTCCGTTTCCGGAGTAAGTAGCATGGCAAAGAAAGACTACATTCTCGCGATCGATCAGGGCACGACATCGACTCGTAGTATTGTTTTCGACAGCAATGCCCGCGCCGTGTCCATTTCACGTAGCGAATTCCCCCAGCACTATCCTGAGCTGGGTTGGGTCGAGCATGACGTGGAAGATATCTGGGAAGATGTTCTCGAGACGGCGCGTGAAGCGATTTCCACGGCTGGTGGTGTTGGGCGGATTGCTGCGATCGGCATTACCAACCAGCGCGAAACAGTCGTGGTCTGGGACCGCAAGACCGGCAAGCCCATTCATAATGCGCTTGTCTGGCAGGATCGCCGGACGGCTCAGGAATGTAATCGCCTGCGTGAGCAGGGCGCCGAAGAAATTGTTCGTGATAAGACGGGCCTTCTGCTGGACCCCTATTTCTCAGCAAGCAAGATTGCCTGGCTTCTTGATAACGTTGCAGGTGCCCGCAAGCGTGCTGAAGCAGGGGAACTGGCCGCGGGCACGATCGACAGCTTCCTTCTGTGGCGTCTGACGGGTGGCAAACGCCATGCAACCGACATCACGAATGCCTGCCGCACCTCCCTGTTCAACATTCACACCCTTCAGTGGGATGATGAACTGCTGAACCTGTTCAATGTGCCTCGTGCGCTTCTGCCTGAAGTCCAGGATAACAGCGGCCTGTTTGGCAAAACAGAGCCTGACCTGTTTGGTGAATCCATCGTGATCGGTGGTATGGCGGGTGACCAACATGCTGCTCTCATCGGGCAGGCCTGCTTTGAAGAAGGCATGGCGAAAGCGACCTATGGTACGGGCTGCTTTATGCTCCTGAACACAGGCGAGAAGCCAATTCAGTCCAATAACCGTTTGCTGACGACCATTGGTTACCGGATTGGCAACAAGACGACCTATGCTCTCGAAGGATCCATCTTCGTGGCAGGCGCCGGCATCAAGTGGCTGCGTGACGGTCTGCAACTGATCACGCATGCGTCTCAGACCGATGATATGGCAACCCGTATTCCGGACAGCCACGGCGTTTACATGGTGCCAGCTTTTGTTGGGCTTGGCGCGCCACATTGGGATCCTGAAGCACGCGGCATGATCTGTGGTCTCACGCTGGGCTCGACGCAGGCACACATTGCCCGTGCGATGCTGGAATCTGTTGCGTACCAGACCTATGACCTCGTTCACGCCATGCGTCAGGACGGTGCGATGCGGGCCAAGACGTTGCGTATTGACGGTGGCATGGCCGCTAACGACTGGTTTGCCCAGTTCCTCGCCAGCATGCTTAAGGCCGATGTGGAGCGCCCTGTAAACGTTGAGACCACGGCCGTTGGCGCTGCTTTCCTTGCCGGGTTGTACGTTGGTGTTTGGGGTAGCCTGGAAGAAGTTGCAGCAACCTGGGCTCAGGAGCGTCTGTTCTCGCCGCGTATGGATCCTGCCCAGCGCCGCATCATGCTGGACGGCTGGCAGAATGCAGTTCAGCGCACCCTAACGCCGCATGCGGCGAGTGCTGCGCCAGTGCGCGCCAGCAAGCCAAAGGTTGATACAGTTCAGGCAGCCTGACCGCTCTTCAGGTCTGCTTGATATGGCCGGTCTATTCGTCGGGGGACGAAGGCCGGCCTTTTTTATGTTCTGGGTTGGCCAGGAAAAATTGGAATTTCAGGCGGCATCCGGTGATGATGGCTGATCGCGTTCCAGCCAGGCCAATGTGCCAATTTGTGCTGCCGACGCGAGGGTCACAAGATAATTCAGGCACAGGAAAGCTTGAGTAATGAGGCTGATTGTTTTCAGTTGGCTCAGCTGAAACTGGTCATGAATGAGCGTAAAAGCCAGTAACAGAGGCATGATGACAGCTCCTGCACTCATCACGACGAGGGCAGAGTTTCGGCATGTCAGGATGGTTTGCTGCTCTCGTTCATCCCTGTCCCAAGCACTCAGTCTGTACAAAGGATGCTGCAGTTTTATCCGGGCGCAAATATTCAAAAGAAACGTTCCGCTGATGAAGAATACTGACATCATCCAGCCGGGGCTCAGCAGGAATATTGCGCTTGGGAAAAGTATGGTTGCGAAGACTGCAATCGTGACAGGTTTCCAGAGGGGAATTGTGTTTGTCGGTGACACCGGTGTTCCGTCTGGAAACAGTCCTCCAAGCCAGAAAACAGGACGGCCAATGATATTGGCTACATTGTCAATGACGCTGAAAAATTTGTCAGTGGGGCGAGGAGAGAATGTCACTGTTTTCCAGCCTCCATGCGCGCGCGCATCTGTTCGACAAGTGAATCAAATGGCGTCAGAGAGAAAACCATTTCGACCTCTGCTTTCAGAACCGCACAGATCTTCATCGCGAGTTCCAGACTGGGTTTGTAATCGCCGCGTTCCAGATAGCCGATCGTCTGGGGGTTAACCTTTACGGCTTCAGCGAGGTCTTTACGTGAAAGACCTCGTTCAGCCCGGAAAAGAGCAATACGGTTATGCATAAATATTGTGTATACACAACGGATAGATGCTTTTCTACAATTTTAGACGCACTCAGGCATCAATATTCAAGGAAGCAGCAGTGCTCGTGCGTAATTCGCGGCAAAGGGTAGCGTTCTGTTTCAGATCCACCCCATAGGCGGGGAAAATCTCTTTAAGACGTGGCAGCCATTCATTTGAAGAAATCTTCTGAGGAAAGCACTTTTCCACGACTTGCAGCGCTACTGAGGCTGCGATGGATGCACCTGGAGATGCACCGAGAATTGCAACAAGCGACTGATCGGAACTGCGGACCAGCTCTGTGCCGAAGCGCAGGACACCATGAAGGCCTTTGTCCGGCTTGATGATCTGAACACGCTGTCCGGCCACAATCTTCGTCCACTGGCTTTCATCAGCCTGAGGATAGAAGTTCAGAAGCGACTGGAAGCGCTTGTGGTCGCTCTGTGTTACTTCGCGCACCAGATAGTTCAGGAGCGACAGATTATCTTTGCCTGCGGTCATGGCGGGAATGATGTTGCTGCTGTTCAAGGAGTCGAAATAGTCCCTCCAGGAGCCGCTCTTGAGAAATTTGGTGGAAAAACCCGCATACGGACCAAAAAGAAGGCAGGATTTCCCGTCGATCACCCGCGTATCCAGATGTGGGACAGACATTGGGGGAGATCCGACGGGCGCTTTTCCATAAACTTTCGCATGATGGCGCTGCGTGATGGCAGGGTTGGTGCATTGCAGCCACAAGCCGCTCACTGGGAAGCCTGCGTATCGGCGTGCTTCAGGAATACCGGATTTCTGAAGGAGGGGCAGTGCTGCACCGCCTGCGCCGATAAAGACAAATCGCGTCAGCACAGACCTGTGTGCCCCCGTTTGCATATTGACCGCAGTGACACGCCAACGACCATCGGTTGTTTTGGTCAGGTCCGTCACGCGATGACGGTAGAAGCTGTGGAAGCCGGGGGCGGTCTGCAAGCCAGAGAGAAGGCTTCTGGTCAGGGCCCCGAAATCGACATCCGTTCCGCTTTTAATGCGGGTCGCTGCCACAGGAATAGACAGATCCCGACCTTCCATCGCAAGAGGGGCCCAACTCGCAATGACAGCAGGGTCTTCGCTATATTCCATTCCGTCAAAGCAGTGGTGGTTGGCCATGGCGGTGTAGCGCGCTTTAAGAAAAGCAACGTCAGCTTCACCCCAGACAAGACTGACATGAGGGCAGGCGTGAATGAACGTGCCCGGATCTGCAATTCGGCCGGTTTGTACCCAGTGCGCCCAGAGTTGGCGGGAAATATCGAACTCGGTGTTGACCGCCAGAGCCTTGGAAATATCCACGCTGCCATCTGCACGCTGCGGCGTGTAATTCAGTTCACAGTTTCCTGCGTGCCCGGTCCCGGCATTGTTCCAGGCCTTTGAACTTTCCTGCCCACACTGTTCCAGTGTTTCAAACAGCGTAATGGAGAGTTCGGGGGACAGTTCTTTCAGGAGGGCGGCGAAAGTTGCGCTCATGATGCCGCCTCCAATCAGAACGACATCCGGGAACGCGGCAGAAGCTGAAGACATTGCAGGCAGGGTCCGTAAAAGCAGAATATCAGAAGGGTGGTGTTATCCCCGATAAACGGGCCCGTTGGGAAGCAGCTTTCCCGGATTGAGAATATGGTGAGGGTCCATCGTATTCTTCAGCGCACGCATGACGCCGAGTGAGCCTTCACCGTGCTCCTGAGCCAAAAACTCCAGTTTCCCCAGTCCAACCCCGTGCTCGCCACTACAGGAACCTCCGAGAGCCAGTGCCCGACCGACAATTTTCCGGTCCAGATCCAGGGCTTGAGCATAGCCGTCCGGGGAATGTTCGGTGATGATGAGCGTATGGAAATTTCCGTCTCCGACGTGGCCCAGAAGAGGGGCCTTAAGACCGGATGCGGCAATGTCGCTTGAGACACCGGCAATCAGTTCCCCCAGTCGTGAGATTGGAACAATGCAGTCTGTTGAGATGACCCGGGCGGTTGGATCGATGGCCTTTGCGGCCCAGTAGGCATCATGGCGCGCTTTCCACAGACGTGCCCGGTCTTCCGCGCTGTCGGCCCAGGCAAAACCAAGCCCATTGTTTGCGAGAGCGATCTCCTGGGTTGCGGTAACCTGTTCCTGTACGGCTGCAGGGGCGCCCGCAAATTCAAAAAATAGCGTTGTCAGGGGGCGATAGCCGGTCAGTTTGGAGTATCGGATGGATGCATCCATCTGAACACTATCCATCAATTCCACACGGTTAATCGGAATGCCGCATTGGATGATTTCCATTGCAGTCTGAACAGCATCGTTCAAGGATTCAAATTGGCAAACTGCAGCGGAGAGGGTGTCAGGGCGGCCATGCAGCTTGAGCTGGATTTCCGTAATAATCCCGAGCGTGCCTTCAGAGCCGATGAAGAGGGACGTCAGATCGTAGCCAGTGGAAGACTTGCGGACGCGACCGCCGGTTCGGATCACTTCACCGGTCGCAAGCACGACAGTCAGACCCAGCACGTTTTCCTTTATGGTGCCGTAGCGCACGGCTGCCGTTCCGGAAGCGCGGGTCGCGCACATGCCGCCCAGAGTAGCTTCACCGCCCGGATCGACGGGAAAGAAAAGTCCTGTATCGCGGATCTGTGTGTTGAGAGCCTGTCGGGTGAGGCCCGCCTGTACGCGGCAATCCAGGTCGTCCGGGTTCATCTCCACAATGCCGGTCATGCGGGAGAGATCGAGGCTGATGGCGTGTTCTGGCGGCGTGACATGCCCTTCAACAGAAGTGCCAGCACCAAACGCGACTAAAGGAACGCGAGAGGCATGACATTCTTTCAGAACGGTTGAAACATCGTCCGTGCTTTCAGCGAAGATGACAGCTCCGGGCAGGCGAGCTGCTTCCATGGCTTCACCGTGACTATGTTCTTCCAGCACAGAAGGGACCCTGCTGATCCGGCTGCCCAGCCGTGTTTCAAGCCGGGAGAGAACAGTGTGCAGGCGTTCTTCTGCGGAGGGGGAAAGAACTGTCATGGAATATCCGAAATGAAAAATCTTCAATTTTGTAAAATTATTATAAATCCGACAGCTGAAAAGACAATCTATATGCGGTGCTCTCACGGAGTGCAGATAAGAAAAACGCCCCATATTGGGGCGTCTTTTTGGAAGTGTAAGATGAATGAACGTTAGTTGGTGCTGCGTCGGTCAATGATGAGCAACAGGAGATAGGGAAGAAAGAAATACAGGGCCATGACCACCATGAGTGGTTTGAGCAGCCATCCCATATCTGCGTGCAGGACAGAGCGGCTGAACATGTTGGCCAGTCCCAAAAGACAGGCCACGCAGAAGAGGCCAAAAAAGTTGGCGAAGAAGCCACGTTCACCGTTGATGAGTCGAAGCTGGGCAAGAAGCCCGCCGATTTGCTGTGATGCCATGACCGTGGTTCTCCGTTGAGTCAGACAGTGAAGTATTTGGCGCGCGGATTCAGCACCACGAGAGCAGACGTTGACTGCTCAGGATGAAGCTGGAACCCGTCAGAGAGGGAAATCCCAACGCGCTCGGCATCCAGAAGGCGCAGGATTGGTTCCTGATCCTCAAGGCGGGGGCAGGCAGGATAGCCGAAGGAATAGCGTGACCCACGATAGGACTGGGAGAGCATTTTCTCCATGTCACGATCATCTTCCGCCGCGAAACCAAGCTCTGCACGGATCCGTTTGTGGGTGTATTCAGCCATGGCTTCCGCCATCTCGACCGAAAGGCCATGCAGATAGAGGTAATCCTGATAGCGATTGGCCTCGAACCATTCCCGGGCAAGGTCTGATGCTTTCTGCCCAACGGTAACAACCTGAAGCCCAACAACGTCGCGGTGCTCATCATTGATGTCACGCACGAAGTCAGCGATGCACTCGCCGTCGTCCTTCGGCTGGCGGGGCAGGGTGAAGCGCGCGGCTTCTGTCTTGCCATCTTCTTCAAACAGGATGAGATCGTTTCCGTCACCAGCAGCTTTCCAGTATCCATAGATGGCCTGCGGGCGAAGGATTTCCTGCTCCGCACTGAGCGCCAGCATGCGCTTCAGGACGGGGCGAAGTTCCATCTTCGCATACTCCATGAACTCCTCAAGGGAGCGTCCCTGTTTCCGGAAGCCCCACTGGAACTGATAGAGTGAGCGTTCATTCAGGAACGGCAGCACGGCATTAGGCGCAGCTTCCACTACCCGGGCGCCCCAGAAAGGCGGCGTGAGAGGAGGCAACTCGCCTGAGATCCGATTGCGACGCTCCCTGGCAGCGGCAGGATCAACTGTGCCGAAGCCACGCGTTTCAGCACTTTCCGGAGCACGCGCATTTTTGCGGCTTGCCTTGCCCGCACGGCGGCTCTGGATCGCTCCCAGATAGCCGTCAAACTCTTTTTGCGCGATCTTGTCCATCAGGGACAAACCATCAAACGCATCTCTGGCGTATGCGACACGGCCTGGCTCGCCGTCTCCGTAAGACAGGGCGCATTCTTCTTCGACGTAGTTTCGGGTCAGGGCCGCGCCACCAAGAATAACGGGAACATCGAAGCCTTGCCGTTTCATTTCCGCGAGGTTCTCACGCATGATGACGGTGGATTTTACGAGGAGCCCTGACATGCCGATAGCGTCAGCATTATGTTCCTTGGCTGCAGCCATCATGTCAGCCAAAGGCACTTTAATGCCGAGGTTGATCACCTGATAGCCGTTATTGGTCAGGATAATGTCCACAAGGTTCTTGCCAATGTCGTGGACGTCACCCTTCACCGTAGCAAGAACCATCGTGCCGCGATGCTGGCCTTCTTTGCGCTCCATGTGCGGCTCAAGCCAGGCTACGGCTGTTTTCATGGTCTCGGCAGATTGCAGCACGAACGGAAGCTGCATTTTGCCAGAGCCGAAAAGTTCGCCCACGACTTTCATGCCGTCCAACAGAACGGTGTTGATGATGTCGAGCGGGGCCATATCCTGCATGGCGGCATCCAGATCATCCTCGATGCCTTTACGGTCCCCGTCTACAATCCGGTCCTTGAGGCGTTCCGCAGGTGTTTCAGCGCGGCGCTTCTTGACGGCATCCGCAGCTTTTCGGCCAGCAAAAAGCTCCAGAAGCTTCTGGAGCGGATCATAATCGGTAGTCCGACGGTCAAAGATCAGGTCTTCCGCGACTTTCACTTCTTCCGGTGCAATCAGGTGCAGCGGACGGATTTTTGAAACATGTACGATCGCGCCGGTCATGCCTGCTTTGACGGCATGGTCCAGAAATACGGAATTCAGAACTGCACGTGCCGCAGGGTTCAGACCAAAGGAAATGTTCGAAAGACCCAGCACGATCTGGATGTCAGGGAATTTATCCCGGATCATCCGAATACCCTCAAGCGTCCAGACGCCAAGCTTACGGTCGTCTTCCATGCCCGTTGCGATGGTGAATGTCAGCGGGTCGATCATCAGGTCGGACTGGGGCAGCCCATACTGATTACAGGCGAAATCAACCAGACGTTCTGCAATGCGCAGCTTGTCTTCTGGCGTCTTGGCCATGCCCACTTCGTCAATGGTCAGGGCAATCATCGCGGCGCCGAACTTCTTTGCCAGCTTCATGCGGGCATGCGCCTGCTCTTCACCATCCTCAAAATTGATTGAGTTGATGATCGGCTTGCCGCCATGCAGCTTCAGAGCGGCCTCAATGACTGGTGTCTCGGTTGAATCGATGACCAGAGGCGCATTAACGGATGACGTGAAGCGCGTGACGACTTCGTTCATCTCCGCGACTTCGTCTCGGCCAACGAAGGCGGTGCAGACGTCCAGAGCGTTGGAGCCTTCGGCAGCCTGTTCCCGGCCGACGGCTACGCAGCCATCCCAGTCGCCTGCTTCCTGAAGTTCACGCCATTTTTTTGAACCGTTGGCGTTGCAGCGCTCGCCGATGGAGAAGTAGCTGTTTTCCTGCCTCAGCGGCACCTGCGAGTAGAGGCTGGATACAGACGGCATCCAGATCGTGCTACGCTTGACCGGAGCCGGACGGTATTTTTCGCCACCCACGCGGCGCAGCATGCCGTCCAGAGCCTGAATATGAGGCGTGGACGTTCCGCAGCACCCGCCGATCAGGTTGAGTCCGTCTTCACGGATGAAACGCTCCATCCACACAGCCATCTCGTCCGGGCTGAGAGGATAGACTGTTTTACCATCTACCAGTTCCGGGAGACCGGCGTTGGGCTGCATGGAAATCAGGCCCGGCCAGTTTTCAGACAACCAGCGGACGTGCTCAGCCATTTCCTGCGGGCCGGTCGCACAGTTCAGGCCCAAAGACGGGACGTCCAGCGCGTTGACGGTTGTGGCTGCCGCAGCGATGTCGGGTCCAACGAGGAGGGTGCCGGTGGTTTCGACCGTCACCTGTACGAAAATGGGAGCGTCCGACCCGAGTTCGATCCGTGCGGCTTTGGCCGCGTTGACGGCAGCTTTGATCTGGAGCGTGTCCTGACAGGTCTCAATCAGGAACCCATCGACACCACCGTCGATCAGGCCACGGCACTGTTCGATCAGGCCGGCTTCGAGCGTGTCATAATCGATGTTGCCAAGCGTCGGCAGTTTCGTTCCGGGCCCGATGGAGCCCATGACGTAACGATGGCGGCCGTCACAGAAGGTCTCTGCGGCCTCTCGGGCCAGCGTGGCAGCAACACGGTTAATTTCGCGGCTTCGGTCCTGAAGGTCGAACTCAGCAAGAGTAACGATCGAGCCACCAAACGTGTTGGTCTCGACCATATCCGCGCCAGCTTCGAAATAGCCGCGATGAATTTCGCGAACCAGCTCAGGGCGGGAAAGATTCAGGATTTCCGTGCAGTTTTCCTGGCCCCAGTAGTCTTTCTCAACTTCCAGATCGAGCATCTGCACGCGCGATCCCATACCACCGTCACACAGCAGAACCTGGTCTGACAGGGCATCAAGCAGATGGGGACGTGAGGACATTGAGGCGCTCTTCAGGAATAAAATCAGGACGGGATATTATGCCAGGCGATTGGGCCCAGCATGGAGGCCTGCCTGTATAACGGTTGAGGGAAGCTGCTGGCAAACCGGATCTGTCCTGTCCTTCTTTTAACAGGCCTGTCATATGTGGTGCATCTTCCTGAATTGGGAATCCCTTCTCGCGGAACAGCAATGACAAATTCAGTTGGTCGTTTCCTTCCACTCTTTATAGCAGTCGCCATTCTGTCCTGGGCCAGTGCGTATCCGGTTGTGCGTATTGCCCTGCATGACTTTGCACCTATCCCGCTCGCGGCCGTACGATATGCCATCGCCGCCATTGCTGCGGGGGGCTGGCTGCTCTGGAAACGCCCAGCTCGTCTGCAAAAAGCTGATATTCCGCAGGTTCTGGGATGCGGTGCGGTTGGCATCACGCTGTACAATATCTTTTTTAACTGTGGCGAAGTGACAGTCTCCGCGGGGGCCGCGAGCCTCCTTATCAGCGCAGCGCCTCTTATGGCCGGGCTCATCGCCATGGCGTTTCTTGGTGAGCGCATGTCTCTTTTGGGATGGGCTGGGTCCATCCTGAGTTTTGCTGGTGTTGTTCTAATTGCCCAAGGGCAGGCCGGGGGATTGTCCTTCGGTTCAGGTGCGACATTCGTGTTCGGAGCTGCTGTTTGCGGAGCGCTCTACACGAATCTTCAGAAAGGGCTGATCCGTCGGTACGGTGCTCTTACAACGATCGCTTATATTCTGATCAGTGGTGCTCTGTTCCTGCTGCCATGGCTGCCAGAAGGATTGGCCAGTTTTTCTCATGCATCATGGGCAGGACGGGCATCCGTGCTGGAACTGGGCATTTTCCCCGCCGCAATCGGATATGCTGCCTGGGCCTTTGTGATCGGGCATCTGGGAGCTACGCGGGGCGCTGCGCTGCTGTATCTGCTCCCGCCTGTCACGATGGTTCTGGCCTATATTCTGACCCATGAGATTCCTACGTTCCGGACACTCATTGGCGGTGCCATTGTTATGGCTGGCGTTATTGTCACCAACACATGGGGGCGCCACCCTGTTGCGGCACCAAGCGGCCGGTTGAACAACTGATGTCTCAGCTCTTTCTCTCGGTTGTCACGGATCTTTCTAACTGGCCGTCATCGCGCAGGGCAGACGTCGTTCTTGTAGCGGATGTACCGGGAGAGGGCTGGTCAGACGTAGTGTCCTTGCCAGCACCCTCTCCATTTCGCAAGAGACACGGCATTGGGTGTTCCTGCTGCTCGCGAGAGGGGCTGTCGATGGTCTTGGCCCAAGTTTTTCAGGATCATGTGACGGGGGCAAGATCGACAATTCGGGGAGTGGTCGTTCTTGTCGGTGTTCAGGAGCAGCGGGACGTTCTGCAAATGCTTGAACAGGATGTGCTGGTGAGAGCCAGATATCGCCTTCAGGACTGATGACTTGCTCGCTCCCATGGAGGAACGGGCGCATAACGTGCCGCCAGAAAATCGATCATCACTCGGACTTTGAGCGGAACGTGCGTTGTGGGCACATACACTGCATGCAGATCTGGCCCTTCAAGCAAGGGAGTATCGAGCGTGATAGGTTTGAGAAGGCCTGACTGAAGCTCATCGGCGACAATAAATGTCGGCTGATAAAGAATGCCCTGGCCAGCCAATGCTGCCGTGCGCAGAACGTCTCCATTATTGGAGCGCAAACTGCTTTTGACCGGAATGGTCCGTTCTCCCCGGCGTCCGAAACTCCAGCGTGTGGTGCCCACGGGGTCGCTGAGGGTGTAGCCGAGGCAGGTGTGATGTTCGAGGTCACTGACCGTGGCCGGAGTGCCGTGTTTGGCCAGATAGGAGGGGGCGGCACAAAGCGTGAAGTTGATATGCGCCAGACGCCGGGCTTTGAGGCTGCTGGGCAACAGATGGCCGATCCTGAGAGTTAAATCCCACCCTTCAGCAATAGGATCGACGCGGCGATCATCCACGCCCAGTTCGACTGTCACCAAAGGGTATTTCTGGCTGAACTCTGGCAGGAGAGGGGCGACATGGCGAATGGCGAAAGATACGGGCGTATTCATGCGCAGCAGCCCACGGGGCTCGGCTGCGCCTGCGGTGACTTCCTGCTCCATGTCTTCGAGGCTGCTCAGGAGTTTCTGGCACCGATCGAGATAGAGTTGCCCAGATTCAGTCAGTGAGAGACGGCGCGTGCTGCGATGGAAAAGTGCTACGCCCAGATGGGCTTCGAGCGCTGACACGTGTTTTGTCACCATCGTCTGGGATAGGCCCAGAGACCGTGCGGCAGCAGCAAAGCTTCCTTGTCCCACCACCCGAACGAAGGCTTGCATACTGGTAATCCGGTCGAGCACTTCACACTCCTGGTGCCAGATGACTTTCCTGTAGTCAGGATTATCGTTGTCCCAGTTTGATGACAACCTTCGCGGCAGATCGACTGACGACGGAGTTTCTCATGACGGATAATTCGAGGCAGACAGGGCCGATAGAACGCCAGCCTGCTATTTTTATTCCTCATGGGGGTGGTCCCTGCTTTTTCATGGACTGGCCGGATGTCTGGGATCGAATGGCGGAGCATTTGCGTGGGGTCGCTGCTACGTTGCCTCAGCGTCCTGCTGCTTTGGTTGTTATGTCGGGGCATTGGGAAACTGACCGGGTTACTGTGACAACAGGCACTCATCCCCAACTGATCTATGACTATTACGGCTTTCCTGCCCACACTTACGAGCTCCAGTATCCGGCCCCAGGCTCTCCGAAGCTTGCTGAACGTATTCAGAATCTTCTTGCAAAGGCGGGAATTGCGAGTGGTGGAGATGCCTATCGTGGGTTTGACCACGGAGTGTTCATTCCGCTCATGCTGGCGTTCGAAAAGGCCGATATTCCCGTCGTTGAGATCTCCTTACCGTTGAATGCGACGGCTGAGGACGTGATGGAAATCGGCAGAGCTTTGGCCCCGCTACGAGATGAAAACGTGCTGCTGGTGGGAGCCGGGATGACGTATCACAATCTGCGACGTTTCCTGCGTCCAGACGCAGAGGCTGACGAGCAGTCTCGGCATTTCGATGACTGGCTTTATTGGGCTGTAAGTGAGGAGCCTAACCAGCGTTCGTCCCGGCTGGCACGATGGACAGATGCTCCGTTTGCTCAAGACTGCCATCCGAAGGCCGAGCATCTGTTACCATTGATGTTTGTGGCGGGCGCGGCAGGAACGGACCCGGGTGTCCGAGATTATAGTGATACCGTCATGGGGAAGGCGTTGTCCGGCTTCCGCTTCGGTTGAACTTGCTTCTGTTTCAATTCAAAAAAGAAAGATCCTCCCATGAAGAAAATACTCTCTGGTGCTTTTGCAGCTCTTGCTTGCGCTGCTGTATCCACTACTGCCATTGCCGCTGCGCCGGCCGATGTGAAGAGTGGCTCTTACAAGGTTGAAGCTGGCCATACCCAGGTCAATTTTTCAGTCCTGCACTTTGGTTTTTCCTACTATTCGGGACAGTTCTCCAACGTGAGTGGCAGCCTTAAGCTGGATGCCAGCCATCCGGAGAAATCGAAGCTTTCCGTGACAATTCCGGTTTCCAGCGTGGCGACATCCAGCTCGGTGTTGACGGATGAGCTGAAAAACAATGAGTGGTTTGATGCTGCGAAATATCCGGATGCGACTTTCGTCTCGACGGAAGTTTCCCCGGTAGGTGCTGAAGATGCAGTTGTCAGTGGTAATCTGACACTTCATGGCACGACGAAGCCCGTTGTTCTGCATGTGCACTTCGTTGGCGCTGGTGTGAACCCGATGGACAAGGCCTACACGGTTGGCTTCCAGGCTACGGGAACAATCCATCGCAGTGACTTCGGCGTCAAAAAGTATGTTCCCTATGTTGGCGATGACGTTAGCCTGACCATTGCTGGAGCTTTTGAAAAGCAGCCCTGAGTTTTTTTCGCATAAAGAAGGCGGGATATTTCCCGCCTTTTCTCGGATGAGGAATAAGATCATTCTATTCCCTGCGTCTTCGCGCAATGGAGAAGTGATTATGAAGCTTTACTACAAGCCTGGTGCGTGTTCGCTTGCCGCGCATATTATTCTGAATGAAATCGGTCAGCCGTATACGCTTGAAAAAGTAGATACGACCACGAAGACAACAGAGACCGGCGCAGATTATCTTGCCATCAATCCACGAGGAGCCGTACCGGCAATCGAGATTGAGCCGGGCGTTGTTTTAACCCAGAATTCGGCAGTTCTTCAGTATATTGGAGATCATTCGGACGTTTTGGCTTTTCGGCCAGCCTACGGCTCCCTCGAACGAGCGAGACTGCAGGAAGCTCTCGGGTTCTGTGGTGATCTGCACAGCGCATTCGGCGGCCTGTTTGCCCCGAACCTGACGGAGGAGGCTGAGAAGTCTGTTCATGCACAGATCCATCGGCGGATGACGCAGTTCGAGGATATGCTGTCTGACGACAAAGCTTACTGGCTTGGAGACGACTTCACGCAAGCCGACGCTTACGCAGCTGTTATCATGACGTGGGCTGTTTTCAAGAAACTGGATATTTCTCATCACCGCAAAGCATGGGCATTGCGGGAGAGAGTGATGTCTCGCCCTTCTGCAAAGCGGGCGCTGCAGGAAGAAGGCTTGGCCTGATCCTGCACTGTGCGGAGGGGGCGATGAATAGCCCTCTCTGTGGATTGTAAATTTCGATATTAGCGAATGCTGTCGATATGGTAGCCGTTCGACATTCTGTATGTGACAAGAAAATGCTTTCTTGTCTTGTGTGTCTGGTACCAATCATCCGTAAAATAATTACTGATCATTGTTCCGTGCAGGTCATACGTTATTTTGTATGACGTTGGTGCACCCAAGCCCGCATTGATTTTGTCTACAGAGACGATTTTTGCGATGGTGACATGTGTGATGGAATCATCCCCAGATACTTTCTGCCATCCGATCCACCCAAATATTGCTAAGGTCGTGACAAGAAAGATTGCAAAGAATAAACCCATCCATTCTTTCTTTTGAGCGGATAGCGCCATACAGAACCTTCTTCAAATCAGTAGAGATATACGACAATAAAATTATATTTGCACATATCTGTTTCTACCTTTGATGACACGTAAAATATTTTTTCTGTATTTGTTTCGGGGCGCTAAAAGTCTGAAACTGGCGAGTTGTAGGGGAGTGCAGCGCTAACGCGGCTAGGGGGCATATACGCCTAAATTAAGATTGGGCGTTTAGGCATAAAAAAAGCCGCTCCGAAGAGCGGCTTTTCGCACAGACGAGCTGCTGATTAAAGCTTCAAAGAGCCTTAATGCTTACTGCAGACGTCTTGCCGTTACGGCCAGCTTCGAGCTCGTAAGAGACCTGCTGACCTTCGTTGAGGGTGTGGATGCCGGCACGCTCAAGTTCAGAGATGTGAACGAACGCGTCCTGACCACCATTGTCCGGCTGAATGAAGCCGAAGCCTTTGGTGGAGTTAAACCATTTTACGGTGCCTGTTGCCATAACGAGGCTCCTTTTTTAACAATAGCGGTCGTGCACAAAACACACACGAAATCATAACTTTTACGGAGAAAGAATGGCGCAACATGCGCCGGTTACCCCAGTAAAAGCACCCGCTAAAAAGACAATGGGGGTATTGCGTTTGAGATGCAAGGGAAAACATCTGAATGGAGTAAAATAAAATGTTACTCAGACTGTAAAATACTATTCGAAGCGTATATTTATTTGTTGCGATTATAAAAGATAATGCCCGCTACTTGTATGAATTTTATGCATAAAAATCTTATTAAAGCTGCTTTATTTCTCGCATCCTGAAAAATTTCGTGTCCATACCTCTTCCCCTGAGTAGGGAGTTTTTAGTTGATATTCACTCTTCGAACACCGCCTGGAACCTTCGTTTTTGCCTCTCGGTGAACAAATGAGGCAGAGGTCGTGTTGTAATCCGGGTTTTCTGCCATCGCCTGCAGTGTCGCATCGTCTCTAAAATCGAGAGGCCTTGGATGCCCGTCGTTGCTCTTCTGCGCTGCGACCGCACACACCTGCATCGCATGGCTAAAGGGAAGAGGATTGCCCTGTGTCCCGGTAAACATCTGCTCACGCACACAATGGCTGTCAGTCTGGCCAGTCAACCACGGGGCTGATGAGCATGCGGAAAGAGAAATGAGGGCAAAAAGAGGAAGGTAGCGCATAAGGGCAAGTGTACTACGGGACAATCCGGGCCGCAAAGAAAACTGACGTGTGCGGATGCCATTTCCAATACCGCCGTGTCCGTCACTGGAGAGGCATGCAATATACTAGAAGAAAGTGGCCTTTGTCGCTTTGCTTCTCCGTTCTCCCGGCGCGCTCATATATCAAACGCCTATCAGGTTTCTTTTGAGATAATTTGAACCTTTGCTGTGGTGAAGAATTTAGTGTTCACCCTGTAGGAGGCGAACATGTCGATCCTGGTCAGTACCTCATTTTCCAGATCTGTCTTTCGAATGGATTATCCGGGTACGGAGGATCCATTATTTCCAGATGGTGACCCGATGGTTGATGACCCCTCTGAGGAAGAGGAAACGCCAGAGCCAGACGAATGGCCAGATGTGGAGTTGCCCGAAGAGCCGGGGCCTTCCCCATATCCGCCGTTTGGTCTGAAGGCGGTCAGTGCAGGGGTGGTTGATCTACCAACCCCGCGACCGCCTCAGCCTCCCATGCCGCCGTCACCTTTGCCGACAGAGCCTCCTCCACTGGAAGAGCCTCCGCAGCCGTTGAATTAATTCAAGCAATTGGCTCTTGGTTCTCACCGCTGGGCAAGGACAGTCCGGCTCTGACGGCGTATGGCCACCGATATCTGATGGCCGTCTGTGACGCTTATTATGGAAAAGGTTCGTAAAGGCGCGTCGTCTGTAACGCGCCTTTTGTCAAACTTGGAAATTAGTATCCAGGTGCGGGGTATGGAGCGGGGGTAGGCCCGTAGCTCGGATACGGCGTCGGAGCGACCACCGCCGGGCCGTTCACATTGCCCATAATGACGTTGCTAATGATGCCCGTTGTGATTGCGGCGAGGAGAAAGCTTCCACCGTAATCAATCCAGCGATATCCCGGAGGTGGGGCATAAAGGCCTGGGTATCTATGCCAGCTATCAACAAACACGCCCCCACCATTGTAACGATCACCAGAGCGCCACATGCCGCGATGAGGGCCTGCGCCACGGAAGCCACCGCCGCCTCCGCCCGGGCCTCCACGATAACCATTTCCACCTTGGCCGCGTCCGCCACCGCCCGGGCCGCCGCCGTCACGATGTCCTCCACCACCATTCGGGCCACCACCGTCGCGATGTCCCCCGCCGCCACCTGGGCCACCGCCATCACGGCCGCCTCCTGGACCTCCCTGAGCACTCGCTATTGTAGGGGCGATAGCGAGTGCCAAGCCCATCAGCAGAGCTACAGATCGTTTAGTCTTGGTGGACATAAAAAACTCCGTTCGTAATGCGCCATCAAGGGTCTCCCGATGTGGCGAAAATTGGTCACCATTGTAACAGAGAGACAAAACCTCGGACTTTGTTGCGAGATTTCCGGAAAAATCCTCTCGGTTTCCCTTCGCCAAGGGGAGATTGCTCACGAGCATATCGCGGATGTCCGGCTATCGAACCCGGTATCGCAGGAAATGTGTGATCTCAGCGCGCTCATAATGCATGGTTCCAGAATCGCCGGCTGTGAAAACCGTGTTTCCAAACATACGTAAAACGGGCTTCTATCAGCAGTTTCATACAAGATCAGGGAAGCCCGATTGAAACAATATTCCCTTGGAATGAAAGGGGCTGTGCAGGGGACAAGGACTACACTATCTGGCGAAATTCTCATGGATCTGACGCGGCTATTTTTAAAGCTTTAGCCGCCGAGCGACTGGATTTCCGGATATGACTTCGCCTTATGGCCCAGGGCTGCGTCACTCCCACGCAGAAGATGTTTACGCCTTCCTGATTGGTTGTTCTCTGATTGTGATGGGGCTGATGTGTCTGCACAAGGCCGGGCTTGTGACCGGTGGTGTGGCAGGTATTGCCTTGCTGCTATCCTACATCGTGCCGATGACGCCTGGAAATCTGTTCACGGTCATCAACATACCGTTTCTTCTTTTTGCCGTTCGCGCCATGGGTGCCCGTTTCGCGCTTAAGACCACGATTGCCAGTTTTGGTATTACTGCCCTCGCGAGCGTTATTCCGAGCGTTATGGAACTTGCGTATGTCCAGCCTCTGTTCGCGGCGATATTCGGCGGGACGGTGATTGGGATGGGTATTCTCTCGTTGGCTCGTCATCAGGCGGGTGTGGGCGGGACAGGCGTTATCACGCTCTGGCTTCAGAAAAGTCGTAGCCTGAACGCCGGCCGCGTTCAGATCATGATTGATGCAGCCATTCTGACGCTGTCTGCTTTCTTTTTGCCGTGGGAAAAGGCTGTGCTGTCAGCCGTAAGCGCTTTTGCCATGAGTAGTGTGCTCATGGTGTTCCATCGGCCTGGACGATACATCGGGCATTAGAGAAAGCCGCTTTCTGGCGGTTTCCAGCCGCACATCCCAGTTAAGAGAACGGCGCTCCGGAATGCAGACCATGACGAACTGTGTTTCTGAAGAGACAGTGCGCCTCAAAAGATCGCCACATCAGGCAGTTTGAGCAAACTCAAATTGTGGCACTGAGTGCCAAAATGTAGAAGGTGCGGAGAATTTAGAACAACGAACAGGATTCAGGCATGAAACTCTCGCGGCTGGCTTTGTACCTTCTGGCTGGATCTGTCATGGGTAATGTTCCCTCTTATGCGGCAGAAACCAAAGAAAAAGCTACTCCGGAAGCAGCCACGAAGAAGTCTGTACGCGCGTCTGAACCTGAGAATATCACTGTTCATCGTCGTAACGGAAGTGGCACGGCAGCAGAATACCGCACGAAGGAAGCCTCTCTTGGCCCCCTTGGCACGCGATCCATTCTGGATACGCCGATGTCTGTCATGGTGGTGCCGCACGACGTTCTGGTTAACCAGCAGACCAGAAACATCAATGATCTGATTGCATTCGTGCCATCTGCCCAGCTTGAAATGCGTGGTGATCCGAATACCAGTCGGCCTCAGTCCCGTGGGTTTGAGGGCGACGTTATTGCTAACACGCGTATGGATGGCCTCAACATGGTCATCACCACACCTTATGCTGCGGAGCAGTTTGATAGTGTTCAGGTTCTGAATGGGTTGGCTGGTGCGGTGTATGGTCCGCAAAATCCGGCGGGCACATTTGATTTCACATTGAAGCGCCCGACAGACCGGCAGACAGAGCGTTTTGTGGTGGGTGTTGATTCCATTGGCGCCCCCATGGAAAGCCTCGATGTCTCAGGTCGGGTCGGCCACAACAAGTGGTTTGGCTACCGCCTGAACCTGTTGAACCAGAACGGGGAGGGTTACGTCGCAGACTCCCACCTGCGGCGTAACCTGGTGAGTGGTGATTTCGACATTCACCTTTCACCGAAGACAGTCATTCAGATTGATGCCAGTCAGTACACATATGCCCAGCGCGGCTATCCGGGTGGCTTTTCGTACGCAACGACTATTCAGCTACCGGATGCTCCTGATCTTAGCCAGAAGGGATATGGTCAGAAGCAAGCCGGTTACAACATGGAAACCGATACTGCCCTGATGAAGATCATTCATCACTTCAATGATGACTGGAGCCTGAAGCTGGGTGGGATGTGGCAGAATGCTGCCAGAAATGTTTTCAGTACGGGTAACCAGCTGCTGAACTCTGCGGGACTTTACCGTCAGACAATTTCAGCTGCGACGACGGCGAATGATTTCGTGGCGGGCAGCAATACGGCTTATTTGAATGGATCGTTTCATACGGGCCCACTGAAGCACCAGATCGAAATCGGAACCAACGGTTACGTCATGGGGAACTACAACCCGACGTCATCGACTGGCACTTTGACTCTGGGACAGGCGACAATCGGCAACCCACAGAGATTTCCGAGTGCACAGCCTTATTATTCCGGACGTTATAAATCTGCTGATACTATGACGCAGTCCTTGTTGGCCGGGGATACGATTTCTCTGGGCAAGCACTGGTCCATCATGGGCACGCTGGCCTGGAGTTGGCTGAGCACCAATAACTATGCAACGAGTGGCACGAAAACGTCGTCCTACAGCCGTGCCGCTGCCTTTAGCCCGATGACAAGTCTGCTTTATAAGCCGGCGGCCAATCAGACGGCTTATTTCACCTGGGGGCGGTCATTGCAGGCTGGCACTTCGGCACCCGCAGGCGCTGTGAATGAAAACGAAGTGACAGCTCCTCTGCGTTCAGAAGAGTATGAGGTTGGTTACAAGATTTTGGTGGCCAAAAGACTGCAGCTGAATATTGCCGGCTTTAGAATGTCTCGCCCATTCGCTTATACAGACCCTGTTACGTATGTTTATTCCAATTACGGTGTGCAGCGGAATTACGGCGTTGAATTCCAGGCCTCAGGAAATCTGACGCAGGATCTGAGCATTCTGGGCGGTATGACCTGGCTGGATGCTCAACTGCTGAACACGGGTGTGGCCAAGACGTCCTACAAGCAGGTTGTTGGCGTGCCGCCTCTGATGGCGAACATGTTGATTGATTATCGACTGCCATTTCTTAAAGGCGGCGCTGTCAATGCGAACGTGCATTACATGGGGCGCCGGGCGGCTAATGTATATAACACCACGTTTGCTCCGTCTTATGTGACGCTGGATCTGGGCGCGCGCTATGCAACGCACGTTTATCACCAGCCTCTCGTGTTCCGCTTTGGGGTCGATAACGTCACGAACCAGAGCTACTGGGCTTCTGTTTACCCCTCGAGCATCAACGGTGGTGGAAGCGCTACGAACTCTGCGGTTGCTGGCCTGCCACGGACGTATCACTTCACGATTGAACTGGATCTTTGAGACAATAAAGCCCTTTCAGCCAAGGCTGAGAGGGCTGTCTTCCATCCAGAGAAGAGGATGGAACGTGAAGGCACGGCGCAGGATATGTTCCAGATCTGTGCGGCCTTCGGTCTTCATCCATTCGTCCACAGCTGTGCGATAAGTTGCAATCGCGGTCCGTGCAATTAGTCTTGCAGCTAGTGATGGCATATCTGTCGGGGGGAGGCGGTCCATGAGGGCTTTGGCAAGTGCCTCTTCCCACTCCTCATATTTTTGCAGACTGACACTCCGAAGTGCGGGCTCGTGCTCAAGGAGTTGTACGAGCGCGTAGGCGTATTCCCGGTTGGCGGTGATCCTTCGAACAACCGGAAGAAGGGCCAGAAGGACCATATCCTGCAACGAAGCATCCGGACTGGCAGACGCAATCGCATCATTAAATGCCTGAGTCATGTCGCTGGTCCAGGCCAGGATGATGTCTCCCTTGCCTGAAAAGTATCGGAACAGTGTCCTGCGGGAGACATTGGCAGCTTCGGCGATTTGCTCGACAGACGTTTCTTCATATCCCTGAGTAGAAAACAGCCGGAGTGCCTCCCACGCTAGCGCTGTCGCGGTGCGATCCTTTTTGCTTTGCCGCCTGCCGAGATCTTTTTTCTTGTCCTGTTCGCCATCCATCATGGTCCGACGGTCTTCCAGTAAGCGGGGAATATCATCTTGGTGTCGTCCAGAAGGTCATCATGATGGCGTGTGTGTGGGAGCGATGCTGCCCGGTGTATGGTTTGTCGCGTCTGTATAACGCCTGGCGGCGGCAAGGGCAGTGTGAAGTTCTTCAAAAATATTTTCTGGACCGATTGCGACTATCAAATGATGCCGGTTCATATCTGCCCTGAGATCCTGGCTTACGCGTCCAAAAATCATCGTTACCTGCCTCTGTTTGAGTGTTGCGAGTAACAGGCGCAGGTCGTTGGCTGCCGAATAATCAATATCCGTGATGGGGCTGCATTCAATGAGAATGCAGCGAACGGGGTGCGGGGCATCGCTAAGCAACGTCAGGATGTCTCGGTTGAAGCGAGTAGAGTTGGCGTAGAACAGGTCCGCACAAAAGCGGAAGATAATGAGTCCAGGCTCACTCTCCAGGCCCCCGCGGGCTGGAACGGCTTCCAGCGGGCCTTGAGGAGTAAAGGGTTGAAGAACGGCCGTGTGAGGATCGTAACTGTGGCGCACATGACGAAACAGCGACAGGGCGATGGCTGTCAGAACGCCTTGTTCTACTCCGGCGCCAACAACAACTGCCGCTGTCACAAGTGCAAGCCAGAACTCCCCCGGGCTTTCCTGACGGATTGAAAGCAGTGCGCGGATTTCGATCATTCCCAGCGCGACAGTGAAGACAATCGCAGCGAGTACGCATTGTGGAAGGTATTGCAAAGGCGTGGTGAGGAAGAGGAGCACGATCAGGGTGGAAAGAGAAAAGACAACTTGTGCGACCTGACTCCGGGCACCTGCTCGCACTGCCATAGCTGTCTGAGTTGGGCTGCCATTAACCGTGAAGGTACCACTGACTGCCGCAAGTATGTTGGCAGCTGCCAATCCCGTCAGATCCCTGTTCTCATTCAGTTCTTCGTCGAACTGTGTTGCGTACACACGGGATGTCGCAGCGCTTTGGGTGATGATGACGAAGACGCATGAGGCTGCCACCGGAAAAAGCGCAAGCAGTTCATTCCAGCTGATAATGGGTATTTGGAAGGTCGGCAGTCCGCTTTGGATAGGGCCAAGCGTCGAGAGATTCCGCGTCAGGAATGGGACTGTTCTGTCTGCTAGAATAGCGCCAATGACAGCCAGTAATGCGGCAGGGCATCGGGGGGAAAACCGGTTTAGAAAGAGCAAGCCGCCTACGGTGGCGCCGGCGGTAAGGGTGGATGTCAGGTTGAGATGATCGGCCTGAGTGAGAGTTTCGACCGCCTGCATCACGGGGTTATGCGATGTCGTCTGGATGCCGAGCATGTCGTGAAACATGGAAATGGCGATCTGGACGCCGACCCCTGTCATGAAGCCAACAAGGACTGTTCGAGAAAGAAAGTCTGCCAAAAAACCGAGGCGAAACAATCTGGCCGCCAGAAGCAGCATCCCGGCAAGGAGCGCGGTGGCGCTGACCAAAGCCATGTAGTGTGCGCTTCCTGGTGTAGCCATGGCTGTAACGGCGCCAGAGAGAATGGCCGCAGTTGCGGAATCTGCCGCGACAAGAAGATGTCTGGAAGAGCCGAAGGCGGCAAAGCCCACTAGAGGCAGAAGAACCGTATAAAGTCCGGTGACGGATGGCATAGCCGCAATGCGGGCATAACCAAGGACCTGCGGGATGTTTGTAAAAGCGAGCGAAAGCCCTGCCAGAACATCCGTTCGCCATGATGGGGGAAGCTTTCGGCGCCGGGGAAGCTTCATCACATTAACCTCGCAGGACAACGACCAGCTTGCGTTGGAAATGCTGGTCGTGCCGGTTGGTTAGCCCTGAACAATAGCGATCAGAACTTCCACAATTTCTGGATCAGCCAAAGTGGAGAGGTCTCCAAGGCCATCAGTCTCGCCGCAGGCAATTTTGCGCATCAGGCGTCTGACATTTTTGCCAGAGCGCGTCTTCGGAAGATCAGGGACGATATATACTTTTTCGGGCACCGCATAACGCCCGACTTTCGCAGCGATGGCGCGAACGGCAAGCATTTCCAAGTCAGGATGGGACGGATCACGGGCCACAGCATACACGACGATGCCCTGACCTTTCAGGTCATGCGGAATACCAATTGCGGCACTTTCAACAATCGCATGTTCTGCAGCCAGAGCGTCTTCAATCTCGGCAGAGCCGATGCGATGCCCAGAAACATTGATGACGTCATCAACCCGGCCGGTGATCCAGTAATAGCCGTCTTCGTCGCGTCGTGCGCCATCGCCCGTAAAATAATGGCCGGGGTAGGGGCGAAGATACGTTGTTTCAAAGAGCGCATCGTCGTTCCAGATCGTCAGTGCGCGACCTGGCCATGATCCATCAATGCAGAGCACACCTTCTGTTGCGCCCTCCAGCGGATCTCCCTTGTCGTCAACCAGGATGGGATTTACGCCCGGAAGTGGGAGTGTTGCAGACGCTGGCTTTTCCTTGACCGCGCCTGGAACGGGCGAAATCAGGATGCCACCGCTTTCAGTCTGCCACCAGGTATCTACGAAGGCACAACGCCCACCACCAATGACATCATCGAACCAGGACCATGCCTCCTGACTGATCGGCTCACCGACAGTTCCAAGTACCCGCAAAGAGGTCAGGTCGTATTCGCGGGGAACATCGTTTCCTTCGCGCATCAGGGCACGAATGGCGGTGGGAGAGGTATAGAATGTGGTGACCTTATGGGCCTGAATAACATCCCACCAGCGACCAGGCTTCGGATGAGACGGCATGCCCTCGAACAGGAGAACGGTGCCGCCGTTCGAGAGCGGGCCATAAACTACATAGGTATGACCGGTAATCCAGCCGATATCGGCCGTGCACCAGAACACATCACCTGCCTGATGATCAAAGACGAGTTCGTGGGTGTAGGAGGCCCAGGTCAGGTATCCGCCTGTTCCGTGGACAATGCCTTTTGGTTTGCCTGTGCTTCCGGACGTGTACAGTAGAAACAGCGGGTCCGTAGAGGCCATCGTTTCAATTGGGCATGACGCCGAAGCCGATGCCAGCAGTGGATTGAGCATGTCATCACGGCCAGCCTGCATGGGGACGGGTTCGTCTGTGACACTAACAACCAGAACATGCTTTACGGACAAGCTGTCGGGACGCAGGCTCAGAGCAGAGTCCATTGTCGTCTTGAAAGGGATGCGTTTCGCGCCACGACGCCCGACATTGGCCGTGATAACCAAACTGGCGCCACTGTCGGCCAACCGATCTGCAATAGCCTCAGGCGAGAATCCGCCGAACAGCACGACATGGATTGCGCCCAGCCGTGCACAGGCCAGCATACTCACCACGCCTTCGATCACTGTTGGCAGGTGAACTGCAACGCGATCCCCCCGACGAATACCGTGATCACGCAGGACATTCGCCAGACGGCATACGTGTTCATGCAGGTCACGATATGTGAGGCGGATGATGTGCTCCGCTTCTTCTGCCTGCCAGATCAGAGCCGTCTGATCTGCACGGGTCTTGAGGTGCCGATCCAGGCAATTGAAACTGGCGTTCAGCGTTCCATCTGAGAACCATCCCGTCCCGGTGTCGTGCGCGCTGGATGGTGCTTTAATCCAGTCCAGCCTTTTTCCCTGATCCTGCCAGTATGCTTCTGGATTTGCTTGGGCGGCATCCGTTAGCGCGCGATAATCTTCAGGGGAGAGGCGAAACGCACCAGCGCGATAAGGGGTGGACATAAACGGAATGTGCTCACTGACCAGAAGCTGAAAAAATTAGGGTGAAAACCTGTATCTTAAACAGAACCACAAATCCAAAAGCAAAAAAGCCTATTAGCTTACAATGCTGTAATTTCCGGGATTGAGGCTGCAAAGAAGCGTTTTATAGAGCTTCTGTTTTTGGATGCTGCTGCATCAGATATTCAACGGCATCGTTCCAGTTGGCGACCCGTGGGGACCATTCCACATTCAGGTTGTGTGGAGCAGAGAATAGAATGCCCTGTCCCTGAAAATGCTGAAAATGTCGTACGTTGTCATCAATAAGGAAATCGGTAGCAAGAATACTTTTATGACCGCAGAATACGATGTTCAGCGCGGGAATGAAGGGAAAGTGTTTCTGAAGCCATTGGAACTTGGGAGCGCAGGACGCCGGGTATTCCATCGCGGCTGTCGTAATGAAAATGTCGAAATGCTGACTTAGAAATTTTAGCGCATCCTTGGCGCCGGGCATGACGTCAAGGTCAGCAAAGAAATGTCCATCATGCAGAAGTGCCTGCATTCCCGCAGCGTGTTCCGGAGTTGCCAGATCCCCTAAATGGTGGCCTTTCAACTCGTTTTCTGTCCAGCGATATCCATGCGTGTCTTTGTACCACAGGCGCTGAGCGGTGAAGGCGTCAGCAATCACTTCATCCATATCGATAGCGAGACGGGGGCGAGATTTTTTCACGAGACAGGGACTCCTGACATAGTTCGAAGACACAACTCTCTTCTGTTCAGGAGGGAAGGGCAAGCCGCAGGGCGCATGGGTTCATGAAATGACAGATATCTGCGCCCCGCTGTGTAATAAGCTTAAAGAGGGATTAGCTGATGCTGCGACCTTCGTTCAGACCGTAGAATATGAAGTGCATCAGAAGATCATCTTCATATTCCATTAAATCCGGGTTGGCTGCACGATACTTTTCCGGGTCAAAAAAGCGATTGGGTTTTCTGCCTTCCCGATATCCGGCGTCCCGATAATGCGTTGCTGGATCCAGGCCAGATGCTGCCACATCCGGGTATTCGCGCATGTACCACGCCTTGTCGAAAGCACAGACAAGGTCAGGAAGAAATGGGCCGCTTGCAGGCTCTTCCGTGATTTCAACTGGCTCTACCACGACAGGAGACTCTTCGATAACGGCCTCCAGAACGACAGGGGTGGCTTTTTTGCTACGAGAGGCGGACGCTACCTTTTTCGTGGCAGTTCGAGAGGATGTCTGTCGATTGGCAGAGGACATAATTAGACTTACCCTGTCAGTTAAAATGTTTTTGGTTCTGCTGTGGAAACGCCGGTAAAAGGCCCCCTTGTTTCCCCAAGGCCTGCGAAACCCTATCCTAGTAATGAAACCATTAATATCGAAAATTCACGACTTTTTAGTAAAAAACAACGTCGAAGCTGTCGGGGCAAAAATGCGAAAAAAAAGCCCGTGGAAACAAGATGTTCCTTTGCTGCTGACGCCTCTTAGCCCCCGATGCTAAAGAAATATTCCTCGAATTCTCTGAGATCAAACTGATGCCGAACTCAAAGCCTCTGATTCTGTCCTTCGGAAGCATCAATATTGATGTAACTGCTCGGGCCGTTCGCCTGCCTCTTCCCGGGGAGACCGTGCATGGTGAAAGCTATGCCGTCATGCTCGGTGGTAAAGGCAGTAATCAGGCTGCCGCGGCTGGGCGTCTGGCGTCCGGTTCCGAGGTTCAGGTCGCGTTGGCAGGGCGTATAGGGCAGGACGGTTTTGGTGCGCAGGCGCGCCAGGAGCTGGAGCGTTTTGGGGTGGATCTCTCTCCGCTGCGAGAAGACGCCTCTCATGCCACGGGAATTGCGCTGATCGGGATAGATGGGAGCGGAGAAAACTGCATCACCGTTGTTGGTGGTGCGAACATGGCCGTCGATGAAACCGATGTTGACGCAGCCTCGGACTGGATTGAGCGCGCGGCAGTGCTTCTATTGCAACTTGAAGTGCCTCAGCAGGCAGTTCTGGCAGCCGCCCGTAAAGCGCGGAGTAAGGGCGCTATAGTTGTGCTCGATCCGGCACCTGCGCCGAAAAAGGGGCTTCTGGATGCGCTCTGGCAGGAAATCGATATTCTAACCCCGAACGAAAGTGAAACTTTTCAGCTAACAGGCATTCGGCCAGAAACTGTAGAAGACGCGGCGAGGGCTGCGGACTTGCTTCTGGCAAAGGGCGTGAAATCGGTCCTTGTAAAAATGGGAAGCCGGGGTGTTTTCTGGCATGATGGAACACGCAGCGGTCACAGTGCACCGTTTCACATAGAGCCCATTGATACTGTGGCGGCCGGGGATTGTTTCAATGCCGGGCTGGCCTTCGCTCTGGCGCAGGGAAAGCCACTTTCCGAGGCTGTCCGGGTTGCGTCAGCGTGCGGGGCGCTCGCAACGACACGTCATGGCGCTGCTGATGCTGCTCCCGCATGGGATGCTGTGGCTGCGTTGATGAATGTGCAGCCAGAAGCCTAGACACATTAAAGAAGAGGCCTTTTTCAAGGCCTCTATAAATTTGAAAATCCCTCACATTGCGGGGGACGAATTTCCAATTTTAGCGGCAAGCTGATCCACGAGCGCGCGTGTCACGGCAGTGATCCCGTCATCTGTGGCTGTTGATCCCTGAGTGCTGAAGCTGGCGCGCTGGTGTACAACCGGGTGATGCTCGTCAGCAGGGACAAAGGACCAGTCTGCTTCTAGCGTACCTTGACCTGACTTCGTGATATCCAGCCGGTTGATAGTGATCACCAGCCGGGTTTGTGGAGAGCCTGCTGTCGGATGTGTTGTGACGAACACAGAAGGCCAGCTGCGAGAGAGCTGCGCTGTCACGAGATCTGTAATGCCTCTGGACAGACGACTGGCCCATCGGCCATTTGCGCTGCGATCTAGAAGATCGCCATTTCTGACAAGGATGTCCTGACTATCGAGGTAGTCAGGAACAATGACAGGATCGACAGCTAATACGGTTGCTGATGCGGTGCTGCCTGCCAGATCATTTCCGATGGCGGGCGCGCCGAGCGTATAAAACCGCACTGGTGGAGAGGAGCAGCCGCTGAGGAGCAGGCCAGCAAGAGTGAGCGAGGCGAGGTGCAGTCTCATCAGTGGCGTCCCGTCAGAAGAAGTTGCGGATTACGTTCAACATCGTTTGCAAAGCCGCGTAGGGCAGAGGCTGCTGCTGCGATATCGCGCAGGCTGGCTTCGAGGTTAGCCCTGTCCGCTGAGCGCGGAGATGTAATGCTCTGAATATTGTTCAGACTTTCACCAGCCTTCTGGATCGTCTGATTGCTGCTTAACAGCAGGGCTTGGAGCTCTTTTCCACGTGCAGTCAACTGATCGGACCCGGCATCAGCCAGTCGGTTCAGGCTGTTGAGGGTATGTTCAAGCTCCGGTTGAAGGTGCGTAACCAGGTCTCTGCTCGCATCGATCATGTCGCGACTATGGTCTGATGTCGCACGAATGCTTTCGATCAGGGTCGGCATATCCCTGTCCAGCTTGTCAGAAAGCTCCCTTACAGCGGCAAGGGTCGCGTTGGCGTTGTCGCCAAGTTCCTTGAACGGTAGGTTCTGAAGGGTTTGGGTCATCGCCTGGATGGAAGACTGTTTTGTCGGAATTTCCGTGAGGGTGGCGATGTCAGGATGCATGACCGCTGGTGTATCAGGCGCAAAATCGAGGTCGATCTCTGAAGAGCCCGTGACAAAACTTTTGAGATTCATTTCTCCACGGAGGCCTTGAGATACGAGGTTCCGGATTGTTGGAAAATGGTGGGCACTGCTGTTTGTCAGGGTAATATTGTCTGGCCGCATCGTGACATAGACCGGAATATAGGCGTCTCGTGTCTGCGGGTTATATTCGATGACGACCTTATCGACCGCGCCAACCTGAACCCCACGGAAGGTAACGGGTGCACCCACCGACAGGCCGGACGATGCGCCATGGAAAATAAGGACAGCTTTTTCCATACGGGTGAAGGGATGGAAATTGCCGAACAGCACAAAAGCTGCCACGCCAAGACCGATCCCACCTACAACAAAGGCGCCTACGAGAGCCTGCTTGTTCATCAATTGCGTCCTTCTTCGTTGCGTTCCCGATGCATGAAAGCATGGACCTGAGGTTCGTCGCAGTGGTCGCGCAGGTCTCGCGGAGAGCCGTGTGCGATGGGGATTTTGCTTTTCGCGTCCAGAAATATTCCATCGTCGGCGATGTGAAACAGACTGGAGAGTTCATGGCTGACGATAACGACGGTCGCGCCGAGACCATCTCGGAGATTGAGAATCAGGTCATCCAGGCGTGCCGACGTGATTGGGTCCAGACCTGCAGAGGGTTCGTCAAAGAACAGAATATCCGGATCCAGTGCGATTGCTCGTGCCAAGCCAGCACGCTTCCGCATGCCGCCACTGATTTCTGACGGAGACATGTCGATGGCTGGCAGAAGACCTACAAACCCCAGTTTGAGTTCTACGAGCCGACGAATGACATCTGGCTTGAGGTCCGTGAACATCTGAAGGGGAAGAGCGACATTCTCCCCGAGAGTCATGGAACTCCATAAAGCACCGCTCTGGAATAGAACGCCGAACCTGTGGTTGAGCTCTGTTCGTTCTGCTTCAGTGCCAGACCAGTAATCTTCGCCATCGACCTGATATTCGCCAGCCGTGGGGCGAAGCAGGCCAATCATACTTTTCAGAAGTGTACTCTTGCCGCAGCCAGAGCCGCCCATAACGGCAAAAATGCTGCCCTTCTTAACTTCTAAAGAGATGTTCTTCTGAATGACCTTCGGTCCAAATGCGAGAGTGACATCCTGCATTGAAAGAACGGTTTTTCTGGTATCGGTCATGCGTCAGATTCCCAGCACGTCGGCGATAACGGCGAAAATGGCGTCAATCGCAATGACGCCGACAATTCCCACCACAACAGCCCGTGTGGCAGCGATGCCAACATCAGCGGCTGATCGTCCAGCCTTCAGGCCAATCCGGCAACTGGTCAGCCCGATGAACGCACCGAAGACAATGCTTTTAACAAATGCGAAAATAAACTGGCCGATACCGAAGGATGTGATTGTCTGATGGAAATAGCCAGCAGCCGTAATATCGAGCATGGAAATTGCGACCACGAACCCTCCCAGCATGCCGATCAGGCAGCCGTAGAGGTAGAGAAATGGCATCGTGATAACGAGCGATAGGACTGCCGGAAGTATCAGATACGTGGATGTTGGAATGCCGAAGACGTTAAGGGCATCAATTTCTTCATTGCCCTGCATGGTGGAAATGCGCGCTGCGTATGCGCCTCCGGTTCGTCCTGCCATGATGATGGCGGTCATGACGGCGGCCATTTCACGAACCATGGCGATGCCAACAAGGCTTGCAACGTAAATACCGGCAGCAAATTTCTGAAGCTCAACCGCCCCAACAAATGCAAGAATGGCACCAATCAGAAAATTGACGATGCCTACAATTAGCAATGCCTGAGGGCCGGCATTTGCAGTGTCACTCAGAAGATCTGAAAGACGCATCCGGCTTCGCCCCGTAAGAGCTTGAAGCCCTCCGCGAAGGGTCATCCCACCTAAACTCGTAACGGTGCCGATTTCAGTGAGGCTACTGATCGTGTGCCCTCCAATCCGTTCAAGAACGGGGAGACGCTTGGCGGGCGCGGGAGGAGGGCCATCAGAGGCGTCGGGTAGGAGTTCGAGAAGCTGTCTTACAGGGGCCGGTAAGCTTTGAGCATCCAGAGTAATATGTCTGTCGTGCCCGCTGCGTTTAATGTCCCAAAGAAAAGCGATCAGCCCTGTGTCCCAGTCGGTGATGGGGGACATATCAAAGGTGATGGTGCTTCCAGCAGGTGCTGCACGCAGCCCGTCTTTCGGAAACTGAGGAATGTTTCCTGTTCTTGCCAGCCACACACCCCGAAGTGTCAGAAGAGGGCTGTTCCCTTCTGACGTAAGGCTCCACTGCGGAGATTGGGCTGGGTCTAGCGGGGCAGGTGGCTTTTGCAATTGCGTCACGCCATTTCAGTCATTTTAGTCCTTAATCCTCTCTACGAGGTCAGAAGCCATGAGGGAAGGGGTAGGCCGAACCGTTCGGTCATTTTAATCGGTTCAGTGTACCAAGAGAGTCACTTGTGAGTGTTTGGGAAGGGTGAGAAAAGCAATAAGACTTCATAACGTCCGAGATGGTTCTTTTATGCGCTCCTGGCTTCTTTCTGTCCCTCTGCTCTGTGCTGCTACGATAGGAATGACTTCTCAGGCGTTCGCCTGGGGACCGTATGGCCATGCGATTGTCGCGGATATTGCTCAGGATCGCCTGACGCCAGCGGCTGCGAAAGCAACAACGGCACTTTTGGCAATGGAAGGTCATCAAACGCTGGATCAGGTCGCATCATGGCCAGATACGATCGGACATGTTCCTAAAAAGAAGGGCGGAGAGCCAGAGACTCTACTTTGGCATTACGTTGATACAGATGTTTCTCAGCCAGCATATGACCAGGCCCGCGACTGTGCGGATGGAAACTGCGTCGTTGAGAAATTGCCCGAGCTGGAAAAAACCCTTGCTGATCACACGGCCTCTCCGGAGCGGCGGCTTTATGCTTTGAAGTGGGTTGTACACTTGGTTGGTGACTTGCATCAGCCGTTGCATGCTGCGGAGCGGAATAACGATAAAGGCGGGAATGCTATCCGCCTTTCATATTTTGGCGATACCGCAAATGGGCATATGAATCTCCATGCCCTATGGGATGAAGGCGTGCTGGATCGGCAGGCTAATTTGGTTGTTGGGCCTCATTATTCCATCGACTTCAGTCGTGCTCGTGATGAAGCCACTCGACTGGGGTCGACTATCACACCTGATGAGACGGCATACTGGGTGGCTGATCTTTCTGGTGGTGATGTTCGCCATGCCGTTATTGATTGGGCTGACGAAAGCCATTCCCTGGCACGGTCTGTTGCTTATGGCGCACTTCCCCAGATTAAAGGAGCAGATATTAAGGACGCCTATACAGCCCTTGCTTGGCCAATCATCGAGCTTCGGTTGCAGCAGGCAGGTGTCCGTCTTGCTGCAATCCTGAATACCGCAATGAACGAGCAGTAAGCTCTCAAGTGCGCTTCTCTTATCTGAATTTGTGTAAGAACAAATTCAGATAGGGGTGTTTTTCCTAGAGTATATAAATTTACTGAAGCTGCGGAAGGCTCGCTAAAGCATCGGTCGCAATGACGCTTCGATTTCTTCCTTCAGCTTTGGCATAATAGAGGGCGCGATCGGCATCTTCGATGAGATGGGTATAGTCCGGATGTCCATCAAATGTGGCTACTCCGATCGAAACCGTCACAGAAAATGAAGAACCTGTTGGCTGAGTGAGAATATGCGTGACGTTTTCACGAATATGCTCCGCGACTTGGAACGCTCTCTTTATATCCGTCTCAACCAACGCGATCAGAAACTCTTCACCACCATACCGGAAGATAAAGTCGCTTGTCCGGCAGGAGGAGATTAGCTTTTCAGCGACACCTCTCAAGACGGCATCCCCACCAGTGTGCCCGTAGCGATCATTGATTGATTTGAAATGATCAATGTCGATCATAAGAATGCTGAACGGAACTTCCCGACGGAGAGATTGAGCGACTTCCCTCGCCATGATCGTCGGTAGAAAACGGCGATTAAGAGTAGAGGTTAAAGGATCGCGCCCGCTTTCAAGTGCCTCACTCTCTTTAAAAAGGTCGTCCATAAGGAAGCGGATTTCTTCTATCTGGGCCTGTAGCTCGTGAATGCGAGCTGTGTCAGGGGGAACCTGAGCCGATAGAGCTGGAATCAGAACACGATCTATACGACGCATTGAGGTTCGAATGTGCTCGATACCCATCGTATTCGGGAACAGCAGGCTTCCCTTGTGATTGAGCCAAAGCCCAAACCCTGAACTTTCCAGTGAGGGGAGGGGAGGGGGAGCGTTGCAGCAAATGGCGAGTAAAATCTTGTGCCCCCAGTCAAGGAGTGCTGCACGTTGAACTTCTCGTTCAAGAGTGACGTCCTGCCCGAGCGTAACAAGTCGATACGCTTCGTCTGTCTCAATTTCTTTCTGGAGATCCCTTACGAACTCTCGGCTCATCATTTCGATAGCCAGATCCATCATGTTTTCGATGTAGTCGATGGCGGTCGATAGATCGGTAGGTGTGAGGAAAATCTCGAAAAGCAGTTTTCTCAGTGTGTTTTTAAGAAGGCGTGCCCCATGCATGACGACGTGCATCGGGACGCGCATGCGGGCGTGGACCAATCCGATCCGGCGCTGCGTCGCCACAAGCTGCGCGAGGTCGGGCGCTGTA
>NZ_JBDIWI010000001.1:1045000-1925000 GCF_039638325.1 Gluconobacter sp. OJA | reverse complement strand
CTTTGCAAGCAGGGGGTCGTCGGTTCGAACCCGTCTGCCTCCACCACCTTTGGTCGAGATTTCGGTCTCCTGAATGTGGTGAAGAGCTCAAAATCTGGTCACTGGGAAAATCATAGGAAATGGGAAGTCTGTTTCCTGATCCTGTCACCGCATAGTCGGATGAAGCGTCAGGGATGTTGGGTCTTTTAGAGTGTGAATAGGTTGGTGCACTGTCTGCGTGTACCGTTCTCGGGTTGGTCTGACCCGTCTGCTGTTTGGCTTAGGCTGAAGAGCGGCGTTAAGAGAACGGATGAAGCATTCAGACGGTGACAAAAAGAGTGTGACTGACACTGTCGTGTACAGACGTCGGCACCACCTCAGGGTGTGGCTGGTTTCTGTGCATGTGTTTCATCAGCAATGATGATTTGATGGTGTGAGAATGAGAAGGGCGTTCGGTGGATGCCTTGGCACTAAGAGGCGATGAAGGACGTGGTACGCTGCGAAAAGCCATGGGGAGCCGCGAACAGGCTTTGATCCGTGGATGTCCGAATGGGGCAACCCCCTCGCAAGAGGATCATGTACTGAATACATAGGTGCATGAGGCAAACCCGGGGAACTGAAACATCTCAGTACCTGGAGGAAAAGACATCAACAGAGATTCCGCTAGTAGTGGCGAGCGAACGCGGAGCAGGCCAATGCCTTACCAAGAAGAAGCAGAACGGTCTGGAAAGTCCGGCAATAATGGGTGATAGCCCCGTATGCGTAGTGTCTTGGTGAGGATTCGAGTAGGGCGGGGCACGTGAAACCCTGTCTGAACATGGGGGGACCACCCTCCAAGCCTAAATACTCCTTAGTGACCGATAGTGAACAAGTACCGTGAGGGAAAGGTGAAAAGCACCCCGATAAGGGGAGTGAAAGAGACCTGAAACCGGACGCCTACAAGCAGTCGGAGCCTCTTATGGGGTGACGGCGTACCTTTTGTATAATGGGTCAGCGAGTTTCTGTTTGCAGCGAGCTTAAGCCGTTAGGTGTAGGCGTAGCGAAAGCGAGTCTGAATAGGGCGAATGAGTTGCTGGCAGAAGACCCGAAACCGAGTGATCTAGCCATGGCCAGGCTGAAGGTGCGGTAACACGCACTGGAGGGCCGAACCCACGCCTGTTGAAAAAGTCGGGGATGAGCTGTGGCTAGGGGTGAAAGGCCAATCAAACTCGGAGATAGCTGGTTCTCCGCGAAATCTATTGAGGTAGATCGTCGGGTGTTTACCCTGGGGGGTAGAGCACTGGATGGGCTAGGGGGGCCCAAAGCCTTACCAAACCTAACCAAACTCCGAATACCCAGGAGTATAGCCCGGCAGACAGACAGTGGGTGCTAAGGTCCATTGTCGAGAGGGAAACAGCCCAGACCACCAGCTAAGGCCCCTAAATCGTGGCTAAGTGGGAAAGGATGTGGGGATTCCAAAACAACCAGGAGGTTGGCTTAGAAGCAGCCATCCTTTAAAGAAAGCGTAATAGCTCACTGGTCTATTAGAAACCCTGCGCCGAAAATGTAACGGGGCTCAAGCCACGTGCCGAAGCTGTGGGTGCATTCTTATGAATGCGCGGTAGCGGAGCGTTCCGTAAGTCTGCGAAGGAGGCGGGGTGACCCCCTCTGGAGATATCGGAAGTGCGAATGCTGACATGAGTAGCGACAAACAGTGCGAGAAACACTGTCGCCGAAAGTCCAAGGGTTCCTGCGCAAGGTTAATCCACGCAGGGTGAGCCGGCCCCTAAGGCGAGGGCGAGAGCCGTAGTCGATGGGAACTAGGTGAATATTCCTAGGCCTGCCAGAAGTGACGAATGAGAAATGTTGTCTGTCCTTATCGGATTGAACAGGCTTTTCGACCATTCCAGGAAATAGCTCTGGCGTATAGACCGTACCCGAAACCGACACAGGTGGACTGGTAGAGAATACCAAGGCGCTTGAGAGAACGATGCTGAAGGAACTAGGCAAATTGCTCGTGTAACTTCGGGATAAACGAGACCCAATCGTGGGCAACCATGGTTGGGTGGCACAGACCAGGGGGTAGCGACTGTTTAGTAAAAACACAGGGCTCTGCGAAATCGTGAGATGACGTATAGGGCCTGACGCCTGCCCGGTGCCGGAAGGTTAAGAGGAGATGTGCAAGCATTGAATTGAAGCCCCGGTAAACGGCGGCCGTAACTATAACGGTCCTAAGGTAGCGAAATTCCTTGTCGGGTAAGTTCCGACCTGCACGAATGGCGTAACGACTTCCCCACTGTCTCCAGCATCGACTCAGCGAAATTGAATTCCCCGTGAAGATGCGGGGTACCCGCGGTCAGACGGAAAGACCCTATGAACCTTTACTGCAGCTTTGCAGTGGCATCAGGAAAATCCTGTGTAGGATAGGTCGGAGGCTTTGAAGCCGGGGCGCCAGCACCGGTGGAGCCACCCTTGAAATACGACCCTGAATTTTTCTGATGTCTAACCGAGACCAGTAAGCCTGGTCCGGGACCCTGCATGGTGGGCAGTTTGACTGGGGCGGTCGCCTCCCAAAGTGTAACGGAGGCGCGCGATGGTGGGCTCAGGCCGGTCGGAAACCGGCTGTCGAGTGCAATGGCATAAGCCCGCCTGACTGCGAGAATGACAGTTCGAGCAGAGACGAAAGTCGGCCATAGTGATCCGGTGGTCCCACGTGGACGGGCCATCGCTCAACGGATAAAAGGTACTCTAGGGATAACAGGCTGATCTCCCCCAAGAGTCCACATCGACGGGGAGGTTTGGCACCTCGATGTCGGCTCATCACATCCTGGGGCTGGAGCAGGTCCCAAGGGTTCGGCTGTTCGCCGATTAAAGTGGTACGTGAGCTGGGTTTAGAACGTCGTGAGACAGTTCGGTCCCTATCTGCCGTGGGTGTAAGAGACTTGAGAGGATTTGTCCCTAGTACGAGAGGACCGGGATGAACATACCTCTGGTGCACCGGTTGTCACGCCAGTGGCACAGCCGGGTAGCTAAGTGTGGACGGGATAACCGCTGAAAGCATCTAAGCGGGAAACCCACCTCAAAACGAGGTCTCATAGAGCCGTGACAGACCATCACGTTGATAGGCCGGGTGTGAAAGTGCAGTAATGCATGCAGCTAACCGGTCCTAATCGCTCATACTTCTCACATCAAACACATGCACAGAAATCAGCCACACTCATAAAACACCAACCTCCACCCACTCTCAAAAAGACTGGGTGGGCTAGAAGACCTGGTGGCCATTGCGAGGGCCCTACACCCGATCCCTTCCCGAACTCGGCCGTGAAATCCCTCAGCGCCTATGATACTGCACCTCAAGGTGCGGAAAAGTCGGTCGCCGCCAGGTCCCCTAGCCCACTCATCACTCCCAAAACACCAACATCACCATTACCACCGCGGGGTGGAGCAGCCCGGTAGCTCGTCAGGCTCATAACCTGAAGGCCGTAGGTTCAAATCCTACCCCCGCAACCAGTGATACCGACACTCCCGTGAGCAAAGCTCCGGGAGTGTTCGTGTTTCTAGCCTTTCCAATGGCTTGCCGCTCAATCCAGTTCAGGATTGTGCTCAGTTCTCCATACAGAATCGCGTCACTCTCGCCCCGGTTCGGGCCGGGAGTAAGCACGACCTTCTCGATCAGTGCCCGCAGTGCCTCGGCGGCTTCCAGCCGTTCTTCGGGATGGTTGAGGGCGTCGGTCATCCGGGCGTAGATCGCCGAAGCGCTCGGCAGCAGATGGAGGGTTCGAAAAACCGCTAGTTTTGGGTCTCTCTGTATGATTCCATTCCTCATGTCGTGATTTGGGGAATTGGCTCATGAACCAGCCGGGTTTCTTTGATGTTGAAGAGCGTTTGGCTCGCCTGAGCGGGCTTGGCGATCAACTTGAGGCGTTTTCCCGGACTGTGGATTTTGAAGCGTTCCGCCCTGATTTGGACAAGACCCTGGCGTATTCCGATGGAAGCAAGGGCGGACGACCGCCATTTGATCCCGTTTTGATGTTCAAGATTCTGGTGATCCAGACGTTGAACAATTTGTCTGATGAACGGACGGAATATCTGATCAACGACCGCATCTCCTTTATGCGCTTCCTTGGTTTGGAGCTTTCAGATCAGGTGCCGGATGCCAAAACGGTCTGGCTGTTCCGCGAACGTCTGACACAGGCGGGTACGATCGATGGGCTGTTCAACCGCTTTGACGCAATCCTGCGCAACGCCGGGTATTTAACGATGTCAGGCCAGATCCGGGATGCCACACTGGTGGCTGCTCCAAAGCAGCGGAACACCAAGTATCTTCGGGAAGGACGGATCCCACAGGAGTGGCAGGACAAACCCGCAAAGCTGTCGCACAAGGATCGTCATGCACGCTGGACGCTGAAGTTCACGAAAGCAAAGCGCCAGGATGACGGGAATATGCCCGCAACAGATCTGGCCATCCCGTTCTTTGGCTACAAGTCGCATATTTCCATCAACCGAAAATTCCGGCTGATCCGTAAATGGAAGGCGACAGATGCCGCGGCCAGCGATGGTGCCAGACTACGCGAGGGCCTACTGGATAAAACCAATATGGCACCAACAGTCTGGGCTGATACAGCCTACCGCTCGAAAGCCAATGAGAACAGCAGGGATTTGTTTCGAAGGTTCACAGGAAGAAGCCTCATCTCAAACCCATGCCCCGCCATATCCAGCGGTCCAACGCCGGGAAGTCGGTGATCCGATCCCGTGTCGAGCATGTCTTTGCTGATCAGAAATCGCAGACAGGATTGTTCGTCCGAACCATAGGGATAACGCGGGCCACCATGAGGATCGGGCTGGCCAATATCGTCTACAACATGCGCCGCTTTCTCCTCCTAAAGCGGATTAACGCTGCCTCGTAGCAACCCAGAGCATGAAACCCTCGCTCTGCTCAAATCGCAGAGCGAAAATCAGGCTAAGGAACCAGAAATCAACACGTCAAAAACCTGAAATTAGGCGCAAGAGCAGTCAATCAAAGGTTTTTCGAAACCTCTATTTCCGATGATATGACGCCGCATATCGCACCACTCGGCTGAGAGCATATTTCTCTGACAGGAGACTATCGCTCAAATGCCAGTGAAGATTTCATGGAAAAGCAGGGCTTTGTCTCGAAGTTTCACAGGAAAGAAGCTGCACCTCAAACTTATGCCCAGGCATATCCAGAAATCCAACACCGGAAAGTCGGTCATTCGATCGCATGTTGATCGTGTTTTTTCTGACCAGAAGTCACAAACGGGACTGTTTATTCGAAAAATCGGCATCGTTCGAGCTACCATCAATCAACACACCACAATCCTGAAATCAAGGGCCAGACGCATTAATCAATGGTTTTTCGATCCCTCACTTTCCATAGGCTCAAGGACTGGTGGCGGTTCGCAACCCGCTATGACAGATAACCGACTGTCTTCTTCTCGACTATCTACCTCTTAGAACCATACAAATAAGTTTATTGGAAAGTTACTTATGTGAAAAAAGTATCTTTCCATATTCATGTATGGACCTAGCTGTTTCCATAAATATACGATTTTCTGATTTTGAAAAAATTACATAGATATAAACAGGGTCTAGTGAAGGAGATATTTTTACTTCGGTGCATAAATTTTTTGATACAGCGTCTCTGACAACACACTCAGATGAAACAAAGGGGCATCCCCGCGTCATGCCTTCTTCGAAAGCGGTATGAAAAGCATCAACAATGCCTAACGCGTTGGGAAGTTTGTCGAACGCTTCTCCTGAAAATTTAATTAGGCTGCATGTGTTTCCATCCACAACATCAATAAGAGGTATTTTGCTTATCTCAATTGGTGTGTAAATCTTATTAAAGTCAACAATACTACAATTTGATGGAGAAAATATTCCGATGTTCACTATCGAAATATTTTTCAATAACATATCATGGGTTTTTTTTATTTTCTCTACTGCTTCCAATAAAGATAGTAGGTTTACCTGGCTTAATGCTATTAAGGCTAGCACTGGAAGACAAATTTATTCGGATATCGAGATTTTCTTTAACATTTTTAGGTATACCGGGAATGGCAACGTTATTAAGAAGCCATTCAGTCGCTATAATATCAATTTCTAAAATACTATGAGACAAATTGAATTCAAATCTTCTAATTTCTTCTATCTTTTTTTTCAATAAATTTTCCGTAAATCATCGCCTCTTGGGTTGGTAAAACTCTACCATCTATTTTTTCCATCAGTTTTATTTTCAACTGCACTTCAAGCGCCCGAATTGTTCGCGAAATGGTCGATGGATAGGTTCCTAAAGTATCGGCCGCTTTTGCAAGACTTTCTGAACGAAAAAAAACAGCAAAAACCTCACGATCACTTAGTGCCGCCTTGCGAGTTTTATCAAACACAAATTTATACCTGTTAGCTATTTATTATCAAAATTCGAAATATCCGCTTAGCAGTCTGCCCGAGATCTGAGAACTCCTGTTCTCGAAGCATTTTTGCAAATCTCTTTGCAGAAATACTTCGATACACAAGTGAAATCCACTGTTAATGGAAGGCTAACGCGACAAAATTGATTGGCTTATAATGAGTTTTAATTTTTGCAACGGGGTCATCACAGGTCCTTGCGCGATCTCTCGTGCAGCAGTCGTGGCGTTCTTGTGATGTCGGAAGAGCAGACACTTTCCCCAGATAAAAATACGTCGCTAGCTCCTTCTCCTTATCCCCCGGTGTTTGCGATTCCGACGCAAGCCGGGCCTAAGGGAATAAGGTTTGATTTCAATGCAGGTTGCCGGGTTAAATTACCGCTTCAAGACGGTGTAACGTGGCGTATCAAGCTCCGCGATCTCGATACGGGGAACGTTCTGTTCGAGCATGGCGGCCTGACAGACGCTCTGGTGACCTCCAGTAAACGCTGGTTCGTAAGGTTCGGGATTGAAGTCTGGCAAGAGAGTACCACTTCGGAAAATCTTCCCGTCTTTACCCATCATTACGATGCGACCGGGCAGGACGTGCTGGTCCAGTTTCCGATTGGAACTTTGGGCGACACGTTGGCCTGGATGCCTTATGCCGCTCGATTTGCAGAGAAGCATGGCGCTCGTCTTACTTGTGCGCTGTCAAAGCTGATCTTGCCCTTATTTGAATCTGCTTATCCGCATATTCGCTTTGTGACGCATGAAGACGTTGTAGAGCAGAAACTGGCGGAGCGTTTTTACGCCACCTACAGCTTAGGCCTCTTTTTCGATGATACCGCGTGTGACTGGCAGGCGACAGATTTCCGTTTCGTCGGACTCCATAAGACTGCAGCGTACATTCTCGGTGTAAATCCCGCAGAAGAACCGGCCAAAATTCAGCTCCTGGATGAGGGACGTCCTCTCGAGGAACCTTATGTCTGCATCGCGGTCCAGGCATCGTCTCAATGCAAGTACTGGAACAATCCGACTGGCTGGGCAGAGGTTATCGCCTGGTTGAAAACTCAGGGATACCGTGTTGTCTGCATTGATCAGAAGCCGGTCCATGGAACCGGAATCGTCTGGAACCATATTCCACACGGGGCTGAAGATCAGACGGGAAATCGTCCTCTTGCAGAGCGTGCTCGATGGCTGAAGCACGCTGATTTCTTTATCGGAGGAAGCTCGGGACTGGCCTGGCTGGCGTGGTCAACCGGCACTCCTGTTGTGATGATTTCCGGCTTTACTCATCCAACAAACGAATTCGAAACGCCGTACCGTGTCATGAACTGGCATGTCTGCAATTCGTGCTGGAATGATCCAAAAGAGCGTTTCGATCACCATGATTTTCTGTGGTGCCCAAGGCACGCGAACACATCCCGACAGTTCGAGTGCACACGCCTGATTACGAGCGAACACGTGATCGGGAAAATAAAATCAATCCATCTTTCGGAAAAATTCAATCATGAGCAGCGCGAAAAGGCTTAAAATATGACACAGTGGGATATAAAATCTGGCGTTACTTCAAGCGGTCTGTGCTCGGAGCGAACGATGTTCTGAACGTTTCAAGCGGAGGCGTTGTTTCTTCCGCGTCGAATGTGTCTCCGAACACGGCAAACGTCGTTATTCTGTCGGGCGGTCGGATCGTTGATCTGAATATGCAAGGTGGCGGTATTGTCTATAACAGCGGCGTTTTAAGTGGCGCAACATTAAGTGCGGTTCTTAATAATTATGGATCTTCCTATAATGTTTCCGCTTACTATACAGTTGCGAACAATTCGGGTGCTTTGATCAGTGGTATAACCGTTTCTGGCACTAGTTTATATGCAAATTCTGGCTCAATAACGAGCGCCCTCACGCTGTCGGGTGCGCTTTCAGGTGCGGGTTCGAGTGGAACAGCGTTCACGCAGGCAATCGTTTCTGCAGGCGCAACTGTCGTCGGAGGGACCGCCATTGGCTGGGCTGACGTTTATGATGTCGGGGGCATAGTTTCTAACTATAGCTTAGTTTCTGGTGCGGGCCTGTCCATTAGTGGTGGCCAGGCCATTAATGTGTCTGCCGCGCAGAACAGCACCATTACTGCTTTTTCCGGAGGCATCGTCAGTGGCGGTCAGCTGAGTGGGACCGGAGCCTATCTGTTTGCCAATTCTGGCAGTACGGTAGTAGGGGTTACCGTCACAAGCCAGGCACAAATTATTGCAGGTTCCGGATCGACTGCTGGTTCCAACACGATTGCGAGCGGTGGCCATTACTTCCAGCTTGCTGGGACACTGGATGGTTCGGCAGCGAATATTTTCCAGTCTGGCGCTGATATCAAGATCACGTCTGACGGTTTGGGCAATTATGGTACGGTCCAGAATCTCAGCGTTGGCAATGGCGTTGGTCTGCGTATTCAGGACGGCGCATCCGGCTCGAACGTAACAGTCAGCAATGGCGGAACCGAACGCGTTTTCAATGGCGGAAGCACTTCCGGCGGCACGGTTCTGTCCGGTGGTAACCTGCTGGTTTCTTCTGCAGGCACCGCTTCTGGAACAACGATTGCCAGTGCTGGTTCCGCCACGGTCTCTGGCTCTGGTACGACCTTGGCCAATAAGGTTCTTTCTGGTGGTACAGAAACGGTTCTTTCCGGCGGTACAGCCTCCAGCACAACCGTCGCAGGCTCGCTTGTCGTCAGTAGCGGTGCGACCGTAAAGGGCACAGTTGTCACGTCTGGTGGTGACGAGTACCTCCAGTCTGGCGCAGTTGTAAGTGGAACGCAGGTTCAGTTTGGTGGAACCCAGGTTGTTTCTTCTGGCGCTGCGGCTTCCGCGACGACAGTTTCGAGTGGCGGTGTTCTGGCAGTTCAAAGCGGTGGACGTGCCTCTAGTGTCTTGGTGAGCGGTGGTTCCGGGAATGTCGTTTCCGGAGGAAGTGCTTATGGAGGCATCGTTGAGAGTGGCGGTTACCTGACACTCAATGGTGGTACAGCATCGGGTGTGCTTGTTCAGAGTGGTGGCGTTCTTGAGGGCTGGGCCGGAAGCGTTATCTCTGGCGGTATGGTTGCCAATAATGCAAGTGCCTTCCTGTATTCCGGGGCCGTTGCATCCAGTCTCCATCTCTCTGGTGGTGGTATTATCGGAAATGAACCAGATACCAGCGCGGCATTGAACATTTTTAGCGGCGCCGTTGCTTACAATACAGTTCTTGATCATTATGGTGCTTATACTTACCTTAATGGTGGTACCGAGTATAATACCATTGTTTCCTCTGGAACGAGTGACTACCTCCTGGCTGGGAATTCTGTCAGTGCCAATGTGCTCTCAGGGGGGCAACAGTTGGTCTCTTCTGGTGCGGTTGCGAGTGCAACAGCCGTTGCATCTGGCGGTTCTCTGGTCATTTCCACTGGTGGTACTGCCTCGGCAGCAATTGTCAGCGGCTCCGTTTCTGTCAATGGTGGCCTTGCATCTGGTCTGACGGTAAGCGGCTCTGGCGCCACGGGTGTGGTTGCTTCTGGGGGCGTTGTCAGTGGTCTGACATTGACGTCTGCCGGAAAGTTTGTTGCGATCCAGAACGGTACGGTCAGCGGCGGGACTGTTTCAGGCGCAGGTGCCTGGCTTTATGGAAGCTCCGGCGGCACGATTGCTGGCGTCACAGTCACCAGCGGTGGTCAGTTGAATGTCAATTCCGGTTCAACAATCGTGTCCAACACGATCGGGAATGGTGGCCAGTATTTCGAGCTTGCAGGTACTCTCGACAGTTCGACAACGAATATTTTCCAGTCTGGCGCTGATATCAAGATCACGTCTGATGGTTTGGGCAATTATGGTGCGGTCCAGAACTTCAGCGTTGGCAGTGGCGTTGGTCTGCGTATTCAGGATGGTGCGTCAGGCTCGAACGTAACGGTCAGCAATGGTGGAACCGAGCGCGTCTTCAACGGCGGAAGCACGTCCGGCGGCACGGTTCTGTCCGGCGGTATAGTTTCTGTCTCAGGTGGTGGCACCGCTATTGATTTGACAGTCGGCTCCAGTGGTCAACTTCTGGCAATCTCCGGATCTGTTGGAGGAAACACGACGGTTAATTCCGGTGGCCTGCTTTCCGCAACGGCAGGTACTGTTCTCTCTGGTCACATTACAGACCAAGGTACGGTCTCTGGAGGTACGCTAGCTTCTGGCACCTTCCTGGATGCAACGAGTGGTTCAGCAGGTAGTATTACTGTTGGCAATGGAGCTAGTGCCTTTGTTGCTGTAGGAGACCTCCGTGATACGGTTGTGCTCTCTGGCGGAACAGTCTCTGGTGGGCTAGCTGGCAGCTACAGTGGCAACACCACGATCTCCAACGGGGGCAAGCTCTTTGGCGGTGAAGTCCATGGCACACTGACAGTCTCCAGTGGGGGCACCGTTAACCAGCTCTGGGTGACATCTGGCGGGAAAGCTCAGCTTCAGTCGGGCGCTACCCTCTCAAGCAATATTACGGTCAGCGCTGCAGGATCGCTTAATCTTGCAAGCGGTGCTGTCATGTCTGCTGCGACCGTTAGCCTTGAAAATGGTGGTCAAGCGACGATCTGGGCGGATGCTGGCGGTACCATTATTATGGGCGGCAGCACGAATACTGGCCTTGTTGTGAGTGGTCTGGCCTCTGGCGGGACGCTTTCGACGGTTATCAGTGGCTTTGATGGGACATCTGGCGGAGCTTCTGACGGGGTCACAATCGCTGGCTTGAGCCAGGCCAATGTGAAGAATGTCGTGAATTCTTCTGATGGTAATTCTGTTACCATCAATCTCGTTAATGGCAGCCCAATCACTCTGAACATTCCCGGAATTGGTCAGCAGCAATATGTTGAATTTACCAAGGATGGCATGCTTTTTGAGGTTTGTTTCCTTGCTGGTTCCATGCTGCGGACGCCGACAGGCGAGCGCGCCGTCGAAGACATGGCGATTGGTGACGAGATCTGTGTCTATGACTGGCGGAACGCTGCAGAGCTGACCCGTTCGGTCAAATGGGTTGGTCATAAAAAGATGGTTGTCCGTTCTCATCTTCCTGATGATAAAGCCGGATATCCAGTCCGCATCCTGAAAAATGCAGTTTCTGACGGCGTGCCATACAAGGATCTTCTTGTGACGCCAGAACACTGCCTGTTCTTTGACGGGCAGTTTATTCCGGTCCGCATGCTCGTGAACGGGCGTTCGATCTTCTATGACCGCTCTTTCACCAGCTACACATATTATCATGTCGAGACTGACCCTCATTCGGTCATTTGGGCGGACGGTACGCTGACGGAAAGCTATCTTGATACCGGGAACCGTTCGACGTTTGCGCAGGGTGGAACGCTGGCTCTGTTCGGTGACAAAAACGTCAAGACCTGGGAAGAAGATGGCGAAGCTGCGCTGACGGTTGCCCGTCATCAGGTTGAGCCAATTTTTCGGAATCTCGAAGCTCGGGCAGAGTATGCGGGTCTTGGTCTTGAAGCCCCGCAGCAGAAACTTGTTGACGATGCGGATCTTCATCTTGTGACTGAGGCTGGGGTCGCTCTTCGCAGAGTTCGTGAAAATAACGGACACAGCGTGTTTATGATCCCGCCTGGTGTTCAGCAGGTCCGGATGATGTCTCGGACCTGCCGTCCTAGCGATACGATTGGCCCGTTTGTGGATGACCGTCGTTATCTCGGCGTTCTTGTGGGGAGTATTCAGTTTTTTGAATCCCGTGATACCCGCAAGCTTGACCAGCACCTGAAGAGCGATCAGCTCGAAGGCTGGGATGTCAAGGAAGCCGCTCCATGTCGTTGGACAAATGGAAACGCTCTCCTGTCGATCGGTGCGCGTGAACCAGGAAGCATTGGAATGCTGGCCATTCAGGTTCTGGCAGCAGGGCCTTATGTTCAAAATGAACAAAAAGACCAGGTTGAGGTTATGCGCCAGTATGCGATCTTGTTAGATCATATTAACAAAAGACCTAACCTAAAATCTTGCTGCGGCGAGGTTGAGGAAGCCGATAAAGTACTGTACTGTACAGTACAGTACTGTACAGTACAGTACTGTACAGTACAGGGCAGTCCTGTCGTAGCGGGTTGCTAGGCGCGGATGGTTGAACATCCCCTGAGGCAGTTACGGTCACTGTGACGCCGCTGATCTGTTTTCTGTGGTTGCACTACGGTCTTTGCATGATAAAATGACCGGTAGGATCCAACGGATTAGCAGGTCTTGACGGAAACCGCCGCTGTCATAGCCCCAGTCGGCCAGCCTGGCTTTCGGGTTCGGGACAAGCAGCGTCATCAGGGCGTTGTGGCGTTGTAACCCGAGGTCTGGCCACCGGTGAGGGTAAAGCCGAGAGGACGTCCCTGACTCTCACATCGGGTATGGACCTTGCTCGTAAGGCTGCCGCGTGGCCGACCAAAAGCCTCAGAATGAGCACTTCTTTTGCCCCGATGGCCTGTGAATGCGCACCGACTACCGTGCCGTCGACCCTATGCTGCCAGTTATCGGTTAGTTCTAGGTCTACAAGGGTTTGCAGCAGGGCATCCCATACGCTCTGTTCAGCCCAAGGGCGAAACCTGACATAAACGTAACTCCACTTGCTGTAGCGCTTATGCAGGTCCCGCTAAGGGCATCCCGTGCGTAGAAAATATTACATGTCATTGAGAAACAGGCGGTTGTCTCTGGCTGGACAGGCTCAACGTCCACGCTCAGGAGGCAGAAGCGGACCAATAACCGTCCATTTATGACCAGTTAGATCGCCTCGTTCCAGCCAGTTTTCTCTGCCCTTTATCCCACGGCCAGGAAGTGAATCTGATATTACCCCAGACCGATAGGTCTTTTGTCAACGTGACCTAGTCAGTGAGCTGCTCTACATCCCTCAGAACTGAGGTTCGGTAGCTTTCTATCAATCACTTAACAAAATATTGGACAAAGGTAAGTAAAAAGCAGCTTCTGAATGACGTTTTTTCGCTTACGGGACATCTTTTGCCGAGAAAGTAGCCGGTTACGCTGAGGCAAGAAAAGCAATCAGGGAAGATATGACAGACTTGAGGGAAATGCCTATTGGGCTGGTTTCACAAGGTGGCGCGTTCTAAAAACCTTTTATTTTTGAGTGTTTTTCTATGGTTCTATCCCTTCTGTCGTGATGGGGGATGGCTGCATGAAGCAGCCCGGTTTCTTTGATGTTTGAAATCTTGGTGATCCGGACACTGAAGACTCTCTCCGACGAACGGACGGAATATCTGATCAACGATCGCCTGTCTTTTATGAATTTTCGTGGTCTGGGCGGAGTTATTCTGAACCATCAATGCTTCTCCGCCGAGTTCAAGAATCAGTTAGCAAGAAATTTAATTAATGGTTCTTTGATCCCTCTACCTGATTAGCAAGCGCATGATACGCTACAGATCTTACGGGGACTGCCGCCACCCGAATGATGACGATAGAGTATAAGGATGGTTTGTTGCTCAATATTGGATATGATATATGTCGTAATATAAATGTCTTAATTATTTTGGAATTATTTCTATGATAGGTACTAGTACCTTGTGCAAAAAATCCATTTCAGAACTAAAAAATCATCATTTTTTTATACCGGATTACCAGCGTGGATACCGATGGGAGCAGCAGGATGTCACAAATTTATTGAATGACCTGTGGCAGTTCAGCCAGAACCAGGGTGGCCAAAGCTTTTATTGTCTACAACCTGTTGTGGTCAGGCGGCGCGTACCTGATGCACAGTCTCCCGCAGCATGGGAAGTGATTGATGGCCAACAGCGCCTGACTACCGTCCATATCATCCTGACCACGCTGGGTGTTACAGTACCCTATACGATCGAATATCAGACCCGCCCTGACAGTGCAGCATTCCTAAGCAGCATGCAGCAGGACAGGGCCGATATGAACATCGACTTTTACCACATGTTCGCTGCCAGAAGCGCGGTGGCGCAATGGCGTGATGAACACAAACACACGCCAGAAGCCTGCGCGGCCATAACCCGCATGCTGCAGGCAGCAGACGAACCCAATGCCAAGATCATCTGGTACGAAGTCGATGCGCAGGAAAACGCCATTGCCGTGTTCACCCGCCTGAACATGGGTCGGATCCCGCTGACTGATGCCGAACTGGTCAAGGCTCTGTTTTTGCGCGACAGTAATTTTCACAATAAAACGGGCGCCTTGGAACAGCAGCGCATAGCCCAGCAGTGGGATGAGATGGAACGAGTGCTGCAGGCCGATGATTTCTGGTTTTTCCTGAGCAATACCAGGCAAGAAGCCAACCGCATCGAACTGATACTGGACCTTGTGGCACGGCAGTGGAATAACGGGGGCGCCAGCACGCATGATGCGCACTTTACCTTCTTCAGCTTTGTCCAGGCACTCGAACCTGGGCCGGAATCCAGTAACGATTCACGCGCGCTGCAGGAAGCCAGCAAGGCTGACGTGCGCAGGAAGCAGGCGCACAGGCGCGAAGCGTGCTGGCAGGCAGTGCGGGCGTGCTTCCTGACCATGCAGGAATGGTACCGTGATCGCACGATCTTCCATCTGGTAGGTTTCATGGTGACCATATCGTCACCGTCGCACAAACAGGAGAAACCTGCACAACGTCAGTTTCTCGTATCCGAACTGTGGGCAGCGTATCAGAACAGTCCTTCCCGCACCACTTTCCACGCGCTATTGCGCGAAAGGACGGGATTCCGGCTGAACGGGGAGTGCCTCATGGTGGGCCGGCACAAGGTAGAGGAACTGAGCTACCGTGGAACCCGCACAGACGTGGTCAAGACCCTGTTGTTCTTCAATATTGCAACACTGCTCAATAACAGAAGCGCCAATACCCGCTTCCAGTTCGACCTTTACAACATGAATTATTGGGATGTGGAACACATCAGTCCCATGGCCGAGAGCGATAGTAACAGCCGCCTGCATGATAGTGGGAGGATGCTGCACAATAGCCAGAAATGGCTGGAATACGCATGCCGCTTTCTGAGTCCTACCCAATTGGGCGAAACCGATTTGTACAATCAGGCACAGGCCCTTAAGGATCAGGATAGCGTGGACCCGGCGGCCTTTGCTGCCCTGGTCAGGGCTGTGACAGCACATTACACGGCAGGCGAAGATGACGATAACAAGGATACACTTGGCAACCTGACCCTGCTCGACCGGCACACTAACCGCAGTTATGGCGACAGTATATTTCCCATAAAGCGTTCGCGTATACTTGATCTTGATGCGACAAATACATTTGTCCCGCCATGCACTTCCAATGTATTCCTGAAATACTACAGCCCTGATACCGATGATATGATGTACTGGCGCAAAATCGACCGTGATGCCTATCAGGGGGCCATCATCGAAACCATCAAAAAATTCCTGAAAAAAAATTGCTGAAAACTGGGAAAAGGAAGGCACCAAGTTATGAGCACCAACCGGTCTCTGAGCCTGTACGACCTGCTTGGCACGCAAGATTTCATCATCCGCATCCCTGTAGCCCAGCGCGATTACGCCCAGGGCAGGAAAGGGGAAGAGTCCCGGCGGCAGAACTTTCTCCATGCCATCAAAGATGCCCTTCTGGCCGGGCAGCGCAGCCTGCCGCTTGACCTTGATTTTATTTACGGCAGCCAGGAGCAGTCCGCCGATGTTCACCCTGAGCACTCGGATGCCGGGCCTGCGGTCCATCACACATGTGGCACGTCTACGTTCTTTTCGGTGCTCGATGGCCAGCAGCGCCTGACCACGCTGTTCCTGCTGCATTGGTATCTGGCTTTAAAGGAAGGGGAGATCGCGGATTTCCGCAGTCGGTTCGCACCGCATGGTACAAGTCGCCTGACCTATCATACCCGCGAAAGCGCACGGCGGTTTTTTGATGCCATCGTGCAGCAGGACGCGCTGAGCGGACTATGGGCCGGGCTTATGACCGGCGCAGGCATGGCAGATCACATCTGCGACCAGACATGGTTCCATCTGGCATGGATGGATGACCCTACGATTGAGGGTTGCCTGACCATGCTTGATGCTTTGCATGTTGACCTTGGCCCATGTGAATCCGGTCTATACGCCCGCCTGACCGGGCGTGACGGGCAGGGCGCGCGCATTACCTTCCAGTTTCTGGATATCGGGTCGTTCAAACTCACGGATGACCTGTACATCCGCATGAACGCGCGCGGCAGGAGTCTGAGCGCGTTTGAAAACTTCAAGGCCGGGTTATGCGGGCACTTGGATGTTAACGCGCTCGGTGATGACCGGTTCACGCACCAATTGGATACACAATGGGCCGACCTGTTCTGGGGTATGGTGCGCCAGCAGGGCAGCGCGCATACGGATGAATACAACCGGCTTTATCTACGGTTTTTTATGCTTATGGCATTCTACCGCGAGTGTGATGAAACTGCAGCCTCGTCCTTTGACAGGCTATCCGGCAAAGAGCAGGCCTATATCAGGCAACTCAGGACGGCGGACGACTACAATCCGCCTACAACCCTGAAAAACTTCAGCCTGTTTGATGGTAAGACGCTGGAGCGGATCACGCGCCTGCTGGACTACTACCTGCGGTACCCGGCATTTGCCCATGCGCCCTTCAGTGGTGATGGCGCGGCAACCCTGGCTTCTGCCTTGGCGCCGCGCGCAGGGTACGAAGCACAGGCCCTGTTTTATGCACTGGTCTGTTACATCCATGCCGGGGGAGACCCAGTGGGTAATCCGCAGGCTTATCGTCGCTGGCAGCGTGTGGTGAATAATCTTGTTCATAACCATACCATTGACGATGTACCGGCTTTCATAAGGATCTGCCGCTCGCTAGGCAGGATGGCTGAACACCATGCCGACCTGTATGGTTGGATGGCTGAGGAGCCCGGCGCGAATAGTCCGCCAGACCGCACCGCCGCTGTTCCCAACCAATGGCATGAAGAATGCTGCAAGGCATGGTTGATCCACGCCTACCCGGCATGGGAGGCTGCCATCATAGTATGTGAGCAGCATGACTACCTGCGCGGCCGGATATGGGCAGTCCTGGAACAGTCCTGGCCCGAAGGCGCGCACCACCCGGACCAGGCGCAGTTTGCCCGCAACACAGCTATATTCCATGTTCTTCTGAGTCCAACAGTCCTGGCCTGCCCGCGCTACCTGCTGCAGCGCGCGTTGCTGACGCTGGGTGACTACACGGCTGGGAAGGATAATTTATGTGGCCCGAAGCAGCGCAGTTATAGTGAACGGTCACAGAATTGGCTGGGTGTTATAAATAGGCGCGATAGTAAATGGCAACGTGACCATAGTCAGAGCCAACACTTGTTTACGAGCCTTGTGTGCGCAGTCGACTTGCTTCTCCCAATAGTACCATCTGCTATTCTGGTTCGGAATGTGAAGCGCGCACTGGCGACTATAATCCGCAAGGACATGAAAGCGATGGAAAATCGGGGGGAAACATATCATGGCTACCCGTGTCCACGGTACTGGTGGAATTTAATGATTTCATGCCCGCAGGCGTTTTCTTACTGCAGGCAGCACCGTATTGGCAGAAATTCCTGGGAACATAACAATCCTACTGGAAAAAATTATAATAACCCTGATATCTACCTGATCAGTAAAACGACTTATGGCAGCAGACATGTAGAATTACGGACCTATGTGCTCTACCAATGCCTGAAAAGACGCAGGCATATATTTGAAGACCTTGCCAAAATCAACTATACGCCAGTCTCTGGACACGGCGTATATCCCACCCTAGATATGAAGTTTTCAGATGGCCGTACCTTCCATGTAACGTATCGACATGGACGTTTCGTGGCTGTATCAGGCCCTGGCGGGAAAGAACACATAGCATTTCCTCCCATATTACGGGGCATTCTGGAAACGTATGTACCTCCCGAATACCTTGAATCTGTAAGCGAGGTATCTTAATCGAAACAAAATTATCCAGCTTTTTGAAGAGTTACAATACAGTCCGTTCATGGAGGAGAGACATTTGTAATTCTTCACGCTGATCAGGTAATTTTGAGACGTCTGGGGTAGCAAAATTGATACTCATCAGCGCCCCCGTAATGGCCGGGTCAATGAGGTGTCCATGAATAGCGGTTCAATGAACGTGTGAAACGCGAACATAAACTTGTGAAGCATAATGATTTCCGGGATCGTTACATTAGTCGTTTGTATCGTATCTGTAGTGGATTGCGCATACGGCATTTATATTCAATGCCGCGGAGTAGGCAATCCACACATGTTATCCGTCATGCAGTGCCGGATTGTTCCATCCCTCGGAGATGATAACTGATAGACCGCTATCCGCTATAAGGAACATTTGGCCGACACTGACACCGAACCGTCTGTGGAGTGCGTCGAAGATTGCCCTGACCGAGATCATACCCCATTCAACACCAAGTGGACCTTACTAGCTCGGCTCCTGCAGTGATTGAGGAGGCCAAATGCTTCTCCTTATAAGTTTATGGGCGAGGCAACGTGGACGAATTTGAGCCAGTATCTGGCTGTGGACATATGGACCATGCTCATGAAACTGGCGGCGAGTTGATCGTATCGGGTTGCGAGGGCGCAGTTGATTTTCAGCCGGCCGAACATGAGCTCGATACGGTAGCGCTGATTATAAAGCGTCCGCTCATACCTAGTCGTCACCCGGCGATTTGATCGGCGCCTGGATGTTGCATTTCGCAAGGTCCGTCCTGATGTCGCAGGACAGCATCGTCCGCTCCGGCAGACACGTACCGTGCGACACGCCTGGCAACACCAACAAGCACACAGGCTAAGGGGTAGAACCTCCTGCATGTATCGGACCACATGGCGTGTCGTGACAGACGTTACCACTTTACTTCAACGATTCCTTCAGTGCCGCATTATCCAACGTGGCATCAGCCAAAAGACGTTTCAGGCGGTTGTTTTCATCTTCCAGCGCCTTTAGTCGATACCCCAAGGATACCATAGCGGGTCTTTTATTTTTAAAATGTCGGGTCAGTGCTCCCATATTTACGGCAAAGATCCGAGACCTTCAGTCTATCCTCATATTTCTTCAGAACCCCTATGATCTGTTTTTCCGTAAAGCAGCTGCTGCATTTCATTCGTCCGTATCCTTCTTGATTGGACTCTACTTTTAAATGGCTACATTCCCGGGGGGTACGTCAGTGGAAGCGACAGGCTGTCGAAGACCAGAAGACAGGACCAAAAGAGCCCCAATTAACGGTCCTTTCCGAGACGGACGAGAAGTGATGATCGGGGTGTTTCGGCGCCATACATTGGTTCCACTGAATGACTGCCTTTCTCTCCTGCAGGCCAGCATTCCCCATCTGACACGCTCGGCTCTGCATTGTTGTTTTCAGCCTCACGAGATCTCACGGCTGCCGGGCATTAAGGGAGACAAGCCCCAAACGCCAGCGCTTCAAACGCTATCCCATTGGCCTTTTTCATATCGATATTGCCGAGGTCCAGACTGCTGAAGGCAAGCTGTAACTCTTAGTTGCCATCGATCAGACAAGTAAATTTTCTGTCACACAACTGGTCGGGACAGCCGACCTGAAGACGGTCTGGAAATTTGTCGAACATCGTCTGACAAAACCCAATCATCCTTGGACGAAAGGTCAGGTGGAACAGATGAGCCAGACAATCAAGGAAGCAGCCGTCAAACGTTTCCATTACGACAGCCATGAGCAATTGAGGACACACCTCAACGACTTCATGGCGGCCTATAACTTTGGGCGAAGGCTCAATGCCCTCACACCTTAAGAATATATTTGTAAAATCTGGACTCCAGAGCCCGAAAGATTCAATATTAATCCAGTCTATCAAATCCTACGACTAAATACCTTAGGCCTGCTCCTACCTCCCATTCGTTCTCATAAAGCAATTCTAGGTCACAAGCTGTTCAGGATCTCATCATATGAGGCTATCGAATGCTGCCAGAACGGCTCTGGCGCTGTCTGTCCAGGGGATGGGTTTGAAGCGGGAGCGGACCTGTTCCGTCCATTCGCCGAGGGCGGGCTGGTTTGAGATGGTGTCGTGGATGAGGCGGTAGGCGTCGTTGGTGTCGCATGGATTGAAATAGTGGGCGAGGCTGCCGCCGGCCTCGGGGATGGACGTCGTGGATGAGGCCACGCAGGGGCGCCCCATGCTAAGACTTTCCGTCACGGGTAGACCCCAGCCTTCGAAGAAAGAAGGAAAGACGGTGAAGCTGCAATCGGCGTAGAGGCGGCGTAGCTCGGCGTCGGTGGGGTTCTGGATGAAGCGGATCTTACCGTTGAGCCAGCCGGCATTTTCCAGCTGCTGCATGAGATCGGAGACGAGCCAACCCTTCCGGCCTGCGAAGACGAGAGTGGGAACCTGGTCTTCGGGTAGGTCTTCGAGGAGTCTGCGCCAGACGCGGAAGAGCAGAGCGTGGTTTTTCCTTGCCTCGATGGTGGAGACGAACAGGACGTAAGGCCCGTTCATGAGGGGCTCGTTGGCGACGTGCATGTCGGCGAGGCCGAAGCCCGTGCCAAGCGGAATGGGCTGGACGGTGATGGAGGTGCCGATGTCCAGTTCTGTCAGGTAGGACTGCACGTCTGCAGCCGTGGCTTTGCTGATGGCAAAAATGGTGTCTGCCAAGGGTAGGATGTTCTCATGCCATTCCGTGTAGGCAAGGATCATGTCCCGGTTGCACCATTCAGGGCAGCGGACCGGCACGAGATCATACATTAGTAGGCCATAGGTCATACGCAGGTCATCGCGCAGCCAGCGGATGGTATGGATGTAGTTCCTGTGGTGCCATGGCGCGCCAAGAGTCAGGAACACGTCACCCGGGCGTGCAAGTTCTTCAAGCTTCCGGCCGGACGAGAGAATGACCATGGGGCTGATTAAATCAGTTTGTTTCAGATGCCGCCGCCGACTTGCCCATGCGACCTGTTTTTTGTGCCAAGCGTGCTGCTGGCGGCGGATATGACGTTCGGCAGCGCGTGCGCTGAGCTTCAAGATGGAGGCCGGAAGCTGCAGTGTGTGGTCGAGAACTGTTTTCTGAAGTCGGAGGGCCTGTTGCAATCCTGCCACATCGTGAAGGTGGTCAAGGTCCGCGAAGGAGAGGTCCGCACGCGCGGGACGGGCCTCTGGTTTCGCAGGGGCGAGACGTGAGAGGCTGTCCTGTTTTGCGTCTTTTTGTGACGGGCGCGGTTGGGTCTGGGTGGTGACGTTCTGAAACATGTTCTGAACGAAAGACCATTCTATGATCCGCAGGTCACGGTCGTTCTCACCCCTGTGAACAAACCGGATTCCATCGCCGCCCAGTTCATCAAGCGCGTTCGAAAGTTCGTAAACGACGCGCTGAATGCCGCTGGGTCGGTTGTGGTGGGTTAGATAGGTGAGCAGATCGTCGATATCGAGCCAGAGTGTCATGGGTCTTTACTGTTGTCGCACTTAGGGAAAGGGGAGCGTGCGCGGCTACCGACACGCAGGCAAGGTGGGTAGGGGCGGCGTCGTCGGTCAGGTCATGTCGAATGCTGCCAGAACGGCTCTGGCGCTGTCTGTCCAGGGGATGGGTTTGAAGCGGGAGCGGACCTGTTCCGTCCATTCGCCGAGGGCGGGCTGGTTTGAGATGGTGTCGTGGATGAGGCGGTAGGCGTCGTTGGTGTCGCATGGATTGAAATAGTGGGCGAGGCTGCCGCCGGCCTCGGGGATGGACGTCGTGGATGAGGCCACGCAGGGGCGCCCCATGCTAAGACTTTCCGTCACGGGTAGACCCCAGCCTTCGAAGAAAGAAGGAAAGACGGTGAAGCTGCAATCGGCGTAGGGCTGCGCTGATCTCGACCACGACGCGCTGGTTGCCGCTGGGCCTCCTAGATGGAACAGTAGATCGTCAAGGATCATGATGTTCTTTCACTTAGGTAAGTGTCAGGTTGCGAGACGTCATTGGCGTAATCAAGGATTTCGTCGACCTGTTTCATGATGTCACGACCAGCCGGTTTGATATAGTCTTGATTACGTGACGCGGGATGTTTTTCAAGCCATGAGATGATGCATTGGGCGGGAGCGATGCCGCCCAGAACACGCTGCGGGCGATGATTGTAGGCGAAACAGAAGCCTCTGAGCAGAATTTCCAGATCTTCATGGTTTGAGACACAGACCTGCAGTACTTCTGTAGCGACACGGCCATTGAAGCGTTCCACCATTCCATTGGTCTGAGGGGAGTAAGCCTTGGTCCGGCGTCGGTCGATTCCCATGTCATGACAGGCTTTTTCGAAGGCGTCCGCTGTAAAGCAGGAGCCACGATCGGTCAGGATATGGGTGATCCGGAAAGGAAAGGCCGATTTGACGGCATTGAGGAAATCAACGGAATTATCCGCATTTTCCGCGTCATAAACAGCCAGGTGCACTGAACGGGAACAGCGATCGATGGCGACATACAGAAAACGTTTCCGCCGGTCCCCATCTGCTGTCTGTAATTTTGGCAGATGTTTCACATCGATATGGACATAACCGGGATCGTAATCGCGGAACTTTCCCTGTCCCCGAACTGGTCCGGCCTTTGGAACAGGAGGCAGCCTGTTCAATCCGGCGTCTTTCAGTATCCGCCAGATATTGTCCCGGTTCAGATGCGGCAGGAAATGCCGTAAGACAAAGGTCAGATCATCCAGACCAAAACCGGTAGAACGCCGAAGCTGACAGACAATGGCGCGCTCCTCCTCCGAGGCTTTCCAGGCCAGCCTCCAGGGACGGCTGCTGCGGTCCTGACAGGCGTCCGAACCACGCCTGCGCCACTTGCGGACTGTTTCATCGCTGATCCCGTAGCGTCTGGCGAGCACGGATGTCGGTTCTGACGAACGAGCTATCTCAGCCCGGACAGCCGGTGTCGTGCGTGCCTGTGGGTGGATCTGAAGCATCATTCGGTCTCCCTGCAAACGGAAGAAAACAACGAAGCATAACGCGGTATCGCCCACGCTACATCATCCCAATGACGTCTCGCAACCTGACAGGTAAGCCGTGTGGCAGGCATCCAGGACGGCGTCGGCCGTGCGCTCCCAAGGGACGGGCTGGAACTGTGTGCGGACCTCTTCCTGCCAGCGGGCCAGTCCCTCGCGGTCCGTGATGGTGTCGCTGACTACGCGATAGGCGGCGTCGATGTCTTCCGGGTCGAAGTAGCGCGTTAGGTGGCCTCCTGCCTCTGGAATGGAGGTGGAATTCGAGGCGATGCAGGGTTTGCCGCTCACGAGGCTTTCCGTTACGGGCAGGCCCCAGCCTTCATACAGGGAGGGGAACAGCGTAAAGAGGCAGCCCTCGTAAAGGTGGAACAGTTCCTCATCGGTCGGATTGTTCAGGAGGCGGATTTTGCCGCGAAGCCATTCGGTGTTTTCAAGCTGCTGCATGAGGTCGGAGACCAGCCAGCCGACACGGCCGGCAAAAACCAGCGTCGGGATCTCGTCACGCGGCAGGTCGGTCACCAGACGGCGCCAGATTCGGAAAGCCAGCAGATGGTTTTTCCGTGCCTCGATGGTGGAGACGAACAACACATAGCTTCCCGGAACGGGCAGCCCCCTGGGGCGCTCGTCCTGAACGCAGCGCGGTGGCCCGAAACCGCTGCCGATGGGAATGGTCTGGACCGGGGCGTGCAGCTTAAGGCGATACCGGTGGGCATAGTCTTCCACGCTTCGTGCGGTAGCATTGCTGATGGCCAGCAGGCGGCCGCACTGAGGCAAGGTAGTGTCGAGCCAGTGGCGGAAATCCCGGATCAGGGATAGGGCGCACCACTCTGGACGCACTGCCGGAATCAGATCGTAAAGCAGCAGGACGGGCTGGATGCCATAGATCTGTCGCATCCGCGCCAGACGTTCCCCGAAATCCGGTTCGGACCAAGCGGCCCCCAGAATCAGGAAAATGTCCCCGCGTTGCGGTGCGCTGACGGAGAACGGAGCCGGATCGGGGGCAACGGAAGCGGGCTGTGGCGCCGTCGTGGGGGAGGCGAGGGCCGTGGAGCGGCGCAGGCGTGAGCGTGCATAGCGGCGCAGGAGCTGAAGCGCGCGGAGCTGGTTGACGGCAATATTCAGCAGAGGGCGGGCCAGTTCGGGAGGGAGGCTCTCTAGCCGCCGGATCACACCATGGCGCAACCGCTGGATCAGGGCGCGGGGCGACTGTGCGGTGGAAGACGCAGGTGTGGCGTCGGGTATGATTTTTTCATCCGTCCGGACTGCGAACAAGGCGTCCAGATCTGCGAAGGAGACGGGTGTAAGGAGGTCGCCGTCCAACTGCCCGCGACGGGCTAGAACGATGCGGCCGATCCCCGGTATGGAGGCGGCCTGCTGGCGGATGACGCGAAGAATTTCAAAAACGAGACGCTGGATTCCGCTGGGGCGGGCGTTTTTCTCGAAGTACTGGAAGATATCTTCGACGTCGATCCAAATTGTATAATCTGCGCTCATGCGTCCGGAGTAGCCTCGGGCTGACCGACGAGAGCGTCGGTCTGTCAAACGGTGTAGGGCGTTCTGTAGAATAAAGGCCACTTCCGGAGCAAGCAATCTTGGGCTTTAATTGAAGCACGGAAGCTGTGAGAGCGGGGAGATGTTATATTTGTTGCTGAAAATTTCCGTTTTCTGAACCTGCACTTATGACAACTATTTGCTATTTCAAACAGATCGCCTGTGATTAAAAAACCAGCAGGCAAAAAACCTGCAAACGGGACTGCACGAGACTGCAGAAAAAATGTTAGTCTCGCATAAACCGTGCTTATTGACCTCCGTTTTTTATCCAATTTCTGAGAAACCGTTCCGCTATGCCGATTTCGACCGAGAGTGCTGCTGACATCGTCCGGCTATTTCGTACAGGTCTTGGAAGAAGACCAGAGCCCGCGGCTCTCGCCAATTTTGCTTCCCTGTTGGAAGATGGAGCAACGTTCTATGACGTGGCTCATATCATCGCTGGATCGCCAGAATTCCGTCAGCTTCACGGTGACGAAGACATCTGTGACGCCCGATATGTATCTTTCCTGTACCATAACGGATTGGATCGGACGCCTGATCCGCAGGGAGAAGCCGGCCTTATGGCGGCCCCGAACCGGGGCGATGGGCTGGTGATCGTTGCTGGATCAGAGGAGGCGCGTGCACGGACCGATCTCTATGCGCTGCTTTATCCGGAAGGTGCGTCGCCGCAGGACGACATGGCCTACAAAGCGTGGCTGCTGCGTTATGACCGGTTGTCCCCGACCGAGCGGCTGGCTATCGGACGCCATATCGATCAAGGGATGCCTTCGCGCCCAACGTTTTCCCTGATGCTACAGGTCGGCAATCACCGACTTGACCTTCTGGAGGAAACGATCGCTTCCCTGGAGGCGCAGATCTATACCGACTGGACGCTGATCGTGGTTTATCCCGAGAATCTGCGGCTAGGTATTCGCACGCATCTCAGAGAGATTATGCGACGTGTGCCCGGACTGGTCGGTGTGGAAGTTTCTTCCCATCAAGGTGTTGAAGGTCGCTGGCGGAGCGCACTGGCGGCTGCGGTAGGTAGTTTTTGTGCCTTTATGGAGCCTGGGGACCAGCTCTCCCGAACGGCGCTTTACGAATTTGCGGTCGCTATCGCCAATCGGCCTGATCTGGTGCTTCTGTATTGTGACGAGGATCGTCTGGGCAGTGACGGGCAGCGCTGTCACCCGTCTTTCAAGACGGGGTGGAGCCGGGACCTCGCCTATGCAGGAGATGTGATCGGGCAGCTTGCCGTATTTAGCCGGGCGCGGATCATGGCGGTTGGGGGAATCCGTGACGAGGGCGGCAGCTTTGCGCGGTATGACTTGTTGCTGCGCGTGACGGAGGGGGTGCCGGCGGTCTGTATCCGACATCTGCCTCGGCTTCTGTTCCATCGTGGACGGACGCCGGGTCTGCCGCTCATGTTCCCGTTGGTGCGTGCTACGCAGCAGCATCCTGAGATGCGGGACGTGGTCCTTCAGCATTTTCGGGAAAGCCACCCAGACCTTGATCTTAAGGATGTCTATATCGGTGGCAATGTCTGGCCGAGAATCGTCTATCCTGCGAACGGCATACCGTTGGTCTCGATCATCATCCCGACCAAGGACAAGTTCAGGCTGCTTGAGCGTTGTGTTTCCAGTCTTCTGAACCTGACCGGATATCAGAATTTCGAGGTGCTGATTGCCGATAATGGCAGTACGAACCCGGAGATGCTTGATCTTCTGCGGCGTATGGGACGTGATCCGCGACTGACGGTGCTGCGGCTTGCCACGCCCTTCAACTGGTCTACCCTCAACAATAGGATGGCCCGTCAAGCGAAGGGCGACATGCTGCTCTTCCTCAATGACGATACCGAAGTCCTTGAGGAAGGCTGGCTGACGGAGATGGTGTCACTGGCGCAGCAACCCAGTGTCGGCGTGGTAGGGGCTCGGCTCTCTTACCCCGACGGTACTTTGCAGCACGGGGGCGTTGTTCTGACGGAACACGGGCCAAAGCATATCCTGCGCAGCGCGGCGGAGGATAACCCCGGTTATCTTGGTCAACTTGTTCTGACACGGGATCTCATGGCCGTGACGGGAGCATGCATGCTTGTCCCCCGTCCGGTTTTCGAGCAGATCGGCGGTTTTGACGAGACATTCCCCCTGACATGCAATGACATTGATTTCTGTCTGCGCGCCCGGGAGGCCGGGTTGCGGGTCGTCTGGACGCCGCACGCGACGCTGATGCACGAGGATGGCGGTACGCGCGGCCGGGATGGGACGGCGCGTAGCCTGTTCAATGCTTGCGTGGATGTCGGGCGGCTGCTGGAACGATGGGAGCAGATCATGCTCGATGATCCGTTCCTGAATGCCAATCTCGAGGCAACGGATTACACCTTGCAACTGGCCACCCCACCCCGTGCACCCAAGCCCTGGCGGCGGCGTGGTCGCGGGCATAAGGCATCCACGCGTACAGTGCTGTCCTGAAGGGTTTTCCCGTTTTGTCTGCGGTCATCTGTCTTGAGTTGATCCGTTCTGACCTGAAAAGATCAAAGATGTTCTGTCCTGCTATTTCCGTTTTCCGTTCCGTTGTGGAGTATCCTGTCCTGTGAGTGATGTGACAGTGCGTCAGTGCGCCATTCTGGTGGGAGGGCTTGGTACGCGTCTGGGCGCATTGACTCGCGCCCTGCCCAAGCCGCTCATGACCTGTGGCGACCGGCCATTTCTGGCGTGGCTGATGCGGGAAATGCAGCGTTTTGGCGTAGAGGATTTTGTCCTGCTGGCAGGACATCTCTCGGCCGAGATCGAGCAGGCCGTGGAACAGATCCGGTCTTTTCTGCCGAAGCCGGCGAAGATCACGATCAGCGTGGAGCCGTTCCGCGCGGGAACGGGGGGCGCGCTGTATCATGCCCGCGCGCATCTTCATGACCGTTTCCTACTCTGTAACGGGGATTCCCTGTTTTCCTGCAACCTGTCGCGGTTCCTGTCGGGTGCGCGGCGGGGGAACTGGATGCTGCTGCGCGCAGTCGAGGATCTGGACCGGTATGGGGAAGTCCGTCTGGCAGAAGATGGCGAACATGTTGCGTCCTTTCATCCTAAAGCCGAGCAGCCGGGGCAGTCGGGGCTGATCAACAGCGGGATCTATCTGTTGGATCACACGGTCTTCGATCATCTGACGCCGGACTGTTCGCTGGAGCAGGACATTTTGCCCGCGCTGGCAGCGGGTGGAGAGTTGCGTGGCATGGAACTGACGGGATATTTCCGGGATATCGGCCTGCCGGACGATCTTGCAGCGGCAGGACATGAACTGCCCGCAGTGCTGCGGCGTCCGGCCGTGTTTCTGGACCGGGACGGCGTCATTAATCGTGACCTTGGCTGGGTCGGGACGCGGGAGCGTTTCGAGTGGGAGCCGGGTGTTCTGGACACCATCAGTCGGATTACGGAGAGCGGGCATCATGTCTTCATCGTCACCAACCAGTCTGGCGTGGCGCGTGGACTGTATTCCGAGCACGATCTTCAATCCCTGATGGGGTGGGTGATCGGGACGGTACGCGTCCATGGGGGGACGATCGACGACTGGCGGTACTGCCCCATCCATCCCGAGGCCGTGGTGGAGCGGTATCGGGGGACCAGTCCTGACCGCAAGCCTGAACCGGGCATGATCCTTGACCTGTTGCGGCGGTGGGAGCTTGATCCGGAGCGCTGCGTGATGTTCGGAGACCAGCCCTCCGACATGCAGGCTGCCAGTGCGGCAGGTCTCGAAGGCGTTCGTGTGGGCCCCTTCGGTCTGGCTGACCTAATTTCCGAAAGAGAGGCGTTCCTGTGAACAGCGATCCTCATACACGCTCGTCCCGCACACGCCCGATTGCCGGGACGCGGAGTGCCGTTCGCGCACGGGTGCCGCTGCGTCTAGGGCTGGCTGGTGGCGGGACGGACCTCAGCCCGTACTGTGACGACTTCGGCGGGGCCGTCTTGAACACGACCATCGACCGGTACGCATATGCCTTCATCGAGCGATCGGCAGACGGGAATGTCCATTTCATTGCCCCCGATGTGGGCATCGATGAAGCGTTTGACCCGCGTGACATCAATGGCACCATCCCGGTCCATGCGAAGCTCAGGCTTCATGCCGGGGTTCTGGCCGGGATCAGCCGTCGTTTCTCAGTACAGGTTGAGCCATGGCGCATCACGTCTTTCGTGGATGCACCTCCCGGATCAGGGCTCGGGTCGTCCTCTGCGCTGGTCGTCGCTCTGGTGGAGGCTTTTGTAAGCCTGCTCCAGCTTCCGCTGGGCCCTTACGATGTGGCGCACTTGGCTTATGAGATCGAGCGGATCGATCTGGGGCTTCAGGGGGGCAAGCAGGATCAGTATGCCGGAACGTTTGGTGGAACGAACTTCATCGAGTTCCTGGCCCAGAACCAGGTGATCGTTAACCCGCTGCGGCTGTCCAGTCGCATCCGCAATGAGGTTGAGATGTCTCTGGTCATCGCCTTTACGGGCGTGTCGCGGGCCTCCGCCGACATCATTGCCGAGCAGCGCAGTGGTCTGCTCAAGGTTACGGAAGAGACCATGCGCAACATGCATCGCCTCAAACAGGACGCGCACGATATGAAGAATGCTCTTCTGCGCGGGGAAGTGGCGTATATGGCCGAGATCCTGAACCGGTCGTGGGAAGCGAAAAAAAATACGGCGCGGGGCATCTCCAATCCATTGATCGAAAAGCTCTATGGGCAGGCGATGGCGGATGGCGCGATCGGTGGGAAGGTCTCGGGCGCCGGTGGTGGGGGGTTCATGATGTTCCTTGTGCCGCCTGAGCGTCGGGTGCAGGTAATCCGCGGCCTGAATGGTGCGGGCGCGCAGGCTGGTGGCGTACATCTCGTGACGGAAGGAGCCGAAACATGGCTGAGCTGAAGCCGGTGACTGATGACAGCCCGTTCGCAGACGGCATGAGATGGGACGACGGGGAACGGTCCGCGGGGAAAGAGCATCTGCCCATCAGGGAGCCTGCGGTCGAAAAGCATGTGCGTGTGCTCATCGAGAATCAGCTGGAGCAGGCCATGGGGCGTGTCTTCCAGGTGGAGGAGCGGAGCCGTCATCTGGAACGTCTGTTCGCACGGGAGCCGGTTTCGGAGCATGATGTCCAGTCTCTGACCCGCAACAATGCGGAACTGCGCAACCAGCTTCAGCAGCTCCAGTCGGAGCATCGGCTGCTGCTTCAGTCCACCGCATGGCGTGTCGGGCGCAGGCTGCGGGATCTGGCGCAGCGCCATCCGGTCTTTGCCCGTCATGCACGCCGGGCTGCCAAGCTCGCATACTGGACCCTCACGCTGCGTCTGTGGTCGCGGATCCAGGTTCGACGGGGTGCCAGAAAAGGCATTGCCCTTCTTGCACAGTCGCCGTTGTTCGATGCGGCCTGGTATTGCAGGCGTTACGCGGCAATGTTACCGCCGGGGACTGATCCGGTCGCACATTATTACTGGACAGGCGCAGCGCAGGGACTGGATCCGCATCCGCTGTTCAGCAGCAGCTGGTATACTGCTGCGTTGCCGGTTGAGGCGGCGATCAATCCGCTTGTCCATTACATTACCCATCAGGGACGCAACCCACCCGATCCGCATCCCCTATTCGACACGGGCTTCTATCTGAAGCAGGTCGGAAAGATAGAGCTTGGACGCACACCGCTGGAAGATTTTCTGGCGCGTCCGTCCGGATCTGCGATCAGGCCGAATGCTGTTTTTGATCCTGTGGCCTATGCCGAGGAATATGCCACCAGCCTGAAAGACGGGACCAATCCGCTGGCGCACTATGCCGCGGAAGGGGAAGCCGACGGGTTCTGGCCGCATCCGCTGTTTGATCCGGCCTGGTACACGGCGCGCCACCCGGCTGCCGTAGAGTTCGGAGCACTTGCGCATTATCTGCGGGAAAAAAAATGCGCAAAGGGCGTGGTCTGTTCCGAACATATGGCGCAGCTGGGTGACAGTACGCTCTCTCTGCCGTTTGCGCTATCCTTCCCGGAGGAACGTGCTCCGGAAGTTTCGATCATCATTCCAGTCTATGGTCATTATTACGATACCTGGCGCTGTCTGGCATCTGTAATGCTGCTGACGCGGAAAGTGCCGTATGAGGTCATTATTGCGGATGATCGTCCGTCTCGGCCGATTGCTTCCCTTTTGGGAGCGAAGGGTGCGGTACAGATCATCAATACTGAGAATCTCGGTTTTCTCGGTAACAGCAATACCGCCGCGCGACGAGCGCGAGGTCGCGAACTGATGTTTTTGAATAATGATACGACTGTCGGGGACAACTGGCTGGCCCCGATGCTGTCGCTCATGAAAGCCGATCCCTGTGTGGGCGTCGTGGGCTGCAAGCTTCTGAACGGCGATGGCACCGTGCAGGAGGCGGGTGGCATCATTTATGGAACTGGCTGGGGTGATCCGTTCGGGAAGAATGACCGTGCAGATCGTGGCTGCTACAATTACGTCCGTGAAGTGGATGTGGTGACTGGAGCCTGTTTCCTTGTCCGTCGCCACTTGTTCGAGAAATTGGGCGGATTTGACGGTCGTTATGCTCCGGCCTTCTACGAAGAGTTTGATCTTGCCACCAGTATCCGGGATGCGGGATACCGGGTCGTATATCAGCCTGCGAGCTGTGTCCGTCATCATGGTAGCGCCTCCTATGGCACGGAGATGCGCGACAGGCAGACGCTGAAGAACCATGCGACCTTCTGTCGCAAGTGGCAGACGCTCCTGGCGACTCAACCCGCGCCTGACACGTCCAGCTTCCTGAGTCGCGAACGGCCGTCTCCGCGGGGCATTATCCTTGTCATTGATGACAAGGTGCCGGAATACGACAAACATGCCGGTGCAGTTACGTTGTTCCAGTACCTGCGCCTCATGCGGGAACTGGGGCTGCGGGTAATCTATGCCCCGCAGGACGGTAAGCCGCTGGAGCCTTACACATCTGCTCTCCAGCAGCTTGGAGTTGAGGTCCTTCATGCGCCGGACCGACTGGACCGCTGGCTGCAGGCCTATGGGCTTTACGTCGATTTCATCTGGACGGCGCGCCCGGATGTGACATTCCCGATCCTATCGCAACTTCGGCGTCATACCGGTGCGCCAATTCTGTATTACACTCATGACCTGCATTATCTGCGGGAGATGCGGCGTTACGAATTGGAGGGCAGCATCTGGGCCCTTCAGGAATCTCAGCGGCTCAAGCCGATGGAACTGAAGATCTTCGATGTTGTCGATCATGTCCTGACACCGAGCGCGGAAGAAAAGCTCGATATCCTCCGGGAGGTGCCGCATGCAAATGTCACGGTCGTGCCGCCGTATCTGTTTGGCAATACGGATCTGACAGACGCGCCGGCTGATTTTGCAAGCCGCAGAGATCTGATCTTCGTCGGCGGGTTCGACCACACACCCAACGTGGACGCTGCGGTCTGGCTCGGTCAGGAGATCATGCCGCTGGTCTGGGAGAAGCATCCGGACAGCACGTTGTGGATCGTGGGGAACGTGCCGCCGCCGAATGTACAGGCTCTGGCGTCGGAGCGGGTGCAGGTGACGGGATTTGTGTCAGAACTGGAGCCTTATTTTGAAAAGGCGCGCGTTTCGGTCAATCCGCTGCGTTACGGGGCGGGCGTCAAGGGCAAGATCGTTACATCATTGCAGGCGGGTATTCCGGTTGTCACCACCACCTGCGGTAATGAGGGCATCCAGCTTGAGGATGGGAAAGAAGCACTGATTGCCGATAAGCCCGAGGATATCGCGCAGGCAGTTATCCGTCTCTTGGATGACGAAACTCTGTGTCGGACGCTGATCCGCTCCGGAGCGGAGGTGGTGCGAACGCGCTTTTCCGCCAGTCGGGCGCGTGAGATCCTGCGGAACATTCTGGGAGATGCATTGTGTCCGGTCTGTGGCAGCCGCCCGCGGCAAGCCCGTTACGCAAAAGCTGACTGGCGCTTGGGACTGCACTGTACGAATTGTGGGGTGGATAATCTTGGAGCCGGTGTGGCGCAAATTGTGGTGACGCCGTGGCATCGACAGCGGATCAACACGATGCGTGATGCGCTTCCATACTTGCAAGATCTGCGGATTCACGAATTCGGCAGGGGCGACGCGTTTCGCGCCGCGCTATCGGGGCTGGACGGATATACCTGTTCTGACAAGCCTATTGACCGGCTGCTTTATGAAGATGGCCTGATCGATCTATTCCTCAATCCCGAGGACCAAGTACAGGATCTGCCGACACTGCATCGTATTCTGAAGCCGGGTGGCAAATATATCTGCGCAGTTCTCAAGCGGGCGAATGAGAAGATAGAGTCTCTGAGGAAAATTGGCTTTCAGGTGACAATTTATAACGTCGATATGTATGACAGCGATGAGACTTCTCTGCAGATCATTGAGGCCCTCCGGGATTGAGACGGGCTTCTTAAAAAGGCCATGAAAATAAGCTTGGGCAAGCCGCTATGTTCAGTATTAAAACCAGAAAGAGCAGCTTGCTTCGGATGATAAAATCATGCACAGAAAAGCAGATAGGCCTAGGCTCAGGACTCATAACCAGAAGATGACGGCTGCGGCGAGGCAGATGGCTGAGAAGAAGACGGTCAGGCCATCTGTCATAGCGTGTTGCAACACGCCGCCAGTCCTTGAACTTTCCGAACATGATCTCGATGCGATTGCAGCTCTTATATTTTCTCTTGTCGTATTTGACTAGTTTTCCGCGGGATCTCCGTCCCGGGATGCAAGGCCTGATCCCTCTTTCCTCCAGGGCATCCCTGAACCAGTCAGCATCATAACCCCGGTCCGTCAGCATCCATTGTGCCATGGGCAGGCTGTCCAGCAGAGCAGAGGCTCCGGTGTAATTACTGATCTGTCCTGCTGTCATGAAAAAGCTTAGCAGTCGTCCGTTCTGATCGGTAATCGCATGGAGCTTTGTATTCTACCGCCTTTGGTGCGACCGATCAGGCGGCCTGGATCCCCCTTTTTAGCCGCAGGCTCGAAGCCGTGCGGTGCGCCTTGAGATACGTCACATCAATCATGATGGTCCGAGGCTGGGCCTTTGCAGCAGATAAGCCATCCATCATCTGCATGAAAATGCCCATGTCGCCCCAACGCTTCCCGCGGTTGGAGAGCGTCTTGTGTGGACCGTACTTCCGGGCGCATCACGCCAGCGCATACCATTGCCGTTCACAAAAATGATACCGCTCAGCACACGGCGGTCATCGACGCGAGGTTTTCCGTAGCCCTTGCGAAAGAACCGCCGCAGACAGATCCATCTGTTCGTCCGTCAGCCAAAACAGATCGCTCATCTTCAGTCTCCTTGCAGAGCCTGAATCAGATTCCTGCAATCAAATCAATGGATCCTGAGCCTAACCTTGCCGCCGCAAGATTTTGGAATAGGTCTTTTATCAACATAACCTAGATTATATTATGTATTTAATACCCTTTATGATCTTTGGGCTCGGGGGCATTGTAACTGGTCTGTTTACACGAAGCATGCCGAAAACTTATTCAGTGCCTTCAGATCAGACATAATTTGAGAAAGAAGCCCATACTTCGCTGACGTTCATGTGCTTACTCAAAAGAGTGACCACATAGCGTGGTGTTGAATTGAAGCCATCAGCCGCCATTCGACGTTCCTGTACGAAAGCGTGAAGGAATGCTCAGGCATGTCGGTTGCAGATCAGAGCGCATACGTTGAGGGGCTTGCTCTTTTTAGGGCCAGGGTGGAGCGCTTATTTGAGGAATGGAAAACCAAACCATTTTCTGCTCCAGAAAATCAGTTCCCTGTTGAGCTTTTAAATGCACTACGCACAATGGGTGCGTTTGACGCTCTTTTTTCCGTGGAAGACAATGGGCTCGGGCTTTGCCAAACATCTGAAGGAGGCCAGGTTCTTCTGACTTTACTGAGGAGAATAGGCTATCTGAGTCTTTCTCTAGGGCGATGTCTTGAAGGGCACGTGAATGTAGTCCGTCTCGTAGAATTGTACGGCACAAGATTCCAACGTCATGCTCTGAAGCTCCAACTGGAAAACGGGAATTTGGCTGGCATCTGGGTTACGGACGGGAACTCTGCTGTCAGCATACAGAGGGAAGGGCCGAGCTACAGGCTCTCGGGGATCAAAGGTTTTGCCAGTGGCGTCAGGCAGGTTAGCGTTGCATTGATAACCGCCATACCTGAGCACGGCGAAGCGCTCATGGTTCTAGCTCCTACAACAGACCTTAAACGCCAGCGCCCCGGTCCGGGGGCACTGACTGGTATGCAGGCCAGCGGAACGGGAGCCTATGATTTCACGAGCCTCCAGATCTCACCGGATGACATTATTGGCTCACAAGGTGACTATCTGCGGCAGCCTGAATTTTCTGCAGGAGCCTGGCGAGGGTCGGCGGTTGCCTTAGGCGGGATGGATCATTTGATTGATCTACTCAGGGAGGAGTTACTGGAACGCGAGCGTGCTGGTAGTCCACATCAACTCGCCCGGATAGGAGAAGCACTTATTCTTCAACAGACAGCAGCGATGTGGGTGACAGAGGCCGCTCAAGCTGCATATTCTGCGCACATGAAACCAGAAGACGTGACGTCAATCGTTAATCTCGCTCGGTTGGCTGTTGAACGGGCTGCTCTTGACCTGATCACGCTCGTTCAAAGAAGTCTTGGCCTGTCGGCCTTCATAAAGGGAAAAGCGGTAGAGCAGGTCATGAGGGACCTTGCGACTTATCTCAGGCAACCTGCGCCTGACGAAGCTCTGACGGAGGCTGCCGCATGGTTCGTCCGTCATGACTGGCCGGAGGCAGGTCTATGAATATTCGTGAAACTCTGGAAAAATTTGCGAGTTTTCCAGTTACCTCATTCGATGCCGTTGCTCCCGGCACATCACTGGTGCTGGCGCCCCATCCTGATGACGAAAGTCTTGGATGTGGGGGATTTATAGCCTCGGCAGTGGCACATGGGCGGCCGCCCATTGTTGTGATCGTTTCGGACGGCTCTGCATCTCACCCGGGCTCTCGTTTATGGCCACCCGATCGGCTGGCGCGACAGAGACAGGAAGAATGCATCCGTGCTGCAGAAATTCTGGGTCTTTCTGCTGATAGACTGATATTTATGGGCCTTAAGGATACGAGAGTTCCGGTGGAAGGAAGCCATTTTGACTCTACTGTCCGCGATTTGCTTGATCTTCTCTCTCTTCATGACTGCGAAAATCTACTGGCTCCTTGGCGGTACGACCCTCACTGCGACCATGAAGCTGTCTGGCTGATTGGCGAAACGCTAAAAGCTCTGAAGCCAGAGCTTAGAGTTCTGGCGTACCCGGTCTGGGGTTTAACACTTCCTCCTGAAACGAAGATTCCAGAAAATGCCCTTACAGGTTGGCGCCTGAATATTCGGTCTTTTTTGGAACAGAAACGACAGGCGATCCACGCGCATCGAAGTCAGAGAGGCTTGATCGTAAAAGACGATCCAAACGGTTTTGTTTTACCGGAGCATTTACTGGAGAAAATGCTGCAACCCTATGAAATCTTTATCGCGTCATGAGGAAAGAGACATGGACAGCAGACGTTTTTGAAAACCTGTTTCAGCAGGATCCTGACCCATGGAATTTTGAAAGCAGCCCGTATGAACAAAAGAAGCTTCAAAGGGTTCTACAATGTCTCCCATGTTCGCCGATTGCATTCGCCGTAGAGCTCGGATGTGCCATAGGGGTAGGCACATTAGCTCTAACGCAGCGGTGTCAACATATCCTGGCAGTAGATGCTTCGGAAACTGCGCTTACCAAGGCAAGACAGCGCTGCCAAGAATATGCACAAGTCAGCTTTATCAAAGCCTTTCTGCCCAGTGCTTATCCAGTGGTTGCTGCAGCAGGCTGTGATCTCATTATTATTTCGGAAATTCTTTATTTTTTGAGTCAGACAGACATTCAGAAACTCGTTTTTCAAACGACCACAAGCCTGAAAATAACTGGGCATATCCTAATCGTTAACTGGACTGGAGAGACAGATACGCCTTGTACTGGAGACGAGGCAGCAAATTGTTTTATTCAGGCATGTCTTGCACACGGTTGGGTGCCTGATCTAAGTGAGCGCGGTGAGGGATATCGAATTGATCGATTGAGGCACTTAAGCAATCACGATGAGAACGATGTGTCATCTTTCTAAGATAATCTAGCACCCGTTGGGCTCGTTTATGATGCTTTTCCAAGTCATCACGGCGCACGCGCATTTGAGGTAATGCCATGCAGGCGTTTTCAAAAAGAAAGAGTTGATTTGCATGCTGACGCAGACGTCGCATACGAAGTAGCCTTCGGGAAACAGGCTCGAAAATATCATCGATATATTCGTCCTGTACGTGTAATCTGCGTGCCAGCGTTTCGGCCATCCCTCCTTGTGCCCGACCGACCAAACGAGCGGACACATACACTTTAACGTCCGGCGCATGACGAACTCGAATTCCGTTCTTTCGAAGCACTTGATAGAACGCACGGTCTTCCGACGTTGGTACGGCAGGCATTCCACCAACCTTACTCCAGGCCTGATAAGTCACCGCGATACTGGCGCCGGAATGCTCGGTATGCCGAGGCCAGGGATCATGGGGTTCCGGATAAAGCAGCAATGCGATTTGATCGAGAAGAGCCCCGTAAGCCTGTTCTGCTCTTTCATCTTCATGCAAATTGAATGGGATTTTCCTGGCTTCCTCGGGGAGGAGAAGAGCCCTGCCAAACACGGCTTCAACAGGATAATGCGTAAAAGCGTTTAGAGTACGACTTAACCAATCCTCAGCGGCTTCGCTGTCAGCATCCGTGGTCACTAAAAGGGCATCAGAAGATGCATACTGAGCCGCATGGGCCATTGCATCTCTTCTTGCCAAGCCTGCACTTGCCAGTCCTGGATCGTAGACAACTCTGACGATCTCCAGTTCGAACGGTAATGTGTTCGTTAGCGATGCTACTCGCTCATGTGTTTGATCAGTAGTATTATTGATCCAGAGTACAACTTTGTCAGGCTGTGTCTCTTGTCTCGCGAGAGCTAAAAGACACGGGACAATGTGTTCTTCTTCATTGCATACTGGAATAGCAACCAGTATCTGTTTTTTTATAAAGTCATGTCTGTTTTTATCGAGACCGGTATTTTCCCCGTTGTTTTTGTGTCCACTCGAAGAAAATGACTTGTTCTGTCCCATGGGTTTACTCGTCGTCCCGGCCTGAACATCCAGAGCTTAATTTGTTGGGTTTTCAGGTGCATCAGGAAGGACTGGAGGCTGATCAGGCTTAGGATCTGGAGAGCCTTTTTCAGGCGCATACCTTTTACCGGGATTTTCCTCTTCCGGGGGCTCATCCGTGATCGGGCTTTTGTCAGGATATGGGTCAAAAGGCTCAAGTTCATCAGGCGAGCCAGGAGCTTTCGTCGGATTTTTTGGGAGCGTACTGCTACGGAAAGACATGATAGCCTCCATTGGTAAGACCATTAAATGGATAGCTGGGCAGGAAGTTCACATCACTTAAAAAAGACTGAGAGAATTTAAAAATATCGTGCAATAAATAATTTATTATAATTTCTTTAAAAATTGAATAAAATTATAATTGATTTTTAGTTAGAGTAAATAATCTGCGATGTTATAAGAAACAAGATAATATATACCCTGATATTACACCTATTCACAAGCAGTAATTCATGTTTCACCATAAAAAATAGGATGTTTGGTAAATATATAGGTATTAGAAAGTGGCCATCGACATTATATAATAATTTATAACATTAAGACTAAAGAACAGCATGTAACTTTAGTCCTACAGCATCAACAGTAGGTTTGTTCTTCTGAAGATTTGTTCTCCAGATACGCTGATAATCAGGTTGGATGGAGAGACCTCGGAATGCATGGATGTTGTAAGTGACCTCCAGGGTCGTGATATGGCTTTGAGGGTAGGTCGTGTTTCCGGGGAGAGACAACCCCTGACGATAGCGTATCCACTGCGAAGCAACCAGTTCCGGGCTTGCCATCGTTTCAGACCACTCGACGCCGAATGTATCTTGGGGACGAGTGGAAAATGGTCCCCGATCTACGAGCCCTGCATAGATCTGATAGGTGTAAGGGCTGTTTTTCCCATCGCTTTTAGCGAACCCGGCGAGTGCGTAGAGACCGTGTAATGGGCCGCTTCCGTTACGGATTAACATCTGGTCTGCCTGAAGCCATATTTGTGTTTTTCCATTCGTCCAGCGATAAGGGAGGCCGGTGGCAGCAGCAGCATTTCCATTATTGTCGTAATAGACATCTCGGTATTGAGAAGAATCATAAGCGAAGCCAAATTTATAATGGCCGACAAGATTGTTTTTTCCAAAATGAGGGATGAGCCCGATTTCAACAGGAGTATAGACGCCTGTATAAAGGTCTGTACCCATTTCAAAACCAGTCCGATCATACTTGTTTGTATTCAGGTATGGATTGACGCCATAAAGACCCGCTTGGATATAGAGACCATGGAGCGGCCAGTAACGAATTCTGGATCCCCATGTTGACCCTGGATATGTCGCATATCCCGCTGCACCGCGCGTCAGAGATTTTGGTATCCCACAGTTCGATTTATTCATAAACGTGCAGAACAAGGGGGAATTAGCAAAATCAATATTCACGGGCATTTTGCCAACTGCAATCTGGATGCGCTTTTTATATAGATCCTGAGTTCCATAGATATAAACCAGGTGAACGCCGACATTGCCGCCACCGCCGAAAATTTCCTGAAACCCATTCAAAGAGTGATCGCCCAGATCTGCTGCGAGGTTATGGCCCGCGCGGTTAACGAAAACTGCATGGGTGATAAATCCCTTCCAGCCAATAATTTTTTCCCAGTCCAGATCAAGTTCCACACCGATCTGATGGGCATAACCAGCGTCCCCGCCATGCCCTGCATTTAAAGCGATGGCGCTTTCGCTGGTATAGTCCACGACAATACCGATCCCTTTCTTGTTCAGCTTTTTGATCAGCCTATCCCAGGGAAGGAGCATGTTCTCTACCGGAGGCGTAAAAGGGGTATTGTCGTAGCCGGCCGGCGTATCCAGGGCGAAGAGAGGAGCCGTTGCGGAGACCGGCCCTCGGTATTGTGCCTCTGCTTTGGAGGAAAGAAACACCACGCATGAGAAAACGCATGCCAGAAAGATTTTTGTAGTGGGTAATGAAGAGCGCGGCATCGAAGTGCTCCAGACTGAAGCAGTTTCAAATCACGGGGGTCAGTAGCGGGGCGCCGCAGAAATGTGCCGCAAGGTTGGCCGTGACCAACTGGCCCATCTGTCGGCGTGTTTCTACGGTTGCGCTGGCACGATGTGGCTGAAGAACGACATTGTTCATACCGTAGAGGGCAGCCGGAACACTGGGCTCGTTCTCGAAAACATCAAGCGCGGCTTTGCCAAGTCTACCGTCTTGCAACAGGCTCACCATGGTCTGTTCATCTACCACGCTTCCACGGGAAATATTGACCAGCAGCCCATCCGGCCCCAGTGCTTCCATGACGTCCCGGTTTACAAGATGCCGGGACTGAGGGCCGCCCGATGCAGCGACGACAAGGATATCGCTCTGCTTTGCCAGTGCTGTCAGGCTGGGAATGAACGGAATATCAGGAAGTTCAAGATTGGTACGGCTGAAATAGGAAACGGGCATGTCAAAGCCATGCGCGCGTCGGCTGATGGCCTGTCCGACTTTTCCCATCCCAAAAATTCCGAGTTTCTTGCCGGTGACCTTGTGGGCCAAGGGGAGGAAGCCCGTGCCCCACTGACCGTTGCGGACAAAACTGTCTCCCGGAAGCAGGTCGCGCGTTGCCGCGAGAATGAGAGCCATGGCGAGATCTGCCACGTCATCTGTCAGGACGTTCTGCGTTGTCGTAACGCTAATACCACGGTGGCTGGCCTGAACGAGATCGACGGCATCAGTCCCAATTCCATTGATGGAAATGATCTCCAGGTTAGGAAGGGCTGTCATGATGTGGGAAGGGACACCGCTTCCGCCGCCGGTGACGATACCCCGAATGCGCGGTGCGATGTCCGTCAATACCAGTGTTTCATTATAACGGTGCACAACATACGCGGCGTCCAGTGCCTGCTCGACTTCAGGCATCATGGGCTCGATAAGAAGAATTTCCGGTTTCATGATCAGAGAACCTTACACAGCCTGTTTTATGGAAGAACGACGGAGACGGGGGCCAGAGATCCGATTTCGACTTTTGCAGTCGTGCCTGCGGGTACGAATTTCGTGCCGGTCATGGATCCGGTGGTGACGACCGTTCCTGCTTCCAGGGGAAGACCGCGCTTCGCAGCATGATTGGCCAGCCAGACAAGAAGACGGATTGGATCTCCAGCGGAGTTCCCTCCGGCATGTTCAATGGCAATCTGGTCATCGAGGACAAGCTTGACCTGTTCGGTTACAGGTGTGAGCTGCTGCCACGTTGAAATTCCGGGGCCGTAAATCAGGGCGCCGTGGTTGCCCTGATCGGCCAGATGCACCAGTCCGTCCTGGGAGCCTGCCTTGCAGAAGCGGGTGTCAAATATTTCGATAGCGGCATGAGCGCTGCCGATTGCGTCGCAAACTTCAGCCTGCGTCCAAGGGGTTTCCCGAAGGGGGAGGTCTTTCCGAAAAATATAAACAATCTCCGCCTCAACACCGTAAAGGCGGCAAAGACCTTCCGGGAGCTTGGTATCTCCGGAAAACAGGGTGACCTGATGCAAGGGTGCGCAGAATGGCTCGCTTTCTAGCGTCGGAGCTCCGACTTTCCAACCCTTGATGGGGCCGAGGGAAGCCGTCAGAGCTTGTGCGACCTGATCCTGAACAGAATACGCTTCTTTAGCGTCATGGATCTTGACGGTATCGGGAAGTCTATCCAGGCAGGCTTTACTTTTTCTGGCAGCAAGAAAGATCTCTGCACACTGAGTCAGTGTGGCGCTTGGAGAAAGAGATACTGTATTGTTCATGATAAACCTCGGGCATAGGGAGGCCGTCATGCGTCCGGAGCACGGGCGCATTTGGAATGAGCTGAAAGAAAGTGACGTGTGTTTTAGGGGAGGCCCTTAGAGCCTGAATCAGAAAGCGGTTTGATTGATTTTCCGCAGAATTCTGCGGATATGGGCGATCATCAACCACGCGCAGGATGACGAGATTGTTGCCTCGACATCCTTCGTGAGGCGGCGGCAGCGTCCGAGCCATGCAAAGCTACGCTCCACGATCCAGCGTTTGGGCAGGACGACGAAGCCTTCGGCCCGATCGCTGCGCTTGACGATCTCGATCGTCCATCGGCCGAGTTCAGCCAGCGCACCACGCAACTTCTCGCCGGCATACCCTCCGTCACCGATCAGATGGCGAAGCCAGGGGAACAATGAGCGTATCCTGGCCGCTACCAGCGGCGCGCCGTCACGATCCTGAACGTCGGCGGGATGCACGACAGCCGCCACGACATGACCCAGCGTGTCGGTCGCGATATGCCGCTTGCGTCCCTTGATCTTCTTGCCCGCGTCATAACCGCGTGGGCCGCCGTTTTCAGCGGTTTTAACCGACTGGCTGTCGATAATGCCCACCGAAGGCGTGGCGTCTCGTCCATCCTGCTCACGCGACAGGATCACGAGAATATGGTTCATGGCTTCCCATCGTCCCTCGCGGATCCAGCGGTAGAAATAGCCCTGCACGGTCGTGAAGGCGGGAAAGTGACGCGGCAATTGCCGCCACTGGCAGCCCGTGGTGACGATATAGAGGATCGCCTCCATGACCCGGCGCAAATCCGTACGTCGGGGTCTCCCCAGTCGTTTCCTCTCGGGCATCAGCGGCGCAATCAGCGCCCACTCCGCGTCGCGCAGGTCGCTTGCATACTCCAGGTCGTCCCGGCGATACTGCGCTCGGGTGATTTCAGTCCAGGCCATCTTGATCTCATCAGGTTATCGCAAACCCATGAATCATAACCTGCTGAAATCACTCAACTCATTTTAGGTCAGGCTCTTAGGCCTTTTGACGCTGCTCCCATGGTTTAGAGGTCGGCTTTCACCGATATCACGTGCCGCGACATATTCAGTCGTAGGGGTTACAGCCGCCTCATTTTTAACTCTTGTAATTGCTGCGCTTCAGCCCAACGGGATTTCTGGCAGTGCGCAGTTGGCGTCTAATGGAACAGAGGGTTCTGATAGCTCTGTTCCTGATCAGGACTGGCGATATTATGGCCGAACGCAAGGGCAGGACCGTTTTTCTCCTTTGAAACAGATTAATGCCAGCAATATCAAAGACCTAAAACTGGCATGGAGTATGCACACTGGTGACACCATGCATGCTGGTGAAGATCAAGGCGGCACGGATGGTGGCCATGAATTCAATTTTGAGAATACGCCCATCAAGGTGGACGACACTCTCTATGTCTGCACCGGTCATAGCTGGGTTGAAGCGATTGATGCTGCGACGGGAAAGATTAAATGGAAATATGATCCCAAGGCCAACACCGGGCCAGACGTATATCTCGCATGCCGCGGTGTCGCTTATTACAAGGCGCCTGAAGGGGCGAGTAGCGAATGCCCGGAACGGATCATCGCTCCGGTTCTTGATGCCCGGTTGATGGCCCTTAATGCCAAGACAGGTAAGCCTTGCGAAGACTTTGGTGATCACGGTTTCATTTCATTGACGCAGTACCTGGGGCACGTTCCTGACGGGTTTCATTTTGTGACGTCGCCCCCGATGATCATCAGTGATCGGGTCATTACGGGAGGATGGATTTTCGACAATCAGGCGACGTTTGAACCATCCGGTGCAGTTCGCGCGTTCGACCCAGTGACAGGCAAGATCGTATGGGCATGGGACGTGGGCCATAATCCACAAACCTGGACTCCCGGGCCTAATGACGAGCTCACCCGTGATACGCCGAATGCGTGGGGCGTTTATACGGCGGACCCGAAACTTGGTCTTGTCTATCTGCCCACCGGCAACGCACCACCGGACTATTTTGGTGGTCACCGACGTCCATTCGATGACAAGTTTAGTAGTTCCATCATTGCGTTGGACGCAAAAACCGGTGAATTGCGCTGGCATTTTCAGACCGTTCATCATGACGTCTGGGACATGGATGTTCCGGTTGGTCCATCTTTGATTGATTTGCCGGGTCCTGACGGATCAACGATCCCGGCGCTCGTACAAACTACCAAGCGTGGCGAGTTCTTCATGCTCAACCGCGAGACTGGAAAACCAGTGGCGGAAGTTCAGGAGAAAAAGACGCCACAAGGGGCTGTTCCGGGCGACTGGACAACACCTACACAGCCGTATTCGGTTGGGCTTCCCTCTGTTGCCCCCAAGGATCTGACAGAAAAGCATCTATGGGGCGCTACGCCGATTGATGAGATGCTATGCCGGATCGAATTCCGTAAGGCCGCGTATCAGGGCCAGTTTACGCCGCCACAGCTAAAGGAAACGATCGTTTATCCGGCGTTTGATGGTGTTGTGGACTGGAATGGCGCGTCGGTCGATCCGGTCAACAAACTTGTCATTTCCACAGCCAACTACATTCCCTTCATGTTGCGTATGGCGCCGCGTGGACCGGTCGAAAAGGCGGGTTTTGTGCCGACATGGGACGGGAGCGGCAACGAGCCTTATGTAAAGGGAGGAGTATATGGCCCGCAATATGGTACGCCCTATGTCGGGTACGTTCATCCATGGCTCAATCCGCTTATGGTTCCTTGTGACGCACCACCTTGGGGTACGTTGACGGCAATCGATCTTGTCAGCCGGAAAATCGTCTGGCAGCACCCGATTGGTACGACCCGTGATACGGGGCCGTTTGGAACCCACACCAATCTTCCATTACCAACCGGTATGTTCAACATCGGCGGTACGATGGTGACGGGAGGTGGACTGGTCTTCCTCGGTGCGACGGCAGACGATTACCTGCGGGCTGTTGACGAAAGCACCGGCAAGGTTGTCTGGAAAGCACGTCTGCCAGCGGGTGGGCAGGCAAACCCGATGTCCTACATGATCAATGGCAAGCAATACATTGTTATTGCCGCTGGAGGCCACGCCGGCATGGGAACACGAACAGGCGATTATATTCTCGCCTACGCTCTTGATGATGGGCAGACGTCTCAGGCTCATTGATCTGTTTTTTAGGTCGGGTTTCTATTATGGAAACCCGACTATCATCATGAAACTTCGTTATTTTCGTGAAAACAGATCAAGTAATGCTCTATGGACGTATCAAGGGAGGTTCCCTAACGCGGCGCAGTCATTCAGTATTTTAGATAGAGCATGGAGGCTGAATATCAGTCGTCCTTTTTCGTTTACAATCAGGATGCTCTCGATCCGGCAATAAGGATGTCGACGAGGCGTTTTGCGCTTGTTTCCCACCCGGGACCGGCTGAAAAATTCGACACGCCAGCCAACGCTCGGAGCAGGTCGAGCGGTTCGATCTCAGCGTTGAGATCTCCACTTGCAACAGCCGCCGCTACAAGTGTGTCAATCGCTCCTTGAAGCACAATCCCGGACTGGGCATAGAGCGCACTTGTGCCGCCAACCAGTCCGTTAAGTGCAGGTGCGATGACCTGCTTTGCGGCAATGTAATCCACGAACAGGCGCATCCATGCGCGAAGCGCTTCGACTGGTGGATGCTGCGTGGCTAGGACAGGAGCTGCGTCTGCGAGGCGGTCGAGTTCAACACGGTAAACAGCCTCAATAAGAGCATCGCGGTTGGGAAAGTGCCGATAAAGCGTGCCGATCCCGACACCTGCACGTCGCGCAACCTCATCCAGGGGAATGTCGATTTCCCCTGCCGTGAACGCGGTTTTCGCCACATTTAGCAAGTGCTCTCTGTTGCGCTGACCATCGCTGCGCGGTCTGCGTCGAAGTTTTTTATCCTCAGCCATTGGCTCCCTCTTGTTAAACGGAGTATCCCTCCGCATATATGAAACGGAGCAATGCTCCATATATCATCTCGCGTGTGGTTTCACCACGCCCAGGAGTTTCACGAATGACGAAGATTTTTGGCGCAAGATCAACAACCGATGATGTTCTTTCTGGTCTGTCTCTCAAGGGAAAACGCATTCTCGTGACAGGCGTTTCTGCGGGCCTGGGCATCGAAACTGCACGTGCTCTTGCTGCTCATGGCGCACATGTTGTGGGGGCAGCGCGCAATCTGGATAAAGCTGAAAATGCGACTACTCAGGTTCGTGCAGACGCCGAATCTGGGGGAGGACAGTTTGAGCTGATTGCGCTGGATCTTGCAGATCTTGGCAGTGTTCGGGCGTGTGCGGACCAGTTGAACAGTGTTGGTCTATCTTTTGATCTGGTCATTGCCAATGCTGGCGTCATGGCTACCCCGTTCGGGCATACGAAGAACGGGTTCGAGACACAGTTCGGAACCAATCATCTTGGTCACTTCTTGCTCATTAACCGGATAGCGGGGCTTATGAACAATGGCGCCCGACTGGTGAACCTGTCTTCGGCGGGCCATCGCTTTTCAGATGTCGATCTGGAAGATCCAAATTTTGACCACGCTTCCTATGAGCCATTTGTTGCTTACGGGCGCTCCAAGACCGCAAATATCCTCTTTGCTGTTGCGTTCGACGCGCGTCATCGTGCTCGTGGCGTGCGGGCTACAGCCGTTCATCCCGGCGGTATCTTGACTGAACTCCCTCGTCATATGCCTGCAGGAGCAATCGAGGCTATGGTCACAGGCATCAATGAACAGGCGGCCAAGGAGGGAAAGCCACCATTCCAGTTCAAGACCATCCCGCAAGGCGCCGCTACATCAGTTTGGGCAGGGATCGTGGCGGATGCAGATGCTATAGGTGGTCGCTACTGTGAAGACTGCCACGTGAGCCCAATCGTCTCTGATGATCAGCCGCTTGGTCTGGGGGATGAGGGCGTGCGGTCTTATGCGCTCGATCTGGCTCATGCCGAGGCTCTTTGGAAGAAGAGCGAAGAGATGGTTGGAGAGAGCTTTTCCTGAAATGTAAGCATGTCTCATGTTTTGAGATCATGCGTAGTTTTGACGCCCAGCACATGGACGCAGTGAATATTTCTAAGGCTAAGAGGCGATGGTCGTCTCTTGGTGCTTTCATGCAAGGAGGCTGATTGCCGTGCGTGTTGTTGTTTTCGGTTTGCCCCTCCTTGTCGTGATCCTGAACTGGCTCTGGCCGCTTCCGTTGCCTCTCGCTGCGAAAATGCTCGGAAGCGTTCTGGTGATCGTCGCAGCGCTTTATCATTACTGGTCCAGGCTCTCGTCGGGCTCCGTTTTCGCTCCGGAATTTCCTCGACCTTTCGTCGTCCTGTTCAACTGGGGTTTTGGGGCAATCCTGTTTCTCACGCTGTTCCAGATCGCGCTTGATGTTGGTGCACTGGTCTTCGCTCTCGCGGAATGGCAGCCAGTCCATATCTCCGCTAGTGCGCGAGAGGCTATTGGCGGGCTTGCGGGATTTTTGGCTGCTGTGAGTGTTGCGAATGCTTTGCGCGTACCGCCAGTCAAAGATGTGACGATCACCATCCGCGGTCTGCCCAGGGTGTTTGATGGATACAGGCTGCTCCAGTTGAGTGACATGCACATCAGTCGGCTGTTTCCGACCAAATGGGCTGCGGCAATGGTCGAGCGTGCCAATGCGGCAGACGCAGACATGATCGTTGTGACGGGAGATTTTATCGACGGATCTGTGGAGATGCGTCGTGCTGATGTCGCACCACTCGCCCGCCTGCAGGCGCGTGATGGTGTACTGGCAATTCCCGGAAATCATGAATATTTTTTTAATTATTCCGACTGGATGCAGCATCTGTCGGGATTAGGCTTTCATATGCTGTTGAACGACCATGCAGTGGTTACCAAGGGGCAAGATCAGTTGGTAGTTGCCGGCGTGACAGACAGGTCTGCGCCCGGCCATGGTCAGCCTGGCCCAGATTTAGAGGAAGCCCTTAAAGGGAGCCCGGACGGAGCGCCGGTCATATTGCTCGATCATCAACCTGGGGATGCGCGTGCCTCAGCCGAATATGGCGTTGCCCTGCAGTTATCCGGTCACACGCACGGCGGAATGATTTTGGGGTTAGATCGTTTGGTGGCACGCGGTAATAACGGGTTCGTCTCCGGGCGCTACAATGTGGGTAATATGACGCTCTACGTCAGTAATGGGACCGGGTTGTGGCCAGGTTTTGCACTGCGGCTTGGCAGACCATCCGAGATCACGTGTTTTCATCTGCGGACTGAAGAAAATTAAAATCTGCGCCTCTCATGGAGGCGTTAGACGAGCGAACCTTAGAAAACGATACCCGTCCCTTGGCGGGTATTTGGGTGCCAAGGAAGAGGCTACGCCGAAAATAAAAAATCAACGCCTGAAAACCGGCGACATTTGAGAGTTGGTGGCTATAGGTTTTCTGAATGCTATTCGATCTTCCTGACCCAGACACTCTCTATGCCGCTCTGCTTGCCCGGAACGAATATTTCGACGGACAGGCATTCGTCTGCGTGTCGTCAACAGGGGTGTTTTGTCGCCTGACCTGTCCGGCCAGAAAACCGAAGCGCGAGCATTGTACGTTTTACCCGACGATTGGGGACTGTATTGAAGCGGGTTTTCGTCCATGCAAGCGTTGTCATCCGCTTCAGGCTGCAGCGCTTGCCGACCCTGCAATTTTGGCCCTTTTGCAGGCTTTGGATACACGTCCTGATGTGCGATGGTCTGAAGACTGTATTATCAGGTTGGGGTACGACCCTTCTACAATCCGCCGGAGCTTCAAGCGACAGTTTGGAATAACATTTCTGGAAATGGCGCGTCAGAGGCGTCTGAGAGAAGGGTTCGAAGCGTTGGCCGAGGGGGGCAAGGTCATTACAGCTCAGCATGAGGCCAGCTTTGAGTCAGCAAGTGCGTTTCGTGCGGCTTTTTCTCGTCTGCTGGGATGCGCACCGGGAGAATTGCGCCCCAATAAGCTTTTACAGGCGACATGGATACCCACACCTTTGGGCGATATGATGGCTGTCAGCAGTCGCAGTCATCTGCATCTTTTAGAGTTCGTAGATCGAAAAGCGCTGCCCGCAGAGCTCAAGAAACTTAACAAGGCCTCGACGGGGGGAATTGGTATCGGCCGTATGCCCCCATCAGAGCAGGCTGAAACCGAACTCGCGGCCTATTTTTCTGCGCGATCAGACAGGTTTCATACCCCTCTTGCTGTGGCCGGAAGCGCCTTTACACAAAAGGTGTGGGAGGCCTTGCGAACAATTCCTGCTGGTGAAACCAGAAGCTATTCTGACATTGCACGGCAAATCGGCCGTCCCTCCGCAGTGAGAGCTGTTGCGCGCGCCAATGGTGCCAACCAGATAGCGCTAATGATCCCATGCCACCGCGTTATTGGGGCGGACGGCTCCTTGACGGGATATGGTGGTGGACTTTGGCGGAAACACAGGCTTATTGAGATCGAACGCGAACTTAAAAAATTGAAAATAGGATAACCGCTTTTCAGGTTTAATATTTTATAATGTCATAGGTTCGCGGAGAGTATTTTTAGTTAATTACTTCATATTAATTGTATTATTTTTATTGATATTAAATATCTTGAGGCAATCTCTGAACGCGACTGCGGATTACCTGCTCCTCGTAGTCGAGTTCACGCTGAATGTCCCATTCCGTCTGATCATTGATGTCGCGTGCATCCACCAGCGCATGAAGTGTTTGTCGCTGCAGCCTCAGGACAATCAGGCGCAATGCCAGTTCGATCCGTTCACGGCGCAGCGCTGTCGTCCGCGTCAACACTGGGGACTGGGTTGGGCCATCAATTTGGCTGAGGCGGTTTTCATAGGTCTGTAGCAGGCGTCCGAGAACCTCCAGCCTCATATCTTCGTTGCTATGATCACTGTCTGCCTGGTCAAGGGATTCACTTCGGTCTTTCTCTGTGCGGCTTTGTTCACGGTGCAGAAGCTGCAAAGTCGCTTGAAGCAGGCGCTGGCGGGCAAGACTTTCTTCCTGAGCGTGCTTGTCTGCCATATCGCGTGGCAGATATCGGATACACAGCGGAATAGCGATCGCTGCCATAACGAGGGAAAGAACAATTACCCCAGTTGCGACAGTAATTACAAAGCTGCGTTCAGGAAATGCTTCCGGGTCAATCCCGATAGCCGGCAGTGAAAGCACTGCTGCCAGCGTAACGGCGCCACGGACGCCCGAGAAGGCGAGCAACACAACCTCGAGGATATGTGGGAACGCGAAGGTGCGATGTGACATCCGGGCAGTTGCCCATCTGCGAATGATGGAAACCCAAATTCCGCAAAATCGAATAATGAACATAATGGCATAAACACTCGCGACCAGTAACGAGAGTTGCCAGAAATGCGCGCTGTGCTCGTGAGCCAACTCGACGCCAGCATCAAGTAGCCAGGGGAGTTGTAGCCCTAGAAGAAGGAAGATTAAGGCGTTAAAAACATAACTGACAGTGTCGAGAACCGTGCTCGCCTGCAGTCGGGTCGAGGTTGCAGCTTCGTCTGATACTCCTGTCAGTTTGATAACCATACATCCGGCGACAGCTGCCAAAATGCCTGAAGCATGTGCTGTCTCGGCTGCGAGATAGATCCCGAATGGCAGGAGCACGATCATCAAAACCTGCATGAGAGGATCGTCAAATCCGCGGCGAAGCAGGATGCGCTCAGCGCGTACGGCAATCCATGCCAGTCCAGCTCCGATGGCCAATCCTCCGAACGAGACCAGCAGGAACGAACTGAAAGCATGACGGTATGAAATTTCTCCCGTCATTGCGGCAATCATTGCAAAATGAAAGCAGACAAGGCCTGACGCGTCGTTGAACAGAGCCTCGCCGTTTAGGATATGGATCAGCCGCTCAGACACCCGGCGCCCTGCAATAAGGCTGGAGACTGCAACCGTATCTGTGGGAGAGAGTGCGGCAGCCAGTGTAAAGCATACCGCGAGACTAACGGCCGGGATCATCCAGTGAATTGCATAGCCGCAAAGGACTGTCGAAATCACAACTAGGCCGAATGCCAGAAACAGAATTACGCTACGGAGTTCTGAAAACTCTCGCAACGGCATACGAAAAGCGTCTGTAAAAAGGAGTGGGGGCAGGAAAACCAGCATGAACAGGCTTGGCTTCAGTCCGATATGCAATCCGAGAAGAGACGCAATAATACCGAGCAGGATCTGAACCAGAGGGGCAGGGACACGATTGGAAAGCGCCTTAACTGCCAGACTGCTTACAACGATCATGGCGAGGAGGACGAGAGTGGTTTCTGCTTCCGACATACATAGTCTTTCGGCCAATTTTCAGAAGCAGGCAAATGTTTCGTGATTTTGAAATTTCTGAGGATGTCGCATCATTATAATTATTGGCGGTCCAAGTATGTTGGGAGCTTATCGGTGCACCGTATATTTCTTCATCCTAAGTAATGGATTTTATTCTAAAAAATCTCCTTCAAAGACGGGAAATTTCACTGGAATATGAATTTCCCGTCTTCTTTAAGTGCCTCGTGAAAGATCTCTTACAACTTTTAAAAAGCTGTTGAGACCGTGCCTGTAACTGTAAATCTGGGTTCCAGAATAAACTGTGCACCAGAGCCAGGATTAGAGAGGTTTCCGTTCATAAGGCGGACCTGGCTGGCATTTGTGCCGACGCCAACAACTCCTGTTCGCAGGATTGCACCGGTAAGATTGGTAAAGTTTAGTCGGATTGTTGGTGACTTTGCGTGCCAGAGAGGCTTGAAGTGATAACCGAGTGAAAGCGTATTTGTGAAATAACCTGGCATCCGCTGGTCCCCCGCAAGCGTTGTGGATTGCGGGCCAGTATAGTGAAGGGCACCGTTCGCAAAAATGCCTTTATAGGTATACGTCAGGCCAAAGTTTGCCATGAAATGTGGAGCTAACGGGGCTTGCTTTGCTTTACTCGCAAAGGCCGTAAGACTTCCGTTAATATCTGAAGCAGCAATATTGGTATCAGTTGTGGCGTTGAGATATTCCATAGAAAAATAAGGGCTGAGCCCGTGAATAGGCTGTGTTGATACCATCAAGTCCACGCCGCGAGCGGTTTGGTTTCCGGCATTCACGACGCCAGTCTGGTTGTTTCCGACATAAGTGGAAAGGAGGCGATTTGTGATATTGTAATTGAACAGATCAAGATCGACGATGAGGTATTTATCGTTATAACGATAGCCGAGCTCTTCTCTGATCGAATACTGATTTTTAGGCAGTGTTCCATCGATATTCGTGTTCGCTACCGCAGAGGATGCGGGCTGTCTGAAGTCACCTTCTGCATTCATGTAAAGTTGATGGTGCTCATTGAAGTGATAACTGATTGACACATGCGGCAATGGGGCAGTCAGGTTCTGTCCAAGCTTTTGCTTGCTTGGATAAACGATATACCAAACATTCGACATGACATATTTGAAGCCAGCATTAACCAAAAGGTGGTCGTGGAAGTATTTTGCGGTGTCCTGAAAAAATAACGAATGAATTTCAAAGCCTGCCGTGTTGCCTGGATAAACGCGGCTGCCGTTCCGATAGATCTGATAAGTAGAATTATTGGGACTTGGGTTAGCGCCTTCGGCAGTTGTCACGCTGCTTGGAAAATGCTGGGTGTAATCCTGATTTTGGTACCAGTAGCCAAGTTCAAAGTGATTGTGCTTATCGATATCGTATCCAAGAATTGCTGTTAGGCCGACGCTGAATGCGCCATCCTGCAAGAAAAAGCTGGTTACGGGAGTTCCGGTGGCGACAGGTACTCCGGATTTATAGGTATTACCGCTCGTTGCGCCTGAAAAAGCGCCCGCGCTTCCGCTCCAGCCGCGTCCCCAGTTGTAGTAGGGGCGGAGATCAAAATGCAGGTGTCGTGTGAGGACAACATGCATTGGCGCGGTCAGGAAAAGCTGCATCCAGTGGTTGATGTTGTTTTTCCAGTAATCGTTACTGGCCGCATCGAATTCAGCTTTCCGGCCGTAGCTATTTCCCGTCCGTTTGAAATCATAAAACTGATTGGCGGTGCCATATCTGTCGACGACAAAGTCTTCGAGGTTCCACCCCATGAATGCGCGGGCATATGAGCCATTGGCCCAGTCTTTTCGCACGCCAACATCCACGTGAATCTTCTCGTTGCGTCCGCCACCAAACCATGAGCGTGCCTGAGTATGGGCGAAGGAAACAAATCCTCTGCTTCCCGTGTTTCCAACGTCTCCTGATTCAAGGCGAATGAACTGGCGTGCCAGATTGTTTGTGCCGTATGAAAAATCCATCGTTCCCCCAAATTTGTGTGAGGGATCATGAGTGGCCTGATTCAAAACGCCAGCGGCTGCTGATGTTACCGGAAGATCAATTGGAGACGAACCCGGCATCATGCTGACGCTGTCGACGTCTTCGGATTCAACGTTTTCTGCCATATACGCCGCGCTGGCTGCAGGACCACCATCAATCATGAGTGCCATATCAGCATCTGTCAGGCTTCGGCTTTGAATGCGTCCACCCTGCAAGCCAGACGTGTCGGTGACCGCAATGTTAACGCTTGGAAGATTTCGAACGAGTTCGAGGGCAGTACTTGTGGGGCTCCGCATATCAATAAACGATTTTGTAATGGTCTGTACTGCGTATGGGGCAGTTTCAACACGCATCATCCCGCCGCCTCGGCTTCGCTGTACGCTGGACACGTGAACAGTTTCATCTGCCGTGGAATTGATCTCCGTACGCGCATGTCGAGGTTTCGGATGTTCTGAGACACTGGGAATGTCGTGACGACGTGAGCGGGCCTCCCGATGAGGAGTAGATTTCTCCGCCTCCTGTTCGGTCGCTGCGGCCTGTGCTTCCGAGAAGGATGTGGCGTCAATGATTCCGGCTGGTAGGCTGGTTCCCAGGCAAGTCATGACGAGGAGGCGCCGATTTAACGAGCGAATTTTCGGAGCACGAGAACGCATCACATGGCTTCCTTTCATGTGGAACCAAGTTGTTTTTGTTTCTTATCATTATGAATTTCAACCGAGCGATAATGCGGGTTTAATCCATAACGGAAACGTAACCTAAATTGGTTTTTAAAATAAAACGGTATTTTTAAATTTGAAATTTCAAATTATGTTCTTGAATGTTGCAATTGGGAATAAACCAATAACAATTAGTAATTTATCTTATTGTATAATTTTTATATTCAGTAATATTTACTTATATAGATGGATTTCGCCCCCTGTGTCTGACAGAGCCACGCCTTACCAGTGCGATCGGTGTTCTGATTTCCATGGCGGGACGTGCTGGGTGACTCATGGTTTCCAGCAATTGGCGTACACTTTCGCGTCCCATGGTCTGTGCATTCTGTCGAATAGTCGTCAGGCGGGGTGTGACCATGTCAGCCGGAGCGATATCATCAAATCCAAGAATGGACAGATCGCCAGGCACGGTAAGGCCTAGATCAAGAAATCCTTCGATCAGGCCAATCGCAATATAGTCACTGCCAGCGAAGACTGCATCAGGTCTGGGGTGCATGGCAGATAAAGCTACAGCCGCCTGACGACCATAATCACGGCTATAAAGGCCATTCAGTACAAGAGCGGGGTCAAATAGGAGGTTCGCTTCCTCCAGAGCCTGTCTGTAACCCGCAAGCCGTTCACCCGCGCTCATCAAAGCAGATGGGCCGCTCACGTGAGCAATACGTCGATGCCCTGTGCTGATAAGATGTCTGACTCCGTAGAGTGCGCCCTGCACGTTGTCACAGAAGACCTTGCTTGCATGGCTGCCGGGAATATCTTCATCCAGAATAACAATATTCCGATAGCGATTAAGGTGATCTCGGAGTTGTCCATCATCCGGTCGGTTTGAAACGAAGAGCAGACCATCAACCATGTGAGTGTCGAGCCATCGAAGAAAATCAATCTCGCGCGATACGTCATTGCGGCCAATTCCCAGAATCAGGCCATAGTTGGCTGACGCGGCTTCGAGTTCAGCACCTTCGGCAAGTTCGGCAAAAAACTGATCTGAAATTTCAGGCACAACTAGCCCGATTGTTTCGCTTTTCCCTTGGCTTAAGCGTTGCGCAAAGTGGTTTCTACGGAAGCCAAGGGTTTGAATGGCTGCCTCCAGTCGCGCCGCAGTTTCGGCAGGCAGCACGAGTTTGTTGTTCAGATAGCGAGAAACGGCGCCTTTCGAGAGGCCAGCTAAAGTGGCGACGTCACTGATCGTAGGGCCTTTACTCATCTGAAGCTCAACTTGTCGGGCATGGGGTTGGTACGATTTAGAGCTGCATCTCAAGGAAATGAGGGTATGCAACTCCAGATCGGAATCGTTATGTTGCTTATTGACAATGATATGATCCGAAAGTTAGTCATTGTAAACCGGTTTACTGACAAAGTGAGGTCCCGTGTCATATATGGCTTTCACCGCCCACATCCCTGGCGCTCCAATTAAGAGTAGTTCGGTTGTGGATGCCATTCGGTTGGTGGTGGAAGATTTTCATGACCGGGGTACCAATGTTGTATCAGGGAAGGGAGGAAAGACGTTTTCTTTTTTTCCGACCTCTGTAACGGATAATATTCCTCCGCTTTCCCCTGAACTGGCGGATGCTATCTGTCTGCTTTCTCGTCTCCATATAGCGCACGCAGACGATGCGACGCTGGGTGTGGGGGAGGAGGATAGAGGCGCTATGATCACTGCGGATATTCTGCGGCAGTATCGTCTCCCGCGCACCCTTGCACGTTGGACGCCTTCAGGTGCTCCTGGGGAAGTTAAAGTCCCATTGAGTAACGAGTATCTCGCAGAAGGGTCCACGGATCTGTACCTGAATGGTGTCCGCCCTACGGACCGTATTATTCTGATCGACGACCTGATTAGTACTGGAGGAACACTGGTTTCGCTTATTCAGGCGATCACCACCGCCGGGGCCGAGGTCCTTGAAATTTTTACGATCGGCGAAAAGACTGAGAACAAAGGCCGGGATTTCATTGCGCAGCAGACGGGACTGAAGGTTAAAACGCTCTTGGCGACAGATCTGCATGATGAGGGGCAGGGTGTTCGCTCGCGCGTCATGCACGTCAATCTTGGAATACTTGACGAAGCCTGTTTTGCCCAGGTCTCACAGCATTTTCCTCCGGGCTTCTGTCGTATTGGAAGTGGCGCCGAAAGCCACGCAGGGGAACACTCATGACGCAAGTGAAGCCCTATCACGCTCGCTGGTTCCCTAGGTCATCTTTAGAGGAAGCGACAATATACTCCGAGAGCTACCCTGTTCCGCTAAGGGACGGTTCGGTGCTTCAGCTTCCCCTGCGAGCGCTTCCGGGGGGAGAAATGGCAATTGCGCTTCTTATGTCTAATCAGACAAGCTTTGCTGTCGAGCATGAAATCATCCGCCTGCTGACTGATCTGGTTCATGACTTTGCCCCTGAAGCCATCGTGGGGGTGCCGACGATGGGACTGGCTTATGCGCGTCCTGTCGCTCAGAATATTGGCTTGGACGATTATGTGGCACTCGGGCATTCGTGCAAATTCTGGTACGATGAAGAACTTTCTGAGCCACTGGTTTCTTCAACCAGCCCACTTCACAATAAGCGGCTTTATCTTGACCCCGCGCTAATAGAGCGCGTGCAAGGGCGGCGTGTTGTTATTGTGGATGACGTCATTAACACGGGCCAGACCGCAGGGGCTGCCGTCAGGCTTCTACGCAAGGCGGGTGCAGATATAGTTGGCGTTGTGGCGCCTCTGACCGAAGGATGGGCCTGGTATAAGGCTTTGAGCGAAATCGGGCCGGATCTTCCCGCGCTGGTTCAGGCGATAGGGCATATCCCCATGTTTCGTCTGGCGGGGCAGGGTTGGTCGCCTATCGAAGGGACGTGTACAAATGACCGTCCTTCTTCCCTGAACGGATGACACGGAATAAAGCAAGTTCTGTGAACGGGCGGCTCTGGCGCAAGTGGGCTGCTGCTGTTTTCTCAGCATGCCTCTTGTTGGCATGCTTGCCCCACAAAGCGCGTGCTTCAGATAGTCTGCATCATGTCCGTCTGGTTTATTTTTGGCCGGTACAGGGCTTTCTTCTGATTCCTATCGTTGTTGCTCAGGAGCAGGGCATTTATCGACGATATGGACTGGATGTATCAATTGTTCTGCCGCCAGATGCTCAGACTACGGCGCGTATGCTCGCAACAGAGCAGGCCGAAATCGGCATGGAAGCACGGACGGATGTAGTTTTTGCGGCAGAGGTTTCACTGCCGCTCGTCTCCATCGCCAATTACGATCAGCATAATAGCTGGTGCGTTGTCGGCAGACCGGGCGAGCCCATAGATCTCCGTACGCTTGAAGGTAAGAAAATAGGAATTTTTACCGACTCATGGACAGCGGTGATGATGCATCTGCTGTTTGAGAAGAGTGGCGTGAAAGATGCGGAGAATGTCCAGCAGATCATTACACAGTTTGAAGATTTGCCATTACTGCTCTCCGGTCGTCTGGATCTTGCCACCAATGCGGCGTCCTTTGCGATCGCGGCATCTATAGCTCAAGACGGACAAATGCCTAGTCTGGCATGTCCGAATGTCACCGGGGTGCCAGACATTCCCATCTGGTCCTTCACGGCAACGCCTCAGTGGCTGAAACTGCATGGTGCGGATGCCAAGGCTTGGCTGGCTGCGACGCGTGAAGGTCTTCTCTGGGCGACGGCTCACCCGACCGAGGCGGCAGCCCTCTTCAGCAAAATTTATCCGGAAGTGGATAGTCCGCTCTACGATAAAGCTGGCTGGGCGGCGGCTGTCCCTTATTTTGGAAATAGTGACACCGCTTTGAGCCAGACATCACAGTCTTGGTCAGAGCTTGCGAGTGAAATGCATCGCATTGGTCTGATTTCAAAAGTTCGTCCGCTGGCCACTTATTACACCAACGATTTTCTGCCGAGGTAGATCATGACTGCATCACTTCCCTCAGATCTGAGTCACTATACTGCTGCACAGGACATTGCTCGTGCAGTGTTGACCGATATTACAGCCCATATCGTGCCCGGTGCATCTGAGGCGAGTGTGCACCAGGCATGCCATGACCTCATGCTTGCACACGGAGCAACCGATTTTTGGGGCAATACGCCCGCTTTTGTATTGGCGGGAGAGCGGCTTCGGCTGTCTATGTTTGATAGCAGTTATGTTCCGTCTACGAAGCTATTTGGCGAAAACGAAACCATTACGATTGATGTGGGCCCTCGCATTGATGATTACTTCGGAGATAGCGCGCGGACCTACTTCCTACGTAACGGGATTATCGTGTCCGCCGCTGAAGCCGGTGAGGAAGAGGCTGAGGCCATGGATTTTGAAGCCTATCTTCATGGCGTCTTCATAAAGACTGTTCAGCCAGACATGACATTCGGGGATTTACATCAGAAGATGTCTGCACTGGTCTCTGAAAATGGCTATGAAAACCTCGATTTGCTCGATGCGTATGGTCACAGCATCGCTGCTTCGACCGATGATTTCATTATTATGGAGAAAGGAAATGAACGCCTTCTCGGGAGTGTGAATTATTTCACATTCGAGCCTCATATCGCGAAGGTTGGTAGCTCTCTGGCCGTAAAATATGAGGAAATTTATTACTTCGATCATGGGTTAGTTAAAATGGTCTGACGGTCATACACGATCACCGTGCCGGGCTTGGCTGACGCACGCCTTGGATACGCCTTCAACAGAAAGACCTCATGATGCCCAATACCTCCGACGCACTCTTTTCGCAGGCGCATACCGGTGCGAACGGGAATACTGCAGGTCGTGCCGTCAAGCTTTCCATTGACGGGGTGTCGCATGCATTCGGTGATAATCTTGTGCTGGACAATGTCAGCCTAGATATCGCACCGGGAGAGTTTGTATGCGTTCTGGGGGCATCTGGCTGCGGAAAAAGCACGCTGTTTAATGCGGTGTCCGGCTTGTTGCCTATCACTAAGGGCAGCATCAGGCTTGATGGAGAGGATATTGTCGGAAAGCCCGGTAATGTGGGTTATATGCTGCAGAAGGACCTGCTCCTTCCGTGGCTGACAGCGCTGGATAACATTGTTCTTGGGGCATCTCTGACCCGCGGTGCCACTCAGGATGACCGGCTTCGGGCTACGGCGCTTGCCACGCATTATGGTCTTGGTAGCTATCTGAACAATTACCCCACAACCCTCTCAGGAGGGATGCGCCAGCGTATTGCACTTATGCGGACCATTACGGCTGGCCGGGATCTTATGTTGCTGGATGAGCCATTTGGCGCACTGGACAGTCAGACGAGACTGAGCATGCAGCAATGGTTGCTACAGGTCTGGGCTGAAACAGGACGTACAATCATGTTTGTCACTCATGATGTGGATGAGGCGATCTTCCTCGCAGACCGGATCGTCGTGCTGCTGCCACGGCCGGGACGGATCGGTCGTATTCTCAACGTTGATCTGGAGCGCCCCCGAGATGTTTCATGCATGACGTCCAGCACATTCATGTCACTAAAAGCGGAAGCGCTTGATCTCCTTTATCGTTGACCCTTATCAGAAATGAATTTTGGAATGAGCCTGATCCGGTCGATTTTTATTCATCCTATGGTCAAATCCATGGGGTTTTGGTCTGTGGCCATGCTCACGCTTTTGGGGCTGTGGCAGGTCGTCGTTTCCGTGTTCCATGTGCCAGCTTTTGTCATTCCGTCTCCAGTCGCCACGATAAGTGCCTTGTTCCAGAATGAAGTCATGATACGCGGACTGTTGTGGCAAACTTTCAAGGAAACGCTGGCAGGCTATCTTGTCGGCGCAGCGGTTGGTGTGCTCCTGGCCGTCGTGATGTCACAGTTGCCGGGGCTGGGGCGCTTGCTATATCCGGCACTTGTTACATCCCAAGCCATTCCGATTGTGGGTATCGCAGCGCCGCTCGTAATCATCTTCGGCTTCGGTATGACGCCAAAGCTTATTATTGTGGCCTGGATCGTCTTCTTTCCGGTCGTGGTCAATATGATGGACGGACTGGCGCATATAGATCGTGATCAGATCAATCTCGCCCGTCTGCTTGGGGCGACGCGCCTTCGTACATTTCTCTACATCCGCCTGCCAGCCTGTCTGGGACCGCTTTTTTCCGGCCTTAAGATCGGCGCTTCTTATGCTGTAACGGGGGCGGTGATCGGGGAGTGGACAGCATCTTCCAAAATGGGACTGGGAACCTACTTGCTGGCGGCGAACGCGCAGATGAATTCTGTCGGGGTTTATGGTGCCATGCTTCTGATGACGTTGATTGGCATTGGCTCTTTCGCAATGCTGCTGCTGCTGGAATACGGCGCCATGCCATGGCGGCACAGAGCGACATCACCCTGGCGGCGTGCCCCACACCTTTGAGGGGCAGGGTACTTTTTGTTGGGGCTACAGGACTTGCTGCTTAAAGGACTACCCAGTGCCCCAATAAAGGAGCATACCAAAACGCTGGGACAGTGCTTATAAAGCAGGCAGAGACCCAAGCCTGAACGAAAGACAAGATCCCTGACCGTACTGACATCTTATGGGTGGAGCGCTGAAACTGCGTTGGCCTTCCAACCTTACTCCGGAAGTGAGCTGATCCCTGGGCGTGTCGTTGCACAGCAACGAGGCCTTCTTGGTGTCATTACTGAAAGTGGTCTGATTCAGGCTGACACTGCAGGGAAGCTTCTGCATACGTCGGATCCATTGGATCGGCCAGCCATTGGGGACTGGGTGGTGTGCCATCCGAGGTTTTACGAACGACGTGGCACCATTCAGGCTGTTCTGCCGCGCACGACCTGTTTTGTCCGTAAAGAAGTCGGGAAGCGGACGCAATCGCAGGTCATCGCAGCTAATATTGATGTCGCATTCCTGGTTATGACAACTGGGGCAGATTTCAACCTGTCCCGTCTTGAACGGTATCTGGCGCTCACAAGAGAAAGCGGCGCAAAGCCTGTCATCGTCCTGACCAAGGCTGATCTGTGTGAGGATATTGAGCAAGTCGCCAATGCTGCCCAGACTTGCGCCCCTGGAGTGGATCTCAGGATCGTATCTTCTCTTGAGGGGACGGGGCTGAACGAGATTTCGGCATATCTCGACGGACATCGCACTGGCGTCATGGTGGGAAGCTCTGGGGCGGGAAAATCTACCCTTCTCAACGCCCTAATGAAAACCGACCATGCTGCAACGGGGGCTGTCTCCGAGTATGACGGGCAGGGCAAGCATACGACGACCCATAGGGAGATGGTGAGCCTGCCTTCGGGTGGCCTGCTGATCGACACGCCAGGAATGCGTGAACTCGGCATGGTGAATGCAGCGGAGGGTCTCGCCGCCGCATTCGGGGAATTCAATGCTGAAGTCGAGGAGATTGCTCAGCAATGCCGCTTCCGGGACTGCAAACATGAAGCCGAGCCCGGTTGTGCGGTCCGGAAGGCTCGTGAAGATGGGAAGCTTGATGAGCGGCGCTGGAATAACTGGCTCAAGATGAAGCATGAAATCCAGCTGCAGGAGCAGAAAAATCCAGCGGGACGAAGAGCGGAGCGGCGCGAGCAGTTGCGTCTTAATAGAGAAGCCCGGAAAGCGAAGCGTCACGACTGAACTGTGGGCGTATACATAAGAGCGCCACAGTTTCCAGCGTTGGAAGAGATTTACGAATAATTTACGAGTGAAACGAGATGCATGCTCGTTGAAGCCGTTTTAAAGCGATGTGCGTCTATCTGCTCGATAGGTAAACGACCTATAGTTTGCCTCTCTACTTCGTAACAGCACCCTTAAAGCAATCATAAAGAGCAAGCCACGCAGCATCGGTTCGTGCTGTGTGGCTGCGCGCATGTCGCATTATAATGGCTCTGAGGTCGAGCACTCGGATAATTTGATATTGATCAATATGCTGCATAAGTATGCAAGAAATTGAGAATGATGCCGAGAATTTTACCTTGACCCATACCGTATGACGATTAATTTACGCCGAAATTTCCGGAACGATAACCGATATCGTTAATCGATAGTTATTTGGTTTTTTTTATATCAACATCATCAATGATTCCTATTGATTAAAATTAACGTACTACCTTATGTTCGATTCCGGCGCTGAGCACGGATTAACAATTTATAATTAGTTAATAAATGCTTAACGCTTCTAGTGATGGAGGAATTAAGCATGGCTGGCGGAACAACGTATAATACTACTCGGCAGTACTCACTTGCTAATGGTGGGACAATATCGGGTTCTACATCGACAGATATTTTTGGGGATGTGACCGTTAATGAGTCATATTTTCTAATAAATAATACGCTTTCTGGTTCTACTGCGGCGCAGTACGGAGCTATTATAGCTCAAACTGGCGACGTCGGAACAAATCTCGTTGCGACGTCCGCAGGTGCTCTGCTTGCTTCCGGCGGTGCCATTACTGGCGCAACGGTTGGAAACTCTGCCGCAGTTCTGGCCTTTAACGGTGGAACCGTTACGAATTATAATGTAGCAGCAGGTGGCGCAGTTTTTGTTGGCGATCAGTCGCTCAACACGTCTGCTTCTGCGATCCTGACGTCCAAGGGACTGACAAATCTAAGTGGGCCTGGCATTGTCTCGGCTGGCACCTTGCATGCTGGGGCACAGGAAATCATCACGAGTGGTGGTACTGACCGGGGATCCCTGATCCAGGGCAGTCAGTATGTTTCTGCCGGTGGCCTCACGATCAGCAACACCGTCAACAGTGGTGGCGTTCAGAACCTGTATAGTGGTGCTATCACCAGTGGGACGATTGTTGCCTCTGGTGGCACGACGGTTGCGAGCGGTGGCGCCACCATCAGTGCGACAAACATTTCTGGTGGTGTTGTTCAGCTGAATGCTGCTGCTCTTCTCCGCGGTGCGGTCGTGAGCGCCGGGGGCAAGCTTACTGTCTCAAGTGGCGCAACTGCATCCAGCGTGACTGTATCGTCTGGCGGTACGGAGAGCGTGCTGTCTGGTGGTGTCATTTCTGGCGGCACAGTGCTTAGCGGCGGCAAGGAATCTGTTGCTTCCGGTGCAACGTCTTACAACGTCACAGTCTCGTCCGGCGGCTCGCTCACAGTTGTTGCTGGCGCTGTCCTGTCGGGAACACAGGTTGCTCAGGGTGCAGTTATCGATGTCGATACACTGACCTACGTGTCAGGTTGCGAGACGTCATTGGCGTAATCAAGGATTTCGTCGACCTGTTTCATGATGTCACGACCAGCCGGTTTGATATAGTCTTGATTACGTGACGCGGGATGTTTTTCAAGCCATGAGATGATGCATTGGGCGGGAGCGATGCCGCCCAGAACACGCTGCGGGCGATGATTGTAGGCGAAACAGAAGCCTCTGAGCAGAATTTCCAGATCTTCATGGTTTGAGACACAGACCTGCAGTACTTCTGTAGCGACACGGCCATTGAAGCGTTCCACCATTCCATTGGTCTGAGGGGAGTAAGCCTTGGTCCGGCGTCGGTCGATTCCCATGTCATGACAGGCTTTTTCGAAGGCGTCCGCTGTAAAGCAGGAGCCACGATCGGTCAGGATATGGGTGATCCGGAAAGGAAAGGCCGATTTGACGGCATTGAGGAAATCAACGGAATTATCCGCATTTTCCGCGTCATAAACAGCCAGGTGCACTGAACGGGAACAGCGATCGATGGCGACATACAGAAAACGTTTCCGCCGGTCCCCATCTGCTGTCTGTAATTTTGGCAGATGTTTCACATCGATATGGACATAACCGGGATCGTAATCGCGGAACTTTCCCTGTCCCCGAACTGGTCCGGCCTTTGGAACAGGAGGCAGCCTGTTCAATCCGGCGTCTTTCAGTATCCGCCAGATATTGTCCCGGTTCAGATGCGGCAGGAAATGCCGTAAGACAAAGGTCAGATCATCCAGACCAAAACCGGTAGAACGCCGAAGCTGACAGACAATGGCGCGCTCCTCCTCCGAGGCTTTCCAGGCCAGCCTCCAGGGACGGCTGCTGCGGTCCTGACAGGCGTCCGAACCACGCCTGCGCCACTTGCGGACTGTTTCATCGCTGATCCCGTAGCGTCTGGCGAGCACGGATGTCGGTTCTGACGAACGAGCTATCTCAGCCCGGACAGCCGGTGTCGTGCGTGCCTGTGGGTGGATCTGAAGCATCATTCGGTCTCCCTGCAAACGGAAGAAAACAACGAAGCATAACGCGGTATCGCCCACGCTACATCATCCCAATGACGTCTCGCAACCTGACACCTACGCTTCGGGCGGCACTGTTAAGCTTGACGGTAACACCCTTACGATTTCCGAAGGTGGTTCCACCTGGCAGACAACGTTTGGTGGCACCTTTAAGAGCACCGACTATTTCGTGATTGGCCGTGACACCGATGGCAGCACGATTGCAACGTTCGTTTGCTTCTGCGCCGGGACGCTGATCCTTACAGAAGATGGCGAGAAGCGCGTCGAGGACCTTCAGATTGGTGACCGCGCCATCACATATGTGGCTGGTCGTGAAGTCATCGAGCCTATCACTTGGGTTGGTCACCGCACGGCGCAGGTTCGTACGGATCTGCCGGTGGATCAGGCTGGATATCCTGTCCGTATCCTCAAGGATGCCATCTCGCCTGGCGTGCCTCATCAGGACCTCGTGGTTACACCCGAGCATTGCCTGTATTTCGAAGGGCGCTTCGTCCCGGCACGTATGCTCGTTAACGGTCGTAGCGTTTTCTACGATCTGACAATGACGAACTACGAGTACTTCCACGTTGAGACGGAAAATCATTCCATTCTGTGGTCCAACGGTGCCCTCAGCGAAAGCTATCTGGACACTGGAAACCGTCGTGAATTCGGTCAGCAGGGTGGTGTTGTCCGTCTTGTCAGTGGTCCGGTTCGTGAATGGAGTGTTGATGCAGCGGCACCGCTGGCAGTGACCCGTGATCTGGTTGAGCCAATCTACCGTGCACTCGAAGAACGCGCTGTAGAAATGTCCATTCCAGACCAGCGGAAGCCCGTTGTTCTAACCGAAGATGCCAACCTGCATCTTGTGACGCCTGCTGGTCATCGGATTAACGCGGCACGTCGTGCAGAAAACGGCGACTTTGTTTTCATGCTTCCTGCTGGCGTTGACGAAGTCCGTATCATGTCCCGTGCATCTCGTCCGGCGGATGTCTTTGGTCCGGTGGTTGATGACCGTCGTTACCTTGGTGTTCTGATTGGGGGTATTAGCCTCTGGGCAGGTAATGGTCAGAAGAGCCTGACTGCACACATCACGGAAGACGAACTGTCGGGTTGGAACAACCGCGAAGAGGGCGGCGTTCGGTGGACGAATGGCAACGCTGTTCTGAAGCTTCCTGCGCGTCAGGATCTTTCGATTGCTGTACTGACAATCGAAGTGAAGAACGCAGGGCCATACCTGCTTGAAGATGAGACTGACAACGTAGCTGTCATCGCATCCTGAAAAACTGCTTAGAAAGTTGAACGAAATGGAAGTAACGTGCGTTTCAGGAACGCACGTTACTTCCTTCTTTCTATTTGCAGGATTTTCATAGAGTTCCGAGGAATAGGTTGACGCAATATGTTTGAACGTCTGGCCCTGAAATATGCAGCCGGACATCCGGCCTCAATTGCGATGAGCTGGTTTGAGGGAGAAGCAAGCTTCGATCAGCTTTCCCACGATGTCAGCCGAGTTGCCAACGCACTTTTTCAACTTCGGGATCTTCTCCCATCAGTTGTGGCCATTCGATGCGTACATCCATACAGACACTGGGTTTTCATTCTTGCTTTGGCCCGGCTCGGAATACCCTCGGCTTCGTTGCCGGGATATGTGGATGCGAACTTCCACCGCTCTGTGAAAATCCTGTCTCCGGACATCATATTGCTTGATGAGCCTGTCGAAGGGCTTGAGCAACAGGTTCTGGTACTGAACGACGCCTGGTTTGAGCATGTCTGTCAGACAGGGGCAGAATGTGCTGAAACCATCATAGTTCAGCCTGACGACGTCGTGCGTTTCTCTGTAGCCGGTGGGACAAGCCAGGATGCGCGTCGTATCGCCCTGACATCGCGATACGTAGAAACAGTAGTTTATCACCTGCTGTTCCAGGATGTGTTGTCTCATACCCATCGCCCGGAAAACCTGCGTGTCTTACCGACCTTGGGGGCAGAAACTTCGAGCGGCTTTCTTATCATTCTCTCCGCCCTCGTAGGCGGGACGCGTTTGCAAATGATGACGGGGTCCGAGTTAGGGCTCGTCTTCAGCCAGGATATTCCGACAGTTGCCGTTGTGTCTCCTCGGCATGTGGAGGGCATACTCTCTCAGCTACCACCCGGGATGAGTCCCTTGGACAATCTGTTTCTGACGGTTGCGGGAGGGAAGTTACCAAAAGCGCTTTGTGCCTCCATCCGGCAAAAGCTCACCCCGAATGTTCAGGTTGTTTACGGCGCTGATGAATGTGGAGTGATTACCATTGTCTCGACGGACGCTCAGTCCAGCGATGATGAGGTTGGAAAGCCACTTCCCTGGGTTGGACTGGAGATCGTTGACGAAAATCATCAGCGTGTTTCTGCTGGTGAGGTGGGGCGCATTCGTGTCAGCGGCACTGGGGTTATCGGCGGATACGATCTGGACCCAGCTGCGACTGCAGTACAATTTCGTGACGGATGGTTCTACCCTGGTGATACCGGTTTTGTGGATGCCAATGGAACATTGCACCTGCGGGGCCGCGCCGACGATCTGATCAGTTTTGGCGGGGATAAGTTCGATCTGGAGAGGTTGGACGCGCGCCTTCTGGCATGTGCCGGCGTCAAGGATGGTGCGATGTTTGTTGTCCCTGATGATCAGGGACTTCCAACGCCATGGGTCGCTCTCGTGACAGAAGATGATTTTAACCTGGAACTGCTTTCAAAATGGATGCGGCAGGACTTTCCCAATCTGCCTGATGCGGCGGCTGTGTGGATTGATGCTCTTCCCCGGACCGAGGACGGCCAGCCTGACAGAGTGGCTTTACAAAAGGCAGTCAAACCCTCCTGAACAATAATATTTCATATGCTCCGTTCCATACAGATTAGAAGACAAAAAGCGGGTTTTAAATGATCGATTACGGACATGAAGTGGCAGTCGTCGGGATTGGATGTCGCCTTCCTGGAGGAATAGAGACAACCGAGGCTCTCTGGCGCTTTCTGTGTGAACAAGGCGACGCCACATCCGATGTTCCGGCCGATCGGTGGGGTATCAAGCGTTTTTACGATCCTGAATACGAAACCCCCAACAAGACCTATATGCGACGTGGCTCATTCATTGATCAGAAGATCGATGAAATGGACCCGTTATTTTTCGGTATTTCGCCGCGTGAAGCCACCCTCATGGATCCTCAGCAGCGGCTTCTTTTGGAAGTCGTCTGGGAGGCGATGGAAAATGCCGGAATTCTTCCTGCCACCTTGGCAGGAACCCGCACCGGTGTCTTCATCGGAACGTTTTCTCTGGACTGGCTCGTTGCTTGCGGCTCTCCTCTTAACCGGCCCCTGATCACGGATCATTTTGCCGCAACCGCAGCATCAGCCACGATGCTCGCCGCGCGTATTTCGCATAATCTTGGTCTTCAGGGACCATGCATGTCTATCGATACAGCATGCTCATCATCCTTGGTGGCCATTCATCAGGCCCGTACCAGCCTGCTGAATGGGGAAAGTGATGTCGTCGTGGCGGGTGGCGTCAACATCATGGTTGCTCCACCTGCTTCCATCACCATGTCCAAAGGGCACTTTCTGGCGGCTGATGGGCGCTGCAAAAGCTTCTCTGCTGATGCGGATGGCTATGGCCGCGGGGAGGGTGCTGGCATCGTCCTGCTCAAGCGACTTGCGGATGCAAAGCGGGATGGAGACGTTATCCATGGTGTGATCGCGGGAACGGGCGTCAATCAGGACGGTCGTACCCTGTCATTAACGATGCCCAGTGAAGATGCTCAACGTGCGCTTATCGAAGAGGTAGCCCAAAAAGCGCACGTCGATCTCGCCGCGATTGGATATGTAGAAGCACATGGTACCGGCACACCGGTTGGCGACCCGATCGAAGCGCGTGCGTTGGGAACGGCGATCGGTCACAAACGTGCCTCAGACAGTCCCCTGATTGTCGGGTCCATCAAAGCCAATCTGGGACATCTGGAAGCCGCGGCCGGTGTTACCGGGCTTATCAAGGCGCTCCTCTGCCTGAAACATGGTGCTATCCCGCCGCAGGCGAACCTCACACAGGTTAATCCTGCAATCCCGTTCGCAGATCTTCATTTGAAGGTCGCTCAAGACACTCTCACCCCGCTGAAGGCTGAGGCCGGAACGGTCTATGCAGGCGTCAATTCGTTTGGGTATGGCGGAACAAACGCAGTTGCGCTTCTCAGGGCACCGACGGTAGCGGATCAGCCTCAGAAAAGGCTGGAAGAGATCGTCAGGATGCCATCTGGACGTTTCCTGCTGCCTGTGAATGCACTGGTAGACGCGTCTTTGAAAACACTTGCGCGCTCTTATGCCAGTCTTCTGGCATCTTCTGCCGCTCCGTCCGTAGCCAATGTCTGTTTTTCTGCAGCAACCTACCGGACGCGTCTGCCAATGCAGGCCGTCGTGTCCGGCCGGGATCGTGAAGAGCTGATTGCAGGCTTGAAAGCGCTCTCTGAAGGGCAATCTTCACCAGCGGTCACGGTGGGGCGGCGTCGCAATGGTAAGATGCAGCACCCTGTCTTTGTGTTTTCAGGAATGGGCTCCCAATGGAAGGGCATGGGGCAGCATATTCTCAGGCATGCCCCTGAACCTGTTTCCAGCGCTATTCAGCAGATCGATAACCTCTTTTCCACACTTGCAGGATGGTCCATTCTGGATGAAATCCTGAGGCCTGCGGAACATTCCCGCATTGATGAGACGGTTGTTGCCCAGCCGGCCATCTTTATGGTTCAGGTTGTTCTTGCCGAGCTCTTCCGTTTTCATGGCGTGGTACCCGCGGCGATCGTTGGCCATAGCGTGGGTGAGGTTGCCGCGAGTTACATCGCTGGCGCCCTGTCTCTTGAAGACGCTGTGACTGTTATCTTTCATCGGAGCCAACAACAGGCGCGTCTGGCTGGGCGTGGTGCGATGCTCGCGATTGGGATGTCTGGCAGACAGGCTGCCGACAAATTACTCCCAGGCTATGAAGACCGGGTGTCAGTCGCCGCTCTTAATAGCGCGAAGTCTGCGACGCTTGCGGGTGAAGAGGCCGCACTTAAAGAGCTTGCTGCGCGATGTGATCAGGATGGCACGTTCAATCGCCTTCTCAGAGTTGAAGTCCCCTATCACAGCATCCTGATGGAAGAAATCCGAGATGATCTTCTGAACCCGCTTGCCGCGCTCGCTCCGAAAAGTCCGAGCATTCCGCTCTATTCAACAGTAACAGGCACGCGCTGGGCTGACGATGCTCTTCATGATGCGGAATACTGGTACGGAAATGCACGGCAGCCCGTCCTGTTCCATGATGCTATTCAGAACTTAATGGGTGATGGGCACCGGGTTTTCCTTGAGATTGGTGCACACCCGGTGCTCGGTGGTTTGATAAGGGAAACAGCGCAGCAGATTGACGGGGACGTTGCCGTCATTGCCAGCCTGAGCCGCAAAGACGCGGAAGATACAGCCATAGCGCGCAGTATCGCCAAACTCTACATGGCCGCCGTGCCGTTGGACTGGTCTCTGCTGACGGGAGGGCATCGGACGGACCTTCCTCATTATGCCTGGTCTCGAAGCCGGTTCTGGTCTGAGACTGAGGTTTCGCGCAAGGATCGGCTGGACGGAACCGTTCATCCGGTTCTCGGTATTCCAGTCAGCGCATCCCGGCCGGGTTGGCTTGCGGACATTAATCGCAACTATATGCCGTGGTTGCCCGATCATAAAGTGGACGGGATTTGCCTGTTTCCTGCTGCGGGCTACATTGAAGGCGGTCTGGCTATACATCGTCAGATCGAACGCTCTGATGCCGCAATTCTGGAAGATCTGGAAATTGGTCAGGCTCTCCTTCTGGATAGCCTCACGCCACCTGTTGTCGAGTGGGCATTTGATGAAGAAACGCGCGTTCTGACGGTATCATCGTCTCATGGGGACGATGGTGAAGAAGAGTGGATTCAGCACGCTAAGCTCCGTGTTTTGGCGAGTGTGCCATGGGCAGCAGGTCCAGTGGCTCCTGAGAGCTTACAAGCCAATCTCAAACACGAAATTCTACCAGAAACGTTCTATGCCAGACTTGCAGAGCATGGCTTCTCGTACGGCCCGGCTTTTCAGACGATCAAAGAGCTGAAGGCCGGTGAAGGTATTGCCTTCGCGCGTCTGGAGTTGGCAGATGCTGAGAGCATCGCAGAGTATTTTCTTCATCCGGCACTGCTTGATGGTGCTTTCCAGGCATTGATCGGTGCCGGATACAGCGCTGCGGAAGAAAGAGTTTTTGTTCCGACAGGCGCGCGGCAGGTCGTCTATCGTGGAGGACGCCATAAAGTCCTTCTGACTCATGCCGCTCTAACACGTCGTTCCGAAACCGGCATTGAGGGCGATATCCGGCTCTTTACAGAAGCGGGTGAACCTGTTGCCGAAATCCTCGGCTTCAAGGCGCGGGCTATTCGAAAGCTGGTCGCTGCAGGTATGGGGGCGGAGAATGTCCGTCGTTTCTATCGCCCGGCGTGGGTTCAGACGGAGTTGCTTCCGCATTTTGCGGAGCCTCTAACAGCACTGGTTCTGGGGCGTGATGGACCTCTGCTGGAGCAGTTCAGTCAGGTTTCTGCTGGCCAGGGGATTATGGTTGATACCCTGAAGATCGATGATGTGGATCAGGCGGCCCTGGCAGAGGCGCTGGCTCAAACGAATGATGCAATCCTTTATCTGTGCTCACCTATCGAAGACGCAACCGGAAAACAGTGTATTGCAGAGATCTTACGTCTCGTCAGGGCAATCAAGGTTTCGGAAGACGGTGAAGTTGCGCCGAAATGCCTGATCGTCACGCGCGGGGCAGTTTCTGCGGAAGCGCTTCAAAGTGATGATCTGGATACAGGGCAGACCGCTATCCGGGGTTTTGCACGAGGGGTCGCATCAGAGCGACCGGATCTTGCGCTTCGCATCGTCGATATCGGTCGAATGGTTGACGAAGCCACGTTACAGCAGCTCTGTGCGGAAATTGTTCAGCAGGATGCGGAGGACGATATCGTTCTGCGCCCCGGCCTGCGGGCTGTAGGGCGACTGACCCCGTCGGAAACGAAGCCAGAACCTGTGCCGACGCTTTATCATCCCAACGAAACGGCGGATGGACGGCTTGTCGGGGTCCGTCTTGTGAGTGCGTCGAATGGTTCGCTGGATCGGCTGCATCATGAGCGGTTTGTCGCAGATCCTCTGCAACCAGGTCAGGTTCTGTTTCGAACGCTTGCCGCAGCACTGAACTTCAAGGATATCCTGAAAGCGACCGGCCTTATTCCGCAAAGTGTTGTGGATGATACGTTCCATGGTGAAAGCCTTGGCATGGAAGCTTCTGCTGAAGTGATTGCTGTCGGCGAGGGTGTAACGGATTTTGCGCCGGGCGAACGATATCTCGTCTCCTGGCCGGGGTGTTTTGCGTCTCATTTCACTGCTGACGCAGAAAGCATTTTTGCGCTTCCCACTGAAGGGCTTGGGTCGCCACTTGAGGCCGCCACGCTGCCTGTGGCGTTCATTACGGCGTATTATGGTCTGTGCCGTCTCGCGCATCTTGAAAAGGGTGAAACAGTCCTGATCCATTCCGGGACTGGTGGCGTTGGTCTGGCGGCAATCCAGTTGGCGAAACGGGTGGGAGCCCGGATTTTTGCAACTGCGGGAAGCCCTGAGAAACGGCAGTATCTTAGAGAACTCGGATGTGAGGGAGTTTGGGATTCCCGTTCGCTGGAATTTGCAGAAGGGATCCGAGACGTCACGCAGGGGTGCGGTGTTGATGTCGTTCTGAACTCCTTGCCCGGAGAGGGGCAGACGCACAGCTTGTCGATCGTGGCTCCCTATGGCCGATTTGTCGAAATCGGGAAAAAGGACATCATTGAAAAACGCGGATTGCCCCTCGCTCCGTTCAATGAAAACCTGTCTTTCTTCTCACTCGACCTTGATCGGATGATGCTGGAGCGGCCTGCACTGATGCGGTCCCTCCTGTCAGATGTGGCTGCGCTATCCAAAAGCGGAGACGTGCAGCCCTTGCCGTTGGAAAGCTTTCCTGCGCGCGATGCCGCCGGAGCGTTCCGCCTGCTGGCGTCTGCCAAGCACATGGGCAAGGTTGTTATTGATTACTCTGATCTGGACGACCTCAAAGCCTCGCCCTTGCCGAGGCCGCAGCCGCAGGTGTCGGATGGAAAAACATATCTTATTACAGGCGGCCTGAGTGGCTTTGGCTGGGCAACCGCTGAATGGTTGATTGAACAGGGCGCTCGTAACCTGGTTCTGCTGGGTCGCAGAACACCGGAGGAAACCGGGGTGAGCGAGCAATTGGCAATCCAGCGTGCCGCAGGCGTGCACATTCATACCATCCAGGTCGATGTTTCGCACGAAGAGGCTATGCAGGATGTCTTCGAGGAAATTGCCTTTACGAGCAATCTCCCACCAATTCGTGGCATTTTTCATTGTGCTGGAATTTTGGACGACGCGCTTGTCCAAAATCTGGACGAAGCGCGGATTGGCCGGGTTCTTGAGGCAAAAGCCCAGGGCGCAATCATCCTTGACCGTTTGGTTCAAGGCATGGACCTGGATTATTTCGTGCTGTTTTCGTCTGTCACTACGTTACTGGGGAACGTCGGCCAGAGTGCTTATATCGCTGCCAATGCCGTTCTGGGTGCGGTAGCGGCCAACCGCTGGAAGGATGGAGAGGCAGCTCTCGCGGTTGATTGGGGAGCGATTGCAGATGTGGGCATGCTAAGCCGCAACGAGACTGCGGCTCGGGCTTTAGAAGCCGCCGGTCTTAAGGGAATGACAGCTCATGATGCGTTGGACCACTTACCGGAAATGCTTGCGCTAGAGTTGCCCGAAGTTTCCTGTGTTGAGATTGACTGGAAGAAATGGGCGCAGATTGTTCCCGGGGCAAACGCGCTGGCCCGCTTTTCACTTGTTCGCCTGGCGGATGCCAGTAATGGAGCGACCAGTGAGCGGCTCGCCACGCTCTCGGCATTGCCGGAAGATGAGCGTCTTCCTTATGTTGTAGAGCAGGTGAAGGTTCTGATTGCCCAGACATTGCATCTGGAGCCCACGAGCATTGATGACCGTGCACGCTTGTCCGAACTTGGGATCGACTCTTTGGCCGGCGTTGAACTTCAAACGGCTCTGCGGGTAGAGTTTGGTGTCGAAGTCTCCATCCTTGTTCTCGCACGTGATGAAAGTATCCGGAAAATGTCCCAGTTTCTTTTGAACAGGGTCAAGATCGGCCAGACGGCGCAACTCCCATGACACAGTCCTTTGCCACGGTTCTTGCCGCTGATGGACAGGAAATACTGGATTGGCAGCGGAGCACGATCGTTGATGCGTTGTTTTTTCATGCCGCCAGAACGCCGGACCTCAAAGTCTATACTTTGCTCGGAGACGGCGAAAATGAAACGGATACTGTAACGGCGTCTGAGCTTGCTGCGCAGGCTACGGCGTTGGCTGTATGGCTGAAGCGAATGCTTGAGCCCGGTGCTCGGGTGCTTTTGCTGTATGAAAGCAGCCTTGATTATATTCGGGGGCTTCTCGGGTGTCTGTGCGCGGGGCTGGTACCGGTTTCAGGCGTGTATCCCAAAGCATTTGGGGCACGGGACCGGTTTGTCGCGCTGAGAGATGATGTTGAGGCTGCGGCTGTCATCGGCAATCGCAGCATTCTCACCGAGTTTCAGAAAGTTTGCCCCGACAAGGTCGATAGTGCGCGGTTTCTATGGATCCCGACGGACAAGATCCGCTCGTCTGCAAAGCACGAGAGTGTGGCACATCCTTTGCCAACGGATGTTGCGCTTATTCAGTACACGTCGGGCTCTACACGGACACCACGGGGTGTTCTGCTCACGCATCGCAATATCGCGCATAATCTGTTCCGTCAGGCGGAGGCTTTTGGGTATCGGCAGGGCGATTGCGGCGTTAACTGGCTTCCTCTCTCTCATGACATGGGATTGATTGGGGGCGCCCTCATGACACTGGCAACTGGAGGGCGTTGTATTCTGTTGCCGCCAGAAGTTGTCGCTGAAAAACCGATACGGTGGTTGCGGGCTATTAGTCGTTACAGGGCGACGCTCTCCGGCGGCCCGAATTTCGCATATGGAATGTGCGTGCGGTCTATCGCCCCTGAAGACGTTGCATCGCTGGATCTGTCTTGCTGGGAAGTGGCGTTTAACGGGGCAGAATATATCCGCGCAGAGACGATGCAGTCGTTCACAGAACGTTTTGCGTCATCCGGGTTTGATGAACGTGCGTTTTTTGCATGTTATGGCCTTGCAGAAGCAACCTTGCTGGTCACGGCCAGTGAGCGTGGGCAAGGCGTGTCGTTTCGGGAGTTTTCCCGTGACGGTCTTGCGCATGGTCATGCACTCCCGCCGCGCGATATCCTCGACAGGCGCCTTTTAGCAGGCTGCGGCAGGCCACCATCTGACATTATCGTACGAATTGCCGATGGGGACACTGAAACAGCGCTTCCAGATGGAGACGTCGGAGAAATTCGTATTCATAGTCCCGGCGTCGCAACCGGGTACGTGAACCGCCCTGTAGAAAACAGTCGGGTTTTCGAAGGGCATGTTGGGGGCGAAGAAGGGACTTTTCTAAGGACAGGGGACCGTGGTTTTCTGCTGGATGGAACGCTGTATGTCATTGGCCGTCAGGATAATCGGATCAAACTAGGCGACAGTGTTCTTGATCCTGAAGATATTATCGCTTGTCTGGGAGCGTTCGAGGCCGATATTCGACTATTCTCAACGGCAGTCTTTGATGAGACCATTGAAGACAAAACGTCGCTTGTTCTTGTGACTGAACTCCCATCGGGATTGGATGGTGATCTGACGCAACTGGGTAAAGCTATCGGCGAGACGATCTGCACACATTTTCCGACGCGGCGTTGCCGTGTCGTTTTCCTGCGCGCCAGTGCGATCCTGAAAACGCCAAGCGGAAAAATCAGAGTTGCGGAAACCAAGAAGGAGCTTCTTCAGGGCAATATTCCGATCCTTGGCGAATATACTCATAGTTCAGCCGGGTCTGGCCAAGTGCGTATTCTGAAAATTGCAGAGGGGAAAATGTGAACATGAGCAGCCCCTCAATGCCTCCAGTTCAACCCGCTTCCATTGTGCCGACGCAGGACGGGCCGGGAGGTATTCGCTTCGATTTTAACGATGGATGCCGCGTTCTTCTGCCTGCTGGCAATTGGCATGTTGTCCTGAAAGATCTGGATACGCACACGGTTTTATTTTCTGAGGACGTGTCTCAGGGGATCGTACAGAGCATAAAAAGATATTACCTGCGCTATCAGATCGAGATTACAAAAGACGGCGCCCCCTTCTTTACGTATGAAATGGACCTGAAGGATCAACCCGTTCTCGTCCGAATGCGGGAAGGCGGCATCGGTGATCATCTGGCTTGGTTCGGGCAAGTGGCAGAGTTTGCCCGCAAACACGAATGTCGCCTGACATGTATGGTGCGCCCGGACATCGCCAGTCTGCTCATTCCGGTGTACCCTTATATTCGGCTTGTTTCGACTGAAGAAGAGGCAGGAAAAGACTATTATGCCTCTTATAAAGTTCTGATTTTTTACAATGACGTTGCCCGCAACCATAGCCCGGTGGATTATCGCGAAGCAGGCCTGGAAAATAATGCGGCTCTTATTCTGGGCCTTTCGAGGACATCACGTCCACCCGATGTTGACGTCATGGAGGGAGGGAGGCCTCTTGCGGAACGATATGTCTGCATTGCGACCCAGGCGACATCCCAGAACAAATACTGGAACAATCCGTTCGGTTGGGTGGAGACGATCCGCTTCCTAAAAAATCATGGCTATAGAGTCATCTGTATCGACAGGAGCCGGGTCAACGGCGTCGGAACCATCTGGAATAATATCCCGTATGGGGCGGAAGATTTCACAGGCGCGCTGCCTCTTGCTGAACGTGCGAGATGGTTGCGGCATGCAGAGTTTTTTATTGGGCTTTCCAGCGGTCTAAGCTGGCTTGCTTGGGCAGTCGGTACGCCTATTGTACTGATCAGCGGCTTCACGCGGCCTGACAATGAGTTTGAAACACCCTACCGCGTGATTAACTGGAATGCCTGCAATGGGTGTTCCAATGATATCCGCTGTCAGCTTGATCCAGCCGATTATCTTTGGTGTCCACGGCAGAGTGGCACTGACAAACAGTTCGAATGTACCCGACTGATTTCTTCGCAGCAGGTAATCGACACAATCAGGAAAATTCCCGATTTTGAGGGAGTGTCAGAATGACGACTGCAAAAGCGAATGACATCTTCCAGTCAATTATTCTTGCTGGACATTCCAGTAAGCCTGTTGCGACGTCGCCTGTCGTAGATCCGTCTAATGAGACTGACAGTGTCTCAGAATTAGATGCGGCTGCCGTTTCTGCGTCATCAACCGAGACCGCGACATTTCCGAGCCCTTCAAACGTAGCAACGCAGGAAGGGCCTGCGGGTATTCGTTATGATTTTAACGAAGGGGTCCGTGTCACGGTTCCCAAAGGGATATGGCGCGTTCGGCTTACTGATCTTGATACGGATGCGGTTATTTTTGATGGTGAGGGGAGTGATGCGACCTTTCAAAGCCGAAAAAAGCATTATTTAAACGCAAGGATCGAAGTCTTTCAGGCTGGCCTGCTCGTTTTCTCTCACGACTATGACGCTCAGGGTAAAAAGATAGCCATTCTTATGGCTGGCAATACGATCGGCGATACGGCTGGTTGGGTGCCATATGCTGTGCGTTTTGCACGAGACCATGCATGCGAACTCACAGTGATGGTATCGGCGCAGATGAAAGAACTGCTTTCCGCGTCATGCCCAAATATCAGATTTGTTGAAAAGCATGAGTTCAGCGCGTTAAAAGACGAGTTTTACGCCACATATTACATCGGTTTGTTCTTCGGGGATGAAGATAACACCTGGCAACCTGCTGACTTCCGGATTGTTGGATTGCACAGAACAGCAGGCTATATTCTCGGGGTTTCCCCCGAGGAAGAGCCTCTGCATCTGGATATTCCTGACGAAAGACCGATTGAAGAACCTTACGTTGTCATCGCCAGTCAGGCCAGTGCCCAGTGCAAATACTGGAATAACCCGACGGGTTGGTATGACGTCGTGGAGTTTCTCAAACGGTCAGGGTACCGCGTTATTTGCATCGACCGAGAAATAAAGTATGGGCAGGGCCTTCATTGGAACCAGATCCCGCATAACGCGGAAGATGAGACTGGCGCCCGGCCCCTCCGCGAACGTCTTCAGTGGCTGAAGCACGCAGAGTTTTTTGTGGGCCTGTCGAGCGGTCTCTCCTGGCTCGCTTGGGCGGCTGACACACCCGTTGTCATGATTTCCGGATTTACACATCCGATAAACGAATTTCAGACACCGTATCGGGTTTTTAATACCAACGCCTGCAACAGTTGCTGGCACGATATTCGGCATCCCTTCATGCATAATGACTTTCTTTTCTGCCCCCGTCATGCGGGCACCAGTCGTCAGTTTGAATGTACGCGGAATATCACATCTGGTCAGGTCATCCGGACTATCAAAGCAGTGATGCATGAACACCCGCGAGAGAGTGCGCATCGTCCTTAGAATGAATTATAAAATGCTCCCTCTGAGTAAGGGGCAAGCTCGGGTAGCCATTTTTTTAACGTGCCCCCTGAAGCTGTCCCGCTTGCGCTCTCCCTGAACCGCGTTACTGTTCCGGTTCTTACGTATCCGGAAGAACCGGGAAGCAGGAGGCCAGATTGCTTTATTCATTGACCAAAGAGCGCAGCAGTCGGCGTCAGTTTCTGATCGGCGGTGCGGCGCTATCCTGTAGCGCTCTGGTGGGATGTGCCTCTTCCAGTGAGGGAAGGTTTTCCAAAGTTGACGCCTTGGCGCGACAGGCCGTGAAAGACAAAGAGACTCCTGGCGTTGTTCTTGCTGTTGGTCATAATGGCGAGATCGCACATCGCTATGTGTATGGAAGCCGGGCTCTGGTGCCTACTCGTGAGCCCATGACTTGGGACACGCGGTTCGATATGGCGTCTCTGACCAAGCCAACAATGACGGCTCTGGCTGTCATGCAGTTGGTGGAACACGGAAAAATCAATATTGACGATCCGGTCGTGCGTTATCTTCCAGAGTTCGCAGCCAAAAAAAAATCGGCTGTCACCCTGCGGCTTCTGCTGACCCATTATTCGGGTCTCCCCCCGGATGTGCCGCTTGATAGCCCATGGAGTGGAAAAGCAGAGGCCGTCCGGCTTGCCATGACATCGCCGCTTGCCAATCCGCCGGGGGCAAAGTTTGTCTATAGCGATATCAATTACATTACGCTGGGTCTGATCGTGGAAAAGGTTACAGGTCAGCCCCTGAACCAGTATGTCGCTGACAATATTCTAACGCCTTTGAGAATGTCGCACTCCGGTTACCTGCCGGACGCTGCCTTACAGCCTGATATTGCGCCTACGCAGTATGATGACCAACATCACATGTTGCGTGGTGTCGTGCATGATCCGACTGCCCGCCGCATGGGGGGCGTTGCAGGGCATGCGGGGCTTTTCTCCGATGCACAGGACATGTGCTTGTATGCACAGGCGTTACTGGATCGTCTCGCTGGTCGTCCCAGCACGTTTCCGCTTCAAAGAAGTACATTGGAGTTGATGACAACCCCACAACAGCCCGCTGGGAAAACTGACCTGCGAGGACTGGGATGGGATATCGCCACGCACTACTCCTCCCCACGAGGAGATCTGTTTTCGGTGAGATCATTCGGCCATACCGGCTTTACCGGGACGTCACTCTGGATTGACCCTGAGAATGACAGTTATGTGCTCATTCTGACCAATCGGGTTCATCCGTCCGGGGGGCACAGTGTCGTGAAACTCCGGCATGATATTGCCACGGACGCAGCTCGTGCGCTGGGCGTAGCAGTACACGCCTGATCATGTTCTGAATGGCGGACCTGTCAAAACTCAAAAGTTGACAGGTCCGCCATTCAGTATGGGTTAATCGTCAAGACGTATGGTGTTAGCCATGCGTCTTGTTGATGAAGTTGACAACATTATCATGAAGCTCGGTGAGGGCTGGTGCATGGGCATAGACCATGTGACCGGATTCATACTGATGAATTTCGATATTTGAGGCCAGCTTGTGAGGGATCGGGAGATGCTGCATCTCATAGATCCCTTCGAAGAAGGGCGTCCCCAGATCGTAGTATCCCTGATTGAGCATAATCTTCAGGCTCGGGTTCTGCTTCATGGCGCTTGCAAGGTCCGGCAGGACATTTGGCGCGCCCTTGGCTGGCCGACCGGCGCCTGGCTGCTTATGCACAAAGGCCCATTTGCCGATTGAATGGGCGCTGACCTTGTATTCTTCGTAGCCGTCATTGAAAGCCGGGTTTGTGCCGTAATGCAGTGTATTGCGTGCATAATCGTTGAAGGCGGACACATAGGCTGACTGCATCGCGGCAAACTGGGGGTCATAGTCAGGGGTCTGCGCCAGTGGATCAATGGCTGGCCCGGAGAAGCGACTGTCCAGACGGCCTGTGTCCATTCCGTCATCGCCGAGCAGGGTTTTGGCAAATTCACCACCACTGACGCGGAGGTCAGCTTTCTTCAGGTATTCAACGGGAAGGCCCGTATATTGGTGCAGCTTCTGAGCTGTTTGTTCCAGCTTTTCGTCTGAGATGGCGGTGCCGTCCTGGAGGGCGCTGGTATAGTCCGTTAGAGCAAAATGTTCGACTTCGCTCAGGAACGTTTTCAGGTCTTTGGGTTGTGCTGGCAACTTGTGATGATACCAGGCCGTGGCAGCGAAGCTAGGCAGCGCAAGGACATAAGGCTGATCAACACTGGGGTTTGATTTCACGTTGTCGATCGAATTGTCGTAATCCAGAATCTGCGACAACAGCATAACGCCATTCAGATCGATGCCTTTTTCAGAGGCTAACTGGTTGGCGACGATTGCTGAGCGCGTCGTGCCGTAGCTTTCTCCGAACAGGTATTTGGGAGAGTTATACCGTCCGAAACGGGTCAGAAACTGAGCAATGAAGTCCGTGAATGCTGCGGCGTCCGGATCTGTACCGTAGAAGGCTTTTTCCTTGTCTTTGCCGACAAGGCGCCCGAAGCCAGTGCCTGGCGCATCAATAAAGACAAGATCCGTGGCATCCAGCGGACTGTCATTGTTATCAATCAGTTTGTACGGGGCAGCTGCGGTGTGGCTGTCATCCGCGGTGACGATACGATGTGGGCCAAAAGCACCCATATGCATCCAGACACTCGAAGAACCGGGACCACCATTATAAACAAACGTAATCGGGCGGTTCTCTGGATGCGCGCCCTTCTTGAAATAGGCTACATAGAAAATGGAAGCGACGGCGTCCGGGTTTTTCTTTTCAGCTTTTGGATCGCTGGGGCCGGTATCGGAATCATCCCATCCTTGGGCATGGACAATCAGCGTGCCGGTGACGGCCTGATAAGGAATGTGCTGACCACGAATGGTTACAGCCCCGTCTGATACAACCTTCTGGGGTGTTGTCAGAAACTGCGATGCCGTTTCAGCCTGTTTGACGTTGTCAGAGACCGGGGCCTCCGCGTGAGCTGTGAGACAGGTGGCTGCCAGCAGGCTGACAGCAAGAAAAGAACGGGTCAGGATGCCTGAACGCATGGGTAACTCCTTACAGATTAAAATGATTTTGTAAGGAATACGGAACCGTTACAAGTTCAGGATCTGGTGAGGGAAATGTGGCACCTCTGAACTCTCACGTTCTGTCTGACGAAACAGGGGCATACCGCACTCTTTTCGTTGAAAATAATATTTTCGCAATCTTCAGAACGATCGTTTTCCGGTAGCTGAATGATGATCCAGACGGATGTCCAGATCATCGTTCAGCTCTGTTTCAGGCCGCGGGCGTCAAACGCTGGATGCGCATGGCCTCCTTGCGATGAGCCCCAAGGATATCCCCCAGGTTTTTCAGCACAGGCTGCCCGTTCTCAACCAGAATTTTGCCGTTGACGATCGTGGTTCCGGCAGTCGCCGGGGCGCAGCGAAGCCACGCCTCCACGGGGTCCGTCAAAGCCCCGGCAAGGGAAATGTCCGACATCTGCCAGATAACCAGATCCGCACATGCCCCGGGACGTAGATGCCCGATCTCATCATCCCAGCCTAGGCAGGCCGCTCCACCGCGTGTGGCCATATCCAAAGCGTCTCGGGCCGTCATGGAATGTGGCCCATTGCGGAAACGACCCAGAAGCAGCGCCATGCGGGTCTCCAGCCAGAGCGATGCATGGTCTGTCGAAGCTGAACCATCACAACCAAGCCCCACACGCATCCCACGACGGCGCATATCCATGGCATCCGCAGAGCCACCTCCAATCATCATGTTGGAGCAGGGACACTGCGCCGTGCAGACGCCAGCATGCGCCAGACGGTCGATTTCGTCAGAGGAAGGGTAAATGTAGTGTGCCACCCAGGAGCGCGGGCTGGCCCAACCTACACGTTCGAAATATTCTGTCGGTGTGCAGCCATAGACCTCCGCACAATAGCGGTCTTCATCGTGATCTTCTGCCAGATGGGTGTGTAACCTGAGGTCATATCTGTCTGCCATGGCGGCAGATTCTGTCATGATCCGTTCGGAGACGCTGAACAGAGAACAGGGCGCCAGAGCCACCCGACCCATCGCGCCTGGAGAGGCATCATGATAGGTTTTTACCAGCCTTTCGCTGTCTGCCAGAATGGTCTCTTCGTCCTGCACGACAGATGCGGGGGGAAGTCCTCCATCCTCTACGGATCGCGTCATGGAGCCGCGAGTGGCGTGGAAACGAAAGCCTATATCTTTGGCCGCACGAAACTGGGCGTCGATCAGAAAGGGCTTGGGATGGACATACATGTGATCCATGGATGTCGTGCAGCCCCCCATAAGCAGTTCAATCATTGCAACAGCTGTTGAGAGGTAAACAGACTCTTCGTCCAGTCCGGCCCAGAGCGGATACAATCCCTGAAGCCACTCGAACAACGTCCCATTGGTTACGGGGGCATAGGAGCGTGTGAGATTTTGATACATGTGATGGTGGGCATTGATCAGGCCCGGAGTTACCAGCTTTCCATTAGCCGATATGATTTTTTCTGCTTGTGGAGCAGCTTCTCCGGAGTGACCTGTGGAATGAACGCGCCCGTCTTTAATGGCGATCCATCCATTTGGGATTTCCCAATTCCGATCAATGTACAGAGAAGCATTTGTGATGAGGAGGTTGACCGTCATTGCGGCATCCTTTCCCAATAACCATCAGCAAGCCATGATCACTCATGGCTTTCGCAGAAGGCCCTGTTCCGGAGATGCGAAGTCCGGATCGTCATCAAACTTGCTTTGAGCGGGCGAGGAAGGCTTATCGTAGCATCAGGTTCGTTCTGCTGTCACGAGCCATGTGTCGCCCAGAATTCTGCCTGCAATGTGGCTGCTTCCTGTTCCAGCAGAGGGCCTACGACGTCCACTGACTGTTGGCCAGCAGCAAAGACGGTCCTGCAAGGGAGATCCAGCGTAGGATTTTCCGCGTGATTGCCGGTCATGTCTTTCAGGTCCTTTTCGGACTGGCCGTAAACCACGCGTCCGATCCCGGACCAGTAGATGGCACCTGAACACATCGCGCAGGGTTCTGCAGAGCTGTAGAGCGTGCACTGGCGCAGGCGTTCTGCCCCATAAGCTTTGCTGGCCCGGCTGGCGAGGAGACGCTCGGCATGGGCTGTCATGTCGCATCCTTCTGCGCTGTAGCCATTACCCTGCTCCATCAAAACAGTGCCTGTCTCGTCCACGAGAATAGACCCGAACGGATGATCCCCGCCGTCACGTGCTTTTCTGGCAACATCGAACGCTATACGGAGAAAACGCAGGTCGTCTGTTTCTGTAATCATGCAATCAGTTCCTTATTCCTTGACCAGACGGCCATTGATCCAGACACGATCAATCGTCTCAGGCGAAGCATGACAGACAATTTTCTGGGCACAGCTGGCCGCACTGTCTTGCGACGATAATCGCAGACTGCCTGACGTGCAGCGAAGCTCCAGCGCATCGAACGCCTGTCCGGGCAGGAGTTGTCCACTTGGCACCCCGAGAGCCTCCGCGCCGCCTCGTGTTGCAAGCCAGAACGCTTCCTGAAAATCTATCCTGTGGTTAGGGAGGCCACGTTCTGCCGGAGGAATTTCGGGGTTTGTCCCGCTTTCCAGCATCCGGGACGCCAAAACGGCCTGCCGTGCATTTTCAAAGATGGACGGAGAATAACCGCCGGAAAGGTCTGTTCCCAGCCCACAGTGAACGTGCTCATCGAGAACGTCGCGAACGGGCAGGGCTGCTCCTGCAAAAAAGGCATTCGAAATGGGGCAGTGCGCAAGTCCGGCGTTGCGCTCTTTGACCAGGGTTCGGTCATTCTGGTTCAGGAACCCTGCGTGCGCCAGGATGGTATGGTCTCGCAGGAGACCAAAAGTATTCAGTGCAGACGTGTCTGTCTTGCCTGTTCTCTCCAGAACATGATGATGCTCCCAGTCACTTTCTGACGCATGGGTCTGCACTTTGACATTCATTTCTGCGGCAAGTGCGCCAAGACCATTTAACAGTGCGTCGGAGCAGGCAGGAATGAAGCGAGGCGTAATAACGGGCTGGACCAGACCGGCCTCGTTGCCTGGCAAGGCTCGAACGGCATGAATGAAGCGTCGGGTTGCATCGAGAGCATCCTGAGCGCTGGCCTGACGATAGTCTGGCGGACACAGGTCCGGATGATCCATTGCCACCAGTCCAACGAACCCGCGTTGCCCGTATTTGAGGCAGGTGCGGGCAAGAACAAGACTGGCTTCTTCGTGGATCGTGGCAAAATAGAGCGCGGTGGTTGTGCCATTTCGCAGAAGGGTTTGAACCAGGTCCTCATAAACCGTGGCTGCGAAGGCTGCGTCCGAATAGCGGGCCTCTAGAGGGAAGGTGTATGTGCCAAGCCACTCTTCCAGCGGACGATCCAGAGCCGTGCCAGCTTGAGGCCATTGAGGCGCATGAATGTGTAGATCTGCCAGGCCGGGAACTAGGAGAGTGTCGTCTGGCAGGTGAACAAGCGTTTCACTGCTTTGCAGGTCTTGATAGGCCTGTGTGCCGCAGATTGCGCGACGCTGAATGATCCCGTCGTCGGCAACCAGCAGAGCCACATTTTCCAGAACGGTTTCCTTCGGCGTTCGGGATGCCAGCGTCCGGCCGGTGACGACAAATGCACTCACGACAGCGCACCATACGTCACGCCTTTTCCTTTAAGCCAGCGCCGGTAAGCCACGGACGAACGATCTGCCATGGTCGGAATTTCATATTTTCCGTCCAATGGCATCAGGCGAGGGCGCTGGTTTTCAAGAATGATCCTGTCCTGAAGAAAAATGAATTGCTGGAATTCAACCAGTCCGCCCAGTGAGGAACTGTCGTCGATCAGGAACATCACTGGGTGCGCCCGGGAACGGGTTGCGGTCATCGGTTGGACGAACAGAGCGATGACGTCCTGTCTTTCGGGAGAGGCCGGGCAGGTTTTATAAAGAAGCGTCGAAAACGGGGCCGCAACTCGATAGGTATAGTCTGTTAAAATCCCGCCGGACGCAGAGAGTGCCGCCTGAGGCTGGAAGAATGTACAGTCGGTTGCCCAGATTTCCGCACCGTCTTCTCGTGTTTCGATCTGATATCGCCGCACCTCGGTTTCAGGCTCTGCCCCGAGGATATTGGTATGAACAAAGGGGAAGTGGGCCATATCGAGGAAGTTTTCGACGACCCTCAAGCCTGACGAATGTACTGCGATGGACCCGCAACATACCAGTCGGCGGTCTGCCTCAGCAGCTTCGGGAATGGCGGGAATGTCCCGCACTGGCTCTCCAAGAGACGTCCAGAGATAACCGTAGCGTTCCTGCACGGGGAGGGGGCGATTGCGGCAGAGCGACTGAAACGCATTGTTTTCGTCGCGGGAGATCTCAATCAGCCGGTCGAGCAGCATGGTCTGGAAAGTCGCATGTGTCAGATCCCCGACCATAGCCACAGGATACCAGTGTGATAACGTCTCTGGATCGGGGCTGGTCATGGCACGGGCAACCTGCTGCTGGTGACGGATGGGAAGAGTTAATCATGCTCCCCGGCATTGATGGAATACAGAATATTGATAAACCGGAAAATTCTTATTGTGAAATGAGATAAGAAAGGCATGATCCAGTGGTGCGGGAGATTCGTTTCGAAGGGCGCTTTGATCCCGAGCTGTTCCGGGATTTTGCTGTTGCCCGGGCGCGCCTACTGGCCGTGGAGATTACAGACATGTCTGTTTCAGATCATTGTTTTTCAGTTCGGCTGGTGGGTGAAGAAGCACTTCTCGGAATGTTCGAGATGGCATGTCTTCTCGGGCCAACAGGCTGTATCGTGACAGGCACGGAGAGCCTCGGATGACAGGGTGGTTTCCAGTCGCTCTCAGCATGGATGTACCCGCTGGAACAGCCGCTCCGGTACGCTTGTCTTGCAAAGAAATTGCTCTTTGGCGTGGCACAGATGGTGAGATCCATGCCTGGGAAGATCGTTGCCCACATCGAGGAATGCGGCTGAGTTTCGGTTTCGTGAGGAACGGAAATCTGGCTTGTCTCTACCACGGCTGGCAGTTTGGAGCAGATTCGACGTGTCGCCACATTCCAGCTCATCCTGAACTCCGTGTGCCGGGCACCATTCACGCGACAGCTTATCAGGTGCAGGAGCGATGCGGAGTGATTTGGGTGAGCCTTGATGAGACGCCATCACTTTCGCCCCTGCCGGAAGGCGAGGCGTCAGGCGTTCGGAGCTTGCTGGTTCAGGTGCCTTTGCAAACTGCGCGGACGTCTCTCAATATGGAGGCTTCGAACTGGAAGCAGCAGGATAACTGTCTTTTTGCTGTGCATGAACCAGTAGTTGGCCTGACCATGTTGCATGTTGCGTCATGGACTGTCGCCGGGCAGCGGGAGGCTGCGCGACAAGCTATGCAGTTACGGGACCGTCTGGAAGCCATCAAGGAGACCGTTTCAGCATGAAGTTACGAGACTGGGCACTTGATGACAGATGCTATGCCGTTCGGCTGGGAGCGTCCCTGATGGGAGTGAAGCTGCCTACGGTCACGGATGATAGCGCCTTGGAAAGTGGCCCGGCCCTTGAACTCGTTGACGATGTTCTTCATGGGCCGTTAGAGATCCTGAAACGGCTCGTAACGCTTCCAGACGTCCAGCAGGAATGGAATTCCGGAACGGACGAAATGACATGGGCAGCGAACGCCTTGGACAGCTTTTCCATCATGCGTAGGACGGTCATGCTGGCATCTCTCCCTGTTGAAAATCCCGCCCAGCTCGCGATGCCATTGATGGGCGAGATTGAAGATCGGCTTGCAGAGAACCGCTTGGACGGTCGATGCTGGGTGTCAGGGGATCATCCAGGAGTTGCCGACATCATGCTGTTTCCAGTCGTTGCCTTAAGCCAGGATCTTGAAGTTCCTTTGGATCTTTATCCGGCAGCTCGGAACTTCATGAGGCACTTCAAGGCGCTGCCTGGGTTCATAACGATGCCAGGAGTTCCGGAATGTCACTGAAAAATCCTCTGATGCTCCCGCGGCGTTCCGTACTGGCTGCTCTGGGCAGCTCGCTTGTGATGCCGTCGGCTCTGAAGGCGGCGTCACGTCGTTTTGCGCCCATTCGGGAAGAGGATCTTCTGATTGGCTTTGGGCACACCAGCCCCATCACCGATGGCGGATGGAGCCACGCTCACGATCTGGCGGTTCAAGCCGTCAAACGTGCCTATCCAGCCGTCAAAACCCTCTTTGTCGAGAGCGTGCCTTACTCCGCAGATGCAACCCGTATCTTCCGCCAGTTCGTGGCGGAAGGAGCGCAGATGGTAATTTCCACGTCCAATTATGGAGACTTCATTCGTGATGTTGCGGATCGTGCTCCGGACGTTGCGTTCATGGAGTGTGATGGCCATGCTGTCAGCAATAATCTTGGCTGGTATTATATTACGCACTGGTACGCCAGTTATGTCATTGGTATCGCCGCAGCCCGTCTGAGCAAAACTGGTAAGCTGGGCTATGTGGCCTCGTTCCCGGTTCCCTCCGTCTATGCCAGCGCGAATGCCGTGCTTTTGGGCGCGCGCTCGGTTAATCCGCAGGCGACGATGCGTGTTATCTCCATCAATTCGTGGTTTGACCCGCAGGCTGCAACGGAAGCGGGGGCTGCTCTGGTAGACAGTGGCTGTGACTTCCTGTGCGGGATTATGGACGATCCGGGCTATCTGCGTGTCGCGGAGAAACGCGGCGTCTGGGCAGCGATGTGGAACACCGACATGCGTGAGTTCGGGCCCAATGCATATGTCAGCTCTGTCGTGCTGGATTTTGCTGACTATTATATCCAGCAGGTTGGTGCCCGGATCCGGGGGGAGTGGGCGCCGGAGGGACGTTTTCTCACATTGGCCAAAGGCGTCGATCGGGATCGCTGGGGGCAGAACGTTCCTGAGGCTGTACAGAAAGAAGCCGACGCTGCGCGGGACCGGATGCTGGCTGGATGGTCGCCTTTTCAGGGGCCGATCTATGACTCTGAGGGAACGCTGCGGGTTCCAGCAGGCCATGTCATGACTGACATGGAGATGTATAACTGGTCGTGGCAGGTTCAGGGAGTGTCTGGTCTTGGCTGATGTCACGCATGCGTCCAACGCGCCTCCCGCTCATCTTGCAGCAGGAACACCGCCCATTCTGGAGCTGGTGAATATTGCGAAGTACTTTCCAGGCGTGATAGCGAACGAAAATGTTTCCCTGAATGTGTTCCCCGGCGAAATTCACGCCCTGTTAGGGGAAAATGGTGCAGGGAAGTCCACATTGATGAACGTGGTGACGGGCCTATACCAGCCCGATGCCGGGGAAATCATCATTGATGGATATGGGACCACGTTTCCGGCCCCTGACGCAGCCATCGCTGCCGGGATTGGCATGGTTCACCAGCATTTTCGTCTGGTTCCCCGTTTTACCGTCGCTGAAAACCTCCATCTGGGTTGGTCGGAAACACCCCGCCGCCTTGCGGGAAAAGACATTGAAGAGCGTGCCTCCGCACTTTCCAAGAAGTTTGGCCTCCCGATTACGCCCTCGGCCGTTGTGTCTTCTTTGTCTGCGGGCGAGCAGCAGCGCGTTGAAATCCTTCGTGTCCTGTCTCGGGGCGCGCGACTTCTTATCCTTGATGAGCCAACGGCTGTTCTCAGCCCCGTTGAAGTAGGCGAACTGTTTTCCGCCCTTCGTCGGTTTCGCTCCGAGGGAGGGGCGGTCGTTATCATCAGCCACAAGCTTGATGAGATCATGGCGCTTGCGGACCGGGTTTCCGTTCTGCGGCAGGGGCGATTAGTGGGCACGCATCAGACGTCCGATGTGACGCCTGACAGTCTTGTAACGGAGATGATCGGACGCCCTGTTACGCTTGCAACCTCTTATCCACGGCAGTCTCCTGCTCCGGCAGGCGGTGGGTCTGAACCTCTGTCTCTGAAACAGGTGACAGTGCGGGATGCCGCAGGCGTGGTCCGTCTGGATGATGTCAGTCTTTCGCTTCGTCCGGGAGAAGTCCTGGGGATTGCAGGGGTGACGGGGAATGGCCAGCCCGAACTGGCAGAAGTCCTGACCGGATTGAAGGCGGCTGAGAGCGGAACGGTCTATTTGAATGGCAAGGCTGCCAATCGTGCAGACCCGGCGATGTTTGCGCATGCGGGCGTGGGTCACGTACCGGAAGACCGGCTGAAACGTGCCCTGATGCCGGGGCTGAGCGTTGCGGAAAACATGGCACTTCGGGAGTATGACCGTCCGCCGATTGGTGGCCGGTTCAGCTTCTCCATGGCGCAGGCGCGCAAGTTTGCCCAGATGCTTGCAGACAGGGCAGGGGTGAAGCTTCCGGGCACACAGGTGCAAATTCGCGGGTTATCCGGCGGCAATCAGCAGAGGCTGGTTCTGGAACGTGAGATCAGGATTGCCAGTCATGTTCTGGTGGCCAGTTATCCCAGCCGTGGTCTGGACATCGGGGCTATCTCAGCCATGAGGGATATGCTCGCCCGTGCGCGTGACGCAGGTGTTGCCGTGGTTCTGATGTCAGAAGATCTGGATGAAATCTTTGCCCTGAGTGATCGTATTGCTGTTCTGTATGCAGGGCGCCTCATGGGAGTCATGGATCGTGCAGACGCAGATCGGGAAAGCATAGGCGCGCTCATGAGTGGCCGTAATCTGTCGGAGGCCGCATGAGCGCCGTATCCCCTCGCACGCGTCTTACGGTTGTTCCGTCTCATCGTATTGCCGTTGGGCGCGGGCTCTCCATCCTTGCTGCTCTGGGCATTGTAGCAATTACGCTCGCCGCGATGGGACGATCTCCGATCGAACTCGCCGGGCTCGTCGTTCGATCGACCGTCGGGTCCCGCTTTGGCATTGAGGACCTTGCACTCTTCATGACACCTCTGATGCTCACAGGGGCGGCAGTTTGGGTCGGGATCCGTGTCAATCTCTGGAATATCGGGGCGGAAGGGCAGCTTTATGCAGGTGCGACGGCAGCGACGGCTGTTGGTCTGTTCACGCATTGGCCCGCGATTGTCGCATTTCCGGCGATGGTTGTAGCTGGCGCTCTGGCGGGAGCGGCATGGATTTTTATTCCCGCTGCGGCCCGGGCTTGGCTTGGCGTCAGTGAGATTGTTACCTCTCTTCTTCTGAACTTCGTGGCCTCGCTGCTTGTCTATTATCTGGCAACCGGACCGTGGGCTGATCGCGTGACTGGTGCTCTGGCCTCAACTGAACGCCTGCATGTGGCACTTCCGGAGCTCTGGGGGGCGGTTCATCTGGGGTTCTTGCTCGCATTGGGTATTGTTGTTGGTTTGGGAGTAGGCCTCGCGAAAAGCCGGTTTGGTTATGAAACGGCTGTGTGCGGCTCCAATCCGCAGGCTGCGCATTATGCTGGGATTAAGGTCGCTCCCCGTATTCTGGCTGTGCTGTTGTTGTCAGGCGCTTTGGCCGGGTTGGCTGGCGTGTTTGAAGTCGCGGGAACCGTTCACCGTCTTCAGGGTGGCCTTGCCAATAATTATGGATACTTGGGCATTGTCGTGGCGCTTCTGGCTCGTGGGTCGTGCTTTGCCCTTATTCCAGCAGCGCTTCTGATGGCACTGATTCTGGATACGGGGATTGTTCTCCAGACAACCCAGATCAGTTCTTCCGCCGTTCTTGCCATTACCGGTCTGCTGGTTCTTGCCATTGCGGCCGGGGACGAGATGGCAGCCTATGTCCGTGTGAACAGGAACTGATCATGGCACTTCTCAGCGACCTTCTCGGTCATGCCGTTCTGTCAGGCGGGGTTCTGGCGCTTGGTGCCCTCGGTGAAGTGATTGCCGAACGTGCAGGTGTTCTGAATCTCGGGGTAGAGGGCCTGATGTCCCTCGGGGCCGTCGTTGCTGTCATGACTGTGAACGCGACGCCTCATCCATGGCTGGGTCTGCTGGCAGCAGGACTGGTGGGTGGGCTGGGAGCAAGTGTGCTTGCGCTCTCCAGCGTTGTACTTCGTGCCAATCAGGTTCTGTGTGGCGTGGCGATCACCTTTCTGGGGCTGGGTCTTAGTTCTGTAATCGGGCGGTCCGTTGCCGGTGTTCCGGTCTCTGCTGTGTTCGAACCAGTCTCCATCCCGGTTCTGTCTGCCATTCCTGTTATCGGACCTGCCTTCTTTAGCCAGAATATTCTCGTTTACCTGATCTATCTCGTCTTTCCCGTAATGGCGCATTTCTGGCTATTTCGGACGCGTTCGGGCCTGGATCTGAGGGCCGTGGGCGAAAATCCGGCAGCGGCAGATGCGGTTGGGGTGCCCGTCATGAAGTACAGAGCTCTTGCCGTGATTGTTGGGGGCGTTCTGGCTGGTGTGGCTGGAGCTGATCTGACGCTCGCCGTCGTGCCTGTCTGGTCAGACGGGATGATCGCCGGGCGGGGTTGGATTGCAGTGGCGCTGGTGATTTTTGCGGGATATCGCCCAATTGTTGCCGTCTTGTCCGGCCTACTGTTCGGGCTTGTAACGGCAGTAGGGTTCATGGGGCAGGCCAGAGGCTGGCCAGTTGCACCCGCAATCCTGAATACGCTGCCATATCTTGGGACAGTTGCCTGCATTATTGTGCCGATGCTGGCGTTCGCAAAACTGCGCTCTGCAATGGCCGCTCCCGCGGCGCTCGGGACGCCCTATTATCGAAGTGGAAGATAAGCGAACCGGGTGTGGAGTGGGGCGCCAGCAAGCGTCCCAAACACTTTGGTTTGCACCTTTTCCCCATAATCGCGTACTCTGTCTCTTCATTTAGGCATAGAGGGGAGGCTGATGACAAACATTACGGCACTTATTGCAGACGCCGCAGTTTTTGTTTTTCTTCCATGGGTTGTGTGGAGGATACTGAAGAAAACAATACCGATTGTGGTTCTGCCAATACTTGTCGGTATATTGATTTCTGTCTGGCATATTCCTGTAAAATCACTTGGTATTCCATCGGTTTATGGAAGCGATATTGGATGGGTTGCCGTTCTGGTTCTGGCGTTTACTGCCGGTCTTGAAATGTGGCAGTCCCCGGGAAGCGTGGCGGACGATCATGCCCTGCCAGCGCCGACATTGGGGCGTCTGCTAACGGGGGCGGCCGTTGCGCTGGGTGGTCCGCTTTTGGTGGGGTCCATACTCGCTTACGAATTTTTTCTGCCACTTCCCGGATGGCATCCGCCACATGCACAGCCTTGGGTCGCCGCAGCGTCTATTGGCCTGTGCATTGCCGTCAGTGCTTTGCCGGTTCTGATTGGCGTGGTGCGTGAGCTTAATCCGTCTCAACGTCCGTTGGGTCAGCTGGCGCTTAAGCTGGCCGTTGTCGACGATGCTGCTCTCTGGATTGGTCTGGCAATGCTTCAGGTTGCCGAGCGTGGGACGGCTGCCCTCCATGGATGGACGGGCCTCGAAGTCCTTGCGATTGCGCTGCTAGTGGGGCTGGCAGTTGCCGGAAACTGGGCTTCCCGTCATTTCAGGAACCCGCCTTCCGCTGTTATCTGGATTGCGGTGCCGATTTATCTTGCTGCCGGTTCGTGGGCCAGCATGCAACTCGGTCTGCACGAACTGATTGGCGCTTACTTTGCTGGCGCGATCATGCCGCCGTCGTGGGTTCGGCGGTTGCCCGTTGAGAAGGTGGGAACGTTCTCACTCATCTGGCTCGCCCCGATGTTCTTTGGTCATAGTGGCCTGAATATCGATGGTGATGCTCTGACATGGCCCTCCGTGATCGCGTCTCTGTCACTGGTTGCAATCTCGATCGTGACGAAGATTTTGGCGGTCTATATTTACCCGCCTGCATCCGGCCTGAGCAGGCGTCAGGCGTTGAGCGTCGGTGTTCTGTTGCAGTGCAAGGGGCTCATGGAAATTGTTGCTGCAACGATTTTCCACGCCCAGGGCATGATTTCAGAGTTTGCTTTCGCATCTCTGATGGTTCTTGCTGTCATTTCCACGGTCCTGACAGGGCCCATGTTCAAGCTCGTCGCGCCCCGATCTTCTGCGGTGCCTTAAGGGCTTGAAGAGGAGAGGGGAATTAATCCCCTCTCCATAATCATCCTTCAAAACAATCAGTGATGCGTTGCCAGCCAGTCGTGGATCTGTTCCTGAGTGGCTTTAATAGCATCCTGACGGGCATTGATCGTATTGACCGCTTTTGCTGTCGCGATTTTTGCACCTGTTGTTTTCGTGGACCACGGATCGTTCTGAAGTGCTTCAAGAACCTGTGGGTTATTGGAGTGTGCGGCGATTGAGGCGAGGAAGTCATCCTGTGACCACGGAGCCAGATGCGTGCGAATATCTGCCTCATGCTCCTTCACCAGCTGCCACACCAGATCAGGATTTTCGCTCGACGCTGCAATGACGGCCAGTGAGCGTGCAATCCGTCCGTTCGGAATGGCTCCGCTATAGGCGAGGGCCACGTTCTTGCGGATCAGATCCGGGTTGGTTGCGCTGGCAAGAGCGGCGAAGTAGCGCAGTTTGAGTTCTGTCGCCTGGGTGGTACGAACTTTCTCAGCCATGAAGTCATATGTCTGGCCATCCGCCGTCTTCATGGCAATGGTCGTAACAGCACCGACAAGATCGGGGCGGAGAGAGGCTGGGTTTTCCTTCCAGAGTGCAAAGCGACGCTTGGCTTCCGCAATAACCTGCGGATCGTTGAATGTCCCGAGTGCGCTGATCACTGATGGGCGCAGCATCGTGTCGAGAATGTTCTCGTGCGGTTTTTCGTCCCAGCCCAGACGCGCCAGAACCGGTGCCAGACGGCTGCGAGCATATGTTTGGAAGTCATCACGATCGGCATTGCCGATTTCGTACTGATCAATCGTTTCAAGGCGGCTGATGATCTCTTCCAGAACCGCAATGTCGCTTTCATGCGCTGCAGTCAGGCTATCGACCAGATCCAGATAAGACCCAAGTTTGGCCTGCCCTGAGCGGAAAAGGGCATACTGGTCCCCAAGCAGGTTGGCGCGATCAACGGGAGCAAATTTGCTGAGGGATGTTGCAAGGGCGCCGAGTGCGTTCTTGTCATAAGAAACACGATAATAGCCGCTCTCGCCAAGATTGAGTTTGAAGGCCGTATCGCAGCGGGGCGCTGTGATAGTGACGGGTTCAGTGCCGAGAACAAGGGTTTTTGTCGGAAGTCCTGGTCCACCAGCCACAACCGGAACGCTCCATGTCAGAGGCTGAGCCTGTGGGTCATGGATTGTGAAGCGGCTCTGGGTCAGTGTGTAGGTGGCCTGATCATTCTGACAGAACGATGTGACATTAACCTGCGGGATACCCGGCTGCTCCGTAAAGCTGCGCGCCACCTTGGCAACGTCTTCGCCGGAGGTGGAAGAAAGGGCATTCCACAGATCCTGACTGGTAGCATTGCCGAACGCGTGTGCTTTCATGTAGGCCCGCATGCCATCACGGAATTTGTCTTCACCCAGCCAGCCTTCCAGCATCCGGATGACCAGCTCGCCTTTGCCATAGCTGATGCTGTCAAACGCTGAATTTGCTTCACTGACGTTGTGAATGGTCTGCTGGATCGGATGGGTGGTTGAAAGGGCATCAATGCCCATCGTTTCTTCGCGGGTCTCGTGCTGACGTGGCCAGATGTCCCACTGTGGGTTCAGCTTGTCCGTGACCTTGATTTCCATCCAGGACGCAAAGCCCTCGTTGAGCCAGATGTTGTTCCACCAGCCCATCGTCACAAGATCGCCAGACCACTGATGCGCCATCTCATGCGCAACGACTTCGTGAATCAGCTCGCGTGTTTTGGGTGTGCTGTTTTTTGGGTCAAACAGAAGCACATTGTCGATGTATGTGAGAGCGCCCCAGTTCTCCATCGCACCGGCCTGATAATTTCCTGGAATGGCCAGCATATCCATCTTCGGGAGAGGATATTTTACCCCGAAATAGCTGTTGTAATACGGCAGTATGCGCTGGGCTGATTCAAGAGCATATCGACCCTGTTCCTCCAGGTCGGCCGGGGCATAAACACTCAGGGGCGTGCCATCAGCCTCTCCATGAACGGCTCCCATGTCACCGGCAACAAGTGCCAGCAGGTAGCTGGACATGCGAGGTGTTGGGGCAAAGGAAACGCGCTTGGTCTTTGTGTCCTGCTGAGTGGTGCCGATAATGGGCATATTGCTGACAGCAATATCATCGAAAGGCAACGTCACATTCAGCTGGAAGCTGGCCTTGAATGCGGGTTCATCCCATCCGGGGAACATGCGGCGGGCATCAGCAACTTCGAACTGCGTCACCAGCATGCGGCGTGCCTGACCGGTGGCTGACGTATAATCGTTGATGTAGAGGCCATTTGGCGTCTTGAGGATTGGGCCCGTGTAATTGATGGATAGAGTGTGGGGGCCCTTGGGAACAGGCTGTGAGAAATGCAGCGTGGCAGTTTCTGCAGCGTCATCCTGTGTGATGGTCGCATGCTGCGTCCCATCCAGAGCGGCACCAGACAGCTTTAGTCCTGCCTGATTGAGAACAATGTCCTGCGTATCTGTTAGGACCGTGACGTCGATGGTTTCCTGGCCCTTGAGGGTCAGATGTTCCGGGTCTGTTTCGAGATCGATGGCATAGGAGGCCGGAACAACGGTTTTGGGAAGTTGTCCTGGTGTCTGCTGGAAGGAAAACGTTCCTTCGGCATGCGCCACCATGGCAAAGGGAAGACCGGCAAGAAGGGTGCTGAAAGCCAGAAGGCGGCGCATAACGATGCGTATCCTTAATCAGTCAGAATATTGAAGAAACAGCGTAACGCTTTGTTTCAATGGTGGCGCAAGGGTCGCACACTCGGTCCTGACATGAAAGTGGGAGGCAGGTTTGATGCGTCTGTCTCTTTAAAACCAAGACCTCCCACCGCAGCCTGTATGATCACGATGGGAGTGTGTCTTGTGTTGGGGCGTGAATACTAAACGGTCGCCATAAGAGCTGCATTTCCGCCAGCAGCCGTCGTATTGGTGCTGCAGGCCCGCTCCTGAACCAGCCATTCCAGTGGGTAACGTCTGTCTGCGTCTGGTGTGTGCAGGCAGACTACCGGTCCGTCTTTACGTTCCAGTGCGGCCAAGACCTGCTTGCGGTCTGTTGCATCGCCATTGCACAGCGCCATATCCACCTGAACGTCTGTTGATAGTGGGAGGATAGAGTCTCCTAGGGCCGCAGGCGGTGGGGGCAGACGGCGCCAGATTTCCGCAGGGATCGCACAGGCGTTTCCAGTAGAGAGGGCATCGGTGATTTGCTGACACAGATCCTCAAGTGTAGGCCCTGCACACAGCACGGTACCTCGTGCTGTCAAAGTGTAAACGTTGTCTTCTCCGACAGGGCCGGGGAGAGAAAGGGTTGTTCCCAAAGGCGTGCCGGCAGGCACAACGGCTCTGAAGTCTGGTGCTATGGCCCTTAACCACTGCCCGGCAAAATTCAGGACAACTGGCAGATCGTGGTGCGCCAGAGCACCCAGTTCAGGGCGTCGGGACAGAAGGCGACGCAGGTAAAGCGGCCCACCTGCCTTCGGGCCGGTTCCGGAAAGGCCATGCCCCCCAAACGGCTGAGACCCGACGACGGCACCCACAAGGTTACGGTTGACGTAGATATTTCCCGCATCTGAGATGGCTTTAAGGTCTTCAATCGTACTGTCGATGCGTGAATGGACGCCGAAGGTCAGGGCATATCCGGTGTTGTTGATGGCTTCCATCAACTGCGCGCGCTCTTCGCGGCGATATCTGACGACGTGCAGAACCGGCCCAAATACCTCGCGGCGCAGAGCTGACAAACTGTCGATTTCAATCAGGGTCGGCGGCACAAAGGTCCCGTTTGCGCACTCTTCAGAAATTGCAGACTGATGGATCGAAAAACCACGAGCGCGCATGTCTTCAATATGGCTGAGAATTCCGCTCTGAGCCTCTTCTGTGATGACTGGCCCGACATCTGTCTGCGGAAGAGCTGGATTTCCCGTACGCAGTTCTGCCATCGCCCCTTTGAGCATCGTCAGAACACGATCCGCGCTATCGTTTTGCAGGCACAGTACCCGGAGTGCGCTGCATCGCTGCCCAGCACTGTCAAAGGCGGAAGACAGCACATCCCCGACGACCTGTTCGGACAGAGCCGAGCTGTCCACAACAAGTGCATTCTGGCCGCCCGTTTCGGCAATCAGAGGAAGAGGTGTGCCATCTGCATTCAGGCGTCCGGCAAGCTGCTTTTGGATCAGCCTTGCGACTTCCGTCGAACCCGTGAACAGAACGCCAGTTATGCGGGGATCGGCGACGAGCGCCGCTCCGATTTCGCCGCCACCTGGTACAAGTTGTAAGGCTTCTGCTGGCACTCCGGCATTATGAAGAATGCGGATAGCTTCTTGCGCAATGAGAGGCGTTTCTTCCGCAGGTTTGGCGAGAACGCTGTTCCCGGCTGCCAGGGAAGCAGAAACCTGCCCCAGAAAAATGGCGAGAGGGAAGTTCCAGGGGCTAATGCAGACGACCGGACCCAGTGGCGCAGCATTTTTAGCAGTAAAGTCGCGGCGGATCTGGGCAGCATAATAGCGTAGAAAATCTACAGCCTCGCGGATTTCAGACACCGCATTGGGAAGGGTCTTTCCTGCTTCCCGGATAATCAGTCCCATCAGTCTGGGCATGTCGTCTTCGAGGCTCTGAGCGGCCTTCTCCAGACATGTAGCGCGTTCGGAGACTGGTGTGTTCTTCCAGACATCAAAACCCGTTACGGCTTTGCTGATGACAGCCCCTACGCTTTCGACAGCCGTGGGTTTGATACACCCAATGACATCTGACTTGTCGGCAGGATTAACAACATCCTCGCCCGCTGTTTCACCAAATGAGGCCTCCTTATGCAGGGCAACGCCAAGTGTTTTCAGAGTGTTTTCGTCTGCAAGATCCAGCCCATGCGAGTTTTCACGCTCAGGCTGGAAAAGGTCGCTCGGCTGGCGCAGTGTGCTGGGGAGGGCTTTGGCGGAGAGCGTGACGGGGTCGGTAATCAGCTCTTCCACCGAAACTGCGGGATCCTGAATTCGGTTCACAAAGGACGAATTCGCGCCATTTTCCAGTAGGCGGCGTACGAGATAGGCCAAGAGCGTTTCATGCGTGCCCACAGGAGCATAGACACGGACAGGTCGATTCAGCTTTTCCGGACCAACAACTTCTTTGTACAGCGTTTCTCCCATGCCGTGCAGGCATTGAAATTCATAGGACTCAGTCGTGAAAGCCGGGCCTGCCAAGGCGTGAATGCTGGCCAGTGTCTGCGCGTTATGCGTAGCAAACTGTGGGAAAATGGCGTCTGGAGCAGCCAGAAGCTTCTTGGCGCAGGCAATGTAGGAAATGTCGGTATGGATCTTCTGCGTAAAGAGCGGAAAATCCTCCATCCCATCGACCTGGGCACGCTTGATTTCACTGTCCCAATAGGCACCCTTAACCAATCGGACCATCAGGCGGTGATTTGTGCGACGGGCCAGATCAATCACCCAGTCGAGTACGAACGGCGCACGCTTCTGATAAGCTTGGACTACGAAGCCAATGCCCTTCCAGTCTTTCAGGGCTGGATCGAAACAAAGCGTTTCCAGCAGGTCCAGAGAGAGCTCCAGCCGGTCTGTCTCTTCAGCATCGATGTTGAAGCCAATGTCATAGTGACAGGCAAGGCGCGCAAGTGCTGTCAGGCGAGGGCCCAACTCGGCGAGAACCCGTTCCCTCTGGAGGCGGCTATAGCGCGGATGAAGGGCAGACAGCTTGACTGAAATACCCGGGCCTTGATAGGCGCCAGCGCCTGCTGATGCCTGGCCAATGGCGTGAATAGCTGTTTCATAATCACGGTAATACCGATCAGCGTCCGCCATGGTCGTGGCAGCTTCTCCCAGCATGTCGTAGGAGTAACGGAACCCCTTTGCGACGAGGGGCTTGCTGTTTTCGAGCGCGTTCGCGATGGTTTGGCCGGTTACAAACTGCTCACCCATCATGCGCATTGCCATATCGACGCCCTTGCGGATCACAGGCTCACCGCACCGTCCGATCAGGCGTTTGAGGCTTCCCGGCAGCGCTTTCGTTTCTTCCGTCGACAGGACCTTGCCTGAGACGACCAGTCCCCAGGTTGCTGCGTTTACGAACAGGGAAGACTTGCGACTGATATGCTCATGCCACTGACCGTTCCCGATCTTGTCGCGAATGAGGGCGTCACGCGTGGGAAGGTCAGGGATACGAAGCAGGGCCTCCGCCAAGCACATCAGGGCGACACCCTCCTGAGAGGAGAGATCGTATTCCTGCACCAGATCCTGAACGATGCCGCTACTGCGGCCTTGACGAAGAGCTTCGACCAAACGCCTTGCTGTCTGACGGGCGAGGGCAGCCTGATCGTCCTCAAGGCGGGCCTCACGCGAAAGCGCCGTCACACGCGGGGCTTCCGCTACACGGGTGTGGTCGGTGATGGCCTGACGTAACGGAGACCGCGGCGGAACGATGGCTGCAAGGGACGCGAAAGGTGAGGTCATGAGGATACCGCTGTTCTGATGGTCTCTCACAGATATTGAAACGTTTGCGAAACAGGTGCTGGTATTTTAAGGGAGACGACGAATTAAATTCGGTTTATCGAATTTATGGAAAATTATATTTAGCAGGTGGCGCGAAGTGGATGACATAGATCGCAGAATTCTGAGGTTTCTTCAGAAGGATGGCCGCATCACGAACATTGATCTGTCACGGCAGATTCATCTGAGCCCGGCCGCTACGCTGGAGCGCGTCAAAAAGCTGGAGCAAAGTGGGGTAATCCGCGGCTATATGGCCCGTCTGGATCCTGAAACCGTCAATCTTGGGCTACTTGTTTTCATTCAGGTCACGCTGGATCGGACCAGTCCGGATATTTTCGAGGCATTTTCTAAAGCACTCAAAACCATTCCTCAGGTCAGTGAGTGTTATATGGTTGCAGGCGGGTTCGACTATCTGGTGAAGGCGCGGGTCAAGGATATGACCGCATATCGCAATTTTCTGGGGAAAACCCTGACCCGGCTCCCGGGAGTACGCCAGACGCACACTTACACCGTCATGGAAGAGGTCAAGGCCGATCCTGAATTGCCGATCTGACGGCTATCATTTTCCCAAGCGGACAGGATGACGGTATGAGGAACGTTACCTTACCCGTGTTCTAACAATGGAGACGCTCCGCCAGATGATGACGCGCCTTTTCCCGGTCTGGGCCATTCTGGTCTCGCTGGCAGCCATCGTGCTTCCCGCGCCGTTCTTGAAACTGTTGCCGGTCATCACACCGCTGCTCGCGTTCATCATGTTTACGATGGGTGTGTCTCTGACAGTGCAGGATTTTTCCCGCATAGCCCGGCGCCCTTATCCTGTTCTGGCAGGTGTAGGATTGCATTATCTCGTCATGCCTTTGGCAGCATGGGGTATTGCGCACATGCTCGGTATGCCTCCCGGTCTGGCGACAGGCATGGTTCTTGTGGGCTGTGTCTCTAGCGGCACAGCCTCCAATGTGATGATTTTTCTCTCCAAAGGGGACGTCGCGCTGTCCGTCAGTATTAGTGCGCTGTCTACTTTGGTAGGAATTTTTGCAACACCATTACTGACACGGCTGTATGTGTCTGCGGGTGTCTCTGTTGATAGCTGGGGGCTGTTCCGAAGCATCATTACCATGGTTGCGTTACCGGTTTTTGCCGGTGTGATCGTCAACACGCTGTGGCATCGGACCATCCAGCGGATTGAGAGCGCCTTGCCACCCGTGGCCATGGTGTCCATTTTGCTGATCATTGGTTGCGTGGTCGCTGGCGCCGGTCCTTCTCTGGCTCAAGCTGGCCCCCTCCTGATCCTCGGTGTCATCCTGCATAACGCTATTGGCTTGTTGGGCGGATACTGGGGCGGCAGACTTCTGGGCTTCGATGAGTCTGTCTGCCGAACGCTTGCTCTTGAAGTCGGGATGCAGAACTCGGCGCTCGCCGCAACTCTGGGCCGTCTTTACTTCTCACCCCTTGCAGCGCTGCCAGGAGCAGTTTTCTCCGTCTGGCACAATGTGTCCGGCTCCGTTCTGGCCGCATACTGGGCTGCGCGGCCTCTCAGTAAGGGCACGTCACGGATCAAGGCGCCTTGAGATAATCCTGTATTCGCGGAACCATGAAATCAAGAAAGGCCCGCACTCGCGGTGGGCTCTGATGTCCTGCAGGGAAGAGGGCATGAATGTCTTCTTCGTCCTGTATCGTGGCATCATTCAGAACTTCAACCAAACGGCCAGTCTTCAGGTCTTCACGGACATGATATTCGCCAAGCCGTGCCAAGCCGACGCCTTGCAGGGCCATACGCCTTACCGTTTCACCATTATTCGCCAGAAGGGGACCGTGTACGCGGCGGTCAATCAGCCGCCCTTTTTCCTGAAACGGCCAGACAGGGGTTGTGCGCTGGAAGTTAAACCCAAGGCATTGATGGCTGTCTAAATCCGCAACGGTCTGAGGCGTTCCGTGGCGTTCAAGATAGGTGGGTGAGGCTACAATCCTGCGTGGCACCGCCCCCAGGTGACGGACTGTAAGGCCTGAATCCTGCAGTCGGCCGACACGGAAAGCCACGTCTGTCCGGTCAAGGTAAAGGTCTGTTACGTCGTCAGAAAGTGAGAGATCAATCAGAATATCCGGATAGGCATCCCAAAACGCAGGGAGGAATGGCTCCAGTCCAAGGGTGCCGAATGCAACGGACGCATTGACCCGGACTGTCCCTTTGGGCTGCATGGTTCCCGTTGTGAGGCTACGTTCAATATCATCGAGATCCGCTATCAGGCTGACAGCACGCGTATAATAGGTCTGTCCTTCCTGCGTTACGGAAAGGCGGCGGGTCGAGCGTTCGATCAGGCGGACACCCAGACGGGCTTCAATTCTGGCGATGAGCTTGCTGACGGTTGACGGCGTCATGACCAACAGCCGGGCGGCCTCCGAGAAACTGCCGCTTTCGACTACCCGTAGAAAAACCTGCATTTCGCCAACGCGATTGTCCATCTCGATCTCATCTGTGAACGGGTTGCAGGGACTTTGTTCAAAGCGCGCAAATTTTAAGGCGCGCATGATGCCAAGCGTGGATTGTCACCTGCTTGAACAAGGCCGCTGGAAATGTTCTTCGCTACGAAACGGATTAAGAAATTTCCACAATATATCGTTTAAAAGCAAAATTCAGGCGGCTTTTTCTCCGAGCCGCCTGAACCTGAAGTTTAGTGAGCCGAACGAACGTCGTTGCTCTTTTCACGAATAGCCCGGAACTCGGAGCCACCTTTCCACGTCGGCCAATCATGCGAGAAGGCCGCATTATATCCGACCTGACGGACAACATCGACGTCCTGCGCCGCACCTCGGACGTCCCAGTCAGGGCTCCAGGCATCGCAAGCCTGATGATAGCAGGCCATATACGCCGTCAGCCATTTGCTGCCTGCGGCTGTTCCACCCTGAAGAAGATCGAACGGGCCAGCCATATCCATAACCGCGAGAACGGGCACGCCAGCCCGAGCGAAGGGCAGATGGTCCGCACGGTAGAAGGCTCCGCGCTCCGGCATAGCTTCCGGCTGGGTTGTACGGCCCTGCTTAAGGGCTGCGGCTGCGAAGTCGTCCTGCAGAGTGTCCTGTCCAGCGCCGATAATGAAGGCATTATGAGCCGGGCCTGCCATCTGAAGCACATCCATCGTCAGGTTGGCCGCAGTCTTGTCCAGCGGTGCCAGCGGATGGGCGACATACCAGCTCGATCCCAGAAGGCCACGCTCTTCACCGGTCCAGGAAGCAAAACTGACAGTCCGTTTTGGCTTTGGCCCGTTTTTGAAAGCCCGTGCGATTTCCAGAACGGCTGCAATACCCGAACCATCGTCAATCGCTCCGCGCCGAATAACGGTCTTGCCCGCGCCGTCGGTGCTTTTACCAAACGCATCCCAGTGCGCGCCGAACATCACGGTTTCGTCGGGATAATCCGTGCCCGTGATCTTGCCGATGACGTTCTGGCTCTGGAGGTGATCGACCTTGACTGGCATATCCACTGAAAGCGTCGTGTCATGAATGTTGACCGGATGGAAATCCGGCGAACGCGCCTGACGACGCAGACGGTTCAGATCCAGCCCGGCCCGTGTGAACAATGTTTTGGCTGCATTGCCTTCGATCCAGCCGATCATCGGTACGGACTTCAGGTCCTTATCGTCGTGAAGAATGTCATACTCTTCACCCTGAGGTGCGACGACCGTGCTCCAGGGATAGGACGCGCCCGGAGTATCATGAATGATCAGCGCTCCGGCTGCACCACGACGGGCTGCTTCTTCAAACTTGTACGTCCAGCGCCCGTAATACGTCATGGTCTTGCCGCCAAAGCGGCCAGCAACAGGCTCTTCTGGTCCAGCATCGAAATCAGGATCATTCACCAGGAAGACCGCAATCTTGCCGTGTAGATCAACCTGCTTGAAGTCATTCCAGCGACGTTCCGGCGCCGTCACACCATAGCCCACGAAAACCAGAGGGACGTTCGACAGCTGAAGGCGCTCGATCGGCTGGAGCGTCGACATGACGATATCTGTCAACTGATGAAGCGGCAGAGCAGCCTGACCTCGTGTCTTGATCGTCGCGATTGCTTTCGGATCAGGGCGGGTACGGATCATGGGGACATTTTGCGTCCATCCGCCATTTTCGCCGCCAGGTTCCAGTCCAAGCTTCTGGTACTGATCAATCAGCCACTTGACCGTGACGGCCTCACCTGGAGTGCCAGGGGCACGTCCTTCAAATGAGTCGGAAGCCAGAACCCGCATTGTCTCCGACATCCGAGCCGGGTCGATCGGGCCGGAGGCGCCTGCGTCAGACGCTGCGTGGGCCCCGGAAACGCCGATCGCGACCGGAGCTATGGCAAAAGCGGCAAGAGCGGTAGCCAATTTCAGGCGGTTTCGAAGGGAAGATTTGTGCATCATGTCCTCAGTCTTTGTCATAACGCGTGTCTGACGAGATGAGGCACACCTTACACATCGGATTGCTGATCAGGAAATGGCATAAAATCATCGGACTGGCTGGTTGACGGAAAACGCGTGGCACCCCCATCTACGATTAATGACCACTCTTACCATTCCGGTTCTCCTGTCCCGCCATCCTCCCGTTGAGGGGAGTGAAGGCCTTTGTTATGGGCGACAGGAGATGGAACTCAGAGCGGGGTGGGAGGCTCAGGCCGCTGGCCTGCTGACCCTTGCAAAGGGCGCCGGTTGTTCTGTCATCTACACGTCACCATCGGCCCGGTGTCTGTCTGTCGCGCGAAGGCTCGAGGCGCAGACCGGGTGGCCGCTGCGCTTGGATGACCGGCTACTGGAGCTAAATTTTGGTCAGTGGGAAGGGCTATCCTGGAATGTTGTGCCAAGGGTAGCTCTCGATAGCTGGGCCGAAGATCCTGAAGGGTTTTCTCCGCCCAAAGGTGAAAGTGGGCGAGCGCTACAGGAGCGTGTGCAGTCTTTCTGGGCAGACCTCGTTCATGCTGGAGAGGCCGCATTAGTCATTTCGCACGGCGGCCCACTTCGTCTCCTTGATGGGCTTGCCAAAGGAGAAAGGGCGAACCTGCTAGCACCTTCAATGCCGCAAGGCAGCAGCAGGCTCCACTATGTCAGCGTCTGATCCACTGACGTCGGTCCGGGTTTCTTGTTTCCCAGCCCATGCGCTCCAGTTCTGGTGTGTTGGCATGGGCTGCCGGATATCCGATGCAAAGATACGCGATAAGGTTCCATCCCGGCTCGGCATCGAGAAGGTCTGACACGTGCTCGGGCTCAAGAATGGAGACCCAGCCCAGCCCAACACCAGCCGCCGTTGCGGCCAGCCAGAACGTATGGATAGCCATCACAGTGGACCACGTCGTTGTTTCCGGCATGGTCGCACGTCCGAGACCATGTCCTTGGTCCGGAAATGTTTCGCAGAAGACTGCGACATGATGCGGGGCATCATCTAATCCGGCCAGTTTGAGCGTCGCATAGGAAGCTGCTTGTTCGCCTTCATATCCCTGAAGGGCTTCCCGGTTACAGGTTTCAAAGCTCTTTCGAACGGCTGCTTTTCGCTCTGGGTTTTCAACGAGCACGAAGCGCCAGGGCTCACTCAAACCAACGGAAGGCGCCAGGGTCGATGCATGCAGGAGATCGTCCAGCACCGATGCGGGCAGAGGGTCACGTTGGAAATGTCGCGCATCCCGGCGCCATGTGAAAAGGCGCTCCAGATCCTTTCTGAAATCGTCTGAAAAGGCTGGTGCCGTCATGGTTTATCCGTTACGTGCAAAAGGTTTGTCAGCGGCCGCCGTCAGGACACGGGATGCCAGAGGCCCGAAGAGCAGTCCGATCGTAGCCCACAGAACGATCTGCATCCCCAAGGCTGCCTCGCGGAAACGCCAGAGCACTGTTGCCGGGAAATCTGTTGGAACTTCATTGATATCAGGCATACCGGCTTGTACGGCGGCCACCAGAATGATGAAAACACCAAGAGAGGCTAGCACGCCGTTCCAATGACCCAGGCGCCGGATGAGTGGCCGGCTGACCATATAGGATGCCGCTGCCGCGCAAAGCGACAGAGCGATCATACCGAAATAGGCTCCGGTTCGTAGGCCAATGGTCGATGGAAGTCCAACGGCAGGGGGATTGGGAGCATATTTCAGGTCTGGCACCAGCACGAACACAACAAATGCTGCAGCTGCCAGAAGTGCTGATAAGGCCCGCGGCGAAAAGCGGCCTACGCGACCATATGCAAAAGCAAAAATAGTCGCGAAGATGCCGCCGTAAGCCGCGCCATACATAACGGCAGCGGTGAGAAGCCCGAAAGACGCCTGTATGCTTCGGCTGATAATTTCCGGTTCAGGCGGCTCGCCAGCAGCAAGGTCTTTCGCGCTCTCGAATGCAATCGCAAGATTGACCTGCGGCTCTCCAAAAAAACGCGCAAACACGAACGCAAGCAATGCGGCAGCAATCCCGGCAATCATGCCGCGGCTCAAAAGACGACCTGTCATGAAACTATGCTGCGTTTAGTGGCAGGGGAATCCGAGAAGATGGCGTCCATCATGAACAAATTCATGAACTGCGTGCCCTGAAATCAAAGACGTCGCACCTTGTTCTGCACCAACAAAATAAAGCAGCAGAAGGCTGAGCACGACCGTAAAGGCAGCCCATGGAAGGAGCGTGCGGATTGGCAGCGCAACCGGTGCGGTGATGCTGGCGGGCAGGTGGGACGGGGAAAGGCTCTGGCTCATAATAGGCTCCGCTGGAAAAGCGCGTTCTGCGGTGGAAAATTGGTAAAGGAGGTCTGGCTTCGCAACGTGATTTCACGAGCATTACAGTGGCGCGACCGCACCGGATTTGCACCGGCTTCTCCCTGCTTTCGCTAGCAGGGAGGATGTAACCTTTCGTGCGGGAGTGTCAACTTTTCCATGCTGAGGCCAGCACTGTCAGGAGAACGCACTCAGCGAGACTGGCCGTCGCCCCGAGTACGTCTCCTGTATAGCCGCCGAGCAGTTTCCGGGCTACGGCGCGAACTCCAAGCATCGTGCACAGGGCGGCAAGAATAGTCTGGAGACCCAGTTGTGCGGGAAGGCAAATCACCGTCACGCAAAAGCCAGAAAACAAGGCGCCCAGTAGCTGATCTCGTGTCAGATTGGACAGCTGCTTTGCCAGCCCATTGTCACGAGCAGGCTTTGTGAGGAACGTTAGGAGAGGCAGGATAGAGCGGGAAAGTGCTCCCGTTACAGCCATTGCCGGCAAGATCATTGAAGGAGGCAGCGCTGGTAACGTCGTAACGCGGACGATTAAGCTGATGCCCAAAGCTAACGCCCCATAGCTGCCGATACGACTATCGCGCATGATAGTCAGGCGCTTTTCAGGAGTATGGCCACCACCACAGCCGTCCGCCATATCCGCCAGTCCGTCTTCGTGCAGGCCTCCGGTTAAGAGAATTTGTAGGCCAACGCTCCAGGCTGCTGCTACCAAAGAGGGAACATTCAAGGCACTCAGCAGCAAGAACACTGATGCGCTGAGAATACCGACAAGCGCCCCAACCAGGGGCCAGCACCAGACAGACCGCGCCAGAGACCAGTCCTGTCCGCTGACGCGCAGCCATCCCAAGGGGAGGCGGGTCAGCAGGCCCGCACCACAGGCGATGTCTTCCCGAATGGTGCGCCAAAGCCTCATTGAATGGAAACGTCTGATTGGGAAACGGCAGCCTCTGCGAACGTCGCCATACCGTTGTGGCAGGCTAATGCCGCTCTGAGGATGGGAATGGCAACGGCCGACCCAGATGCCTCTCCGAGGCGCAAGCCCAGGTCCAGTATTGGTTTCAGCCTGAGGGCATCTGCCAGCCTGTGGTGACCAGCCTCAGCGGAACAATGCGAGAGCTTTGTGTGGTCGAGTGCTGAGGCAGTCAGTTTGATCAATGGCAGCACGGCTGCGGTACAGACGAAGCCGTCAAGCAGAACCGGGATACGATGGTGTCTGGCGGCCAGAACACTTCCCAGTATGGCGGCCAGTTCGTAACCACCCAGACAACGTGCGGCATCCAAGGGGTCGTTAAGTGACGCCGCGTGCAGACACAGGGCCTCATCAATAACAGAAGCCTTGAGGTTAACGCCCGCCTGATCGAGACCCGTTCCACGTCCTGCCCAGTCCGCGCCTGTACCCCCCAGAAGTGCTGCGCAAAGTGCGGCGGAGGGGGTTGTGTTGCCAATACCCATTTCGCCTGGGCAAAACAGATCCAGAGCGGGGGATACGGCGGTGTATCCGACCGAGACCGCATCAAGGAATTCGTCTTCGCCCATAGCTGGGGTCGCGGTAAAATCTGCCGTGGCCATTAGATTTCGGACGGGCACAACAGCAAGGTCAGCACCTGCATTTCGGGCAAGCTGATTGATTGCTGCGCCGCCACGCTGGAAATTCGACACCATCTGGGCCGTAACATCCGAAGGCCACGGAGATACCCCCCGGCGGACCACACCATGATTCCCTGCGAAAATCGTTATCTGAACGTGCTCTAGCGTTGGTTTCTGATGGCCCTGCCATTCACCGAGCCAAATGGACAGCTCTTCCAACCGCCCGAGGCTGCCGGGAGGTTTGGTCAGAGTTGCATCTCGCTCCCCTATCAGGGCGGCGACTTTTTGGTCGGGGTCTGGAAGTGACAGGCAGGCATTGCGAAGTTCTGCCATGCTGGCGAAAGGAGGCTGACAGAACGAGGGCATGATGTGCGGTGGCATGACAGGTCTTTTGTGCTGTTATCAGGGACCATGCAAGAAGAAGGCGCAGGAGACATTGTGGCACAGACCATCACGCAAACAGGACTACCGGATGTGTCACTGGTCCTCGGGGGCGCCAGGTCAGGAAAAAGCAGGATCGCTGAGGCAATCATCACTGGTCTTCCGGCCCCTTGGGTTTATCTCGCGACCGGTCGGGCTTTTGATGAAGAAATGCAGGCCAGGATAGATTTGCACCGTACCACCCGTGGGAACAAAGGCTGGCGTACAGTTGAAGAGCCGTTTGATATCGCTGGTGTTTTACAGGTCGAGCAGGGTGCGCCGGTTCTGGTTGATTGCCTCACTTTATGGCTGACAAATCTCATTCTGGAAGACCGTAATATACACGCCGCGACGAAAGATCTTCTCGAGGCGTTGCAAACACGGAAAGGCCGGACCGTTCTTGTGGGCAACGAGGTAGGGCTCGGAATTGTCCCGGACAATGCCCTGGCTCGTCGTTTCCGCGATGAAGCGGGTCTTCTTCATCAGAAGATCGCCGCAGTCGCCGGAGAAGTGCTGTTTGTGGCGGCGGGTTTGTCTTTGAAAATGAAATAAGCCCATTTCCCGGGCTTTGACACGCTTTCATCCCAGAGATAGGAGAGTGTTTGATGGTTCCTCTGAGAAGAGGATGAAAAGGGAAGCTGGTGCGGCCTTAGAAGTAGGTCAAACCCGGCACTGCCCCCGCAACTGTGGACGGTTTTCTGTCCTGCCAGTCTTTCTTTCAGGAAAGGCAGCCACTGGATTTCGATCTGGGAAGGCCCGGTGGGAGAGGAGGTGCCAATGGCGCCTCAGCCGTGAGTCAGGAGACCTGCCATCTGAGCCAAGTGTCATGATCCGGCGGGGTGCCCGGACTGTGAGGGCGCGCCATCATGTGCGTGTCACTTTCGCGATTGCGAAGGCCTTTCATCGCGCCTTTTGTTATGCTGTTGTGGCTGCAAGAGAGACGAAACCATGGCAGATCCACTGCCTTATCCTGAAACGGGCCAATCATCCGTTTCGCCAGTTTTCCACGTCTGTGTGACGTGTCGTCGCGGTCTACCGGTTGGGAATGATCCTGTTCAGGGGCGACAGCTCTACGATGCCTTGCTTGGCCAGGCTGCTGAAGGTGATTTCAGCGTCCAGCCCGTTGAATGTATGGCAGCCTGTAGCCGAGGCTGTATTGCCACGCTTTCCATGCCGGAAAAATGGACTTTTGTTCTAGGTGAACTTGGTCCGGAAAAGCTGTCTGACCTGCTAGCTTACCTTCAGCTTTACCGAGCATCGAAAACCGGAACAGTGATGCCGTCAAAGCGACCTGCATCGCTTTCTGATATGGTTATCGCCCGTCTTCCATCTTCATTGTCTTCTTCACAGGAACTTTCATGATGTCCCAGACTGTTTCAGGCTCCGGTCGCAAGATTCCGGTTACGATCATCACGGGTTTTCTGGGGGCAGGGAAAACAACCCTTCTGCGAAATCTTCTCGCACAGGCTGATGGGCGCCGTATTGCAATCGTCGTGAACGAGTTCGGTTCACTTGGGATCGACGGTGAAATCCTGCGGTCCTGCGGGATCGAAGGATGCGCTGACGAGGATATCGTCGAACTCACCAACGGATGCCTCTGCTGCACGGTTGCAGACGATTTCATTCCGACCATGGAGGCTCTGATCGATCGTCCTGATCCGCCAGAGCACATCGTGATCGAGACATCTGGCCTTGCGCTGCCCAAGCCCCTTCTCAAGGCATTCAGTTGGCCCGGGATCCGTACCCGCATGACTGTTGATGGTGTGATTACGCTGGTGGATGCACCCGCTGTCGCCGCTGGTCGCTTTGCGGACGATCCGGAAGCTGTTGCCGCACAGCAGGCGGCTGACCCTTCGCTGGATCATGATAACCCGTTGGCTGAAGTCTATGAAGATCAGTTGAATGCGGCGGATCTTATTGTTCTGAACAAGACTGATCTTCTGGACGAAGCCGGGATTGATGCGGTTGAAAAGGGCATTACCGAGGCCGTGCCGCGGAAAGTTATTACGCTGCGGGCAGTACAGGGACGACTGGACCCCGCTGTTCTGCTGGGAATTGGTGCCGGTGCCGAAGACGATCTTCAGGCTCGTCCGTCCAATCATGATGGCGCAGATGACCACGAACATGATGACTTCGAGAGTTTCGTCGTGGTCCTTCCGGAGCAGAAAAGTGCTGAAGCGTTACTCAAACGCCTGAGCGAGGTTGCGGGGCAATTCGATATCCTCCGCATGAAAGGCTTTGCAGCCGTGCAGGGTAAGAAAATGCGATTGGCCGTGCAGGGTGTCGGGACCCGTTTCCGCCATGAATTTGATGTACCTCTTGCAGATACAGGCCGGGACGGGCGCCTTGTGGTAATTGGCCAGACAGGCTTGGATCGCGCAGCCATCGAAGCCGCATTGCTGGCGGACTGACCTGATGCATCTGCTTGTCCGGGAACGACACGGAATAGACGATCAGGACGTGGCCGAGGATCTCGGTCATGCTCCTGCTGACGTCGTGTTTCTGTCCTTCTCGGATAGCGATCTTCTGGCGCTTGAGCGGGCGTACTCCAATCTGAACGAGCAGACCCCGAACGGCGCAGGCTTTTCACTGCGGTTGGTCAATCTTGCTCGCCTCAGACACCCCATGTCGGTCGATTTATACGTTGAGCAGACCATAGCATCGTCCCGATGCGTCATCGCCCGGCTTCTGGGTGGCGTGGATTACTGGCGCTATGGGGCGGAAGAACTCCGGAATTTTTGTAGCAGTAACACTATCCCACTGGCTCTGTTGCCCGGAGATGCCCGTCAGGATGCACGGCTTGAAGAGTGGTCCAGCATCGAAGTAGCAAACCATTCCAGACTCACGGGGTTTCTGAGGGAAGGTGGTCCTGAGAATGCACGTCGCGCCCTTTTGCTCATGGCTCATCTTGCCGGGCATGGAGAAGACGTCTCAGGGCAACCCGCGGCGCTTCCCGCAGCTGGAATTTATCGCCAGACGACTGCGGATTTTCCTCTAAGAGCCACAATCGTTTTCTACCGCGCTCACCTTCTGGCTGCCGATACAGCAGCGATTGATGGTCTTGCCGATGAACTGGAAAAGTGCGGGGTCGCGACAGATGTTCTATATGTCGCATCGCTGAAGAACCCGGATGTTGCCGAGTGGATTCAAAGCCGCCTGATTGAAACTCAGCCAGACATTATTCTGAACGCGACCTTCTTTTCTGCACGCGGAAAAGAGGGGCCATCTCCTCTTGATATTGCTGCTGTTCCCGTTCTTCAGATTTTGCAGCCTGGTGTGACGGCCTCGGCCTGGGCTGAAAGCGGGCGCGGCCTATCGCAGTCCGACCTCGCGATGCAGGTCGTTTTGCCAGAACTTGATGGGCGAATTTCTTCGTCTCCGATCTCCTTCAAATCCGAAACAGTTCCGGGGGATGCGGCAAGGCATATGCCCTTTCAACCGGGTATTGCCGCTGCTGCACAGCAGGCTCTTGCATGGGCGAGGCTTAAAAAAACGCCTACGCGCGCGAAGCGTCTTGCGATTGTCCTTTCTGATTATCCCGGTGCGGATGGACAGACTGCACACGCCGTCGGGTTAGATACTTTTGCCAGCCTTGAATCCATCCTGCAGGCCTTGAAACAGGCAGGGTATGACTGTGGAGTTGCGAAAAGTCCTACCAGCAGGGCGTTGGTGGAGGCTTTGTGTGAAGACCTGCCACAGCCCTGTTTGTCTCTGAACGATTATAACGAACTCTTTGCGCGCTTGCCCGTCCCCTTCCGGGACGCTGTGACCCAGAGTTGGGGATCCTCTGCGGAAGACCCCGCCGTTCAGGACGGTTCATTTTGTCTTAAATTTGTGGCGCTGGGTAACATCGTAGTCGCTGTCCAGCCCGATCGTGGCAGCGCGCAGGACCGTAAAGCCCAGTACCACGACCCTGATACACCTCCACGCCACGCCTATATCGCGTTCCACCTCTGGCTACGTCATGTCTGCCAGACAGATGCCATGGTTCATCTTGGAACGCATGGCACTCTAGAATGGCTGCCTGGCAAAGCTGTGGCGCTTTCCAACCAGTGCGCTCCCGCCGTTCTTCGCGGCGCTTTGCCGGTTCTGTATCCCTTTATCGTCAACAATCCGGGAGAAGCAGCTTCTGCGAAACGTCGTCTCGGCGCAGTCACCATCGGACATATGACACCGCCTGTTATGAAGGCCGGACTTGATCCGGACATGGCAGAGCTGGAACAACTGATCGATGAGTTTGCAGAGGCGGATGGTCTGGATAGGCGTCGAGGCGCCATTCTGAAGCGTGATATTCTGGACCGAGCCACGCGCATGGGGCTTCTGAGCGAAAGTGGTGTCAAAGCGAGGGAAGGCGACGAAGCAGAGGCTCTGGCGCGGCTGGATGCTTATCTCTGTGATGTGAAGGACCTTCAGATCCGTGACGGTCTGCATGTTTTCGGTCAAGTAGCACCACATGCCGAGAAACTGGCCGACATGGTGTCTTCTGTCGCACAGATGCCCCAGCAAATGGTTGCTACTCTGATCGAAGCCAGCGCAGATGCGGAAATGAAGGCACTTCTGGCCGGGCTGGAAGGACGATTCATTAAACCCGGGCCGTCTGGTGCTCCGACACGTGGGCGAGTGGATGTTCTGCCGACCGGCCGCAATCTTTTCACGCTTGATCCGAGAGCTGTTCCCACGGCTTCTGCGGTAGAGCTTGCCCGAGCGCAGGCAAAGCAGATCCTTCTATGTCACTTGCAGAACGAAGGCGAGCCGCTTCAAACCATCGTTATAGATCTATGGGGTTCCTCCACCCTGCGCACGGGGGGAGAGGATCTGGCGCTGGCTCTGATCCTGATGGGAGTTGACCCCACGTGGGATGCGTCGAGCGGTCGGGTATCAGGATTTGAAATTACACCGCTGGCTGTTCTCGATCGTCCGCGTGTCGATGTGACACTTCGAATTTCAGGATTGTTCCGGGACGCTTTTCCGGCACAGATTTCTCTTTTCGATCAGGTGGTTGAAGCTGTTTCCTGTTTGGAGGAAGGCGAGGACTGGAACCCGTTGTCTGCCCGTGTGAGAAATCTGGAGGGTGAGGCCCGAGAAATTGCTGGAGCGCGGATTTTTGGTGCAGCGCCCGGTACGTACGGGACAGGCATTGAAGACGCTCTCACGCGGAGTAACTGGGAAGAACGATCTGATCTTGGCCAGTCCTATCTGGCCGACAATAACTGGATGTATGGTGGCGGTCGTGACGGGACACGTAGCAGCGCAGCATTGGCCCAAAATCTGGCACGGGCAGATGCAATCCTGCATGTGCAGGACCATGCAGAGACGGATATTCTCGAAAGCCCGGATTTTGCTGCTCATGAAGGTGGGCTTGCAGCGGCGGCGGCTCTGCTAGGGGCCGATCCCGTCCTTTGGCATGGCGATACGTCCCATGCGGATGCGCCCCGTCTTCGAAGAGTTGAAGACGAAGTGAAACGCATCGTTCGAGGGCGTCTGGCCAATCCTCGTTGGCTGGCAGGGATGCAGCGGCATGACTATCGGGGAGGCGCCGAAATTGCACGGGGACTGGACGCGCTCTGCGCTTTTGCCTCGACCCTTTCTGTTCGGTTTGACCAACAGTTTGACCTGGTATTTGCCGCAACGCTTGGCGATGACACCTGTGATGCTTTCCTGAAAAGCGCCAACCTCCAGGCACGTCAGGCAATGCGCACGCGGTTCCAGGATATGATCCGTCGAGGCCTCTGGCACCCGCGCCTGAATAGCGTCTCTGCGATGTTGGAAAGTGGGAGCGAATGACAGTTTCCCCCCTTGTTCGCGGCTGGTGTCCGGATATGTTCGCGCCGATGGAAGCGCGAGATGGATTTCTGGTCCGTGTCCGTTCCCCGCTCGGTGGTTTTGAGGGGCCACAAGTGCTGGCTATTGCAGAGCTGGCACGACGTTTCGGAAACGGCGTTGTTGAGCTGACCAATCGTGGCAACGTGCAGTTGCGGGGATTTTCTTCGACGAGTGCAAAACTCGCGTTAGAAGGCGCACTGGCAGAAGGGCTTGTAGATCCTGATCCAGCAAAAGAGCGACGAAGGGTAATTCTGGTCTCGCCCCTTGCTGGCTTGGATCCTGCATGTAATCCGGAGACGTTGGACGTCGCTCAATCGCTTCAGACGGCGCTTCTTGAAGAAAACGCATTGTCGGCGCTGAGCGGCAAGTTCGGTTGGGCCGTTGATGGTGGCGGGTATGTTCCAGAAGGCACGTTATCAGCGGATATTGCCCTTCAGTCCCGCCCGGATGGATGGTCAGTTGTCTGTGGTGCTATGGAAACCGGAGTGCTGGATAACGCTCGGGCTGTCAGAGCAGCCGTGGTGATGTCCCGGGTTTGTTCAGAAAATTCTGACCTTGGCCGGCCTTCGCGAGACACCGATACAGCAGCATTCGTTCTCGCGAAGGCCGGGCTAGAGGGAATTCCGTGCAAACGGCAGGGTACTCGTCCGGTGTCTCTCATAGGGCCATTGCCGGGGAAGGTCATGGGCGTTGGTGTGCCATTCGGCCGATGCCATGCTAAAGACTTTGAGATTCTTGCCGAACTCGCCGGGACATCACGTCTGCGGGTTACACCTTGGCGTAGTGTTCTTCTGCCACAGCAGGACGGAACGTGGCCCGGCTTCATCACCAGTTCGGTAGATCCATTGTTGCGAGTGGAAGCCTGTATTGGCCGTGCCGGATGTGCGAAAGCAACCGCAGATGTTGTCGGGACAGCCTTGGCTCTGGCATCTGATGTGCCGCCCGGCTGTGTGCTGCATGTTTCAGGCTGCATAAAGGGGTGTGCGCATCCCCGTGCGGCAGATATGACGCTCGTTGCCGATGACGGGCATTATGAGGTTGTGCGCAATGGGCGCACAACAGATACGCCATCATGGCACGGCAGGGATATTCCGCAGATACGGGCCTTGTTGCGTCATGAATTGAAGGAGACACAGGTTTGAGCGCCGGACCCTCTTCCTACGACTATATTCGGGATGGCGCGGCCATTTATGCCCGGTCCTTTGCAACGATCCGTGCAGAGGCCGATCTGTCGGGTTTTACGCCTGAACAGTCCAAAATTGCAGTGCGCATTATCCATGCATGCGGAATGGTGGAGGTCGCAGCATCAGTCGCCATGACGTCTGATCTTGTTAGCAAAGCGCGTGCAGCGTTGCAGGCGGGTAAGCCAATCCTGTGTGATTCCGAGATGGTCGCCCATGGTGTTACGCGCGCCCGGTTGCCAGCCAATAATGCCGTTATCTGCACGTTGCGTGATGAACGGACGCCAGACCTGGCCAGACAAATTGGTAATACGCGCTCTGCCGCAGCCCTTGATCTTTGGGGTGATCAGATTGAAGGGGCTGTTGTAGCGATTGGCAACGCCCCGACAGCGCTTTTTCATCTCCTTGAGCTTATTGATGCAGGTGGCCCGCGCCCCGCAGCAATTATCGGGATGCCTGTTGGCTTTGTAGGTGCCGCAGAGTCCAAGGATGCACTGGCTGCTCGGCGTGACCTTGCGCATGTCATCGTACGCGGCCGACTGGGCGGAAGCGCCATGGCTGCTGCTGCCCTGAACGCCCTTGCCAGCGAGGCAGAATGACAGCTGCAACAGTTTACGTCGTCGGCGTAGGGCCGGGTGATCCGGAACTTATGACGCTCAAGGCAGCGCGGGTCATTTCAACAGCTCCCGTCATCGCCTATTTCTGCCGTCATGACAAAATGGGTCATGCGCGGAAAATCGCTGACACGCATATCACGCCGGGCACGAAAGAGCTGCGTTTTGCGTATCCCTTTACGACGGAGCGCCTCGTTAACGATCCATCCTATCATCCTGATATGTCGTCGTTTTACGATGAGTGTGCGAAGCAGATTGCGGTCGAAATAGAAGCTGGCCGGAGCGTGGCTCTTCTTTGTGAGGGTGACCCGTTTCTGTATGGGTCCGCCATGTATGTGTTTGATCGGCTTGAGTCTGTCGGACCCTGCGAAGTCATTCCCGGAATCACCGGAATGAGTGGATGCTGGACGCAGGCGGCACTCCCCATGACGCATGGTGATGATGTCTTGTGCGTCCTGCCTGCCACTATGCCGGAAGATGATCTTGCTCATTGGCTGGAGCAGGCTGATGCAGCCGTTGTGATGAAACTGGGACGCAATCTTCCAAAGCTGCGCACAGCGTTGGAACGTGCAGGTCGATTGCAGGATGCCGTCTATGTGGAGCGGGGGACGCAGGAAGAAGCCCGTGTTCTGCCACTGAATGACATGGATGGTGCGGCTCCTTATTTCTCTCTGGCGTTGTTGCCAGGCCGCCGGGGTGTCCGGTGAGCCGGATCTTCGTCATCGGTCTCGGGCCGGGAAAGCCCAGCCAGAGAACGCCTGAGGCTCAAGAAGCACTTGCTCAGGCAACAGATGTCATAGGATATGGCCCATACGTGGATCGTGTGGATTTGCCAGCGCATATCACTCGCCATCCATCCGATAATCGTGTCGAACTGGATCGCGCTCGCCATGCCCTTGAACTTGCGGAGCAGGGGCGTTGTGTGGCGATCGTGTCAGGCGGGGATGCGGGCGTGTTTGGCATGGCAAGTGCCCTGTTTGAAGCTATCGATCACGAACCGGATCGATGGAGTGGTATGAATGTCACGGTCATTCCCGGTGTTTCCGCCGTTCTGGCGGCCGCAGCCCGTATTGGCGCGCCCCTCGGAGGCGATTTCTGCGTCATGTCCCTGTCAGATAATCTTAAGCCTTGGGAGACGGTCTGCCGGCGCCTGACTTTGGCCGCGCAGGCGGGCTTCGTTATTGCGCTCTACAACCCTCGTTCAAAGGCACGTCCCCGGCAGTTGGGCGAGGCTTTCGAAGTGCTGCGTCAGGAATTGTCTGGAACTGTGCCTGTGGCCTTCGCAAGGGCTATTGGAAGAGCTGATGAAAGGCTGCATCTAACGACTCTGAGCGATGCTGATCCCGAACTGGTGGATATGAGTACACTTGTCCTGATCGGGACTACTCTGACACATCGCATCGAGCGGCCGGATGGGCAAGCATGGCTTTACACGTCCCGGTCTGTACCCGCGTGATAATGGCGCTCCAACCAGTCCAGCGCGTCTTCGACCGTCGTGACACTCTCCGCTGGCGGCAGCGTCGGGCGGTTAATCATGATTACGGGCAATTTCAACGCTCTGGCGGCAATCAGCTTGGCAGCCGTCGCATCAGCGCCAGCATTTTTGGTCACCAGAACCTGCACCGCATGATCTCTCATGAGCGCGATTTCGCTTTCTACCGTGAACGGAGGGCGGGCGAGCAGAAGCGTGACGTTAGACGGCAGGGACAAGGGATCAGGTTGGTCGATACTGCGCAGAACGTAATGATGATGCGGAGCCTTCTGGAACGGCAGCAGGTCCTTGCGGCCCGTCGTCAGAAAGACTGTCTGTGCGGCGGTCCCCAGTGCTTCCACCGCTGCATCAATACTAGGAACGAACGTCCATTGGTCGTCAGGTTGGGCTTCCCAGCTAGGGCGGTCTATCCGCAGCAGAGGAAGGCCCATTCGCTCGCATACCGTCACGGCGTGTCGGCTCATCTGTGCGGCGAACGGATGGGTCGCGTCCACCACCGCATCAATGTTCTCTGCGGCCAAGAACGTTTCCAACCCCGATATGCCGCCAAAACCGCCAATGCGCACAGGGATCCCGGGAAGAACTGGATTTTTCGTTACGCCAGCAAGAGAAAAGACTGGCTCGCAATCCTCTCTTTCCGCGAGATGTTGCGCCAGTTGGTTGGCCTGTGTCGTGCCGCCAAGGATCAGAACGCGCATGGATTTGGTTCCTTTGCCGGAGCAGGCCAATGAAGACCCCATGGCTGAGCGTTATCGGAATTGGCGAGGATGGTGTCGAGGGGCTTTCGTCTCTCGCACGTCAGATCGTTCGTCAGGCCGAGTTTGTGATGGGCGGTGAAAGGCATCTTGAACTGGCTGCGAGTTTGATCTCCGGGCAAGCTGAACCTTGGGGTTCACCGTTTTCGAGTGGAGTGCGTCGTGTTCTTGAACGGCGCGGACAGCCCGTCACCGTCGTCCTCGCATCCGGAGATCCATTCTGCTTTGGTGTGGGAAGCACGTTGGCACGCCATATTCCGCCAGAGGAAATGCTCTGTGTGCCCGCGCCGTCTTCAATATCCTGGGCCTGCGGGCGCCTTGGATGGGCTGAACAGGACGTGCGTGTCGTGTCGCTCTGTGGGCGCCCAATTGAGACATTGGTTCCGCACCTTCATCGGACTATGCGGCTGATTGTTTTGTCAGAAGACGGTAGCACGCCGAGAAAAGTCAGTCAGTTTTTGACTGGGCGACGCTTTGGGTCCTCTCGCATTCATGTCATGGAACGGGTAGGCGGGCTCAATGAACAGTCGCGTGTAATCGTAGCTTCGGACGGGCTCGAAGATGTCGATCCTCTGAACCTTATGGGAATTGAAATCGAGGCGGCTCCAGGGGCGAAGATGATCCCCCTTTCCAGTGGTTTAGAGGACGATCTGTTTGAGCATGACGGGCAGATTACCAAGCGCGAAATTCGCGCTGTCACGCTTTCAACATTAGCCCCGCATCCCGGAGAACTCCTCTGGGACATTGGTGGAGGGGCCGGGTCAGTCGCCATTGAGTGGATGCTTCATCATCCCGCCAATCGAGCCATCGTCATTGAGAAAAATCCACTGCGGGCGGCGAGAATAGCGAGAAATGCCCTGAAACTGGGTGTGCCAGGACTAAAGATTGTGGAAGGCACTGCGCCTGATGCTTTGCCTGAACTTGAAAGACCAGACGTCGTTTTCATAGGCGGAGGGCTGGCACAGGTGGATATTTTCACGCAGGCGAGAGCCGCACTTCCCGTTGGCGGACGTCTTGTTGCCAATGCTGTAACGCTGGAAGGTGAAACGGTTCTATTCGCTCAATATACGCGCTATGGCGGGACGCTAACGCGGATCGGCGTTGAACGGCTTGATGCTGTGGGGGGATTGCATGCTTTCCGGCCCGCCATGCGCGTCACGCAATATGCGACAGTGATTTCTGAGGGCAGGTTATGATCGTCGCGGGTATCGGCTGCCGACCAAAAGTGGACGAACAATCCCTGCTGGACCTCATCATGCAGGTGACGTCTGGCCACAGGTTCGATCGGCTTGCTGCTCCGGAGTTCAGAAAAGCGGAGCCAGCTATTCCAGAGCTGGCAAAACGTTTGAATGTTGAGCTTGTGTGGATTGATACTGAAAGCCTGACGGAGCGTCAGGTAGAGTGCGAGACCCATTCCGCAATTGCTTTTGAAAAGACAGGATTCAGCTCTGTGGCGGAGGCTTGCGCGCTGGCAGGTGCCGGGCCAAAAAGCCGTTTGATCGTTATGCGACAGAGTGGAAAAGACGTGACCTGTGCTCTTGCGCAGTCAGTTGAGACATGAGGAAAGAGAACGGATGACGGTTCATTTTATTGGTGCAGGACCGGGTGCCGCTGATCTTCTGACGCTGCGAGGTCGCGATCTTCTGGCCTCATGCAAAGTCTGTCTATATGCGGGGTCTATCGTCCCGGTGGAAATGCTGGAGCACTGCCCGCCAGATTCCCGAAAGGTGAACACGGCGCCGTTATCGCTGGACCAGATCGAGCAGGAATACATCCGGGCACACGCCGAAGGGCAGGACGTCGCGCGTCTTCATTCTGGGGATCTGTCTATCTACAGCGCGGTTGCCGAACAGACGCGCCGCCTGAATAGGCTTGGTATTCCCTGGACAATGACGCCGGGAGTGCCTGCATTTGCGGCAGCGGCATCTGTCTTGGGCCGGGAACTTACTGTCCCGGAAGTTGCGCAGACCGTCGTGCTGACCCGCGTCAGTGGCCGAGCGTCTTCCATGCCCGCGCGTGAAATACTTTCAGCCTATGCCGCGACCGGCGCTACACTGGCCATTCATCTGGCAGTGCATGCGCTGGACCGTATCGTTACGGAGTTGCTGCCACATTATGGGCCAGAGTGCCCTGTGGCGGTGGTGGCACGTGCAAGCTGGCCGGATCAGATCACCATTCGCGCCACGCTTGGAACTCTTCTTGAAAAAGCGGCAGCTGACCCAGTGGAGCGTACCGCTCTGGTTTTGGTTGGCCCCGCGCTTGCGGTGGATGAATTTCGGGAGAGTGCGCTCTATGACCCGGATTATCAGCGCCGGTTCAGGTCTGGATTATCAGCCGGATGACTGCGTCCTACGCAGTTGCCTTGTCGGTCAAAAACCATAACGTCCAGAGCGATACTGTTGTCTTCCAGAACGCTGCTGGCAAACTGGTACGCAGCCCGGGCGATGTGATTACCCAGCGGAATATTTTGTGCGGAAGCAAGAAGAAATGCTTCTGCGACCGTGGGGGAAACTACAATAGCATCGGCCAACTCCGCGCTCGCGCCTGCCTGCGTTGCCAGGGCCGCCAGAGCCGACATATCTGCGGCCCCTCGCTTGGAGTGCAGATCCATCCGCCCCTGAGCCAGCTTGGTCATCTTGGCGATGCCTCCGCCGATTGTAAGGCAAGGGACCGGGTGTCGACGGATATATTTCAGGACGCCACCTGCAAAGTCACCCATTTCGATCAGGGCTGTTTCAGGCAATCTGTAGAACGCCTGAACAGCGCGTTCGGAAACATCTCCTGTGGTCGCGGCCAGATGTGGCAGGTTCAGAGCGCGCGCGACGTCGATCCCACGATGAATGCTGTCAATCCAGGCCGAACAGGAGAAGGGCACGACAATTCCCGTTGTACCCAGAATGGACAACCCGCCGACAATGCCCAGCCGACTATTCAGGGTTTTTCTGGCCAGCGTAACGCCATTTTCAACACTGATTGTGACCTCAGCGGAGGCACCCTGAAGTGCGAGACGGATCATCTGGCGGGGGACGGGGTTAATGGCCGGTTCCCCCGGCAGAAGGGGAAGACCCGGGCGCGTAATTGTTCCAACACCATCGCCTGCGCGAAAAATAATATCTTGCCCCTCCGGCAATTGGCGCACATCTGCCCGGATAAGGGCGCCATGCGTAACATCGGGGTCGTCTCCGGCATCCTTGACGACCGCTGCCCAGGCGCCCGTTTTGTTCATCCCATGAGCAGCCAGTGCAAATGCCGCCTGTTTGCCGCCAGGCAGCTCGATGGACACGGGATCAGGAAACGCTCCAGTCTGGAGCGCTATCCATGCAGCTTTGGCCGCTGCGGTTGCGCAGCTTCCAGTCGTCCAGCCATATCGCAGAGGGGAGCCTTGGGCAGTCATCGGAGACAGGATACGATATTTCATGATGAAAGCGAGACATGCCATCAGAAAGGATCGCTGATATGACCCGCGCGATCATGATTGCCGCGCCTCGCTCAGGTGGAGGGAAAACGACTGCCACGCTTGGCATTCTGTCAGCTCTGAGGGCCAGAAATATCGAAATTCAGGCCGCTAAGACAGGCCCGGATTATATTGATCCAGCGTTTCATGAGGTTGTAACCGGGCGTTCCAGCCTAAACCTCGATAGCTGGGTGATGACGCCTGAGCTTCTCGAGAGCATGTTGGCGCGTGCGGCTGAAGGCGCAGATCTTTTGGTCGTTGAATCTGCTATGGGGCTATTCGACGGCTTGCTGGGACCCGCAGACGCGCGAGGTGCACCGTCCGATATTGCGGCTCGTTTCAGTATTCCAGTTATTCTTGTGCTGGATGTATCAGGGCAGGGCCAGTCTGCTGCGGCCATTGCTCATGGTTTCGCCACGCTCGATCCCGCTCTGCATGTTGCTGGTGTTATTCTCAATCAAGTTGCGTCCGCACGGCATCTGGCTATGGCCCGCGAGGCCATTCTGGCCGCAGGTATCCCTGTTTTGGGTGCATACATGCGGGACACCACTCTGAAACTTCCGGAGCGACATCTTGGCCTTGTGCAGGCACGGGAACAGGACACACTGAAAGACCTTCTTGCTAGCCTGCGGGAGAGGACGGAAGGTTCGCTTGACCTCGATGCCATCATGGCCGCGGCAGCACCTCTCACTATTGAGGATCATGGCTGTGTTGCCATAAGCCCTCCAGGGCAAAGGATCGCGGTTGCTGATGATGCCGCGTTTTCGTTCCTTTATGGGCATGTGGCGCAGAGTTGGAGGAATGCAGGAGCCGAACTTGTTCCGTTTTCTCCGTTGGCAGATCAAGGGCCGGATGAAGACTGTGATGTCTGCTGGCTTCCCGGAGGATATCCGGAGTTACATGCTGAACAACTGGCGGCATCCCGTCACTTTCAATCTCGTCTGGTGAAGTTCTCAGAGACACGGCCAGTTCATGGAGAATGCGGGGGCTTCATGGCGCTGGGAGAGTTCCTAGAAGATGCAAACGGTGTGACGCATAAGATGGTGGGCCTTCTGGGGCACGGAACCAGCTTTGCAAAGCGTAAAATGAATCTGGGATATCGTGAGGCGATACTGGCAACAGACTGCGCGCTGGGGTCAAAAGGCAGTATCTTTCGGGGACATGAATTTCATTATGCCCGCGTGATCCAGGCCGGAGCGGACGAGGCTCTTGCAACCTTGAGAGACGGCTACGGCAATGATCTTGGGATGGCTGGAGGCTGTCGTGGACTGGTGGCCGGATCATTTTTTCACGTGATGGCACGTAGAGACAGGAAGTGAGCATGAACACCACGGATGATGCGACCCGGCACCGGGAGAAAATGCAGAAACGCAAAGACGTGCAGGACAAGGAAGTCGCGTCAAAGACTGTCGAAAAGGGCGTTCTGGCGGTCCACACAGGTCCGGGTAAAGGTAAATCTACCGCAGCCTTTGGCCTCGCGCTTCGTGCGCTGGGCCATGGAAAGCGGGTTGTTGTCGTGCAGTTTATCAAGGGCGCCTGGGTGACTGGAGAGCGTGCTGCGTTGGAACGATTTGACGATCTGGTAGAGTGGCACACGATGGGCGAGGGGTTCACCTGGGAAACGCAGGATCGCTCAAAGGATATTGCTGCGTGCGCCCGGGCGTGGGAGGTGGCGCAAGCTGCCCTGAAACGCGACGATGTCGCTCTTGTGGTTCTCGATGAACTGAATATCGCCCTGCGATACGACTATCTGCCCTTGGAGCAGGTTCTGGAGGACCTGAAAGCGCGTCCTGACATGCAGCATGTCGTCATAACCGGGCGCAATGCTAAACCAGCCCTTGTGGAAGCTGCGGATCTGGTGACGGAAATGACACTGGTAAAACATCATTTCAGTGCAGGCGTGAAAGCTCAGGCCGGGTTCGAATTCTGATGACGCAGCGGAAGGGCCCCAGGGCTCTCATGTTTCAGGGAACGGGCTCCAGCGTTGGGAAATCTGTGCTCGTTGCAGGGATTGCCCGAGCCCTGACACGACGTGGCCTTACAGTGCGTCCGTTCAAGCCTCAGAACATGTCAAACAACGCCGCCGTGACCAGAGACGGAGGCGAAATTGGGCGCGCCCAGGCTCTTCAGGCTCGTGCCTGCGGGGTTCCTCCTACCGTGGACATGAATCCTGTGCTGTTGAAGCCGCAGAGCGAGACAGGATCCCAGCTTGTGGTTTGGGGGAAAGTGCGAGGAACCGTGCGGGCCCGCGCTTATCAGGACGTCAAGACAACTCTTATGCCGGATGTGTTGTCCGCGTTTCGCACGTTGGCGGCAGAAGCTGATATCGTTTTGATTGAAGGGGCCGGATCGGCTTCAGAGGTCAATCTGCGGACAAACGACATTGCCAATATGGGTTTTGCCGAAGCCGCCGATGTGGACGTCGTGCTCATTGGTGATATCGACCGGGGGGGCGTGATTGCCAGCCTTGTCGGAACCAAAATGGTGCTTTCAGAGCTGGATGCAGGGCGGATCAAGGGATTTATCGTAAACAAAATGCGTGGAGACGCCTCGCTGTTTACCGATGGCATGACCACTATTTCACGCCAGACGGGTTGGGAAAAGCTTGGTCTCGTCACACACTGTGCGCATGTTGGTGACCTTCCCGCTGAAGACGCATCTGATCTTGTGAACGAAACGCCCGTAGGCGGCGGCTTGCGGGTTGTCGTGCCGCGGCTACCCACGATCGCAAATTTCGATGATTTAGACCCTTTGCGATCTGATCCGGGCGTCACTCTGGAGATCGTGGCACCTGGTCGGCCCCTTCCAGTTTGTGACCTTGTGATCATACCAGGCTCGAAGGCGACCATTTCTGATCTGGCATTTTTCAAGAAACAAGGATGGGACATAGACCTGAAGGCGCATACCCGGCGCGGCGGTCGTGTTCTTGGCATTTGTGGTGGGTATCAAATGCTTGGAAAATCCATTGAGGATAATGGAGGGATCGAAGGCCCCCCGGGTCTCGTTGAGGGCTTGAGCGTACTAGACGTGCACACAGTCCTGACGAATGACAAGCGTTTGACCGAGGTAAGGGGATTACTGGTGCCGGAGGGCGTCCCGCTCACGGGTTATGAAATTCATGTCGGGCGAACGACTGGACCGGCTACTCAGAAACCATTTGCAACGATAGACGGTGAGCCTGAAGGTGCCGTTTCGCCTGACGGCCGTGTTTGGGGAACTTATCTCCACGGAGTTCTGTCTGGTGGAAACGCGCGGAAAGCTCTTCTTTCACGCGTAGGGTGCGCCGGGCCTGACCTTCAGGATCATGATGAGCGGGTTGAGGCTGCGCTGGATGCTTGGGCGGACCATCTTGAAGCCTGCATTGACCTGGATGCGCTTCTTGCATTGGCTCGACCTGTTTGATCCTTCAAAGCCAGAATAGGCCAGAAAAAACGGCCAGAGCCATGCCCTGAAAAATACATGCTCGACGGTAGAGTTGAAGTGCGCGCCAAAGGTCATCAGCAGTCGCGGTGGCGCGTCCGTTGCCCATCCATGAATCATCGACCAGAATACCGTCATAAACTCTGGGGCCGGCCAATGTTAGTCCTAAGGCTCCTGCCATAGCAGCTTCTGGCCATCCGGCGTTGGGGGAGCGATGATTGCTTGCATCACGTTGGACGGCGCGAAATGCCTTTGTTGGGTCGGCACCGGGGATCGTGAATGCCGCCAGAAAGATCCAGAGAGCGGAGAGGCGGGAGGCTGGGAGATTGACCAGATCATCCAGCTTCGCAGAGGCCCATCCGAAGGCTTTATGACGGGGGGTAAGGTGGCCGATCATGCTGTCTGCTGTGTTAATAGACTTGTAAGCCGTTGTGCCCGGCAGGCCAAAGAGGGCAGTCCAGAAAAGCGGCGCAACAATTCCATCTGAAAAATTCTCGGCCAGACTTTCAATCGCGGCCCGTATGACGCCAGCTTCATCCAGCTGTTCCGGATCGCGGCCAACAATCATGGACACGGCTTTCCTGCCCGCTGCCACACCGCTTTCCTGCAAGCCCGTGTGAACTGCCCTGACATGCTCCCACAGGGAGCGCTGGGCAATCAGAGTGCTGCCCACAGCGCCTTCGATCCCCCAGGCAACGAGACGCGGAAAGAGAAGGTCCAGGGCCTGAATGGCCGTGTAGATAATCAGAGTGGGAAGACCGAAAAGAATGGCCAAACTTACAATACCGCATAGACGTTGCCGGAAAGCGCTATCGTGTGAGCGGTTGAGTGAACGATCCAGTCGCGCGATAAGGGCACCAATCCACATGACTGGATGGCCAATTTTGCGAAAAAGCCAGTTCGGGTAACCGAAAGCGGCTTCAATCGCACAGGCCAGACAGGCGACAGAGAATGTGTGGGACAGGGGAGAGAAAGTCATGGGCCTGCGTGTTTCATCCAGATGCCGTGATCTAGCATGATGCCCACGGTGCTGGAAAACATGCCGATCCATGGTGGCCAGGTGCGGCAGATTATGAAGCGGTTTCCCCACGCTCCAAAGCCCTTCATCGATCTCTCCACGGGTATCAGCCCGTACGAATATCCTCTTTCCCCCTTGGATGTCGCGGTACTCACAAAGCTGCCAGAAGCAGCGGACGAGGAGGCGCTTCTAGAGGCTGCTGCGACAGCCTACGGGGTACCGAATGCAGGCATGATTGTCGCGGGCCCCGGCACACAGCTGCTGATTGGGTTGCTTCCGTTGGTTCTGAAAGCGCGAAAAGTCGTCATATTTGGTCCCACTTACTCCGGGCATGAGCAGGCGTGGAGAAATGCGGGAATAAATGTATCGATCGTGACAGACTTTCAGGCGTTCAGGGCTGCCGCAGGACAATCGGGGACTGTATATGTCGTCTGTAATCCGAATAATCCAGACGGACGACGCCTGCCTGTCGAGACACTTTTAGAACTCTCGGAGCGTTGCGCGGCATCCGGTGGCTGGTTAGTCGTCGATGAGGCGTATGCGGATTTCGATCATGAAAGTGCTGCCTCGTCTTTTCCTCGGGCAGGGCTCTTGGTTTTGCGCTCTTTTGGGAAAACCTACGGGTTACCCGGTGTCCGCCTTGGTTTTTTAATCGCATCTGACGGCACAGCGGATCGACTTCGGTCCATGATGGGGGACTGGGCGGTAAGCGCTCTGGCTCTGTCCGTAGGACGGCAAGCATTGTCGGATCATGAGTGGTTGAACAGCACCAAAAGCCGATTGGAGCGGGATGCCAAGCGTCTTGTAAACCTACTGAAGGAATCAGGTCTCGTCATCAAAGGAAACACCCTTCTGTTCTGCCTGGTGAGTTTGGATGAGGCTGCTTCGCTGTGGATGTTTCTCTGTGACCGCGGGATCGTGACCCGTGCGTTCCCTGAACGACCAACGGAGCTGAGGTTTGGTTTGCCGCGAAATAGCGCGGGTTGGGACCGCCTGGAACGCGCGCTTCATGATTGGTCAGAGATCGCAAAGTGAAGCTGTTCTGCTTTGCCCTTCCATCGCTCCCGTCTTCGAAACGAAGCATTTTTCCTCCGAAAGAGGAACTGCGTGACATGGCGAGTACGGACCCTGCGTTCTGGCCAAAATCTCTACCGATCCTGACAGGGCGTGCGGCAGATGTTGCGTGGCTGGAGGCATATTCCGAGTGCGTCGTGACCGTGGATGAACGGCTTCGCGGCCGTGACTACGGTGACTGGTGCGGACAGAACCTCAGAGCCTTATCGCCTGGAATTCTTTCACAGTGGATGACAGACCCCAATTTCTCGCCACCTTCCGGTGAAAGCCAGAAGGGGATGTATGTCCGTCTTGCAGAGTGGCTGTCGGATATCCGTGACGCGGAAAAGTCTGTGATCTTGGGTGTGGATGCTGATGTCGTGCGGGGGCTTGTTCTGCTGGCGATGGGCTTGAATGCAGAAGCGGCAGGGAAGCTTGATATTCTCCCGCAGAGCTGGAACGTCCTGTCTTTTTACAGGACGTGGAGGGTCCAGGCCCTTTCGGTTCCAGACAACAAAATAACGTCTGAAATTATTTTCGGTTCAGAAAGCGATCGTTAATCCAGGCTGCGGCGCCCACGGCCACGAGAATGGGTCCGATAATAAAAAGTACCGCTGCAAGGGCTACTAAAATAATAATACCGAAAGACATTTTCTTCTTTCCTTATTCAGGATGAAAACTGTTACGCTCTGAAGCACGTTTGCCATAGTTCATGCGCATATTCGCCAAGTTTATGCTTCACAATAACCTCTGAAAAGGGGAACGATATGCGTTATTTTCTCATGATTCTACTCGGGGCTGTCGTCACCCGCTTCTGGCTGCGGATAGCCTCCGTTCAGACGCTTTCGCGTGTCTCGTCACCTGTTCGGTCTCTTCCAACTTTATGACACTTATTTCCGTACTGCAGAGGTATAGGTCAATCTGTAGAGCGACCCGGAAAAATCGTCGCTAACGAGGATACTGCCGTCAGGCATCGGCTGAACATCTACCGGACGGCCAACGGTCCGCCCATCGCGCCGAAATCCCCAGATTAGCGGCTCTGACTGCTGTGGATGGCCAGCGCTATCGAATTTGACGGACACGACCTGATACCCTGATGGAACGCTTCTGTTCCATGATCCATGCTCGGCAATCAGCAATGCACCCTTCAAAGAGCGCGCTGCGGCGGGGCCATCGTAAAATCGCAGCCCTAATGCTGCGACATGGGCTCCAAGCTTCAGGGCAGGCGGAGTAAACTCACCGCACGAGTGGCCTTTTCCGTAATGAGGGTCCGGGACGTCTCCCTGATGGCAATAGGGATAGCCGAAAGACTGCCGGGGCTGGGTAAGGGTGTTCAGTTCGTCAGAAGGGACGTCATCGCCCATCATGTCCCGGCCGTTATCCGTAAACCACAGGTCTTTTCCTGTTCGCCGCCATGCGAGACCAACTGAATTGCGAATGCCGTAAGCAACGTCCTGCCTGTCCGTGCCGTCGGGATTCATGCTGATGATTTTTCCGAGATCGTGGCCCACGTCGCAAACGTTGCAAGGTGCGCCAATGGTCACATACAGCCTGCCATCCGGCCCGAAAGCGATAAACTTCCAGAAATGGTCGCCGTCTTTGAAAGGCAGGTGATCCGTAATGGCTTCCGGTTCGGGCGGATTGTCTAGGTGGTCTTCGATATCTCGTAGAACCAGAATGCGTTCGGGTTCCGCGATGTAGAGATCTCCATCATGGTATGCCACGCCTGAAGGGGTTTCGAGGCCGCTGGCAAGTGTCCTGACCTGAACGCGACTGCCTGCATCACCTACTCCAGAGACGGCATAAACCTTTCCGGGCCCCGTGGAGCCAAGGAAAACAGTTGCTCTGTCTCCAAGGGCGATTTCACGTGCTCCACGGACCTGTGCCGATATAACGCCTAAATGAAACCCGGGCGCGACAGACAGGTCTTCAGAGGCAGGAGCGCCCCATGCAGGCAGGGTCAGGCACGAGCCTATCACTGAGAACTGCAGAAATTTCCGGAGCATGATGCACCTCATCAATGTGGAGCAGGGCTTGAAAGAGAGCGCTGGTAACCGCAACGGACGAATGGCTCAGAGGTTTTCAGGTGTTCGGCTATTCCTCCATTTGAAAATGTGATGTCACGAAGAATGTCTGGAGCTCCAAGGCCCTCATACTTCCTCCGTTCTGACGCGTTAGAGGTCCAGTTGCTGCCTTAATGAACGCATTCTGTTCGTCTCTCTGGACATGTTCACCATGTTGGAGAGCGAGCGTGAACAGTCATGGGAGTTTCCAGGTCTATGGTTGACACTTCCCCCCGTAAGCCGCGCGCAGCAGAAGCAGCGCTGCGCATGCTGGCACTTGATCTGCATTGGACATGGAACCACGAGGCGGATCTGCTGTGGCAGACGATCAATCCGGATCTTTGGTCCCGAACCTGTAATCCCTGGATAACCCTGACCCGAACACCCAAAGCCCAACTGTGGGAAGCTCTACAGAACCCGGATGTCCGCAATCTCTTGAAGGCCAGTATGGAGCGCCGGAAATATGAGTTGGAGCGTTCCACCTGGTTTGCGGAGAAATATGCGGACGCGGGGCTGTCTGAAGTCGCCTATTTCAGCATGGAGTATATGCTGAGCGAGGCACTTCCCATCTATTCTGGCGGGCTCGGGAATGTTGCTGCAGACCAGCTGAAAGCCGCGAGTGATCTGGGTGTTCCTGTTGTTGCGGTCGGGCTTCTCTATGCGCAGGGTTATTTTCGCCAGGTTATTACTCCCGCAGGTGAGCAGCGGGCGCTCTACCCATTCAATGACCCTGACCAGCTTCCGATACAGCCCGTCCTCACGCCGGATGGGGACTGGTTCCGGCTCTCTGTCCAAACGGCAACCGGAGAGATCTGGCTTCGCGCCTGGAAAGCCGTCGTAGGTCGGACGACTCTGTACCTTCTGGATACGAACGATCCCTCCAATCCGCCCGCTGTTCGCTGCATCACGACCCAACTCTACGGTGGAGATGCAGAACTGCGGCTGAGGCAGGAGATGGTTCTCGGGATCGGGGGGTGGAGACTGCTTCATGCTCTAGGACACCGACCGGATATCTGCCACCTGAATGAGGGGCATGCGGCTTTTGCAGCTCTGGAACGAGCCCGGTGCCTTTCGGAAGAAGAAGGTATTTCTTTCGCGCAGGCGCAGGTCATTGCTCGCGCGGGAACGGTCTTTACGACACATACTGCCGTGCCAGCCGGGTTTGATCGTTTTCCGCCTAAGCTGATTGAGAGCCATCTCACGTTCTACGCCGAAGACCGTCTGGGCATGCCAATTCAGGACTTTCTCGCGCTAGGGCGTCTTGATCCGGCGAATAAGGATGAATTTTTTAACATGGCTTATCTCGCCGTTCGGTGCAGCGGGGCCGTTAACGGCGTGAGCCAGTTGCATGGGGCTGTGAGCCGGTCCTTGTTCACGCCACTTTTCCCGCGTTGGCCGCAAAATGAAGTCCCGATCTCTCATGTGACGAACGGCGTCCATACCCCGACGTGGGATTCAGCATCTGCCGATGAACTCTGGACTCAGGTGGGGGGGAGAAGCAGGTGGGAAGGAGATCTGGAAGGGTTGGGCGATGCCGTTCGTCATCTTGATAACGACACTCTCTGGCGCAGCAGGTGCAACTCCCGGGCGGAGTTTGTTCACGCACTGGGGCAGGAGCTTTCCGCAAGGCAATGCATCGTTGGCGAAGAGGGGTTATGGTGCCTGCCTGCGCCGTCGTTGAACCCGGAGGCGCTGACAATCGGATTTGCTCGCCGGTTTGCCACTTACAAGCGTCCGGACCTTCTGTTGTACGATGAGGAGCGACTTGTCCGGCTGTTGCGGGACGCTCATAGGCCGGTCCAGATCGTTCTGTGCGGCAAGGCCCATCCGCAGGATCTCGAAGGGCAGGCGATGATCACACGCTGGGTCCAGTTCTGCCAGCGTCAGGATATCGTGGGAAAAGTGGTATTCCTCGCGGATTACGACATGGCTCTGGCCCAGAAAATGGTTCAGGGGGTGGACTTGTGGCTGAACACACCGCGGCGTCCCTGGGAGGCCAGCGGGACCAGCGGAATGAAGGTCCTGGTAAATGGTGGGCTTAACCTGTCAGAACTCGATGGATGGTGGGCCGAGGCCTATGCGCCGGAAGTCGGCTGGGCGTTAGGGGACGGACTGGAGCACGCGGGAGATCCGGCCTACGACCATTCTGATGCACAGGAACTTTACAGGCTCTTGGAAGAGCACGTTCTTCCTGAGTTCTACGAACGCGATGCTGGCGGAATACCTAGGGCGTGGGTCGCGAAGATGCGTGAAAGCATGGCGCGTCTGACGCCTCAGTTCTCCGCAAACCGTACAGTTCGCGATTATACAGAACAGTTTTATTTGATTGGTGCGCAGCGCTACAGGCGTCGCCTGTCTGACCATGGGGTGAGTGCTGGAACGGTTCTCGACAGGCAAAACGCCCTCTCTGCTGGCTGGAATAGCCTAAGGATCGGGGAAGTTATCATTCCCGAGAACGGTGGGGATCAGAAAGCGCATGCCTTCATTCATCCCGGAACGCTCGATCCTGCGTTGCTGCGTGTTGAACTCTACGCTGACGCTCAGGATGGGCACCCGCGCATCAAGTCCCTGACACAGGGAGAACATCTTCAGGATGGCTGGATTGCCTATACTCTTGAGACTGAGCTTCCTGCCCCCGCAGCAGAGTGTACACTGCGGATCATTCCGGCCGCAGAGATCATGAGTGTTCCGCTCGAAGCGCCTTTTATCCTCTGGCAACGGTAGGGCATGAAGGCTTACGCTTCATGGGCTGTCATGCTGGAGGGAAAAGAATAATGATCCGAAGCCTTTTGCCGCAACGTCTGACATTTCGCTTTCTACCAGAAGCATGGCCTCTCGTTCGTCATCACACAGACATAGCACCCGCTTTGAAAAGCGTGCGACCGAGGCATCGGATCCGGACATTTTACGATACCGCATCCGGCATACTGTCTCGCCACGATTGGGCACTCTCCACCGCGCGAAAAGGCCGTGCGTCAGTTCAGGTGCTTGAGCCTGTTTCCTGGGCCGGGTTACCCAACATGACGCGTCCTGAACAATGGGTCTGGTCCCGGAGGGGATTACGTCCAGATATCAAGCTGCTCGAAGGCACTGGGGCTGCAAAAATCGATTTTTCAGGCGCAGTTCTGCCAATATATCGCACAGATTTTTGGCAGTTACAGGGAAAGGCGGCGGTTGGTGCCAGTAGCCTCAAGGTGTCTCTGTCGCGCGGATCAGTTCAGGCTGGAGAGCAAGCGGAAGCTGTTTGTGCACTGGATTTGACGCTCCTGAGCGGTGAAGTACGAGATTTGTATGCTTTTGCGCAGACTTTAAGTGATCTTCCCATATGGCTGACGGGCGAGACGCTTCCCATGAGGGGAGTGCGGCTGGCGCTTGGACAGTATGATGAGGATGTCACAGTTCAATCGGCGCTGCCTTTCGCAGGGGACATGACGGTTGGGAAAGGGTGGAGCCAGTCTGTTCGTGCTTTTCTGACGGTATTTCTTGCCGCGCAGCCTGCTGCCGAACACGGGAGCGTCGATGCTGTGCATGAGATGCGCGTCGCCGTCAGGCGGCTTCGAACGATCCTGAAAGCTTTTCGCCCTCTGTTCCCTAAAGGAGCGTTAGGGAATGAGATGTCAGTTTTTCAGCAAACTGGGCGGTTTCTCGGCAATGTTCGAGACTGGGATGTTTTTCAGACCGAAATTCTACCGGCTCATGTGAGCGGGGATATTGCGAGTGAATTCGTTCAGTTAGCCAAAGAAAAGCGAGTGTCTGCACTGGCGGAGATGCGACAGAAACTGACTGATCCGAGCATAACGTCTACGCTACTTTCTCTTGGACAAAGCACGGAAGACCCGGCAGCTCTTTTCGGAGCAGAGACTGCTGATGCGCTTTTGGAAGATCATGCGCCTGTTCTGCTCGATCGAATGGCGCGTAAAGTCCAGCATCGGGGTCATCACATCGGGCACCTGTCAGACCGCCAGTTGCATGACGTCCGTAAATCTCTGAAGGGGCTGCGCTATAGTATTGAGAGCATTCTTCCTCTGTATAAGGGGAGCCGCGTTGAAACCTATATGGGCCATTGCAAGGATTTGCAGGACCTGTTTGGTCGTTTCAACGATGCAGCAACGGCAGAGGCTCTGGTCAGGCAGGCGATAAAAGAAAGGCCTGACCTCACCGAAGCAGGAAATGCGATCGTTCACATGGCGCATCGGGAGCGGAAAAAGATCCTGAAAAAACTTCCCAAGCGATGGAAGATTTTCTCGAAGGACGTCCCGTTCTGGTGTCAGTGAGTTATTTCCTTGTATGTAGCGGAAACCTTGGGTCCAGCTCCGATTTATGATCCAAAAGGGCAGCCAAAAAGCGTGACTGATTGCCGCAAGGAGCAAAAATCATGGAAAAACGCTGGGTTCTTCTGACAATCATTATCCTGATCGCCGGGCTTATCATGATACTGCTGTGGGCCAGACAGACCGACCCGGGCACGATTGGCCCGGATACGCATACGGAGAAGACGGCCCCCCAAGCGTTGAACGCGGCACACCCATATCTATGGAGCCCCGCGCACAATCAAAGAGTTTCTGAAGCGAGCTGAGATTTGCTTCAGAAGTTAGAACGGAGCGTAAACATGAAGTTCCGCGGCTCTCCGTAGTAGTTATAGTAATACAGATTTCCCAGGCGCTGATAATATCGCTTGTTGGCGATATTGTTCAGTGTTGCGGAGAGGGAAAGATACTTGTTCCATTGGTATCCAGCCTGGATGGACCCAATGATGTATCCGCCCTGCGTCACGGTACGATTTGTTCCGAAAGTACTCGTTTGAGCGTTGAACCCGCCGCCGATACTCCAGACATTTTTTTGTGCCCCGCGATATGGCTCGAACCGGTAGTGTGTCCAGAGCTTCCACAGATGCTTGGGCGAGTTGCCAGCATAGGTCAGGCCAGACTGTGTGGCGCTACCGTTATTGACGATCCGGTTGTCGTTATAAGTATAGCTGGCATTGATGTCCCAGCCCTCAAGAGGACGGCCAATCAGTTCTGCTTCGGCACCCTGGCTGCGTGTTTTGCCTGTCGCGACGTAGCAGTCATCCACGCCACCGGGCCCACAGATGGCGCCGATGGTGCCGTTATAGATGGCCTCGTTTTTCTGGATGATTTTGTAGCCAGAGAGGGTCATGCCGAGGTGCCCGTGGAAGAACTCTCCCTTGATACCACCTTCGAGCTGATTGCCTCGGACCGGTGCGAGGCGGCCGGTGGTATCAAACGCAGACTGAGGCGAGAAAGTCGAAACGTAGCTGACATAAGCCGTGACATTCGGCCATAGGTGCAGAACGCCGCCGATGTAAGGGGTCAGGATGCCCTGCTGGTCGATATCGGTGCTGGTGGCACCAACAGTTGGGGAAATACGACGTGTCTTGCTGACATACCCGCTCACCCGGCCACCAATCAGGATGGAAAAGCGTGAAACAGGCTTGATCTGTGCCTGACCATACACGCCCCATTGCGTGGATGGCTCCCAGTAGCGATTGGTTATGGTAGGGAGAGCCAGAGACGGAATGGCATTGTTCGCATTGATTGGGATACCTGCGAGCGCCGTGTAGGTCCGCGAGTTTGCACTGGCACCGCCGCCTTCATAGAGATAGCGATCATAGTTCGCTCCCATCATCAGAACATGTTTCTGCCCGAAGAGGTGAAGCGGCCCGGTGACGTAGGCGTCCAGGCCATCATTCGTCTCGTCATACCGTGTATTGGCTGCGACGAAATTGCCAGTCTTTGCGGACGCGTTATACGCGTTGAGATAAGCGTATTGGAGTGTGGTGGCTGCGGTTCGGTGACGGTAGTTGAGGCGCCCGCGCCAGCCATGAGAGAAAAGATGCTCCAGTTGTGCTTCAACTTCAGTCATCGGGACTTCGGATTTGCCCCAGTTGGCCCCCACCAACGTGCTCGTCGGCAGATTCAGATCCGCGCCATTACTGGCACGGGGAAGCCCCATATAACGGGTTGTATCGTTACTTTGAGACGTCACGGAGACTGTCAGGGTGTCATGCCGCGTTAAGTGCACATCTGTGACGCCATAAATCGTCCAGCGACGATCATAGGCATTGTTGTAGAACTGGTTGCGGTCGGTGCCTGCGACGACAAGTCGTGCTGAGACAATTTTCGAGTGCGCGAGAGGGCCGCCGACATCAAGGGTGGCATGGTAATTGTTCCATGAGCCAGCCGAGAACGACGCATTGCCCTGAAAGTCATCGGTCGGGCGCTTATGGACGAAATTGACACTCCCGCCGGGTGTGCTGGAGCCCTGAAGCATGCCGTCTGGTCCACGCAGGACTTCAATACGATCGTAGATGGCCAGATCATACTGTTGGCTTAAAGTCAGCCCACTCATGGACGGAACACCGTCATACTGGGCCTGTAACGAGAAGCCGCGGGCAGTGTATCCGCCCGTTCCGTCGCCATACATATTGACGTTCACGCCCGCGACCTGTTTGAGCGCAGCATCAACCGTATTGAGGTTCTGGTCCTTCATCTGCTGGCTGCTGAGAACCGAAATGGATTGTGGAACGTCCAACGGTTTGAGGAGCATTTTCGTCGTAGAGACCGCAGAAACCGTGTAAGTGCCGGTACCATCCGTAGAGGCATTGCGGCGATGACCTTGCACCAGAAGCTGCTCAATGCTGCCTGGGGTCTCATCTTCTTGTGACGCGTGTTTCTGTTGCGTGCTCTGCGATTTTGATGAAGCGGAACGTTCCTCTTTAAGACCGGTCGTTGAAGCTGATTTCTTACGAGCTTCTGGAGATACGTCATCAGTGGTCGCGGCAAAGGCGCCATTCCACGTACCTGACAGCAAAAGTGCTGTAAAAAGCATTGGGCCTAGATGTGTACGTTGAGGAACGTTCGACGCTGGAAGTCTCATGGAAAGGGCTAACTGCCTCCTGGAAAATGAATTTTCACGAGAATTTCAGCTGACTTTCCCGTATTTCTAAAGTTACAAATGATATTCATTCTCAGAAACTTCAATCTTTAATTCACGCACCTTCGCAGTTGTTACATTGTAGGCAGCATTCCTGCGATGTTGAGCGGGCAAGTCATTCGTACAAAAAAATAATTATGAAACCGACTGTTTTTCAAGAATCGCTCCGTAAGAGACGTTTTCCTGTCGATTCAGCTAAGAATTGGCCTTCACGGTCTGCCTTTGAATGCCAAGCCCTTCGATTTCCAGCTCTACGACATCCCCTGGTTCGAGATAGACTGGGTGAGGCTTGATGCCCATTCCGACGCCGGCAGGTGTGCCTGTAGCAATAATATCGCCCGGCATCAGGGTCATGTAGTTGCTGACATGTGAAATGATTCTGCGGACGTCAAAGATCATGCCGGAGGTATGTCCCGTCTGTCGCCGGCGTCCGTTGACATCTAACCGCATGGAGAGTGCTTGCGGATCGGCGATTTCGTCGGTCGTCACAAGCCATGGTCCCAAAGGCCCGAATGAATCGCAGCCTTTGCCTTTGTCCCACTGGCTTGTCTGCATCTGAAATGAGCGTTCAGAGACATCATTGGCGACACAATATCCCGCAACATGCTCCAAAGCCTTCTCCGGGGAGACGTAAGACGCTTTTGTGCCAATAATGACTGCGAGTTCGACTTCCCAGTCCAATTTGGTGGCATGTTGGGGGACCAGAATACCATCGCTCGGACCCGTCAGGGCAGAGATGGCTTTCATGAAGACGATTGGCTCTGAGGGGAGGGGGAGGCCTGCTTCCTCGGCATGATCCCGATAGTTCAGGCCAATGCAGATATACTTTCCGGCACCTGAGAACGGAATACCGTAGCGTGGTGCTTCTGAAACGACAGGGAGAGTGTTCGGATTAATGGCTCGTAAGGCGTCAAGCTGCTCTGGAGACAGGTCGGCAGCCGTAATATCAGGCAGAATCCCTTTGAGGCTTCGCAGCATGCCAGTGTCATCAATGAGTCCGGGTGTTTCCTGATCCAAAGGACCAAAACGACAGAGCTTCATCCTGCGACACTTTCCGTCCAGAGTGGGGAAGCATGAGATTAGGCATGTTTTGTTTTCTCTTCCAAGGATCGAGGGGCCTCCATTGTTCAAATTGATAACTTCAGTTATTGATATGTTATAACATACGTGTTTGACTATATGGGAGTTTCGGTTATGCCCCTGCTCAATGATGGTTCCCCGGAAGGGGATGAAAAGGGAACGCAGTGAAATGCTGCGGCTGCCCCCGCAACTGTGAGCGGTGAGGCTGATCACGATGGGTTCTATGAACCCGGCCACTGGGGCGTCAGCCTTGGGAAGGCTCGCGATCTGCCGATGATCCGCAAGCCAGGAGACCTGCCATCGAAAATGGTCATGGACGAAGCGAAAGGGCGGGGTGCACCGGACGCAGCAGGATGTTTATCCTGCTCATCGTAGTGACGCATTGTTGAGTGAAGTTTGCGTTATCCATGAGGAAAATCAGTTTTGTCGGTGTGTTGCCCGTCGCGGCATTGACCGTTTTTCAGCCTGCGTTCGCCCAGACAGAAGACGTCAGGAAGGCGGCAGCCAAAGCGAAAGAAGAACACATTACGGCGCACGGTCGGGCGCAGCCGCTGAAGGATAGTGCTGTTATCGGGGGCAGGCTTGGGCTGACGGTTCAACATAATCCTGCGACGATCAATGTGATTCAGCGCAGCGTGATGGAACAGCGAGGTTATGCGCACGCTGAAGACGCCGCAGACAGTGCACCGGGTGTTTCTTCCGGTGGATCGCCAGGAAGTCCGGCGCAGATGATGATGCGTGGCTTCAGCGGAAATCAGGTTTTGATCCTGAGGGACGGAATTTATTATGGCCCGACCACGATGGTGAACCGTCCGCTCAACAGCTTTAATCTTGAGAGCGTTCAGATTCTCAAGGGGCCGTCGTCTGTTCTGTACGGGCAGGGCGCTGTTGGCGGCACTGTGGACATGCGAACGCGTGACCCTGCGTTTGATGGGCCGCATGCTAATGCGCTGGTATCTTATGGCAGTTTCAATACGTGGAATGCTGGCGTGGGCGGTTCGGTTCCCATTACTGACACTTTGGCCATTCGAAGTGATTTCAGTCGTACCTCGTCTGATGGATACGTTGCTGGCGCAGACCCACACAGCAACGATTTCACGACAACGTTGCTCTGGCACCCTTCGAAGAAGTTTACAGCTCGCTTTGGCGTCGACTATCTGACAGATCGCTTATCGACGTACTATGGAACCCCTTTGATCCCGCTGGCTCAGGTCCATGATGGCGTAGGCGGCCTGCTGTCGTCTTCCAAGGGATTAGGCGTAAGCCGGTCATCGCTCTGGCGGTATTACAATGCCAAGGATGCAAAAGCTGGCTCGGTTAATTTGACTCCGACGCTCCATCTGACGTGGCAGCCAACGGAGAACATGACGTTCCACAATAAAACCTATGTCCTTTATGCCAAGCGCAACTGGAATAACGCTGAATCCTACAGCTATATCGGTTCAGCCGGGCAGACGGACGCAGCGGGAAATGCCATTGCACCCGGTCGGGTCGGCCGGGATCGGTTCTATGTTTATATGAACCAGCATCAGGTTGGTGACACGCTGGATGGCCAGTTTGATTTCCACGTTTTCGGAATGAAGAACCGTCTGGTCGTCGGTGGAGACGCGTATTATGTGCGGCTCATCCGAAACCGTGGTTTTCCGGATGCGACATATGCGGACAGTGTTTCTCTAAGTAGTCCTGAGAGTACGGCCGTCGAGAGTTTTGCGGGAGAATATCCGTATACGAAATCTCCCACAACCATGGTGGACGCAGGTATCTTCATGGAAGACGTCCTGACCGTGAGGGACAATCTGCGTGTAGTGGGTGGATTTCGCTATGACTGGCTGAAACTGGACCGCCAGAATTATAGCCAGTCCGGTGCGTTCAATCCTGCGACCAGCTTTAAGGGGAACTACAATCCTGCCAACTTCAGGATTGGCCCTGTTTATGATCTGACAGATAACATCAGCCTTTACGGCGTGTACACAACGGCTGAAGATCCGCCGGGCTCCAATATCTTCCTGGTTAATAAAGGCCAGTTTTCACGCCTGAGTCAGTCCAGGCAGGGAGAAATCGGCGCCAAGGGTTCTTTCTGGAAAGGGCGCCTGTCCTCTACGCTGTCTCTGTACGATATCCGCCGTACCCGAGTTCTCGTTGCTACCGGTGTGGACAGCGTGGCAACGGCGGGCGTTCAGAAGTCACGGGGTTTGGAATGGCAGGGAGACCTCACGCTGGGGAAACACTGGAGCCTGTCGGGAAATGTTGCCTATACGTGGTCTCGTTATGGATCATTCCATCCTTCAGCGTCAGTGAATGCCTCCGGGAACGAGGTTCCGAACGTTCCGGCTGTAACGGCCAACCTGTGGGGTGTCTGGTCCCGGGTTGCGGATTTGCCGGTCGATCTGGGGGCTGGCATGCGTTACGTATCTGCCCGCAAGGGCGATTATGCCAACACCTTGAGTCTGAAAGACTATGCGCTCGTCAATCTTTTCGCGGCATGGCACGCCTATCGTGGCGTGACGGTTTATGGCCGGGTAGACAATGTGGGAAACAAGCACTTCATTCAGTGGGCTGATACCAGTTATCCGAGTGAAGTGATGTTGGGGGCGCCGCGGTCCTTCTCGATCAGTGTTCAGGCCGGTTTCTGATCGTGCCTGAGGTTGTGCTTCAGACACATGGTGCCGGGTATGACTGCATAGTCTCTTTGACGGATTGCTCCGTCAGGGAGGGTGAGCATGTTGCACTCATCGGCCCCAATGGTGCTGGGAAAAGCACGCTGCTGAGGCTCCTCGCTGGATTAATTTCGCCCACGGAAGGGGAGATATTTCTGGAAGGAACGCTGCTCAGCACCCTTTCCAGACCAGCGGTAGCGTGCAAGATTGCATGGCTTTCCCAGACCGATGATGTAACACCTGAACTCATAGTTGAGGATTATATCGCACTTGGCCGTCTCCCGTTTCGAGGCACTCCTCAGGCACAGCAGGACACTGCGGCTCTGCAAACGGCGATCCAGCATTTCCGTGTCGAACCTTTTTTAAAACGGTCGATTGGCAGTCTTTCTGGTGGCGAGCGTCAGCGTGTGATGCTGGCGCGATGTCTGGCCCAGACCCCCAAAATACTGTTGCTAGATGAGCCCACGAATCACCTCGATCTTGCGGCCAGAGCAGAACTGTTAAGTTTGTTGCGTGACCTTCCTCTAACAATCGTGGCCGTCCTGCATGACCTGTCTTTCGTGCCTGATTTTGCGCCGCGAACTCTCTTGATGAGGGGGGGGGGAATCGTTCTGGATGGGGCGTCTTCTGAGGTTTTGCTCTCTTCAGAACTAGGGCATGCGTTCGGCTTGAATGTTCATCCCGTTCAACTGGATGATAACAGCACAACGTTCGTTTTTAGGCCGCGAGGCGCATGAAAGCGCCTGCCTTTATGCTGTTTCTGGGGTTTTGTGGCTTTGCCGTGCAAACGGCCTTCGCCTACCCGGTTACCGTGCAGAGCTGCGGGAAGCCCGTAACGATCACGCATCAGCCAGAGCACGCTGTCATCCACGACGTGAATATGGCGGAAATGGCTTTTGCTCTGCATTTGCAGCCCTATATTCGTGGTGTGACGGGGATATCAGGCTGGAACAAATACACACCGGGTTTCAAAGCTCAGCAGGGCGATATCCCGGAAATTGCGACTCATTATCCCAGTCTCGAACAACTGCTTGATGCCGGAACAGATTTTTTCTTTGCCGGCTGGAATTATGGGATGCATGTCGGTGGAGATGTGACACCCGAGACCTTGGCAATTCAGGGTATCCCGACGCTTGTTCTGTCTGAAAGCTGCTTCCGGGCCGGGCACTCTACAACTATCCCGACATTAGACCTTCTGTATGGCGACGAAGAGAGACTTGGACAGGTTTTCGGCCGGGAGCAGCAGGCTCGGCAATTGGTCGAAGGCTGGCAGAGGCGCGTTCAGCACATTCAGGATCGTCTCCAGGGCCATCACCCGTTACGTGTTTTCCTTTATGACAGTGGACGCGATCGGCCATTTACAGCTGGCCAATATGCCCTCGCGACAGAGTTAATCCGGCTGGGCGGGGGCGAAAATATTTTTCGTGATTTACCAACAAACTGGGGTGCTGCTTCGTGGGAAAACGCGGGTTTGCGTGATCCTGAAGCTATTTTGGTGATGGATTATGGGGCAGGTGTTTCAGACAGTCTGAAATTTCTGAGAAGCCAGCCATTGCTGATGGAGAGTACGGCCCTGAAGACAAACCGTGTTTTGGTTGTGCGCTATGATGAAATGACGCCGTCTCCCGCGAATATCGATGTGATCGACAAGATTGCCGCCTTTCTCCACCCGGACGCAGCACCTTGATGAAGCGTGTTCTTGGCATCAGCGCTTTGCCAGCTCTGAGTGTGATGGCATTTTTGGAAGTTACGCTCGGAAGTGCTTCTCTTCCCTGGCATTCGTTGCAAGCGGGACTTTTGGCCGGTCCAGCCAGTCATGATATTGCCGCCCGGATCATCTGGTCCCTGCGGATGCCAAGGCTGGTTCTGGCCTTCTTGACCGGAGCAATTCTTGCCGGTGCAGGAGCACTTCTTCAGGCCGTAACCCGTAACCCCTTGGCAGATCCGTTTCTCTTCGGGTTGTCCTCGGGCTCAGCAACAGGGGCTGTTGCTGTCATCGTATTGTTGGGGGATGTTTTTGGCGTCTGGACGATCGCTTTTGGTGCAGTCGGTGGGGCATTTCTGGCAACCTCAGCACTTCTGTTGCTGGTATCGTTTAGATCCCGGTCTGGCGCATGGGTCTCAACGGAACGGATGCTGCTGTCTGGTCTGGCGATTTCCTTCGTCTTCTCTACTCTAACAAACCTGCTGATTTTTTGGGGTGACCGTAATACGGCGCAATCCGTTCTGTTCTGGACGATGGGCAGTTTTTCCGCCGCTCGCTGGTCGGCCCTGCCACTTGTCGTGTTGGGGCTTCTGCCCGTGATCTTCGGTAAATGGGCTTTTGGCGCTGATCTGGATGCCTTGATGGCCGGGGAGGAAACCGCAGCGTCCCTCGGGGTGCAAACAAGAAAGCTACGGCTTTGTGTTCTTGCCCTTTGCGCGTTTAGCTGTGCAACGACAGTGGCTTTGTGTGGGCCGATCGGCTTCGTCGGACTGATTGTGCCTCATCTCATAAGGCCCATCTGGGGACGGTCTGTTCGAAATGTCCTTATCCCCGCTATGGTCGCGGGGGGGATGCTCACAATCCTTTCAGATCTTCTCAGCCGCTGTCTTTTGCCGTCTCAGGAGCTGCCAGTTGGGATAGTCATTTCTGCGATAGGCGCCTGTTTCCTGATGGGGCTTCTGACACGGCGTTGATGTGTATTTGGCGCGTTTGCTTCAGAGAGACACCGTGATACCGCCGTCCACATACAAAACATGGCCATTCACAAACGAGGATGCTGCGGACGCAAGGAAAATACAGGCACCCGTCAGCTCATCAAGCTGTCCCCATCGACCCGCCGGTGTGCGCTTCTCCAACCACGTTGAAAATTCTGCATCATTTACGAGTGCAGCGTTGAGAGGCGTGTCGAAGTAACCCGGTGCAATGGCATTGCACTGAAGGCCATGTCTTGCCCACTCGGTCGCCATCCCCTTGGTCAGATTCCCCACGGCACCCTTGGTGGCCGTATAGGGGGAGATATTCGGGCGGGCGAGGGCCGTCTGGACGCTGGCAATATTGATGATCTTACCTTGTCTACGGCCTAGCATATGTCTCGCAACAGCCTGTCCAACATTAAAAATGGACGTCAGGTTTGTTTGAAGAACCTTCTGAAACATTTCTGGTGGGAAGTCCTCCAAGGGCGCGCGGTGCTGCATTCCTGCATTGTTGACCAGAATATCAATAGGCCCGGTATCTTCTTCGAAGCGATCGACTGCCGTTCGAACAGCTGCGTGGTCGGTCACGTCAAAAACAAGTGTCTCGACACCTCCCAGTTCCTCGGCTGCGACCGAGAGTTTGGAAGCATCCCGCCCATTCAGAACAACTTCAGCGCCCGCCGCTTGCAGGCCTTTAGCCAGACTAAAGCCGATACCTTGAGACGATCCCGTAATCAGAGCGCGGCGTCCCGTCAGGTCAAAAAGAGATACACTCATGGAAAATCCTTTTTCCTTTGCTGTGTCAGCGCTCTGTCAACGCGGATCAGATGAACATTGAAATACCAACGCAGAAGACCAGTCCCAGAACGGCAATAATCGTTTCCAGAACTGACCAGGTCTTGATTGTCTGCGGCACGGTCAGGCCAAGATATTCTTTCATCTGCCAGAAGCCGGCATCGTTCATGGGGCCGAAAGCTACGGACCCTGCGCCGGTGGCAATCACCATGAGTTCTGGCGATACGCCCTGCGAGTGCGCGAGGATCGGACCCGCGATGCCGGAGGCCGTACTCATGGCAACGGTAGAAGATCCGCAAGCGACGCGGACGATCGCGGCCAGAAGCCATGCGAGAACGAGAAGTGGAACGTGCGCGCTGACGGCCGCGTCCGTGATGGCTTTGGAGACGCCGCTATCAATGAGTTCACGACCAAAGCCCCCGCCCGCGCCAACCAGAAGCATGATCAGAGCCGTTGGGCCAAGACACTCATTGGTGAAGCGAAGAATGGTTTCCCGTGAAAAGCCGCGGGCCAGCCCCAGCACGTAAAACGACATGACGGTTGCCAGAAGCAGCGCAATGTCCGTGTTGCCGATGAAGTGCAGGAACATGTTTGGTGCGCTTCTCGGAGTCGTAAACATGTCCGCGGAAGAGCCGATCAGCATCAGGATGACAGGGCATGTGATGGTTAGGACGGTAACCGTAAAGCCTGGGAGGTTTGTCGGGATTTCACGCCGCACAAACTGTTCTGCCAACGCATTCTTTTCTGTGATGAGAACACGGGGGCTGATGAAGCGCGCAAATAGCGGGCCTGAGATGGCCGCAATCGGTGTTCCCAGCAGAACGCCCCAGAAGATCGTTGTTCCAGTGTTGGCGTGATAGGCCGAGAGGGCGAGCAGCGTTGCCGGGTGAGGCGGGATCATGGCGTGCGTAACGGAAAGCGCCGCACCCATGGGAAGGGCCACGCGCAGCAGCGAAGTTTCCGTTCGGGCTGCAAGAACGAAAGCGAGCGGGAAGAGCAGGACAACGCCAACTTCGAAGAAGACTGGCAGTCCCACAAGCAGGCCAATCACCATCATCGCCCAGTCAATCCGTTGACGACCAGCGCGCTCTGAAATTGTCAGGGCAATCCGGTCAGCACCGCCGGACTCAGCCAGCATTTTGCCCAGCATGGTCCCGAGAGCAATGATCGTGCCAACGTGCCCGAGGACGTGTCCGGCACCAGCTTCGAAAGATGCGACAACCTTGTCCGCAGGCATACCCGCGCAAAGAGCCAGCAGAATAGAAACGCTGAAGAGAACGATGAAAGGATTCAGACGAAAACGCGCAATGAGTACGACGACTGCAATGATTGCGGCTGTTGCCAGCAGAATGGCAAAGGTTGTTGTCATATGGAACGCAGCCCTGTCAGAACGAGGAAACAGTTCAGAAGCGGAAACCAAAAAAACCGTTACGTGAGAGGCTCCTGCAGAGAACTGAAACTTTCTCAGACCCATACGCCGATTGCCTCAAAGAACGGATGTAAAGTCTGCGTCATGATCTCGGCAGAAGGCTTTCACCATTGCTCAAATGCGTGCGTTGAAGAATATGGAAGCTGTGAATTTTTAAATTATTCCTGCATTTTTTGGTCCTGAGCCGACAGTAATGAAGCGCCTGAATGACGGGAACTTGAACGCAACGCAGCAGTGAAGTGCCGCGTCAGGAGTCTGTACGGTGACAATGGCTACGGCTTTGTCGGTTCGTGCTACGATGCCGTACGTCTGAACGCATTGACCTCAAGGACCACACAATGATCCCGTTTTCCGTTCTTGATCTCTCAATCATCACCCGCGGCGCAGGTCCTCGTGAGGCGTTCAGGAATACAATCGATTTTGCGAAGTTAGCTGAAAATCTGGGGTTTCATCGGTACTGGCTGGCTGAACATCATTCCATGCCGGGAATTGCCTCTGCGGCAACGGCTATTCTGATCGGTCAGGTGGCTGGGGCAACGACCCGTATTCGGGTGGGCTCTGGCGGAATCATGCTCCCAAATCACTCGCCCCTTGTTGTCGCAGAGCAATTTGGAACATTGGAGACGCTCTTTCCGGGCCGCATAGATCTGGGTCTGGGCCGGGCACCAGGTGCTGACCAGAGAACGGCTCGTGCTTTGCGGCGCGATCCGTCGGCGCCTGACAGGTTTCCGGAAGATGTTGTTGAGCTTCTGCACTACTTCGAGCCCATGGCGGCGGAAGATACGCATTTGATACGTGCCATTCCCGGAATGGGCCTGCGCGTTCCGGTCTGGATTTTGGGGTCGTCTCTGTTTTCGGCCGTTCTGGCCGCCCAGTTGGGGCTACCGTATGCCTTTGCGTCTCACTTCGCGCCAGCACAGATGGAGGAAGCCATTGCTCTCTATCGGTCGCGGTTTGAGCCGTCCGAGAGATGTGCTCGGCCTCATGTGATGCTGACAGTCAATGTCATTGCAGCGGATGAGGAAGCAGATGGCAAGCGCCTGGCGACGTCACTATACCAGTATTTCATGGCTTTGCGCCGCGGGCGGCCTATCGCGTTTCCACCGCCTGTCAACAATATCCTGTCGTTGTGGTCGGCAGAGGAGCAGGCGCTGCTTGAGCAGACACTGGCTTATACGTTTGCGGGGTCCAGAGAGAGTGTGACGGGACACCTGAAACGCTTTTTGGAACGCCACAAGCCTGACGAGCTGATGGTGGCAGTCCCGATTCATGATCAGGACAGCCGCAAGCGCTCGCTTGAAATTACAGCCAAGATCAAGGCAGACGTGGGGGCTTGATCAAGCCTTTGACATGCGCCGCTTCAGGTCCTGATGGATTTGAATGAACAGGTCTCTCTGGGCGTGACTGCCACCAATGTCCTGCAAGTGAGGAAGCGCAGCGTTGAAGGAGAGCAGGGCTGAAGCGTTTTCATTGTGAAGATAGGCGTTCAGCCCACGGGCTAAAGGAATGCCCACCAGATCCCACGCTCGCTGATCTGGTAGGTTTTGCCCGGAGAGGCCCTCGATACGTCGCAGCAGATGCTGCCCTTCCGGACGATGGGCGCGAAGTAATCCGTAAAGATATTGCAGGGTCAGGAAGGGCTGACTGACATCGTCCTGTCGTGAAGCGAGCCAGTTCGCTAGGTCCGTCCATCGGTCCTCGACATCAGCTCCCGCCAGCTCCAGACGGACCAGAAGGGATACTGCGCCAACCTGATCCTGTGAGAAGCTGCGTTCTCTGGTCCAGCAATGCTGGTCATAAACTGAAACAGCATCGCTTACCCGATTGCGTGCAAGGTAAAAGAGAGCCAGATGCCACCATAGATGCGTGTCCATGAAGGAGGTCAGCGTTTTCCAGCCAGCAGACCGCTCTTCAAGAAACGCGGTACCTTCATCAATCCGTCCCTGCGTCAGGAAAACATGAGCAAGGGCATGTTGGGCCCACGGCTCCGATGCATCCATGGCAAGGGCTGTGCGGGCAGAACGCTCAGCGGCAGGTAAATCGTGGCACTGCTCATAGGCAAAAGCCAGCATACCGTGCAGGGCGGCAACGTCTCCGGCGGCATCTTCGCTGCGTAACGCAACGGCCAGCATGTCCTCAAAGCGACCCCGGATGAAATCGTGGTATTGCCGAAGTTTCAAAGTCACCAGATCGCGCGGCCACTGGGCGAGTATACGATCTGTCAGGCGAATAATAGCGTCTGGATCGTCCGCAATAGAGGCCTCCAGAACTGAAAACAGAAGCTTTTCACGAGGAAGGGCACTGATAACGGATTGAGCTGCGCGTTCATGATATCGGCGCGCTTCTGATGGAACATCACCTGTTTCAGACAGCATCCAGAGCAACCCGGCATAGGTGTTCGCCAGGCAGTCTTCTGACTGGTCTGCAACTTCGAGAATTTTGACCAGACGCAGGTCGTATCCAAGGTAGCCAAGGATAAAATCATTGATGCCAGCGATCGTGGACGCTTGGTCAGCAGAAATGTCGTTGTTCAGAACGTCCTGAGTCATGGCGCCTCTCCGGGATAGGAGGAAAGTGGCTGAAGTTCTCTTTCAATGTACTGGTTTACGATAACAGGCTGTTCCAGCATGATCTGATGACCACAGTCTGGCAGGATATCCAAAGTGCTGGTGGGAAGAAAATCATGCACTTTTCTGACTTCCGCCAGAGAGACGATGCCATCGTTCTGACCCGCAAGAATGTACACGGGCTTGTCAAAATGGCGCAGGATTTCCGTATTGACCGGGGCGGCACCTGAACGGACAGCATTGATCATGAACAGGCTGTTGCGCTTCGTCGCCTGACGCTCGGTTTTGAGTATCTCTGGATCTACGTCCGGAGCCCATGCCAGCTTCTCGAAGCGCGCCTGTAAAGCCGGTCTTGCAAACGAGGCGATCCAGAAGGGCAGATGGTCCATCCAGTTTCCAAACATCGGCCCCTTCAGCGACGGGGCAAGAGATGCTGGGCCCAACAGAATGAGGCCATCAACGGGTATGTTCTCTCCAGCAGCAAGTAATCCGGAAATCCATTCCAGCGTGATGCGACAGCCAAAAGAATGAGCGACGATGATGCGTTTGCGCGAGGGAAACGCTGCCAGAACAGCGGCAAGGTCTTGTACCGAAAACAGACTGGCAAAAACCTGTTCGTGCTTGGAGCGCGCACTCTCGCCATGTCCAAGCGCATCCCATGCGACGAGATTGATGGGCTCTTTGGAAAATCGGTCCCACTGTAGCCGCCACTGCTGACGGTTCCCGCCCAATCCGTGCACAAAAAAGAGCGTTGTGTCACTTCCAGCTTGTTTTGAAGAGACGGCAAGCCTGCGGCCTGGAACGCGGAAAAATGTTTCTGCTGGTGGAAGTGTCTCAGTCATGGCTGGTATTCCTCCCAAAACGTTCCTGCCACGTGGGGCGAGTGGGCTCACCCGGCAAGGGCGATGCCTCATAAACGCCGCGCGCGATCGCTCGGGCTGTCACCTGCGTGGCCGTATGCAGAATTTCGGTCCACTCCTCAATGGAAGCGGGCGCGGGTGCATCGCCTGTAGCGATGCCGAACACTGCGTCTCCGTCTTGCGGAAGATGCGCGGGGAAAACGCCACGTGCGACGCCATCCTGCGCCAGAATGGCCAACCGTTTGGCTTGAGCTTTCGTCAGGGTGGCATCAGTGGCAATAACGCCGATTGTGGTTCCAGCGACGTAATTCGGCTTCATGCGGAGTTTGAGGTCATCTGCTGTCAAATGAGGCGGGAAACCGAGCCCTCCGAATTCAGCGTCCTGTTCGAAAGGCGCACTCCAGAAATGCTGCCCGTCTCCAACCGTGGCCGTCCCGACAGCATTGACAATCATAAGCGCTGCGACCGTGTGCCCGCTGGAGGTTATGGTGCTGGCTGATCCAAGTCCCCCTCTCACGGTCGCAGTGGTTGCGCCGGTTCCGGCGCCTTCGGTCCCTAGTTTGAAGGGACCGTGACATGCTGCTTGTGCGGCCTGATAGCCGAGTTCCGCATAAGGCGAGTATCGCCCCCAGTCTTTATCCCCTCCGTTTACAAGGTCAAAAAGACTGGCCTGCACCACAATAGGTACGCGGACCTGGCCGTCTGGCGTGGGAAGAGCGTCAAACTCTTCTCTCAGCCATGCCTGCACGCCGGCGGTTGCATCCAGACCATACGTCGATCCACCGGACAGCACGATGGCGTGAATGCCATCCACCAGCATTTCTGGCTCTAGAAGCGCGTTTTCCCGAAGCGCAGGGGCTCCACCAAGAAAGCTGCCAGAGGCGACAACGGGGCGGTCGAACACAAGCGCCGTCACGCCAGTTCTTTGCTGAACATTGCGCACATTTCCGACGCGAATGCCGGGAATGTCCGTGATGAGATTATGGCGAGTTCTGGAAGTCATGGTGGTGTGATTTCAGAGGCTGGCGTTGATGAGGGCGCGGGTTGTCGGGTGTTGAGGGTGCGTCAAAACGTCCGCTGTAGGTCCCGTTTCGACAATTCTTCCACCATCTAAAACAGCAATACGATGTGAAATGTGTCGGATTACAGCCAAGTCATGGCTAACAAAAATATATGACAACCCATGATGCTCCTGCAGCTCCAGCAGAAGGTTCAGAACGACGGCCTGAGTGGAGACGTCCAGCGCCGAAACAGCCTCGTCGGCCACGATAACATCGGGGCGGGTTACAAGCGCGCGAGCAATTGCGATACGCTGTCTCTGGCCTCCGGAAAATTCCCTCGGATAGCGGCTGATGGCGTCTTGCGGCAGATCCACGTCCGCCAGTACGTCAAGAACACGACGCTTCTTCTCTTCAGCATTCAAACCGGTCTGATAAAGAGGTTCTGCGACGATTTTTTCAACGGTCTGCCGAGGGTCCAGAGCTCCTTGGGGGTCCTGGAAAATCATCTGGATGTGGGGTCTGAAGCGGTGTCGGGCAGCGCCGGTGAGGGACGTAATATCCTGTTCTTTAAAGAAAATTTGACCACTTTTCGCACCGACCAAACCCGTAAGGATACGAGCCAACGTGGATTTTCCGCTACCAGAGGACCCAATAAGCCCCAGTGTTTCGCCCCTCTCTACGTGAAGCGAGACATCTTGTAGAATGGTCTTCGGTTTCCGCGAGCGAAGCAGCGATGTTCCCCGGCCTGCAACATCGTACTGGATATTCCGGGCTTCCAGAAGATGGCTCATGGCTCCACTCCAGGCGCCAGATTTTCTGGCACTGGAAGGCGTGTCAGCGGCGGATGGTTTACTCCGTGCAGGGACATGCTCAGTAAAGCACGTGTGTATGGGTGCTGAGGTGCTGAAAAAAGTGTTTCCGTCTTTGCACTTTCCACGAGTGTCCCGTGTTGAAGAACCAGAACATGACTGGCTTTATGGCGGATCAGGCCCAGATCATGCGAAATCATCAGAATGGCCATCTGATTTTCAGATGCCAGATCTTGGACCAGATCCATGACCTCGGCTTGGGTCTGGCTATCCAGAGCGGTTGTGAACTCGTCAGCAATCAACAGTGCTGGTTTGCACGCGATTGCGATAGCCAGAAGCACACGCTGTCGCTGACCGCCTGACAGCGTGTGAGGGTAGTCGCTGGCTGAGACCCCTGCACGACTGAGGCCAACACGATCCAGAAGCTGATGAACGGCCTCTTTGATTTCGCGACCTGTCATGGCGGTGTGCAGTCGGAACGTATCCCCGATTTGCTGACCAATCCGACGGACTGGATTAAGCGCGGTCATGGGTTCCTGAAAAACCATGGCAATCTTCTGACCGCGCAGGCTTCGAAACTGGCGCTCCGGAAGAGAAATGAGGTTCTGGTCTTCAAATAGAGCCTGACCTGACGTTTCAAAGCCATCAGGGAGCAATCCCATAAGCGTACGGGCAAGCGTGGATTTTCCCGAACCAGATTCTCCTGTGACAGCGACAGTTTCACCAGCGTTCATTGTAAAAGACAAAGGGTGCAAAATGGCTGTGGAGCCAGCATGGACTGACAAATTTTGAACGGACAGAAGGCTGGTCATGACGGCTGTCCTTTCAGTCGATTGAAAGGGCGTTCCAGAAGGTCACGCAGGCCGTCGCCAAGCAGATTAAACCCGAGCACCAGAACCATCACGGTCACACCTGGAATTGCAACCAGCAGGGGATGGTCAAAAATATGGATTTGATAAGACGCGAGCGTTCGTCCCAGATCCGGCTGAGGGGGCGGTGCCCCAAGCCCCAAGTACGATAGGCCGGCTTCTGAGAGAATGGCCAACGCTAAAGACGTCGAGGCATGAACGATCAGGATAGGCGCGATGTTCGGAAGAACATGGCGAAGGATCGTATCGATTGAGTTCAGTCCTGCCATGCGGGCGGCGGCAATGTAATCGAGTACAAGAATGGAGTGCGCAGCCTGTCGTGTAATCCGGATCTGGGCTGGGATGCCGAAAAGTGCAATAGCGAGAATTTCGCCAGTGGCAGAGGCGCCTTGCGCTGTGACGAGCATGGCGGCGATCAGAATAGGTGGAAAAGCCAGCCCCAGATCTGCTGTGCTCATCACAGCTTTGCCACGCAAACCACCGTAAGCAGCGACGAGCCCCAAGGCTGTCCCAATGACTGTTGCCAATGTCACCGCAATTACGGCGATTACCGTGCTGTTGAAGGCCCCTGTCAGGACATAACTCGCAATGTCACGTCCGAACGGGTCCGTCCCCAGTGGGTGAGAGAAAGAAATCGGAGCGTAACGATGCGCGATATCGATCAGAGGAGAGCGTCCACCCCGCCAGATCCACGTAAATGTTGCCGGGACAAGGCACGCCAGAAGAAGGGCACTTCCAGCAATCAGGCTCCTGTTCGTGCGAAGCCGGGTCATGCACTTTCTCCTGCAAGGCGCGGGTCCAACCAACGAACAATGATGGAAAGTGCCAGATTGAGCAGAAGAACACCCGCCACAATCAGCATGACAAGGTTTTGTACGACCGGAATGTCACGCTGGTTCACGGCTTCCAGAAGCAGTTTTCCGCAGCCGGGAATATTAAACACGCTTTCGACAATGATTGCCCCAGTCACCAGAACGGGAAGCTGAATGCCGATCAGTGTCAGAACTGGAATCAATGCGTTTGGAATGGCGACTTTCCAGAGAACGCCCTTGCGGCTGTAGCCCTGAGCACGTGCGGTCCGGATAAAGTCCTGGTTCAGAACATCGATGAGAGAGGAGCGCATGAAGCGTGCTGTGATGGCTGCCTGGGGGATGGCCAGCGCGACTGTGGGGAGGAAAAGAGCTCGCAATCCAGTGAAAAATCCTGCGTTCCAGCCCGTAAATCCTCCTGCCGGAAACCAGTGCAGCGTCAGGGAAAACAGCAGCGTCATCATCATGGCCAGCCAGAAATCCGGAATGGATTTGAGGAACTGCAACGTTGCCATGACGGCAAGATCAAGACCTTTCCCACGATGAGTGGCTGCAATAGCTCCCGTGGGTAACCCAATGAGAAGAGCGAGGCCCGTAGCCAGCAGGATCAGAGGGAGGGTGCTCTGGAAGCGCTCAAGGATCAGCCCACGAACGGGGACATCATAGGCATAACTCGTTCCAGCCTCTCCGTGCATCAGGCCCGCAATCCAGCGCAGATACCGTGTTGCAGGGGAAGCATCGAGGCCGAGCTGGTGATGGAGAGCCGCAATGCTGTCCGGGCTTGCATCCAGCCCAAGCATCACTGTGGCCGGATCCCCCGGAAGTAGGTTTAACAGAGCGAACACGATCACACTGGCGACTGCGAGAACCACCAGTCTTCCTGAAATGGCAGCGGCAAGATTGGTCATCATGGTTGCCACGTCACATCTGCCATAGGGCAGGCTGCGATCTGTTGGTTAATCCATAAGCCGGAGATACGCCGGTTCAGAACTGTGTCCCGAGGGCGGGAATACAGGAAGACGTTGGGCTCGTCCTGCGCGAGGCGATCTTGCAGGGCGACGGAAAGCCGATGCCGATCCTCCGCGTTGTCGCTGGCTTCGTACTGTTCGAATAGCTCATGAAACTGCGGATTTTTGTAATGAAAGTAGATGTTATCCCGATCGTAGATCCCGATGTCATGCGGCTCTGTATGGGCAATGACTGTCATGTCAAAAGAGCCCTGCCCAAAAACGCGTCCCAGCCATGATGGCCATTCCAGCGGCTGCAACGTGACGATCAGGCCAACCTGCTCCAGATAAGCGGCAACGATTTCGCTCGTATCGCGAGCATAGGTGATGGGCGGGTAAGAGAGCGTCAGCTGCGTTCCCGGTTTGATGCCAGCCTCTTTGAGAAGCTCCCGTGCACGTTCCGGATTGTATGGATACCGATCGGGGAGTGCAGCATAGTCTGGGTCATTGGGAGCCATGTGAGATTGCAGGACCGTTCCGTCTCCATCGGCCCCAGCCTGAATGAGGGCCTTTCGATCGATGGCGTAGGCAAGAGCCTGACGTACGCGCAGGTCATTGAATGGCCTGCGAGCATTGTTCAGTGCCAGAATGGCTTTGAACGGAAAGGTTCCACGCACGACCTTGAGGTTCGGGTTTCCTGCAAAACGGCCAAGAATTTCAGGGGCAGGAAATGACGGATAAGCATCCAGTTCTCCCGCCAGAAGCGCATTGCTGGCAGCAAGCGGATCAGGCATGAACCGGAATGTGACAGCCTTTAGTTCTGGCGCCTTTCCCCAATAATCGGGATTACGGGACAGCGTGACATGATCGCCTCTTTGCCAGGCTTGGAAGAGAAACGGACCTGTCCCTATGGGATGGCTGGCGTTCTTGTCTGCTGATGAGGGTGACAGGATGGAGGCATCATTCCACGCAAGCTCATAGGTGAAGCTGCCATGGGCTTTTTTGAGTGTGATATCTGCGTGGGTGGTGTCGGGGCAGCTCACATTCGCAATGTTTGTAAAGAATGTACGATCGGGGTTTGTGCTGGACGTCGCCCCTGCACGCAAAAGGGAAAACCGCACATTTTCACAGGTAAGGGGAGTTCCATCATGGAAATGGACGTTCTCTTGCAAAGTAAAATGATAAACGCGGCCTTCGTCTGAGACAGTCCAAGCCCGTGCAAGCAGGGGTTGGACGTGCCCGTCACGGTCCAGCCGGGTCAGGCCTTCAAAGATGTTGTTGTATGTGATTGTGCCAATGGCCTCGCTTGGGCTGCGGGTCGGATCCAGGCCAGGCGGCTCAATGGAGACGCCAATGCTCATCGTATCGCGCGTCTGGGCCAGTGCGGACGTGCCCAGACTCAGACCCGCCATGGTTAAAAGCGCAAAAGTTGACTTCATGGGGTCTCGCCGGGAGCCGGGCGCTTGAGGCCAAGATGCTCGCGCAGGGTGGAGCCTTCATAGGCAGTGCGAAACAGGCCGCGTCTCTGAAGTTCTGGCACCACATGATCCACAAACGTTTCAAGGCTCTGCGGCAGAATGGGAGGCATAACATTGAACCCGTCTGCCGCGCCCTCCACAAACCACTCTTCAAGCTGATCTGCAATCTCCTTTGGGCCACCATAAATGGACCAATGGCCGCGAGCGCCGCTGACCTCCAGATACAGGTCTCGCAGGGTCATGTTGCGCTTTTTGGCCATCTCTACCAGAAGTGTCTGACGGCTACGGTTTCCGTTGAAGTCCGCTGGGGCCTCTGGAAGGGGGGCCTCAAGGGGGAGGCCACGGAGATCTGTGCCTGTCATGCCGCCAAGCAGAAATAGCCCGACGTCAGGGTGGGTAAGTTCGTCAAGTTCAGCCTTCAGATCTTCCGCTTCCATCTGTGTGCGACCAACAAGCGGATATACGCCTGGCATAACTTTCAGAGATGCAGGGTCCCGCCCGATTTCTGTCATGCGGCGGTGGAGATCGAAGCGGAAAGCTTTTGCTTCCTCAAGGTCTTGCTGGGCGGTGAAGACCATTTCGGCAGTTTCCGCAGCCAGTTGGCGCCCCGGCTCGGAAGAGCCCGCCTGCACGAGAACAGGTCTGCCCTGCGGCGAGCGGGGAATATCGATCTGACCCGCTGCAGAAAGAAACTCGCCTTTGAAATCAAATGGGAGCCGACCCTCAGGCGAGAAGAATGTTCCGCTTTCTGTATCTCTCAGGAATGCATCGTCGGTCCAGCTATCCCAGAAATTCTCTACAATCTGTGCAAATTCGCGGGCCTGACGGTAACGGTCTGCATGCGGGACATGGCTTGGACGCCCGTAATGAATGGACTCCTTGACGTTGGCTGTCGTGACAAGGTTCCATCCAGCGCGTCCGCCGCTGATCTGGTCAAGCGAGAGGAACTGCCGGGCGAGGTGATAAGGCACCGAATAGGTCGTGCTGACAGTACCAATCAGGCCGATCTTATCTGTTGTGGCAGCCAGTGCGGAAAGGAGCGTCAGAGGTTCGAAAGACGCCGCATATGTCATCCTGCGGAAGCCATCGATTGTCGCTTCGTCAATGGAGCTTGTAAAATCAGCGATAAACACGGCATCAAACAGCCCCCGTTCAGCGAGGCGTGCCTGTTCAAGCTGGCGTTTGAAATTGCTTCCTGCGTCAGGGGCAGATCCTGAGTGGCGCCAGGCTGCCGCATGATGGCCGGTCGGGAGAAGAAATGCGGCGAGTTTCATCTGGGGAGCCATGGATCTTGATCTCTTGCTTATATCGCGGTCAGAAACACAAAAAATTGTTGCACCCACAACATAACCTGTTGTGAATCGTTTTTCTATCCCTTAAACGCAATTAAATAGTTGTTTTTATTAACAACCAAAAAACTTAGTTATTAGGCGGAACCGATGCACGACGTACTTACTGCTCCGTACCGCAGGAATGCCCTCCTTGTTCGTGGGCGTATTGCACTGATTTCCAGCGTTGCATTTCTGCCGCTCTGGAATGTTGCTGCGGCTGCGGAAGAGAATGCCCAGACGAAGAAGCCTGCTCAGGCTACGTCACGAAAGGGCAGCGCGCTTTCTGCAAAAGCTGCTCATGCATCGGCTGCGCCTGAAGTTCACGCATCTGAAGCCTCCCGGGTGGAAAACGTTGTCGTGACGTCGGAGCGCAAGGCAGACAGCCCACAAAACATCGGTACATCAATCAGCGTCGTTTCCGCAAAGATGCTGGAAAATCGGAACATCAACAATGTGTTCGATCTCCAGTACGCTACGCCATCGCTTCAGATCCAGCCGTCCTACGGCAGTGGTCAGTTCACTTATACGATCCGCGGTGTCGGATTTAGCAATTACTCCAGCAACAACTCCCCGACTGTGGGTATCTATATCGATGAGGTAGCGAACCCGGTCCCGTTCGGCATCAACGGAATGATGTTTGATATGCAACGCGTGGAAGTTCTGCGCGGTCCGCAGGGTACGCTGTATGGTCGGAATACGACAGGCGGTGCGATCAACTATATCACGAACAAACCGACCGATAAGCTGGCGGGAGGCGTGAGTGCCCAGTATGGCCGTTTCGACAGCGCCAAGATCGACGGATATATTTCCGGTCCAATCAACGACAAACTGAAGTTTCGCCTGTCTGGCGAAACACAGCAGGGCGGGGCGTGGCAGTACAATCCTGAGGCTCAGGCCCATCTCGGGAACGTCAATCGTGGCGCGGCTCGCCTGTTGGTGGATTATACCCCGTCAGAGAGCTGGAAGGTGGAGTGGAACCTTCACGGTAGCCGGGATCGTTCTGACGGAACGGGCGTCTATGCGTGGGAGCCTATCACCAGCCTCAGCTCCACCAATCCAATGCCTGCGTCCACCAGTCGTTATAATACCCGTTGGGGGACTTCGGAGCAGTTTGCCAAAGAAACTGGTCTGACGCCGGATCAAAAGCCATACAGCCATATCGATACAGGTGGCAGCAGTCTGCGGGTTGAGAAGCATCTCCGTGATTTCACGATTACGAACCTCGCCAGCTACGATTACATGCAGCGCGACGAATACGACAATTTCGATGATTCCTCATTGTCTCTGGCAGACGTGAAGTTCAATACGCGGGCTAATGTCGTTGCCGATGAGCTGCGTTTCTCATCCAATACATCTGGTCGGCTTCACTGGATTGGAGGCATTTACTACGGTCATCAGTGGCTGAATGACCGGTACCAGTCGGGATTTGAGGCTCTTTACAATACGGATGGAGACGTCCGTTATTCGCAGACGGTCAATACAATCAGCGGCTTCGGTCAGGTGACGTATGACCTTACGCCAAAGCTGCAATTGGTTGGTGGCATTCGCGTCGAGCACGAGAAGCGCACCCTCGATAACGTCTATGCTCACTACCTCGTCGGCGGGGTGGTGACGAACCCGCAGAACGCTGTCGCCCAGCAGTCGCAATCCTATACGTTGCCATCTGCAAAATTCAGCATTCAGTATCATCCGTTCAGCCATGACATGACGTATTTCACCTTCAGTAAGGGTGTGAAATCCGGTGGTTTCACGGTGTACAACTCGTCTGACGTCACGCAGATGACCAATCCGTTCAAGCCCGAGCAGCTTTATTCTTTCGAGGTGGGAAACAAGCTGATCCTGCCAAGGTATAACCTGCGGGTGAATGCTGACTTCTTTTACTATGATTATTTCGACCGTCAGGTTCAGTCCATCGCCTATAGCCCGACAACTGGCTCCGCGATTGGTCTGTTCGTAAATGCGCCGCGCTCCCATATGTTTGGTGGCGAATACGAAATCGAATGGTCCCCGATCCCGGGGCTGCACGTGGCGCAGTCTGGGGCGTGTGTCGAAGGTGCTTACGACAAGTTTAGTGCTGTTACGAGCTCAAAGCAGGTCAATGGTGTTTGGGTTGGTGTCACGCAGGATGTGTCTGGACGTGGGATCGAGGTGCCTCATTTTACGGCCAATGGTTCCGTCGATTATACGTGGCGCGTTGGAAAATATGATCTCGTTTCAGGTGTGGATTACAGCCTGCGCACCACGAGTACGGCTCTGAATTCTGCCAATACCATTCCGGGCTATACATTATGGGGCGGGTATATTTCGTTTGCGCCTCATAAGGGCCATTGGAAAATCGAGGGTATTGGTCGCAACATCACCGACAAGCATTATGACGTGACGCGCGGCTATTTTGTGGGTGGAGACAACATTGCAGTTGCTGGCCGACCAGCAACCTGGGAAGTCCGCGTTCGCGCAGACTTCTAAAAAGGCGAGGGATGGCGTTTTTTGCCATCCCTCTGACGTTTTTCAGAACGAGGCCGCCACCGTGCCAAAGAACATGCGTGGAGGGGTGGGATAACCCACATACGTTGAGCCATCTCCCGCGGTGATGGTGGACCAGGAGCGCGTGTTCGTCAGGTTGCTGACGTTGAACTGGAGCTTCAGGCTCTGCATGTGGGGGATATGCTTGAATGTATAACCAGAGCTGAAGCCAAGCTGGAACCTTGGTGGCACCATGACTGTATTCGTGATTGTTCCAGGACGAACGCCCATATAGGTTCCGAAGAGCTGAGCGTTGAAGCCTGCCTGATTGTAGTTGATGGCGAACTTGTCAGACCAGACAGGAATAGCCGGGACTTTCTCACCTTTTGTTGCGTAAAGCGTGGTGCCGTCCATGAAATCGCTGCCGTAAATGCTGCTGACATAGGATACGGCATCATAAATCGAGAAGTGCTGCCCAAACCGGAGTGTGAAGGACAGATCCATACCATTTGTCGAAACGCTGCCCAGGTTGGCTACAGTGCCACCCACGCCGGAAATTCCCTGATTAGGTGGCTTGATCGAGCCAAGACGATTGAAGAAATCGACATGGTAATATTCAAGCTGACCACTAATGCCCGTGAGTGGGGCGAGAAACAGCGGCCGATTGGTTCGGATGCCTGTCTCATAGGTCCAGGACGTTTCCGGTTTTCCTGTTTTCTTGAAGTCTTCGAACGCTTCCTGGCTGGTCACGGCCCAAGGTGACGTGCTGCCATATCCGGTCTGGGCAAACGAATTCATGTTTTCCTGAATGTTGGCGAATAACTGCTCATGGGGCGTGAAGCTCCACAAGGCACCAAAAGCAGGAAGAAAGGGTTTGTAAGACGGGATCGTTCCACCAGCCACTGTGTGGGTGCTGGTATCAATAATCGTTTTTGCGCCTTTAACAGATGATGCCAGAGACTGCGGCAAAGCAGCGACCGGCAACGTGCCGTTGGTATAAACCATCTCGGACTTGAAGCCTGCTGTCAGGGTCAAATGGGGCGTTACGCGCCAGCTATCCTGCAGGTGTGTGACAAACGTGTTCGTGTAAAACGCATTCATCCACTGAGTAAAAAGAGGATTGGTCGCGCGCTTATACGGCGTCAGCGTGTCCGTTGCGGTGAGCGGATACCAAAGACGCCCTTGTGTATTGTTGTTGCGTTCGTACCATCCGCCAACTTCAATATTATGGTGGCCCAGATGATAGTGCAGGGTGCTGGTCAGTCCTCCGCGATAGTCTTCATACTCCGTCGTACGAACAGCAAAACCCGTTCCGCCGGTTGCATTCCAGACCTTCGGATCAATTCCGGCATTGCTATACGTGAACTGACCATTCTTGATGTATTTGGATCCAGTAGGGTCCAGGTAGCTCCCAAGGATCGTCAGGATAGCGTTGGTGCGAATGGACGTTGCGACCACACCTGCGCCATCGTCATAGTGAAAGTAAAGCTGGTTATCCCACGTCAGATTTGGGGAAAATTTGTGCGAGATTTTCAGATAGGTGAGGTAATCTGTTCGCTGCGCTGCTGAGTAATAGTACTTATTATTGGGCGTTCCCGGGGCTGCGGATTTGGAGGTCATGGCAGGGTAGTTGGCCATGGCGGCGTTCAAATCAGGGAAAAACGCACCGCGAGCATAGAGGTCTGTCGGCGCTGTCAGGCCTTGTGTGTTGGGTTCTGCTTTGTCCTGCCAGTCAAAATACGCCGTGATGGTAGTTTTTTCACCTTTGTGAACAAATTTACCATTTACCTGATAGCCACCCTGATTGTTTCCTGCACCAAGATTCCAGGGTCTGGCATCCTGGCGTGAGAAAGAGACGTAGGCCGCGTTTCCGTTCCCGAAATTACCTGTGTCTAGACGGGCATAGGTGCGAAACGTGGAATAGCTGCCGAAAGTCTGCCGGATTGTTGCGCCGGCTTTTGCTTTCGGGTCCCGCGTATTGAACTCAATCGTTCCGCCCAGGTTACTGGTGGACGCTGTTCCGAGTGCGCCCGCGCCAGAGGACAGTGAGGTTTGGCCGATATTTTCGCTGATGGCGGCTCGTTGCGGAGAGAGGCCATTATAATTGCCGTAAGCGCCTGCACCGAGCGGCACACCATCAAGGGTGTAGCCAAGCTGGCTGTTGGAGAAACCGTGAACGTAAATGCTTGAGTTCTGCTCGTTGTTGCCCCACGGATCAACGTTGGTGAACGTCACGCCCGGCAAGAGATCCAGCGCCTGCATCGGGTTCTGACCCGGCATCATTTCCTGCATCTGGTCGCCGCTGATGCTCAAGACAGACCGCGTTCGATGGCCTGTTGCAACAATCTGCTCAATGTCGCGCTCATCCCGGGTCCGCGATGCGCGTAGGTGCTTTGGGAGGCGTTTTGTGGCGGTACCACGTCGAATGACCATTCCGCCGCCTGGAGCAACCTCGGCAACCAGACCGCTCCCACTGAGCAACCGCGCGACGGCTGCGTCAGCTGACAGGGCACCATTAACGGACGGAGCCTCAAGGTGGTCCACCAGTTCAGGAGAAAAAATGACGCTCTGGCCGGTCTGTTGGCTCAGGAATTCCAGTGCCTGTGCCATTGGCTGACGGCTAATGTGAATATTCGCTGTGGCTGACGGTGTAGCCAGAGCAGAATGGGTCAGAATGGTCGTCCCTACAGTCAGAAGCAGAACTGCGCGAAGGGGGCACCGGACGTTGACGGCCATGTATTCTCTATCCTGTTGGTGATCGCAGAAGGCGGTCTCAACAGGAAGACAAATCAAAACTGAAAAACCTCAGCATTGTTCAACGGTTTTCATGAAACCGTCATAAAACACGAAAGATGAAAACGTTTCCCTGTTCCTGGAGCGTCAAGGGAAGAAGGCGCGGAAGCATCCGCAAAAACATCTCGCCCTGCGACATAAAATAAACCCCGCTTAACCGCATATTTGAAACAGTTGGCGACGCCAGGATGATCTGACGTTGGCTATACCGTCGGATTTCTGAAACAGCCTCCTGCAGAGGCGTATTGCGAAAAATCAGACGTCCGGTTTGCCAGGAAAGAAGCGCTTCGATGTTGGGATAATCGATGCTTACCGCACCATTCTGGGCGATGCGAAAGCGCTGCCCCGTGCGGATCCAGATATCACGCGCGGCAGTTGTTCCGCTTCGGAGCAATATCCTGCCCCGAAGCGCCGTGATGTCTGTGCAGTTCTGTTCCATGCGGACATTCGCTGAGGTCTGTCGTGAGAGCCGAACTGTGACGTTTCGAACTGAGAGGTGAAAATCTGATGGGCTTTCAGGGGAAAGCAGCACTTGTCCGTGTTCCAGTCTCGCGCGGTGCCCATCTTCAGACAGCGTCATTCGGCTTCCTGAATCCAGAAGACATGTGCCGTAATCAGGCAATGCAATGCGCAGAGTATGCCCAGTCGATGCCTGCAGAACACGGGATGCCCGAGCAGTCTTGTTCATCGGCACAAGTGCTATGAGCGCAGCTGAGGCAAGGGCCAGTGCACTTCTACGCCCTAACGGAAAACCATGCGTATCTGAGCGTTTTGCGGGCGTTGCAGGAATGCTTTGTGTTTGAACGCCGCCGCCAAGCTCCCAGTAATCCGTCAGGAGTTCAAAAGTATTGGCGTTACAGGTGTCCTCACGCATCCACTGTACAAAGCGGGCACGGTCCGTGTCGTTACAATCATCAGCGTGCAGGCGCGCAATCCAGAGGGCGGCCTGTTCCCGAACTGCGAACTGCTTTTCGGAGGGCATTAATGGTCCATCCAGGAAGCAAGGAAGACAAGGGCTTTTGCAATATGCTTTTCCACGCTGCTTTCGCTCATTCCCAGCGTTAAAGCAATCTCCCGATACTTCATTTTTTCAACACGATTGAGAAGAAAGGCCTGCCTTGTCTTTTCGGGAAGCTGTCTGCAACCCTCGTGAAAGCGATCCATTCTTTGGCCTGACGCATAAACGTCTTCCTGGGATGGCCCAGGATCTTCTATTTCTAATGTAATATCCCGATCATCGCTGAAAGATTGTAGGCGCGATGAGGCTTTTTTCAAATCATTGAGATGCAGGTTGAGCGCACTTCTGGTGATGTATGCCTCCGGATGCGTCACGTCGTCTTTGGCGCGTTCATAATAATTCGCCAGCGCCGTCTGCAGATGATCTTCCGCATCGTCGCGATGCGTCAGGCTCTTGATGCGGCGGCAAAGGCGCAGCCATTCCTGCTGACAGGGAAACCAGTTTTCCGCCAAAGCTTCTATCATCCTGTTTTAAAGATGGACTGCCTGAAGCGCTCCATTACGGATTTTGGCGGGGTGGGTCTGTGACAGTTTCATGAAAAGAGGCTGAAAGGCATGGGCAAACGCTCTCATTCGCTGTCTTGGAAAGAGTGCGACCGCTCGATTTCAGCGAAAGATTTTTCATCATGCTTTTAAACCGCCGACGGGTACTGACAGGTCTGGGAGCCGGGCTCCTGTTTTCCTACCGCCTGAAGCAATTGTCTGCTGCCGCCCCGCATAATCTGGACAAAACTCCTGAGTTTGATGCATCGCCCTTTCAGTTGGGTGTAGCATCCGGAGATCCGGCACCAGACGGTTGCGTAATATGGACACGCCTTGCGCCGCACCCGCTGGAAGAGGCAGGAGGAATGAAGCGCCTGAAGCCCGTTCTGGTGGACTGGGAAATCAGCGAGGATGAGCGTTTTTCAACACGCCTGCGGTCGGGGCAAACCATTGCTCACCCAGAACTCGCTCATTCCGTTCATGTTGAAGTTGATGGGCTCCTTCCAGATCGGCCTTACTGGTATCGTTTCCATATTGCCGGACATGAGAGCCCGATAGGTCGTGCCCGTACTTTGCCGATGCCCGGTGCAAGCGTGCAGCGTGTAAGGTTCGCCGCCGCAGGGTGTCAGCACTACGAATTTGGATATTACAGTGCCTGGCGGGCTATCGCGAACGAGAACGTCGATTTTGTTTTCCACTACGGGGACTATATTTACGAAGGAGCCGATATCGGCGCAGGTGTACACACCGTTTATGGAAAGCCATTTACGGCGGTCCGTCGGCACATCGGGCCAGAAATCTATTCCCTCGACGAGTATCGCCGCCGTTACGCGCAGTACAAAATTGACCCGGATCTACAGGCTGCTCATGCCGCTGCCCCCTGGCTGGTGAGCTTTGATGATCATGAAGTTGATAATAACTGGGCAGGGGATACCGATCAGGACGGTACTCCGGCGGATATTTTCCGTCTGCGTCGGGCATCCGCCATGCAGGCCTATTACGAACATATGCCCCTTCGTATCAGCTCTCTTCCGGACGCCAGTCACATGCAGATGTACCGAAGCTTCCGCTTTGGTGATCTGATGAATACGTTCGTGCTGGATACCCGTCAGTACCGGAGCGATCAGGCTTATGGTGATAAAGACGTTCCGCAGGGACCGGATGTCTGGTCACCCGAACGTACCATGATGGGACAACAGCAGGAGGCCTGGCTTTTCAACGGGCTGGGACAGTCTGACACGCGGTGGAACCTGCTGGCGCATCAGGTCATGGTTATGGATCTTGCTCACCGCAAGTCAGCCCATTCGGAGCTGCTTTACAGTATGGATCAGTGGTCCGGTTATATGCATAGCCGTAACAGACTGCTTCAGTTCATCGGAGAGCACTGCCCCGGAAACGTGGTCAACGTGACAGGCGACGCACATCGGCATTATGCGGGTAATCTCGTGATTGATCCCGCCAAGCAGAAGCCAGTGTCGGTGGAATTTCTGGCGACGTCCATTTCGTCAGGCGGTGATGGCGTGGGGGATAATGACGCCCATAGCCAGTCGGTTCGGCGTGAAAACCCGCATCTTAAGGCAACGACAGACAAGCGTGGCTATGTGTTGTGTGATGTTGGCCGGGATGTCTGGCGAGCAGATCTTAAAACTCTGGATCAGGTGAGCAATCACGACGGGCAGCTCTCAACCTACGCCAGTTTTGCAGTTGAGCGTGGCAACCCAGGCCTTCAAAAGGCCTGAACGGATATGTCGACCATCAGGGCGTTTCGTCCTGATGGCTTGAGGTCATGCGAAAGCAGGTCAGCAAGCCTGCAAGAGAGGTAAAGAACAGAACCAGTCCCATCGGTAAGGCACTGGTTTTGCTCAGTCCGACGAGAGGAGCAGCAACGCCGCCAACCAGGAGGTTGAGAGAGCCAAGGATGGCACTCGCACTTCCTGCACGGTGGCCCTGCTTGGCAATGGCGAGAACAAATGTGGCCGTCAAAATCATGCCGATGCACATCATGTAAAGGAAGATGGCTGCCACTAACAGGAAGAGCGGTCCTTTCAGTGTCGCGATAAGTGTGATGAGTGCGGCTGCGGTGGTGATGCAGATCACAGATGCCCGAAGCATTGTATTGGTTCGCGCCATGCTGCCTGCACGGCCAATCAGCCAGCTCCCCCCGACGAGTGCCAGACCATTGATTCCAAACAGAAGACTGAATGTCTGGGGCGAGACGCCGTAGATGTCCTGATAGACGAACGGCGTACCGGCCACATAGGCAAAGCTGCCGCCATGGATCAGTCCCACAGTCAACGCATGCCCAATGAATTCCCGGTCCGTCAATAGACTATGGAATGTCTCTAGCGTCGAGCGTGCTGAATTGGGGAGGCGACGGTGTAATTCAAGCGTTTCATTCAGGCGCCCGCCGACGAGACCTAGCGCCACGACGCCGAAGCCTGTCAGGAACCAGAACATGGTGCGCCATGTTGCTGATGGCAGGGCCAGAATGGCTCCACCCATCATTGGTGCCACCATAGGGGCGACAGCATTGATGATCATGAGTCGGGAAAAGAAGCGGGCAAGTTCCGGTCCATTAAACACGTCTCGCACCACCGCCCGGGACAGAACCAGTCCGGCTGATGCTGTGAGGCCTTGAAGAAAGCGGGCAACGATGAACGCTGTGATGCTGGATGAAATGGCGCAGAACAGGGATGACAGCGCAAAAAGCGCCATCGCTGCTAGCAACGGCCCTTTCCGGCCACGTGAATCGCTGAACGGGCCCACCATGAGCTGTCCCAGAGCCAACCCGATCAGGGTGCTGGTCAGGCTGAACTGAACCGCGGTCTCTCCAGCGTGGAAATCATGCCCGATACTGGGGAAACCCGGCAGGTACATGTCGATGTTAAGCGGACCGAGACAGGTCAGCAGCCCGAGGATAAGGATAAGATCCCGTTGGGCGGGACGTGATGTCTCGGTAGTGGGATCAGTCATGGACTGGAACCTTGATAATGGTGACGCCAGAGGCAGTCATGCGGGTGAGTTCGTCTGTTGGGGCATCATCGGTAACGATCAGGGTCTGGACAGTTTCAAGAGGGGCAACAGGGAAGCGCCCCCCGGACCCGATCTTGCTTGCTTCGGCCATGATCACCACGCTTTCGCTCCGGCTCAGAACCTCACGTTTGAAGGCGGCTTCCTCATGATCCCAGACACTTGGTCCTTCGGCGGAAATGGCCCAGACGCCCAAAGAGCAGAGATCAAAACGGTAATGCTGAAGAGCCTGGACGGCGACCGAACCTGTCACGCCACCCGTTGTTCCTTCCAGACGTCCGCCAATCATAATGGTTTCAATCTGGTCTGCGTCGCTCAAAGCAACAGCAACGGCGGGACTGGATGTGACCACAGTCAAAGGTGTATCGCGGGGAAGCGATCCAGCCAGCGCAATATTGGTTGAGCCAGTGTCGATGAAGACAACCTGCAGGGGCTTGAAAAGCGTTGCGGCCTGCCGTGCGAGGGCGTTCTTCAGCGGAACTTTTTCGCCCATTCTCGCCCGGATATGAGACGCATTGGGCTGTAGCCGTAGTGCACCGCCATAAACGCGACGACATTCTCCTGCTTCAGAGAGCTCACGTAAATCGCGCCGGATCATATCGACCGGGACGGTCCATTCAGTAGCCAGATCAGCCGCGACAACACGCCCGTGGCTTCGCAGACGGGCGCGAATGTGGCTGAGACGTTCGTCCTTGAGAATGGGACTTTCTCCGAAACGGATTAAAACACGCGCAAACCGTCATAAACGCGCATAACCTGTCAAGAAGTTTTGCATGTTCCTCTGTTTTGAAAGGGAAGGTGTGGCAGATCAGAAACTCAGGACAGCATCCAGATTGAACCACAGCATGTTGTTCATCCCGTTATTCACCGTTCTGGAAGAGACTGTGCCGGATTGATTGAAGGGGTGTGTTCCATTCAGGGATTTGTCCAGACGGATTTCAGGTCGGACGGCCAGGCTGGCTGGACCCAGATGTCGGTTGATGAAGCTAGGCCGGTACGCCACCCCGACTGTCAGGTCTCCGTATGTGGTCGGCAGGGCGTTATAATACTCGAACGGGCGGTTTCTCAGCGAGTTTGTGTAGGACATGTCGCTGGAATACTGGTTGATGATGCCGCCAGTGTTGTCTCGGAAAATCTCACCTCGGACGTTAAGTGTGAGGGATGGCCGGATGTCCCACGACAGATATGAAGAAACGCCATAAGCATCGTCGCGCGACGCATCGTCGTGCAGATAGAGGGCTTCTGCCATGACGGACAGGGCATCTGTCACGTGATAAGTGGCGAGAAGGTCCGCGTTATACTGCATGAGATCGTTGGCGGATCGCCCGATGCCCGCACTATTCCACCCGGCGGGTGAGACGATCGTGCGACCATTATTTGCCTGCGGGCCGAAATGGCCCATGGCATGGACATTCAGCTTGCCGCCCATCAGATTATTCCAGGCAAAGCCAAAGTAGCCTTTGGGTCTGCTGTTGTTTCCAGCGCCTCCGAAGGTTGTGGAATTGCCTGCATCTATGCCAAGGATCCAGTCCATGTGATGGCTTAAATGCATCGTGGCCACGACGCCTACCGTCTCGAAGGGAACGATATAGTCGGCAGCGTAATTGAAAGAATAGAACGGACGGGCGAGGGCTGGTGTGCCTTCAGCGCCCATCAGGCCGTACATTTGACCGGCCTGGAAATCGATGCCGTGATGGAAAATCCAGGGCGTGTGGATGTCGATATGGGCCTGTGTCGGTGCCCACTGATACAAGCCGCTAATTGTACCGTCGCCCATTCCGATCGTTGGGTCGAAACGTGAGTCAGATCCGTACATCATCTCTACGACAAACCCGATCCCGTAACCGCTTCCGATGGAGGTGACGGGATGCGAGAGAGAGCCCATGATCTGGTTAAGGGTCACGGTATTCGCACGATCCAGATAAAACTGCCCGAAATTCCGTCCAGATCTCGTCCACGGGTTCCCGCTGATACCAGCTTCGACCGTGAGATGTCCGACCAGCCCATCCCAATAGGTAAGGGGACGTCCTGCTTTGGGAGAGAAAAGATTTCCGGCTTTCAACGCCGGAAGATCAGGGTCTCCGGCATCGTTCGTATGTGATGCTGTTGGCGGCGGTGTCGGGTGATTGGGATTGGGCGTGCCGTTTGGCGTGATAGTCGTATTTGAAGAGGCCGCCGCCTGCGCATAGGCGAAGGACGGCAGGGCGGTTCCGGCCAGCAGACAAAAGACTGCCATGACGTGTTTTTTTGACACGCGAAATTCCGTTCCTGAAGGTTTCGGAAGGGTCGTGAGGAAAAACGGATCAGATTTCTGACGCTGCCTGCTTCTGCCCGTTCTGGTATTTTCGCATGAAGAAGAGGCTCAGTATCGTCATGAAGGCCACGTAAATCAGGCAGACTTCTGGGTTGTAATACGTGACGGCAACCAGAAGGATCACAGCGCCTGCCAAGGCAACGCCCGGAAGAACGGGGTAGAGCGGTGCACGATAACTGCGTGCAAGATCTGGTTCCGTCTGGCGTAGGCGAAACAGGCTTACCATGCTGAGAATGTACATCGTCAGGGACCCGAAGACGGCCATGGTGACAAGCGTTGCCGTCAAAGACTGGCCGTGGATCGAAATAACGTCATCTGAGAAAATGGCAGCAATGCCAATAACGCCACCGGCAATGGTCGCGGTGTAGGGTGTGTGGCAGCGGGGATGCACCTTGCCGAGAACAGCGGGCAGAAAGCCAGCCCGCGCCATTGCGAAAATCTGGCGCGCATATCCCATGATGATTCCGTGCAGAGACGCTACAAGTCCAAACAGACCAAGCCAGACCAGCATATGCAACCAGCCACTATGTGCGCCGACAACATGCTTCATCGCCTGAGGCAGGGGATCATTCAGGTTGGCCAAAGCATGCCAATCTCCCGCACCACCAGCGAATACCATGACGCCGAAAGCTAGTGCGACCAGCGTCAGAACACCCGCAACGTAAGCGATGGGGATGGATCGGCGAGGATTGCTGGCTTCTTCAGCCGCCATGGCGACGCCTTCGATCGCCAGAAAGAACCAGATGGCAAAAGGAATGGCCGCGAAGATGCCACCCATGGCCTCCAGTCCGAAATGTGGGGCAACGCCCCATCCGTCGTGCAGGAAATTGTCCCATGAAAAAGCGGGAGCAACGACGCCCATGAATACCAGCAGTTCTATGATTGCGGCGATTGTTATGAACAGTTCGAACGTGGCGGCAATATGGACCCCCACGATATTGAGCGCCATGAAGACGATATAGGCGCCCAGTGCTGCCACCTTTGGGTTCAGATGAGGAAACTGAACGTTCAGATAGGCTCCGATGGCAAGCGCGATGGCTGGCGGTGCGAAAATGAATTCAACCAGTGTGGCCAGACCCGCAATCAAACCACCCCAGCGGCCAAGCGCACGCTGGCTGTAAGCGAACGGGCCCCCTGCCTGCGGGATGGCACATGTCAGTTCCGTGAAGCTGAAAATGAAACTGGTATAAACGAGCGCGACAAAGACTGTGGCAATCAGAAAACCTAACGTTCCTGCTGTTGCCCAGCCGTAGCTCCATCCAAAATATTCACCCGAAATGACGAGACCAACCGCAATTCCCCAGAGATGAAACGCACTAAGGGACTTGTTGAGATGCGTCGGAGCAGTGCTCATTGGTCATTGTCCTTTTCCAGGGTGGGAGTGGTGTTTTCAATCAGAGGGGCATCTGGCGCCGCGTCTTTGAGGCCGACGCCAGTGAATTTCAGATGGCGGGCTTCACGCATGAGCCAGGCCAGCTTTGTCGCAGCGGCCGGGATGGTCATGCCATGAGCATGAATGTTGGAGAGGCAATTCCGTGCTGAATCCGGGCAGCCCACAAAAGGCGCATATGTCAGGTACACGCCCAGACTATCCGCGACGCTGAGACCGGGTCGCTCGCCAATCATCATCACAACCATTTTCGCTCCGAGACTGGCGGCAATGTCGTCCCCCAGAGCGACGCGTGCTTGTGTCGCAATAACCAGCGGGGCGATTTTCCAGTCCGGAAGGCGGCTCTTCATGGCCTGAAAGAGCGGGATGGCGTTTTGCTGGGTTGCAAAAGAAGACAGGCCATCGCCCGCGACGAACACCACGTCCCAGTCTCCTTTTGTGAGAGTGCCGAGCGTTTCTGGGGCCAGCCGGCGGCCAAGATCGGGGCGACGCAAATAAGTGGACCGGTCTGATGCGCGGCTATGGACGATCAGATAGGGCTCAGGCCTTAAAGTCGCTGTCAGGGCTGAAACGTCCAAAGGTGTGTGGACCGCGTCGCGGGCCTGAGCATGAGAGGCCTGAAAATCGAGCACATCCCCGGTTTTCAACGCGTTTCCGGTGCGACCCAAGCCGATCCGGGCACGGGTCAGACGCCGCAAATCCTGCCAGAGGTCTGCTGTGTGCAGTGGGGCGGAGGGCGCGTTGCGATCATCCGTCATGGTCAGCGCGCCATTTCACCAAGAAGGGTCTGGCCGGGTGGAATATCCAGCATGCGCTCCGTTTGCGGATCATAGAGGCCCATTTTTTCCAGCCAGCCAGAAAATTCCGGAGCGGGCTTGAGGCCCAGAAGCTTCCGAAGGCTCAGAAGGTCGTGGAACGACAGGCTCTGGTAATTGAGCATGATGTCATCAGCTCCGGGCACCCCGATCAGAAAGGTGATCCCGGCAGCTCCAAGAAGAACCATCAGGTTGTCCATATCATCCTGATCCGCTTCGGCATGATTGGTGTAGCAGGCGTCACATCCCATCGGGACGCCCAGCAATTTCGCACAGAAATGATCCTCAAGCGCCGCACGGATGATCTGCTTTCCATCATACAGATACTCCGGCCCGATGAACCCAACGACGGTATTGACGAGAAGGGGGTCATAGGCGCGAGCAACAGCATAGGCGCGGGCTTCCACGGTTTGCTGATCAACGCCGTGATGGGCATCGGCGGACAGTGCAGCGCCCTGACCCGTCTCGAAATACATGACATTGTTGCCAGTCGTACCGCGGTTCAGCGCTCGGGCGGCCTCATGGGCTTCCTTGAGAATTGAGAGGCTAACTCCGAAACCTTCATTGGCTTTTTGGGTGCCTGCGATGGACTGAAACACGAGATCAACCGCGCCGCCACGATTCATGATTTCGAGCGTGTTGGTGACGTGCGTCAGAACGCATGTCTGTGTGGGAATGTCATAGCGCTGGCGGGCATGGTCCAGCATCTCCAGCAAGGCAAGACCATTGGAGACGCTGTCTGTCGCCGGGTTGATGCCAATGACGGCATCGCCCATGCCGCGCAAAAGACCATCAAGCGTAGAAGCGGCAATACCCCTCAGATCATCTGTAGGATGGTTGGGTTGCAGACGTGTGGACAGACAACCTTCGAGGCCGATGGTGTTGCGAAATTTTGTGAGGACGCGGATCTTGCGCGACACTGTCATAAGATCCTGATTTCTCATGATCTTACTGACGGCAGCGGCCATTTCCGGTGTGATGCCTGGAGCTGTGGCTGCCAGTGCTTCTGTCGTGGCGTCTTCGGACAGCAGCCAGTCCCGGAAGCCAGCAACAGTCAACGATGAGAGCCGGGAGAAGGCGTTCTGGTCATGTGTATCCAGAATCAGGCGCGTCACGTCATCCCTTTCGTAAGGGATGAGTTCTGATTTCAGGAATGTGTCGAGGGGGAGGTCTGCGAGAGCGTAACGGGCGGCAACGCGTTGAGCATCGGAAGAGGCAGATAGGCCCGCGAGTTCATCACCAGAGCGGGCAGGAGACGCTTTGGCCAGCAGCGTCTTCAGATCATCAAAGGTGTACTGTTCCCCTCGCAGGGTGCATCTGTAAGCCATGGCCAGAGTCCTCTGCCGTTGCTCATCCCGAAAGTCGCATTTGGGAGAATCAAGGTTTTGTCCGTTATCGCAATTATATCTCTTTCGGACCGAGTTTGACTTGACCCGAAACAACAACATTTTGACATTTGACGACAATGCGCCCAACACTCGTGTCAAGTGAGCAGCAACAGGAAGACGCCATGTCATCCTTTCCCAAGTCTTCCGGATCAGATGTCTATGTCCTGGCGGCCGCCGCTACCGGTGTGGAAAAATTCCTTACGGAGCAAGGCGGAGACATGGACCGGATCGCTGGGCGGTCGGGTCTTTCAACGCATCAATTCGCCATGCCGACAGATGCATTGAATCTGGGTGCGTACTGCCGTCTGTTTTCCGAAGCCGAAACAGATACGCACGACGGAAACATCGGTCTGCATTTCGGGCAACAGTTCAGACCGAGGCAACTCGGGCTCATTGGTTACATCGCGCTTTGTTCAGAAACAGTGGGGCAGGCGGCGCAGAATCTGGCGACTTATTTCGGGTACCATCAGGCCCAGACCATTACACGGTTTGTTGAAGCGGGTGATCATGTCCGGCTCGAATATATGATCGCAGACACGGCCATTCAGGACAAACGTCATGATGCCGAGCTGACGATGGGCATGTTTGCCAATATTTTAAGGGCTGGTCTTGGTGCGGACTGGTGCCCGCAGGCCGTTCTTTTTGCTCACGAGCAACCGGAACAGGCGTCTGAACATCGAGAAGCGTTTCAGGCCGATATACGCTTTTCTGCCGGGATGAATGCTTTGGTGTTCCGGAAAGAGGGGCTGAAAAAGCCCATGCCAGGCGCTGATGCCGCTTTGCTACAGGTGATGAAATCTTCACTTGTGACGTTGGCGCGAGGGGCAGGGCATACGGTGCCTGATTCAGGGCAAAGCCTCAAAGAACAGGTTATGGTTCAGGTCCGAAAGTCGATGCGGCAGGGCGGCTCTGAATTTTCTGATGTGGCGGAAAAACTGTCTCTTTCGCCCTGGACCCTTCAACGCAGACTTGCCCAACTCGGCCTTTCATATTCCGGGCTCCTGGATGAGACACGTCAGATCGATGCGTTGCGATATCTGGCAGACCCGAACAAAGATGTCAGTGAGATTGCGTCTCTCCTTGGATATACTGAAACTAGTGCTTTTAGCCGTGCGTTTAGACGCTGGTTCGGGGTCTCTCCGCGGGTCTGGAGACAGCAGAACAGCGTCTCAGCGAGCTAACTGACTGTCGCACGTTCATCCGTCCGTGTGGTATGGAAGAGGGATGAGTGTTGAAGTCATGCCCGGCCTGTCCCTGCGGGAAGAGGACCTAAGAGTTACGTATATTCTGGCGTCTGGCCCAGGTGGTCAGAACGTCAACAAGGTTGCAACTGCCGCGCAATTGCGTTTCGATGTCTCCGGTTCTGCTGTTCTTTCAGAGCGGATACGAACCCGTCTTTTAGAAATTGCGGGAAGTCGTGCGACCCGGGATGGGGAAATCGTTCTGACCGGGCGGCGTTTTCGGACGCAGTTACGCAATCGGGAAGACGTTATCGAGCGTTTGGCAGAAATGATCCGTGAAGCCGCGCATCGACAGGCCTACCGGGTGCCGACACGCCCCGGAAAAGGAGCGCGGCAGCGCCGACTGGATGGCAAAGCCCATAGGGCCGGGATCAAACGCAATCGTCGCATCCGGCTTGATGATTGAGAGGGAGAACAGACACATGACGTTCCAGCTTTCTGCTTTGGAATGGGGCGCAGGACCCAAGGTTCTTGAAGTCTTTCTGGAACCGACCTGCCCATTTTCCGTCAAGACCCTACGCAAAATACCAGATCTCCTTCAACTTGCGGGGCAAGACCGCCTGACGGTTCGCGTGCGGCTCCAGTCCCAACCGTGGCATATGTTCTCCGGCGTCATTGTACGGGCCATTCTGGCTGCGTCTTCGCTGGACGAAGGCCGGGATGCTGCCTTAGCCGTCATGATGGCTGTTGCAGATCATCGGGAAGAGTTCGAATTTACCGATCACTGCCGTGGACCGAATATGGACGCTACACCGGCAGACATTCTACGGCGTATCGAGGTTTATAGCGGCGTCCCGCTTGCTGAGGCCTTTGTTCGTCCCGAGGTGACGGCAGCAGTCAAATGGCATGCTCGTTACGGTCGCCAGAATGGCATTCATGTCTCGCCAACCTTCATGGTAGATGGTCTGATTGATCCAGCCTTCAGTAGTGGCGACAGTGTGGACGAGTGGGGAGCCAAGCTGTTTCCCGTAAAGGGCTGACGAGACCGAGAGATTGGACGTTATGCGGCTTCTTCAATACAGTCGCCATAACGTTTAGCAGTCAGGACTTTTCAATGACTTCCAACCTCTGGACCAGAGCGGCTTTTGCACTCTCGTTTGCCGCGCTCGTTGGCACTGAAGCACATGCTGCCGCAGAAAATCCGTTCTTCAGCGCCAGCACGCTCCCCTATCAGGCTCCCCGTTTTGACCTGATCAAGGACAGTGACTACGCGCCCGCTTTTGAGCGCGGTATGGCAGATCATCTGCGCGAGATCACAGCGATTGCCAACAACAAGGCCGCTCCGACATTCGAGAACACGATTGTCGCCATGGAGAAGTCTGGTCGCTTGCTGGATCGTGTGCAGGAGACGTTCTTTGGTGTTTATCAAGCCAACAGTGATGCCGAACTGGACAAGGTTGAAAGCCGTGAAGCGCCGCGTCTGTCTCAGCATGAAGATGAAGTCTATCTGAATGAGCGGCTGTTTACGCGCGTAAAGGCAATCTACGATGCTCGCGCAAGCCTGAATCTGAATGCCGAGCAGGCGCAGCTTCTGGATGTTTATTACCAGCAGTTCGTCCATGCGGGCGCCCAGCTTTCCAAAGCGGACAAGGTCAAGCTGCGGGCCATCAACACGAAACTTGCTAATCTTGAATCTGCCTATCAGCAGAAGCTGATTGCCGCTGCAAAAAATGGGGCTCTCGTCGTTGATAGCAAGGAGGCGCTTGCAGGACTGGATGACGGGACGATCGCCTCCGCGCAGAAAGATGCTGAAAGCCGCAAGCTTTCCGGTAAGTGGGTTCTGCCGCTCCAGAACACAACGCAGCAGCCAGCGCTGGAAAACCTGAGCAAGCGTGAAACGCGTCAGGCCTTGTTCGATCAGAGCTGGAACCGTGCGGAGAAGGGCGACAAGAACGATACGCGGTCCACAATCTCAGAACTCGCCCAGCTTCGTGCGCAGAAGGCGGCTCTGTTTGGTTACCCGAGCTTTGCGGCATACACGCTGTATGATCAGATGGCCAAGACGCCGGAAGCTGCCGAAAATTTCATGAAGCAGCTTGTTCCTGCGGTTGCAGCTGAACAGAAGCGGGAAGCTGGTGTCCTTCAGGATGCCATCCATCGGGATGGTGAGAACTTCACACTGAAGCCCTGGGACTGGAGCCGTTACGCGGAGCAGGTGCGTCATGAGAAGTATGCGCTCAACCAGGATGAAGTGAAGCCATATTTCGAACTGAAGACCGTTCTGACAGACGGTGTTTTCTTTGCTGCCAACCAGCTTTACGGAGTGACCTTCAAACAGCGCACTGACATCCCGGTTTATAACCCTGACGTCATGGTGTTTGAGGTTTTTGATAAGGATGGTTCACAGCTTGGCCTGATGTATTTTGATTACTTCAAGCGTGATACCAAATCCGGCGGCGCATGGATGTCCAACTTCGTTGGTCAGTCCACGCTGTTGGGCACGAAGCCGGTCATCTACAACGTAGCCAATTTCACAAAGGCCGCACCAGGTCAGCCGCAGCTCATCACGTCTGATGATGTGACGACCATGTTCCATGAGTTTGGGCATGCCTTGCATGGACTGTTTGCCAGCCAGACATATCCTTCGATTTCAGGGACCAGTGTCGCACGGGATTTCGTTGAGTTTCCGTCTCAGTTTAACGAGAACTGGGCGCTCGATCCGAAAGTGCTCTCCCATTACGCTCGGCACTACAAGACTGGCGCTCCGATGCCGCAGGAACTGGTCGCCAAGATCAAGAAGGCTGCCCGTTTCAATCAGGGCTACGCCTTGGGTGAGATCGTCGCTGCAGCAGAACTGGACATGAAATGGCATGCTCTCCCGGCGTCAGCACCACGTCAGGATGTGGACAAGTTTGAAGCTGATGCCCTGAACAGCATGGGACTGGACGTGGCCAACGTGCCACCGCGCTATCGTTCCAGCTACTTCCTGCATATCTGGTCCAATGGCTATTCTGCCGGATACTATGCGTATCTGTGGACCGAAATGCTGGATCAGGATGCCTTTGCCTGGTTCACGCAGCATGGTGGCTTGACGCGTGAGAATGGTCAGCGTTTCCGCGACATGATCCTGTCCAAAGGGCACACGATGGATTACGGCCCGATGTTCAGTGCATTTTACGGGAAAGACCCGGATATTGAGCCGATGCTGGCGCATCGCGGCCTGACGGCTGATAGCCAGAAGTAAGAGGTGACGGACGGGTGGGAGACCATCCGTCCGTAAGTGTCTTTAGAAACTGGATGATTTGACTGCGCTCCTGAGGTGTCAGGGCAGGCAGGTCATTTGATTTTCGATCCATCGGTGCGTCCGTGCGATCAAGGTTGGAGCGATACTGGGGCGGGATATCGTCCGGAACCTGAAGATGGCCGTGTGTGTCACGGCTGTAGAAGCGCTCTGGGTGGATGTCTCGCAGGACGTAGAAATCCAGAACCTGATGAAGGTCATGAAACACGCCATTATGGAAGAAGACCTTGCGTTCTGCCACATTGCGGAGAGTTGGCGTGGCGAACATACCGCAATAGGCCGATGACGTCTCGGCGCCTCCCGGCATGACTTCACACAATCCCAGATCGAAATGCCCTGTGTCGTACGGCCCCATCAAAGCCTGATTGCGCGGGGCGCCCAGTGCTTCGTACTGGCGATCCGTGAAAAGTGGTGGGAGATTACCGGGAAGCGGACGATCCAGATGACAGGCTGCGCAGTTGCCTTTTGTCGGATCGTTGAAGAGCCGATATCCAGTACTCTCTTCCGGTGTGAAACGGGCTTTCCCTTCAAGCCAGGCGTCGAACTTGCTGTCATAGGCATGAAAAGACGGATCTTCGATCTGGTAGCGCGCTAGAGCAAATAAGGCTTCAGACAGCAGCAGGTCAGGGGATGCGTCAGTCGCAGGACCGCCTAGAGCCTTCAGCCGTTGGATGTACTTGGCATTTTCAAGCCGATGAAACGCAATCTCCGGGGTAGAGGCCATTTCAGCCGGATCATAAAGGGGGCCGGAAGCCTGCTGCTGGAGCGTATCGGCCCGACCGTCCCAGAACATTCCTCCTTGAGGCACCATACTGATCGTTGGGGACGCGGCTGCATTCTTCGGTGACCGATTAGCATCGGGTGCTGCCGAAGCCAGAACGGGAGCAGTCTCACTTTCTGGATTATCCTGGCCAATGCTGAAATTTGGCACATGCTCCAGATATGTCAGGGAAGGAATGGCTCTGCGGCCATGGCTTGCCAGTGTTGGGCCTCCCAGAAACACGGAAGCAGCACCGGAAGGCCCGTAATGATGTTTTGGGCTGTGACAGGATGCACAGGATAGACGTCCTGAGCCCGAGAAGAGGGGGTCGTGAAAGATTTCACGCCCGATCTTCGCCATCTCGGAAAGAGGGGCATGAGCCGGCCGATGTAATTCAACTGGACATGGATTGCTGCCGTCCCGGGTTGGCAAACATTGATCCGAAGCGACGGCTTGACTGGCCAGCATTGCGGACATCAGGCCGCCAGCCAATACGACTGTGAAAGAACGGAGTGAAACGGTCAAAGCGGTGTAACAGGAGCCTGTTTGACAGGTTCGCCTGTCTCAGGGTTCAGGAAAACGGGTGTGAGGTGCGGGGTTTGCTTGAAGTCGAACAGATCAGACAGATCAGTAGCATCTGCGTCAAATGATCCCTGTCCAAGGCGCTGACTCTGAAGCCAGTTATCTTCGATAAAGCGCGTGATGGAACTTTGGGTAATCTGGATATGGCTGACGTAGTTAGGTTTAGCCCATGGAGATAGAACGATCAGCGGTGTTCTTGTTCCTGGGCCACAACGGCCGTTTACAGGCTGACCCGAAACTCCGCTCGGAGCCGGGGCTGTCCCGCAGCGGCCAGGGCCGTTAAGCTGATCTGCCGGATTATCGTAGGAGCCATGCGTCGGCGTGACATAGGCATGATCGTACCAGCCGTCGGAATCATCATAGGCGATGATGATGGCTGTATCGTGCCATTGCGGGCTGTGCTGAATAAGATTTATGGCCTCTACCACGCCATGCTGCTCGTCCAGTGGGTCCGAGTAACCGGCATGGCCATCCTGAAAAGCTGGCATTTTCAGGAAGGATACAGCAGGAAGGTTTCCTGCAGCGACAGTTTTGTAGAAGTCTTTTAGGTCATACTGATGGTTGGCCGGGTCCCGGTGGATACCGTCCTGCTGAAAAGTACGGCCAATGACGGCGAGAGAGGATGGTCTCGCATGTGTCGGATTTGATGTGCTGGCGTAATACTGAAACCAGTTGTGGTGAGGGATATAGTCAACCACATTTTGGGCCACGACAGATGAGTAGGTCTGGCGGTTGCAGCCTGTCGTGCCGTCAGGGTTGCGAGCAGTCAGATCGAAGCCGCCCATGAAGCCGCCCCAGGTCAGATGCTTGTTGTTCAACAGGTCACCGATGTTTTTGCTCGTCATCATGACCTGTTCGGTCGGGACGGAACAGACATCTCCAGCAGGGTCGATATCGTTGACCATCGTCCAGCCCCCTTGTCCGTCCGGAATGAACGGAGACTGGACTGTCAGGGTGGACCGTCCTTGAGAGCTTTTGACGATCTTCATGCCGTTGGTTTGTCCGGAAACCACTTCCAGAGCACCCGGAGTGGAAGGACCGTATGTGTCCGTATAGGCGGCGTCGCTCATGGCGAAATTCTGAGCGTAGTTCCACAGGGCTGTGACAGTGTTACCGTCAAAATAACCCATCACCTGCCCGCGTGTTGAAAATGCTCCGACGCCACCAGGTGCGCCGCGACCGGTGTGAAGAGGGAACAGGTCTGCCAGGCCATGATGATAAGCCTGTTGCTCAGCAGTATAGGCGTGATTCTGATCGGCGGTGCTGGCTTGTGTCCTGTCCAGACGGAAGGGCAGAGCTGCATCCCGGCCGTTTTCAGCGCGCGTATTGGGGTTTTTCAACAAAAGGTCAGCCGCGATGAGCGTATTGGCCTTTGGGGTTTCTGCCGCGGCATGAAAAGCGGGCTCTCCGGCAGGGTTCGCTGCGGACGGATATGTTCCGAAGTAATGATCAAAGGAGACGTTCTCCTGATAGATCACAACAAGATGGCGAATTGGCGTTGCAGGCTCCGGAGCCTGCGTTTCCGCGGCTTGAGCCGGAGCAAGCAGGAACGGAATGAACGTCGTGAGGAGGAGAGCTGAACGTAAAGTCATGCAGGCAGAAATCTAGCTTCTCTGGTGAGACTGGGAAGTACGGCGTTTGTCAGCCTGTTCTGTACTGGCAAACAGGAGGTGGAGGCCAGAACTTTTGTCCTGCCCGATCCGGTCGTTCCAGGCGGTCATGAGTGTTTCCCGCCAGAGTTCGTGAGGCTGCTTTTTCGTGGGCTGGTTCATTGGAAAGCCTTCTGGGTGAAGCAGGCGACAGAGCCAATGGCACCATAACGGATGAAAGGACGGGGAAATATTATGGTTCGGTTAAATAAAAACCAGTTTCAAGGTGTGATGAAACTTTCATGAAAGAAGTTCCCGGGATCTTTAGTAAAATTACCGAAACAGCTACCAGATTAGACATACCTTTATTTGGAGATGGCATCCGGAATGCTGCACTTCGCCCCAGAGTCAACATGGTCAATCATTGCGCTTGGGATCTGCTTCCTGCTGGTCTGCGTATTTGAATTTGCCAATGGCTTCCATGATACCGCAAATGCTGTTGCGACAGTCATTTACACGAATTCCCTCAAACCGAAGGTTGCGGTTGTCTGGTCCGGCCTGATGAACCTTCTGGGTGTGTTGCTCGGCGGTATTGCCGTTGCTTACACGCTCGTAGAGTTGCTGCCGCCGGATGTTTTGTCTCCGCCGAATGGAAATCCGGCAGTTCCAATGCTGGTCGCCCTGTTTGGTACAGCTCTTGCCTGGAACCTTCTTACATGGTGGTTCGGTATTCCGAACTCTTCCTCTCACTGTGTGATTGGTTCTCTGGTCGGCATCGCCATTGGTGACTCCTTCCTGCATGCCCGTGACCTGGGGCACAGCGTGGACTGGAACCAGATCTGGAAGGTCCTGACGACGCTGGCCGTGTCTCCGCCGCTCGGCTTTATTGGGGCAGGCATTCTGTTCCTGATTATCCGAAAATTCGTGCATCTCCCGGCCCTTTATCAGCGCCCTGAGCCGCATCACAAGCCGAACCCGGTTGTTCGTGCTCTGTTGGTCACCACCTGCACGCTGGTCAGTTTCTCGCATGGTAACAATGATGGGCAGAAGAGCATTGGCCTGATCATGTTGACGATCATCGGTCTGATGCCAGCGACGTTTGCCCTGAACCCTCAGGTGCCGGTGCAGTACGATATCATTCGTCAGGACGTGCAGGCTGCTCGCCCGCTTGTTGCTGAATTTGATCGTTATTCGTTCAAATCTGATGCCCTTGCATCGATTGATCGACTGGAAAAGGGCGCGGAAATTCATGCTAGCCCGGCTGAAACACGCGGGGACATCTATCAGGTTCTGTCTGGCCTGCGTTCCGTAGCGTCCAATCCTGCTGCATCCAACGAGCAGAAAAAAGAAGCCGGATCTCTGGCCAAGAAGCTTCGCCCCACAGTGGAATATGCGCCGTTCTGGGTTCGACTGCTGAGTGCACTTTGCCTGGGCGTGGGAACAATGATCGGTTATCGCCGGATTGTTCAGACACTGGGTGAGGGCATTGGCAAGGCACACCTTACGCCTGCACAGGGCGCTGCTTCCGAAGTTGTTGGCGCAGGCCTGATCATGACGGCTGGCTACACGGGCCTTCCGGTCTCCACCACGCACATCATTACATCTGGTGTGGCTGGAACCATGGTTGCCTCAGGCTCCGGGATCAACATGCACATGTTGACCAAGATTGCTCTGGCCTGGCTGTTTACACTGCCTGTAACGATCACTGTCTCGGCGATCCTTTTCTATATTCTCGCCTGATCGTCAATTTCACAATAAGATAGTATTCAAGAAGGATCTGCCGTGAGGCAGGTCCTTTTTTGTAGGTGAACTGCAAATTGTTAAAGTGGTGTGGCAATGTCTTGAAACGATCACAAGACACAAATGAACCGTCTGCATAACGTTCCCGCGAATTCACGGGCAGTGCCGTGCCCTTTGCAGGAATACATTGATGAAGCTGATGCTTGCACTGACGACTTGCCTGAGCGGCGTTTTCGTCTTCTCCGGTGTACAGTCTGCCTCTGCAGATGATCTGAGCCCGTCACAATCTGCCCGCAAGGCCGCTCCGTCGGGTGTGCAGGTTAAGAAAGCATCAGCAAAAAAGACGGTTGCACAGCCTGTAGAAGCAACAACGTCGGAATCCGTTGTCGTTCTCGGAGCGGGCGCCGCTCGCGAAACACAAACCGTGTCGCGCCGTGCCATTCAGGAGATGACGCCGGGAACCAGCCCGTTCAAGACACTCTCGAAACTGCCGGGCGTCATGTTCACGTCGTCTGATCCCTTGGGATCTTACGAATGGTCTCAGCAGATTGTTATCCGAGGCTTTGACCAGAGCCGTCTTGGCTTCACAATGGACGGTATTCCGCTCGGCAATCTTGCTTATGGTAATGATAACGGCCTTTCGATCGGGCGGGCCCTTCAAACTGAAAATAACGGGCCATCAACCCTGACACAGGGCGCTGGTGCTCTTGGTGTGACAGCATCCAACGATCTGGGCGGTGCTCTTCAGTTCACGTCTGTTGATCCCACAAAGAAATTTGGCGTGGATGTTGCGGGAACGATTGGCTCTGCTTCGACCTGGCGCACATTTGCCCGTATTAACAGCGGAGAGCTGAAGGGTGGCGGTCGCTTCTACGTGTCCTATAACCATCAGGATGCCAACAAGTGGAAGGGTGATGGCGTTCAGGTGCAGGATCAGGCGAATGCAAAGTACATTCAGCCCTTTGGAGAGCATGTAAAACTTACGGTTTATGGAGACTGGTCCAAGCGTAAGGAAAACGATTACCAGGATCTCTCGCTCGCTCAGATCAGCAAGTATGGATATAATCTCGACAATATTACGGGGAATTATGCTCTCGCCAAGCAAATTGCTACGGCTTACCAGACGGGCACAGCTTTCCCCTCAAGCGTTCAGGATCAGGACACGGTTTACTACAACGCAGCAGGCCTGCGTGAAGATGCGATGGGATATGGCCGTCTGGATTTTGACATTACGAGCCGCCTTAAAGGCTTCGTGACCGGATATGGCCACACCAATACGGGTGAGGGCGCATGGGTCACGCCTTATCTCGCCACCCCCGCGGCTCTTGGTGGCTCTCCGCTTACGACCCGGACTACGGAATATGACATTCATCGTGCAGGCTTTATCGGTGGTCTGAGCTACAAGATTGCTAACCACACGATCGACTGGGGCTTCTGGTTCGAAAATAACAATTTTGAGCAGGCGCGGCGTTTCTACCCGCTTCAGGACAGCGGATCTCCGTCATCCATTCACTGGTATCAGGGCAATTCCTTCTACACCCAGTGGCAGAGCACATTTAATACCAAGACTTATCAGGTCCACCTGGGCGATACTTGGCAGATTATGCCAGCGCTGAAGCTGACTTACGGGTTCAAGTCCCTGATCGTGGACAACTCTGCTCGCGCCCTCAGCGGCAACCTGATGGGTACGCCAACCGGCACGACCTATCCATCAGGCTCCCTGAGCGCCTCGAATGGCTTCCTGCCGCAGATTGGTGCGAACTACCGCATTAACCAGCATAACGAAATCTTTGCTGATTTCGCTCGCAACATGGCAGCTTTCGATAGCGCGCAGACATCAGGCCCGTTCTCCACAACGACGGCTGGCTTCGAAGTGCTTCAAAAGAAGCTGAAGCCGGAGATGTCCAATACTGAGGAGCTGGGATATCGCTTCCATAACCATACATTCCAGGCATCTGTCACAGGCTACTATGTCGAGTTCCAAAACCGGCTTCTGGCTGTGACGCAGGGTGTTGGTATTCAGGGCAATGCGTCGGTTCTGAGCAATGTTGGCGGTGTAACAGCGCGCGGCGTGGACGTTGCTGCAAATTGGAAATTTGCCCGCAACTGGTCGCTCTTTGCATCCTACGCGTTCAACAACTCCCTGTATGACAACAATGTTTACGCAGACGGCGTGGTCTCTGCGCGCATCAAGGGTAAGCACACAGTCGGGATGCCGTCCAATCTCGCCAATGTGGAACTCGGATATGATGATGGCGCGATCTGGGGCAATGTCCTGATGCAGTTTCAGGACAAGCGCTACTACACCTACACCAACGATGCCTCTGTGCCGGCCAATGCGATCTTCAACCTGAACGTTGGCTATCGTTTCCAGAGCCAGAACTGGTTCCTGCGTGGCATGGATGCTCAGATCAACGTCACCAATCTGTTCAACAAGCGTTATGTGGCAACAGTCGGAAGCAATGGCTTCGTCAATTCCGACCCCTCGGGGACCTTCCAGACGCTACAGGCTGGTGCTCCGCGTATGGTCTTCTTTACAATTCGCAAGCATTTCGACTGATCGGACGACATCATGACCGGACCGCTTTCCAGCCGACGCAGATTTCTTGAACTGGGAGCTGCTTTTGCTGCTGCAGGGTCACTGCCAGGCAATTTGCGACAGGCTCTGGCGGTTCCGGCCAACCGGAAAACCGGCACTATTCAGGACGTCGAGCATGTGGTGATCCTGATGCAGGAAAACCGCTCTTTCGATCACTATTTCGGCTGCTTGCAGGGTGTTCGAGGGTATGGAGACCCGCGTGCGGCGTATCAACCGGATGGAACGTCAGTTTTCGCACAGAGAACTGCGGATGGGGCTACGGTTATGCCTTTCCGCATGAACACAGTTCACACCTCGAGTGCCTGCATTGCCAGTCTGGATCATAGCTGGATAGGCAGCCAGAAAACCTGGAATGAGTGGGACTGCTGGGTCCCTCACAAAACCGCTATGACGATGGGGCATTTCACCCGCCGTGACATCCCTTACTACTATGCTCTGGCGGACGCATTTACGATCTGCGATGCCTATCACTGTTCGATTTTCGGTCCGACCAACCCAAACCGCTTGTTTTTGTTCTCGGGTACCAATGGTCTGAGTGTCGGGCATGACGGCAGGCAGGCCGTTGAAAATGTTGATGATGGCAACACGTCGGCTGATATGCGGCATGACAATCCGAAGTTTCAGGCCTTCCAATGGACCACTTATGCAGAAGAGCTGCAGACGGCAGGCGTGTCGTGGAAAGTATACCAGGAGTACGATAATTTCGGTGATAATGCCCTCGCTGGATTTAGTGCCTTTCGTGGGCTGTCAGAGGCGTCATGGCAGTATCAGCGAGGTCGGGCGATTGTTGAAGGCTCAACCGCCGGAAATGCTGCGACATCTGAAGGACGGTTTCTTGTAGAGGCGTTTGAGAAAGATATTGCTTCTGGGACGCTTCCGCAGGTCTCCTGGATTGTGCCGTCCGCCGCTCTTTCCGAACATCCCAATGCTCCGCCCGGATATGGTGAACACCTGATTTCAAGGCTGATGGACGTGTTCGTTCGACATCCGGACGTCTGGTCAAAAACTGTTTTTATCTTGAATTATGATGAAAACGACGGGTTTTTCGATCATGTTCCGGCGCCTGTTCCGGCTTTGCATCCGGATGAAGGCAGCAGCACCGTTTCAGTGAGCGGAGAGACCTATCACGGCGTTGCTGTGGGCCTAGGTCCTCGGGTTCCGGCAATTTTGATCTCGCCTTGGAGTAAGGGAGGACGTGTCAATTCGGAGCTGTTTGATCACACATCCGTCTTGATGTTCCTCGAAGCCAGGTTTGGGGTTCGTGCTCCGACCATTACGCCTTGGCGTCGGTCTGTGTGTGGTGATCTGACATCGGCTTTTGATTTTTCCGAGACTGACACATCATGGCAAGCCAGCCTGCCAAATACAGACGACTATATGCCTCAGACGCGAAAGTCCTGCATGCTTCCGCTGCCGTTGGTTCCACAATATCAAACGTTGCCTCGACAGGAGGAAGGGCAGAGAACAACCTGTGTACTGCCATATAAGTTATCAGCTGATGTTCAGGTCACGGGGCAATTGCAAAATCTGATAATCGCCAACAGTGGGACGCGTGGGGCAGTGTTCCGGCTTTCCGGCCAGGGACCATCACGCCAATACACTCTTGGGGCAGGGCACACGCAAAATATCCCGCTACAGATTGAGCATGACTTCACTCTACATGGTCCAGCCGGGTTTTATCGGGCGGGCAAAGGGTTTTCCGGATTGCAGGTCCAGATTCTGGAAGACCATGATGGTGTAAGGCTTGCGCTCAAAAACATCCAGTCAGCGACCGCAGAATTGACCGTTGAAGATGCTTACGGCCCTGCAAGAGAATGGACGACCATACTGCCTCCCGGGCAGGAGACGTCACGCTTTTATCCGTTGGTCGGAAGTGACTTCTGGTATGATCTGACCGTGACCAGCCGAAGCGGGAAAACTGGAGGACACGTCCATTTTGCCGGTCGGGTCGAAACGGGGCGGCTGGGGAAAACAGACCCTCTTATGGCCCGGCGTTCCTGAGAAACAATCGGGCCGTTCACCGAGAGGCCCGATTGCGGAATTGATACTTACCAGACAGTGAAACCGGCATCGACGTTAACGATAGCACCGGTCATGAGGCTGGCGGCGTCTGAAGCCAAGAACTGAACGACGGATGCCACTTCATCCGGCTGGCCAACTCGGCCCATTGGTGTTCCGGCGATCCAGGCGTCATAGAGCTCTGGCTTTTCCATGCCGAAACGCGTCAGGGTTGTCTCGATGTAGGTCGGGGCGACAGCGTTGGCGCGGATGCCATGAGGGGCCCATTCTGCGGCCAGCGAACGAATATACTGGTGTACGCCCGCTTTTGACGCGTTGTAGGCCGCCTGCTGCTGGGGACGATTGACGATTTGTCCGGACATGGAGCCAATCGCGACGATGGCGCCCTTTTTCTGCTCGATCATGATCCGGCCAACAGCCTGACAGCACCGGAACATACCGTTCAGGTTGATGTCCACCTGTTTAAGCCACTGCCCATCCGTCATATCTTCGGCTTTGACCTCTGAAATACAGATACCGGCACAGGCAACCAGGATATCCAGATGCCCCTCTTTCTCGTGAAGGGTTTTGATTGCGGACTGAACGCTCTCCGTGCTGGTGACATCCATCCGGATGCTATCCACATTCAGGTCCTGCTTGCGCAGGTCTTCCGCGGATTGTGCAGCAAGTGTTTCATCCAGATCTGCGATGATGACGCGTGCGCCTGCTTCTGCCAGAGCCGTGACGCAGGCGAGGCCAATATTCTGTGCACCGCCCGTAACCACTGCGACGCGACCGTCAAGGCGAAGTTTTTCCATGTACATGATGTATATTCCTGGGAAGAAAAATCAGGCGGCAAGGGGATGACGGCGGCAGGCTTCGAACGCCAGGCCATCAGGGGCAAAAAGGTGGCAATGCTGCGGAGGAAGCTTCAGGCTGACCGGCGTGTCGACTTCAAGGGTTGTGAAACCGTCTGTCTGAACAACGATGATCTGCCCGTCGGCACAGCGGACATGAACCAGTGTGATGGCGCCGAGGCGCTCGATAACTTCCACAACCCCGCTATCATCACTCGCGGGAGCCAGTTCAACGTGTTCTGGGCGAATGCCGACTGTAATCTTGGTTCCGGGCAGAATATCCGGTGGCGAGACCGGGACATGAAGAAGAGTACCGTCCCGGAGCTGAACGCTCGATCCGTCGTGGCCGCCGTTCTGGAAGATTGCGGAGAAGAAATTCATGGGAGGTGAACCGATGAACTTGGCGACAAACAGGTTGCGCGGGTGGTGATAAAGCTCCAGCGGTGAGCCAATCTGTTCCACAACGCCTTTCTGAAGGACCACGATCTTGTCCGCCATTGTCATGGCTTCCACCTGGTCATGGGTCACATATATGGTGGTCGCGTTCAGCTTGCGATGAAGGGCCGAAAGCTCCACTCGCATCTGGCCTCGCAGGGCTGCATCCAGGTTTGAGAGAGGTTCATCAAACAGGAAGACCTTCGGGTTACGTACGATGGCGCGGCCGATAGCAACGCGCTGCCGCTGACCGCCCGAGAGCTGACCTGGCTTGTGATGCAAGTAGGGTTCAAGCTGAAGCGTGGCGGCAACATGCTTGATCTTCTCGCTCCGTTCTTTCTCCGGCACCCCTGCGAGTTTGAGGCCAAATTCCATGTTCTTGTAGACGTCCATGTGCGGGTAGAGCGCGTAGGACTGGAACACCATGGCAAGGCCGCGTTTTCCCGGTTCCACGTCGTTGACGCGCTGACCATCAATCAGAAGGTCTCCGGAAGTGATGTCTTCAAGGCCTGCAATCATACGAAGCAGCGTGGATTTTCCGCAGCCGGACGGGCCGACGAAAACCACGAATTCACGATCCTTGATCGACAGCGAAATGCCTTTGATGATTTCTTCCGTAAGATAGGTTTTACGGAGGTTCTTGAGTTCAAGCGTTGCCATGAATCAGATCCCGTTCCTGAGCGTTTGGGGGACGGAGAATGCGAGGGTAGCCATCATTTGACGGCTCCAAAGGTGAGGCCACGTACGAGTTGTTTCTGGCTGATCCAGCCCAGCACAAGGATCGGCGCGACTGCGAGTGTGGATGCGGCGGATAGCTTGCCGAAAAACAGTCCTTCCGGTGAGGAGAAGGAAGCAATGAATGCTGTGAGCGGAGCGGCATTGGAGGAGGTGAGATTGAGAGACCAGAAAGCCTCATTCCAACACAGGATCAGCGACAACAGGGCTGTGGAGGCGATCCCCGGCAGGGCAAGGGGAAGCAGGACCATTGTCATTTCCTGCCAGCGTGTTGCCCCGTCCATGCGACCAGCCTCAAGAATTGGGGCAGGAACTTCCCGGAAGAATGTGAACAGCATCCAGACGATGATGGGCAGGTTCGTCAGCATGTTGACGATGGCCAGTCCTGTACATGAGTCCAGAAGGTGGGTGCTGCGAGCCAGAAGATAGATAGGTACGAGCACGCCAACAGGAGGCAGCATGCGTGTCGACAACATCCACAGCAACGTCCCGCGTGTGCGCTTTGAGGGCATGAAGGCCATCGAGTATGCCGCCGGAATGGCAAGCAGGAGCGCGCCCACAGTAGCGGCAACCGAGATGATGACGGTGTTGAAGGTGAAGTGCCAGTAACTCGCGCGCTCGAACACTTCCGCATAGCTGCTGAGCGTCGGCGCGAAGATCAGTTTTGGCGGTGTTGAGACCGCCTGAACTTCGCTCTTGAAACCCGTCAAGATCATCCAGAAAATGGGAAAGAAGAGCCATAGCGCAATACCCCAGCCCAGACAGGTGACGGCGATTTTTGTACTGTTCTTTGTCTTGATCGCCATCTCACACCTCCAGGTTGCGTGCGACGGAGCGCACGAGGAACATCGCAGCGACATTCGCAATAATGATGGCCAGCACACCACCGGCAGAGGCGCCGCCGACATCAAACTGAAGCAATGCACGGGAGTAGATGAGATACGCCAGGTTGGTGGAGGCCACTCCAGGGCCGCCTGCCGTCGTGACGGAGATCTCCGCAAAGATTGTCAGCAGATAAATCGTCTCGATCATCACGACGACGCTGATAGCGCGGCTCAGGTGAGGGAGAATGATATGACGGAACTGAGCGATCGGACCGGCACCATCCATCCGTGCGGCCTCTTTCTGCTCGCTATCCAGCGACTGGACGGCTGTGAGGAGAATGAGGACGGCAAATGGCAACCATTCCCAGCTGACGATCATCATGACTGTCAGGAGCGGAAACCGGGCAAGCCAGTCAATGGGCGTCAAACCGACAGCCCGCATCATGGCGGAATAAACGCCATAGATCGGGTGCAGCATCAGGTTCTTCCACAGCAGGGCAGACACTGTCGGCATGACGAAGAACGGAGAAATGACCAGAACACGTGCAATGCCGCGCCCGAAGAACTCCTGATCGTAAAGGATGGCTAAAAGTGTGCCACCTCCTACGCTGATAATCAGGACGCCAACGACCAGAATGACTGTATGCAACAGGGAATACAGAAAATCCGGATCAGTCAGAAGGTACCAGTAGTTGCTGAAGCCAGCGAAGCCGTGAAGCGTCGGGTCAATCAGATTGTAGTTGATCAGCGAGTACCACAGCGTCATTGCCAGTGGGACAAGAGACCAGACGAGAAGGATCAGAACGGCAGGCGAAAGGAGCAGAAGCCCCGTTCGCTTGCCTTTGCGTTCTGATGCCCCTTTTGGGGGGCTGTGTTCTAGAACTGCCTGCATGGCACTCTGCCTTACTTGGCGCGGCCGGACTGGCGCAGCGAACGGGTGACAGAAGATTGTGCTGCAGTCAGTGCCTGATCCACGGTCATCTGCCCGGAAAGGGTCGCGGCGACTGTCTGCCCGACTTGAGTGCCAACTGCCTGGAATTCAGGAATTCCGACAAACTGCGCTCCGGTATAGGGGCGTGGTTCTGCTGTTTGTCCACTCGGGTCGGCAGTCTTGATCGCGTTCAGAACGAACGACGCAAACGGGGCTGCTTTCTGGTACTCGGGTGCAGCATATGTTGAGGCACGGGTTCCAGCGGGAACGGCAACCCATCCCTTTCGGTCCGCAACCAGCTTCACGTATTCCTTGGATGTTGCCCATGTGATGAAGGTCTGGGCATCCGTGCCCTGATGGGAACTGACGGGAACGGCAAGGCTCCAGCTCCACAGCCATGTTGGTCCCTTGCCGTAGGGGCCTTTGGGAGCCGACGCGAAGCCGACCTTGTCGGCTACCTGAGACTGCTTCGGATCAAACAGGAGGCCGCCGGCAACCGTGGAGTCAATCCAGATGCCGCAATGTCCGCTCGCGAAGAGTGCCAGATTTTCATTGAATCCGTTGGATGTGACGCCCGGTGGGCCGTCTTCCTTCAACGCCGAGACATACCATGTCAGAGCTTTTTTCCATGCGTCTGACGTGAGCATTGGCTTCCAGGACATGTCGAACCACTGGGCACCGTATGTATTCGCCAGCGACGAGACATAGGCCATGTTCTCACCCCAGCCAGGCTTGCCACGAAGACAGATGCCATAGACCTGTCCTGACTTGTCTGTGATCTTGTCGGCGAACTGCCGGATCTGATCGTAGGTAGGTGCGTCTGGCATCGTCAGACCGGCTTTCTGGAACAGATCCTTGCGGTAGTAGGTCATGACGCTCTCGGCATAGAAGGGCAGAGCGTAAAGCTTGCCATCTGATGTCAAAGCATCCCGAACCGATGGCAGCACATCGTTGATGTCGTATGCAGCGTCCGGCTTGATTTCTGTGAGCCATCCCTGTTTCGCCCAGATGGGAACTTCGTAATTCCCGATCGTCACAACGTCGAACTGACCGGTTTTCATGGCAATGTCGGTTGTGACGCGCTGGCGCAGAACATTCTCTTCGAGAGTCACCCAGTTGAGATGAATATCGGGATGCGCTTTTTCAAACTCCTGCGACAGCTGACGCATGACGATCATGTCCCCGTTGTTCACGGTTGCGATTGTCAGGGTGCCTGCGGCTTGCGCAGTAGAAAGAACTGAACCGCTCAAGAGAACTGCAAGGGTGCAGGCTGTTTTCAGACGGGACATGGAACTCAGACCTTTGAAAAAAGAGCTGTGAACGGGATTACGGACGACAGCTTGGGTTTTCGGGAGGCAGATCAGTGAGCGGACGTTTTTTCCAAAGCGTCCTGCATTTGCTGACGCCATGCGAGCTGGCTGGCGAGCATATCGTGGCAGATTGACCGCTTGGCTGTGTGATAGGTATGGGTCTTTGCATCTGGCAGAATTTCGCTGCCGGCGTGGCTCATCTGAGCCATAGCTGCGCGCAAAGTGGCATATTGCCCGCTGGCGACAGCCCCCAGAATTGCTGCCCCAAGAAGAACGGAATCAGGCTCTTTGGGCAGAAGGATACGACAGCCAGTGGCATTTGCATGTTCACGCAGAAAGATGGGGTTCTTGGTGCTCCCTCCCGTGGCGAGAATGGTGTCGATCCGGTATCCTTGGGCATTGAGGGCATCGATGATGTCCTTCGTGCCATAAGCAAGGCCTTGAAGGGTTGCCAGATAAAGCCTGGCGAGATCGTCCGGCGTCGCTGACAGGGCGAGGCCGCTGATAACGCCCTTCAGATCCGGGTCAGCGTGGGGAGAACGATTTCCATGAAAATCTGGCAACAGGTGAAGATTGACTGTACTGCCTCCTGGCAGTTTACCGGCTTCCAGCTCTTCAATTCTGGCATTGAGGAGGGCGTAGATATTACTGCCTGATTGCTCAGCCTGCTGCTTGAGCTCGGGCCCCGCGGCATGATGAGAAATGACGAAATCAATCAGCGCACCGGTTGCTGACTGACCTGCTTCATTCAGCCACATATCAGGGACCATGGCGCTCCAATAGGGGCCCCACACGCCTGGCACGAAACGGGCCTCCTGTGATACCGCCATATGGCAGCTGGATGTGCCACATATTAAAGATATTGAGCGCTCAAGAACATCGTCAGAGAGTTCGCCGTGAGCCTCAATCCCCAGAATGCCAAGGCCGCCAGCATGAGCATCAATGGCTGAAACACCCACGGGAATGCCAGCCTCAAGACCCAGTTCAGTGGCGGCCTCTGGGCTCAAGCCATTTCCGACGATCCCGCCGAGCGGACGAATGTCATTGCCAATACGGGCGTAGTTGTCATCCGTTAGTTCTTCCAGGCCGATAGTTTTGAAATAAGTATCGTCCCATCTGTCTTCATGAGCCAGATAGGTCCATTTGCAGGCTGTGGAACAGGCTGAACGTGACAGGGAACCGGTTGCCCTCCAGGTCAGGAAATCGGGGAGGTCAAAGAAATGGCCAGCCCGGGCAAAAATCTCGGGCAGATTACGCTTCAACCAGAGAAGCTTGGGCGTTTCCATCTCTGGCGAGATTTTTCCGCCAACATAACGCAGGACTTCATATCCTCCGTTGTTAATTTCGGCAGTTTCTCTCAATGCCCGGTGATCGGCCCAGAGAATAATGTTCTGCTCTGGCGCGCCTTGCGGGTCCACCGATAGCGGTTTGCCCTCTGTATCGAGCACGACGAGAGAACAGGTTGCATCAAAGCCAATCCCAATGATGCGGAAAGACTCAGTCAGGGTGGCGAGTGCGGTGCGTGTGGCTGTGCAGATGGCTGTCCAGATGTTTTCTGAGGACTGCTGAGCAAAATCTGGTGCTGGTGACCACGTCTTGGTTGGCTGAACGGCAGAGGCCATTTTCTGCCCCGTCAGGGTGAAAATGCCAGCGCGTGCACTGCCAGTCCCAACATCAATTCCGAGAACCAGATCCATACAGCACACCTAAAGCTGACAAACGCGCAGAGAACAGGCCGTTGGGCTGGGTCATCCTGAAAGATGCACCATCAGATCAAAGACCGAACATTCTGGAATGTTACGTTCGATGGAACTGGCATGTGCTTCTTGTTGTAGGAATAACGTTTACACAACAACATATAACGTTATTAATGTTACATATAGCATTTATGGTGTCCAGAGTGTGGGGCATCATTTTCGTCGAATAAGGGTGCGCCTCGCAAAAAGATGATGTTTTGAGGCTCGGGATTACGTCTCAAAGCAGGAACAGCCCTCAGAAAAATCCCGAGTTTACAAGTGGTAAAGTCAAGCCATAGCAGGTACGGGAGCTCGTTCTGCAAGCAGGCCGCTTGACTTGAGTTTAGCCCAGAAGTCTTCAGGGATGGGATGCGTAAACCATTTCAGATTCTGCTGGAGTTGGCTCACATTTCGTGTCCCTGCGCAAAAAGAAGAAATTGCGGGATGTGCCACCACAAATTGCAGCGCAGCCGCCGGGAGGGGCACATTATAGTCTGCGCAGACAGCTTCAATTTTCTTGACGCGTTCGAGGATACTCGCGGGAGCAGGGGAGTAATTATACTTCGCGCCAGGAACTGCCCCTGTCGCCAAAATGCCTGAATTGAAGCCGCCCCCCACAATAAGCGTAGCGCCTCGTTGTTCGCAGAGAGGCAGGAATTCGTTCAGGGCGTCCTGTTCCAGCAACGTGTATCGGCCTGCCAGAAGAAAACAGTCAAAATCTCGTTGCTGAAGCGCGGTATGGCAGACTTCCCATTCGTTGACGCCGACGCCAATGGCTTTGACGACGCCTTCTGATCGAAGCTTTTCCAGCGCACGCCAGCTTCCGTCCATCGCCTGCCGAAAAACTTCAGGTTGGTTGGGGCCGTGCGTAAAGCGGTCGATATCATGAATGAAAGCGACGTCGATATGCTCAAGAGCGAGCCTTTGAAGGGAGTCCTCAAAGGCTCGCATCGTTCCATCGTAGCTGTAGTCAAAGGTCATTTTGTTAGGGGCCGCATTGACCCACGGGGCAAAGTCAATCTCAGCCCTGCGGGCGGAATGTAGCGTTCGCCCGACTTTTGTTGTGATGACGAAGTCATCTCTTTTTTTCCAGCGGAGGGAATGCCCCAGCCGAAGCTCTGCCAGTCCATGACCATACATGGGAGACGTGTCATACAGGCGAATGCCAGCGTTCCAGGCCTGCTGGATCATGTCATCTGCCTCCTGCTCGCCGACTTCCTGTAGAAAATTTCCAAGTGGGGCCGTTCCGAAAGCGAAGGCTGTAACGCTAAAGTCTTTCCGCCCGAACTTACGACGTTCTGAAGGATTCATGATCGGTCCTCCTGATGGGATGATCGCGTTGCACAGAGTTTGTGAGAGGAAAGGCCGCTGGTTAAAGGATCATCAGGGGGCTTCCGCGTATCTGCGGCTTACGTTGCAGGGAGGCACTTGTTTGCGTGAGCACAAAAATTTTATTGTCAGTGGTTGTGATCCCCCGGCCCAGTTTTAGCTCAGCTGAAACTCAGAACGGACGATTGCTGTTTCCTTCTCTTCCTGCCATTCAGAGCGCATGACGAATAACAGGCACTTTGAGATCTTTCTTGCTGCTCCTCCGGGACTGGAAGAGACCCTTTGCTCCGAAGTCCGGATGAAGGGCTTTCGCCAGCCAAAAGTCGTACCTGGTGGTGTGACACTGCGGGGTGGGTGGCCTGAAGTCTGGCGTGCCAACCTCTGGATCCGGGGCGCAAGTCGGGTTCTGGCGCGCGTGGCGCAGTTCAAGGCAGAATACCTGTCCCAGCTTGAAAAACGCGCCCGAGAAGTGAAATGGGCAGAGTTTCTTCGCCCTGACGTGCCGTTCAAAGTGGAGGTCTCGTGTTCGTCCTCGCGGATCTATCATAGCGGCGCGGCGGCTGAACGGATCTCCAAGATTGTCACGGAACTGCTAGGCGCATCTGCGGAAGATAATGCAGATGTCGTCCTGCGCGTTCGGATCGATCAGAACTTCTGCACCATCAGTGTCGATACGTCTGGCGATCTTCTGCATAGGCGAGGGCACAAGGAAGCCGTTAATCGTGCTCCCATGAGAGAAACTATGGCTTCGCTGTTTCTGCGAAAGTGCGGCTATAATGGTCAGGAAACTGTGCTGGACCCTATGTGTGGTTCCGGGACTTTCGTGATTGAAGCGGCAGAGATCGCTTCTCGCCTCAATCCGGGACGATCAAGGCATTTCGCCTTTGAGCAGTTGGCCACATACGACGAAGACGCGTGGCAGACAATGCGCTCTGTTAAAAGTGAGCGTACGCCTGAGTTTCGCTTTTACGGAAGTGATCGAGACGCAGGCGCCATTTCTATGAGCGAAGCCAACGCGTTGCGAGCGGGTGTCACGGCATGTACGGAGTTTCGTCAGGCCACGATCAGCGAAATCATGCCGCCAGAAGGGAGCTCTCCCGGACTGGTTATTCTGAACCCGCCCTACGGCACACGCATCGGCGACAAGACAAAGTTATCTGCACTCTATCGTGCCCTGGGAAACAGGCTTCTGGAGCAGTTCAAGGGATGGCGTGTGGGTATTCTGACGACGGAAGTCTCATTGGCCCACGCAACAGGTCTTCCATTCCTGCCGACAGGCGCGCCCATTCCCCATGGCGGGTTGAAGGTGTTTCTTTTCCAGACTGAAGCGCTCTCCTGATAGCGTTTATCAGCCGGATCAAACCGGGTAGGTACTCGTGTAATCCTGGAGAAAATACTCCACTCTCTCAATGAAGAGCGCGGTAAATGGATTGGAAATCTTAGATCTCGCCACGATCGAGAGGGTCTGGGGTTGAGTACCTTGCTCGTTGAGCGACAGGAACTTGAGCTTGCCCTCTGCTCTTTCCTGAATGATGTCCAATGGCGTCAGGAAGGTTATATTTCCGGGGGATAGAGCCATCTGACGCATGAGTTCAATGGAGTTGGTCTCGATGGCGGGCGTCAGGCTCAGGTCGCGGGCGGCATAGAGATCTTCAAGGTGGGGGCGGATGGCCATGCTGTCGTCTGCTACCGTCAGGGGCCATGCGTTGCATTCTTCAAGAGTAATGGACTCCTGATGGGCGAGGGGATGATGCACACTCATCACGACGCCCAGAGGAACGGTACGCGCAGTCTGAACAACAAGGCTGTTGTCCATTGGAATATCGAACCCAATACCGATATCGGCCTGTCCATTTTTGACTGTTTCGACCAGATCATGTGTGCCGTAGGTGCTGACATGAATACGAACATTCTGGTGCGTATTATGAAAGTCAGCCAGAGCGAGTGGTAGAAAGGTCGAAATCGGACCTACCATTGTGGCGATCGAGAATTCGCCGCGTTTGAGTCCTTTCAGATCCTCAAGAACCTGCCTCGTAAGGTTCATGTTTTTGAGCGTGTCACGGACGTGAGCAAGCAGGATCTCTCCTGCGGCCGTTAGGACCAGCTTGCGTGGAAGGCGCTGAAAGATTGGGGTGCCTAGGTTATCTTCCAGTGTCAGGATCTGTCGGTTGATAGCCGTTGAGGCCACATTCAGATGCTCGCCCGCCTTTCGGATGGAACCGCAGCGGGCGACCGTATCCAGATAGATGAGAAGGCGACTGTGAAGCATCGTAGTTTTCGCACCGAAAAGATGCAGACTAAGAACGTTCCGAAGATCTTTCAAGAAAAGAGAGTAAATTGCCTGCAAGATCCGTTGGTAAGCACAGTTTTCGTAATTAGGATGGGGTATGTTGCCTCAAAAGCACACTGGAGTATCCACTGTCCTTGGGCGGAAAATAATAGCCCGAGCGATAGAGATGTGGCCACTGGAAAGGTGCATATTTTCCAGGCAAAAACTCTTATAAATTACTGAAATAAAACATATATTTTTGATATCAAAGAACTGGGCATGATCTATCGCTGGAATGTTGCAAAACATGTGAAGGCGTGTGAAAAAGACACATCATGTATTCGGGATCTGCCTTGTGTCCTATTTTTGATGTCGGTGTGAGGCAATTATTCGCCTTCTGAGGTAGCGCTCAATTATGTTACGTTTTCGTTATGGGAAAGGGTCTCTTCTGACAGAGATCAGGTCCTGTCAGGAACGAAAATCGTTTTGCAGCAGGAGAAGCCAAAAGGTTATGTGTCCGTACCGATTTGAAAAGTACTCGTCCAGGAAGGCGCTTCTTCTTGTAACGTGTCTGGCTGGCTTTGGTTCGTCGTCTCTTGCTGCATCTGCGCAGGCAGCTTCGAGTGATGCTCCAGTCCACCATAAGGCTCACGCGCGTCATGCAGCCCGCGCCCAAGCTGCTGCGGGTCAGAAAAGCGATGTTGTAGCTGTTCCTGCACATCCGAAAATGCGTCGGCCTGCCTCGATCAATTCGACAGGGGATGAACACGTTACCGTATCGACGTCACGCCTGGCCAGAAGCCGCGGCGGCGGCATGATGCGCGTGGAGACTGCTCCTTACGCAATCCAGACGATCACGAAGGCGTTCATTGAGGCCAAAAGTCCGACAAGTACGGCACTTGATCTCATCAAGAACCTGCCGAGCGTAAACGTCTCCACGCCAGACACGTCCGGTATGCAGGGTGGACGTATTCAGAGCCGAAGCCTGACCGATGCTGATATGGCCCTTATGGTCGACGGTGCGCCTGCAGCTAGCGCGGCTTATATGGCCGAAGACATTGATTCAGAAAATCTGGATAGTGTCAGCCTCACGCCGGGTTCGTCCGCAGTTGATCTGCCGGCCACGTCTGCTGCTGCGGGCGTCATGAACGAAGTGTCCCATGATCCGTCGCATGAGTTCGGCGGCTTGATGGATTTCTCATACGGTACGAATAACCTTTCTCGCGAATTCCTGCGCGTTGAAAGTGGTGATATCGCAAAGACTGGCGTTCGCACCTTCCTCTCATTTTCGAATACTCATGCCCGTTCATGGATGGGCGCCGGTATCAACGAGCGCCGTCATCTTGATTTCGGTATTCGCAAGGACTGGGAGAATGGCTCTTTTGCGAAGCTCTTCATGTCCTGGAATAATGAAGACTTTACCATCGACCGGTACCCCACCGCCGCTCAGTTCTACAAATACAAGGCAACCGGCGAGGGCTACGGGCGCAAGGCTGGGTTTGACTCCAGCGGAAATGACTATTGGAAGAACAATATTGATCATTGGAACCAGATTTTCCTGAGTGCTCCAATCCATATCGTTCTTACAGACAAGCTGCAGTTTGATCTTCGCCCGTATTACAACATGGGCAAAGGCTGGGATGGCTCAGCTGGAACAGCTGCTAGCGGTGCTACGAACTATAAGTCGGGCGAGACCATTGCTAAAGGTACGCCGATCACAAGTTACTTCTTGGAAAACGCAGCACTTGATGTCGGGGCGACAGCCAAGCTGGGATATGACATCGACAAGCACAACCATTTTGAGCTTGGTTACTGGTATGAAAATCAGGACTATACCCAGCATTTCCCAACCAGTGTGACAAAAGCAGATGGCTCCAATCCGAGCCCGAACGACTCAACGTATCAGGTGTATTCTGGGACTACCCGTTCCTACCCGGGCAACACAACTGGTTACGAAATTCACTCGCTATTTCTGCAGGACACAGCGAAGTATTTCCATGACCACCTGCTGGTCAATGCTGGCTTCAAATATGTGATGTCCAATGTCTGGTACACAACATATCCTGGGCACAAGCAGATGGGTCAGAACCTGACGGCACCTCTGCCGCACCTGTCCGTCAGCTATCACTTTAATGAGCACCATCAGGTTTACATCAATGCTGAGGGTGACTTCCGTCAGCCGTCTGCATCAGCATTGGCCAACACGACCTACACTGGGACGCTGCCTAAGAACCAGTATTCCATTAAAGAAGAGCTTGGATATCGGTATAACGACAAGTACGTTATCGTAGACCTCGATCTCTTTAACTACAATATTACCAATCGCTTGCTGACAACGTATCTTGGTAACAACCAATCGGGTGTCGTTAATGCTGGCAATCAGACTGCTCGCGGTTTTGATGCCATGTTCTCTACACAGCCGATCTATGGTTTCAGTCCGTATGTTTCGTTTGAATATCTGAATGCACGGATGGACACGAATATTGCGGCATCCGATGCGAGCGGTAATCTGACGGCCTTCAGGACTAAGGGTACGCAGGCACCTCTATCCCCGCACGTAATGGCGAATTTTGGTCTGACGTATGTGCATCAAGGGTTCTTCGCGAATGCAACCGTTCACTACACCGGGCCGCAGTCCGTCACCATCGCAGGTGATCAGCGTATTCCTGGGTATGTAACGAACACACTGTCACTCGGCTATCACTTCAAGCCAGTGTGGTATGCGAAGTCTCCGACAATCCGCCTGAACTTTACAAACCTGACAGGTTCAATTGTCCGGACGGGTGTCGTGGGTGTGGGTACAAATGCATCGGCTGTTCGTCTGATGAATGGTAATCTTTCAGGCAATGGATCCAGTGCCCAGTTCTATGTTGAGCCGCGCTTCAGCATGACAGGGACGATTTCCACAGGCTTCTGATTTTCGAACTTTTAATGGGCCCTCGGAACATTACGTTCCGGGGGCTTTTTTTATTGTTGAGTTTCGCGGGCTCGTGGCTGCCGTTTCTTCCCGTCAAAAACAGCAGTGTGATGGTTGTGTCGAGCAACGTGAGGTCTGACGTGTGTCTGGGCTCAGGACGCATAGCCAGAACAAGACGGTTGCAGCGAGGCAGATTGACGAGAAGAAACGGTGGGACATCTGTCATAGTGTGTCACGACCCGTCTCCAGTCCTTGAGCCTTCCGAACATGATCTCGATGCGATTGCGGCGTTTATATTTTCGCTTGTCGTATTTTACCGGTTTCCTACGAGATTTTCGCCCCGGAATGTATGGTTTGATCTTTCTCTCCTCTAAGGCACCCCTAAATCAGTCAGCGTCATAGCCCGGGTCTACAAGCATCCTAGGAGATCGTCCAGAAGGGCAGCCGCACCGGTGTAATCACTGATCTGGCCTGCTGTCATATTGAAGAAGCCGAACGGACGTCCGCTCCGGTCGGTAACGCATGCAGCTTCGTATTCATCCCGTCTTTGGTGAGCCCAATCAGACGGCCTGGAGCCCCTTTTTTAACCGCAGGCTCGAAGCTGTGCGATGTGCCTTGAGATAGGTCGCATCACTCATGATCGTCTGAGGCTCTGGCTTTCCGGCCTCCAGTCCCTCCATCATGCGGATGAATATTCCCATAGCACTCCAGCGCTTGCAGCGATCGTAGAGCGTCTTGTGTGGACCGTATTCCCGGAGCGCATCACGCCAGCGCAAACCATTTCTGTTTGCGAAAATGATCCCATTCAACACACGAAGATCATCAACACGAGGTTTGCCATGGCTCTTCGGGAAAAAGGGCTGCAGACGCTCCATTTGCTCGTCTGTCAGCCAATACAGGTCACTCATCTCCAGTCTCCTCAAGGAGCCTGAATCATATCCGGCCATTCAATATCAATGGAGCCTGAGCGTAGTCATTAAATTAGAGGGCTCATATTGCCTCTCCTTGCGGAGCAAAAGCATCGCAAGACCCTTGTCTGTGCGGCTTCCAGTAGCACTGAGGTTGCTCCTGAAAGCCGCTGTGTCCACCGTTCAGCGAATAAGATTTTTCGCTAGATCTGAGCCGGATGCTACAAATCCGTAGCACTGGCGAACATTGTAAACGGTTGCGTCTTGGCAAAAATCTGGAGAAGTCGTCGCGGAACAGTCATCGAGGAGGATGCAGTCGTAACCGAGACATCCTGCGTCTGTCAGTGTACTGAGAACGCATTGATCGCTATTGACGCCTGAGAAAAGCAGGGTGTCTACGCGAAGGTTTTTGAGTATCGCTTCGAGTGGCGTGTCCCAAAAGCCGCTCATTCGATACTTCGAGATGTGAATATCTTCCGGATCGACTTCGAGCTCGTCAATGATTGCAGCATTCCAGCTGCCATCTTCCAGAACTTTGCGATCTGTGGAGCCTATAGCCGCTCCGATGCCTTTATCTTCACCTGCGGGGTCATACACATGCAGGACAGAAGGGGGAAGGTTAAGCCTGTCCGGGCGATTTCCCCAATTTAGCCAGATAACAGGGACATCATGCTTTCGAAGCGCGGGAAGGAGTGTCTTCAGCGGATCAATGGGGCGGCGGGCAGCTGTGATGTCGACACCAATGGACGCGAGCCAGCCGTCCCGGTGGCAGAAGTCATTCTGCATATCGATCACAATAATCGCGGTACGAGCAAGATCGAACGTCAGTGCCTGAGGCTGAGACGGAACACTAACTGGCCGAGAAGGACGTTCTGGCCGTAGCAGACTTATGGAGGACGCCGTTGCCCCCCAACTGTTAACGTGTGTGCTGCCCAGACGCCTCATTGACTGCCTCCGCACAGCACCGCCAGATCTTCGGCATCGAGCTTGACTGGAACTCCGCTACGGATCAGTTTTCCAAAGTCTTCGTCCGGGGTCATTACTGTCAAGGTGTAGAGCTTGTTGGTGCCCGTATTTTCCAGAACATGCTCGGATCCCGGCTTGACCAGAAGCGCGTCGCCAGCCTTGAGTTCGCAGCTCTGGCCATCACACCAGGCGCGGCCTGTGCCGGACAGCACAAAAAACATTTCGTCCGCATCAGTGTGTGTGTTGGGTGGTGTTGCACCACCAGGTTCAAAAATTTCGACAACGACAATAGACGCATAATCGCCAGCCGTCTTGTCAAACAAAATGGCAAAGTAATTGGTTGAATCCGGAGCAATCCGGAAGGCTTCAACGCTATCAGGGCTGCATTTTGCGAAAGGCATGAGAATTATCTTTCCTGTTTGATCCAAGGAAGAAGAAGGTAGGTTCCGGAGCCGCATTTGAAGTGAACTGTCGTCACCTGTTGTTGGTCCAGAGTGGCGGTAATAGGGCTGGCCCCTGTGCCGGGGTTGATTGGAAACACGGGAAAGCAGGAGAGAGACAGGGACAGTCTCAATCTTTCGCCGGCTTTCAATGTGACGCATGTTCCCCGCAGCGGCAGAGATGTCTGACCAGGGGCGGTCAGCGCATATCCTTCTGCGAGGGGGTGTACTTTGCCGTTCTGATCGATACGTGAGACGCAGGCATGAAGATCAAAACCGGCGTATTCACTCTCGATTTCAAAGCACCCTGTGATCGTTCCTGCGAGCAACTGATCGAATTCGAGCGGGAGCGTCGTGAATGTCAGGACGTCCGAACGCGCATCGGTGCGGGCACGATCTATTGGGCCTCCCGGAAACCCAAAGCTTCCACCACACGGACCCGAAGGGCGCCACGGATCGAGAGTAAGGCTCTCTGACGGTGCTGTAGGAGCTGTCGACGCGCTTAGAATGCCATCGCGTGTGTCAATCGCGGAGCGGCCCGTCCCGGCTGGATAGCTTGGAACTGTCCCCGACGAGAGTGTCGGGAAGTCCTGCCAGCAACAGGCGCCCATATCGAAAAGGCGTACTGGGTTCGCGTCGGGTATAGGGGCAGCTTTTAGATATTGATCGAAGAATGCGATCTGTTGCTGATCAATATCTGTGATGGCCGCCTCGCCGACGTCCACATCCCCGATATGTCGGTCCCAAGGAAAGTGAGACCAGGGGCCAACAATCAAGCGTGTTGGCATGTCGGGAGATAGAGCACGATATGCTTCCAGCGTGCCAGGTAGGTGGCTGTCGTACCATCCCCCAATCAGTAGAACTGCGGGTGCCAACTCCAAGATTTCGGTCAGCCGCGATGCGGGAGAGATTTTGTCCCAGTAGGCATCTCCAGGAGGCGTCTCTCTCCAGCGGGTATAATGGCTATATTTCGCCAGAAGCGCCTCATGGGCAGGCACTGTTGGTTGTCGCCCATTGAAAGACATGCCCCGACTAGCCGCAAAGAGCGCCTGCTGGGCTTCATAGTCTCCCTGAAGCCTAGCGGTTTCTGCTGCCAGTTGCGTCGCCCAACCAAGATTTGCGCGCATCGGGAAAGCCCCATTTTCATACGCCCAGTCTTGATCCAGCTGCCAGCCGATCATGGCAGGCGCTACCGCTTTGAGCGCTTCTGGTTTTTCTCCGGCTGCCAGAAGTTGGTTGCTCCCCTGAAAGGAGAAGCCAAACATCCCCACGCGACCATTGCTGCGCGGTAAGGATGCAGCCCAAGCGATCGTATCTGCACCGTCTGTCGCTTCATGCTCGAACAGTACAAACTCACCGCCAGAATCTCCGCGTCCCCGCACGTCCTGCATGATGACGATATAGCCGTGACTGGCATACCATTCTGGCGGTGCGTAGCAGAGCGACGTACCAATCTTGCGACCGTAAGCCTGTCGCATCAGAAGAACGGGGAAGGGGCCGTCTCCTTCTGGTTCCCAGATATCAGCAACCAGTGAAACGCCATCCCGCGTTTGCATTGTCTCCGTCCGGCGAGGTTTCAGCGCTAACATCAGATTTCACCTCCCAGAGTTTCGTATGAGGGGGGAACTGCTTCAAGAATGCGACCGTTTCGGAGAACTGTCCGTCCGGCCTGAGAGCGGCTCATCCATTCATTCATGGAACGAGCTGGAAAGATAATCAGATCGGCTGGTGCACCTTTTTCGAGGCGATGGGTCCTTTCCATCCAGGATCCCGGACGGCTTGTGACCGACTGCGCCCAAGGACGGTGAGTATGATCCAACTGGCCGATCCTCGTACCGCCTTGAAGAATTTCGTGCATGTCAAAGTCCCCGTAAGCGTAGAAGGGGTCTCGGACATTGTCGCTGGCAAGCATGACTGGAATACCCGCGGCATCGAGTTCCTGCAGTAAGGTTACACCTCTCCATCTTGGTGTGCGCCCTGCGGTGCGGTCCTGAAGATACATGTTGCAAAGTGGGAGACTCACAATGCCAATCCCGGCTTCGCCGAGCAGGGAAATAATGTGCGTCTGTTGCGTCTCGCTTTGGACGCTAAGGCTACAGCAATGGCCGCATAAAATCTTTTGACGAAACCGAAGCTTCAGGGCTGTCTGGGCGATCAGTTCCAGAGCCGTTCCGTCTGTTTCTCCATTCTCATCGACATGCAGATCCAGTTCGAGCCCGTATTCTGTGGCTAGTCCAAAGAGAACTTCGAGGGCTTCCGGCGTCGTGTTGTGCTTCATCAGGACGGCGCCCAGAACGCCCCCCTCTGTCTCGGCGACATTTCTCACGATGCCGTCCCGGTCTTCACCCATGTAGCGCTCAGGCATGGTCAGGGAGACGCCTTGCAGAGCAACTTTCCCGGACCATTTCTTTTGAAGGCGACGCAGAAGCGGCCAAACGCGGTTCCCGTGCGTTCCGAAGGTGTCCAGGTGCGTTCTTATGGCGCTTGTTCCGTGCGCGTAGGCACAGTTCAAACTGAACTCCATGCGGCGTTCAACGTCTGCGTCCGTCCAATACCCTTCTCGATCCTGAGTTGTGGCTTGCAAGGCCCCCATGAAGGTTCCATCAGGATTGGGTGTGCGCTCCCAGATGAAGGCCTTGTCCAGATGGGTATGAATATCTGCAAAGCAGGGCCAGACCATCTGACCTTTCAGATCAATCGCTTCACCGACGGAAGAAAAATTTCCTGCCGGTAGAATATCCGAAATTTTCCCATCTGAGAGCGCGATATCGTAGCGCATGGACTCATCAGTGAATGACGAAGGCCGCAGGCCTGCCGGAATAGTCGCGTTCAGGAGGGCCCTTGGGCCGGTGCTGGAAGAGGCAGGAAAAGTCATGAGCGATGTCTCAGAGCAAAGCGCTGGAGGCTGGCTGCTGCGGCATACAGGACGAGGCCTGCGACTGTAATAAGGAACAGTGCCGCGAACATCCGGGGAATATCCATCTGGAAGCCGGATTGAAGGATTTGGTACGCCAAGCCAGCCGAATTGCCGCCGGTTCCGGCAACAAACTCAGCTACAATGGCGCCAACAAGTGAAAGGCCTGTTGCGATGCGCAAGCCCGCCATGAACATGGGAAGAGCACTTGGAATTCGCAGTCGCAGCAGCATTTGAAGGCGGGTGGCTTTGTGCATCTGAAAGTAAGCCGCCAGATCTGGATCTACGCTGCGCAGGCCTTGCAGAGTGTTCGAGATCACAGGGAAGATCGCTACCAATGCTGCGCAGGCAGTGAGGGCGAGGGGAGTATTGTGGATCAGGATGATGATCAGCGGCGCAATGGCTACAATCGGGGTCACCTGCATGATAACCACATAAGGCATCAGGCACCGCTCGATCAGCGGGCTTTGCACTAACAGGAACGCTATCAGAACACCCCCGAGGACGGCTACAACGAGCGCCGCAAATGTGATTTCCAGAGTGATAAGCAGCGCATGGAGTAATGATACGCCGTCCAGCATCAAAGCACGCCAGATGGCAGACGGAGAGGGCATCAGGTAAGGCGGAATATGCCAGAAGCGACAGATCGCTTCCCATGCTGCCAGAATGATGATTCCGAGCGTGATGGGAGCAAGGAGCGACAGAGAGCGAGATGTCATCATTGCCGCGCCTCCTGACCAATCATGCTGTCCCGACTGGCATCTTCGAGGAGGATCGCCAATTCTTTGCTGATGCCGGCGAACTGATCGGAAAGGCGGAAAATTTCGTCGCGAACGATGCCACGGTCTATTTCGTATTGAGCATGAATACGCCCAGGGTGAGCCGCCATGACCATCACGCGGCTGGATAGAAATGCAGCCTCATGAAGGGCGTGTGTGACGAACAGAGTGGTGAGGCCGTCTTCATAGCAAAGACGGGCCATTTCTTCATCCAGACGGTTTCTGGTAAATTCGTCCAGTGCACCGAATGGCTCATCCATCAGAAGAAGATCTGGTTCGGTAACGAGTGCACGGGCAATGGACACGCGCATTTTCATGCCGCCGGAAAGTTGTGCCGGATATTGATCGGCCACATGACCTAGGCCAACGCGTTCAAGAGCGGCATGGGCACGCTTGTCAGCCGTTGTCCGATCCACTTTTTCCAAATCAAGCGGAAGGCGCACATTTTTCACGATCGAGGCCCATGGCATGAGCGTCGCGTCCTGAAAGACGAACGCCATACGGCGCCCTTTCTGGCCTACGTCCTTGAAGCCACCGCCCCACCAGTTCAGCGTGCCAGCCGACGGGGTATGAAGATTGGCGATGAGCTTGAGGAGCGTGCTTTTGCCGCATCCAGATGGCCCAATCAGCGTAACAAAATCTCCTTTCTCCACACTCAGATCGACAGGAGAAAGACCGCGCACGCCGTTGGGGAAAATTTTCTCAACGCTGCTCAGGGAAAGAACGGGACTGCTCATGCGGGGACAGTCGCCAGGCTGTTGTGGACGACATCAAGGGTATACCCATCTTTCCATTTCGGACTGTCTGCAATGAGTTGAGCTGAAAGCTGGATGTCGTAAATGCGCTGCCAGCGCTCGTTATTCATTGTCATGATGGGTGCTCCCGGTGCGCCCAGAGCTTTGATGTCGCGGAGTTTCTGACGGGACCACGCGAGTTGGTCCGCGCTCATATCCGGATTGGCTTTACGGATCGCAGCATCCCCCTTGGTGGACTCTCCAAAAATATAGTGTTTCCAGCCTTCGCTGCTGGCCGCGATGAACTTCTGGAGCTCGGGGCCACGTTCTTCGAGGGTCTTGCGGGACACCATCAGCACGTTTCCATAGGCAGCGTAGCCCAGGTCATCGAGGAGGAAAAAATTGAATGGAATACCAGCTTTTTTGGCGCCGTAGGGCTCCGAGGAAACAAAGGCCTGCATGGCCATCTGCGGATTGAAAGCGAAGGGCTGGAGATTATAGGTGTAGGGATGGGCCTGGTCTTCCGTGAAACCATAACGCTTCTTAAGCCACACCCAGAAGCTGGCTCGCCCTTCTGAACTGATCAGAATGGGATGGCCCTTGAGTTGGGCAATGTCGTGAATATCCGGATGGGTCATCAAGCCGCCAACGCCTTTCTGGAAAGTCGTAGCGATTGCGACGGCGGGAATGCCCTGCACTGCACAGCGGATGGCTTCTTCACCCTGCATGATGGCGATGTCACATTGTCCCGCCATCAGAAGCTGGGTCATGTTCATCTGGGGGCCACCCATCTGAATTGAAACGTCCAGATTTTGAGCACTGTACAGTCCGTCTTCGGAGGCCTGGTAGTAGCCTCCGTGCTCTGCCTGAGCATACCAGTTGGTCAGCAGACTCAGGGGCCTGGATGCCGCTTTTGCTCGCCCAGAGGGTAGGGAAGACACCGCGCCCGCAGCCATGATGCCGCGGAGCATACTGCGTCGATCAAGCCTGTAAGGTGTCATGAGCTGCCTCCCAACGTCCATTTATAATTAGACCGTAACGGTTTTTTTGTCTCCGTGGGAAGAGCTATTCTGCTGCTGGACCGATACCTTTTTAACCTATTTGTGCGCGCAAAAAGGTTGCACTCATTCTTTTTGCTGGGTGAAAATACAAACTCCCAGCATGGTCATAAAAAACCGGAAGGCGGCTTCCTGTCCGTTCCAGCTATGGGATTGCCACATCGCGAACCACTCGCCTCCGACGACAGAGAAGCCGAAAAACCAGATGAGAAATCCTACGGCTGTCGCGACGGGAACAAGGGTGTGAGCGGCCTTGAAGGCCGGACTAGCCATGTTGATCGCCTTCGCCATCTTCCAGGCCGCAAACGAAAAAAGGGCACCGGTTGCGAATTCAGCGCCAATAATCAGGACGTAAAAAATATGCCACAGCAGCGGAACTGAGATCGCGCGCCATCTGAGGCTGTTGCCGGGAAACGTGGTATCCATCGACAGAACGTGACGAACAAATTCGTAGTTCGAACCATAATCTGTAATATTATTAAGTGCGACGAGAAGGCCGAAGACTCCCAACGACGCGACCATCACCGTTTTGGATAGACGATTCAGGCGCACGGAGCGCGTAGGCATTGACTGTGTTGAAAATTCGGACATGGCTGGCTCCTGTTTTTTAAAACGCTAGCGGAATGCCCGTAAAATTTGCGCCCTCTTTTTTGCATCGCTCCTGTCGAAAATAGATGCTTTAAAAGCTGCGACCTTCCTGTTTCATCTATCTTTTCGTTCCGGGATGATATCATATCGGAGCAGGGAATGTGTTGGCTCGTCCTCACCGGGGCGTGTCATTCCACACAAGAGACAACGGAAGACAAGCCCATGACAAGCAGTTCCGAGACGGTTTTCTGGCCCAAAAAGCGCTGGTGTGACATGATTTCCCGCCAGTTTCGTCAGCTTCCCCCTGAGACCGTGGCCATTCTTCCTGTGGCCGCGGTGGAACAGCATGGCCCACATCTTCCGGTCTATGTGGATGCCTGTATCAATGAAATGCTGCTTGATAAGGCAATGGAGGCGCTCCCCGCGACCGTCCCCGCGACCGCACTTCCTATTCAGGCTGTTGGCAAAAGCGAAGAGCATGTTGCTTATCCTGGAACACTGACCCTCAGTGCGCAGACCCTCACACAGGTTCTCATCGAAATTGGTGAAAGTGTTGCACGATCTGGCGTGAAGAGGCTGGTGCTCCTGAATTCTCACGGTGGGCAGCCACAGATCCTGGATATCGTTGCCAGAACACTCCGCCGGACACATGGAATGTTTGTTGTCTGTGTCGGCTGGTCCCGTTTTGGCGTGCCGGATGGCATGTTTACCGAAGAGGAGCGCCGGTATGGGATCCATGGTGGCGATATTGAAACATCCCTGATGCTTCACCTCCGGCCGGACCTTGTTGAGATGGAACGTGCTGACAATTTCGAGCCATGGCCCCAGAAGCTTGCCGAGACGGCCAAATGGCTGGAAGCAGAAGGTCGTGTGGGCTTTGGTTGGTTGACGCACGACATTCACCCGTCAGGTGCGGCAGGAAATGCCGGGATTGCTACGGCTGAGAAGGGCGAAGCCGTTGCTAATCAGTGGATTGAAGGCTTTCTCGAGCTTCTTGCCGAGATTGCTGAATATCCGCTGGATCGTCTTCGCCCCATTACGGAGGATCTGGGTCGATGAGCTCGGTTGAGACCTTCCTGTCGCTCCTTGGCGATATTCCTGTTCAGACGGTGCCGGCTCTTGTGAAGCGGAAAAGCCGTGATTTTTACTGGTATAGTCCGGTTCTGAAGCGGCAGCTTGATAGCTGTTTTGGCGATTGTATCGTTATGCCGCGCAATGAAGAGGACCTTCTTCACATTGCGCGGGTGGCACGCGAGACAAAAACGCCACTTACTCCGCGTGGGGGTGGCACTGGGAATTATGGTCAGGCTGTTCCGATGGAGGGGGGGGCTGTCGTTGAAATGACGGAGCTCAATAAGCTCCTTTGGGTCAAGGATGGTGTCGCACGCGTACAGGCGGGCATGAACATGCTGGACTTGGATCGTGCTTTGCATGAACTGGGCTGGGAAGTCCGCATGTATCCGTCCACGAAACGGACGGCAACGATCGGCGGATTTATTGCGGGTGGATCCGGCGGTATTGGGTCTGTTCGATGGGGCGGTCTTTCGTCACCGGGAAATATTCTGGGGCTCCGCTTTGTCACTCTGGGCGAAAATCCGGAAGCTCTCGAACTTCGCGGCTCTGATGCGAGGGGTATTCTTCACACCTACGGTACGACAGGCCTGATCACCGAACTGGAAATTGGTGTTGAGCCAGCCGTGGATTGGCAGGATATGGCCATCTCATTCGGCACGTTTGAAGAAGCAGCGGTTTTTGCACGTGATATTGCGCTTCAGGCCGGTATTCAGAAGAAGCTGGTGTCTGTTGTTGACGGTGACCTGCCACCATTCTTCGCATCCGTACGCGAGCAGGTGCCGGATGGGGCGTCACTGGTCATTCTCATGATTGCTCCGGCGGGTATTGAGACGGTTAAGGCGCTTGCCGAGGCTGCTGACGGTCGCCTTTGTTATGAAGCCAACACCAGAGAAGCTGAGGACACGGCGGGTGCAACTCCGCTTTATGAGCTGACATGGAACCACACGACGCTTCAGGTTCTGAAGAAAGATCGTGGTTACACGTATCTTCAGTGCGGTTATCCGCACGTCGGGACACTAGAGAAGGTGGCGGAAATCCGTGCGCTTTTCCCTGATGACCTGATGATGCATCTGGAATTCTTTCCGATGGGCGGCCATGTGAGTTGTGCTGCGTTGCCGGTTATTCGCTTCACCGACGAAGAGCGCCTGAACTATATCATCGCGGAACATGAGAAGCGGGGGGTCAATATTGCCAACCCGCATGTCGTGACCATTGAGGAGGGCGGCATGCACCGTGTGGCATCACCAAATCTGGCCGCAATCAAGAAGCGATATGATCCGATGTTATTGTTGAACCCTGGAAAAATGCTCAGTGCCAGAACGCTGAAGGCAGAGGGTTAAAGACTATGGGCCGGAAAGATCTTCTTTCCGGCCTTTTCTATTGTTATTGCGAAAGAGCCGGATAGCTGAATTTTAATTCTTCCCGATTAAAAGCACTTTTCACGGTATTGGCCAGTAATGTACAGGTTGTTAGTGGCCCAACACCATCTGGAACCGCAGTAACCGCATATGCGATGTCTTTGACAGATTTGAGATCGACATCTCCGACGACACGGCCCTCATCCGGGCAATAGCTGATCCCAATATCGATGAGACAGCTTCCTGGTTTGATCCAGTCCTCCGTGACTAATCGGGCTTTTCCTACGGCTGAAAAGAGGACGTCTGCTTTCTCGCAATGTGACTGGATGTCCTGAGTATCGATGTGAACAACGGAGACCGTTGCGCCGCGATCCAGAAGAAGCATGCTCAAAGGGCGCCCGACAACGGGCGAACTGCCAATGATGACACAGTCTTTTCCGCGCAGATCTCCGACGAGATGTTCTGCTGCCATCAATGCGCCTGTTGCCGTGCAGGGCTCGAAGTATGGAGTTCCATTCATGATGCTTCCAAGATTGAGTGGATGGAGACAGTCCACATCTTTCTCCGGGAGAAGGGCGTCTATGATGGCTTGGCGGGAAATTTCTTCCGGGAGTGGGAAAAGGATCAGAATTCCGTCTATGTGCTTGTTAGCACCGAGCTCTCGGACCGTTTGGCAAAAATTGCTTTCGTTTTGTCCTGCAACGTCAACAACTTGTAGGTTAACGTCGGCTTGTTCCGCCAGCAAGCCAATGCGACGCAGATAGGCTGATGGCCCCGCGTCAGAAGATCCGGTGACGACAGCGAGAGTTGGCGTACGGTCCAGAATTTTCTGCTGTGAGCGGATCTGTGCTTTGAGTCTGGCCAAATAGTTTTGGGTAAGCTCAGAGGTATGCAGGATGATTGTCATGTGTGGGTCTCACAGGGCGCTTACAAGATAAGTTGCGCATCTCTGAAGGTGGGGAACCAGATCCTTCTGGATCTGCATCATGGAGTATCGGCTGGTTGGAAAGACGATGCTGAGCGCACCAGCAATTTGGCCATTTACATTAAAGGCAGGCACCCCAAGGGCACGCAGATCGCTTTGCGGAGACACATCTCTCAAGGCGAAACCCTGAGCGTGGACGTCTTTAAGACTCTTAGCCACGCATGCCGCTTCTGCTTCAGAAAGGCCTGAGGTGGCCAATATGGTCTGTTGTCTGATCTCGGATAAAAAGGCGCAAATGGCTTGGCCAGTCGCAGTTCTGGCAAGAGACATGCTGCTACCGATAGTATGCCCGGACATTTCGGCAGATTTGTCTGCGGGATTATGAAAAACATAGATTGCCTCGTCTGCGTCAAGCAGAGCGAGAGAGATCGATTCTCCGATAACAATGGATTCAGCTCGAAGAACCGGACCGACAAGGTGACCGATGGAGCGGCTTTGTAGGAAGCCGAGCCCCAGTTTCAAGGCGCGTGCTGTCAGCCTGTAGCGCTGATCGATACTCCGGACATATCCGAGAACTTCCAACGTTCTGACAAGTCGCCTCGTGGCGGCCCTCGTGTGCCCTACCAGACGCGCAATGTCTGCGACAGTCATGTCTGTTTGGCCATTTTCAAAAGCACGTAGGACTTCGAGGCCCTTAACAAATGTCAGGGAAATCTCGGTATCGGGGACAGGCGAGGGCTGGTCCATGGACAAATCCGTTTCTGGGCAAAAAGCTATGCATAGCCGTTACGAATATCATTGCAGGCTGAAAATGATTATGCCTAAAATAAATATAACGAACAAGTGTTCGAATAGCGAACAAAACTCTTCTGATAGAGCCAGAAAAACAGGGAACACCGCGTGAAAGTCCACGTCATTTTCGCCCATCCGCTTGAAGATAGCTTCAATGCGGCACTGTTCAGGCTGGTAACGCAGACACTGGAAGCTGAAGGGCATGAAGTCGATGCTCTGGACCTGTATCGGGACAATTTCGATCCTGTTTTAAGCCCGCAAGATCGTATCGAGTATCACGATGTTAGCATTAATCAGCATCGTGTAGCTGATTACGTGAAGCGCCTGCAAAGTACGGATGTACTAATTTTGTGTCATCCTGTTTGGAATTTTGGTTGGCCCGCAATTCTTAAAGGCTATTTTGATCGCGTTTTTCTTCCAGATGTCTCTTTTAAATTGATAGATGGAAAGCTTTCTCCTGGCTTTACAAACATCAAGAAGGTCATGACCGTCACGACTTACGGTTGCCCGCGGCATCGTGCGTTTGTTCTTGGTGATCCACCACGGAAGAATGGGACACGTTTTCTGCGTGCCGTCATGAACCGTCGTGTCAGCGTCGATTACCTGGGGCTTTACAATATGAATAACACCACGTTGAACGCCCGTCGGACGTTTATGAAAAAAATCATTCGTCGTCTCAAAGCTATCTGAGACCGTTTTTGGCAGGGGAGTAATTGCGGTGGCTGCTCGTTTCTTTGATCTGGATGCACTGGGTCTCGCACTTCTGGAGGAGAGCAAGAACAGGGCCGCAACGCTGAGGCAACAAGGCACCATTCCCTGCCTGGCGCTGGTGGAGGTAGGCGATGATCCACAAAGCGCTACATATGTCAGTCGTAAAATCGAGGACTGCGAAAAGGTTGGAATAGCAGTTCGGAAGATTGTTCTGCCTGAATCTATCACGCAGGCAGATCTTTTAGAGCAAATCCGAAGGCTTGATGAAGATTCAGCCATCACTGGAATTCTGGTTCAACTTCCTCTGCCGGCACATTTAGAAGAGGGACAGGTTCTTCAGGCGATCAGCGCTGAAAAGGATGTGGATGGTCTTCATCCGGTTAACCTGATGTCTCTGACGACATCAGATCCGTCTGTTATTCCCTGCACTGTGAGGGGCATTGATGCAGTGTTGCAGCAGGCAGGCCTTGTTCTGGAAGGGGCCAATGTTGCTGTTCTGGGGCGGGGACGTCTCGTCGGCGGCCCCGCTGCGCTCTTGCTGTCTGGAAAAAGCAGAAACGCGACCGTTACGATATTGCATCGTAAAAGCCGGAACCTTAAGAATGTTCTGAAGAACTCCGACGTCATTATAGCCGCCGCGGGTTCAGCGCATCTGGTAACGTCGGATATGGTGCGATCGGGAGCTGTTGTCATTGATGTTGGCATGAGCTGGCCCGAGGGCTCTTTGCAAGGGGATGTCCATCCTGCAGTTGCTGATGTTGCGAGCTGGATGACGCCACCTGATCGAAGTTTTGGCGTGATGACACGTATGATGCTTCTCAAAACCGTTTTGGATCTCGCGGAAAAAAGGATTGCTGCATGACTATATTGGTCGGCCAGGTGCGTGCAGATCTGATGACGGAAAGCTCTATCGAGCTTCTGCCATCCCGTATTCTGGAGCTCTCGGGTGTTCTGCCTGATCTTGCCTGCGGATCAAGGGTCTTCGTGACCTGGCTTCCGGGAGTTCCATTTGCAGACGTTTTAGCGGCCTGTGACCTGCTGAAGTTGTGCGGTTACCTACCAGTTCCTCACGTCGCAGCTCGATCCATCCGTGACGAAGGCCATCTGCAGGAAATCTGCTCAGCATTGACCGAGCGGGATATTCCGCGAATGCTCCTGATCGCGGGGGGAGCGGATAAGCCTGCTGGTATCTTTGCCGATACGGTGCAAATTCTGGAAACAGAGATCCCGGTTCGCACGGGCATTCGCACTGTCTACGTTGCTGGGCATCCTGAGGGGCACCCGCAGGCTACCGAGGCAACATTGCTGGAGTATGTGCGCCGCAAACAGGATCTTGCACGGACGCAGGGTTTGAATATGCAGATCGTAACGCAGTTTTGCTTTGATGCGGCTCCAGTTCTTGCCTGGGAGAAACGGCTAAGGGATGGCGGGATTACACTACCAATCAACCTGGGAATTTACGGGCTAACGACGCCAAAAACGCTGGTGCGGTATGGTCTGGCCTGTGGTGTTGGGCAGTCTTTGCGTTTCATGCAGCGTCAACGCTGGAAACTTCATCGCTGGTTTATGCCCTGCAATCCGCAACATCTTGTTGATGCTGTAGCCCAAGAAATTACTCAAACACCCAACACGAATTTTCGTGGGCTACATTTTTATCCGTTTGGAGCAATTGCACGCACGCTGGAATGGCGCCGTGCACTCTCCCTCAGTACCGGAGACCATTCATGATGCCAAAACTGACTGGCCTGACATGCGCTACAGGAGCTTTCCTGCTGGCACTGGGTGGATGCACAGTCTCACCTGAATCAGCCACCACTGCGAGTGTTGACGACCGATATGGCGACGGTGGCGTAAGTGCTTTTTACACGGCCAATACGGCTATCTCTTCAATACCCGGAACGCTGATCCAGCATGAAGACATGGATCTGACCAAACTTCCTCAAGGAGCCAGTCGCGGCGTCAGGGTCCTGTATTCTTCCCAGAACGGCGTGAACAAAAGCGGTCCGATTGCAGTTTCAGGGCAGGTTCTGTTTCCGAAGGGCAAGGCTCCTGTCGGTGGATGGCCTGTTGTGGCCTGGGAGCACGGAACGACAGGCGTTGCGGATGTTTGTGCTCCATCCTGGCGCGGGTATTCCAGTCGGGATAAAGCCTATCTGTCGCGGTGGTTGTCTGAAGGGTTTGTCGTTGTCGCGACGGATTATCAGGGTCTGGGAACGCCAGGACCGCACCCGTATCTGTTTTATCGACCGGAGGGTTATAGCGTTCTGGACGGATTGAGAGCGTCTTTGAGCGGTTTCCCTAACGATATCAGAAACTGGATCGTTCTGGTGGGGCAATCGCAGGGATCCGGGGCAGCACTTGGAGCCGCCTGGCTAGCACCCTCATACGCTGCTGAGTTAAACATTCGGGGAGTCGTTGCTACAGGCCTCGTAACAGGTTTTGCAGTCCCACCAGGCGCGAGACATGTGCCTATTCCTGAAGTTTATACGGACGCCAGCAAAATGGATTCCGCGTTTGCCATGTTGCGGGTTGAAGGATCTGACCAATCTTTACAGCCTGAGACAGACAGCCGGACGGTCCTGACGAGTGCAGGGCGCCAGATGTCCCAGATTGCTCGTCACGCCTGCCTGCACAATCTTTTCGACAAAGCTGACCAGCTCAAAGTGCAGAGTAACGCACTTTTCAACGAGAAGCTTCCTGCTTTCGAAGCTGGCCATGACGCAGCCTTCACGATCCCGAATGCTAAAATCAGCTTTCCTGTGTTTGCCGGGACCGGTCTGGCAGATGGTGAGGCCGGAGTGAATGGGCAGTATAATGCCGTTGCAGCCATGTGTGATGCGGGGACTCACGTTCTGTGGAAGCGCTATCCGGGTATGACCCATAATGGCGCAGTCAACGTGTCTTTGAAGGACTCCATTCCTTTCGTGAAAACGCTTCTGGCTGGCCGTATGCCTCCGCAAAGCTGCGCTTCGATCAAGCCGCCAGGCCCGGTAGAGGCAGCTTTGCCGAATGTTCCATGGAATAACTAAGCCGACTGAATAGCCCTTAGCCGGACCCGTGGCCGGCCTTTTCAAGGATACAAGACCATGCAGACCACGAGCGACAGATCAGGCTATCATCTCTTTCTTGTTCTGGTGATTTACGTTTATTCGGCAGTATCCATGGCTGTTGTCGGATTGGTGGTTCCGTTTATCAGTGCGATCGCGGAAGCCCGACATGTTCCTCCGGGACCTGTGGGCACCAGTTTGTCCTTCTTTTCGGTGCCCGCAGCCTTCACGTCCTTCCTGTTTGGCATGGTGGTTGACCGTATTGGCGTAAAGCGCGCTTTTCCAATTTCCGTTGTCCTTACGTTGATTGGTGACAGTCTCCTCCTGTCAACATCCACGTTATGGAGCCTGCGGATTGGGCTTATGCTGTGTGGGTGCGGGTTTGCGTTCGCAACAGCAGGTTCGCCGGTGTTGTTCATGCGCTATCTGCCGGAAAAAAGTCGCTCCAAAGCTTTGGCATTCTGGTCCACTTTTGCTCCGGCCGGCTATTCAGCCGGTCTTCTGCTCGCCATTCCTTTTTTGAATGGGGGACGCTGGCAGGCAGCCTGCACGGCCCATATGGCCCTAATGGTTGTTATTCTTGCTGTTGGCGTTCTGACACTCGCTGGTTTGAAAGAGCCCCCGGTTGTCTTGACTGAAAGCGGTCCGGCCAAGCGACTGTCACCTTGGCTGGTCACGGCTCTCGGGCTTTCAGTAACGCTCCCGAACGGGATTGCTTATGGAACCAGTTTGATCGCCCCGTCCTACCTTGCGCGTGTTCACCATGTGAGCTTGGCTGCGTCTGCCGCAGAAGTCGCGATCATCAAGATTGTCGTCATGCTGGCTGGTGGGCTGATTGTCAGTCTGTGTGTCGGAACGGAGCGTCGTTCCCGGCTGATGTTCTGCATCATGGCGGCTATTGGCATGCTGGCTCAATGGCTGCTGCTTTTCCCGGGAAGCACGATGCTGGTCGCGTCTGCCGGGCTATTTCTTTGGACATTCGCTTATAGCGGCCTGAGTGGTGCAGGAATGTCTTTGCTGCCGGTGGTTGCGACAGACAGGAAGACCCGTGGCGTTGTTGCAGGCACGGTCGGCCAGTTTATTTCCGTCTCGGCAGTCCTGATGCCTTACCTGTACTTCTCGACAACGCTCTGGACCAGTTACGCCCTGTTTGCGTTCTGCGCCTTGGGAATGGGTTGCCTGACAATTTTCCAGGTCAGGCAACGTAAGGCGCTGGCTTGATCTTTAAAGGGCAGCACCAGTTTCTGGGGGGCTGCCTTTCGCTTCAGTCGCCGCAAAATTAGCCTTCAGGCGCTCTAAAAGATAATTCTGAGCAGAGATCGGAGCATATTTCTTCTCTGGCCCCTGAATGATTGCATCCCGATTGGCTTGGCAGAAAAAGGGAATGGAGAGACGCTCACCAAGATATTCGCCCGGTTGTGGCATGCGAACACGATGAAGCGTGGACAGCAGCTTGTCGTCGCTCCACCGCATCAGCATGTCGCCAATATTGCAGGTCACATATCCTGAGACGGGCTCTACGTCGGTCCATGCCCCGCTCTTTGCATCCTTACCAGGGCAAACCTGAAGGCCGCCTTCGCCTGTTCGCTGGTGAAGAAGTGTCAGGCAATCAAAATCCGAATGGGCGCCTGCACGCCAGCGTTTGAAGTCCTCCGGCAGAGCATTCTCCATGCTCATATAGTGAATGAGACGGAGGGTGCACTGGTAGTCAGGGGAGGACGGGTCGTGCAGTTCGGTGAAGAACTCTTCGTCAAACCCGAGCTTGATGGCAAAGCAGGACAGTATCTTCATACCCAGAAGCCAGTTCTGGTGCTCGAAGTGGGTCAGGAATTCCTTGAAGTCTGGCGCGTCATGCTCTGTTGGCCATAGAGCCGCCATTCTGGGAAGAGTGATCTGAAATGATTCTTTATGGTCAGGTGTACCTGTTGAAGGCCGCACCTGTTCCTGAAATTCCCATCCAGCGTTCGTACCAGGTTTTAGGGGGAGGCGGGCTTTTGCCTCTTTAGGGAGGGCAAAGAAGGCTGTTGCCAGTGAAAACGCTCGATCTATGTCGTTCTGCGGAATGCCGTGATTATAAACCTGAAAAAAACCGATTTCCGTGGCTGCAGACCAAAGTTCGTCGGCAATCTGGTATTTCCGCTCTTCAAAAGAGGAGAGATCGATCCTGGGAATTTGACGGGCGATATTCGTCCCCATTCCGCCAATATGGCGTTCGGTTTCAAGTTCGCTCAGACCTGTCGGGACCATACTCGTTTTCTCCATAAACGTATTGAAGACAACAGAGACGGAACTACGGCAGGGTAAGGGGCTGTAGCGATCAATCATGGCATATGCCCCCAACCAGAGCCGTGGTCCGGATCTGTTGGAGCAATGCCCAAAGCCTGCAACAGGACTTCGACCGCTTCTACTCGTTTTCAACACAAAACATGGTGGGGATTTTCCTGTCAATTATAAAAGCCGTTCTCATAAAAGCATTCCGATATTCTCAAATAGGCACTTTCATGAAAACCGTTTCGATTCATAAACTATGATTGAATGAAGAATGGAGAACGCTCCGTATGTCCAGGATGTCTCTCAGTCGCAGGCAAACCCTTTTGGGGTTGGCTGGAAGTCTCGGCGGATTATCTATGCCGCTCATCAGTAGGGCGCAAAATGCGGGGACGCCCGTCAAGCTTATAACATCCTGGTATGCACAAGCTGAGTTTGGTGGGTTTTATCAAGCTCTGGCCAAGGGGTATTACGCACAGGAAGGACTGGACGTCACGATAGAGGCTGCCAGCCCGCAAATGAATGTTCCTCAGCTTCTGGCTGCCGGCCGTGCAGATTTCATTACTGGCTACGACTTCCAGCTTCTTTCTGCCGTTGCCTCTGGAATTCCTCTTGTTGCTGTGGCCAGTACATTTCAGCACGATCAGCAGGGCCTGATGACGCATGCCGGTGTCACGGATCTCGCGCAACTCCGTGACCACCCAATTCTGATAGCAGCATCTTCCCATGCGACGTTCTGGCCATGGCTCAAAAATCGCTTTGGTTACAGGGAAGAGCAGGCGAGGCCTTATTCGTTCAATCTCCAGCCGTTTTTTCTGGATCCGGAAATGGCCGTTCAGGCTTATGCATCCTCCGAACTGTGGGATGCCCGGCAGAAAGGAATGCCGGTCGAGTTTTTCCTGTTCAAGGATCTGGGTTATCCGCCCTATGGCGCTCCTATGGTCACGACGCAGCAGATGGTTGCGACCGATAAGAAAAAGGTAAGCAGCTTTGTGAAAGCGTCTTTGATGGGATGGCGTGATTATTTTCAAAACCGCGATCCGGGGAATGCTCTGATCCTCAAAGCTAACCCCAACATGACGTTGGAGCATCTGGCTTTCGGCTACGCAGGACTGAAAAAAGCACATGCTCTGTCATCCCCAGATGTCAAAGAGCGAGGTCTTGGCGCGATGACGCTTGCCCGGTGGCAGGCCACACGGGACTTTATGGTCAGCCAAAACCTCTTGCCATCCGATGCTGACTGGAAAAGTGCCTTCACCACAGAATTTGTGGATACTCTCCGGGTGATGCCAGTATGAGCTTACTGATACAGAATATTGGTGGAATTCTGACGGGACTACGTGGCGATGCCGCCAGACGTGCCGGTGACATTCGCATTCGCGACGGCAGGATCACGGAAATTGGTCATTTGACACCTGGCTCTGGGGAGAAGGTTCTGAATGCCAAGGGAGGAATTGCAACTCCCGGGCTTATCAGCACGCATCACCACCTTTTTCAGAGTGTACTCAAAGCGGTTCCAACAGCCATTAACAAGCCATTGGAACCATGGCTTCGCCTTGTGCCCAACACCTACGGGAACCGCATAGATGAGCGGGCGCTGAATGTGGCGGCCCGGGTTGGAATGGTGGAACTGCTCTTGTCGGGCTGCACGACGGTCGCTGATCATCATTACCTGTTTGCAGATATGTATGCATACGATCCGGCTGCCGTTCTGTTTGAAGCCGCTGAAGATCTTGGTCTGCGCTATGTTCTGGCGCGTGGCGGCACCACGCGCGCCAGAAAATTCGATACGGACGATATTATTCCAGCGCCGACGGAGACGCTGGATGTGATGATGAAACGTGTCGAAGGGCTTGTCGGCCGGTATCATCAATCTGGCCCGAATGCGAAACGCCGAGTTGCTCTGGCCCCTAATACGCCAACATGGGGCGTCACACCGGATGAGCTTCGGGAAATGGCTATTGCCGCCCGAAGCATGGGTATTTCGCTACACTCACATCTGTCTGAAACAGAGAACTATGTCCGGTTCAGTTTGGAAACTTACGGAATGCGGCCCCTTCAGTTTGTTGCCGAGCATGGCTGGGTTGGAGAAGACGTCTGGTTTGCCCATCTGGTTCATCTTGATGAGAGCGAACTGGCGCTTATGGCCCAAACCGGGACCGGTATGGCGCATTGCCCTCAGAGCAACTGCCGCCTTGGGTCAGGTATCGCGCCTGCACCGGCCTTGGACGCTCTGGGCGGGCGCGTATCGCTGGCAGTTGATGGGGCAGCATCCAATGAAGCCTGTGACATGGGGGCGGAGATGCATTGTGCGTGGATGATCCATCGTGCTGTTCACGGTGCTGATGCTGTCACGGCTGAGGACGTCATGCGCTGGTCAACATCCGCGGGAGCGCAAATCCTGGGGCTTCCCGATGTTGGCCGGGTTGAGGTGGGCGCAGCGGCAGATCTGGTTATTCATGGTCTGGATGCACCCAGATGTGCTGGATTGCATGATCCACTGATTGCTCCGGTCGTGTCAGGCGCGACAACTGTACGTCATGTCCTTATGGACGGTGTGCCTGTGGTAGTGGATGGCGCTATTCCGGGACTGGATCTTGAGGCGTTACTGGCAGAGGCTCGTGACGTTGTAGGTTGTCTTACGCGTGCCTGACGAAACCTGTGCGAACTCAGCATGGGTACAGTTCAGCGAGACTTCCTGTTAGAGTGGATCAATCGTTTTGACGCTTTGATTCTTCTGTCTCGACAAGGACCTGCAATGCTTACCTGTGTTGGTTACGCGGCCTCCAGCCCGACATCTCCCTTGGCTCCCTTCGCTTTTGAGCGTCGTGAATGCGGTCCTTTGGACGTTCAGATTGACATTACCCATTGCGGTGTCTGTCACTCTGACATTCATACCGCACGGAGCGAATGGGGACCTGCTTCTTATCCATGCGTGCCAGGTCATGAGATTATCGGGCATGTCAAAGCGGTTGGGCCTGACGTAACACGCTTTAAAGTCGGTGACCGAGTGGGCGTGGGCTGCATGGTGAATTCATGCCGAACCTGCGCGTCCTGCGAGGCTGGTCTGGAGCAGTATTGCGATGCCAGTCCAACATGGACATACAACAGCCCCGATCCGGCATTTCCGGCAGAAAGCGCCTACACGTTCGGAGGATATTCGCGCGCCATCGTTGTCGATGAAGGTTTCGTCCTGCGTATTCCCGAAAATCTTGATCCGGCTGCGGCGGCACCATTGCTTTGCGCCGGGATCACGACATGGTCTCCGTTGTCTCACTGGAAAATTGGGGCAGGGCATCGTGTTGGTGTTGTAGGGCTCGGTGGACTTGGCCATATGGGGGTCAAATTTGCCGTTGCGCTGGGAGCCGAAGTGACGCTGTTCACAACGTCTCCGAGTAAAGTCGAAGATGGGAAGCGACTTGGTGCACACCGGGTTGTCATTTCCCGCGATGAACAAGCGATGGCTGCCGAGGCGAACCGCTTTGATTTCATTCTTGATGCTGTGTCGGCAGATCATGACATCAATGCCTACCTGTCCCTGCTGAAGCAGGACGGGCATATGGTGCTTGTAGGACTGCCGGAAAAGCCGATGTCGGTTGGGGCGTTCAGCCTTGTTGCCAAGCGCCGTAGTCTGGCTGGCTCCGCTATCGGTGGTATTCAGGAAACGCAGGAAATGCTTGATTTCTGCGGTCAGCATAACATCGTCAGTGACGTAGAAATCATTCGGATGGATGAGATCAATCAGGCGTATGAGCGCGTCCTGCGTTCAGACGTCAAATATCGCTTCGTGATCGATATGGCGTCCATGCCAGACAGCATCGCAGGCTGAAACCTTAGGGAGGGGAGGTGGTAGCAAGAAACTCCCAGCCTCCTTTCTGAACAAAGCGTTACTTCTGGAGTTTCTACCCAACGGGAAGACATGATTTTAAAATGAATCATCACGTTGCGACGTGTCGGGCGGAACTGGTTGCCGTCCTGACCACACTCCAGAGCGGAACACCAGAAGTTCTGACCGTTCAGAACGGAGCCTGCTTACCCGCAGGCGCCCTGGAAACGGAACACTCGTCATTGCAGCGTGGGGTGCGCCATTGGGTAGAGGAACTCACGGGATTCCGCCTCGGCCATGTTGAGCAGCTCTATACGTTCGGGGACTCTGTTCCTGCTGAAATTGAACGGCTTGTGCGTATTTCCTACATGGCTTTGACGCGCGACAGTGGCGATCAGGCAGGATGGAGGGGATGGTATCAGTACTTTCCTTGGGAAGACCGCCGAACTGAAGGAAGCGTTGCCCTCCTCAAGACCATTGAGCGAGCCCTTCTTGAGTGGGCGGCCCATGAGGAGGAAAAGCTCGACCGCTGTAGGGTCACGTTTGGCCTAAATGGAGAAAGCTGGAACGACGAAGCCGTGCTTGAGCGTTATGAACTGCTATGGGAGGCAGGGCTGGTCCAGGAGTCACCTTATTGCAGTGCCGGGCTGGGAGAGCGCCCCATGCTCTGGGATCATCGGCGTATTCTCGCAACGGCGATGTCTCGTTTAAGAGCGAAAATCCGTTACACGCCTGTCGTGTTCGAGCTCGTGCCCGAAGAATTTACGCTTCTTCAACTCCAGCAAGCGATGGAAGCTCTTTCCGGGCGTTTGATGCACAAGCAGAATTTTCGTCGGTTGGTACAAAATCAGGATCTGGTCAGTGAAACCGATCGCTACGAGAGCGGGGTTCAGGGGAGGCCTGCGCGGCTTTACAGGTTCCGGACTGACAATTCTGAAAATTGCTATCTGACAGGGGCCAAGCTTCCACTGGGAACATTCTCCTGAAAACGTGTTGACCGACAGGCTTGTGAATACGGCAAGATGCATTATGCTCAATAGGAGCATAATGTTATTACGGAGTCCGTCATGGGCCGTCAGCATGTCCTGGAAAGCCGTGACAGGCTTTACGAACCTGTCTCCCGCCTGATGGCGCGGGAGGATTGGGAACGCTTATACGCGGATGACATCGAGGCTATTCTTCGCCTGAAACGCGAACGAAATGCCGTTATTCTGGCTCATAACTATCAAACGCCGGAAATTTTCCACTGTGTCGCGGACATCCGAGGAGACAGTCTGGCTCTGGCTCGTGATGCCCAGAACCTCGATGCAGACATCATTGTCATGGCGGGCGTTCATTTCATGGCGGAAACCGCCAAGCTGATGAATCCCGACAAGACGGTTCTAATTCCGGATGATCGGGCTGGCTGTTCTTTGGCAGAGAGCATAACGGCGGAAAACGTCCGGGAGATGAAGCGGCGCTATCCGGGGGTTCCGGTTGTCACGTACGTTAACAGTACAGCGGAAGTGAAGGCGGAAACAGACGTCTGCTGCACGTCGGGTAATGCCAGACGGGTCGTGGAAAGCCTAGGTGTTCCTCGTGTTATCATGATTCCAGACGAGTTTCTGGCTCAAAACATCGAGAACGAAACAGGCATCGAAATGCTGACCTGGGCGGGTCATTGTGAAGTGCATGAACGCTTTACACCGCAGGAAATTCGGCAGTATCGGCGAATTCATCCAGGTGTGACAGTCATAGCGCATCCTGAATGCCCGCCGGAGGTGGTTGCCGAGGCGGACTATTCCGGCTCTACCGCCAATATGATTGACTACGTCGCGACCCACCGCCCGGAAAAAGTGTTGCTGGTGACAGAATGCTCGATGAGCGACAATCTGGCCGCGCTGAATCCGGAAACCGAGTTTGTTCGCCCGTGTAATCTTTGCCCACACATGAAGCGCATTACGTTGGCAGGAATCCGCAGAGCGCTCGAAAACCTCGAAACTCCGGTAACCATTCCGTCCGAGCTTCAAGGGCGAGCCCGCATGGCGGTCGAGAGAATGCTGGCAATCTAATTGTGAAGGACATTCTTTTAAGTCATCTCGCTGGGCAACCCGTTATCGTAGGGGCAGGACTGGCAGGTCTTTCCGCTGCCCTGCACCTTCGCCAGCCCTGTGTTGTTCTCAGCCCGGCTCCGTTAGGGCACGAGGCGGCGAGTTCTTTGGCTCAGGGGGGAATTGCAGCCGCAGTTGGAGCAGAAGATTCACCGGATCTGCACACTCAGGACACGTTAGCCGCAGGTGCCGGCCTCAGTGTTCCCCACATAGTGAAACTGATTACGAACTCGGCACCTGACGCCATCAGGACTTTGCTCGAGTGGGGCGTCCCTTTTGCAAAAAAGGGCGAAGCGCTGGACCTGCATCTGGAGGCCGCGCATTCCAGACACCGTATTCTCCATGTCGGCGGAGATGGAAGCGGTGCTGCGATCATGCAGACGTTGATAAAGCGTGTTCGAAGTCGCGATACCATCACTGTTCTGGAAGGAGCGCGACTGGAGGGCTTGGTTACGGAAGAAGGACGCCTTATCGGCGTAAGGACCTCACAAGGTTTTCTGCCCATCTCATGCTGCGTCATCGCATCCGGAGGCATTGGCGCTCTTTATGATTGTACCACCAGTCCTGGAACATTGACCGGGAACGGTCTGGCTCATGCTGCACGGGCTGGTGCCAGATTGGTCGACATGGAATTCACCCAGTTCCATCCAACAGCTCTCAAAGGCGTTGGCCAGACTGGCCGCAGACCTCTGGTGAGCGAGGCGGTACGCGGGGCGGGTGCTCTTCTGGTCGATGAAACTGGAAACAGATTTACGGAAGAACTCCAGCCACGCGATATCGTCGCGCGAGCGATTTCGGCTCATATTCAAAGCGGACACGACGTTTTTCTGGATGCGCGCGGAATAGGAAAAACGCCCTTTAGTGCGAGGTTTCCGGCCATAACAGCGTCATGCATGGCCATGGGGATTGATCCGGACGCACAGTTAATTCCGGTCAGTCCAGCAATGCACTATCACATGGGTGGTCTGGATGTTGATGAACAGGGGCGTACCTCTGTGCCGGGTCTGTGGGCCTGCGGAGAAGCGGCCTGTACCGGCCTTCATGGCGCTAATCGCCTGGCGAGTAATTCATTGCTCGAAGCCTTCGTAACCGGGAAATGGGTCGCAGAAAGCGTCGATAGCAGCATGCTTCCAAAGGTGCCGTTCGGGACGATTGTGCCGCGCGAAGTCAGCAATGCTCCTGCTATGCATGATTTGGCCTCACTCATGAGCCAGTATGCCGGACTGCTCAGGGACGAGCGTGGATTGCAGGCCCTTTTTGAAACAATTCTTCCGGATATCCACGTCAGTAATGAAGCGCTCATTGCCGCCTTCGTTGCATCGTCTGCCCTGAGACGTAGGGAGAGTCGTGGAAGCCACTGGCGCACGGACTTTCCAAATCAAACGATGCCTAACCGAACTGTGCTGACCATAACTGATCTTCCTTCGCCATAAGGACACATTGCATGACCTTTCAGACCTTTCTGCCTGATCTTCTCTGGGAACCTGTAATTCGTGCCGCGCTCGTTGAAGACCTGGGAACGGGCGGAGATGTGACGACACAGGCTCTTCTTGATCCTGAACAGCCCCTTCAGGCAGTTTTTCGTGCAAGACAAAATGGCGTTCTGGCTGGGTTACAGGGAGCCCAGCTTGCATTCAGTCTTCTGGACCGCAAGGCTGAGTTTATTTCTCACAGGCAGGATGGTGACAGGATTGGGGCCGGGGATGTCCTAGCCGTCATTGACGGGTCTGCAAGTACGGTTCTGGCAGGCGAACGCACGGCGTTAAATCTGCTCTCGCACCTGAGCGGCATCGCTACAGCGACACGGGCGATCGTGGATGCTGTTCATGGCACGAGGGCTCGGATCTGCTGTACACGCAAAACGCTTCCTGGCCTTAAAGCGGTTCAGAAATATGCGGTACGTGCAGGAGGTGGTGCCAGTCATAGATATCGGCTTGATGACGCCATCCTGATTAAGGACAATCATCTGGCTTTATGTGGGGGCGTCTCAGCAGCTTTGAAGGCGGCTCGTCAGCGGGTGGGGCATCTGATGAAGATTGAGCTGGAGGTTGATACGCTGGACCAGCTCGAAGAAGCCTTCGTGGCTGGCGGAGCAGATGCTTACCTTCTCGATAATATGGGTGTGGAAACGCTCCGTAGAGCTGTCAAACTTATCGATGGCCGCGCTATTGCAGAGGCATCCGGTGGAATTACACCGCAGACGGCGCGCCCGATTGCAGAGACCGGAGTGGACGTTTTGTCTTTGGGCTGGCTTACACATACGGTCAAAGCGCTGGACATCGGCCTTGATATAAGCGGCTAAGCTGGCGTTTCCGGCAAGAGCATTCCAGAATATGCTCTTGCCGATAGTATACCTGTGTCCATCAAGCCAGAACGTTGCCCATGGCAGGATCTGTGATGCTCGTTTGTCCGGTTTCTACATGCCCTGCAAATCGAGATTGATTGCCCGGTTCATCGGAGCAGGAGAGAACAAGATCATACCAGTGATGACTGGCATCGAGATCGACAGACACGGATGCCGACTGATTTCCTTCAAGGGAAAGAAAACGGTCTTCCGCACCATAAGCGTTATCCTGGATCCTGACCTTCTTTTCTGTGGACGCAGTATTCTTTAGGTTTAGGACCAGATTGCCGGTCTGAGTATCTCCCCGCGCCTGAACCTGGATATCCATAGGTTTCGCGTTCTGGAAGTAACGCGCAAACCCATTTGGCCCGAGAATGGTGAAGTCGTGCTGTCCGGCGCTCTCTATTTGCCAAACGTCAGTGATGGCTTTTCCCGGCTCCAGAGTATGGCGGCGAGGGGTTTCCTCGGTTCCATCACGGTAAACGTAAAAACATGCCCCGGATGTGCCGTCATTGCGGATTTCGAAAGTCACGCTGTCTGCACTGGCCTCCAGGAGGTCTGCAGAGAGCTGGTATGGCAGTGGCCTCGCCAAGCGTGCACCTCGTTCCTGGTTGCCGATATCCTCGAGCGTGCTCTGATGAGGAATAACGGGCGAGGGAAGCTTACAGGACGCGTCAGCAATTTTCCTGTAGGCGGCCGTGTCTGGAAGCGGCGGCTTAACCGTAGTTTTGCGCGAAAAATCGAACGCGCTGGTCAAATCGCCGCAGACTGCACGGCGCCATGGCGTAATATTGGTTTCCCTGACGCCAAAACGGGCTTCGATGAAGCGTAGCACAGAGGTGTGGTCAAACACTTCGGAGCAGACAAAGCCGCCGGTACTCCAAGGAGAGATAACGAAAGCGGGTACACGCGGCCCCAGACCATAAGGAAGATCGTCAGCCTTGTAGCGGTCTGGCCTGAAGCTCTGGAGATGATTGTGAATTTCGTCTCTGGTCGTCACCGTGCTCTGACCGGGAAGAACCGGTGTGGGAGGCTGTGGGGGCGGCATGTGGTCAAAATACCCGTCGTTCTCATCATACATCACGAGAAAGACGGTTTTGGCCCAGACATCCGGGTTTGCCGTCAGGGCATCGAGCGCGTGAGCAATAAAGGTTGCACCGTAGCCGGGCGTCCACCGGGGGTGTTCAGAATATGCCGCCGGAGGCAGGATCCATGACACTTGTGGCAGCCGATCCGCCAGAACGTCCTGTTTCAAGTGATCAAGGGTTCTCGCGGTCATGGCGCGCTCATGCAGGGCTGATCCCGGCTTGGCGTCAGCGAAGTTCTTGAAACACATCAGAACGTTTGTGCCGAAATTACCATTCTCAACATCGGCGCCAGACAGGCCCTGCTGATAAACCTGCCATGACACACCGGCTTCTTGAAGGCGCTCAGGGTAGGTCGTCCAGGTGAAAGGTTCAGGCACCTTGGGATAAAAATCCCTGTCTACCCAATCCACATTGTCGAGGATCGGGCCGCCCCCTGACGCATTGGGATCAACGGTGCCCGACATGAGGTAAAAGCGGTTGGGGTGTGTCTGTGTCGGCGTGGAGCAGAAATAGTGATCGCAGACCGTGAACGCGTCAGCCAGAGCGTAATGGAAGGGAATATCTTCCCGTGTGTAATAGCCCATCGTCATATCTTTCTTGTGACGAGGCCATTGGTTGTTCCAGCCTTTGTTGATCGCTGCGTGAGTAGGAGCCCAGCTATGGTCCAGATCAATCACGCATTCTGCACTGGTAGTTTGTGTTGGGAGATGGAACGGCGTGATCCAGCCATTTTCGGCTTTCTGCCGTTGCTGCCACCAGATCGGTTCGCGGTTCGGACCACGCACGACATGCCGGTCTCCATACCCTCGAACGCCTGACAGATGACCAAGATAGTGATCGAAAGATCGGTTTTCCTGCATCAGCACAACGATATGCTGGACGTCTTCGATCGTGCCTGTGTCCCGACGGGCAGGGATGGCACGGGCACGCTGAATGGATGGAAGAAGCGCACTGAGGGAAAAACCTGCTCCCAGACCTAGTACGCCGCGACGGTTCAGTTTTGTTGCCACCGTTGATCTCTTCCATACACTCAATTGTGATAAGACGCTTATCAGCCCCGGCGGATGAAATCATCAAGGAATTTCAAGAGTTTCATGTCATTTTTATGAATGGGTATGATGTTGAAAAGAGCGGTTTGGCCCCTGGAGGTGCATGATGAGAAACAGAGGCTCCGTTTCGTGCAGCGTATCTTTAAGATTGACTTCACCCATATGGGCTTGAATGATTTGAGCTGGTTATTTGAGTAGGACACCATGACACAGGATGATGCACCTCCTTCCTCGTCCCAACAGGGATTGGAAGAGGAAAACCACCCTCGGCGACGCGATGTGCTCGCGACAGTTACGCTGGGGATGGGCTGTGCAGGGGCCTGTGCACTGGCATATCCGTTTCTCAACAGTTTGAATGGTACGCAGAGCAGTCGCATTGGCGAAGATGATACTGTTGAGGTTGATTACTCGAAGCTGGCGCCGGGGCAGCAGCTTGTGGTGACGTGGCGTGGATGGCCGGTGTTCGTTCAGCGGCGCACACCCGAAATGCTGGCTTCGCTCCGTGTTCCTGAACTGGCGCATCGGCTGCGTGACCCAGATTCCAAAATGCACCAGCAACCTCAGGATGCGATCAACTGGCATCGCTCTGTTGTGCCTGAAATTGGCGTTCTGATCGGGATCTGTACGCATCTGGGGTGTGTGCCATCTTTTGATGCGCCATCGTCAGGCGATCGATCCGGGAAATATGCCTGTCCCTGCCATGGGTCCCAATTCGATATCGCAGGGCGGGCATATAAGGATGCGCCAGCGCCCTATAATCTCCCAGTTCCGCCCGTGACGATAATTTCTGATCAGCACCTTCTCATTGGGAAGAGTAAAGGCGATCCAGATTTTGACATTGCGACGATCCAGCAGATCTGATTGCCCTCATGACCGATAAACCTCAAGATCTCTCCAAGTGGGTAGAGAAACGCCTCCCGATTGTTTCCTCTTTTCGGCGTGAATATGTTGACTTCGCGATGCCGAAAAACCTCAATTATCTATGGAATTTCGGTGCCTTTGCCACGGTTGCGCTCGGGATGCTTTTGCTGAGCGGGATCTTTCTTGCTCTTAATTACACTCCGACAGTGTCAGATGCATTTTCAAGCATTGAGATCATGGATCGGCAGGTCGCATCGGGCTGGCTGGTTCGGTCCATTCATATGGGCGGCGTTTCCATGCTGTTTGCCGCTCTCTACGTTCATGTCGCAAGAGGGCTCTATTACGGATCCTACAAAGCGCCTCGCGAACTGATCTGGCTCACAGGGCTCGGACTGCTTTTAATGGTCATGATAACGGCTTTTGCGGGGTATATTCTCCCGTGGGGGCAGATGTCCTATTGGGGCGCTACAGTGGTCGTGAATGCGCTCAATACTGTGCCATTGATTGGCAAATCCCTGACGTCCTGGCTGATGGGAGGGGAGGGTCTTGGTAATATTGCTTTACACAGGATTTACGTTCTTCATTTCCTGACAGCATTTTCTATTATTGGCGTCGTTGCGCTTCATATTGCAACATTGCATGTTGCGGGATCAAATAATCCGACAGGAATAGATCCTGAATATTCTGATGAAACAGTCCCATTTCATCCCTATTATACGTCCAAGGATGGGTTGGGGCTTTGTTTGTTTCTTATCCTCTATGCAGTAGTTGTTTTCTTCGCTCCGGATTTTCTGACTCTTGCAGAGAATTACGTACAGGCCAACCCGCTTGTGACGCCTCAGGACATTACGCCGGAATGGTATTTTGCACCGTTTTATGCGATTTTAAGGGCGGTTCCTTCCAAACTTGGAGGCCTCATCCTTGCGACAGGAAGCATAGGCGTATTATTTGCGGTGCCATGGCTGGATAAGTCCCCTGTCAGATCGGCACAGTCTCGACCTCTCCTCCGACCAGCGCTTTTAATGCTTTTCTTCTCGTTTATGGCTTTGGGTTTCGCTGGAATGCATCCACCCGCAGGAGGGTGGCTGTGGCTTAGCCGCGTTGCTGTTTTCTATTGGTATTTATATTTTCTGATACTTTTGCCTCTTCAATCGCGTGGCGAAACATCATCTTCCTTGGGCTTCGCAAAAGAGGGCAGGGAATGAAATATTCTTTTTTAGTTTTACTCGCCCTTTTTTCTTTCAAAGCAGGCGCATCTACGCCTGAGCAGCGCGGCCTCCAGGTATTCAGGCAAGTTTGCAGTAGTTGCCACAGCTTGAACTATATTGCTTATTCAGATCTTTCAGACCTCGGCCTGTCTATGGCGGCCATCAAAGAGTATGCTTCACAGCATCAGGTTGCCGATGGTCTTGACGATGATGGCGATCCTAAAACACGGCCAGCCCACCCGTCAGATCGAATTGGATCGCCTTATCCAAGTGAAAACTTGGCAAGACTAGCCAACCACGGTGGTCTTCCTCCAGATTTTTCACGACTTGCTCTGACCCAACAAGGAGGCACGGCGCGCATTATTCAGATTTTGCGGTCTTATGCATCCGCCCCGGAAGGGACGGTGTTGCCTAAAGGCTCGTACTACAATCTGGCGATGAAGCATCGCCACATCGCGATGCCTCAGCCTCTACATGATGGTCAGGTCCAATACTCAGACGGAACGGCATCAACCATTCCCCAGATGTCGCAGGATGTAGGCGCGTTTCTGGAATGGGCGGCCCATCCACATCTTCACACCAGACGTAAGGTAGGCGTTTTTACTCTGCTGTACCTGATCGCTATGAGCATTCTGGTCTTTTTTATAAAGAAAAGAATATGGCAAAAGGTTAAAAATTAGCCTGTGACATCCCATATTCTCTTTAATGGGAAGTCACAGAAAATAGCTTTGGATCTCTAAAAGTAAATTCTTTACGGGAGAGGGTGGATGGAATTGAGCGCTGCTCGTTCCGAAATAATTTCTTTCGCTTTTTTTGGAGTGCCACGGGCAGACTTGATTTCATCTTCAGAAAAAGCTGGAGCCTTTCCAGGCGTATTCAGGGAGGAGACATACGTAAGAACCGCGGCAATCTGGCTGTCTGTCAGTGAATTGAAAGACGGCATAAAGCCCACGTATGTCTCGTCTGAGACGTCAATCGCGCCATGAAGGCCATTCAGAAGAACGTCTTTCAGATAAGCCTTTCCTTCAGGAGATGAGGCGATTTTTCCAATTCTTCCGCTGAGGGGAGGAAACTGCCCCGGCGATCCAATTCCGGCGGCCTGATGGCATACGCTGCACTTGCTGCTGTAGAGAGCCTGACCATCTTCTGCGTAAGCTATCGATGTAGACCCGAACAGAAGTCCTATAACAAGAGCTGTAAGTTTGGTCATGAATGGTTCCCGACAGATCATCTGAGTGGAGCGGAGACCAACGGATGTATCAGTATCGAGGCCTCGTACCAAGCCATCGCTCCGGTTCAATTGAAAAGCGCAGTCGGATTTGTATAACGTGTGTGCAGACTGGCTACGTTATCCAGGGCTGATCATTGCGTGCTTATTGGGCATTCTTCAGATGGCAACCCCAAGTTGCCATCAGAAAGAAAATTCTGATCCGTCAGCAGCTTAAGAAACGCGGCCAGATCTATCAGTTCGTTTTGCGAAAGCAGCGTGCCTTTCGGATGCGCCAGAATAGCGTCTCTAAGAGTGGGGGCAGAACCGTCATGCAAATAAGGAGCGGTTACTTCGACATTCCTAAGAGAAGGCGTCCTGATGGGTTCGGAATAAGATGTCGACAGTGTATGGAATTCCTGATCAGTGAACAGGGGTGGTTGGTGGCATGAGCTGCACTTTCCCTTGCCAAAGAATATCTTTTTTCCGTTTGTTTGTGACTGCGTCGTCCCGGATAACCTAAGATCCCACGGTGACTTATCGGAAATTAACTCTCGCTCGAAGGCCGACACGGCCTGGGCTACGGAACGGGAATCAATCGGAATATTTTTTTCAGGAAAGGCTTTTGAAAACAGAACGCGATAGCAAGGGTTTGCGGAGAGCCGACGTGCGAGCTCGGGCATGTCTGTCATGCCCATTTCCACTGGGTGATGGCCACTCAGCGGAATAAAGAACTGATCTTCCAGTGTTATAACGTGTTGGTTGATCCAGGTGAGCGTATGAAATTGCCCGACATTCGCTAAGGGTGGAACATTCCGGATTCCGTCTTCATCTGTCACTCCCGGATGGGTTGGGTTCCCATCTGAGAAGGCATGACGCTGTTCATGGCAGGTTGCACACGACATGCTTCCGTCACGAGAGAGGTCCGCGTCATAGAAAAGTCTGTGCCCCAGTTCGATTTTCGCACCAGTTGGGGAAATATTCTCGGCTATCGCAGGAAATGCTGCTCCAGTCGTAAGAAAGCCCAGAAACAGCATTATGGGATAGCGCATCACGGCAAGGCAGACACCATGACGGGCATATCCTGCAGACCGCTTCCTGCAAGTTGAAGCGTGTATTGCCCGGCCGGTAACTGAAAATCTACCATTTTGCGGATACCCGAACAGTCGGGACCATGTTGATGATGCGTCGAAACGGCTAGTCCCGCCTGTCCAAGAACGTCAATCCATGTCTTGTTTGGCAGCATGATGCGATAAGTTCCCGACTGGGGAGCTTCGAAAGCAATCATCCCTCCATAGCTGACACTTCCGCCTGGTTCAGCGGGCCTCTGCAGGAAGTGAACGTCTGGAGTGTGTGTCAGATGAACGGCAGACGCGTGATTGAGTGTTAGATGACTGGTAGAAAGACCAGCCTTGTCTGTGGCTGCGGTCAAAGGAGTGGGGTTGCTCCAGCCCTGATACCCCGCAGGTAAAAAGGTCGTTCCAGGCGTACAAGATGCAGGTTCGGCCAATGCTGTGCCGGTGCTGCAAAGCAGGGCTAGGGAGAAGACACCGAGCAGGATACGCTTCATGGTCACAGTTTCCAGCAGAAGCTTTAAGATGCGCCTATTGAAGCACCAGAATATGGAAATTTTCCAGAGGTATGACGGCATCGAAACGTGTCAGATGTCTGGCCTCTGGGCATTACAGGAACATTTGAGTTCTCCATGCCCAGAGGTCAGAAAGATTAGAGCGCGGGGGCGTTAAACGTATCGCAGCGTTTGATATCTCCGCTTTCCAGTCCGCGCTTAAACCACGCAACTCTTTGGGCAGATGTCCCGTGGGTGAAGCTGTCCGGGACAACATAACCTTGAGCTTTGCGCTCCAGGCGATCGTCACCAACGGCTGAGGCCGCGTTCATACCTTCTTCAATATCTCCCGTCTCAAGGAAGTGGCGGGTATCGTTCGCACGCTTGGCCCAGACACCCGCGAAACAGTCCGCCTGCAATTCAACACGGACAGAAAGGCCATTTGCCCCTTTTTGTGCGGCGTTTCCCTGTTGATTGACCTGTTGCATAATGCCCAGTTCATTCTGGACATGGTGCCCTACCTCGTGAGCCACGACATAGGCCTTGGCAAAGTCGCCACTTGCTCCCAGACGATCCTGCAATTCCTGAAAGAACTGCAGATCCAGATAGACCTTATGGTCGGCAGGGCAATAGAATGGGCCCACGGATGTCTGTGCATACCCGCAGCCAGACTGTGTCCCGCCAGAAAAGAGAACCAGACCGGGATCATGATAGGTTCGGCCCATTTGCTGAAAGGTGCTGCTCCAGACATCTTCGGTTGAGCCGAGAATACGGGCGATGAATTTTCTGCCGGGGTCGTCTTTTGCTGCCTGAGGCTGGCTGGCCGTCGGGGTGTTTGCTGTCGGTCCGTTTTCCAGAAGGTTCAGGACTACGCGGGGATCTACGCCGAAGTACAGCGCCCCTATGACAAGGATGACACCGCCAATGCCTCCGATCCTCAAAGGACCGCGTCCTCCGCCTCCGGAACCGCGTCGATCATCAATGTTGGTGCTTTCCCGTTGGTCGTCGAGACGCATGTGTGCTTTGCCCTGTTGCCGTTTCCCGGATGGGATGATTGTTAAATTATCCTTTATCAGATTTCGCGATTGTAAAGCACCGTTTGGGCGCCAGGCTTCGAAGAAGTGTGAAGACAGCCTCTACAACCTCGTGTCACAGTCACAACATCTGCAACAGGAGTCATTATCATGCTGTCGAGATCCGGTTTTCTGTTGGCCTTGTCATGTTTGACAGCCACGCCAGCATTGGCTGGCCCAAGTTTGGATCAAGCTCTCAAACTTTCAGAGCGAACGCCGGCATTCGTCGCCCGTGACAGTGTTCGGCACCCGCTGGAAGAGCTGCAGTTTTTCGGGATAACTCCGACGTCCAATGTCGTAGAGATCTGGCCTGCTGGAGGGTACTGGACCCAAATTCTCGCGCCGTATCTTCATGATCAAGGCACTTATACGGTTGCTCTCGGGCCAGCAGATATCAAAAAGCAGAGTATTGCCAAGCTTCAGGCGACGCATCCGGATATCTACGGAGCCGTCAAAACCACTCGTTTTGATGCAGAGAATTTGAATTTCGCACCGGCAGACAGTGCGGATCTCGTCATGACATTCCGGAATATGCACAACTGGATGGAAGCTGGAAATGCCCCGCAGATGCTGGAGGCAATCCACAAAGCGCTGAAGCCTGGCGGTATTCTGGGTATTGAAGACCATCGCGGGAACACCAGCGCTCCACAGGACCCGCAGGCAAAAGATGGCTATGTGAGACAGGCCTACGCTATCCAGATGATTGAGAAAGCGGGTTTCAAGCTTGTTGGGAGCTCCGAAATCAACGCCAATCCCCGGGATACGGCACAGTGGCCCAAAGGGATCTGGACCCTTCCTCCAACATACGCTCTGGGCCAGGTTGATCGCGCCAAATATGCCGCCATCGGGGAAGGGGACAATTTTGTTCTGAAATTCCAGAAGGTTGGAAATTAACTCCTAAATCAGTTTTCTTTCTGTGAGGTGTGATTTTTCAGTCATTTAGGTCGTTGATAGCCATTGCAAGAGCAGTGGAGATCGTCTAGACCCACTTCACAGTCTGCGGGCATGGTGGAATTGGTAGACACGCCAGATTTAGGTTCTGGTGGCGCAAGCTGTGGGGGTTCAAGTCCCTCTGCCCGTACCAGTCATTTTCAATATCCTCGTTGTTCCGGCAGGCAAGATTGTCTGGCTTTCAGGTCTGTGAGGGGCGTTGAAATATCTTCCGCTTGGTTTTATCGGGTTTCTGGTTGTAGCATGTCCCGCACATGCGGCTTCTTGCCCAGCCTTATTTGCCAAAGGCGTTCCCCCCGCACTTCTGTCAGAGACCGCTCGCTCAGGCACCGTTCAGCTCTGTAATGACCATTATGCCGTTTTGGTTTCAGAAGCGACAAAGGGTCCGCTCTGGTCTGCGGAGGACCTGACCGAAGAAAATCTCGAAATTGCCGATGACACAAACCGGCAAGGAAAATTCTTTCCCGATATGAGGCTACCAGCCTCCATGCGTGCATTACTGACCGACTACAGAGCCTCAGGCTACGACCGAGGGCATATGACACCAAGCGGCAATGAGCCGGGTCTTGCGTCTCAGCAGCAGTCTTTCCTGCTGTCCAACATTGTTCCCCAAACGGGTGAGTTGAACCGTGGACCGTGGGAAGGTGTTGAAAGCGCGGTCAGAGGGTGCGCACGCCAAGAGGGCGAAATATTCGTCGTTACCGGCCCCGGATACGATCCCGATCATACCGCAACAGTTGGAAGAGGGCGTATTCCGGTTCCCGCTGTGACATGGAAAGCCATATACGATCCTGCCTCCAACGGGACGGGCGCCTATGTATGCCTGAACACTCGCAAACCGACCTGCAAGATCATAGCCGTTGCGCTTCTGATGCAACTCGTGAATGTGGACCCATTTCCTGCGCTTCCGCAGTCCATGAAAGAACAGGTTGTAGGCATGCCGCCCATCAGGGAAAGTCCTTATGCACTTTCCAAGCGTCCTCGTAGCAACAGGCTACTTAAGGAGTGGGGGTCCAAAGCGGCACAGAAGGCGATTAAGGCTCTCGTCAAGGCGCTTGTTCAATAAGCGCGTTGGTCGGCCGTCTTCTCGCTCAGGGCGTAAAAACAATCGTCTTGTTTCCGTTCAAAATGGCCCGTCGTTCAATGTGATACCGTACGGCACGAGCAAGTACGCGACGCTCGATATCACGCCCCTTACGGATCAGGTCTTCCGGGTCGTCAGCGTGAGAGATCCGCTCAACGTCCTGCTCAATGATCGGTCCTTCATCCAGATCGCTGGTGACATAATGGGCCGTCGCACCAATAAGCTTTACGCCACGGCTGAACGCCTGATGATAGGGGCGAGCACCTTTAAATCCTGGTAAAAACGAATGGTGAATGTTGATGCAACGTCCAGAAAGGCGAGTGGCCATTTCGTTGGAAAGGACCTGCATATATCGCGCCAGAACAGCCAGTTCAGCCCCACTCTCCTGAAAAACAGTCCAGATGCGCTGTTCCTGTTCCGCCTTGGTATCTTTGGTAATGGGAAGATGGTGAAATGGAACACCATGGAAATCCAGATCAGCATAGGTTTCCCGAGCATGATTGGAGATGATGCCGACCGGATCTATCTGTAATTCGCCGATACGCCAGCGATAGAGAAGGTCCACAAGGCAATGATCAAAGCGGGACACAAAAAGGAGAACTTTCTGGCGCTTTGAGATGTCACTGATTTGCCAGTCCATCGAGAAATTTTCCGCCAGACGGGAAAATTCTGTTTTCAACTGGGTTTCGGATAACGCTTCTTTTGCCACATCGAAAACAATTCGCATGAAGAACTGCGTACTGCCTGTGTCATCAAACTGCTGTGCTTCCGTGATGTTCGCACCAAGTTCGTAAAGGCGCTGGCTGATTGCCGCTACAATGCCAGGTCGGTTAGGGCAGCTTAGGGTGACTACGAACGTTGTAAGTGTAGATGACTGACGGATCATGAAAGGAGGGGTCCAGGGTTAAATTGCTACTGGGCAGGGTGAGGGATCAGTCCCACCCTATACGCTCGGGATGAAAGACAGGCAAAATACGGTGGAGAGGACTTTATGAAAACCGATGATTATCTGCTAGCGGGATCGTTCCTGCTCTTCGTTGCTCTGTCCGGGACTGCAAACGCGGCCGCCCAGAACAAGACTGGTCCGTCACCCGCAGAGCAAAAGCTCATTTCGCGTCAGATCGCCTCTATTCGCGATCCTCAAGAGAGGAATGCCGTGGCGACGCAAGGAACGGCTTGGCTTATGACAACCTATCTCTGTCAGTCTGCTGCCAGACGTGAACTCGTGAGGCTGGGAAGTTCAAGTAACCGCTTTTTTCTTCAAGACGATAAGCCTGAGAGCCAGAGAGTGATCAACGCGTCTCTAATACAAGGGCGAGGGCAATATCAGACGAAGACCAACCCTATTGAGTGGGTGACATTCACATGGGAATGTCACCTAGACCCCAATACCGGGAAAGTCCGAAAGTTCGACGTGAAGACGAAAAATCCGGTCAGGACCTTACCATAATGCGTATCCTTACGCAGATTTTTGACTAAGTTCACCGCTTTCCAGAGCCGAGCAAAACGTCTTCCAGTCGTTGTAAGTCTGGTCCGCATATGTCTCGGAGAATTCCGATACGGCCGCAGCAAACGAAGCTCCTTTGCCCAGATATCCAGAGATCATACTGACATTTCCAGAGCGTGCATGGGCTCGAGCTAACGTACGGCCGCATAATTTTGCGTAGTCCGCCAGACCATCCTGAGCAACGTCCGAACCAATTGCCGCTAATCGGCTGTCTTTAACGCGACGAACGTAAAACTGCCGCCCGCTTCCGGATAGATATGGTGTGTCACTGGAGGTCGATGCATTACTGTGTGTCCATCCGAGGAAGGTGTCAGAGACAGCCTGCATGATCCTTTGGCCTGTTACGACACGTTCGCCCTGATTGGCGAATGGTGAGGTCCGCGTATCGGCCTGTAGAACGGACGCCTGAGCTTCCTTGATCTGCAAAAGCATGGTTTCACCATCGGCAGTTGAGAACAGTCCGATCGCACAGAATGTCCCGACGCTTCCGATCCCAACAACCTTGAAAATAACGTCTTTAAGGGTGTAGCGACGTAGCAGAATGGCGCGTTCTAACGGCTGCGTTTCAACGTATCGGTTGAAGGCAAGACGAATGGTGTCTTCCTGCTCTGGCAGCCGCATGACGAGCGGTGGCTTTTCTTTGAAGGAGGGATTTTTTCCGTCGCTGGCGATCAGGCCGAAATGCCCCTTCGCCGCTTCCAACCGGTCGGACAAAAGTTTTTCGGCGCGGGCCCGAACTTTCTGATCGTCGAAGCCGGCAATAGCAGCGGTCAGGTCAATTCGCTCTGACCAGATCTGAAGTGGGGTCATCGCGGCTAGCCGCGTCATTTGCTCGCAATATGAAAGGGACATATTGGCGGCTAGATCTCTGGCCGCCTTGCTGGATAACCCATTTTCCTGACCTGCAAGAACCAGAGACGTTCCCAGGCGCTTGATATCCCATTCGAATGGCGCCTTCAGGGTTTCATCAAAGTCATTGATATCAAAGACTGGCACGCCTTCCGGAGACGAATAACTGCCGAAATTAGCAAGATGGCAGTCTCCACAAGACTGAACATCAATGCCGGATGCTGGGGTTGATGCGAGGTCTTGAGCCATAACAATCGCTGCGCCGCGGAGGAACGTGAAGGGAGACACCTTCATTCGGTCATAGCGCACAGGCAAAAGAGACGGGATCCGGTCCTTACCCTGTTGAGATAGAAGGCTTATAGGGCTTTGCCGGGTCGAAGGAGAACTCCACTCGGCATGAGCTCCACGCGGAATTTTCTTTCTAAGCTTGGCCCCCTGACAATGGCTTTCTTTGCGCGTCAAAAGATCAGAGGCATGAGCAGTTATCTTTGGCGACGTATTCTGCATGGATATTCTGCCTTCCTATAGATCAGTTTTGAGAGACGGATTGTAGGGTCAGGAGGTCGAGCTTTCGGCTCCGGTGTGAAGGTTGCCCGAGTTACTGCTGGCTTGTCTGTTTCCGGAGAAACTTCTGAAAGCCCCGTTTTCCAAAGAACGTGAGCGCTGGCATGCTAAGACGCAGGAGCGTAGGCATCAGCAGGCAAAGGCCACCGAAAATTCCGTCGAGTGTCGGAAGAAAACGCTCCAGTTTTGGTTTGCGAATGAGCTTCAGAATTTCACACGCAACGTCTTCTGGCTTTGCGGGATCACTAACGAAATTGAGAACCGAGCCACCGTTTTCCATTTCCTGGCGTAGCATCCCGGTTTCCACAGCGCCCGGGAAGATAGAGGAAACAGAAATACCCTTGGAACGCACTTCCTGAGCTAATGATAATGCAAAGTTACGCAATCCTGCCTTTGTGGCGCCGTAGACACTACTTCCGGCCAAAGGAATTGTTGCAGCCATCGAATTTACCAGAATGATCCGACCACCAGCCGTAATTTTTGGCAGTAGAAGAGACGTCAGAGTAATGGGTGCGGTCAGGTTAATCGATATTTGCCGTATTATATCTTCTGGTGGAGAATTTTCTATCGTGCTTGGACTTATGATTGCGGCGCAATGAAGTAAAACGTCAATATGAGAAGTTTTTTCTGAAATTTTCTTATTGATCTGGCTGATATCGTGCAAGTTCGCAGCATCGTATCGGATATGTGTCAGTGCCTCATGCGATATATCCGGCGCAGTGCGGGACAGCGCGACGACAACATGCCCTTGGTCCAACAGTTTTTGGGTAACGATCGTCCCGATACCTCCAGACGCGCCCGTAAGAACGATGGTTTTAGAGGCCGAGACCGGCCTGCAGTGTGACTTGAAAGGCATCTAGGAAACAATCGTTGTGAGCATGGAGAGAACGTCAGGCGAGAAAAATTTGAAAGCGACGATACTCATACTCCTATTTCCCGTAAATTAAATCTAGAGGGATCAGGCATATTTTGAAATAAATTAATTTTACTTCCGCGAGGGCCTCCTACAGAAAGATTTTATCTGCCTTATTGTAACGTTATTCAGGTAATTTGGTGGATATTTCATGAAACAATAATTTCAATTACTTATTTTTTTAACGATGCTCGTCGTCGAGTGTCCATTGACAATATCAACCAAAGCTACCCGACCACCATGTTCCTTTACGAAATCGCCTCCAACAACAGCGTCCTCCGTGTAGTCGGCACCCTTTACGACAACATTCGGCTTCAATGCTTTTATGATGTCGAGAGGCGTATCCTCATCGAAAATCACAACCATGTCGACGTCCCGTAATGCACCGATCACTGTTGAGCGTGCGATTTCATTTTGAACGGGGCGTGCCTCGCCTTTGAGTCTCTTGACGGACGCATCGCTGTTGATCGCGACGATCAGCTTATCGCCCTCGGCGGCCGCGCCTTTGATTAAAGCGATATGTCCGGGGTGGAGCAGGTCGAAACATCCATTTGTAAAAACGACAGAAGCCCCATGTTTGCGCCAGTTTTCGACAGTTCGCGCCGCGCTCTCCCAAGACGCCAGCAACCCGGCTTCTGGAACGTCTTTGAGAAGTTGCTGGCTCAGCTCTTCTCTCGAAATTGCCGCAGTACCCAATTTTCTGACGACTATAGAGGCAGCAACGGTTGCGACCATCACCGCTGTATCAAGGTCCTGACCAGCCGAGAGCATACTCGCTACTGTTGCGAGAACGGTGTCTCCTGCACCTGAAACGTCATATACCTCTGACTGGTGGGCAGCCTCATGATGAACGTGGCCGTCCCTCTGCCAGAGTGTCATGCCCTTTTCAGAACGCGTAAGAAGAACATTTCCGCCGAATTGTTTGGAGAGTGTCGCGGCCACCTTGAGAACTTCTTCATCCGTATTTACGGGGAGGTTGGTAGCAAGGGCCGCTTCCGTACGGTTCGGGGTGACCAAGGTCGCGCCCGAATAGGCCGTGAAATCTTTGCGTTTTGGATCTACGACAACAGGAATATTTTTCCCGCGGGCATATCTTATGATTGCTTCAAGAACGTCATCAGCCAGTACACCTTTGGCATAGTCTGAACAGACAAGAACGTCCGAGTTATCGATCGCGACCTGTGCATTGGAGATCAGCCTCTGCCGAGTTTGTTCGGTAAAGCCCGTTACCTCTTCCTCATCAATGCGGACGATCTGCTGTTGGCCGCTCAGAACGCGGGTTTTAGAAATGGTAGACCATTCAGGCTCTTCAACTAACCCGCTGACGTTAATGCCTTTATGTTTTCCCAGAATTGTCCGTAGGATATCAGCATTGGCGTCCGGCCCGACGACACCAACAAGATTGACAGTACACCCCAGAGAGGCAGCGTTGACAGCCACATTGGCGGCTCCACCAGGGACAACAGAATGCTTTGAGCGCAACAGGACAGGAACAGGTGCTTCAGGCGAAATGCGATTTACTGTTCCAACGATGTATTGGTCGAGAAGAATATCGCCGATAACCGTGAGACGACCAAAATCAAAGTTTTCTATCATGTCATTTACATCGCATTTGAATACTCCTTAGAAAATTTTCTAAAAAACTTCGAAATGCTGTTCCTGTCGTTTGATTACTAGAGTTTGTTGCCTCAAAAACCTTAAGAGCTATCTTACCCGTTTTCAACGAATGGTCTAGATGCACCTGCTGCGGGTTCCTTCTGGTCCTATAGGCATAAGAATACTCGGTATAACTCAGCCACCCTTGCTAAAATACCGCTCGGTTCAAGGTAAAATGGAGGGTTATAGAGACTGAAAGTGAAAATCTTCGGTTTTTGTGTGGTATATTATTCCAAAAAACATGGACGGTTTGAAACAAGCGCGATTATAAGATCCAATCCTTTTGTTCCAGCCTCTCTGCTGAAACCTTTCCGTGCGCAGGAAACACTTCTTCATGTCGTCTAACCCGGCAGCTTCGCCTCTCAGTTTATCTCAGCTTCGGATTTTAGCTCTTGCTTCGCTGGGAGGGGCACTGGAGTTCTATGATTTTGTTATTTTTGCGTTCCTTGCAAAGCTGATTGCCGCGCACTTCTTCCCGGACAGTCAGGCTGAATGGTTGCGACAGGCGGAGGCATTCGGCCTTTTTGGAGCCGGCTATCTGGCACGTCCTGTAGGTGGGCTTATTATGGCCCATTTTGGAGATGTCGCAGGAAGAAAAAAGGTCTTTACGCTCAGCGTGCTCCTGATGGCGTTCCCGACCTTGTTGATGGGGTTGCTGCCTGGCTACCAGACACTTGGCATCATGGCTCCGCTCACATTGCTTATCCTGCGTATCATGCAGGGTGCGGCAATTGGTGGAGAAGCCCCTGGAGGTTGGGTGTTCGTCTCCGAGCATGCTTCCAGCCGCCGTGTTGGTCTGGCCACGGGCCTTCTCACCGGAGGGCTGACGGGCGGAATCCTTCTTGGGTCCATCGTCATTCTATTGCTGCATGCAGTCCTGGCGCCTGATGTGGTGTCAAACTGGGGTTGGCGTATTCCTTTCATTCTGGGCGGTGTTTTCGGCTTTGGAGCGATGTTCCTTCGGCGTTGGCTAGAAGAAACCCCTGTATTCCGGGAGATGCATGCGACGGCTAAAACTGCCGAGGGCATGCCCGCAAAGCTTTTGTTACGTGACCATCGCCGCGCCATTCTTTGCTCAATGATGACGACATGGACATTAACAGCAGCCATTGTAGTGCTTGTTCTCATGATGCCTCCGCTGATGCAGACGCTCCATCATGTGTCACCTTCCCAAACCATGCTGGCGAGCCTTGCCGCGACGTTTTGCCTCACAGTTTCAGTAGTTCTGGTGAGCGCGCTGACAGACGTTTTCTCTCTCAGAGCGCTAAGCGTGGCGTGTGGGCTCATGCTTGCTTTAGGAGGTTTTGGGCTTTACGCGCTCTTTCCGTTGTTCTCGGGAGCGCTCGTGCCTTGGGCCGCATTGAGTGGGCTTTGCTGTGGGTTCGTCGGGCTCGTTCCTATCGGGATGCTGCGCGCTTTTCCGGCGCAGGTTCGCTTTTCTGGCCTGTCTCTGTCCTATAATATTTCCTACGCAATCTTTGGTGGCCTCACACCCGCAATCATTTCAGCCCTGACGCCTCATACGCCAGTTGCGCCCGCTATTTACGTTGCACTTACGGCGCTTATCGGTGGTATTGGTCTTTGGTTCTCACCCGAAAAGGCCTAGGGAAAAGTCTGTTATCGTTGGGATTCAAGCACGTGAGTTAATGAGGCCCAGATAATCGCGACGATGACAGCAGCCACTGAGAATGTGCCTGCCCAGACAAAAATTGCCACAACCGGGTTAGCCCAAAAAACCATAACAAGGCCAAGCAGGGGGAAAATGAAGCGTCCCCACCGAACTGACGGGGGCAATGTCAGATCAGGCAGACGTGCGAAGCGAAGCATCTTTGGTTCGCACGCGGCCTGAAGGCCAAGGCCAAGTAGCCAAAAGACCAAACATAAAATTAGCATCACAGACGGCGCACCATCTGAAGAGAGGCAAATCCCAAGAGTAAGGCGCAGATGTCCGTTGCCGCAAAAACCGTAGGGGCGTGCAGCATGGAGGCGCCGGGACGTGTCAGAAAGTCGAGCGGCGTTAGAAGAACACCCAAGAATGCGAGAGCACTTAACTGTATCTTCCACCCCGGTAGTGCACGATGCAGCAGAGACCAGAGCATCCCGGCAATGCTGCTCAGGCCCCACACGGCAAAAAAGCAGTGGACTTCCGCCAGATGGCGCGCTGGGAGAGATGTTGGCAAAAGCCGGTTTGCCCAGAAGAATGCCAATGTTGCCAGAAGGAAGCCTGGAATACAGCCAATCGTGAGCCCCTCAGCTACGCGGAATATGATGCGCTTTCCGAAGACTTTGCGGCGCTTCATCAGAAAAATGATAGCTCCACTGGCAAACATGATGGCTCCCATGACACCAGACAGAAAATACAGCCATCTTAAGCCTGTGCCTGTCCAGCGGGCATAATGAATGCCTTCCATAAGTTGCTGCGTTTGGGTGACAGGAGTTGAAAGCAGCACATGCCGTAGAAAATGCCCGTCAACCGGGCTGAAATCGACGTGTTCCCGTGTCAGTAGAGGCCCAGACATATCGGTTCGGCTAAATAGAATGCTGTTGGGTAGAAAGAGAATGAACCCGGTCTGCCCCTTGCCGAGTGTCTTCTCTGCAGTATCGAGTAGGGGCGGCAGAGAGGGACTGACCGGAATGTCCCGTTTTGGTTCTGGTAGCTCGGCTTCTGTGGCTCGATGAGGCGAAACAAAATTCTGGATGGAACTGATATAAGACACGGGCGGGAATAGCGTGCGTGTGCGAATGAACGTGCCCGTATAGGCCATCATGATAACGAACGGGATAAAGGGAACGCTGGCGAGAACATGCACGTCCAGCCATGCGCGCAGTCGTGCGGCGAAAGGTCGCACCAGAAGCAGATCCGAAATCAGTCCCCGCAGGTGAATGATGATTCCGGATCCGACTGTTACAAGAAGAGCCAGGCCGGCCGCGGCAATAAGTGTTTCTCCGTAAAGCCCAGTTCGGAGGGTATAGTGCAGGTCATAGAAAAACTTTCCGCCCGCAGTATCGCGTGCCTGTAGCTGCTCTCCAGTCTGCGGATTATACGGCACCGTCAGGAATTCATATCCATCATGGTGCTGGACGCGCACGAAAGGGTCCCGCGACGACGGGAGAGTTATGAACGGCTTTTCTCCTTGCTGGAGCAGCTCACGGACGGTCGGGAGGGTGCGATCCAGAGCCTGCGGAGAAAAAGCGGGCGCTTGGGGCGGGACTTCAGGCTGGAGCCACCGCGTCAGTTCGGTATCGAACACCGAGAGGCTTCCCGTCACGAAAACGCAGAAGAGAAGCAGTCCGGCGATGAAGCCAACCCATGCATGGAGCCAGCCCATACGTGTACGAAGATTATCTTGCATCAGGCGTGAAACAGTAAACCGAGCGCAGCAAGGATACAGGCGGTCCCCGCGATAAGTGCTCCATGCAAGGGCTTCTGTGTTCCAAAGGCAATGAGCAGAAGCACAGGAAACGCGGCAATCGCAATCATCTGGCCGAAAACGACAGAGTCATGTCGGGCTCCGGGCCCCCATTGCGGAGATCCAACCGTAATGAGGTGAGCGCAGGTCCATGCGAGACCAAGGGCCAGAAGCCCCCTCAACATCCATCGCGATGTGGGTGAAGCTTTCTGCCGAGGAGACGAAATCTGTTTCACTGTCATCAGGCGTCGTGTGTCAACGGCAACATGGTGTCTCTTGGTTTGGAAAGCGAATGAGTGAGGCGTTCTGCGTTCTTGTCATAGCGGGTCGTAACAAGATTGTTGAGGATAGAAAGTATACGTCTTGTTGCTACAGCTTAATGAAGACCGTTGTGCTTTTCCGCCAACACGAGACCAGTAAGCTGATCGGTCTCACTTGCCTTCAGATGTCGCCAGTTTCAGCAATATTTTATGGAAGTTGGCGCTTGGCCCGGATAGCTCTGGCGTGCGTGATGCGAGAGAGATGCTGGCACGAGGCGAGGGGCCTTCGATGCGATGAAAAGTGGCTCCGTCAACATGGATCTGGCTGAGATAAGCTGGAACGATCGAAACCCCGAGGCCTGCGGCAACCATGGGAACCGTGGCTGCAATCTGTGGTGCGGATTGCCCGAAATGCGGGGTGAACCCGGCCTGTTGGCAGGCTGAAATAATAGCATCGTAAAAGCCTGGACCCAGAGTGCGGTCAAAGATCAGAAAGGGCTCATTGGCGACATCCGTCAGTCTGAGTGTTCCGCGTTGAGAGAGCGGGTGCCCCTTCGGGACCGCGATCAATGTCGGTTCATCAAAGAGAGGATGGAGCGAAATCCCAGGGTCCGGAGCCGGAGGCCGCACAATCGCAATATCAACGCGGCTCTCGTTTAACGCTTCGCACAATGCTGGCGTGTTACTCTCCTCCAGCGTGATCTGAATCTCGGGCCACTTTTCCCGGAAGGCGCGAATAGCCTGAGGAATGAGAGGAAGGAGCGACACGGCACCAGCCATTCCAATGCGCAATCGCCCCTGTTCACCGCGTGCAAGACCCGTTGCCAGAAGCCGAAACTGGTGCTCAAGCGTGAGGATTGTGCGAGCCTGCTCAACAAGTTGCTCGCCAGCATCCGTCAGAACCGCCCCACGTCGTGATCGCTCGAACAGTCTGAGCCCGAGTTCAGTCTCAAGACTTTTGATCTGCTGGCTCAGAGGAGGCTGCTCGATATGCAGAACCTCGGCAGCGCGCGTAAAGCTTCCGTGATCTGCAATGGCGATAAAGTAGCGAAGGTGGCGGAGATCCATAAATCCATACTAATTAGATATGGTATAGAGCTCAACTATATATTGGACGTCCGAAGCCTGAACGCGCACCCTCTGGGTTAACGAACTCCGGAGGATCTCATGGTTTTCACTGTTGGACATTACCTTGCAGAACGGCTGACGCAGATCGGCCTCAAGCACCATTTCGCAGTTGCGGGCGACTATAATCTGATCTTGCTGGACCAGCTGATTGAGCATGGCGGCATGAAGCAGATCTATGACTGTAACGAGCTGAACTGTAGCTTTGCTGCAGAAGGCTACGCCCGGGCCAATGGCGCCGCCGCCGCGATTGTCACGTTCAGCGTGGGGGCGATCTCGGCCATGAACGGCCTTGGTGGCGCTTATGCCGAAAACCTGCCGGTTATTCTGATCTCTGGCGCGCCGAACTCCAATGACCATGGTTCAGGACGTGTGCTGCATCACACGATTGGAACCACGGACTACAACTATCAGATGGAGATGGTGAAGCACGTCACCTGTGCCGCTGAGAGCATCACGTCCGCTGATAACGCCCCTGAGAAGATTGACCATGTTATCCGGACGGCACTGCGCGAAAAGAAGCCCGCTTATCTGGAAATCGCCTGTAACGTGGCGAATGCCCCTTGTGCGCGCCCAGGTCCAGTCTCGTCTCTGTTGGCTCACCTGACCCCAGACACGGACAGTCTGAACGCTGCTCTCGATGAGAGTGCGGCTTTTGTGGAGAAGGCCAACAAGGTTGTCATTTTGGTCGGCAGCAAGCTTCGGGCCAGCGAGGCATTGGACGAAACGATTGCGCTGGCTGACAAGCTGGGTTGCGCTGTCACCGTCATGGCCGCAGCCAAAAGCTTCTTCCCCGAAACGCATCCGGGGTTCCGGGGTGTTTACTGGGGTGAAGTCAGCAGCCCTGGTGTCGAAGACGTGGTCAAGAGCGCGGATGTCGTCATTACGCTTGCGCCCGTCTGGAATGACTACTCCTCTGTTGGTTGGCGCGATCTGGTGCGCGGAGAGCGTGTCCTTGAAGTCGACCCTCATCGTGTCACGGTTGCAGGAAAAACCTTCGAAGGCTTCCGCCTGAAGGAATTCGTCACCGCCCTTACGGAGCGTGTTTCCAGCAAGCCTGCGTCTCTTGCAGCAGGGTATGCGCCTGTGAAGCTGCCAGTGGCCGATCAGGCCAAGCCTCTGACGAATGATGAAATGACTCGCCAGATCAACGAACTTGTTGATGGCAAGACAACCCTTTTCGCTGAAACAGGCGATTCATGGTTCAACGCCATTCGCATGAACCTGCCCGAAGGGGCCAAGGTTGAGTCCGAAATGCAGTGGGGCCATATCGGGTGGTCTGTCCCGTCCATGTTCGGAAATGCCATGGGCTCGCCGGAGAGGCAGCATGTCCTGATGGTGGGTGACGGCTCATTCCAGCTTACCGCGCAGGAAGTCGCGCAGATGGTGCGCTATGAGCTTCCGGTTATTATTTTCCTTATCAACAACTACGGTTACGTCATTGAGATCAAGATCCATGACGGTCCGTACAATTACATCCAGAACTGGGATTACGCTGCTCTGATCAACTGCTTCAATCAGGGGGTACCCGGTGAAGAAAGCGGAAAGTACGGCCTCGGTCTGCATGCCACGACCGGTGCTGAACTCGCCGAGGCAATTGAGAAGGCAAAGAAAAACACACGTGGCCCGACCCTGATCGAGTGCAAACTTGATCGGACGGACTGCACAGAGACGCTGGTAGAATGGGGAAAATTTGTCGCTGCTGCGAATTCCCGCAAGCCTACGCTGAGCTGAAGAATAGCGTTTGCTCAGTTAGTATTGAATGCCGTGGGATCTGGAGTACTTCTTCAGATCCCACGGTTTTTTGGGAGAAGCTGCTCTAGGAAGCAGATTTCTGTTCAAGCCACCCATCTTGAACCCGCTCAAAGAGCGGAGACGAAAAGCAGCTTAGGACAGGAAAAGAAAAACGATCTATCCAGCGATTGCTTTGGGTCATGACACAAAGGGCTGCACAGGGGGACACTCCCGCCGCAGCAAGAACATACACGCCAGCCGCGAGTGATTGTCCGGTGCTGACCACGTCATCAACAATAATAATCTTTTGTGCTGACTTCAGAAGTGGCAGCAGATTGGGGTCCAGATAAAGATTTTTGACGTTATCCGGGCTGGTAATAGACGCAAGTGGCGCAGACAGCGCGTCGTCATACCAGAATTTTCGAGACGTGCTTAATGGAACGTATCGCGCCAACCCACATCCTCGGGCAACGGCGGCGGCCAGACCCAAGCCCAGGGTCGGCATGCCCACAATCAGATCTGGCTGCAGCGAACGAGCGATAGCCACCAGTTCACCACAGAGAACGTCCATGACTTCGAAGGATGTTTGGTTCACCAGAAGGGATGAGACTGCCTGGTCTTTGCTCGGAAGAACTCGCAGGGGAAGATCGAGGTGCCGATTTCCTATCTGAACTCTGTAGCGATCTGTGTATGGGGGCTTCAGCGCTACATCAGGAGCAAAAGTCTGCCAGAAAGAAAGCGTGCTCATGATGATAGCTCCACAAATCGAGAAAGCACCGTCACCGCTGTCTGCAGAACGGTTTCATCGAAATCAAACAGGCTGGCATGATGAGGAGCGGCAATATCGGAACCAAAAAGGCAATATCCAGCTTTGCCGCCCCGGTCCTGAACACGTTGCATCATGAACGTCGCGTCATCTCCGCCACCAATAGGCCAGCTTTGAACAATACTGCCGCCTTTGGTGAAGCAGACAGCGTCTCGCAAGCGTTCCATTATTTCCGGGTCAGAGGCGGCACTGATGGCAGTCCCGTAAACGTCGATTGTGGCTTCAACGCCCTGTGTCAGTGCTGCGCCCTGCAAGGTTCGCCTCGCGCTCGCAGTAAGGCGGCTAAGACCTTCATGAGTTGATGCCCGCAATTCGAGCTCGAGATAGGCATGGTCCGCAATGACGTTCCGCGTTCGGCCGGCCTGCAAAAGTCCCACGTTAATTCGCGTGTCCGACTGGCCATCCCGGGGCAGGGCATAGAGACCGGGAATGGCTATTGCCGCAGCGAGAAGGGCGTTAAGACCTTCTTCCGGACACATGGCCGCATGCGCAGCTTGCCCCGTGAAGGTTACGTTCCATTTTTCGGCCCAGAGAAAGCCGTCTGCTGTCAAAGCAATCTGCCCACTCGGTAACTGACAGCCGACATGGGTTGCGAGAAAAATGTCTACATCATCCAGAAGGCCGCTTGAGACTATAGGTTGCGCTCCTCGGCCACCTTCCTCTGCAGGCTGGAAAATAAGCCTGAGTGTTCCTTTCCATTCGGCATTGGGATGCGACAGTTTTTCCGCAACGGCCAAGCCAATTGCCGTATGGCCATCGTGCCCGCATGCGTGCATCCGACCTTCGCATTTGGATGCGAAGCCATCCACACCAGGGCGATGGTTCCCGGATGCGCTTTCGTGAACGGGGAGGGCATCCATGTCAAAGCGAAGGGCCAGAACGGGGCCTGCACCACGCTTGATTTCTCCACAGACAGCGGTCTGCCCATCTGGCATTTTTTCGAGCCAGTAAGGGGTGGCCCCATTTGCTAATGCTGCATTTTGGGCGGAATGAATATCCTCTTGCGGCGGCAGTCCACGTACGTCATCCATGCACATGATTTCGGGGCCTACTCTGACAGAATATCCCAGTTCTGTCAGACGCGCTGCGACGATCGAGGCAGTACGGTATTCCAGGAATGCCGTTTCAGGAAAGCTATGAAGATCGCGCCGCATGGCTGTGACTTCAGAGGGAAATGTCATCAAATGGTCTCCATGACCATGTTCGTGATGATTTCGCCTGTCATGCCGTCTGTAATGCCGAGATCTGTGACATGCGGTCCGGGATTACAGGCGAGGGATGCGCCTGTCACAAGTTTGATCATGGCCGTTGGGCCATCCCATGTTGTCGCTGCTGCGGCAGCATCACGTACTGCCGCGAATTGCTGACTGACAACATCCAGTTTTTCCGGAGATAGTAGGCCGCAGACGGGAAGTGGAACATGAGCGACAATTTGGCCATTTCGTGCAACGGCCATACCGCCGCCACTGGCTATAAGAGTATTGGCCACAAGCGCCATATCCTCGGGGTTTCGACCGAAAACTGCGAGGTTGTGGCTGTCATGTAGGATGGTCGTTCCGATTGTAGCTGACCAGTCTCCCCACCCTTCAAGAACTCCAAGCCCAGGGGCACTATTTTCTCCGTAACGATTGAAAACAGCCATCAGCGCAGTATCAGGCGGCAGCGTGATGTGACCGTCTTTCACATCGACGTCACGTTCTCCCCACTGGGTCGTCCGTGGAGTACGAACGGTCCGAATGCGGGCTTTGGAAGCGTCAGTTACGGGCACCTGAAAATCTTCAGATGTGACTAAAGAATGCTTCACGGTCTTGAGTGGGAGACCTGGAAGTTCGGCAGGAAGATCTGCCAGAAGTGTTCCGTGGGAGGCCGCATGGACGCCTGACGTGAACACTTCTAGCGGCGTGAAATCAGACAGGTTGTCAAAAATAACCAGATCAGCGCGGCGCCCAGCTGCCACCAAGCCGAGATCCCTACGTTCAAGGCGCATCGCTGCGTTAAGAGTGGCGCATCGCAGCACATCCAGCGGACGCATCCCGAGAGACACGAGGCATTTCAGGTGATGGACCATTCCGCCGCGGCGTGCCAGGTCATCCAGAAAGACATCGTCTGTGCAGAGGGTAACGGTCTGAGGAACGCAGCCCAGTTCCTGAAAAGCGGCAACGGCTTCAGGTAAAATATTTTCATGCGAAACACGCAGTTCCAGCGTCATGCCAGACCGGAGCTTTTCCAGGATATCGGCTTTGCTTGTCAGTTCGTGATCTGACTCAATGCCTGCCGCCATGAAAGCCTGAAGATCCTGGCCCTTGAGGTTCCGGGCATGACCACACACAAATTTTTCACTGCTAAGGCCAGCACTGACGATGCTGCTCATACGGGATGAGCCATTGATGACGCCGCGCATGTCCATCACCTCAGCAACGCCAATCACTTCGGGCCAGGACAGCATTTCTGTCATGGCCGTAGCGTCAAAGGCTGCCCCTGATCGTTCCAGCCCGGGCGCAGATGGAACACAGGAGGGAGCTTCAACCAAAATGCGCAGAGGCAGGCCTTTGGTGGCTTCAATAGCCCACCTGACCCCGGCCAGGCCGCTCACATTCCCGATTTCGTGCGGGTCCCAGCAAATGGTTGTTGTTCCCTGCGGAACTACGGTTTGCGCATAGACCCGGGGCGTGACCATCGAGCTCTCGATGTGCATGTGAGAGTCAATGAGGCCAGGCGCAATAACCGCGCCTGCGAGATCAAAAATTTTGAGAGCGTCGTGTCGTTGGCCAGTTGGATGGGTGCTGGCAATCAGTGGGCCCACTAATCCGACATCGGCGTCACGAAGCTCTCCGGTAGCCACATCAGCAATTTTTCCATTCCGGAGCAGAACATCAAATGGAGCTCGACCTGCTGCGGCATCCACCGCGCGTCTACGCAACTCAGGTGAGGTGAGAGGTACCGTTACATCAACCATGCGTATTCATCCGGTTGGCTGCATCGACAAACGTCTGAATGAAACGCGGCGTATCGACTGCTGTGACAATCTTGACGGGGCGCTCACCAATATGGGGGCGCGTGCTGTCAGGCCACACATGGGCATACCCGTAATTCGGGCCATGCGTCAGATCAACCGTCATGTAAGCCGTCACGCTTTGTGTAATCAGAGCGGGATCTACAGCGATCGCGGCAGCCAGTTCGTCCCACATGGGCTGCGGGTGGAAATAGTGCTTCAGGTAGTCTGACAGCGGTCCCGGACGCTGGGTCGCGCGATCGCGGATTTCTGGTGTCATACGAATGGGGTTGGCGACCGAACCCACGGAGATGACTTCCGGAAAGGGAGCTTCCAACGCGATGCTGGCGGCTTCCGGGTCAAACATGAAGTTAAAGTCCGTGTAGTAATCGGCGCTCTCTGTCACTTGGGAAAGATTGCCGTCCACGATGGCTCCCATGAAGACCAGCCTGCGGCAGAGCGAGGCGAAGTCAGGGTCAAGCTTGATGGCTAGAGCAATGTTTGTCATGGGACCAGCCGCAAGGACTGTGACCTCATGAGGATGTTCATGCACCTGTTTAATCAGGAAAAGTGCGGCAGTCTCCCGAGAGACAGCACGGGTCGGCTGTCCTTCTTTCAGGGCTTTGACTGGAGGCTGGAAATCAGGAGCATTCCCGCGCCATGCACCCTTCCATGGCATTTTCCCGTTGGATTTCTCCCATGCCAAAAGGCGTGGACGAGAATTAACCAACGGTTGGGTCGCACCCGGTACGACCGGGAGCTCTGCTGGAGCAGAGGCAACCTCCAGAAAGCGGGACAGATGGGCAACGGCCTCGTTTTCCCAGCCATCTCCTACGACAACCGTAAATCCTAGAAGTGTTATTTTATCTGGCTGACCCAGTAGGGGAATGACCGACTGGATATTTGTTCCGCCTGGTCCGGCAAAATCATTGTCGATAATGACGTAATTCGGAGCAGATGCAGCGTGCGCGTGAATAGGTGCCAAGGCGGAGAGGCCTGCCAGAAAAGCTGAAAGGCAAAGTCTGGGGAACATGGGAAATATCCTCTCAGCCATGGTGGCCGTGCATCTGGGCGGAAACGACGAAGAACATGATGAAAATTACGCAAAGCCCCCACACAACTGGCGAAACGGCTCGGCCCCGGCCTGTGGCGAGAGCCATGGTCGCGTAGGAAAAGGTCCCGATGGCCATGCCGTTGATGAGGTTGCCGGTCAGGAGGGCAATGATGAACGTCAAAGCAGCCGGAGCGCTTTCTTTGAGATCTGACAGGTCCAGATGGCGAACGCCCTGGAACATCATCATTCCCACCATAAGAAGCGATGGCGCTGTGGCCTGCGGCGGAATGATCATGAACAGGGGCCACAGGAAAAGTGCGGTGAAGAACCCTCCTGCTATCACCAATGCCGTCAGGCCTGTTCGGCCCCCGGCATGAACCCCTGTGATGGACTCTGAGTATACCGTTACGATGGACGTCCCCAGCATGGGGGCCAGAATACTGCCTGCTGCGTCCGTTATGAACGCCTCTCTGGCCCGCGGTATGCGACCGTCTTCGGACACCATTCCTGTAGCCGTTACAACGCCTAGCAGGTTGGCAAGCGTTCCAAAGAGTTCAGTGCACAGGAAAAAGAACAGCATCGGCAGCACGTAGAAAATGTGATGCAGAAGGTAGAGCGGCTCAAGCTGGAATGCTGTTTCATGAGGCCAGCGAGGCAGGGCAAAAATATGCTCTGGCCAGGTGGTGATCGTTCCACCTTTTCCGTTGGGTAGGAAGAGGCCCACAATCGTTAGCGCAATGATCGAAATGATCAGAGATCCCGGCACCCGTCTGGCAACCAAGACTGGCGTGAGAATAAACCCAGCCAGTGTCATGAGTACTTTAGGGCTGGTAATTGGGCCCATGGTGACGAACGTGGACGGGCTCGGCACGACAAACCCAGAGTTGCGCATTCCGATGAACATAATCACCAGACCGACCGCAACCTGAATACCGATCCGAAGGGTGTCAGGAATGTCGTGGGCAATACGCTCGCGGATACGCGTCAGGCTCATGACCATGAAAATCAGGCCGGTCAGGCAGACGAGGGCGAGGGCAGCCTGCCAGGGAACGCCCATCTGTTTGACCAGAATGATTGCAAAGACGACGTTTGATCCCATGGCGGGCGCCACACCAAGGGGCAGATTTGCGAAAAGGCCCATCAACGTCGTGCTGAAGACTGCAATCAGACATGTGGCACTCAGAACGCTTGCGCGGTCCATGCCAGCTTCTGCCATGATCATGGGATTGACTGCGACACAGTAGACCATGGCAGCGAAGGTTGTTAGGCCAGCGATGACCTCACGGCCAGCAGTTGTACCGCTGGCCGTGAGCCCGAAAAAACGATCCAGACGGGCTTGAAGCATCAGATCAAAGGTCAATCTTGGCCGTGACCAGAGCCGCAAAGCTTCCGGCGACGTAGTATGTCGGTGAACCCTGCGATGCGATGGTGCTGCCATAGATCCCACGTGCTGCGCGTGAGGATGCGGCGACCCCGGCGACGCCTGACAGGTATTTGTTATCGCCAACATTCATGAGGTTCAGCCTGATTTCCGGGTGTGTATGGAAGATCTTCGGAGCCCGATAGCCGAAGTTCATGTCTGCGTTGACATACCCTGGCATGGCCTGGTCATTCATGAAAGTTGAGAACTGTCGGCCTACATACTTGACGGCAAAGCCTGCGAAATATGTGCCGTCATCATAATCCAGCCCGACGGAAGCCTGCACATTTGGGCTACGCACGGCAGTTTTTCCCGCAGTTGGCAGGTAATCCGATCCGACCTGATAGTTGTTATCGATCGTCGCGTGCAGATATTCCGCCGAGACATATGGCCGCAGATGATGCCACGGGCGCAATCCAAGTTCGATGTCTACACCGCGTGACGTCTGGCCGCCCGCGTTGATGTTCTGAGTGATCTGCGCATTGTTAATCGTAACCTGCGTAGAAACCTGGCGGTTGGTGAAGTTGTAATTGAAGAAGGTGATAGACCCACTCAGGATATCACCCTGATAACGGTATCCCAGCTCTTCCGAGATCGAATACTCAGTCTTCTGGGCTGGGTTCGCCTGCGTCGCCACTTTGCCCGTCGATGCACTGTACGTGTTGTAAAGCGCATTTAACGTCGGTGTGCGGAAATTGGTCGCGACATCCGCGAAGATCTGGTTGTGACTGTCGATGCGATAACGAGCGCCAAGGTTTGGCGTTGCGACTGCCGCGTTCATGCTGGTGCGATACTGCGCGCCGGGGAGATAGTTGTAACCAATACGGGTTACCATGGACTCCTTGATCCCCGCTTCAACGCGCAAACGGTTATGCAGCGCGTTGAACGTGTCGCCGAAGAACAAGGTGTTGACGCGGGTGATGGTCAGGTTGTCATAGCTGGCAAGACGCGTGCCATCGGACAGCTTCACATTCCCCAGATATCCCCAGACATTCGCCGGGCCACCATTTTCTCCCACCGCGCTGTAGGGATTGACCATGCGCTGTCTGGACCAGTCAAACCAGTATCCAAAGACAAGAGTATGCTTGCCCACCGTATAATGCACTTTGGAAACAAGTCCCGGACGATAGACGTAAGGCGTGCCGAATGGCGTATACATCATCACCTTGTCATTGGTGGTGCCGTTACCATTAAGGTCAATGCTGTATTTCTGCGTGCCGGAATAGATGGCGTTCTCAGACAGAAGAGATGCTGAGGCGATCGTGCCTGAGTTCCAGTAAAAATATGGGGTAAAGTCAAAGCCAAGCTTGTCATTAACCACAATATTCTGCGGCGCACTCAGGATCAGGACCCGATATGGGCTCTGATGGAGTTTCCAGTATTTGGTGTCGGTCGGTGAAAAATCTTCGGTGTAGTTGGCACCACGCCCATACTGCTGCCAGGCAGACAGGGAAGGGCTCAGATAAGCAACTTTCATGGAATCATCGAATGTCAGCGCCATGGTGCTGCGGCTTCCATTGACCCAGTCTTTGACCAGTTTTGCATCAATGTGCTGCTTGTGATCGTCACCGGCGCCGCGGAAGTGCGGTTCTTCAAGATGAGACCAGGCCACAAAAGCCCGCATCCCAGTGTTGCCAATGTCACCGCTCTGAAGCCGGACATATTCGCGGTGCGTATTGTAGGAGCCGAACGAGCCCGCAATCGTCGCACCCATTTTGTGTGACGGATCGATCAGGTTCATCGTCACGATCCCCCCAGATGCACCAATGACCGGGGAGTCCAGATTGGCGGAGCCCTGCTGCATCGTCACTTCATTGAGGTTCTCGGAATCTACCCATTCTGTTGGGAACGCCATGTAAGACCCGATGTCGTTCAGAGGCGCGCCTTCAACAGTGAAGCCGATCTGGTCACTGTTCATGCCACGGATCGTCATGTTGCCGCTGACCATGCCAAAGGGGTCAGCGCTTGCGACATTGGCGCCTGGCAAGTTACCCAGCAGTTTGAAGACGTTGGGAGTAGGAGCCTGCTTGGCGATATAGGCCTGCGTGATCTCGCTGCGTGATTTCGTGCCGTTCTGAGGAACCATGCGGCCACCAGCAACGGACTCTGCCGCCACCCGGATGACTTCAGGCCGGGAAGGAGCGGCTTTTACAGTCTTGCGCGTGGCTGGAGAATGGCGCTTCTCCCCGTCGTGTTTTGTATCTGCAACAGGAGCAGCGTAGGCTGCAACATAGAACATGTTGCCGATAAGGGCTGTACTCAGGAAGGTTGAAGCACGCATGGAAGAAGCTCTCAAACACTGCGGAGACGCCGGAAAGGCACGAAAATCCTGCAGACTGGCCACAAAACAGTGACTGAATCGGCAAAGACGTATTAGGTTGTTATAAGACGTCTTGGTATCGGGTTTTGATGCGCTCTTCAATCCAAAAGTGAAACGTTTTCTGGAATTTTTTCTCTATGCGTAACGCCGTCTTCTCGTCAGCCCTCGATACGAATGGCCCGACGCCGCTTTATCTTCAGGTCGGGCATCATATTTCCGGGCTGATTGGCAAGGACAGCCGTTTCATGGAGCGGCTTCCGTCCGAGGCTGAGCTGTGTCTGATGTATGGCGTAAGTCGCATCACCATTCGGCAGGCGTTATCCTATCTTGCGGAGAGGGATGTTGTTGTCCGCCAGCACGGGCGCGGGACTTTTGTGGGGGCCTTGCATCGTCCAGGACGCCAGAAAACCATCCATTCCTTTTTCGAAATTCTGGCTGGCAAAGGCTTAAGCCCCGAGATGACGCTTCTGGACTATCAGATGCGTCGCCCCCCAGAAGAGGTTGCCTCGGCTTTGTCGGTCAATGACGAGACATTGTTCATCCGGCGCGGCTATCGTTCGGACGAAGGACCTCTGGGCGTGACAGAAGTCTTCTATCCGGGACGGCTTGCGCCACTCGTAACGCCAGAACTCGCAGCTTCCCTGACATCGACAGCAATCCTGCGGGATATTTTTAAGTTCCAGATTGCTCATGCAGACATTTCCATCGGTCTGTCTTACGCGTCTCCGGATGTCGCTCAATGGCTCGATGTTTCCGAGAAATCCGCGCTGATGCGTATCAAGCGTGTGACAACATGCCTCGGAGAAGGTGCCTGTGAATATAGCCGACTGCTCGTGACGGAAGGGACTGCGGATTTTCGTATCGGTGCGGATGGTGAGATGATGAGCGAAGGCGTGCTGTGAGGGCAGGCCGAGGTCTGCCGCGTAACAAACATGTTGTGCATAGCGCATTGGCATTTGCTATGAATGCCCCATGAAACGGCGTCCGACCCGCAAGAAAATTCCTGCCAAGAGAGCTGCCGCCCCTTTGCGGCAGGACAGAAAAGCTCTTGTGCTGATTGTCAGCATTACGTTTGCGTTGCTAGCGGGCGCTACAGCATTTAGGATCTTTCTGACCTCACATCATACTATAGCAGTTGGCGGCCCTTACGCATTGATTGACGGGCAAGGACGCCCCGTTAGTCAGTCAGATTTTGCAGGACGTTATACCCTGATTTATTTTGGCTACACGCACTGTGTAGATGTCTGCCCTTTGACGCTTGAAACAGTTTCGTCAGCTCTCGATGAGCTCAGCGTGCTGGGTAAATCTGTAACTCCCATTTTCATCTCCGTTGATCCGACACGCGATACCCCGAAAGTCGTTGAGGATTACGTAGAGAATTTTTCTCCCAGGATCATCGGGCTGACAGGCACGGCTGCGCAGATTCAGCCTGTTATGGAAGCCTTTCACGTAAAGATGCAGCATCATTCTGGCATGGGGCCTGAATACCTGATTGACCACAGCTCGTTGCTCTACCTGATGGACGGTCGGAACCATCTGATCGGGATGATACCCGTTGATTCCAGCGCACATCAGATAGCGACAGATTTAAAGCGTCTCTTGCCTGCTCCCTCGTGATGCTTTCAAACGCGAGAGCTTTCCAGCCACTGCTATGCAGATCAGAGATATGCCCAACTCGGGTAACAGAATGCCAAGGATGCAAAGCACCCCGATCGCAATTAGACCCATTCTAGACGATGGAAGAACGGGCGGTGCTCCAAATTTCCCCTCGGGCCGACGTTTGAACCACAGGACCGTTGCGGCACAACTCATCAGCAGGAGGCCGAGGGCGACTAGAAGGTTGAGCAACTGGTTTGCCCAACCGAACAGATGCCCCTCATGCGCCGCAACACCATATCCTATGGCACGGTCAATGGCTGCCTTCCGGGAGAAAGGTTCTCTCGCAATAATATGCCCGTCTCCCATCACTTTCACACTTTCCCTGAGGGGCCGGTTCTGGGCGTCGGATCTAACGGTCCATACATCGTCAGATCCTGCGGGGGACGTGATAAGAACAGGAGCAGCAAGGGACAGCTTTTCTGCTGTGCGGGAAACATTATTCAGGCCGTCCAAGTTCACCTGTGACGGCATATCCTCTGACATGTCCATTCCGGGCATGTCTTCATGATGTGAGATCATTGGGTGACCGGCTATCGTCTCTTGGGCCGGCACCGCTCCAATTTCCCAGTCTTTCACTGATGTGATGTGGCCGACAGTATTCTCGGCAGAAAGAAGGACATGTCCCCAGACATAAGACCAGGGAAGGCCCGATATCAGAAACAGTGTCAGCACGATGGAAACCCAGACGCCTGTCACAGCATGCAGATCCCTCCAGCGTGCCCGCCCGGTCTGATGAAGGCGCGGATAGAGCACGCCAGCCAAGCCGCGTTGATTTCTCGGCCACCATAACCAGAGGCCCGATACCACAAGCACGATCGTCCATGATGCAACCATCTCCATGATAACTGAGCCCAGATTGCCCAGTAAAAGCTGCCCATGGAGTTTGAAAACCAATCGCTCAAACCGATCCTCTTCGAGCACGGTTTTCAGGACGGCATGGTGGTTCCGTTCCACATAAACTCGCACGGCCTCACCATCGGCACGATTGACCAGAATGCGGGCAGCACTGTGTGGGGATGTAGGAAGTTCGTATGCGAGAAAACTGCCGCCGGGCACAGCTTTCAGAGCAGAAGTGACGTCCTCATGAGGCGATGAGGCTATTGCTGCTGGAAGGTGATCGTATTTCCAGTCAATCCATCCTTCAATTTGTGGTTTGAACAGGTAAATGCTTCCTGTGAGACACAAAAGAGCGACAAAGGGCAGACAAAACAGTCCCGCAAAGAAATGCCATCGCCATACCGTAAGGTGGTCTGGCCCAAGGGAAGCCAGATAATGTTTTATATTCGTGCGCATCACAGTTTTATCCGTAAGCCGCCGAAATATGCCCGGGGGGAGCCCGCATAAATCGATCCAGTGCTATTCATCAGTGTGGCTGCCGTCGCTTCTTGCCCGTTTGCCTGCAACTGATCGCTGATATTCGTGGCGCCTGACACATAGGTCTGGTTCGTGACGTTCTGTACTTCGAAATACCAGTGCAGGCGATGCGCCCACCCCATCCGCGCGGGGGGATCGTAATGCATCTCCAGATTTAGAAGGGCATATCCGAGCGCTTTCAGGCGGTTGGCATTGTCTAGCCAATAGGCATCACGCCAGGTGACTTCTGCATATCCCCCAACGCCCTCTAAAGGGCCAGAAGGCTGATCGTAAAGGAAACGGGCATTCAGGAAGTTGGGAATGACGCCCGGGATGTATTTTCCACTCCGGCTGAAACGCTTTGAGGCAGTGCTATTGGAAAGAACTTCCGTATATTTTGTGTAGACCTGATTATCATAGGTATAGTTGAGCGAGATCCGTCCACCGGGCAGGGTATGGGGAAGAGGCTTCCAGTCAGCACCCAAAACAATACCGCGATGCTGTGAGGCAGGAGCGTTGAATGTGTAGGCCCCAACGGCGTTGACGCCTGCAGACTGATTGACGAGTTCATTGTTGTAAAACTCGTAAAATCCCGTGACCTGAAGATGTGTTGTGGCTGTGGGGTGCCAGTCCGCGCCGAGGTCAACTCCGACACTCGTCTGGCTCTTTAGTTGCGTATTATTTCCATATTGCCCTTGGGGCGTGATGAAGAAATTGGAAGATGACGGTGTGCCATAAGCCGTGCCAACGCGTGTATGGAAAGTCCAGTGTTCGCTCGGATCATAAATCAGAGCACCTTCAGGCGCGAGATTGAAGTAGAACCGGTTGGCGGTGACGTATTGGCTGTTCATGCCAGATGCTGAATATCCGTATAACGTCTCAGTGGCACCGATATCTGAGTATGTACCTCCTAGTCCAACAACAGCATGCCAACCGGGCGCAAAGTGCCAGTCTTCCTGGAAACGTGCGCCGATATTTGATTGATGTCCGTAGGAAGCAGAACTCATGGCACCTCGCGTGGCACCGCCTAACGGCATGATGTTGTACGTCTGATATCCGTAGTCGAGATAATCAAAACTCAGTCCGCCGAATGTATCGAGAGATGTTGCCCCGATCCGGGCGTGATTGGTAACGTCGCTGCTGACGTTATACGAGTTGTAGGGGCCTACGAAAGACGTTGGTGAGGTGGGTTGGTCTACGTGGCGCTGATCGTATGTGAACTGGTTGCGCCAGGTCGTCTGCTCATTAAAATCATGCTCCCAACGGAGGCCTGTAACGGTACGGCGATCAAAGCGACCCAGACCAGCAGCCTCGGGACTCATGGCAACTTTGCCGCCATACCGACCATTAACCAGCAGGTTCACAGAAGCGCACCCAGCGCGGGAATTGGATGTATTGTAACATCCATTCTGATAAGGATTTGCGTGATACTGGTTCAAAGACAGGCGAACAGGTAGGGACGCGTCTGTCACGTTGTTGACGAACTTCAGGATGAGACGGTCTGAAGATGTCAGATTGACCCGAAGTCGGACGTTTTCTGTTGACGTATTGTAGCGACTGTTAGCGATAGACCCATTTCCACGGACATCGCTCGCGAATACCATAAGGTCATAACGCTGGTTTCCAAGTCCGAGCGTCGCGTAGTTGTTAAACATACCGAAGCTGCCGAAATCCGATCCTAATTCCAGCCCGTGGATGTCCGTGCCCTTGCGGGTTCGGAAATTGATTGCACCATTGATCGCATAATTTCCGTAAAGGGTAGACGCCGGCCCTTCAAACACGTCCATCCCCTGATAAGCATGAGGGTCAATCAGATCGGCTCTTGCTGTGCCGTCTGGTTGCGTCATGGGAAAGCCGTCTTCCAGCACCTGCAGGTTTTTTAGCCCATAGGATTGCCGATCTCCCGACCCGCGGACAGAAACGACTGTATCACGCGGCCCATTGCCTTGGGTGAAACTGACGCCTGGAATGGTAACCACCATGTCCGCGACGCTTTGTCCCACCTGATTACCAAAATTGCTTCGGTCTGAACTGTAAGTCGTCTGCCCGGCCGGATGGCTTGTCGCCGGCGCATGATTGGCTGCCGTGACGGTAATAACTTCAGGTTTGGTAAGAGGTGAGGATTGTTTAGGAAGAGATTGAGGTTTGCGGCGATTGTCTTTGAGAGACGTACCTCTCTCATGCCGGAGGGGGGCAGACATGGCAGGAGAGAAGCAGAGGACGGCGCAGGTCATCACGCCTGCAAGCAGGTGGGAAGAGCGATACATAGAGTGAGGCATTGGTCTGAACCTGGATAGACAGCACGAAAACCCGCGTGCGTGTTGCAGGCGAGTGGCTTTTGCAGTTCAGATCAGAAGGGAGGGCCCTGGGGGCATTGAGAGGTGCGTTCGGGAGTAGGTGGCCCGCGAATTGGCGCAAACATCCAGACGCGGTGAACGAACGCCATGCTCAACGCTACGAGCGTGCAGAAAGCGATTGTTAGCTGGAAAAGATCCAGAGCATCAGACAGCAGGAACGCATCGTCCTGTTGATTGTTCTGATGATGATGTGTGCCTGGATCGGACGAGGCATCCTGCGGCGCACAGAAAATGCTTAATTTTTTGAGTTCGTTTAAGGAATCGTCAACGACTGACGAGGTCGTTACAAGGCTACCAAACGTCAGCCGTGCCAATAAGGCAAGCAGCACCAAGGGCCAAAAGCCCAATAGATATGCTGAGTTCCTGATCCGGCGATCCATACCGGATGTGCTACTCTCTCTTTCCCGCTCTGACCAGATGGCTGAGTAAGATTTCCGTTCAAGGCCTGTCGGTGAGCGTATCAGAGAGTTTCTGGGCCTTTGCCAGCGCCTTTCTGGTTGTAATGGCAGAAAGCCCAAGGCCAAGAATTGCTGAAGCTACCATGCCCAAGGCGGCGCCCATAGTGCCAAGATATGGCATCAGAACAGCAAGCGTTGCGAACAAAACCCCTGTTCGGGCAATGCGAACCTGAAGTGCCCGGCCTGCGTGGCCAGTCGCAATAAGGGCTGGTTCAAAGCTTACGCCTATAAGGTCCAGGGAGGCGGCAATGCCAAGGATCACGAGTAAAGGGAACGCCGTTAAATAAGCATGTCCGGCCACTAACTGAAGAACCGGACGCCCCCCGGCCGCAAGAGCTACCGCGATAACCACCGTTACGACGATTGCGAGACCAGTCGAACGGCGAAGTAATAGTCTTATATTATCAGCTTCCTGACTGGCATGAGCACGGGCAAGCTCTGGCAATACCGCTCGGGAGAACATTTCTGATACGCGGACAAGTGCCTGGCTGAGCTGATAAGCCAAGCGGTAATGGCCTGCGTCAGTGGCACCTGTAAAAATACCGACAAGCAGTAATACGATATTATTGCAGCCTGTCCCGATGATTGAATTCAGATTAGTAAGCCATGTGAAACGCCAAATCCCCGGGTTCTCTCGCGGGGCTTGCCACCCTTGCCGGAGATCACTCATGCGAAGAGATCGTGGCATGGTCCGCAAGACGCACACCCAGTAAGCGACTGCTGTTATAATATCGGCGATAGCCCAGGCGATAAGAAAGCCTGTTACCGTTGGATGCCACAAGGTTGCAGCAATCGCACCAATAAACCGTGCGATCGGGGTAACAGCATCAGCCATGGCTCCTACACCGAAACGGTCGTGCAGCCGCAGCAGACCAACAGCGGTGGACCGGACTGACAGTAGGATAACAAAGCAGAACGCAAGTGCGGCATTGGACAGGGCATTGGACCAACCAAGCAGCGGGCCCAAAAGAGTAACCCCGCCCCATGAAATGAGGCATCCGGCTATGCCCCCAGACACATCAAGGCCGATACAGAACCCTGTAAGGCGCGAAAGGGCGCTTTCATCCTGTGCCGTTACGTGACGCACGCCATACCGGATAATAATTTGCCACGTCTGAAAACTGACGAACGCAGCGATGGCCTGGGCTGTGCTGAACACGAGGGTGAACTGGCCAAAACCTTCGCTCTTCAGCGTTCGAACGGCCAGTCCCAGATAAATCAGACTCAGAACTGCGCCAACGCCTTTGCCTGCCAGGAGCCATGCAAGATTTGACAGCGTACGTTTCAGTAATCCGTTTTCTCGTGGCATGGTATTCAATGGTGCTTGCTTACCAAATGAGAGAAAACTATATATTTAGACATGAAGAACGTTGCATTTCTGTACATTGCTGAATCTTATCAGTGTTATCACGCTGCGGCAATTGCGCTGGAATTAGCTCAATCTGATAAAGTCAATATTACAAACTTTTACAACGATCCGGAAACACCTTATCACCTAGAAAGAGTTCGTTACGCGGCTGGAGCTCCTGAAATGGAGTATCGGCCACTTCGTCGATCGTTGCCGACTGCTGCGATGCAGTCCATCCGTATCTTGGGAATGTTCAAGGATATGGTGCTGCGCGATAATGCTGCGGAGCTGGATCGATACGATGCCATTGTAACGGTTGAGGATACTGTTGCATCCGCGAGGCGACTTGGCATTTCGTCTCCTCAATTGATCTATATTCCACATGGCTGCGGTGATCGCGCGCGTGGCTTCACCAGCGAAGTCAAAGCATTTGATCATGTTCTTCTGTCGGGCCAAAAATCGGCTCAAAGAATGCTGGAAAACGCGCTGATCAAGCCTGAAAATCATTCAGTGATCGGATCAGTCAAGCTTGAGACCTGCAAGCTCTTTCCCGATGTAACACGGTTCTTTTCTATTCAACGCCCAACGGTGCTTTACAATGCTCATAAGGCGAGGGGGCTGTCATCCTGGAAACGGTTTATTGAGCCTCTGCTTGAGCAGTTTTCCAAGCAGTCTGATTTTAATTTGATTGTTGCACCGCATACAAAGATGTTCAGGCGGCGCAGACAATTAGTTCGAGATAGCTGGAACGGGCGAAGCAATTCTCAAATATTAATCGACACCGGATCTGAGCGGTGTGTCGATATGACGTACACATCTGCCGCTGATATTTACGTAGGGGATGTGAGTAGTCAGGTTTACGAATTTTTGGAGACGCCTCGGCCGTGCGTTTTCCTGAATGCTCATCAGATTGATTGGCGAAACAATCCTGATTTTGCGCACTGGCACTTCGGAGATGTCGTTGATGATCCTAGAGATCTTCTAAATGTCATCCGCGCCGCGCCCGAACGCCATAGACTGTACCGTGACCGACAAAAAGAAATGGCTGATAAGTCGCTTGGTGATCGTTCTCCGGGGGCAGCGCGTCGTGGCGCAAATGTTATCCGGGGGCTCTTGAACCGCTAATGGCGGCGTTTAGTCCAGTCGCACAGAAGGTCGTACGAAACCCTCCACCCAATCCGAATAACAAGAGATCAGACCGCGATAGAGGCCAAAAATTTCGACTTGATGCTTTCTGTAGAGCATCAGGTGTCCAAGCCTCGCTGATAAACCATGAGACACGCCGCCACCCCACACGGTGCCTCCGGGGAGGGCTGCCCAGCCGTTGTATTTGCCCAGGGCAACAATGGCGCCCTTATTATGGAAAATACAGGCTGGAACCTTCTGACCCTTCTCGATCCAGGCAGGCAGGTAACGTGCGAGATGCCGAGCCTGCTGTCGGGCAACCTGCGCGGTTGCGGGAAGGGGATCATTCTCAATGAATGAGCAGTCTCCCATGGCAAAGATCCTGTCATCTGCAATTGAAGACAGGTTGGGATTGACCAGAATTTGCCCAGTTTTGTTTAAAGCAAGGCCGCCATAAGTTGTCGTAACTTCAGGAGCCTTTACACCTGCAGCCCAGACCCGAAGCTTTGCCGAGACTTGAGAGCCGTCCTTCAGGATGAAACCTGTTGAGTTGGCCCCCGCGACACGTGCTGATGTTCGAACCGTTACCCCAATCCGTTCCAGTTCCTGTTGGGCGGCTGCGGACACTGATTCCGGAAAGGCCGGGAGAATACGTGGCCCTGACTGGAGGAGAGTGACACGCAGTTTTGGTGGCGGTTTGCCAAAAGCATGGAGGTTATAAGGCCCGACTATTTCGAGCGCCTTGTGTAATTCTGCGGCGAGTTGGGTGCCCGTTGCTCCGCCGCCAACAATTGCAATATCCAGTTCCGAATTATTCGCGAATGATCGTAGAAGCTCCATTCGGAATTTTTCATTGAAAGCATTTGCTTCGACCAGATTATCAATGGAAAGACAATGTTCCTTGACGCCTGGTGTGCCGAAATCATTGGCGCAACTGCCAATAGCGATGACTATGGTGTCATACTTAATGGTTCGGCTTTCCAATACCACCGTCCCATCGGAAGCATGAAGAGGGCTGAGGACAACTTCATGCTTTTCTCGATCAAGTGATACAACTTCTCCAGGCCAGAACTCGAAATGATGGCCGCTGGCCTGAGTGATGAAATTGATACGGTCGTTTTCGTTTCCCACCGTGCCTGACGCAAAGCAGTGGAGCATTGGTTTCCAAACATGGGAAAAGCTTTTGTCGATCAGCGTGATGCGGGCTTTTCCCGGTTTTCCCATGGCTTTTCCAAGCCGCGTCGCGAGGGCTAGGCCTGCAACGCCACCACCAACAATCAGAATTTCAGATTTAGACGCCATTGATTTTCTCGCCCCCTTTATAGGAGTCAGGCACAAGGAAGTGATACAGAACATTTCCGGCAAGAGTAGAAGCCGGATGAACTGGCCACGAACGTTGTGGTGGACATTAGAATTTTTTGAAATTCTAGAAAGTAATATTCTGGTGATTTCATATTTATCGCGCGAGGCTTATTGCGGATACATAATTATTTACTTTGCTTATATCGAAATACAAACCTATTTTTTTGATAAAATATATGTGAAATCAGAATATATATATCTATTATTTGCTATTATTTTTGTGCAAATTCATTGCAGGTGGTTGTTGTATCCATAAAAGACAGCATTCTTTTCCGTCTTTGACTGTACAAATGGTTGCCTCTCTTTCCTCCCAAGGGAAACATGTCACGGCAATGATTTCCTTGATTCAAAAATCATGCATCTTCGTTTTTCTACAGGCAGTGCTCTCATGATGAAGCGAGGAGGATCACCATATTTAGTCGAGCAAACGACTGACGCAAAACGATGGACGCATCGTTTTATAAGTCATTCACGAGCTTCAAAATTATGGTGTGTGTGAACCCAAATTAGGGCCTCGAGAGGGGCTTTATCCGCTCTTGATTAAGTTTTTCGCCTAAACAATCTCGGGCGTCGTTAATGCAACATGAAAATCTATTGACAGAGATTTAATTCCTATCCCGTAATAAGAATACAAAAAATCTTTCGGGGGAGCAGTGAAGAGATGACGTCGAATGAGAGACTTTGCCCCAAATTATGGCTGAGAAATCTCCCTTCTTAATCATCCCCGACTGTATCGATGAGCCTGACGCATTGATGCAGTTATGACGTCTTCGGATCACCTCCGAGACCCTGTCTCATGACGTTTTATGTGAACCGCGAAAATCTCTCCTAACTGATCAGGAAAACAGTTTGTGAAAAAACGCCTTCAGCACGCTCTCGCACTTTCTGGGGTCTTGCTCAGTAGTGTCTGCGCATTTTCCTTGTCTCAAGCGCATGCGCAATCCCAGGAGGCATTGTCTTCCAGCCCGGTTTTGCTGCCTGTTCCCGCCCATGTGAGTTTGAGCGGTCGATCCGTTCCCTTTCAAGGCGTGAAGATCGTTTGGGACGGAAAAGCCACACCTCTTGAACAGCGAGCCGTGGCCCGGTTTCTCGGCCGACTGGAAAAATTACAGGGCGGTTCAGATAATAGCGGACCCAAAACCGTCCTGCTTATTCGAGCCGGGCAGGACCCTGCTTATCTGACGGTAAATGAACGGGAAGGATACAGTCTGTCCGTAAAGGGGCAGAACATTCAACTTGAGGCAAGTGGACCGGCTGGCGTGATCCACGGCCTCGCTACTCTTCTGCAACTTGTGCAGGCAGGTCCGTCAGGGCGCCAGATTGCGGAGGGCGATATTCAGGACGCCCCGCGGTTCTCCTGGCGTGGTCTCATGATTGACGTCTCCCGACATTTCATGTCTGTCGAGACTATGGAGCGCCAGCTTGATGCGATGGAGCTCACAAAGCTCAACGTTCTACACTGGCATCTGAGTGATGGAACCGGCTTCCGGATCCAGAGCCTTCGTTACCCGAAGCTTCAGGATGTTGGCGCACATCACCAGTATTATACGCAATCTCAGGTCCGGAGCATTGTTCAATATGCTGCCGATCGTGGGATCAGGGTGGTACCGGAAATTGATATTCCCGGGCATACGCTCTCCTTGTTGCAAGCCTACCCAGAGCTGGCAGCGCAACAACCCGTGTTGGTGACTGATGCCGCGGGCAGAGCATGTACGACGAGTTCAGCGGATGGGCAGACAACGACGAACTGTAGCCGCAGACCCAATCTGAATAACGCGGCACTGAACCCGGTCAGTCCTCAGGTCATTGATTTTGCAGCAAATCTCTATGCTGAGATCGGAAGGCTTTTTCCGGATCGCTACATCCATTCGGGTGGGGACGAGGTTCAGGATCAGCAGTGGCTGGATAACCCGGCGATCGTCTCCTACATGAAGGCCAATGGCTATAAGGATGTCCCGGCGCTCCAGGCAGCCTTCACGGGCAAGATTGAAAAGGCTTTGGCCGCGCAAGGCAAGATCATGATGGGTTGGGACGAAGTTAGCGAAGCGCCCATTCCGAAAGATGTTGTGGTTGAAGTCTGGCGAAACGCGAAATGGACTGGATCTGCCACGAAGGCTGGCCATCCGGTAGTAGTGTCTGCCGGATACTATCTGGATCTTCTGTACTCCTCAGCCAACCACTATGCCGTTGATCCGGATGCGACGCGCCCGGCTAATATAAGCGCTGAAGATGCCGAGCGGCTGCGTCATCAGACGTTGGATCGCCTGGAACGTGCCTTTGCTCCAGATCCGGATATGGCGCCTCTGGACGAAGCCCAACGCAAGCTGGTTCTAGGCGGGGAAGCGCCGTTGTGGGCGGAAATTGTATCTGATGAGATGCTGGATGCACGGCTATGGCCGCGTTCGGCAGCGATTGCTGAACGCTTCTGGTCGCCGGAAACAGTTCAGGATGTTGACGATCTGTATCGTAGGCTTCCCGTTGTCATGAATGAACTCGAGAGCACGGGTCTTCTCGCGCGCGAGCATACGGATCGGATGATTGCAGAACTCACACCGAGCAACATTACTCCACTTACGGTGCTAACGTCCGTCACTGTGCCGGTGCAGAACTATGCGTTGAACCATTTGGCAGGTCCCACAGGGGATGCGATGCTCAAAAGTCCAGCCTCTATTGCTTCGCCGGATAGCTTCAAGGCCATAGAATTCAACGCTCTGGCGAAGCGCTATGCCGCAGGGGACAAAAGTGCCGCCGCTCAGCTTCGAGCCTCCTTGAGTGTCTGGGCAGCTAATGATGCAGCTTATGAACAAGTTGCGACGACGCCTCAGCTCCAGTTGGCTGAGCCTGTCTCTAAGCAGCTCTCTCAATTGGCACTGATCGGGCTGGAGGCAATGGAACCTGGAGCTCATAATCGTGCCTGGCACAAAAAGGCTCAGCAGTTGCTGGCGGAACAGGATTTGACGTTGATCGACCCGACAAGCTTTGCAGGAAAGGAGCGCGTTATTCCGCCGAGCGGTTTGCTGATTGCTATCGTTCCAGGAATTCACGCACTGGTTCAAAGCGCCAGGTAAGGTTTGCTATTTCCGGCGCAACGGGGTTCATACCCTGCGCCGGATTAAGTCTTCTGTTTCTATTATGGTCGTGAACATGATGAGAATTGACGGGGCAGAGAACAAAAATCTTGCCCCGCTATGACTTATAAACAATCCATCAGAGCCATCAGTTCAGGATCGTGCTTCATTTGCCAATCGATGGCTTCGCGCGCAACGAGCGCAGATGCTGCATCTTTATCTAAAATGACCAGGCAGGATGGATGGTATTGCAATGCTGATCCTGGCACAGCTGCAGTAACAGGCCCTTCAATCATCTGTGCTGCAATTTGCGCCTTAGATGGGCCAGTGACGACCATGAGAGCCATATGTGACTCAAGAATTGTTGCTGTTCCCATCGTGATGGCCCGAGAGGGAACGCTGTCTGGGTTGCCCCCAAACATCTCCGCGTTCTGCTCAAGCGTGGTCTGAGCAAGAGTGATGGCGCGTGTTCGGCAGTTCAGTGAAGAAAGTGGTTCATTAAACCCGATATGCCCGTTTTGGCCTAACCCAAGAAGTTGAAGGTCGATACCTCCAGCCCGAGCAATAGCGGCTTCGTAATTTTTGGCTTCTGCATCTACGTCACTTGCCGCACCATTAGGAACGTGCGTGCTGTTCGGCGAAACATTAACTTTCGAAAACAAATGCTCTTGCATATAGTAATGGTAAGACTGCTCGTTCGCAGCATCTAGCCCGATATATTCATCCAGATTGAATGTTGTTACGGACGAAAAATCCAAATTGCTTTCACGGTGTTCCGTGACAAGAAGCTTATAGATTGCTTCCATTGTGCGCCCGGTTGCGAGCCCAAGAACGGACGCGGGTTTCTTCACTATCTGACGCTTCAAAACATGGGCGGCGACAGTTCGAGCGGATGCCGCATCCGGGCAAATCAAGATTTTCATGCCTCGGGAGCTCCTGCAGGCGTTTTAATAAGGTTAGCGAGCGTTGGCTGAGTTTTTATCAGGATAACAGTCATCCAAAGCCCTATGAAGAGGTAGGAGGGGATTACTAGTCCCATAAAGGCCGATGTGGTTCCAAGTTCTGGGATCAGATGAACAAAGATCTGAGGGAGCACAGCGCCTCCGGAAAAGGCCATGACCAGGAAGGCTGTTGCCTTTGCGCCGTCAGCACCGGCTTCTGCGAGTACAATGGGGAAGAGGGCGGGTAGGATCATGGCGTTAGTGAAGCCCAGTAATGCTACACACAACACGGGTGCGATCCCATGTGTTGTTAGCGCTATCAGGCAGATGAGGACCCCAACAACGCAAGACACAATCATGTAGCGTTCCTGGCTAATAAACCGCGGAACAACGACCATGCCCACAAGATATCCAGCCATCATTGATGCGAGCGTCATAGCCGTCAGATACTTGGTTACATCGAGAGAGAGGCCATAAGAACGCCCAAAAAGCCCAATCGCATCCCCTGCCAAAACCTCAATACCCACGTAGAGGAACATGGCGAGTACCCCAGTGGCTAGTCTCAGCGAATTCCTGCGGTGTCCAGGACTTCGTGCCGGAAGATCTTGCTCTATTGAAATTTCAGGGAGAGAGGATCGCGCAACAAGAAACGCCAGCAGCCCGAGCAGGCCAGCCATCACGCGGTAAGGCGTGTGTACGGCATTGGTAAAGCCTGTAAGTATAGCGTCGCGTTCCGGTCCGGCAGGTGTGTTATGGATGCTGGCTGCAACGTCTCCGACGTGCGGCATGACAATAATCGCGAACAGAGCAGGGGCTACAATGCCTGCGAACTTGTTCGCCACCCCCATAATGGCAATTCGCTGAGCCGCACGGTCGTGATCGCCAAGGAAGCTGACATAGGGATTGATTGTGATCTGAAGGAGGGAGAGGCCTGCGCCAATCACAGTCAATCCGCTGAGCGCCCCTGCATACCAACGTGCGTTAACACACTCCCCGAACAGGCCGGTGCCAAGAGCCATAATGGCCAGCGATACAACCAGGCCATGTCGCAAGCCAATCCGCTTGGATAGCAAGGTCGCCGGAAGGGGAAAGACAAAATATGCAAGATAAAAACACACGGGAACAAGAAAGGATGCCACGTCACTAAGGTTGAAGGCAACCTGTACAAAAGTGATGAGGGGTCCATTCAGCCAGGTAACAAACCCTATGCTGAAAAAAAGGGCGGCCATGATAAGAACAGGCCGCCATCCATAAGCCCCGGCAGGGCTCGATATGGGAAACTTGAACAAAAGATCGCCCTCTCAATAGGCTGCTGACCAATATTGATGTGATCAGCAGCCTGTCGTGGGAATTAGAAGCCTGTGGAAAGCGAGACCATCGCCGCGAACACGCCACCAACATAATAAACTGGTGCGCTGGCATTTGCGGTCGCACCCGTGGAGGTTAGGTGGGCCTTGGCGTTGGAGGTGTAGCTCGAACCGGATAGATAATGGTTGTCGCCAAGATTGGTGAGGTTCAACTGAATCTGTGGGTGCTTGATACGCCCATAAGAGTTCATACGGTAACCAAGTGCGATGTTTGACGTAATGTACGACGGCATCTTTTGGTCGTTCATGAACGTCGTGTACTGGGAGTCCACATACCGCAGATCAAAGTTTCCGAAGAAGTGCCCGTCATCATAGTTCAGGCCGACTGCAGCAGTGAACTTCGGGGCGCCAACCGCAATCTTGCCGGCCGTCGGCAGGAGACCGCTGCCTGTGTTGAAGTCATTATCAAACGTGGAGTGCAGGAACTGACCAGACACATAGGGGCTGAAATGGTGCCAGCGCGCCAGTCCAAATTCGGCCTGAACACCACGAGACGTCTGCCCACCAATATTGATCGGGGACGCAACCATCATGTTCGTACCCGGGATGTAGCCCGTTGATGTGACCTGATGGTTCGTGATGTTGATATTAAACAGTGACATCGCAAAGTTGTAGAGTTTGTCCTGATGACGATAGCCAATTTCTTCGCTGATCGAGTATTCAGGTTTCAGGCTCTGCGGCTGCATCACAGCATGGGCGGAATTTGGATCGAAAATCTGGGAATAAGCCTCAACAGACTCTGGCGCACGGAAAGACGTGGTGCCGTTGATATAGATCTGATCCTGCTTGGTGATCTGATAGCTGGCAGAGAACTGCGGCAGCGGCTCGAAATAGTTGCCCTGCATCTTGTAAGGATCAGCGCCTGGGATCAGGTTGGTACCCTGACGTGACACCATAGCAACCCGGAAGCCTGCGCTAAGCGTGAGCTTATCGTTCAGGAGCTTCTGGGTGTCAGCAATAAACAGCGTGTTAACCTGCTGCATGAAATTCAGGTCGTAACCGGACAAGATCTTGCCGTTTAGTCGAATCACGCCACCTGAGAGCCCCACACCGTTTGCGTTGACTGGCGTGAAATCTGAAAGCTCTTCATGTGTTGTGTACGCGTACCACCAGCCGAACGAGAAGGTATTGCTTCTGCTGATGTTCCAGTCTGCAGAAGTATTGAGGCCACCAGTCTTCTGATTCCATGGATCGCGGCTGGACGTCAGGATGTTGCCATTGACAACTGTTCCACGATCAAGATTACCGTATTGCTGTGTTCCGTAATATCCGCCACTCGCAGGAATGTTCTCGCCACCAAGAGAGGGGCCGAACTGATGCACATAGTAGGGTGTTACCTGGAGATGCAGGTGATCTGAGAGTGTGAAGTGCATCGGCACGACGACGAGCTGCTGATTCAGGTTCTGCTGGTTCAGCTTGTAATAAGAGGCATTGCCCGGAGAGAACGTCGGGGAATAGGCAAAGCCAACGCCGTATTGCTTCCACTGCGCCATCGTTGGGGACCGCCATGATGTTGCCTGCTGGCGGTTATAGGAGAACATTGCAGAGATGCTGTTCCCGTCGCCCCACTCTTTTACGAACTTTGAATCGACGTGATAACGGAATAGGCCGCCTGGGCCACGGGCGCCATTGTTATAACTCGTGTGGGAGAATGACACGAACCCGCGAATACCTGAGTTGCCAATATTGCCCGTTTCGAGGCGAAGAAATTCTTTGTTAAAGCTGTAAGACCCGCCAGCAACATCGATAAAGCCACCAGCTTTCTTCGATGGATTGAGAGCAGACGCTGTGATTTGCCCACCGACAGCATTGTAGAATGGTGCATTCAGGTCAGGCGATCCCTGAGAAACCGTAACAGCCCCAAGGTTCTCTGTATCAACCAGCGTGCTGGTATAAGGCGCATAGTTGATCGGATCGGCGAGGGGAGCGCCTTCGAACAGGTAGCCAATCTGCGTCTGGTTTAGGCCCCGCATCTGAATATGATCGCCAGTAATACCGTAAGGGTCCTGGCTCGAAACGGTAACGCCAGGAAGGTCCGCAACCAGTGCCGTGATATTGGAAGAGGGTGACTGCTTGGCGATAAAGTCACGCGTGATTCCACTCTGGGATCGTGGAGCCGTCTGATGCGGCATAAGACCGCCGCCAGGGGTGCGGTTCGTAACGCCCGTTGCCGATAGGGAATGGGTTGTAACGGAAATCTCTTCTACCGACGGGGTGAATTGCCCCAGAACAGAAGGGCCTGGGCTTGAAGAGTTGGAATGTCGCGATGTGGCAGAAGCCTTGGTGGTTGAGGAGCCTTTGGATGAGGCGGGGGCAGCTTTGTTATCCTGTGCATTTGCACTTACGCTCACGAGGCTGGCCATCGTGACACAGGAAACCAAAAGCTGACGGAATGTTATGCGCATTGTGACAACTCCACTCTACGGCCCGTCTCAGCGCCGATCTTTCGTTTCTTTATGGCAATCATCATGCAGAGCCGTGTTTTAGTACGCAATAGGTCTCAAAGAAGCGAAACTTAATTCATAATGCGAACAAAACAATTTTCGATCTGCATTCAAAACTGTTGCTAAAAAAGCACGAATTTTGGTGGTTTCTTTTGTCTGGGGTGGCTTCAAACGTCGTCTTGGCCAAAAATGAAATATCGTGCGGCCAAACTTGCCGCCCCTCTCGCAAAGCTATCTGGTTCAAAATCGCGGAAATGGATCATGGTCCGAGCGCCAACGCGGTTCAGAATGTGGGATTCTGCTTCGTGGAGAAGTGCATGCCTGTAGACCCCGTTTCTCAGTGCTGTGTCGAGCATGACTACAACGTGGCTTGGATCCAGCATTTGGATGAGTTGCGCTGTCGCGATACCCATAGCCGATCCTGCGCGATGCAGAATTGTCAGTGCTTCAGGGTTGCCGCTTGTAGCCAAGGTTGTGAGCTCCTGAGCGCTGGTTGGAAGCCCGATCTTTCGCGCTGAATTAGAGATAGCGAGCAGGGAAGCAACTGTCTCCAGGCACCCTTTGTTACCGCAGCGGCAGGGAAGGGCATCGGAATTTTCCAGCGTTACCGGAGCGTGTGAGATTTCTCCGGCTCCGCCCGAGTTGCCCCAGAGTAGTTTCCCGTTGACGATATGCGCACAGCCGATGCCGTGGCTGACGAAAACCATGCTAAAATCGGGGCTGCCTCTGAGCGGCCCAAAGAGTTCCTCACCAAGGATCAGGGCCTTGGCATCGTTTTCAACCCATGTCGGTAGCCCTGTCTTCTCTGCCATGGCCGTGCCAATGTTGACGTCCCGCCAGCCCAGGGCAGTGCAAGCGACGCAGGTATGTCTGTCTCGAGAGACGAACCCGGGAAGCGCAATTCCAATCCCGGAAAGCTTGTCTCCGGCTTCTCCCATCGTCTGACGTAGTTGCTCAGTTGCTCTGGCAAGGGCGCTGATGCACTCATCTGGATCCGTAGGGCGAGGCAACTCTACACGTGCATGTACTGTTCCGTGCAGATCGGTCAGCACGAGCACCATCGGGTCGTCTTGCATCGAAATGCCTATGAACCAGGCAGCATCTGCTCTGACGGCCAGGGAGACAGACGGCCGACCTACTCCGAAAACGAGTTCCCGTTCGGAAAGGATGTCTTTGTCGAGGAGATCTCTGACTAACCCGGAAATAGTCGCTTTACTGAGCCCCAGGAATTGAGCCAGCTCGGTTCGACTTTTTGAGCCTTCACGACTGAGAGTGCTGAGGATCTGGTAGTGGCCAGCTGAAAGCATTGGTTTTCCTGCTCGTCTCGCAGGAGACGCTAGGTGTGAGATAATTTTTTATCTAAATTATAAACCGTAGAATTACATCAACATATTTACAAAGAACGTCTCGCTCTTTAACCGAATAACGAACGTGGTGAATCTGCCTCACTAAAATCGCTTCGCCTACGAGACTGCTACTGCACGTTTCAGACGGGGCTGCCTCACTCTTAAGCGGACGCATATATGATTCTCTGTGCAGACATAGGTGGTTCATTCATCGATTTTGCCGCTGTGAGGCCAGGAGGCAAACTGGAACACAGAACCGCTGTGCCGACGCCAGTTAATGACCTGACCGCGTTTGTAGACGCTCTCGTCGAACTGTGTCGCCCATGGCCGGAAGTTCCCCTGCATATCGCTATTGCAGGCGTTGAAAATCCTGAAACTGGCATTGTTCACGCTGCCAATATTCCCTGCCTTAAGCACGCGTCTCTAGGGGAGTTTTTACAAGCCAAGGCCAATAGGCGAGTTTTGATTGCCAATGATGCAGATTGTTTTGCTCTTGCGGAAGCAAGATTTGGTGTCGCGAAGGGGCATCAAAACGTATTCGGCATTATTCTGGGAACGGGTATTGGTGGCGGCCATATACTCAGCGGAAAAATCGTAACTGGCCTAGGCGGTATCACAGGTGAATGGGGGCATTCTCCTACTGTGCTGTCACCGCCATTCATGAATTGTGAGCCTGATCATTCAAATATTGTTCCACTCTTTAAGTGTGGATGTGGGCAGGCAGGGTGCCTGGACACAATAGCAGGAGCCCGCGCGCTTGAGCGCCTGCACCTCTGGGCTGGAGGAGACGTTTCCGATAGCCGCAGCATTCTGACCGCGTGGGAAGGAGGAGACCTTCAAGCTGAAAGGACGATGACGGTTTACCTGTCTTACGTTTCTGCTGCTCTCGCGCATGTCGTTAACATTACGGGATGCACGATCATTCCGGTGGGAGGCGGCTTGGGCAACTCCAAGAGCCTTATAGCGGCGATCGATCGTGCCGTGAGAGAGAAAATTCTTTACCCGACTGAAGCGCCACTTCTCACTCAGGCAACACTCGGGACGGAAGCCGGATTGCTGGGGGCAGCCTGCCTCACGGACGTGTAGGCGAACCCCCATTACCTATGAGGGCTTGTCTCTTGTATTGGAGGAATATCATCATGGTTCATTCTCGCCTGATTATGCGCGGCGGCAGACCAGTTGAGTTTTTGGTATAGACAAAAGACACTATTGCGCGCCCAAGCCACTAAACCCAGTTAGACCCGCCCTGACTTTCAGCTCATTGTGTCCGCAAAATTGCAGTGACGTGCCTTATGGCAAACGATTGCACACAGTCCGTTCCTTCTTCATAATGAACTTCATCTCAAGTGCGTCTATTCCGATCCTCAGCTTTAGAGAGCGGCAACAGAAAGAGCCTGTATGAAAACCGGGACTGATCTGATCACGTTTTATAATCCCGAGTTCTGGGGGGTAACTTCCGAAGACGACATCGCACGTCTCGCAGAAAAAGACCCTTCCTTCTTCTGGACAAAAATTCTGGATACCCAGGCAGAAACAGGTTTAAGCGGGATAGAGCTGACATTTCCTCCATTTGACTGGAAAGGTGCGACTAAAGCCTTTGGTTCTAAAGAAAATCTGGCGCAGGAACTGAAAAATAGAGACCTTTCTATATGGTCCAGCTTTTTCGCAGATCTCGACCGTATTCCACTATCCGAACACCGCGCGGCAGAAGAAAAAATTCTCATATCGGTTGCCGAAGCGGCAGCTTTCCTGTCTTCCGTTGGCGGAAAGGTGCTGGTTGTCGGCCTTCCTTGCCGTACGACATGGCTTTCTGAGCCGGTTCAGTTTGTCGATATGGCACTTGCCCAGCCTATGGCGGATCTGTTGAATCGTATGGGGGCTGTGACTGCTCGTGCAGGCGTAGCTCTCGCATTGCACACCGAAGCAAATTCCGTTTTCTGCGCTCCACGGGATGTGGATCTGTTTATGCTTCTAACTGACCCACGCTATGTTTCTCTCTGTCTGGATCCTGCGCACATTACCATTGAGGGTGGAGATCCGGTTAAACTCCTGGAGCGACATCTTGAGCGTGTGGTGGCGATGCATTGGAAAGATGCGTCAGGTGTGATGCCGATCTCAGTTGAAATCAATGAGACCATTTATGCCCAGCATCGACCGTATTTCTGTCCGATAGGACAGGGAAGCGTCAATTTTGTGGAGTTGGCCACTCGATTAAAAAAATCTCCCCTAAAATGTGGCCCAATTCTGGAAATGGATTCCTGCGCTAATCCTGAAGAAGCGCTGAAAGACGGCGTTCAATTCATCAACACGATTTATGACGGCCTTGAAGGGGCGTCTGCATGACCCGCACCGGCTATGATGTGATCGTTGTGGGGTCCGGTGCCGCTGGAAGTTTCGCTGTAAAGGAACTCGCCGAACAGGGTCTATCGGTGTTGGTTTTGGAGGCTGGCCAGCGGCTTAGGCAATCTGATGTCGAGCCACGTTCTGGTCGAAACTGGTCTCATACAGCCCTTTTTCCTCGTGTGAAGGCAACGCTCTTGGGGCAGCCTATTCAGGCCCGCGTCGCATTTTTCAAAGAGCAACTCCGGCATCTTTTCGTCAATGATTGGGCACATGGCTACACGACACCGAAAGACAGGCCGTTTCTCTGGATCCGCGGCAGGCAGACAGGGGGGCGATTACACGTCTTTGGGCGCGTTCTATTTCGTTGGTCCGATACAGACTTCAAAGGGCGAAGTCTTGGAACAGGACCTGAAGACTGGCCATTGTCCTACGCTGACATTGCGCCGTTCTATGAGAAGGTTGAGCGTTTCCTTGGAATTTGCGGGAATGATGACGGTGTAGAGACCGCGCCCGACGGAATCATGGCAGAGCCTGCGATCCTGACGCCGGAAGAAAAAGGATTTCGAGCTGCTCTGAAGGCACGGTGGGCAGATCGACACACAGTGGCGTGGCGGTTCAACCGTTACAAAAGCTCCCCTTTGCCTGCTGGCTTGGAAGCGGCTCTCGCGAGTGGCCGCACGACACTTCAGTCTGAAGCGATTGTGGAGAAGATTGAAAGCGATTCACACAGCGGAAGAGCGACAGGCGTAACATTCGTCCATCGCCGCACTCGCAAACGGCACACGATCTCCGCAAAAGCCGTCGTTGTTTGCGCATCCCCCATTGAAAGTGTCCGGCTGCTTCTGAATTCCCGTAGTGCAAGACATCCTTCCGGGCTCGGAAACAGTTCAGGCGTCCTAGGCCGATATTTTATGGATCAATGCGCCAGCTTGATGTTTGGGCGCTGGCCTGCGATCGCACGTGAAGGCCAGCCGGAAACTCTTCCAGAACATCCTTTATTTGGCGCGACCGGGGGAATGTATGTGCCTCGATATGAAAATACTGCCAATCATCACGATGCCTCTTTCACCGGTGGCTATACCTATCAGGGGTCGATTGGGCGTTATGCTGGACCGGATGCGCAAGGATATCTGCCTGTTACCATGATGTGCTTCGGTGAAATGCTCCCTTATGAAGACAATCGGATTACGCTGAATTATTCCAGAAAGGATCGCTGGGGTATTCCCCTTCCTCACATCAGTTGCGGCATCCATTCCAACGAGCGGGCGATGTTAAAGCGCCAAATCCAGGATAGTGCTGACATGATAGAAAGTGGCGGCGGATTGGTTGATTTCTGGGCTTCCCCCTTAGGTTTGGGGCAGAAAGGCGCTGGAATGTATCCCGCCCAGGTTTGGCCAATCCGGTGGTTCATGCGTAAAATGTTTCCGAAAAGTCTGGTAGTGGGCGCCGCCATACATGAAAGTGGGGGTGCTAGAATGGGAAGCGACCCAGCGACTTCATATCTGAATCCGTATGGGCAATGCTGGGAAGTCCCCAACCTGTATGTCACGGATGCATCCAGTTTCCCGACAGGCGGATCACTCGGCACCACATTAACAGTTATGGCGCTCAGTATTCGGGCGTGTGAGCATCTGGCTACAGAATTAAAAGCGGGGTGCCTCTAAAACAAAGTTCTGCAACACATTCAGAGCTTCCTTCTGCCATTGGAGAGTCGTGATGACAGGCCAGCCAAACGAGATCTCTCGTCGTGAAAAAGTGGCCTATGGTTGTGGAGACCTGTCTTCCAATCTGATGTGGGGTCTAACGTCAGCATATCTGATGTTTTACTACACTGATATCTACGGTATTCCGGCAGCCTCTGTTGCCTGGATCCTACTCATTGCACGCGTGTTCGATGCATTCTGCGATCCAGCAATCGGCTGGGTGGTGGATCGAAAAGGTGGACTCTTTATTCGGCCGCTGATCCGGAATTTGGCAATTCCGCTCGGTATTGCTGATTTTTTTTGTTTTCTGCCGTTACCGCTTTCGCCCACGGGAAAAATACTATGGGCAGGGGGGACGTATATTATATTCGGCGCCGTATATTCCTGTATCAACACGCCTTATGGTGCACTCGCTCCCATGATGACCAAGTCGGCGCGCGAACGGGTTGATCTGAATTCGTTCAGAATGATGGGCTGTCAGGTTGGGCAATTCTGTATTGCCGCGTTAACCATTCCCGCCATTACGTGGCTGGGCGGGGGGAGCAGCATAGCTCATCGGCAGCGGGGAATTACGATGTTCGTCCTGCTACTTTCCTGCGTAGGTATTGTTCTATGGCGGATGGTATCCACAAATTGTGTCGCACGTTATCCGACAACTCCTGCGCGCCATGACATCCGTAAAACCTTGAGATTACTGTTTAAAAACAGACTCTGGCTCATTTGCAACATTATCGTATTTCAACAGTTTATCGTCATTGCCGCACTCTATGGGTTTGCTATTTACTATGTGAAATGTGTGCTCGGTGGAACTGATGCCTTGAGCGGAGCGATCCTGACGCTTGCAAGTGTCTGCAGCTTTACAGGAGCATCATTCTGTCCAATGAGCTCGCGCCGTTTCGGAATCATGAAGACAGCTTTCGCGGCAACAGTTGTCCAGGGCCTAGCTTATGTAGCCATGCTCGTTTGCGGAGTATGGTTGCCGGGATTTTTGATAGCTTTTGTGGCGTTGGCTTTAGGGCAGGGGCTAATGTCCCCCATATCGTATGTTTTTCTCGCAGCAGCAATTGATAATGGCCGTGCGGTCGACGGGACCGGGGCTGCAGGTCTGGCGTATTCGATCAATACATTGATTTCAAAAGTGTCTATGGGCGTCACTGGCTTCGTTCTGGCACTCTGCCTGTCCTATGGTCGTTATGACGCTACATCTCTGGTGCTGAGCCGAAGCACCGCCGCATGGGTTACCGCAGGATTTGTTATTCTACCGCTGGTGTCCGTCATCATACAGTATGGCCTTTTACTGCTCTGGAAATCAGTTCGAGGAACGGAGAAGGAGCTTCTTGTTACTTCTCTTTGATCATGTCTTCACGCCAAAAAACAAAGTTTGTGTCAGAAGCTACGAATTTTCCGTCAATCGTGATTGATGGCATATGTATGAAATAATCAGATAGTAATGCAGTGAAGATGCGAAAATTTAATTCTGCATCTTCACTGCTACTGGGATAGGCCTTCTGATACTGAGCCCCGCCCCAACCTAACCAGCAGAAGACGTAGGTTTTGGGCCTTTCAAATCTGACCGACGGCTGAAAAAGAACGCATAGAGGGACGGGAGGACCAGAAGCGTGAGCAGCGTTGACGACACCAGTCCACCAATCACGACAGTTGCCAGCGGCCGTTCTACTTCAGCTCCGGCACTCCCAGAAAATGCCATGGGAAAAAAGCCCAGGCTCGCCACGGACGCGGTTGCGATAACGGGGCGCAACCGAACCCGAGCAGCCTCGAATGCTGCTTGAGCGGCCTCCATGCCTTCATCCCGATAGGTCCGGATCTGGGACACCAGGACCACACCATTGAGGATGGCAACGCCAAACAGGGCAATGAAACCAATACCGGCTGCAATACTGAAAGGCATACCTCGTATGGCGAGTGCCAGAATGCCGCCTGTTGCGGCTACGGGCAGGTTTACGAACACCAGAACTGCCGTACCCAAAGAAGAAAGTGCTGCCACCAGAAGGATAAAAATAAGGGCAAGCGCGATTGGCACGACGATAGCAAGCCGTCGGCTGGCGGATTCAAGGTTCCGGAACTGACCTGCCCAGGACATCCGGTATCCCGGGGGCAGGACAACCTGCTTTTCAACTGCTGTCTGTGCGGCCTTTACAAAGCTCGCGACATCGCGCCCGCGGACGTTAGCCTGTACAATGATACGTCTGCGCAGGCTGTCACGATCTATGCGGGACGTCCCATCAACGAGCGAAATATGGGCAACTTCGTTGAGCAGAACCCAGCCGGCTCCATCTGCGCGTCGTACCTGGAGCCTGCCCACGCGATCCATGGATTTTACAGCGTCGCTCGCAAACTGCACCTGAGCCGGAATAATGGCGTTTTCCAGAGTAATGAACGTGCCTGTATGGCCGCCAATGGCCTCTATGGTTTGAAGAATGTCCGAGACATTCACACCGAGGCGAGCCGCTGAATCCCGATCTACGTCAACATGCATGTAGGACATCGTGCCCTCACTGGCAGAGTTCACATCCGCTGCACCCGGGACGCTGTTGATTGCCTTGATCGTTGTATTGGCCAGCCGTGACAGTGTCTCCAGATCATCTCCGTAGATTGAAATTGCGAGCTGCGTTCTAACGCCGGAGAGGAGGTCGTCCATTCGCATCTGGATAGGCTGCGTCCACGAGTAATCTGCGTCTGGCAGGCGCTCATTCAGGGCGGCGCTCATCTTTTTGACAAGCCCAGCTTCAGTCCCGGCCGTTGTCCATTCCGATCTGGGCTTGAGAAACACGAACGTATCTGTTTCAGCGGTACCCATAGGATCTGTGGGGATGGCTGAGGTTCCCGTGTTGCTGACCACAGTCGCAACGTCAGGGAAGCTCTTGAGAATACGCTCTTCCTCAGTCACGCCCCGCAGAACTGTATCCAGCGAGGCGCTCGGAAGCCGTAGCGATGTGACGAGAAGAGACCCTTCATCAAGCTGGGGAACAAATTCACCGCCAAGGCGCGACGCAACAAGTACGGCTATAGCGAATGTTGTGAGTGTGATGCCAGTCAGGAGTTTCGCGTGGTGTTCGCTCCAGGCAAGTGCGGGTTCGTAGTAGCGGCGTACAAATCGCACGAAGCGCGTTTCCCGATCGACCAGACCAAACCGCATGACCAATGCCGCAAGTGTCGGGATGCAGATAACGCAGTAAAGAAGGGATGCAACCAGCGCCATAATGACCGTCTGGGCCATTGGCCTGAACATCTTCCCCTCAATTCCCTGAAGGGTGAGGATGGGAAGATAGACGATAATGATGATGAAAATTGCGAAGCTGACAGGGCGGATAACACTCAGGAGTGCATGATGAGCGAGTGTTTTGAAGTCGTTCTTGTTGGTGGCTTTGTCCCGGGTGGCCAGAAGATGCTCCACGACGACGAGCGAACTGTCGACGATCATCCCGAAATCTATGGCCCCGAGGCTCAGCAGATTGGCAGAGACGCCAAACCATCGCATACCCGCCATGGCGAAGATCAGGGCTGCCGGGATAACAGACGCAATGACGAAGGCAGCTCGCCAGTCGCCCAGGACAACAATCAGAACGCCAATTACCAGAATAGCGCCGATCATCAGGTTTTCCTTGACCGTTCCGATTGTTTCAGAGGTCAGGCTGGCGCGCGTATAAAATGGGTCAAGTTTGATGCCGGGGGGAAGGGACTGCCGAATTTCTGGAAGGGCTGCATTGATGGCGTCCAGAGTGGCATTTGAGCTGGCCCCATTTTGCATCAGCACGACGCCATTGACGATCTCGCCCTTACCGTCACGCGTCACGGCACCCAGACGCGTACGGGAGCCGAGAGCAACTTTCCCCATATCGCGGATCCGAATGACGTGCCCACGGGGGCCCATCTTGACGGGTATCAGGCCGAATACGTCGAGGCCCGTCACCCGCGCACGAGCGACGATTACCTGCTGCTCATCATGATGAGCAATCCATCCTCCGCCGGATGATGCATTATTGGTCTCGATAGCCTGATCGATGTCCCGGATGGATACGCCGTATGCGACCATTCTGGACGGGTCGAGCGTTAGCTCGAATGTTTCTTCCGCGCCACCATTGACATTGACGTCAACGACGCCCGGAACGAGCTTTAGCTGGGGCACAACGGTCCACGTCATGATCCGATTCAGATCAGTGAGGGAATAGCCCGCTCCCATGATCTGAATTTGCATGATCTCGCCCATACCGGTGGCAAGAGGGCCCATCGTGATGGATATTCCGGGAACCGAAATCGTATCCCGCGCCTGTTGCAGACGCTGACTGACCCGTGTTCGATCCAGATCAATGTCTGTTGCATCCGAGAACTGCAGATAGACAGCGGACACACCCGTACGAGACACAGACCGAAGGTCAGTGACCCCGGGTATTCCTGTGAGGTTTGTCTCAAGCGGGAAGGTGATAAGTTTTTCAACTTCTTCCGTTGCGAGGCCCGGTGCCGTGACAGAAACCATGACCTGACGAGGAGAGATGTCTGGCACTGGTTCCACGGGCAAACCGGGAATAGTGAGAAGACCACCGACCAGCAGGGCGGCGACAAGGCCGAATAGGAGAAAGGTATTTTTCTGAATGAACGCCAGCATATTTCAGTCGCCGCTCGAAGCTGAAAAAATGGCCGCGCTCTTGAGGGCAAAGCTGCCGCGGCTTACGACTTTACTGTCGGGAGGCAGATCGCTCTGTACGACTGCTTCGTCGTCAGTTGAGAGTAGTATGTGCACGTCATGGGGCTGGAAGAGGGTGCCCCCAGAAGGGGTGTAGACCACGTCGTGGCCATTGAACTGCTGTATGGCGGTGGCCGGTACAATAATTCCTTTGGCGGCTTGGGCAGTCTCGAGTGTCGCATCAAGCATTGTGCCAGGTCTGAGATTAACGGCAGGTTTATCAAACGTACCAATAACCCGAAGCAACCCTGTGTCAGCATCTGCCACGTCATTAATAGTGCTGATCTTCGCATAGGCGGGCGGCTGTTTCATATGACCTGACGGTCGAACGGAAAAGCGTCCACCAATAACGAGATCCTGCGCATCCTCTGGTCGAATGCTCGCGACGATCCAGACTGATGAGAGGTCTGTCACATTGGCTACGACATCGCCGCTTGTAACATCATCAGCAACGGCAACACCGACGTTCTGAACGACGCCATCTACGGGGGAAATCAGCCGGGAGTCTTCACCATGCCCGATCGTCTCTGTTGCAGAGGTGAATTCTTCCTCAAGACGATGCTTGATGGTCTCACTATCAGCGCGCTTTGCAGCTAATGTGGCTTGTGCCTGCTGGAGCATAGCCAGACGGCGCAGGACTTCCCCGGATGAGACGGTTGTGCCGCTCAGGGAGCGCCCTCGTTGATAAGCTTTTTCAGCCTCTGAGACTGCCGCCCGGGCTGAACTTAATGCCGCATTGGTCTGCCCCTGTTCGAGATAGAGTTCATGCAGGGAATGATCAGTGTATGTAATCAGCACTTGCCCTTTCCGGACGCGTGCGCCTGGTGTGACCAGAACTTCAGTGACCTTGCCGCTTCCTGCAGGTCTGATCATCACCGAATGCGTTGAATTGGCCATGACACTGGCCATTGCAGGCAGGAGCGCGTGAAGTTCGCCGTATCTGACCGGCGAGACGGAGATGCTTTCACTTTGCTGCGCTAAGGCGCTCATATGGACAGGCTTGAGCCACGAAGGAGTTTCCGCCTGACAAGGCACGGACATGATGCCGAACATACAAAGCGGCAAAAAGCGTATGGTTTTCAAGGCAGTGTCCCTGTGGAAATACAGATACGCACGATGGCGCTATGCCAGGCAACCTCGGCCTGATTCAAGGTTAGAAGAGCGCGCCACGCATCCGTTCTGGCGCGTAGTGCTTCAATGAGTGGTGTCTCACCAAGGCGCCATGAATGTTCCATGGCATCTGCACGCTTCATGGTCTGGGATGCACTTGTCTGCGATTGCAACAGCATTTCATGAGCCGCTTTCACCCGCGCCATGACCTGAACAAGTTCCGTATGAACGGCACGGCGCGCCTGAACTTCAGCACGCGTCGCTGCGGCGAGACGGTCACGAGCAGCAGAGAGAAGGGGCGTATGTGTAACATCGCTGGGAAGAGGGACGCGCACATTCACGCCAACCTGTGTCGCCCACGGGCTGCCGTATTGCCCCTCATCAATTGCATCGATCCCTATTTCAGGATTGGGCATGAAGCTGGACCGGGCCAGATGCATGTCTTCCTCAGCGGCCACGACAGCACGGTGAGCTGACTGTAGGCGAGGGTCAAGGTTTTCCAGAGCCTGAAGATTGCCAGTCGGGATCCGGGCAAGCCACGGCGCCTGTGCCGACAGAATATCAGGAAGACCTGGAATTCCCAGCAGAGACAGTAACTCGGCGCGGGTTCGGGTTTGATTTTCTTCCGCTTCAGCGAGTTCAGAGCGAATATCCGCGAGCTGAGCATTGACTGCTTGCATCTCAACGCCGGTCGTTTCGCCTTGAGCCTTAGACTGAGATGTCAAAGACGCAATATGTTCCATCGACCGCACGAGCATATACGCTGCTATGACGCGGCGATCAGCCAAAATGGCCGCACCACTCTGTTCCAGCACGCGTACAGCAATTGCCATTCGCTCCACTTCAACGCGAGCAAGAGCGGCTTTGGCATCAGCCTGAGCCAGATGTTCAGTTGCACTTCCCTGGCCAGGAAGCCAGAGCGGCACGGACACGCCACCCTGCCACGTGATGTATCCCAGATTTGTCCCTGACGCCCGATCGTCGCTGTAGCTTGCCGTCAGGATGGGGCCTCCCGCAAACCAGGACTTGGCTGCTGCTGCGCGGGCATCGGCAGATTGAGCGTTAGTGGCCAGCTCCTGGCGGACCGGATCGTTGTCCCAGGCAGCTCCCAGAGCCGTATGGAGTGGAATAACCGTGTCGTCTGCACTGAGGGCAAGCGTTGGAAACCAGCCGACTGAAAGCAGGCAGGCCAGTGCCATCCTGCGCGACACCACGAAGCAGAGATGTGCTGGAAACCGCACCTGTCTCGTTCCTTAAAAGTATTTCACAAGGAAAGAAAATTCCTGAATGGCGTCCTCGCGGCTCATCTTGCCATCGGCGACGGCATCAACGATGCATCGTTCCAGATGATCCTGCACGAGCAGGCGCTTGGCACCACGGATGGTGCTTTCTATAGCCGCAAGCTGTTGAGCAAGCTCAGAGCAGGAGCGACCTTCCTCCATCATCTCTATGACTTTGGCGATATGGCCGTGAGCCTGCTTGAGGCGAGGTTTGATGAAAGTGTGTGTTTCGTGTGCCATGTCCCATTCCCTACCCTGAGGGGGAGGGGGTCGTAAAGTCCAACTTTCGTTTGTGGGCACAAAATTTATTAAGCGTGGCTCTCCATGTTCTTGCCGCCTCTATGCCTGAGGATAGCTCTCCAAAAACATGGGTAAGCCGTCGTTTTAGCGACTTTCCGTCGGAAGTTAGGGGCCACGCAGCAGGGGGGTATACACAAGGATGGCGCCAAATATGAGCAGGATCAATCATCCTAAGGTGCTCAAGATCTCGCTCTTGTGAAGGCCGCTATCGCTTTGCGTCAGATTGGTTTTTATTCTCCAATCGGCTCGGAGTGGGGCAGACGGTCTCCGTCCTGCCCCAACACGGTTTAGAAGCCGACTGAGACGCCGCCAAAGAGGCCGAAACCATCTCCCGGCTGCATGACCGACAATTGTTTTCCTCCCGCAATGTATCCAGGCACTACGATGGAAGCATAATGTTTATTGGTCAGGTTGTTGAACGACAGGAATACCTGACGATGCTTTCCGGGCCATTCATAGCCAACATTGGCATTATAGATATGATAGGACGGCGCGAAATAGGTATCGTCATAAGAGCCTGAAACCTTTGACGAAACCTGTGCATTGAACCCCGCATAGAAACCATTTTTCAGATCGAGGCGGACTTCCCCCTGATAAAAATGCGCTGGAATTCCCGGAAGTTTGTTGCGCCCGAACACAGCATCATTTTTGAAATGAAAATCCTGGTAGGTATAGGACTGTCGCAGACCTAATGTTCCGCCGGACCATTTATACAGGTCTGTCTCCAATGAAGCTTCTACCCCCTGATGCACAGTTGGAGAGGCGTTTGAGTAGGTCGCATTTCCGTAAAGCTGTGACAGCGGAGTCATAACTGACAGAAGTTCGTTCCTGACGGAGGAATAGTAGTACGTCAGGCTCCATTTATTGTGTAGCCAGTCACCTGTCGTGCCGATTTCGTATGTTGTTGCCGTCTGATTTTCGAGACTGGCCCCCGTTGCTGTCAAACCTGCGGCAGGTCCGGTCGTGTAGTTGGCACCAGACAGAAGCTGCCAGTCATTAGGTGGCTGAAAACTGCGGCTGACGTTTCCATACACAGAGACATGCGGACTGATGACATACCGAAACCCTCCGCGCGGGGTAAAGCCCACGGCCGAGGTGCCGAGAGAGCTTTGCGTTGGATACGTCACGGCCGTAGAGCGCTGTACGAAATCCAGTGCTCCAGCGGCTGTTAGCCAGAAATTATGAAAGAGTTCGAAGTTATCTCTGATATGGAAATAATTGTCCGTTCCGCCGTAGGTAGCGTGCCGGAGCTTTGTTCCAAGAGGAATCCCGGCATACGTGCCCGTATATGTTCGTGTACGGGTGGTTTGCCAGGCATCCAGGTCACTATAGGTGTCAATTCCGAACAATGCGTCGTTGCTATGTCCCCACAGCTTGTCTTTGCGGCTGTAGCGGATCACGCCAGCAATCGTCTTGTATCCCCAAACGCCAGCGGTCGTACCGTTTTCAATATCAATCGGAGCATCCTGATAATCAATTCCCAACTCAAGCTTGGAATGATCGTCAATCCGGATGGTGGTCATGTTTCCATACCATTTTGAGCCCGGCTGAATGCGTTTGGAATGCAGCGCAACGTAAGTTGATTGTGCCTGTTTTGGATTATCAATGATCTGATCGCGTGTCAGGAAGCCCGGATAGCCGTTTTGCGTCTGCCGATACCGGAAGAAGAACCGTGTGGAGACCTTGTCATTGAAGCGGTATCCATAGTTTGCGTTTACACCAAAACTGCTTGCCGCAGTCTGCTGCTGGTATCCGCCTCGATAGGATTTGGTGATACTGACATAGTAGTCAGACTTCCCGATCACTTTTCCTGAGCTGATCTGTTGCTTATTATAGTTGAAGCTTCCGGCTTCTGCCCGAACCTGGAATACGTCTGCATCGTAACCCGTAGGGGTTACGTAGTTGATGGCGCCCCCTAATTGCATGCCTCCATAATCGAATGCATTGGCTCCACGGAGTACTTCGGTATAACGCACCCCAAGTGCCTCAAAGAGTTCGTATGGCGTACCGGCAGGGGTCGTGACAGGTAGTCCGTCGAACATCATCAGGATGCCTGAGCGAAAATAGTTCGTACCCGTTTGAATCCCTGATCCACGGATAGAGAGGCGCAATCCATCACCGCCGCCCGAACTCTGCGCAAAAACGCCAGGCTGGAACGCAAGAACGTCAGCATTCGTGAAGTTCCGACCTTTCAGAACTTCGTGCGCGTCAATCACACTAACCCCGCCAGGAATAGTGCTTAACGCTGCCTTCGATTGGTCCACAACAGAACGCCGCCGAGTAGAAACCTTGATTGTCTCACTGCTCGGAGCAACAAAGGATTTAGGAGGAGCAGGACGATAGAGCGTATCAGGAGACTGCGCCCCATTTACGGTAGGGGACTTCGCCGGTTTTTTACTTAAAGTGCCTGTACGATGATGGTTCGTGTGGATTTTGTGTTCCGCAGCCTCGCTCACAAGCGGTGTCATTGCAACCGCGCTTAACAGGACGGAAGACAGTCGTGCGCGAGACACACTGAGGCGAAAACCTGTGTGAAAATACACCCGATTTTTCATGCTCTTCATTTTCAAGCTCATTCTGAGGCGAAGTTTTGCCTCATGTTTATTGATGCTTTAGCTCGCTTGGGAGCTCTGTATTTTATGTGTGAAGACCGTGATCGCACCTGTATTGAAGATTTATGTGCTTCTCCATTCTCGCGTTGTTTGACGCAAGATACAGATACACAACGTCTTTACCTGTGATGCGCCCGACGCGACTTCACAACAAGGCTTAATGCCTCTCAGGCATCACAACACTTACATCGCATCCAAGTATTCCTTGTTCGAAAGATATATCACCAAATACAATGGTTGATAATATTATATTACTTTTCAATTTTGATTTATATGGCGGTAAATATGAGTTTGATTCACGTCTTATATGACAAATCCCTGAGTGTTGGGGCGGCAATGAAACGTGAATCTTCCTCCAAAAGCTCCTTCATCAAGAATTTTGATCACTTCCAAACCGTTGAACCAATATCAATGTGTGACGGTAAAAGTCCTTCTTTTAGAAAACCGTCAGCAACCTGTTGTTGTTCCTGAATAATTTCTGCACTCATAGGCGCATAACCGAAATCACGTGTTTTGATTGCAGAATAAACCGTGTCGTATGGTAATCCCGTTTGTGTTGCGAGAAGACGGGACACTTCAGGCTTATGGACCTGAGCCCAATCATCTGTTTGAGCGATCTGGTGAAGTGCCTCCCGAAGAAGGTCTGGCTGACTTTCTGCAAATCCACGACGAGCAAGGAAAAATTCTCGATTGGCGACGATATCCTGAGCGGTCGTCAGAATGCGCGGACTGTTAGAGCGCGCACTGGAAAGGTAGGGGTCCCATATTGCCCATGCATCAATCTGGCCGCTTTCAAAAGCGGAACGAGCAGAGGGAGGGGTCAGATAGGCTGGTTTGATGTCATGAAAAGACAAACTGGCTTTATGGAGAACCTGAAGAAGGAACCAGTGGACGTTGGACGCGCGATTGAGAGCAATCCGTTTACCCTTTAGATCCGCGAGGGTTCGGATCGAACTGTCTTTAGGGACGAGAATGGCTTCAGCCAATGGAGCAGGAGGCTCGTGCCCTACATACACAAGCGCATCAGGACTTGCAGCCGATGCAAACACTGGAGGAGCATCACCGGTCTGCCCCAAATCGAGGGCTCCCGCTACGAGGGCTTGCAGGAGTTGTGGACCAGCGACAAATTCTGACCACACGACATTCGCGCGGCCCGCCAATGCTTTTTCCAGGGCACCAGAAGCCTTGAGAATAACGAGAGTGCTATAGCGCTGGTAGCCAATACGGATGACAGGCGTGGCCGCATGTGCCGAGGAGGCAAGAGTGAGTGCAAGCCCCCCCGCCAACAGACTGCGACGGGTGATAACGGTACGTGGATCAGTCATGGAGCCGCCGTGTTGTATTGTGGTTTAGATGTTCCGAAGAGCTTTTCCCGCAGAGTTCCGGGCTGATATTCCGTCTTGTAACGGCCACGCTTTTGAAGCTCTGGCACGATATATGTCACGAAATCCTCGAAGCTCCCGGGGGTGATGGCATATGCGAGATTGACGCCGTCAATACCTGTGTCTTCAATCCAGGTTTCGATCTGATCCGCGACTTTCTGAGGCCCGCCAACGAACGTTACGCCCATTCCCCCGATCGCCGCATGTTCTGCGAGTTCCCTGACAGTCCAGACCCGTTTGGGGTCCACCACGGTCAAGGCATCGATTGCGGAGTGAATGGCATCGTTGCGGATATGACGAACTGGATCATCGAGATCGAAGGTTGAAAAATCGATCCCCGTCCATCCTGACATGAGCGTCAGAGCCCCTTCGTGGCTGACATATTTTCTATAGTCTGCCCATTTTTCCAAAGCCGCCGCATCGTTTTCGGCAGTGACGATGGTTACGAGTGAGAAAATCTTGAGAGATTTTCGGGAACGTCCCGTGCGTTGAAGCTCTGCTTCCAGCCCGGAAACAGCATGTCGTGCCACCTCTTTGGATGGGCCGGCAATAAAGACGCATTCAGCGTAGTCGCCCGCAAAAGCCCGCCCTTTACTGGACGTGCCAGCTTGATAGAGAACGGGCGTTCGTTGCGGCGAGGGTTCACAAAGATGGATTGCATCGACCTCAAAATACTTGCCTTTGTGCTGAAGACGATGAACCTTTGAGGGGTCTGTGAAAATTCCGAGTTCTCTGTTTCGAACGGCGGCACCGTCCTCCCAGCTTCTTTCCCACAGGCCCCTCAAAACCTGCATGTAGTCACGCGCGACATCATAGCGCTCATCATGAGAAGTCTGCTGTTGCTGACCCACGCCTTTTGCGGCGCTGTTCAGATAGCCCGTTACAATGTTCCACCCCATCCGTCCGTTGGTCAGGTGATCCAATGTGCTGATACGGCGAGCAAAAGGGTAGGGATGTTCAAAGGAAAGTGTTGCTGTTAGCCCGAAACCCAGGTTCTCGGTCACAGCGGCCATGGCAGAAATCAGCATGGCTGGGTCATTAACGGGCACCTGAGATGCATTGCGCAATGCGGCTTCCGGTCCGCCCCCATAGACGTCGTAAATGCCAAGAACATCTGCGATAAAAAGACCGTCGAACAGGCCGCGTTCAAGCGTTTTTGCGAGGTTCGTCCAGTATCCGAGGGTGTTGTAATGCCATGATTGATCGTCTGGATGACGCCAAAGACCGCTCGCCTGATGGGAGACGCAATTCATATCAAACGCGTTTACGGGGATAAGAGACACAGGCGCTCCTTGAAAACGATCAGGATGAAACGGCGAGGGGGTGGGCTCGGCTGTACTCAGCCCTGATTTACGAGGGCTGAGTGTTGAGGAGATGCGTCTTGCCGGGGTGTTGGTCTCAGCACGGACTTTAATGTGTCGTCGCCATCTGGGTCATAATTGAAGACATCCCAGCGGATCACCTGATGCAATGTCAGACCGATCAGAGGCGCGCTCAAAATGAACCAGAAAAGGTTCGTCCCGAAATTCGCATAGAGACTAGGCAGAGCCCACATGGCCATGGTGGCACCCAGACCAGAAATGAGCCGGTTCATGCCAATACCAACGCCCCGGATTTCGGTCGGATAGGTCAGAGTGGCATAGATCATCTGCTGGCAGCCGGGGCCGAAACCTTGACCGAAAAGATACCCTGCAAAACCTGCGAGTACCGCTATGACGCCTGCCGTAGAATGTGGTGTGCCCACAATCGCCAGCGTTCCTATGGAGATCGCCTGCAGGATATATCCAGCGATATTGACCTTACGGGACGACACGTATCGCGCCAGACGAACCCCAATCAAACCACCCGTAAATGCGAAGACGAGGTTCAGGATGATTGATGTAATCAGAACCTGCTTACGGTCGAGGTGCAGCATTCCTGCAAGCAAACTTGGCGCCCCGAACGCGATTGCGGCGTAAGAGTAGGCACTGACGATCGAAATGATACTGACAAGAATTCCACGCTTCAGCAGGGGCTGCCGGAAGAGGGGGGAAATCCCGTGAGGTTGTGGTCGGATAGGAGGCGCTTCGATCTGAAGAACCGGGTCAATGCCATGAGACGCCCTTAAAATTTCCGCTGCTTTTTCCAGATCTCCGTTCCGAGCGATCCAGATAGGGGACTCACTCATGTACCTGTTACGGACAAGGATGATCAGAAGCGCGGGCAGTGCTCCGAAGGCCAATGACGCGCGCCACAGCCAGTCCGGATGAGTGGCTGGAACGACCGCATCAAGGGCAAAGACAAGGAAAAAGCACAACGAGGAAGCCGCATACCAGGTTGGGCACCATGCCGCGGCCCGGCTCGCTTTGCTTCCTTTTCCACTCAGCTTCGAAAACTCCGACAGGAATGCCATGGCCACAGGCAGGTCCATTCCGACGCCAAAACCCATTGCGAAACGGGCAAGGATCAGGATGGTGGCAGTGGGGGCCATACCTGCTACGAGGGCTGCGATAACGAAGCAGATCATGTCAGCCATGAAAACGGCGTATCGACCAATCCGGTCGGTCAGCCATCCCCCCGCGATACTCCCGACGATCGTGCCTGCACTCATTGCTGCTGCGACCATCCCTGTGGCGGATGTGGAAAGACCAAAGTGCTTCTGTACGTCGCCGATGCCGTAGGAGAGCGTTGTCAGATCGTAGGCGTCAAGAAAGACGCCACCGAGAGCCAAAGCCACGATGATGTTTGCATGCCCGCCCCCTTGAGGCCCTGCATTGACGATGGCGGAAACATCATCAGCATGACGGATGACAGGGCGAGGCGTGCCGGATGTGGCTGTTTGAGCAGACGTCATGAATGCACCTGTTCAGAGTGTGTCGAGATCTGAAGGGTATCGGCCAGTCGGGCGGCGACTGATTGAGCGTTCGCTGTCACTTCCGGAAAACCCATAAGCTCGCCGAAGGTCCCACGGGAGAGTGGCCCGGCAATAAACAGGCCCGATACCGGGCGTCCGCCAACAAGGGCCACGTGGTCTTCACCTGTCCAGAGCCCGAGACCAACGGGATCTTTCTGCACAAAACCATCCTGAGACAGACGAGAGAGAAAACCGGGCTTTGTCAGAATTCCGACATGGTCCGGGCCAGTGGTATTGATCAGAATGTCTGTCCGTATCGCGCGGGTTCGTCCCCCACGTTCCCGGAGATGCAGAGTCAGGCCGTCAGGTGTGGCTTCCGCGCGTTCGATCCTCGCGGCAAGAACCGTAAGTGATCCAGTTTCTGATCTCAGGTTCAGAGTGCGTTCGACCTGTGGCGCGATCCGAAAACGATGGACATCCCAGAATGGTCGAAGATGGCGGACAAGCCGACGCTGTTCCGTCGGGGGAAGTGCCGTCCAGATAGCTTTGCCCTGTCGCCGCACAGCATCCAGAACGTCTTGCCACGGGCGGTCCGGGGCTAAACTAAGTGTCTTACGAATGCGTGTGAGCAGACCTAACGCCGTCTGTTCAGGGTTGGTGGAAAAATCCCCGAAGAGACTGATAGGCTGAGGAGAATGCCCCCGGGAGCGTAGGCCACGTCGGGAAACCGCGGTGATAGGGCCCAGATGCCCCTGTGCGGTGAGCGTTGCTACAACATCTGCCATTGTGAGGCCGGTACCTACGATGGCAATCCCTGCGCGAGGATCTATGGTTTTGAAGGCATTCTTCGCCCATGGGTCGGAGATCACACGTGGATCGTCCGCGATTTTTTTGAGGGGATACGGCAGGGCGGGAGCGGGATGAGATGTCGCAATGACGACATCCGATACGGGAAATACCGTGCCTTGAGCGGTATGGATCAGCCAGTGCTGACCATCGTGCTGCACGGCTACTACGGCATCCTGAACATGCCTGAGTGTCTCGTTGACGAGAGATGGCGTTATTCTCTCAAAGAGATAGCGGCCAAACTCTGACCTCGTCGGGTAAACGTCTCCAGATGGCAAAAAGGCTTCCGGATCACGGGTTTCGTGACTGTGCCATTTGAACCACTGCGCAAAGTCATCAGGCTTATCCGTATCAATGCTCATCCTTGACGCTGGAACATTGATGCGATGCTGTGGATCTGTGCTGCCATACGCGACGCCCGCACCCAACCGGGCGCGAGGCTCGAAGATCACAACGCTACCGACACCCAGATCTCGGCGTTTACGAAGAAGATGATACGCAATCATCGTCCCTGTCGCTCCGCCACCAATAATTGCCAGGGTGGCAGAAACGGGAGGGCGGCTGATCTGGACTTCCACGTTCATGAAGAGGCTTGGGCCGGGCGATAAGAGTTGGCAATCGTCTCACCAAACGGCCCCATATTGTTCTGACCGCCGGCTGCACGTGTCGGATGAGCTGTGGGAAGCAACGGAAGGACTAGTTCGCCAAAGCTGTAAGCTTCTTCCAGATGAGGGTATCCGGAAAGGATGAAGCTGTCGCAGCCAGCGCGTCTGTATTCATCAATCCGCTCGGCAATGGTGGCTGGATCTCCGACCAGAGCCGTGCCAGCTCCGCCTCTGACCAGCCCAACGCCAGCCCAGAGGTTAGGGCTGACTTCCAGCTTGTCCCGCCGTCCGCCGTGCAGGGCGCTCATGCGGGACTGTCCCACTGAGTCCAGCCTTGAGAATACAGATTGGGCCTGCGCGATGGTCGCGTCATCAAGACGGGAGATCAGGCGGTTTGCCGCGGCCCAAGCCTCTTCGGTTGTCTCACGGGCGATGACATGAAACCTGATCCCGAAACTGACTTCGCGTCCTTCACGCGCAGCGGCCTCGCGAACACGGGAAATTTTTTCCTTAACAAGTTCCGGTGGCTCTCCCCACGTCAGATACTTGTCGATCCGCTTGGCCGCGACCTGAATTCCCGCCTCAGAAGATCCGCCGAAATATAGAGGCGGCCCCCCAGCCTGATGAGGAGGATAAAGGATCTGGCCGTCCGCAATATGAAAGTGCTTACCCTCGTGATTGACGGTGTCGCCCTTCAGAAGACGAGAGTAGATCGACAGGAATTCGTCAGTAATTTCGTACCGGGTGGCATGGTCAAAAAAGAGACCGTCCCCTTCATTTTCCTTGGGATCTCCGCCCGTTACAACATTAATCAGAAGACGGCCGCCAGATAGACGATCCAGTGTCGCTGTCATCCGTGCTGCAAAGGTTGGAGATTGCAAGCCGGGGCGCACGGCCACCAGAAATTTCAACCGTTCAGTGGACGTAATAAGGGAGGACGCAACGATCCAGGAGTCTTCGCAACTCCGCCCTGTGGGGAGGAGGACGCCATAATATCCCAAACTGTCCGCAGCCCGTGCGACCTGCTGGAGGTATGGTAGATCAACGCTGCGGCCACCTTCCTGCGTTCCCAGATATCGGCTGTCTCCATGAGTTGGAAGGAACCAAAGAACGTTGATTTTCTCGGGGACACCCCCGATGGCGGCATTTGTGCTCATGAAGAACTCGCTGTCTGGGCGTGAACGGGTAGGGAGGCTTGATGGGCGGGATGGCTTGTTGGAAGGCGGTCAAAACCGAACAGGCGATGACGGAATGTCTCTAGAGGGGTATTGCGCTCTGGCAGCCGACCACGCTTGCGGAGCTCAGGAGCGATCAATTCTCCAAAGTCTCTGGCCGTCTCGAACGTGTGGTATTGACGGAGATTAATCCCGTCGATGCCATCTTCGTCGAGCCAGTCTTCAACGGCATCCGCGATCTGGGATGGTGTGCCAGCGACGAAAAAACGTCCCTGTTCAAAGCTGGCAATCTGGTCCAGCGCGCTGCCAACTGTTTGGTCCGGGCCAAATCGGCGTCCCATGTTTCCAAACGGACGCCCTGACTGTTCAAGCGCCTCACCAATAGTGAGTGAGCGGTCAAAATTCCGCAGATCAATCTCGGCTTGCGCATGGACGTGAGCAGCTTCGACGCTATAGCGCGCCCGATAACGGCTCAGCTTCTCCTGAGCTTCGACTTCCGTATTCCCAGCGATAAGGCCGGCCATGACATAAAACTTCAGGTCGTTGGGGTCTCGTCCGTTCAGGGCTGCCTGTTCGCGTGTCTGTGCAATGCTGTGGCGAATTTCCTCGCGCGTACGGCCACCAATGAAAACGGCCTCCGCATGGCGGGCTGCAAATTCCAGGCCACGCTTGGAGCCGGTCGCCTGGAATAAAACGGGCGTGCGCTGGCGTGTGGGCTGCACAAGATGAGGCCCCTCAACCTGATGATGGCGACCCTTGTGGTTGATGTAGTGAACGCGATCCGGGTGCGTGAAAACGTCCTTCTCGCGATCAATAACCAGGGCGTCTTCGTCCCAGCTTTGCTCCCAGAGCTTGTAGAGAACCTCAAGATATTCCTCAGCCCGCTCGTAGCGCTCGTCCTGCTCGATTTCGTCCGCGAGGCCGAAGTTTCTGGCGGCGTTTGGCAGGTAGGAGGTCACAATGTTCCAGCCAACACGCCCTTCGGTCAGAAGATCCAGCGTGCTCATACGTCGGGCAAAGGCGAATGGTGGCTCATAAGTCGTTGAAAATGTTGCAGCAAACCCCAGCCGCGTGGTGACAGCGGCCATAGCAGGGATCAGGGAGAGTGGATCGAGGTTCGGGATTTGCACCCCAAGCCGAAGGGCGGGGTCAAGTCCGTTAAAACGGTCATAAACCCCGATGACATCTGCAAGAAAAATTGCGTCGAACCCTGCGTCTTCCGCGAGGCGAGCCTGTTCCAGCCAAAACGCCATTTCTCCGAAACGGTGGCGATTGTTGTCAGGCGCCGTCCACATTCCGTGAACAATGTGACTCACGCAGGCCATCTCAAAGAGATTGACTTTTAACTGCTTAGGGGCCGGTGCCTTACTCATGCCGGCTCCTTGGAGAGACTTTTCTTCAGACCTTCACGGTACGGCGTCCAAAGAGGGGTATCGTTCAAAGCCAGATCCCCGAGTTCCCGACGGCGCTGGGCCGCAGGGTTGTGTGAGGACAGAACGCGAGCATTGCGCCAATGGCGATCCAGATTTCTGGTCTGACTGGTGGCGGATGCGCCGCCAACTTCAAAAAGCAGATTTGCGGCTTCAAGCGTTTGGTCAATAACGATTTGCTGCGCTTTAAAGGCGGCTTCTTCTGCCTCGCTAAACGTCACGCTCTCAGTGTCGCCCCGCAGCCAGGCCGGTTCGGCCTCAGTCAACGCATCCGAAACACGATCGACCAAAGCAGACGTCGAGAATGCAAGGGCCGACAAACGCCCAACAACACCCTGAACAACGGAATCTTCTCGTTGAACAACTTTGCCGGGGACCCCGAAAGTTCGCGTTCTAGGCCGTACAAACTCAACCGCATCGCGCAATACGGCAGCTGAAATTCCTGCCAGTGCTGCAAGATGAAATTGCTGATAGTAAGCGGCGAGATAAGAATGAGCCGGAATATTTCCGGGCTGAGAGCGATCCAGAACGTGTGTTGGGCCAATTAAGACGTTGTCAAAAACAGTTGTTCCGCTGCCGGTGAGGCGCTGACCAAAGCCATCCCAGTCATCAATACGTGTGACACCGGGGGCATCTGAAGGGACCAGGACGTGTGCCCGTTGCTCTCCCTCTGCGGCCCAGACAATGATCCAGTCAGCATAGAGCGTGCCGGTGGAATAGTACTTCGTCCCATTCAGGCGAAACTCATTTCCGTCAGAACTTAACTGTGTAGACACGCCTGTTTCGTCCGAGCGTTCCGCCATGGCAGCGCCAAAAAGTGCGCCTTCACGAACACGGTCAAACCATTCGGCAGATTTGTGAGCGTGGCGGAGCCTGCCTTCAATAAATGCAAAATGAGCGCGAAATATTTGCGGGAGGTTTGAATCTGCTGTCGCCAGATCTCGCAGCAGCCTGAAACTCTGCTTGAGAGATGCTCCATACCCGCCAAATCTATTGGGCAGACGTACGCGACCCAGTCCGGCAGTCTTCAAATCCTGAACGACATTTCGGACAAGCGCGGGGTCGCGTTCGAATTCCTGCGATGCACGCGTTATCGCTTCAATGGTCGGCTGCAAGCGTTCTCTGGCAGAGACGAAATTGTCGGAAGAGGACATACAACGACACCTAACGGATATAAGGCAAAATCAACTAGAATTCGTAGTTTATGATGTGCACCAAACCGTCAGGAGCGTAATTTTTAATTCGTCATCTCTCACATTAATTATTTCAATGTGAACCCCTGGAATGGCTCTTTTCCTAGGGTTAATAAGGAAAAACTGCACTTGCAAAATACAACATTAAAAATACGTTGTTATTAACGTTTATCCATTTGGATATGTGAATAAAGGAATCGCTCGGGGGAAATACGCCCCACAGCAGCTGATTTTATGTTCCGAGATGTCACCTAAATGTTGAGAAACAAGTCATGAAAGCCTTTTACGAGCAGCGCACACGCATCCTCCTCCTTGGCATGACCGTTCTTTCAACATGCACCCTGATGCCGACTGCTTTTGCTCAGGATATTGAACGCAACAAAAATCCGAGCCCGCGTGCGCCTCACGCCCGCCCTGGAGTCAATTCCTCGAACACTCACGTTGCATCTTCACACCCTAAAAACAGCGTTGTGCCTTCTCCAAAGAGTGAGGATATCAGTGTCACGGGTTCAAATGGTGTTCGTACCGCTGAAAAGCGCCTAAGAAAGGTGCCGGGAAACTTTACAGTTATCAGCAGCAAGGAGGTCGAGAAGGGGCGATCAGCCACACTCGAGGACACTCTGGCATTCCAGCCCGGCATTTTTGCGCAGGCAACCAGTGGAAGCACCGGAAACAAGATTTCCATAAGAGGATCAGGCGCAGGCGTTTTTTACGGAGGTTACAGTCTGGGAATGAAATACCTCGTTGACGGATTGACTGTAAGCGGTGTGGGTGGATTTCAGGAAGATCGCCTCAATAATACCGGCTATCAGCGCACTGAAGTTCTTTATGGCGCCAACGCATTTGACTACGCTGCCACTGCTCTCGGTGGTGGCATCAATTTCGTAACGCATACAGGCGTGTCTGCTCCAGGGTTTATGGCCCGCTTTGAAGCTGGCAGCTACGGCACACTGAAAGAACAAGTCAGTCAGGGCGGAACATTCAGCAATAAGAAAGGCGATTACTACGTCACCGTAGCGCGAACCAATCGCCAGGGATTCCAGAGCTATACGGCAATGCATCGTACTGATGTCGTCGCAAATCTTGGCTACCGTTTCACCGATAAATTATCTGCTCGCCTTATTTTCAAGTGGGATGAAGGGTTCGGCCACTACGGTGGTTTGCTCACACTTGCTCAGCTTCGCAAAAGCCCGAGCATCAACCCAAATGACTGGGGAGGGCGCCCGACCAGAAGCACAATGCTGGGATTTAAAACCAATTATATTTTCGATGATGATTCCAGGCTGGAATACGGCATTACCTGGAACGACTATCCGCTCTTTAATGGGACGAATACGCAGCAGTTTAACCTGTGGCGTTCTACGGATATCAATAATTCGATCAAATATAACCGGAACGATCGTCTTCTCGGACGGCGGATCGAAAGCAACTTCATTTTGAGTGACGTGCATATGGTCTCTGGAGATTCCAGATATTATACATCGTCCGTCCGCTCTACGCAGTCTAATAGTGAAGACTGGACCCTTCATCAGCGTGTCAAATATGGCGGATCACATGATTTGGTTTTTGCAGCTGGGAATAATTTCAACATTTTCAATCGGCTTTGGCTGACCAGCGGTTTTTCAGTCATCTGGATTGACCGTAATATTCGCGTTGTTGACCGTCTAATACCCAACTCAGCTCTTCAGAGTCGTGAACACTATAATAATGTCTTCATTACGCCTCGCGTAGGCTTGCGTTACGAGATTAATCCTGACGTTGATGTGTTCGCCAATTTCAGTCGTTTGATCGACCCGCCTGTGACGTGGAACTACCATGATGTCAAAGGGGGCAGTCCCTACAATGACACAGGAACTGTAGGGCCACTAAAAGCCCAACGGGCTAATTCGGCCGAGATCGGCATCAGAGGCCATGTCGGCATCTTTGATGGAAATCTGACTCTTTATCGGAGTTGGGTCAAAGATGAACTACTGTCCGTTGTAGTCACGCGCGCAACCAGTACAACAGCAGAGATCACCACAACATCTAACGCCAGTCCGACTATTCATCAGGGCATTGAAGCGGGCCTGTCAACGAAGCTCTTTAATCTGCATCAATATGGTGCTTTGTCATTCCGGCAGGCTCTCACGGTTAATGACTTCTATTACAGACATGACCCACTTCTCGGACAGAATAAACTCCCGTCGATCCCAACATGGCAATATCAGGCTGAACTTCAGTATAATAATCCGTTGGGGTTCTATGCGAACTTCGATTTCAGATCGTCTTCAAGCTATTATGTTGATTACGCCAACACATTAAAGGCGCCGAGATACGGGATCTTTGGTCTGAAGCTCGGTTACGAGGCGAAAAGCAAAATCTGGAGCACTTTTCTTGATTTCCGTAATCTCGGAAACAAGCATTACGCCACAGCCGCTTATACCGCCTACAACCTGAACCATACGGATTCCGCAATGTTTTACCCGGGTGACGGGTTCAGTGTGTTTGGCGGCGTGACTGTCCACCTCAGTGACCTGGGGAAGCACCTCTGATGATGCGCCGGTCTTTTCCTGAAGCGACACATTGGTCAGACACATGAGCAAACATCATAACCGCAGAAAGGCTTTGATACTCGCTCCGATCGTGGTGTCTTTAGCTGTCCTGTTTTATCGGCATGATACAGACAGTAGACCGCGACATACGAGCCGGCAGCAGAGTTCAGTGCCTCAAAAAGGCGGGACGCTTGTCTTTGCGACTGAACGTGAGCCTTTGTGCCTTGATCCCCATGTTTATGGGGACATGCCGCAGGTTTATATTGCCGAACAGTATCTGGACCGGCTCGTTTCCATGGACGAACAGGGCGCTATTCACCCGTGGCTCGCAACATCATGGGAGATTATGGACGGCGGACTTACATACATCTTTCACCTCCGTCATGACGTGACCTTCACTGATGGGACCAGGTTCGATGCGGCGGCCGTAAAGCGTAATCTGGACCATATGGTGGACCCCACGACGCAATCGGGGACTGCGGGGGGGTACATCCGCCAATACACCCGAACCGATATTCTCGATCCTTATACGGTAGCGGTACACCTGTCTTCGCCATACTCAGCGTTCCTGAACGTTCTGGCGCAGGGTTTTCTGGGAATTGAGTCCCCCGCAGCGTTGGCACGGCCTCGCGATGTGAACTGCCAAAGCCCTGTGGGGTCTGGTCCCTTCATTATCAGCCACTGGGATCATCAGAGCGAGGTCGTTCTCAGGAGAAATCCAGCATATGCATGGGCGCCTCCTACCGCACGCCATCAGGGATCAGCCTGGCTTGAGGGTATCGTCTGGCGTTTCGTTTCCGAACCGTCAGTCCGTTTTGCCATGCTTCAGGCAGGTGAGGTTGGTGTGATTGATAGCTTACCCCCTGAGAGCGAAACGCCGGCAAAAGCTAATCCGGACGTATCATTACTGATGGCAGATCGACCGGGAAATCCTACTAATGGAACCTTGAACACCCTTCGACCGCCATTTAACGACATCCGTGTCCGTGAGGCGTTCATTCGGTCCGCAGATATTGATGGGGCGTTAGGCAGTATATTTTTCCATCATTATGCGCGGGCGGGTGGCCCGTTAAGTCCGTCCACACCAGATTATAGTCCGGATTTCGAGCATACCAAGAATTACGATCCACAGCGCGCCAATACACTTCTGGATGACGCGGGCTGGAAAAAGCGCGATCCCGATGGATATCGGATCCGGGAAGGCAAGAGACTGATCGTACATATCCCGATCTCCACGGTTCTTGCACCTGCAGATCGCACTCTTTGGGAGCAGGTACAGGCCACAGCCCGCCAGACAGGCTTCGATGTCCGCCTAGAGCCTTTAAGTGAGACTGCGAATATCGCGCGGAGCGACGCTTGGGATTACGATGTGCGGATCGGGTATTGGAATACAAATACCCCGGATGTCCTTCGCATCGTCTTCGGATCTGCTTTTACCAACCAGTTCCAACACGGCATCCATCAGAATGCTTCAGGCTATAGCAGCCCGCTCTTCGACGGTGTCGTGCAACAGGCATTGGCCACGCAGGACCAGCAGCAACGAAAAGCCTTTTATCAACAGGCGCAAGAGATCATCGCCAAGGCACAGCTCCAAATCACGACGTATTCGCAAACCACGCGTCTAGGGGTGTTCAGCAATGTCCACGGTGTACGCATCGAGCCATCATTACGCGTCATCAATTTTCATGATGCTTGGATGACGCCGTGATGAAACGCTTGGCTTCTCAGCGGCTGATCGGTCGGATTGGTTTGAGTCTCGGCATGCTGTTCGCATCTGCCACGCTGACATTTCTCGCGGTACGTATGATGCCAGGTGATCCGGCAACGATCATTCTCGGCGGAGCGCTGGCCAACCCCACACCGGGTGCGGTCGCAGCGATCACAAAGGAGTACGGCCTCGATCGCCCCCTTATCGTGCAATATGGTTTCTATATATGGCGCCTGCTGCACGGGGATTTGGGCGTCTCCTTCAGCCAGCATCTGCATGTCGCGGAAGTTTTACGCCAGCAGATGCTACCCACGCTGGCACTGGCATCCATTTCTCTGCTCCTCGCATGGACGCTCGCACTGCTGTCAGTGTTCTGCACAGTGCGGCGCGGAAGAGTGCTCGCGACCATTGGAGCCTCTTTCGACATCTCCGCTGCGGCGCTTCCGCCATTCTGGCTTGGAATTGTACTGCTCTGGATATTCGCATTCAGATTACATCTGCTACCGCCTGCTGGAAGCTCATCGCTAGCCTCACTCATTATGCCGGCATTTTCTCTCGCCATTCCCTTGGGCGGATTTCTGGCACAGGTCACGCGTGAGTCTTTGGAGATTGCCCTCGATCAGCCGTTCATTCTCAGCGCAAGAATGCGAGGGCTTAGTCTGGGGCAGGTTTTGCGTCGTCATGCCCTGCGTCACGCGCTTCTTCCGGGTATCGCACTCTCTGCGTGGGCTCTGGGCGCTCTTCTTGGTGAGACGGCTGTCATCGAAGCCATATTTTCGCGTAAAGGACTTGGACGCACCTTGGTTTATGCCGTTTCCGCGCAGGATATGCCCCTAACAACGGGCGTCGTTCTGTTCGTCACGGTCGCATACATATTTGCCAGCCTGGGTATCGAACTCATCCATGAACTGGTTGATCCGCGCCTCGCAACATCTCGTGGGCGGAGAGTCTCGCCATGACCATAACCGCAAAAAGGCTCATGGCATGGAAACAGATTCCCATTGCAGTGCTTCCTGCCTCTGGCTTTCTGGTGTTCCTTTTGGTGTCAGCCATCATTCCCAATGCGATCAGCGCAACTGATCCCTATGCCATCGCACCACGACACGCTTTCTTATCCCCAGACTGGATCCACCTTTTCGGAACAGACCAGTCTGGCCGGGATATTCTGACGCGTGTCATTCACGGTACACGCCAATCTCTGCTTGTGGGGGCAGGGGCTGTCGCAATCAGTTTTTCCGGTGGAATTATCCTAGGATTGGCAGGCGGCCTTGGCCCTAGATGGCTTCAGAAAGGTATTGGCGCGATCATAGATGTGCTGTTTTCGTTTCCCGCCCTGATACTGGCGCTTCTCTTCTCTGCAAGTCTTGGGACGGGGGCAGGACCACTGGCTTTAGCCATCGGGATCGCTGCGACGCCCGGCTATGGCAAGATGGTTTTCAGTCAAGTTCTATCAGTCAGATACTCCGGATACGTTGAGGCCGCTCGTGCCCTAGGTCACACGCCGTTCTCCATCGTTCAGCGGCATATTCTCCCCAATGCACTTCGCCCGCTCATTGTGACCGCCACCATGGGCGTAGGCCAGACAATTGTCTGGGCGTCAGGATTATCTTTTCTGGGGCTTGGAGCACCGCCACCCACCCCGGAGTGGGGAACCATGATGTCCATGGGCCGCGACTTCATCGCTGATGCCTGGTGGCTCACTCTCTTTCCTGGCCTTTTCATCGTGCTGACTGTGCTGTCCACAACAATTGTCGGGCGCTTCTTGCAACGTCACCTTGAAGGCAGACCCTCGTGAGGTACTCACTATGACCGGACAGGACCTGACGGTTGAAAAGCTTTCCATATCATTTGGTGGAAAGCAGGTCGTACACGACCTCTCTTTTCAAATAACACCTGGCAAAATTCTGGCTATGGTGGGTGAGTCCGGATCGGGCAAAAGCGTAACCGCGCGCAGTCTCGTCGGATTAGCGGGCGACCGGGCTCAGGTTACAGCAGGGAGCCTTCGCCTCGGTGATGATGAGCTCCTGCGGCTGGATGACGCTGGCTGGGGCGTGATTCGTGGGCAGAAGATAGGGTTCGTCCTTCAGGATGCGCTGACATCACTCGATCCGTTACGAACAGTCGGGCAGGAAATAGAAGAATCCCTGACGGCAGATGCTAAGTGGCGCGGCTTGCGTAATCGTGCAGCGCGTCGAAAGCAGGTGCTGGAGCTTTTGAAAAGCACATCTGTGCCAGAACCTGAAATACGTGCACGGCAACGGGCCGATGAACTCTCTGGAGGACTTCGGCAAAGAGCGCTCATCGCCTCTGCAATAGCTCTGAACCCAGGGATAGTAATTGCTGATGAGCCAACGACTGCGCTGGATGCCAGTGCGGTCTCCCGTGTCCTCGTCCTGTTTCGTGACCTGAAAAATGCGGGTCATGGAATATTGTTGATCAGCCATGACATCGAAGCGGTGTCTCAGGTCGCTGACTCAATCATCGTCATCAAGAACGGGCAAATGATAGAGCAGGGCGAGACTGAGAAAATTTTGCGCCATCCTTCGCAGGATTATACGCGCTTGTTACTAAGTTCGGTTCCGAAGAAAAACCATAACTCCCCGCAACCTTCAACTCTGCAAACGAACGACGAGACCCCGTTACTCGTCGTGAATGATATCGTCAAAAGCTATCCTAATACGACTGGAGCATCGAGGCTCGCAGTAGATCATGTCAGTTTTACCCTTCGAAGAGGCAAAACACTCGGCATTTTGGGTGAATCTGGCTCAGGGAAGACGACAACAGCACGGATCGTCGCCGGGTTTCTGGAACCTGATCGAGGTAATGTATGGTTTGACGACAGATTATGGAGCGGAGTTCAAGCGAAGACCAATCGAAGCGTTGAAGAACATGAACGCCGACCGTTTCGACATGAAATGGGTATCGTTTATCAGGATCCACTCAGTTCCTTCGATCCACGCTGGACGGTTCAGCGTATTCTTGCTGATGCTCTAAAAGCCAGTGCCATCCCACATGCCAAGCATAATGATCGCATTGCGGCTCTTTTGACATTAGTGCGGTTAACACCAGATATATCCCGCCGGTTTCCTCTTCAGCTCTCAGGCGGGCAGCGCCAGCGCATCGCAATTGCACGTGCCATCGCGGGAAATCCCAAGTTGATCGTCTGTGATGAACCTGTTTCAGCACTTGACGTCTCAGTTCAGGCACAGGTGCTGGAACTGCTCACAGAGCTACAAGAACGCCTCAATATCTCTTATTTGTTCATTTCTCATGATTTGGGCGTCATTCGTCAGATCAGTGACGACGTCCTTGTAATGCAGAATGGTCGCGTAGTGGAAGCCGGACCGACACAACAGGTCTTTGAAGCGCCACAGCATAACTTCACGCGGCTTTTACTCAATTCAAAATTGTCGAATTATGTATAGTAAAAAAGGCGAGCTCCGCTTTTTTGGGAGGGCCCTTAAGGTGATTCTAGCAATGATAATTTCAATCTAAACGGGATTATTATAAGAGCTCATGCAAGGTATGAACCCGCGCGGTAGACGCAGGCATGAGGCAAGGCATTGAACAGGCGCGTTAAGCTTTCTGATATTTCAAAGAAAACTGGCCTGAATGTTTCCACAATCAGTCGCGCGCTCTCAAATCCGGAGCGCGTGAGTGAGGAGACACGGCACCTTGTTCAAGAAGTGGCCTCGCAACTGGGCTACGTCGGCAATGCCGCAGCTCGCAACCTAATCCTTGGAAAAACGGACACCATCATGGTGCTGATCCCGACCTTTCCAGGACAACCGATTTCGCCAGTTTTTACCGAAGTTCTTCGAGGGATTTGCGAAGAGGCGGAAGCTCATGGATTGAGCGTAATGCTGCAACAAAATCTAAGTCAGGCGATCTCGTCTGACGATGCCACCAAATTTTTAAGAACTGGAACGGTAGACGGGGTATTACTTCTCGCAGCAGAGAAATGGACAACGCCTCATGCGTTCAGACCGAGAGAACCTGTCCTCCCTGTCATCAGTGTATTAAACGATTTGACATCTTATGGCCTTGTTAGCGTCGTAGCCGAGGAAAAGCAGGCATTCTCGGAAATCGTGGATCATTTGGCGGCGCGCGGTCATCGTCATTTTGCTTTCGTCTCCGGGCCACGCGAGACCACCCATGAGCAAATACGATTTCAAGCGACTACCAGTCACCTGAAAAGATTAGGCCTTTTAGCGGACCTCGTCAGACTGGAAGGGGGGCCATTCGATCTACAATCTGGGAAACGCGCTGCACAAGAATTTCTAAAACTCAAGACACGGCCAACGGCTGTCATCTGCTGCAGTGATTCATTGGCTTTCGGCTTCCTGCATGAAGTTCAGAATGCCGGACTGAAGGTGCCTGCAGACGTAGCAATAGCAGGCTACGATGGCCTTGATTATACGGCGTTCACAACGCCTTCGCTCACAACATCATCACAGCCATCTTCTGAGATGGGATGCGTTGCTGTGCGAATGTTAAATGATATTTGGAACAAAAAAATACTGAATCCCACCCTTGCAGCGTTAGTGCCATCCCTATTGGTGAGGCAGTCTACCTGAGTAGGTATCCGTATTAAGCCGTAGCATCTATGTGAAGGTGGCATCATTAAGATTGGTCTTGATGATGCCACAAGTTCTTTATTTTTTTTCTGTAGGAATAACTGTTGCCCCACTTTTTTTGAATTCTTCTACTAACAGAGTCGATGCAAGGTGGAATGCACGTTTTGCGTGGGCATATGGTAGCCATTGTCCCATCATGTTCCATGGCATGCCATTATTATACGTAGCGATAGCAACAAGTGTTTCGTTGTTAGAACCATCTACCGCAATGAGTTCTTCGCTAGCACCGCCTGGGAACGGCGGAGGAATGGGAGGCATACCACCTCCGGCGGCACCTGCGGCAAACCCTGCAACGACAGGAATAGCGTTGTAGTACCATTTGCTACGACGAATATTGGTAATCGCAGCGCGAATATGTATTGCGTCTGTGCAAGGTGCGCATGTTGATGCATCGACGACGTTATAGATAGTTCCGACCTGCTTTCTAATTTCTGTAGTGAACGCATCAGTCATACGTGCAGCTACTTCGGGTTTGAGGTGAGGCGCGTTGGCAACAGGGTGCCATGCAACAGGATCAATCACCGCAATTTTGTATTTAGAAGCCTCCAAGCCAGGCTTTACGTAGATATGATCATCCACATGCCCTTTTTGGGGTGTCATTTCAGTGTAGGTCTCTTCCGGTAGAAAACCTGAATGCGTCACTTTCTGTCCAGCGCAGCCCGTTATGTCCAGAAATAGGAGTATGGAGGTTCCTAATTGCGCGGTATTTTTTACTGCTCTTAGCACGGATATTTTCCTTCTATTTAGATCGGTTTTGCGTTTCTATTTATAAAAAGAGAAAATATTGTTGTTTTCTCTTTAAGGTTTCCAGTTGGATTCGCTTACAAATCCTTTTTGGTGCGGATCCATGGCAAAGAAGAAATAGAGTAGAATAGATTCCTGTTGTGGCTCTGGAAGTGCTTTGAATTCGCGTGCGTGTATACCGTTTTTGCAACGGATGATCGTCTCAAGCGCAATTCTAAATTCTGGCCAAGAAAGACGACCATCATGATCTGCATCTAAGGACGCAAAGCCTGATTTCTGAACTACTGTTTCAGGGCATTTATCTGGTGATTTAGCATTTACGGTGAACGCGAAACTCATCGCGTTGATGCAGAACAGATAGCCGAGAAATCGTAAGTAGGCCGCCATGGCGAATTTACAGCGCATCTGCTCAGCCATTTTTACCAAGAAAGGATGAATCAGATAATTCCATTGAATAAACCTCACCAGAATATAGACTACAAGAGAGGATTACCTCAAAGGTAATATCGAGGATCCTCTATGTCGTTAATCTACAAGATAAGGATTTCTAAAATATCTCTCTATTATTTCAGAATTGAAACACAAGATAATATTTTTATAAAATTAGAGTGAATTATATTCGCAGAGTTTTTATTTAAAATTATTTGATGTGGATAAGAAAATAGAATTCTGATTAAGCAGACTGACACGCACTTCAAGGCCGCCTTCGAAATGATTGCAAACATCAATTGAGCCGCCATGAGCCTGAACAATTGACAAAGCCGATGTAAGCCCCAGACCCACGCCACCAGTTTCTCGGTTGCGGGATTTATCGACCCTAAAATAGGGCTCAAATATTCGTTCGATTGCACTTTCAGGAATGCCAGGGCCTTTATCTCGAATGGAGACGATGTAACGCTCTTTGGTGCATATTAACTCTATCGTCGGCGGAGTAGCATATTTGATCGCATTTTCTACCAGATTGGTAAAAACACGCTTGAGAGCAAAGGGTCGACCTTGGCATGTCGCGCGGACTGGACCGATGTAGTTTATTGAAATATTCTGGTCCGCAAAATCATTGACAATCGTATGCAAAATTCCGGGAAGATCAAATGTTGTAATATTTTCACTTATGGCATCGTCACGAAAGAAAGAGAGCGCGCCGTCAATCATCGCCTGCATTTCATCAACATCACGAAACAGCTTTGCTTGCTGTTCCGGGTCTTCGATGAACTCCCCTCTAAGACGGATACGGGTCAAGGGCGTTCTCAGATCATGAGAAATCGCCGCAAGCATGGTTGTACGGTCAGCAATGAACTTCTGAATCTGTGCCTGCATGGCGTTGATCGTTCTCACAACCAACCGTAACTGCCGGGGCCCGGTCTCCGGAATGGGGGCAGTATATGGTTTGGCACCGTAACGGCCAACGTCTTTTGCAAGTTTTTCAATTGGTTGAGATAGTTGACGTGAGGCAATAAGCGATACTGCGATGATCCATGACACGAGAATTGTAAGTTCTAAAAGAAGGCGTTCGCGGGCGTAAAAGCCCCAACTACGCACAAGCGCGGAGCAAAGGAGCCAGCTACCGTCCTGGAGTTGTAGAGCCAGGAAAGTCGCATTCGGGTATTTTCGCTTATCAACACGAATACCCTCCGCTGCGGAAACAGGGTTTTCTATCGAGAATGCGTCAAGGCGCCGCGCTGTATTTCCGATGAATGACGAAATCAATTGTTCCCCAGACTGAACTTCGGACGGCTTATAATGTGCCGTTTCAAGGGCCTTTGCGGTATTGCTTCCCGTTTCAAACCACTCAAACGTCAGTCTCTCAGTTGAAGCAGCATTAGAAAGCTTGACGCGATCAAACTGTGGGGCAGCACTTATTACGCGACTTACTGTAGCGACTTCTTGTAGAAGGCCGGTTTGTTCAATATTAGGTGCTGCCCAATACCCCCCAAACATGAAGAATAACTGCAGAAAACCAATTGTCGTAGCAGCTGCAAGCGCAACGGTGGTGACGAGACGAAGGGTAATGGTGTCTTCAAACCATAGGCGGCGTTTCATAAACGCTTGACCGCAGGGGAGAACAAATACCCTCCATTCCGAACAGTACGAATTACGGTCGGATTTTTAGGGTCATCTTCAAGTTTATGCCGTAGACGACTGATCTGCACATCGATGCTGCGGTCATAGGCTGTGTGGTTTCGTCCCCGGGCAAAATCCAGAAGCTGATCTCTGGTAAGAACCCTCTGCGGATGCTCTACCAAAGCTAACAGCAGCTCGAATTCTCCACCTGATAAGAGAACCAAGGCGTTATCCTCAGATCGCAGTTCACGGCGCGCGACGTCCAAGCGCCAGCCCCCGAATGCCAGGAGGGGACGGGCTTCATTCTCAGATGAAATTTCATGCTTGCGAGATGTTCGCCGCAAAACTGCTTTAACTCTGGCAAGAAGCTCACGCTGATCGAACGGCTTTGTCAGATAATCGTCCGCTCCGATTTCTAAACCGACGACCCGGTCCGTATGTTCTGCCATAGCAGAGAGCATGATGACTGGTACATTCGAAGACGTTCTCAACCGACGGCAGAGGCTAAAGCCATCTTCATTGCGTAGCATGATATCTAGAATGACTAGATCAACATTTCCTGCCGACATTGCTGAGAACATGGCTACGCCATCTTCAGCTATGGACACGGTATAGGAATGTTTACCGAGAAAGTTTGTCAACAAGGCGAGAATGTCCTTGTCGTCATCAACGATAAGGAGATGAGGCATCACAGTCATCCAGTCTTGGTAGCATGTGAGATCATCCTGATGATGTCTCTTATGTGAGCAAATTATTTCAGCACGGACATATTCCTCTCATCCACAATTTCCTTTTGCCTTTCAATCCATCAAGTGCCGTTTTGATATCTAAAAGGTATAGCATTTCTAAGCTGACATATTACGGACATCTCATCGAAAAAAATCGCTACTACAACGGCTAAAGGTAGTCCTTCCTTCAGGTTGGCCTTAAGAATTTGTAGAAAAAGGTGCTATTATGCTGGGGCGAGTTGCGGTTTTTAAGTTTAATTTTGGATACATGGCATACATAGCCTTGTGCATAATGGATGTTATAAACAATCCATTTAATATTTATATTTATTTTGGAAAAATATCAGTTATCAGGCATATTATCGGAAAATTTTTTCTTGAGTTTTACCACACTATTGAACAATCGAAGAGAGACGTTTTAGAAAGCTACTCTGTTAATAATTAATATTATACTTAGGATTTTATCCAACGCATCCCCGCGACATGCGCGTGTCGCAAGTACGGGAGCGCGTTAGAAATGACCTTGATAGCTCTTACTGCTTCTTGATCGGCAGGTGATGAAAGTCACGAGAAAACCACGTGAGGCCATGTTCGGCTTCAGGGTTGTTATATATGGACTGGACTTCGCAAAAGAGCACATCATGTGTTCCGGCGCTATGTATCGTTCGTATCACACAATCAAGCGTTACAAGAGCGTCTGACAAAAGCGCAGCACCAGTTTTGCCAATTTCCCACGTGCCGTGAGAAAATTTCTCTTGAGCATCAAGAGACCGGCTCGCAAATACGCGTGCCAGGTCGCTATGATTTGGCGACAACACACTAATTCCTACGATACCGTTCTGCAAAAACGACTGATGCGATCGATTGCTGCGATTCAGGCAGACGAGTACTGTTGGTGGGGTATCGCTGACGCTACTAATAGCTGAAACTGTAAGTCCTTGGCGTCCACCCGGGCCGTCTGTCGTGACCAGAACGACCGGTGCTCCAAGTAGGCTCATTGCCTCGCGAAACTCTTCCTGACCAACCTGGGAAGAACTGTGCTCGGGAAACAACGCGGCGGCAGGGTTATGTGACATAAAAACTACCTTTACTAGCTTTAGGATTCAGGACGGCATATCTGCCGAAGAAATTGGTAAGGGCTTCACGAAGCACCAAAAAGCCTGCTGCCTGTGGCGCTTCGGCTTTACTCATTGGTCAGAAGCTGCCTGCACAAGTAGCTCCGCCAGATCTTGAGCCGCATCGGGCAGGCCGTTTCTTTGAATCAAAATCGTCTCGATTTCGGGGACTTCGGGAAGTAATCCGGCAGGAAGAGTAGAAAGTCCCTCCGCAGCAGCAAAGCGACGCGTTCGGCAACTGGCGCCCAAGCCGCTTCGGACACCGGCACGCATGGCCGGAAGGTGTGGCGTTTCGAGAACGATGCGATAATCACGGCGGGCCTTCGCTAGGGTTCCAAGCGCGGCATCCCTGAAACGGCATGGCGGCTCCAGCAAAACCAGAGGAATTTCAGGCTGATCCAAAGTGCTGGGATCTCCTATCCAAACCATTTTATCATGCCCGACAATACGCCAGCTTGAGTTGGGTCGATCGCCGTGTTGGCCAAGGCACAAGACAATATCCAGCCGGGAACGGTCAAACATCTCCAGCAGTTCCACTGAGCCGCCTACGCGGATTGTCAGACGGCACCGGGGATGTTCCAGCCGAAAACGCGCCAACACATCTGGTAGGAGCGTGTCGGCAAAATCCTGCACCATCCCAACGGTTATCGGCTCAGGATCAGAAACATGCCCAAGTTTATGCATGATGCGGTCATTGAGAGTGAGAAGCTGCCTGGCATATGCCACCAATTCTTCACCCGCAGGCGTCAGAACCAGCTTTCGTCCATCACGTCTGAACAGCTTTTGTTGAAGCACGTCTTCCAAACGCTTCATCTGAAGGCTTAAAGCTGACTGAGTCAGAAAAATGGTTTCGGTCGCCTGAGCCATGGAACCAGCTTCCACAATTGCGACAAAAGAACGCAGAAGCTCAGTCGGAACATTGCGTGCCATGCGCTGGGGCAGAGAAGAGGTGGACATAGCAACACTCCAAGGCGAACAAGACATAAAACTATATTATGTAGTTGTATTTATATTTTTCACTTGAGTCATGACGTACAAAAAAGTGTATATTGTCAATACAACAATATAATATCGTTTTTTAAGGAGGCTGTGTCGTGCCTGTGGACTTCATCGGCTTTGTTGGCAGTCGCAATCATTCAGAGATCATTCCGGCTCATGGCCCCATCATTGATCTTGCTCATGTTGAAGCTGCGGCAAAAACCCATGAAGCTGCTGGCTTTGACAGGGTTCTGGTAGCCTTCCATTCAAATTCTCCTGACAGCATTCTGCTTTCACAGCACATTGCAGCCACGACAGAGCGTCTTGGGCTCATGGTCGCGCATCGTCCTGGCTTCACAGCTCCCACGCTTGCAGCCCGACAGTTCGCAACCCTTGATCACATCAGCCGTGGTCGTGCCGCCGTGCATATCATCACCGGAGGAAGCGATATTGAGCTCCAGGCTGATGGAGACCATACGACCAAAGCTGAGCGCTATGCCCGGACGCACGAATACATAGAAATCCTACGCCAGGAATGGAGCAGTGACGCTCCCTTTGATTATCAAGGCCGATTTTATTGCGTGAATGGCGGTCAATCGCGCGTATTGCCTTATCAGGGTCACACCATCCCAATCTATTTTGGCGGCTCTTCAGACGAAGCCATCGCCGTCGCCGGACAGCAGGCAGATGTCTATGCACTTTGGGGAGAAACGTACGAGCAAGTACGGGAAACCATCGCTCGCGTACGCGCTATTGCGGATAAGGCTGGACGGACCATTCGTTTCTCGCTTTCGTTGCGTCCCATCCTGGCCGATACAGAAGAGAAGGCTTGGGCCAAAGCGGATGATATTCTTGCCAAAGCCCGGTCTCTTCAGAACGACACGGGTTACATCCGGGCCACATGCATTCCAAATGAAGGGTCCCGTCGACTATTAGCCGCCGCTGAGCAAGGGGTGCGGCTGGATAAACGCCTCTGGACCGGCCTCACCGCTCTGACAGGGGCAAAAGGAAATTCAACCTCCCTTGTCGGAACGCCGGATCAGGTTGCTGATGCGCTTCTTGATTACTATCGACTGGGAATTTCGACATTTTTGATCCGGGGTTTTGATCCAATCATGGACGCTTTGGAATATGGCCGGGATCTTTTACCCCGAGTGCATGCCTTGATTAAAAACGAAGACCAGCTCGACGGTGAAAAGGGGATGAAAATTTCAAGAAAATAGAAAAAATTATTTCAATATTGGAAAATGATCATGACTGCCAAATCACAAAATATTAGAAGCTCTGAAAATGGCTTCAGGAAAAGAATTTTCCATTTGCAGCCTCGGATACCCGCACAAACTTTTGAAGAAGAACGTGTTCATCGAAAACAGCGTTTGGCCGCGACACTTCGATTATTCAGTCGATATGGATTTGATCAAGGCCTGGCGGGCCATGTTACCGCGCGAGATCCGGAATTTCCGGATCGATACTGGATCAACCCCCTCGCTGTCCATTTTTCGCAAATCCGGGTTTCGGATCTTCAATTGGTAGACCACGACGGCAATATCCTGATTGGAGAGCGACCTATCAACACGGCTGGATTCACTATTCATTCTGCGCTTCATCGTGCCAGACCGGACATCATTGCGGCCGCCCACACCCATTCGACATACGGGAAGGCCTTTTCAGCTTTAGGAACCGAGCTTCTTCCGATTACTCAGGATGCCTGCTCGTTTTATGAAGATCATGCAATCTTCAATCCCTTCAGCGGGGTTGTTCTGGATGACAAGGAAGGCGATCGCCTTGCGCGAACTCTGGGCGGCAAAAAAGCCCTCATACTGCAAAACCACGGCCTTCTGACCGCAGGACCTACAGTGGAAGCTGTGGCCTGGTGGTTTTTAGCCATGGATAACGCTGCACACACACAGCTTCTGGCACAGGCTGCTGGCCCTCTAAAACTCATCGCACCAGACATTGCACGACTGACTGCCGGGCAGGTGGGGAGCGCAGAAGGTGCCTATTACTCGTTCCAGCCCCTGTGGGACTGGATTGTGGCCCTTGAGCCTGACCTTTTTGACTGACCCAAACGGTCCCAACGAATCTAGTTTCGTTTTTTCAGTGCTTCGCGGCCAGCCGCCAGAAGAGCGCTATCTCCCTGAGGCGTATGAATTCGCCCACACAGCACGTTCCGATAGTGGCGTTCCAAAGGATTAGCTTGGCTTAGACCAGGATTTCCAATGGCTGCCACCGCCTTGCCCACGGCAAGGATCGCGTTTTCAGTGACCGAGTGCTTGGTTAAACCCGCCAGTATAGTGATTTCAATACCTTGCTCTTGGAGCTGAAGAGCGTGGTCGATGAGGCCGGCATTAGAAAGGAGCAGTGCGTCGATTTCGCCAAGAAGAACTTCGAACCGTGGCAAAGTCGCTAGAGACGCCCCTAAATTGGACGGGACGCGCTGGTGCAGGAAGTTAATCAGCCAATTACGGGCCGCCACAGCAATACCATTATACAGCGAAGCAATAACAATGGCATGCCAACTGGCAATGGCTACAGTAGGGCGACCCTCATTTGACGCAGACGCTGAGAGCAGACCAAGGTATCGCTCTGGAATTTCCACATTATCAAAGATGATTGTATGGCTTCCGGTCGCGCGCATACCCATCTGGTGCCAGCTTTTCTCAATGCGGACACCTCGAAGGTCAAGCGGAACCAGGACAGGACCAACCTTGGGGTCAGTCTCGTCCGTTTTGGCCCAGACAATTCCCCATTGCAGGGCAGTCGAGCCTGTTGAGAAGATTTTGCGGCCGCTGATGCACCAGGCTTGTCCGCGCAGACTGACAGTCGTAGCTGGCAGACCGCCTCTGGCAGGCGTTCCTAACTCCGGCTCTACACGCAGAGCATTGATGAGCGCCCCCTCCTGAAGAACGCTCTCGAACAACTCCTGTTTGACCTCTTCTGACCACTCGGACGAATGAGCAAAAGCTGCAGTTTGAAGATACTGCATTGCCAGAATAAGGGCAGTTGACGGATCTCCTTGCGCGATCTGTCCGACAATCCTGACTATCGCGCTCAGTGAAATATCTTGGCCGCCTGCGCTTCTGGGAAGAGCAAGCGATAAAAAACCTGCATCTTGAAGATCCTGAAGGTTCTCGAGGGAAATGCTACCACTCCGGTCATACCGCGCAGCCCGCTCTTCGAACAATGGAATGAGCTTTTTGAGAACCTCGTCCATGCCCTCTGGGAGGCAGTGCTCTAAAAATGGCTTGTCACCCATGGGGGATCTCCGATCTCAGTCTGGCCGAGATTACAACATCTTTGACGGGACGCGGAAACCAAGGGCTGAAAATATCCCGCACAACACACGCTCTTCTCTCTGGATTAAAAAGCTGCACACGCCAGTGTGTCGGGCAGGAAAGGTCGAGAGACGATCGTCAAGTCCTGTAAAACTCTCACATTTAGAATATTCATCTGACATCTCCGCGTAGAGTTGAAACAATCATTGCTCCTTTCGGTTGTGGAGCAAGCCAATGTCAGACACCGTCGTCTTGACCGAGACGCGAAGCGCCACCGAAGTTCCAAAAGGGCCATTGTCGTTTGCAAGCCTTGCGTCTTTGCGGAGATACGCGTCCCCCGTTCTTTTGGTCTGTTGCTGGCAGGCAGCGTGCTATTCAGGTTTCTTGTCAACGCGACTTGTCTCATCTCCTGCGCAGATAGCTATCACAGGATGGGCGCTCACCCTTGACGGAACGTTGCCATATAATCTTGGTGTCTCCCTTCTGCGGGCTGCTAGCGGGTTAGGGCTAGCTCTCATTTTAGGCGTCTTACTGGCTCTTATCTCAGGCCTATCCAAAGCAGGTGAGGACATTGTCGACGCGCCCCTACAGATATTACGTACCCTTCCTGCGCTGGCGCTGGTTCCGTTATTCATTCTGTGGTTCGGAATTGGTGAAACGCCTAAAATTCTGCTCGTTGCGCTAGGCGCCATATTTCCGATCTATCTGAATCTTCACAGTGGAATTCGCTCCATTGACCCTAAACTTCTGGAAATGGGGTCCACATTAGGCCTGTCACGCTGGCAGACAATCAGGGACATTTTTCTACCGGGAGCGCTACCAGATTTCCTGACAGGCTTGCGGTACGCCGTAGGGGTTTCTTGGATGATGCTTGTAGTTGCAGAGCAGGTGAATGCCGAAAGCGGGATTGGCCATATGATGATGGATGCGCAGGACTTCATGCGCACGGATATCATTCTGGTCGGACTTCTCGTCTACGGAGTCCTCGGTCTTCTGTCAGATCAAATTATCCGCTTTCTGGAAGCCATATTCTTGGCCTGGCGTCCTAGCAATGAAAAGAAGCGCCCGACATGACTGCTTTGAAAACTACTCCACAAAAGGCAGCAGTTAGCATCCAACAACTGACAAAGCGCTTCGACGGCGGCTCTCCCGTGTTGGACCGGCTCAATCTGGCCATAGCTCCAGGCGAATTTGTAGCGTTGCTCGGACATAGTGGCTCAGGAAAATCAACTCTCCTGAGAACACTTGCAGGACTTGATCCAGTGACAGAGGGCATTTTGACCAGACCACAACGAGTTTCGGTCGTTTTCCAGGAATCCCGGCTGCTACCTTGGAAAAAGGTCTGGAAAAATATTGTTCTAGGCCAGGAAGACGCGAGTGCCAGACAGCGTGCCGAAGTCGTTTTGGAAGAAGTGGGGCTGTCACATCGAACCAATGCATGGCCTGCGACCCTTTCCGGCGGTGAAGCGCAGCGGGCTGCCTTGGCCAGGGCACTGGTGCGGGAACCTGCCTTTCTCATGCTAGACGAACCCTTTGCGGCCCTTGACGCACTCACACGTCTGAAAATGCAGCAATTAGTCGCCGACCTCTGGAAAAAACATGGTTGCACTGTTCTTCTTGTCACACATGATGTGGATGAGGCGCTGCTACTTGCAGATCGAGCCGTTGTGCTTGAACAGGGGCAAATCCGGGTCGATCTTCCAATTCCTCTTTCACGGCCGAGAAAACACTCCGATGGTGATGTTGAGGCACTCCGGACAACCTTGCTCAATGCGCTGGGTGTTCATGACGCATGAGCATTTCTTTTTAAAAAGGCTATATTTATGACAACCGCTCCTGAGCGCACCGCTCATTCTTCTGTCGAACCGCTCATCCTTAATCGCTGGTCTCCAAGGTCTTTTAGTCCGGTAGATATTGACCCTCAGGATCTTTTGGGGTTTCTCGATGCGGGGCGGTGGGCACCTTCAGCGTATAATAGCCAGCCGTGGCGTTTCATTTATTCTCGGCGCAACACGCCAGAATGGGAGCGTTTTCTATCGTGGTTAATCCCGTTTAACCGGTCATGGGCAGAAAACGCATCGGCTATCGTGTTTGTCGCATCCAGAACGATTACCATCTCAAGTCGAACTGGCGAGCCATCTCCTCTGACGACGCACTCATTCGATGCTGGTGCGGCTTCTGTCCTTGTTCAGTTACAAGCATCTCAAGCAGGGTGGGCTGTTCATCCTATCAGTGGCTTTGATCATGATCTCGCCCATGCAGGCCTAGAACTACCGGAAGGCTATCAGCTTCATGCAGCTTTGGTCATTGGAAAACAGGCAAGTGGCGAGAACCTCTCAGAGGAACTGCGGAAACGTGAGCAGCCCTCCAGTCGGGTCAGTCTTAAAGAATTGGCGTTTGAAGGGCGTTTCAACGCGTCGGAAAAATCTGAAGACTGATCACGTTGGATTACCTCTCGCGAGCGGCATTTCTCTAGTAAGCCGCATCATTCTCTTATAGCTTAAAAAATGATTATGCTTTTCTATATTAATTAGAAAAACATAATTATCCTTACCATAGCAATAATAATTTATTCCATAAAAATAGATATGGATAGTTATAGAGATTTACTCCCATTATTTATTTTATATAATTGGTAATTTATTAATATAAATTACTTTATTGACCTACTTTATCAACCCAATAAATTTTTTCTTTTGAGGTTTTACTGAAAATATATTCCTCTTATGTCAAAAAAATTCAGCACCAAGGAGCCAAAGGCAGAATCGGTTTACAATCGTAATTAATAGGTATTAGAAAGGTATTATTCATGGTTTACCTATGACGGGCTGAGGCTTGGGAGAGAGAACGATGCGTTATCGTAAGGTTCTTATGCTGGGGGTAGGGTGTGCCGTTTGGGCAACAGCTTCCGTAGAGGCAAAATCTACGTCGCAGGCTGCATCCGAAAATAAAAAAGAAAAATCCATTTCCGCTTCGGGTGACGCTGAAGAAGTAAAGGTTACGGCGAAAAATGCTCCCGATGGAGCGAGCGGGCATTCGGCAGGAGCGGGTATGATGCCTGTTCAGACCGTACCCAAGGCCCGGAGTGCCTTTACTCGAGACTTTATTGCTCATCAGCCGCCGACGCAGAATACCGCATCCATGATTGCCAGCATGCCGGGTGTAGCCGTTGGACGAAATGATCCACTCGGACTTGATGATCAACGCATCAACCTTACGGTTCGAGGAATGGCACAAACGGAAATTGGCTATCTGATGGACGGAATTCCTGCTGCGGACCCGTCGAATTACAAGCTTTACACAACGCAGAACGTAGATAATGAAAACTTGGCTCGCGTAGACCTGACGCAAGGCTCAGCTTCACCTACATCTCCCCTGTATAATGCTGTCGGTGGTGAACTGACACAGACTCTGCGAACGCCTTCAGATCATGCTGGTGGCTATGCAGACTTCAGCGGCGGGTCCTACAGCCTGGACCGTGAATTTTTTCGGATAGATACTGGAGAAATCGGACATACCGGCATCCGATCCTATGCTTCTTTTTCCCATACACATGCAGAAGACTGGCGTGGTCCAGGCTACACAACCCGCTACCATATGGACAATAAGACCGTAAAAGAGTGGGGACATAGCGGAGCGGAATTACTGGTTTCATACAACACCACGACCAGTTTCTATCCGCGCTTCCCAACACTGACTCAGTGGAAGCAGTACGGTACCAATTTTAACTGGGAAAAGGACTATATCCCAGGCAGCGCCAATTATTACCGTTTCCAGCAGAACGTCCGAAACGCCATTACGATCGGCGCTCCGATGCATTTTGACTTGGGACATCAACTAACTGCTCACCTGACCCCTTATTACATGCATTCCGATGGGTATGGAGACGTCGGTAGCAGTCTGAGCAATACTGGCAGCTATTACGGAAACATGCCAGCCGGGAACCTGAACGTATCCCCATCCTATAACGGTTCTTTCCCCGTTTCGATTACGGACACGTTCAAAGAAAATAATGCCGGGCTCAACGCCTCGTTGTCATGGAAACATGGTCACAATACTCTAACGGTCGGGTACTGGTACGCATACTTTGCGCAGCCAGAAGCTGCAACATATGCTGCGGCGGATGCGAACGGTAGTATCGCCAGCATGTCTGGAAAGTACCCGGTTGTTTCTGCGGCGGGTGACGTGCTGCACAGTTACAATATTAATTTTATGCAGCAGACCAATACAGCCTATATTTTCGATGAATATAGTGCACTGAATGACCGCTTAAAGCTTTCTGCCGCATTCAAAGAAAGCATGATTACAAGACAACTCACGCAAATCATGCCTGGGCTACCCTCATACAGAAATGGCAATAGCGATGCCGTGCCGCTTCCTCAAGTGATGGCAAGTTATCAGATCACACCGAATGACCAAATTTTCGTTAACGGAACAACGGGCTTTGCCGAACCTGCTGGGTGGCCGAGCTACGCTGATTTTATCAGCGTCGCCACCGGCAAACAGACGCGTGGCCATGCACAAAATCTAAAGCCAGAATACGCAATTTCTGAAGAGCTGGGATATCGCCATCATGGCTTCGTAAACGTCAATATTGCCCTATTTAATTACAATTTTACAAACCGTCAGGTTTCCACGACAGAAGTTGTGGGCGGAACGCGAGTGAGTTCATCCATTAATGGTGGTGGACAAACATCGCGCGGAGCAACTATTGAACTGGGATTGAAGCCTTGGCATCATTTAAGCCCATATATCTCAGGACAGTATATCCACGCGACGATCGATAATAACTTGAGAGCGTCCAGCGGTGACTATCTGAGAACTAAGGGAAAACTGGCTGTTAATACGCCGGAATTCACAGCATCCGTCGGAATTTTGTATGACAATGGCAGCGCCTTTGGTGGCCTTTTGTTCAACTATGTTGGAAGTCAATACTCCACATTTATGAACGATGAGAAGATGCCAGCATATGAAACTCTGAATATGAATTTTGGCTACAGATTTCAGTCTGTTGGTTTCCTGCATCGCCCGCAAATTCAGCTGAATTTGGTTAATCTTGGGCTTGGTAACAAGGGTTACCTCTCTTCAACGTATTCTGTTGCAACGAACGCTCATGCCACGACAGGCGTGTATGGCACAGCGATTGCCGCCAGCGCACCAACCTACAACGTAGCAGGTGGATTTGCAGGAATTGTCTCGGTCTCCTCTGGATTTTGAGATACGCGAAAAAATGAGCGCTCTGGAAATGTTCAAGACTATCCCAAGCGCTCATCGATCGCATGAGCAATTTCAACAGAGATCTAAAGTAGAGCTTGAGTGCGTGTTTCCATATCTGAGGAGAAGGGCAGGAGTGAGTTATCAGGTATTTTTTTGGTATTATTAAGGTTCTATGGCAATTGAGGTTTACGAGGAAACATTCATGCAGTTTGCCGACATTGCTGTAATCTGTGCTTATTTCATTGCACTGCCTGTCCTGGCGATCACGCTTTCAGGCCGAAAGAACTCATCCGGAGATTTTCTCTCAGCCGATCATGACCTGCCGTGGTGGGCAATCTGCCTGTCTTTGGTTGCTACGGAGACCTCAACCCTGACATTCATCAGTATTCCGGGAGTAAGTTATGGAAGCGGTATGGTGTTCCTGGGGCTCGCGGCAGGATATTTTATTGGCCGTTTAATCGTGACCATATGGTTTTTACCGCTGTATGCACAAGGGCGCATGACGAGTGCATACCAGTATCTGGGCCATCGCTTCGGTCCTGGATTGCAGCGAGCGGCGTCAGCCGCATTTCTGATAACCCGACTGCTTGCGGAAGGCGTTCGTTTATCGGCAGGGCTTATCCCACTCATGTGGATGCTTGATCATGAAGGGATCAGCATAAACCGCGCCTTAGTCATGGGCATCATTATGGTATTTACACTGACTTATACGATGATGGGTGGTCTTCGCGCGGTCGTATGGTCTGATACTATTCAGCTTTGCATTTATCTTTTTGGCGCAGTCATCTGTGTTTCACTGCTGAATCACGAGATCTCTCCTGAAGGTTGGTCCAGTGCCTGGAGATCAGGGCATCTGGCACCTTTCCATCATATGACTATGGGCAACCTGGTGTCTGATCCTTTTACGCTGTTAGCTGCGTTAGTCGGAGGAGCTATTCTCTCAGTTGCCTCTCACGGAACTGACCAACTCATGGTTCAGCGCCTTCTGGCAGCACGAAGCTTGAGAGATGCGCGCCTTGCACTGATGGGAAGTGCTATTGTTATCGCGTTTTTGTTTGGGATCCTGTCCCTAATCGGCGTGCAACTCTGGATACGCAATGGAGGCACCTCTCTCACGTCTCTGGGGCTGAATTCTCCTGACGACCTTTTCCCGACTTTTATTGTTTCAGGGCTGCCAGCAGGCTTAGGCGGATTGCTCCTGGCAGGTGTATTAAGCGCAACGATGGGTTCGCTATCATCTACACTGAACGCAATGGCAAGTGCCGTTTTAACCGATTTTGGCCCTTTACCCGCACGTGCCCTTCAGACGTGCCAAACATGCTTAAATTTAGGGCAGGGCAAGCTGTTCGCACCTCGGGTCCTAACGTTGGTGTGCAGCCTTGCCCTTGTCTTGACTGCGCTGTGGTTCACAGGAAGCCGACAATCAGCGGTCATTCTGGGCTTAACAGTCGCAGGATGGTCTTATGGGCCAACACTAGGCACCTTCCTGTTTGGAATGCTGTATCCTTCAGCACGCTTGAAAGATGCGTTAACAGGATTTTCTGTTTCTCTGGCAGGCATGGCCGTAATGATGGGGGCATTACAGTATTATAGCTGGCACGTGGCTTTTCCCTGGTTAGTGCCGTTAGGAATTACCTTGATGGTCATATCGGGATCTATTTCAATAATGTTCACAAAAGGCGGGCTCCAACACTTTCCGTCTGCCCCCGACACTTCAAAGGACTGACAATCATGGCCATCAAGGACCCCAATAACCTTTCAAAGGTTTCTTCTGGCACGGAATCTCAGGACCCCCGTTATGTCGACGTTGACCTTTGGCCGGCTACCTCCATTCTGGACGCACTTGCGGAAGCCCAGATGTCCGCAACAGCAGTTGTTAAAACGTCAGTCCCGCAAATTGCAAAAATCGTCGCTGCGGCGCTTCCTCGGCTACAGGCAGGAGGGCGCCTTTTTTACGTGGGTGCCGGTACATCTGGGCGTGTCGGGCTTCAGGACGGTGTAGAACTTACACCTACGTTTGGGTGGGAGCCTGAGCGTCTGGTTCTCATGCTGGCCGGAGGTACCAAAGCGCTTTTCGAAGCTGTCGAAGGAGCGGAAGACCGCGAGGATACGGCTCGTGCCGAGATATTGTCTCACACTCCAGGGCCGAATGATGTTGTCCTCGGGATCGCAGCAAGTGGTGCAACCCCCTACACGTGTGCCGCGATTGCAACTGCCAGAGAAATGGGCTCGCTGACTGTCGGCATAAGCTCCAATCCGGCCGGCCGACTTCTCAGTGAGGCAGAGATGGGTCTCAGTATCGTCACGGGTCCTGAAGTTATTGCCGGGTCAACGCGTTTGAAGGCAGGGACGGCACAAAAAGCGGCTCTAAATCTTCTGTCCACTACGCTCATGATTCAGATGGGTCATTGCTACCGGGGGCAGATGGTGGACATGCGCGTCGTCAATGCAAAACTGGAAAGACGAGCAGCACAGATGGTGCACTTGTTAGCGGGCGGAACTCCCGCGGAAATCGCTGATGCACTTGCAGTGAGTGGTCAAAACGTCAAGCGAGCCGTGCTCGTTCGGTCCGGCATGACAATTGACGACGCCGAAAGTGCTCTTGTTGCCCACGAAGGTAATTTGCGCGCCGCTCTTACGTCCCGCCAGGAACACGAGTAATTTTCATGCACGTGATAAGTTCGCAAAAGCTGTTCGCTGCCCTGACGCCTGATCCCGCAGACCGCAAGCCTCTCTACTTGCAACTTGCTGAGCAACTAAGGGAATTGATTGAGAGTGGAGCCCTTAAGGGTGGAGATGCTGTTCCTCCAGAGCGGGAAATTGCAGAGTTCACCGGTGTTTCACGAGTGACAGTCCGCAAATCGTTAGAGCAGTTGGTAAATGCGGGACTTCTAACTCAACGCCCAGGTGCTGGAACCTTTGTCACCCGACGCATCCAGCAGCCCCTGTCTGCCTTGATGGGCTTTTCCGAAGATATGCGGGCGAGGGGCTATGAACCCGGCTCAATCTGGCTAGGCAAGCGCATGGCTGGGGCCAGCCCGGACGAAGCAATGGCAATGGGTATGGCCCCGGGCGCACCCGTGCTTCGCCTCAAGCGGATCAGAACCGCAGATGGGGAACCTCTGGCCATTGAGACCGCCGTTATTTCTCGCAGGGATCTGGCATCTCCCGAGTTAGTCAAAGATTCATTTTATGAGGCGTTGAAAGAGCGAGGCCTGTTGCCAGTCAGAGCGCTTCAGCGCATTCGTGCCCGAATGGCGACTACTCAAGAGGCAGAGCTCCTCCACCTTGTGCTGCCAAGTGCCATTCTTGAAATTGAGCGAAGATCTTTTTTGGCAGATGGACGAATACTTGAGGTGACATTCTCATGCTATCGCGCCGATCTCTATGACTTTGTCGTAGAACTCCGAACATCAGCAGAGCGTGGCTAGCCCTGTGGTCCATCAGGAGATAAAAGCAAGATGAAAAGTCCCAATCCTTCATCGTCCAAACGTAACTTGGCTGTTACAAGTCGGCGCATTTTTCTGACGGGCACCGCAACATTGGTCTGTGGCGGTCTGTCTGCTTGTGCTCAATCTTCAGACGACAGGTTCTTGCGAGTAGATACCTTAGCGCAGCGAGCAGTCCGGAAAGGTGAGGTACCGGGGATTGTTCTTGCAGTCGGGCATCAGGGGCAGATTGTACATCGTTACGTTTGCGGCAACCGAGCATTGGTTCCGGATCGAGAAACGATGACCTGGGATACGCGCTTTGATATGGCGTCTCTGACCAAGCCTACCATGACAGCGTTGTCTATTATGCAACTTGTCGAGCGGGGGCAGGTGGGTCTGGACGAACCTGTCAGCCATTATCTACCTACCTTTGCCGCGAATGGGAAAGCGCCTGTCACGATACGCCTGCTCCTGACCCACTATTCCGGCTTGCCACCGGACCTGTCTTTGGACGATGCGTGGTATGGCAAAGCCGAAGCCGTTCGTCGTGCGATGACTTCTTCGCTGGCCAATCCCCCAGCCGATAAATTTGTTTATAGCGATATCAACTTCATCACGCTGGGACTTGTGGTCGAGAAAGTCAGCGGGCTTTCTCTGAACACATACGTTCAAAAAGAAATTTTGAGTCCTTTGAGGATGACGGAATCCGGCTATCTGCCTGATCCATCACTCAAAATGATCATCGCTCCAACACAATATGATGAACACGGCATGATGCTTCGTGGCGTGGTACACGACCCGACTGCGCGCCGTATGGGCGGAGTGGCCGGGCATGCAGGTCTCTTCTCAGACGCTCATGACATGTGCCTGTACGCGCAAGCATTACTGGATAGGCTTGCGGGCAGGCCAAGTGCATTTCCACTCCGGCGCGAAACTCTGCAACAGATGATCTCCCCACAACAACCACAAGGAAAAACAGAACTTCGTGGCTTTGGATGGGATATTGCGACGCATTACTCCTCGCCCAGAGGCAGCTCTTTCTCTGATACGTCCTTCGGTCACACAGGTTTCACTGGAACGTCGCTTTGGATCGACCCGGCCAATGATTCATACGTCTTAATCTTAACCAATAGGGTCCACCCGAATGGGAGCGGGAATGTCTCTCAACTTCGATACGATATTGCCACGGAAGCCGCGCATGCACTCGGTCTCTACAACAGGGCCTAAAGCATACAATGAGCACTGAAACGACTGCTGCACGACATGTCTGATTGGATTGATCCGTGACCTGTTCCAGCATCGCGGCAATAGATGGCGGGGGCACCAAAACACTGCTTGTCGTTCTCCACCGAGACGGCACTCTAGGCCCTGTTATAAGAGCCCCTGGCTCCAACCCATTCGATCAAGTCGACTGGCAGTCCATCCTGATATCCTTGATGTCCCGTCTTCCCTCAACCACGAAAGCCCTATCTCTTGGGCTCGCGGGCTACGGAGAGATGCGGCCATCCGGCCGAAAACAGAAAGACGTCGTAGCGGCAAATTTCCCGCATATTTTCAATATTACCAACGACGTGGATATTGCCTGTACCGGAGCATTTGCCGGGCATGGCGGCGTTCTTCTGCTGGCAGGAACAGGCTCTGTCGCGTGGGTCGTTAATGGCAAAGGCGAACAAGACCGTGTTGGCGGATGGGGAAGCCTGTTTGGCGATGAAGGCAGTGCGTTCTGGATTGGCCGACAGGCGCTGTCATTACTGGCGATGCTGTTAGATGGCCGCAATCAGAAAGATTGGGCATTCCTCGAACCGTTTGCTGATGTTCTTGGGTTATCTTCTAACGCGAATTCTTATGATGCGGGACTAATGGAATGGTACAGCCGCCTCGAAAATCCTCGTGCATCAGTAGCATCCCTGGCAAAAACGGTTTCTGATCTGGCTGAGCAGGGCATTGTGCCAGCTCAGCGTATAATAGTTGAAGCCGCAGCTCTTCTAGGGGCTCACATCACTGCTGCGAGGCATAAATTTCCCGATACATCTCTCCCCTGGAGCTACGCTGGTGGAGCTCTCCAAAGTCGTCTCCTTCGAGAGACACTAGCCGCTCATCACGGTGCGCCCTTGGTGCCCCGTCTGCCACCGGTGGGTGGGGCTTTGCTCAATGCCGCTCAAATGGCCGGATGGAATCCCGATGAACGCTGGATCTGTAAAACAGCTGAAACTTTACGGTTAGCGGGCATCAGTTCATGAAACGAAAACAGAGGCCGGGATGAGTATGCGGTATCTCAGCACAATATGGCAAAATCCCATGATTTAAGGAGCCTGTCGCCATGTTGCTCAGGGGCATGGTAAGGAACGAGTATCATGAGCAATCAAACTCCTACGACCGTCTCCAGCCACGCTGATCGCCCTGACAGCGCTAACACACTCTCCGCATTTCTGACGCTTAGCATGGCTGTAGCTGCCGGCGTTGCAGTTGCAAACATCTACTATAATCAGCCCATGCTTGGCATCATGAAGCGTGACCTGCCAGGTTCGACCACAAGCATGATTCCAACCGGCACTCAACTTGGTTATGCCGCGGGACTGTTTCTTCTTGTTCCTGTCGGGGACCTTCTGGAGCGCAAACGGCTGATTGTTCTTCAGTTTGTTCTGCTTGCCCTTGCCGCTGCGGCAATAGCGCCTAACGCATCCCTCCTGCTTGTGGCGTCCGTCGCGGTTGGTGCACTCGCAACTGTTGCACAGCTCATTGTTCCTTTTGCCGCGCATCTTTCGTCTCCGGAAAGACGCGGCCACACTGTCGGCATTGTCATGGCAGGCCTCCTGTGCGGCATTCTGCTAAGTCGGACCTTGGCCGGTGTCGTCGCCACATATGCCGGGTGGCGCGAGATGTTCTGGCTCGGTGCTCCGATCGCGCTGGGCACAGGTGCCTTATTGGCGTGGGTTCTTCCTGCCAGCAAGCCGACCTCGAAAATGCATTATAGGCAATTACTTGCGTCCCTTGCAGGCCTTTGGAAAGAGTTTCCACAGTTACGCCTCGCAGCAGTCACTCAAAGTCTCCTGTTTGGAGCTTTCAGCGTCTTCTGGACGATCCTCGCCCTTCACCTGCAAGAGCCCAAGTTTGGATTAGGGGCGGGCGCTGCCGGTCTGTTTGGCATTGTCGGAGCCGTTGGCATTCTTGCGGCCCCGATTGCCGGAAAAATTGCCGATCAACACGGCCCTCATAAAATGATTATTCTTGGGGCCATGTTGACACTTCTGTCATGGGGCATTTTCGGTCTCTGGAATTCGCTTCCAGGTCTGGTCGCTGGTGTAATCGTTCTGGATTTTGCAATTCAGGGCGCGCTCGTGTCGCATCAGCATGTCGTCTATGCCCTGCGGCCTGAAGCGCGAGCACGCCTGAATACCATTTTTATGGGAACAATGTTTCTTGGCGGAGCTCTTGGCTCCGCCGCGACGATGATGGTTTGGCCCACATTCGGCTGGACTGGAATTGTCCTTCTTGGTGCGGGCCTGGCACTTTCTGCTACTTTGCTCCAACTACGCAATTGGAACCATTCATAAGACCGAGCGCATCATTAAAGCAAAACGGTTTTCTCTCATGAATCCAGCGTGGCTTCTGGAAGCACAAATCCCAAGACTTTTGAAAGGTGTTCACGGTAGCGCCGTATGACGTTATCGACGGCAGGGACTTTGATGACGTCCGTTGCCAGATAAGTAGAGAGAGAACTCATCCCCAAAAACTGGTTTGCCTTGTGAAAAGGAAAGTAAACAGCATCCACCCCTTTACCTTCAAAGAACTGGGCCGGATCTTCAAAGGCTTCTTCCGGTGCATTCCACGTCAAGGAGAGCATATAATGCTTTCCTTGAATCAGGCCACCTGAACCATATTTCTGATTGGGATTGGAGCGGCTTCGTCCGTCGCTGGCGTACAGGGAGCCATGACCAGCCGTGAAAACTTCATCGACATACTTCTTGACGATCCACGGCGCGCCCATCCACCAGCCTGGCATCTGATAAATGATCAGATCGGCCCAGAGGAAATTCTCGACCTCGCTCTGCACATCATAGCCTGCATCAATTTTGGTCTGACGAATATCGAACCCGGCGCTTTTTAGAGTTTCGTAAGCAACCTCTTGGAGCGTGTCATTGAGACGGCCCTGAGAGTGGCCGAATGCTTTCGAACCATTCAGAAGAAGAATATTTTTCATCAAAGTTATCCTAAAAACCTGAATACTATGGAAATTTACTGGAAACGGACCTTAAGTCGCCTGTTCCAGAAGTGTCTTTGCGTGATTTAGGGCGGATGCATAAGCAGAGCGATAACGCGTTTCTGCTTCTGAGCTGCTTATTCCAACCGGGCTAAACTGGCTCCCCCAACTTATACAACAACGTTCAGGGGAAAGGGATGTAACTGTGACCTTCCCAAGGTAGTCTTCAACCGGGTCCGGTCCCTCGATATAGGCATAAGTGTAAGTGCGTTTGCGCTGATCGAAACTGACCAAGCGCTCTACAATCACAGACCCGTCTTTGGCCGTCAGTCGTCGAACGCGACCTCCGTCTTCCAGGAAGCTCCTGATAATCATTGGGATCCAGAGTGGAAGATTATCGAAGCCGCCTAACAGGTTCCACGCCTTATCGGCACTCACCGCCACATCTACATCGGTGCTTGCTTCAATCATCTTTTGATCTCTACAGCTCGCCGGTCGGAAGAAACCATGCCGTTCATAAGATAGAGCATGAGGCCTCCCTTCGGCTCGGTTACATCAGATGTGCAGTATGCAGTCCTCAATCTTGTGCGATAATATCCTGTCTATGCATATGAATTATGAACAGAATTCATAGATGAAACCTAACCGTGAAAGTTGAGCTTTCTTATGATGCTAGGCTTTGCTCATCCGTCATACCCATGTCTCTTCCTCACAAAGAGCAGAACGCAGCGAATGGCTGATCCTCAGACCAGTAAATGATAAGCTAAAATTCGTTGAACAGCCCAGAACAGGCCAATTGCTGCGATGAGAAGCGACGCAGGGATCGCAATTCGTCTTCTGAACCACGGACGGTTTCTGAAAACGCCTACGACCAGTGTTGCGAGGAGAATGATAAATAGCTGTCCCGCATCAACGCCAAAGTTGAAGCCTATGAGAGCCGCAATGAAGTCACGATGAGGGAAGGGCACTTCACTCAGGCTGCTGGCGAACCCAAAGCCGTGAATCAGCCCGAAAGCAAAAACAACCAACAGACGTATTCGTCCCAGTTTTGGACTAAAGACATTTTCCAGCCCTATGAACGAAATCGACAGAGCGATTGCTGGCTCTACAAAACGGCTTGGAAGATCAAAAATTCCATAGGTTGAGAGAAACAATGTGGTGGCATGGGCAATTGTGAAGACCGTTGTTTGGGACAGCAGCTTGCGCCAGCTAATTCCAAGAAAGAAAAGCCCTAAGACAAAGAGAATATGATCTTTCCCCTCCGGGACGATATGCTTGAACCCAAACTTCAGATAAACCGGAAGCTGTTGCCACCATGACAACGTATCCGGATCAAAACTTCCGGGCTGATCGACATGGCCAGTTGGAAGCTTCCCCCGATAGTCAAAGGTAACGCTCTCATGCTGCCCGGCATCGAGCCAGCGCGTTTGTGTAAAATGGCGTTCAGGAAGCTGAACCGTATAAGCGACGGGGTAATCAATCTGAGCCCCCAGTGGAATACGCAGTTGTAACGGGCCATTATTGGCAGGAAGCGGTATCTCGAACTGGAAATGAGCAGGTTTGTCTGCTGCCAGATCCATATACTCATCCCGGCTCTTGCTAGAAAAACTGTAGGTCACAAGAGTGGCGTGAAGGGGAGAATGACCCGAGAAAAGCGGTAAGGCCTTGGTAATTTCCTGAGCAACGGATCTGACTTCAGCCTCATGTTGTGAGCCGCGCCCAGTCGCCAGCACATAATATCTGGCAGGGTCACCCATAAGAACTGTCAGATCCATATCGATCATGACCGTCGCCGTGTCGGGCCGATCCAGCGAGACCAAGACTCTCGTCATGGATTCCGGATCGGCTAACGCAGGAAAATTAACTAGAAATAAAAATGCAAAAACAATAACTTGAATGGATATTCTTACATTTCTATTAACGTGGAAGAAGTTCTGGGAAACAGCCTTCATACCTTACCAGACCGTCGGCATCGTCTGCCCCGTCTGGAGAAGAACCAGCCCGCTTGGATTGCCCGGGTATGGAACGACCAGGCGCCATGTGAATGGGCTGCATGTGATCATCGAAATCAGAAGTCTCCGCGGATAACCGGGCGCTCCTATCCATTCGAGCCCGTCAGCTTTAGCATAGACATTTTCCATGCTCGCAGCGGCATCCTGCACGGGACGGCTGGTCATCAGACCTGCGATCTCCAACTGCATTTCGGCGAGAACCTTACCGTGGCTGACCATCACGATCCCACCTTTGAGCTCGGCGATACGATTGACCGCGAGCGCCATTGCCTCGTCGCTGGTTCCCATGACCGTGATATTGTGGAGATCGTGGGAGACGGACGTAGCGATGGCGCTATCGGGCGTTTTAGGGCCATTACCCGTCCAGAACATCTTGCCCAGCCGAGCCTGTCCCATGTACCGATCTACTGTTGCAACTTTGATGATATCATGTGCGATATCGCGCTGAACGACCCCGTTCACCACAGAGAGCATTGCTGTTTTCTGAACGGGATCAGTGTAAAACGGGGCCTGAATAGCAGCCGTAACCTGGGTCGTTTTTCCCTTGGGTGCCAGGATTTCAAAGTCTTTTGCCGTCAGTTTTCTACCGATGTGGATCGTATCGGATGCCCATGTCGGCCATGTAATTTTGGGCACTGGGAGCAAGTATTTCCCATCCTGGGCCGCCAGCTTTCCGTTCGCAAAAACATACTTGATCTTCACGTCCGGCACAGAAGATAGCAGGACAACGTCAGCATACCGACCCGGTGTAATAGACCCGACAATCTGATCCATATGACCATGCTGGGCCGGATAAAGGCTACCCATTGCGTATGACGCCTCAATGGGCGCACCCATCTTGATTGCAAGACGGATATGATAATCCATTGTTCCTTGCTTCAGCGTATCCGCGACATTCCTGTCGTCTGTTACAAGCGCAATATTATTCCAGTTTTTCAGTTCTTTACGCACAAAGTAAGGGACGGCCCGCTCAATATTGTCATCACGGAGCTGCAAAAAGAGGCCATGCTGTAATTTGTTCCATGCTTCTTCAGGTAGCCGGGTTTCATGGTCGCTGGAGAGGCCCGCTCCGGCAAACGCATTGATCGTGTCCATGTCCCACAATCCTGCCCCATGCCCGTCGACGACGCCCCGATTATCGAATGTAGCTTGAATGTTTTCCCAGATCCGTTGGTGACCAGGGTGAGAAGGGTTTGAAACGGCAGGCCAGTCCATCACTTCGTCCAGCCCCTGGACGCGTGGATTATCGCGAATGTTTTCAGAGATTTCCTTGTAGGCATAGTTTCCGCCACCTTGCTCGAAGGCAGAAGGCGGGGTGGCTGACCCGAGGGCAGGGAAAATTTTCAGCGGACTGCCAAGGTGTTCTGCTGTCAGCCAGAATTCAACGTTATGCGTACCACTGACATTCGCAAACTCATGAGAGCCTTCCGTGGTCCAGGTATTTCCCAGTGGGATGACAAGGGCTGCTTCCCACTCGGGCGAGAGCATTGAACTCTCAATATGCTTATGAGATTCCCCGAAACCGGGGACAGCCGCGAGCCCTTTTGCATCGAAGATTGAAAGCGCCTGACCTTTCCACGCCCCAACAGGCCCTACCCAAGCAATCCGTTGCCCTGCAATGACGATGTCCTGTCCATCCTCCCAACTCAGAGTGTAGACGTTTAGAACCTTTGCGTTGTGGATCAGAAGGTCAGCCGGGGCATGACCCAAGGCGACCGCGACCAACAACTGACGTGTTTTAACTTCTTCACTGAAGGCAACGGGGTGCGCCACCCGACTTGCTGTGGGAACCGCAGTCGCTGACGTCTCGCCAGCGACTGCATATGATGATGTCAAAGAGATACATGACAGCGAACAGGCCAGCGTCTTTGCTGAAAAATTCGAGAACTTTCGGAAAGACAACGGAAAAAACATCTCTTGGACATCCGGCAGCAGAAAACGGTGCCGAATTCTAGCGTGGACCGTACCGGCAACATAATGTTTTTTCCGGAGATTGGGGCAACTGATAGCCACCCCGTTCGCCTAGCAATTTTTGCGCCACACTACGATTGAGATCGGAAAGTAGAAATGAATGCCGTCCTCAGCGTTCCATGCCCCCATGCCCAATCGATCCTGCCCGCTGGCAATATCTTCCACGAACATTTCTTTCAGAGCAGACCAGTCTTCGGGGGCAACCTGATCCTGCAAGCGGGATGCGAGACGATACTGCTGCGTTACCAGAGGGAACAAGCCCGCATCCGCGCCCAGCCGCAGTAACTGCTGCAAGGTGAGGGCGCTTGTGTGAGAACGATCACGCAGGGTCTCAGCAAGGTCATAGTGTGCCTGACAGGCAGGAGTTGGCGTTGCATCAATGACAATAATCCGCCCATCCGGCCGACATACACGCACCATCTCAGCCAGGATTTCAGCCGGCTCCTGCATGTGATGAAAGCTGTAACGTGTCACAACACGATCGAAGCTCTCCGCTTCAAAAGGGAGATGCTGCGCGTTACCAATCTGATACTTCACGCTCACACCGGCCTTGCGTGCTCGCAGACGGGCCTGTTCGATCATGGCAGGGGTAAGATCAACTCCTGTGACGTCGGCGCCTGTCAGGGCGAGTTCGCAAGCAACAATGCCTGGCCCACATGCCACGTCCAGTACCTTCATGCCTTTGGTGACAGAACAGGCGGAAACGGTCTGTGCCATGCTTTCAGCGTCTGCATGGATGGGCAATTCAGCAAACGGTTTTGCCCATCGTGTGAATTGATCAACAATCCGGGTTTCGTGAGATACGGGAGAACGGGACATCTTTATTCCTTTCCGAATAGGTTCAGGATAAAGACCGAGCAACTGGCCGACTAACGCTTCTCGGCCATAAAATAGTGGGAACCGGCCAATTCAAAACCTGACTGCCAATCAAACACAGAGCATCCTGATTGAGAACCGGATCGATACCTCGGGTGGTGTTGGTTTCGGGTTTCGCAATCCGTCAACAGCTGTGTTCTATGATTGGCACGAGCATCCACGACATCAAATCACATACGCCAGACGTGGGACAACGCAGATCGAAGGTCCGGAAGGGCGGCATCTTCTGCCAGCGTCTCATGCCATATGGATACCCGCAGGAACGCGACATCGCACCATGATGCGTAATCTGGATGGTGTCTCGGTCTACTTTGATCCCGCGCATTTTTCTGCAGAAACGTTGGAACGCATTCAAACCTTCCCAGTGACGGCCGTCATAAAGGAGATGCTGTTTCACACGCTTCGCTGGTCAGATAAATCAGCGGAGAAGATGCCTGTCGAACAAACGTTTTTTCAGGCTCTGTTTCTGCTGTGTCAGGAACAGATGAAGCAGAAAGCAGCTGAGACGTTCACTCTACCGCGCGTCACCCATCCATCGCTGGTGCGCGCTATGGATAGTGCTCTTGTCGATCCCGGCCATGCCAGCCTGACGCAGGCATTGCATCAAGCCGGCATGTCTGAGCGCAGTTTCCGCCGTCATTTTCTTAATGAAACCGGAATGACGTGGCAGGCATGGATTACGCAGGCTCGCCTTTTCCACGCTGCGACCCTGCTGGCCGAAGGTCAGCGCGTGACCGATGTGAGTGCAGAGGTGGGCTACGCATCACTCAGCGCCTTCGCAAAAGCGTTCACACACCTTCTGGGTCAATCGCCTGTATGTTTTCGAAAGTCGCAGGAGAGCATTTAGGGCTCAAAATCCCTTAAGCGTTCAAAACCCGACCTCAATGCCCACATGCACCGTACGGCCTTGCCCCCAGGAAACACGGAGCGGGGTCCCCGCGGTTGAGACGAAATAGGCTTTATTGGCCAGATTGACGGCATTGACCTGCAAAGACGTGTCATGGCTCAACAGCCGCCCCGTGTGCCATGACGCAAAGGCATCAACCGTTGTGTAGCCTGGAAGCCAGAAGGTATTGTTCAGATCTCCCGGCCGCCGGCCAACGTATCGAGCACCTGCGCCGATCCGCATGGTCGTCTGAAGCCATGGCAAAGCTGCTTCATAAGTGAGATAGCCACCACCAGTATGCTTGGCCACGTTGGCGACAAGCTTGCCTTCATCAGCAGGCGTGTCACGCAGGATACGCGCATAGGTGAAGGCATAATTGGCTAAAACGTTCCAGTGCTTGTCCAGCTTGCCTGCCACACTGGCCTCCACTCCCTTGGAACCCACCAGGCCCGCCAGACGCTGAAGCGTATTCCCTGTCTCGTCCAGCCCTGCAGACTGCTGTACGTTCTTCTTGTGGATATTATACAAAGCCACATCCGCCGTCAGGAAACGATCCTGATAGCGCGCACCGACTTCAAACTGTCGTCCCATGGTGGGCTTGTATCCCCCTTCAAGAACGCTGCCAGCATCAAGCTGATTGGGTGTGAAAGACTGGGAATAATCTCCATAGAAAGAGACGCGTTTCCCTAGCTGATACACCAGCGCTACGAACGGCAGAGGCTTGGTATATGATGCATCGGTTGTCTGCACGTACGGACGGCGACCTCCATACGTGATGTGAAAAAACTGATATCGCACACCGGGTGCTAAAATCAGCCCATGGCCCAGATGGATATTGTCTTTGAGGTATCCTGAAGCACTGTTGATGTGCTGCCGCCAGTCACTGTTGCTATTGTTTATAGGTCCAACAGGCTTGAGCAGCTCATACACAGGATCAGCGGGATAGAACCCACCCTGTCGCGTCCCATCAATAAAAGCGCCTTGGTTTTGCTGGCGGTTCTCGTAATCGGCGCCCACAACAAGATCATGCTTCATACCCCACAGGACGTGATTTGAAATGTAATCCAGAGACGCATAGCCATTGGCACGGATGGTTCCGGTATTGCTTCTATAACGGCGGGTCAGGATGCCCGTAGCGGCGTTGTAGGCAGACGGATCAGCCTGCCGATCATGATAATTGTCCCGGTTCCAGCCTCCGGACAGGCGGATGCGGTCATTATCCGTCAGACGATACTCCATCGTCGCAGCCAGAAGATGCCGTTCGCCAAAGGATTTGGCCCAGCTTTCATCCAACCGCTTTGCTGGACCACTGACCGCTCGTCCATTCGAAAAGACAGCACCGCGGTCTAGCGTATTGTTATATTTCGCCCATTCGTAAGACACATCTGCTGTGAAGCGACCGTGCTCAAAACGGAGGGACGGTGCCAGAAGCTTCTGCCTGTTGGAGCCAAAATTACGCCAGTAATTCTCATTTTTGTAAGACCCCACAAGTCTGAAGCTCAAACCATGGGTGAGGGGGCCACCCACATCAAAGTGGCCATAACCGCCGCCGAGCGAAGACCATGTCGTCCCGAGATTGGCTCCCCACGTTTTCCGGGGCTGCTTTGTAATGACGTTGATGACGCCACCAGGCTCCTGCATTCCGTAGAAAAGGGACGCTGGCCCTTTCAGCACTTCCACGCGTTCTGTTGTGGCGAGATCGAAGTTCCGGCCAGTCGGCATCCGCACACCATTGCGCAGGATCGAACCATCGTCCACGGCTCCGAAACCGCGTTTCATCAGATCATCCTGTGTGCCGCCAAAGTTATTGCCGATGGAAATGCCGGGCACATATTTCGCCACATCTTCCATCGTCTGAGGCGTCATGTCTTCAATGACCTGATGGGTCACAACGTTCGTCGTCTGGGTCTGCTGAAGAAATGTTGTGGGAAGCTTGTCCGCTATGCTGCTGGATGTGGCTCCATAGGAATGTGCATCTGCATGAACACGAATATGTTCAGCCTTACCGTGCGATGTGACGGTTTTGGGCTTTTTGTAACGATCTTCCTTGCTGCTTGATGTGGAAGAGGGCGCGTCATTGGATGAGGCTTCTGCACAAAACCCGCTGAAAACAGATAATCCCGCGCATGCAAAAGCGAGTGTCCTAAGGGCAGCCATCTGATTTTTCCGCAAATGATAATTACTCTCATTTACGTTTGTTACGGAAGGTTTGTCATTGGGAGAGTTATGACAAACGATATCGGACATTTTCGTAAATGGCGGCAAAATCGGGAATTTCGCCGCCAAGGACGGTAGAAAGAGAAGAAAGCGCTACAAAACGTGGTTGATAACGGCGTCCTTACGAGCCGGAAGGGTCTCGTTCCATCCGCCTCCAAGCGCTTTGTAGAGTGTTACCGTATTAGACATCTGCTGAAGATGGGTCGTGATCGCTCCAAGCTGAGCACTATAGAGTGTCCGTTGTGCGACGAGCGTATCGAGATAGGGGTCATAACCTCCTTTAAAACGCGCGAGTGCGAGTTGATACTGGCGGCCACCAGCCTGAACCAAGGCGTTCTGCGCATGCAACTGCTCCAGGTAGGTGCTTCGTCCCGCCAAGGCATCGGCAACTTCCCGGAATGCAGTTTGCACCGTCTTCTCATACCGTGCGATTTCCTCCTTCTTACGAGCCTTTGCCTGGTGGAGCTCTGCTGTCAGACGCCCGGCGTCAAACAGTGGAAGAGTGATCTGAGGGGCTACGTTCCAGGCACCCATCCCACTTTGGAACAGGCGAGTGATATTGTTGCTCGCCGTACCATTCGCCGCAGTGATCTGGATTTTGGGGAAAAACTCAGCTCGCGCCGCTCCGATATCGTCATTCGCCGCCCGCAAAACCTGCTCTGCCGAAAGGATGTCAGGCCGACGTGCAATCATGTCTGAAGGAAGCCCTTCTGGAACATCCGGAAAAGGCACCACATCCTCAAGGGAAGCCTTATGTTCCAGATCAGCACGCACTGATGGCACCAGAGGTGTGCCGACCAGAAGCTCAAGCTGGTTCATCGCCTGCTCGCGCTGACGCGTGTAGATCTGAAGATTGGTTTCCGCGTCCCGCAGAGCAGCTTCCGCCTCGGCAACATCAAGTTGAGTTCCGGTGCCGACATCGGCTGTCTGCTTGACCAGATCATAAGTGTGACGGCGGTTCGCAAGGACGTTCTGTGTAACAAGAACGGCCTGATTGTTAGCGACCCAGTTGAGCATTGCTGTCGAAACACTTGCAATGATGCTAAGGCGCATACTCTCACGCCCCAGTTCATCTGCAACATACCGATCAAACGACGCACGAGAGGCTGACCGGATACGTCCCCACAGATCGACCTCATAAGCCGAGATACCAAACCCCACGGCATATTGCCGCATGTAGAACGGACCATTCCCCTGTGACAGGCTCCAGATCCTGGAGTTCATCTTCTGAACATTCGCTCCCGCCGTCCCATTCAGGGTTGGGAAGAGGGCAGCATTTTCAATATCAAACTGCGCGCTGGACGCTTCGACCTGATGCTGGGCGATCTGAAGGTCCCGGTTATTGGTCAGAGCCGTCTCGATCAGCGATTGCAGAACGGGGTCGCGATAAAATGCGCGCCAGTTCTCAAGACTACCCCCATCCGTAGCCGCCACATCGGCCGCTTTATTGGGCCATGCGGTTGCCACTGGGGCTGAAGGGCGATGATAGTCCGGAATCATCGTGCAGCCGCTCAGCAGGAGCGCTAATCCAGCAGTAAGAGTTGTGGTGGAAGAACGCATCTTCACGCTCCCTTCGATCCATTCACATCATGCGGTGCAACCTGCCGGCCATCTGTCAAAGCCGAGGGAGGATGCATGATCAGGCGGCTTCCTTCAGCCAAACCGGTTTGGACCTCAATCCGATCTCCATAATCCCGGCCAACAGTCACCTTGTGAAGACGCAGTCGGTTCCCATCTTCGACGGTGGCCACGGACAGGCCGTCCGCGTTGTAAATCAGTGATTCCGTTGGAATCAGCAGGGTCGGGGCAGGGCGGGGCAAGTCGAAATGAATGGAACCATACACACCGGAGGCAAGCTTCCCGTCACGATTATCCAGCTCGATTTCAACTGGCAGCATCCGGCTCTCACGTTCCAGCGCATGACCTGTCCGTGTGACGGTGCCTGCAAAGCTTTCGCCCGGGTGGTCCGGTACAGTCAGACTGACAGGTGTACCCGTCTGCACTGTGCCGGACTCCTCCTGTGGCACATGCACGCGGACACGCAGTCTATCCGTGCGAGCGACCACAAACAGCGGGACTGACTGAGCACTATCCGCACTCACCAGATCGCCAACTTCCACGTTCCGTACCGTCACAACACCATCGAAAGGGGCCGTCACGGTCGTGTAGGCGCGTCGTTGTGCGCTCTCTGCCAAGGCCGCATCAGCGGCCGCACGTGCAGCATTCTGAGCCTGCTGGGTAATGCGATCCGTATCGAAGTTCTGCTTGCTCACCGCGCCACCACCAACGAGGCCACCAGAGCGCCTTGCCGTAACACGGGCGAGATCCAGATTGGCGCGAGCCTGTTCGGCCGCGGCCTTGGCGCGTGCTTCCTGTCGATCCAGCTCTGGCGCATGAATAATGGCCAGAACGTCTCCCTCTTTCACACGAGTGCCGATATCAACACGTCGTTCGGCAATATACCCTGATGCCCGCGCACCAATTGCCGCCGTCTCGAGAGGGGCGGTTTCTCCAGGAAGATCAAGAGAGACAGGCTTCGCCTCTCTGTGAGCAATCATGAAGCTGACATCTGGCGTCTGGTTCTGGCGCGTCTCAGCGAGAGCACGAACCGCGATGCCGCGTTCACTATGCGCGTAGATCCCGTAGCCGAGCAGCAGGATAGCTCCGAGGCCAATCAACGGCACAATGGGTGGCCCACGGCGTTCTTCACGGGCGCCGGTCGAGGATAAAACGGGTTCAGACATGACTGTATTCCTCAAGAATGCGGCTTTCTCGTTTTCTCAGGCGTGTGTAGAGCCAGGGAACTATGAAGAGCGTGGCGCAGGTGCCCATCATCAGGCCGCCAATCACGGCGCGTCCGAGCGGGGCGTTCTGTTCGCCGCCATCTCCGAGCCCCAGAGACATGGGCAACATGCCGATGATCATTGCGAGCGACGTCATCAGAATGGGGCGCAGGCGTGCCTGTCCGGCAGCGACGGCGGCTTCGACGGCACTCAAGCCCTCAGCACGTCTTTCCTTGGCAAAGGTTACAAGCAGGATCGAATTGGCGCTGGCCACACCGACACTCATGATCGCCCCCATGAGGGAAGGAACCGAGAACGTTGTCCCTGTGACGAACAGCATGAACACGATCCCGCACATGGCGCCGGGAAGGCCAAGGACGACCACGAACGGGTCCATGAAGGACTGGAAGTTCACGACCATCAGAAGATAGACCGCAATCGCTGCAACCATCAGGCCGATACCCAGCCGGGTAAAGGCAGAATGCATGCTTTCAATCTGCCCTTGAACGGTGATCACATTGCCCGGTGAAAGCTCTCCCCGATGGCGCGCAATGACCCGATCAATGTCCCGGGCAATGCTTCCCAGATCACGCCCCTCCGCGCTCGCATCGACATCAAGCGTTGGCTGGATGTTGCTGTGTGAAATGACGTTCTGTGCCGTGCCACGCTTGATGGTTGCGACGTTGCTTAACAGAGCCGAGGAGTGCTGTGACCCAAGTGCGGAGGCAATGACGGTGTTACGAAGATCACCCAGATTGTTGACCCGATACTGTGGCGTCTGGACCGCGAGCGGGTACTGGATGCCAGTTGCCGGATCGACCCAGAAGTTCGGGGTTACGGTATTGGAGGACGCCAGTGATACCATCACATTGCGCGCAACGTCATTGAGTGTCAGGCCGAGGTCCAGAGCGCGCTCACGATCAATCGCAATTGCCAGTTCTGGAGCGGCAATCTGCTGATGCAGATGGACGTCCACCAGGCCAGGAATGCGGGAGACTTCCTGACGGACTTCCTGCATGACCTTGCGGTTATTGGCTGCATCATAACCCGAAATGCGGATATCCACCTGCGCGGGAAGCCCGAAATTCAGGATCTGGGTCACGATATCGGCGGGCTGGAAATAGAACACGCTGTCCGGGAAGCGGCGAGCCAGTTCGGTCCGGAGTGTGCGGATATAGTCGGCGGTTGGGCGATGCCCTTCCTTCAACTCCACCATGATCTGACCGTCATTCGGTCCAACGGTTGTGCCGTCGTCGAAAGGCATGGAATACCGGAATGGTACACCCATGTTATCGAGGACCAATGACCGTTCATGCTCGGGCACGACTTCACGGATGACGTCTTCAACCTGATCAAACAGTCGTTCCGTGCTCTCGATGCGCGTTCCTTCCGGCGCGCGGACATGGAGCTTGAATTCGCCGGCATCAATCGTGGGGAAGAAATCCTGCCCGACCTGAGTTGCGAGGAAACCGGCAGCCAGAACAGTCACACCTGCCAGCGCAGGAACTTTCCAGCCACTTTCGATGAGGCCATGTAACTGACGGACGTAGCTATCCCGCAGCCGGTTAAAGCGCCGGTCAAAAGCAATGCCGAACCGGGTAATGACATCAGGAGGCAGCCCGGCATCGCGGCGGCGCGTGGTCTGCCGTTCTTCAGACCGCAGAAGAATAGCTGCGAAGATTGGCACCAGTGTCCGGCTGATCGCATAGGAGGCGAGCATGGCGTACACAACAGCAAGGGCCATCGGTGTGAACAGGAAGCGGGACGGGCCGACAAGGAACTCTACCGACACAAACACGCTGGAGATGGCCAGTGTCGACACCAGTGTTGGCAGTGCGATTTCCGACGCGCCGTTGAGCACGGCCTGTCGCAGTTCTGTTCCTTCATGGCGAATACGATGGATATTTTCGATCGTTACAGTCGCATCATCTACCAGAATACCGACGGCGAGAGCCAAACCACCCAAGGTCATCAAATTCAGTGTCTGGCCACTCCAGGACAGCACGGCAATCGAAGACAGGATGGCCAGCGGGATGGAGACGGCAACGATAATGGTCGAACGCCAGCTTGCGAGAAACGCAAGGATCATGGCCGCTGTTAGCAGACCGGCAATGACAGCTTCAGACGCCACTCCGGTAATTGCCGCTTTGACGAACAGGGACTGGTCAAACAGTTCCTCGATCTTCATGCCCGCCGGGGCTGCTGCACGCGTAACAGGAAGAACCTGATTACGAATGGCGTTTACAACACTCAGCGTCGAGGCATTTCCGGCCTTCATGATGGAGAGCAGCACGGAGCGGCGTCCTTCGCGGCGCACCACATTCTGCTGTACGGCCGTTCCATCACGGACCTGCGCAACATCCGCAATACGAACGATAGCGCCAGTCTTGGGGTCACGCTTGAGGGGAACATCGTTCAAACGCGCTGCGACGTCTGGCATGCCGTTCATACGCACGTCGTATTGGGTGGCGCCGAATTTCACCGTTCCGCCGGGCAGCGTCAGGTTCTGCACGTTGATGGCATTGGAAACATCCAGCGGCGTCAGGCCGACACCCGCCAGCTTGGTCTCATCAATATCCACCATGACCTGACGGATCTTTCCGCCATAGGGCGGGGGTAGCATCGTGCCGGGAATAGGGGCGAGCTGCTGACGGATACGGTAAATGCCATAATCATACAGTTCGCTTTCCGTCAGCTTCTCCGAAGAGAGGGAAAGCTGGAGAACCGGCACACTGGAGGCGCTGTACTGCATGATGATGGGCGGCTGAATGCCGGGTGGTAGCAGGGCGCGGATTGAGTTTGTAGCCGAAACGGTCTGTGCGACCGCAAGGTCAACGTTTACGCCGGGCTGAAAATACAGCTTTTGCAGGACCAGCCCCGGTGTCGTCTGGCTTTCGATGGTCCGCAGATTGTTGACGAAGAAGCTTTCGGAAAACTCCGTATAAGTACTGATCCGTTTCTCGGTCTCGGCGGCATCCAGGCCGTCATAATACCAGACGACGGTGACGACCGGGATATCGATGTTCGGAAACACATCGGTAGGCGTTCTGAAGACGGCCGTGATGCCCAGAAGCAGGATGAGTACCCCTGCGACAAGGAATGTGTAAGGCCGTCGTAGCGCAAAGGCGACGATCCCCATTGAATATCTCTGTTCAGATGGCTTTGGAGCACGGAACCCGCACCCCGCTTGTCCGGCACAATCCACGTGCGGACAAATCGGCAAGCTTTTCGCCATGACATGATGCCGCGCCGCGTTTGCCGTCTTCTCACCGGAAACGACGTTCTCAGGGAAGGAGCATAACCGCCGCGGAAGGCTTGGGCGGATCATGCAACTCCGCGCGCAACATCCGGTAGAGCAATCCAATCAGATGATTGCATAATCCTGCCATATCGAACTGCAGGCGAGGACATGAAATAAAGCCAATAGCTCCTAAAGCGCCATCAAAAGTGGGTGCAGTGCCATAATGAATTAGAACGAAACTTCAAAAAGATGCCTGATTCGATCATATGCTTGCACAATCCGACCAAAGTCTTACACTACCCTTCTGGGCGGATCAGGCATACCCCTAAATGTGCAATACCCAAACGACTGACTGAAAAAATCGGAAATTTCGCTTCATGCAGGATATTCTGTCACGGCTTCGAGACACGATCGACCGCCATTGCGTCGAGCCAACGACCCGCTCGGTTGTGCCGGGCCTGCTGCTCTTTCGTGCCGATGCCCCCACGACACCAATGGATGTGGTGTACGAACCCCGCTTCTGTGTGATTGTCCAAGGGTCAAAACAGGTCATGCTGTGTGACAAGGTCTTCGATTATGATGCCAGCAAGTATCTCGTAACGGCCGTTGACCTTCCCGTTACCGGGCAGGTGACACAAGCCACGCATGAAAAGCCCTATCTGGCGCTCTGCCTGGCTCTGGATCCTGCGCAAATTGCTGATTTGCTACTCGAAATGAAGGATGCCTTTCCTACAAACGGGACGACCTGCCCATCCTGCATGACGGTCAGTGCACTTACCCATGAAATCCTGGATCCAGTGACCCGCCTCGTAGGGCTGTTGGAAAATCCGGAAGACATTCCCATTCTTCAGCCCGCCATCCTTCGCGAACTGCTGTATCGTTTGTTGCAGGGGCCTCAAGGCTATGTTCTGCGGCAGATTGCCACCGCGGGGACAAATCTCTCCCAACTCAATCGGGCAATCGGCTGGATACGAACGCATTATGCAGAATCTTTCGACATTGCATCTGTTGCGAAGATTGCCGGGATGAGCCCGTCATCATTTCATCGGCATTTCCGGGCAGCCACGATGATGAGCCCCTTGCAGTATCGCACGCGCCTTCGCCTTCAGGAGGCGCGCCGCAGGCTGCTCAGTGCCACGGTCGATGCTGCTGAGGCCGGATTTGCGGTCGGGTACGACAGCCCGTCCCAATTCAGTAGAGAATACCGGCGCATGTTTGGGGTTCCTCCCGCACGGGACGCACAACGCCTTAAATATGCGGGAGACGGAATGCTTCCAGCTTAAGGAGAAGGCTTAACACATGACGGTATGAGCCTTTTGAAAGGGGTTGCCAGAAACTATTCTGGCAACCTTCTTCGTAAGGAATTACCAGCTATACCCTATGCTGGCCTGCGCATTCCGGCGCTCGCCGTAGTAGCAATATTGTCCGTCGGCACCGTACGCGAAGCAGTTCGCGATATATTTCTTGTCAAAGAGATTGCGAACGCTTGCAGAGGCTTTCCAGCCATGAAGCGAATGGGACATGTTCGCCAGATCATAGCTCACGGACGCATCGAAGAGAGCATATTGGGGAAGCCAGACGCTGCCATATGTTGCTTCACCGCCGTAGGTTTTTGCGGAATAGCGCATACCACCACCAAATCCGAACCCCTTCAGCGGCCCGGAGGGCATTGTGTAGAACGCGAAGAGGGAGGCATTCCCTTTTCCAGACTGGATCAATGGCTTCCCGGTCGAATCATCCTTGATCTTCTGGAAACTCACTGCGGCTGTCAGCATGAGGTTACGGAATGGCTCGGCATGGGCTTCAAATTCGAAACCGTCCGAGTGAACAAGTCCGCTCTGCACACTGTACCCTGTGTTCGCGACCGAGACGAGCACGTTGCTTTGCTCGATATGGAATCCCGCTGCGGTCAGCAGGATGGATGTTCCAGGAAGCTGATATTTCAAGCCACCCTCAAGCTGCTTGCCCATAGATGGATTGGCCTGGCGAACGGTCGCCCCGCCATCGTTGGAAACAGAGCCTGACTGCGGCTGAAAAGACGTCGAATAGCTGATGTAAGGTGAGAGGCCGAAGTCAAAGTGATAAAGACCGGAAGCACGCCATGTAACCTGGCTTGAACTCTGGCGGCTGTCAGAAGGTGTCAGAGACTCAACCTGATGCGAGCGATACCAGTCATTGCGAATACTTCCCGTAAGGATCAGCCGATGCCAGCGGATTTCATCCTGACCATACGCGCCGATCTGATGAGAATGAGTGACATAATTCAGATACGGGGACAGGTCCGGAATGACCATGTGATAATCGGGATGGAGCACATCCAGATCCGGAGCATCGCCATAGGCTTCTGTGTCATTGGCCTTTTGCTGCATATAGTCGAAACCGAACATCAGGGCATGCCGCAACGGGCCAGTGCGGACGCGACCTTTGACCTGGCTGTCAAACGCCAGATTATAGGTATGTTCGTGCGTTCCGTATGCAGAGCGGGACAGCATCTGCCCACTCGTACCATCATCGCTGTCGTAATAGCCATTGTTATACACGCTGCGATAGATGGTCTTGATATCATCGTAGCGGCCGCGCGTACTGAAGCTCCAGTCATCGTTGAAGCGATGATTGAAGATATAGGTAATTGCGCCCTGTTTGCGGTTGAATTTTTCTGATGGGACATCCCCGTCATAGAAATTCCGGGGCAGGTAGCCGTAGGAAGCACGCTTGAGCGACCCAATCAGCGGCACGCCGCCATAAGAACCACTCTCAGGATCGTACTGGTAATTACCCAGCAAAGTGAGGGTGGTCGGGCCGTCGCCTCCAAAGGTAAAGGCCGGGCTAATGCTGAAGCGTCGGCTACCGGTTCTGCTGAGCTGGGTATGCTGCCCATTTACTGTGCCATAAAGCCGGTAGCGAACGAGACCGTCCTTGGTCGCAAATCCGCCGACGTCAGCATCCACACGATACAGATCGAACATGCCGCCCGTTGTATTGACGCTACCATAAAACCGCTGATCCGTCGGCAGCTTGCTGGATAACGCCGTCAGACCACCTGGGCTGGACTGTCCATAAAGGGCAGAAGCCGGCCCTTTAAGCAGCTCAACGCGATCCAGCCGGTATGTATCGGTCTGGGCGACGGCAAAGCCGGTTGGGCTGTCCTGAAACTTCAGTCCATCCAGAAAAGTCGGCACTGTGAAGCCACGAAGATCGAAGAGATCATAGCGGGTGCCTTCACCACCGCGCGTATCCGCTGTAACGCCTGCTGCGTACCGCACGGCCTGATTCAGTGTCAGAACACCGCGTGCATCCATTTCGTCACGGGTGATGACGGTGACGGACTGCGCGGTTTCAACAAGAGGTGTGTTTGTTTTCGTAGCGGAAGAGGCAATGGTTGAAGACTTGCGAGCATGAACCTCAACCCGTTCAACCCTTGTGCTCCGTGCTTTGGCATTGTCAGCGCTTGCTTGAGCCGGGCCAGGCGCCCCAGACTGCTGCGGATCCTTGGCTTTATTCTCCTGCTCAGCCGCGAAAGCCGTATCGCTCAAAATGAGGGAGAAAAGAACCGTGTAAACTATCCTGCTGCGCTGCATACCCAACTCATTTCGTTACCGGCTCGTGCTGGTTGCGAGGCAGAGACCGGCTTTATTGTTAAGAATGATACTTAATTGCGCTCCTAGACATCTTCGGAAACAGCTTCAAGCAGCCAGCGAGCAGTTGGCCCAAACGCAACTGAATAAGGCCCGATTACTGGTAACGGGTCACTTTCAGAGCAGAAAAGAAACGGTTTGTTACCAGTTTCTAGCCGTAGAGAGGAAGGGTAGAGTAATCAGGTGTGGTAGCCCGATGCTTTATAACCGCGTAGCCGTAGGCGAGTTGGCTCTCAGCTCGCGGGGGGAAACACCAAAGGTTCTGTGAAACATGCTGCTGAAACTACTGGCATTATCGTAGCCTAGATCGAAAGCGACTTCGGCAATCGATTGGCCCGTCGCAATTCGGGAAGCGGCTTCCACAACCCTTACTCTCCGGCGCCATGCCGCGAAGCCCATACCCATTTGAGACTGAAAGAGGCGGGTAAAAGTGCGCCGCGCCATACCGGCTTCGCGCGCCCAGTGATCGATGTCGCGACAATCTCCCGGCTTGGCGATAATCGCTTCACAGACCCGCCGCATACGAGGGTCGGCAGGAAGAAGCACGCGCTCGGCGAGCCGTGGTGCGCGCTCCACTTCATCGATAAGAAGCCCGGCAATCGTTGACATGCGGCTGTCCATGGCAAACTCAAAGCTCATGGCAATGATCTCGTCCATCAGGCCCCGTATCAAAGAAGATGCGTCAAACATCTTGCATGTAAGCGTGCCCGCGCCGGGAAAATCAGGATCAACATAGATGACCTGAAACGACAGGTCGGTGCGGCAGGTTGCTTGATGCAGCGTGTGGGCAGGAAGCCAGAGCGCCTGTCCGGGGCGAAGGACGAAGCTTTCCTCATGTGTAGTGACTGTCACACTCCCAGCCATGAACACAGACAGTTGAGCTCGCTCATGTGTGTGGAAGCCATCTACGAAACCGCCGGCATAATAATCTGCAAAACCGACGACGGGAGGTGGGTTTGCAGGTAAATCGGCGGAACGCTTCATAGTGCTATGATCTGGGCCGGTCTTTGCGAGAGCATCTTTCGCAAAGACCGGCCACGGCTCCCCTGACGCTGGACATACGAATTGGCAGTAGCGGCAAGAATGTCCGATCAAGAACCTGCCGCCAGAACGTGAATGCCTAGTTGTCCGTCGTCGTCAAACTTTTATCAAGAGGCGGCATGATGGCGGTTACCCTCATGATTCGTAATGAACATCAGAGTGACCGAAACGGGTGCATCCTGCCGATGCCAGGTCTTTCCCGGAACAACCAGAACGTCACCCTTGCTGGCTGTAGAACTGACCTCGCCCTGTTCTGTTCGAAGTGTCAGCATAGTTTCTCCTTCGACCACAAGAAGAAACTCATCGTTTGGATGCTCTTCCCAAGGGGTTGAGCCTTTGAAACGCAGTAATCCCACGTCATGGGTTCCAAAAGGGAAAAGCATCTTCAACCCGTTTGTGGAAACCGTTTCTGTCTTTTTGCCAATATCAATAAGCGACAGATCGGCAGCTTCTTTGGAGAGATTGAATATCGTCATGAATGTCTCATGTGTTTGAAGGATTGTTTGGAAGGCTCAGTGCCCTCACATAAGCCTGCGAGTTTTCTGGCCGCCGTCACGACAAGCAGCAGCGCGAACGCCCCAGCGATCCAGGCCAACAGAAACGTTCTGCTGTATCCGATGACTGAGGCCAAAGGCGCGATCGACATGCCTGCGAGGACGTTCGCCAGACTTTCTCCACACTGAAGAAAGCTGTAGTCCGTTCCTGGCCGTTCTTCTGAAGACCAGTTCATCAGTGTGGCCCAGACGGAAACGTAAAAGCCTCCATCAAGGAAGTTTTCCATGCCAAGACCGGCATAAAGAAGTACTGGCGTTGCCATCCCCCCGGCCTGCAGACACACCAACGTTCCAAGTAGCAAACTGGATGGCCAGATGAGCAGGGCGACAGCGCGACGGCAGCCCAAAAACCTGACTGCCGGGAAGCCGATAGCTGCGCCACCGAGGGCGCCACAGATGATGTTGGACATCTGAAGTGTTCCTGCAAAATCCAGACTGAAAGATCGGTCCATCAGCCAGGGCTGGAGCAGCATCGCGAGCGCTGAACTTACAAATTTGAAGGTAAGCGCCATCAAAAGCGCCCACCGAAAACCCGGTTGCCGGAAAAGATCCACAAGGCTAGAGGGCTTCTGGAATACCCTGTTAGGCTCGATGCCAGCTCTTAATGGCAGCAGTGCAAGCCAAAGGACGAAAAGTTCACACGCCATGCCCCACATCGCACCGGACCAGCCAAGCCGCTCATAGATGAAGAGTGATCCTGCACCACCAACCACCATGCCCAGAAGAAATGAAATGACCTGTAAGGCATTCGCCAGCCCTGCGTTACGCCCCTTCATGTGTGAAACGGCGCACGCATTCGTAAAAATATCCTGCGTAGCAAAAATAGTGTTCAGAAGCAGAATGCCTGACAGAGCCAACAGAAAGTGATGCTCAGGCGAGGCAAAGCCCAGAAGTAGGCAGACCACGACCGCTGACATATGCGTCCATAAGGCGAGGGCTCCATAGCCCCATCGTTTGCCAGCATTGTCAGCAATACCGGACCAGAAGCATTTCAGCGCCCACGGCAGAAACACCAGCCCTGTCAGGCCGATATCCTTCAATGGCGTCCCGTTATGGTGCAAAATGGTTGAAAATGCGTTGAAAGCCAGTCCCGCAGGGATACCCTGCGAGCCATACATGAGCCCGATTGCCAGAAGCCGCGTTAAGATCGTTGTCCTGGCTTCAGAGTGGTCACTCCGACAGAGATAGGATGCGCTCTTCATGTCAGAAATTTACCCCAACACGGAAGCCAAGCTGGCGCGGGTTGGCGGCCACGACGTACCCACCCGACAGGCCACGCGTAAAATAGCTCGAATTGGTTAGATTGTGGCCATAAAGCGCGACATTCCAATGCTTCCAGCGCTTCTCGATCTGCGCATCCACAAGGATGTAGGGTGCATTCTGAATACTGCTGCTGGGATAGAGGGTTGTTCGTCCGCGCCTGACCACGCTGGCATTGATGGCCCAGCCCGGAACGGGATGCCATTCGCCTGAAAAACCGAAATTACTCCGCGGAGTGCCAGCCATCTGTTTGCCGCTGTAATCTGCGCCACCAAAGACGAAGCGATCATATGCGGCGTAGGTCAGCCCAAGGAACGCGTTAAGCTGAAGTGTATTGAGTGGCTTCCAGTGTGCGGTTGCTTCCACCCCTCGTGAGTGGGCGGTACCAGCAGTCCCGATAAGAGATTCTCCCGCACCATTGGTGGCCGAGACCTGAAGGTTGGAGAGAAAATTCGCAAATCCGGTTGCCTCTACAGACCACCGACCGGTGAGATCTCCAAGGCGGTACCCCAGTTCCAGATTATTGCCGTAACTGGAAGCATACGGCGCCGAGACGGTACTGCTGTAGGAACCGTAAGGGCTATAATTTGGCGGCAGGAAGGAGCGGGAGTAACTCAGCCAGCCGAACTGGCTCAATTGACCAGAAGGCTGAGGATTATACTCGACTTTAAGGCCCGGAAGCGGAGCGGTCTTGGAGAGTGTCTGACGAGGAAGACTGTCCTGCATGCTATACGCATAAGGCGTGTCCCCGCTCATGGAGCTTGTCCAGTTGCTGAGCGAACTATCGACATGCTCGATACGTAGCGATGGCACAAGGCGCCAGCTCTTCGCGAAATGCCACCCTAGTTCCCCCATAAAGGCAACGTTAGCTGTTCCCAATGTCGCAGTTGTGCGGCTGGCATAATAGGGCGTCATATCAAAGGTATAGGGTGCCCAACGCTTAGCCTGCTGCCCGTAAATCCCGCCTTTCCAGTCCAGTGTTCCTGAACTCCCGGAGAGCATGACAGACCCGCCAATCTGGCGTGTTGGTAGGGTAAAGCCAGAATTGGCAGAGAAGACAGAGTAGGGATTGCTGTAACGCCAATCGGTAGAGGCTCCTCCGAACGTAACGTCCAAAATCAGGCGCTGACTGAAGCGTCGACGATATTGTGCTGAACCAATGAGATATTCGGTATCATTCACGCCTTCCGACGTGTTGTAAGAAACGTGGTTCCGGGCATGTTGCGGCGTTTCGAAAAAGTCGTTACCGCCATGGTTCAACATATGGTGCAGGCTAAAGCGCCATTCTCCGCCAGCACTATCCTTATGCAGCAGTTTGATGCGGCCAAACCAGCCATGCCAGCCGCCAGTATCTCGACGGTCCAGAGCCCGATTGTGAATGTAACCATCGGCAGTTTCTCCTCCCACGGAAAGGCGGAGACTGGTGGATGCATCAATCGGAAGGTCGCCTGAAAATGTCGCTCTTTTGCGATTTCCCGTTCCGTACTCGAAATCCAATGCTCCGCCGAGACGACTTCCAGGGTCTCGCGACTGCGCAGAAACCATGCCCCCAAATGCATTGATCCCTTCTGTCAACTGAGGGCCGCGCATGACATCCACATTGCTGAAATCAAACATCTGCCCCATGGCAAAGCTGGGAACAGGTATGCCGTCGATCAGGACGGGCGTGTAGAGAACCGGCCCTTCATCCTCCGTGCCGCCAAGTCCTCGTACCATCAGAACCGGATTGTTGGGCGTTGTATTGGTGAATGACAGGTTCGGGATACGTTCGGCAATGTCCCCCAAAGTCTGCATTCTGTATGCCTGAATGTCCTGTGCAGACAGATGTGTTGTGCTCGCGGGGTTCACGAAAGCGGCGCGCTTACCCCAGACGGTCAGGGCCTCTTTTGCAGAGATACAGGATGTCTCCGGGTTATCATCGCCGGGCTTGTGAGTGCAATTTACCGCAGGGGATGCGGCCGCCCATCCAGGGACAGGTAATGCCGTCAGCGCCGTACAGACGAAAGCCAGTGAACTCACGCTCCGCAAACGGACGCTGCTCCTGAGCCATGGAAGGGAGAGGTTTTCTTTCATGGATCTGGATGATAATAATTCTCATTATCTCCGCTACCCGGATCAGTCTGTTTACCCCGATCGGACAGGAAAGACCGCGCTGTGATGGCAGAAGTCAGCTCAACTCAGGTTCATCAACCACACCCCGACCGGGTAGCAGGCAAATCTCTGTTGCATCCGCATTCCTGCGGATTTGCTGGTGGCCTTCTCACAAGTGGGTTTCTGGCTTCCGAGGCGGGGGCGTTGAATGGCTATTTTGATGAACCAGGATCAACCACCCGCTGTACTGTCATCCTCTCAGGGGCATGCAGTATGAAGGCAGCCGGTCAGGTGCATCATTTTCAGGCCTGCGATCTTATTATGGCGCGCACGTCTGCTGAATCTTTTACCTTCGAGAACAGTGCTGAATTCTCGGCTCTTGAAATTCACGTACCATCGCCACTGCTGGAGCAGATGCAAATCGAGCACCTCCCCAGAATTCAGAGGCGATCTCTCGAACTTCAGGATCCGGCTCTGAAAACAGCCAAACAACTCTTTGGCTATTTACGAGCTATTCCTGCCGCACATTCCCCTGCAGCTCTCGTGGGGTACGGATTAGCGATGACCATGCTTGGTTATGCGTTTACCACGCAGAAAACAGCTCGTTCGCAGTTAACGGCCAAAACAATCCATGGATTGGAAAATGCTCGTAAGGCGCTTCTTGCGCGTCTCGACCAAGCTCCTACAATCCCACAGCTTGCGGCACTCTGTGAACTTAGCCCCACGCGTTTTAAAGAACTGTTCAGCCGACAGTACGGCTGCGGGCCCTATACGCTGTATCAATCCCATCGGATGGAATACGCACGAAGCCTTTTAGAGCGTTTGAACGTAACAGAAACGGCGATGGAACTTGGATACAGCAACGTCAGTCATTTCAGCGCTGCTTTTCAGAGAAAATTTGGCTATCTGCCAAGCAGAGTAAAGCAACTGCATTCTTGCAAATAAAGAATGTCATCTTCGACTTGCACGAAACTGATTTAGTAAATCTTACTCTTTAGTTTTTGAATATTAAGAACCTCCCAGCCAAAGCAAAAACTTTGATTAAGCTGGGAGGGAAAGCCTGCCCGTAGTTCTCACGGGCAGGGGAATAACCTTCAGGCTGTCTTGAGAGCGACTTCCACGTCATCTGCCGGAGCAACAACGTAAGGGCCAGCAGCCTCGACCTTGATGGCAAGAAGACCGATGCCCCCCGGCAGGCGTGCACCAAGCGGAAGGTAGGCGTTGCCGTTCGTCCAGCGCATTGGGATGTGCTCCACGCTGTGCCAGCCGCTCAGATTTTCCTTCGTGAGGTGCGTCTTGATGTTTACCGTGACGCCACTGTCGAAGAACGAAACATCGCCAATCAACACACCCAGCATACGACGGTCGTCAACAAACGGGCCAATCGCATCAGTCGGACGGCTGCTGTTCGAAACGATGCGAACCGAAGACACGTCGCTCGGGATCATAAACATGACGCGGTTATCGACCGTGCGGAGCGGCTGGATGCGGTGACCGCGATCAGACACTAGGTGCAGGTCGCTTTCCGTGACTGTCGTAGCAGCCGGTGCCTGAACTGCGAACTGTAGGTCCTGTGCACGCTGTTCGATCTGACGGTAAACAGGCTCAACCAGATCACGGCATACGGTCAGAGCAGCAGCAGCATCGTTCTCCCAGGACTTCGCCTTTTGGCCGAACATGAAGACATTACTCTTCTGTTCGAACGCACGACGATTGCCCGTATCAAGATAGCTCTCGGTCAGTGCGCCGTTTGCCATGATGACCGAATGATCTTCCGTCTCAATGTGGAAGTAGTCATAGGACGTGAAGGACTTGTCGTAATAGATCGACCGACCGTTGACGAGCATACGGGCCGGAATGAACTTGCCATCCAGGAAGAGGCAATGTTCAGACGTCACGAGCATGTCTTGGAAGGGAACACCCAGAGCAATCGCGTTTTCAAGGATCCGCACTGGATAGCCGGCCTCATCATCAGCCTTTTCCGGACGGACGACGCAATGTGCCTTACCTGCCCAGGAAATAGTGCTGCTATAGGCCTGACCGTCGCGATAGGACGTGACAGTGTCGCCTGGTGCAAGATCCTGGACGGCAATATTGCCATTTGGGCCTGCGATCAGGGTGTCTGCCAGGAAGCACACTTCATAGACAAGATCGCCGCTGCTGTCTGAAGCCAGCGTATAGCCTACGTTCTGGACGCCAATGATGTTCAGCGTGACGGCTGAACCGTCCTTGAGCGTGAACGTGACATGGTCAGCGTCAGGATAGGTGACGGAAGCAACGTTGGCGGTTTTGACGTTCGTCAGCGTGATGCCGTCTGCGGTTCCTGCCGTCTTATCTTCCGAGAAACCGGAGATAACCGTCGTCGGGTTACCCGAACCTGTGATGGTCAGGCCAACATTCCCATTACCCTGCAGGTCGATGGTGCCACCAGCAGTCGTCGGGATTGTCAGTGTAGCGCCCTTGGCGGCCGTGACAGTACCCGAGATAGTTGATCCAGCCTTAGCGCTCAGGATTGCACCGCTCTGAAGGGTGGTGGTACCAATCGTGCCACCAGACTCAGCGTAAAGGTACCCGCCATTGCTGACTGTGTTTCCTGTCGCGTTGCCCCCAGATCCAACATCCACCACGCCACCGCTGATAACGGTCGTGTTTGATGTCGCACCCTGAACGCCGAGACCGCCGCCGCTGATAACCAGTCCACTCGCGGTAGCGCCGGAATAAACTGCAACAGTATTGCCCGAACCGATGGTGCTGTTGGAAAGAGCAGCTCCAGATTTCAGGTTGATTGTGACCCCAGTTCCAAGCTTCTGGTAGCCGCCGTCTTTGACCCCGCTTTCAAAGATTAGTGTCCCGCTAACAACTCCACCGGCGACAAACGAGGGGACAACATACGTATCGAGCGTGCCGCCATTCAGTTTCAGGGCGCCGGTTGAGGCGCCTGCGGAGACAACAGCGGAAGCGCCCGTGTTGATGATCACACTTGAAAGGGTCGCACCAGAGCCTACAAAGACCTGGCCGCCGTTATTGATGGTGCCCCCGAAGGCCAGACCGCCGGAGCTGATATCCATTACACCGCCATTATTAATGGTTGTGTTGGAAGCTGTTCCAGTTACTGCCAGCCCGCCGCCTTTGGAAACGATAGCGTTTCGTAGAATTCCGCCAGCATTAACAACGATGGTTCCAGAGGAACCTGCGTCTGCGTTGGAGAGAATGCCACCGGACAAGACGTTAATTTTTGTTCCTGACACAGCTGTCAGGGAGGTCATGTGCTGGTTGTCGTAGTTGGTGCCGACATTGAATGTCGCGCCAGCGGCCAAGCTGATATAACTTCCGCTGCCGCCAGCGGAAATGGTCAATACGCCGCCTGATGAGACAATATCGTTAAAAACTGAGCCACCGCTCTGGACGACGACTGTGCCACCAGACACAATCGAAGCGCTTCCGTAAGTACCACCAGAAGACACAGATACCGAAGAGAAGCTTGAAGTATAGAAACTTCCAGGGTTTGTTCCTCCGTTGACGGTATCATCAACATAAAGAACGCCGTTCGTTACGTGGCTCATAATTCCCTCCAAGAGAATTCGTTAACGGTGCAACCACCCAGAGCGTGAGAAATTCAAACTTCTCGATGGTATTTCTTTGTGACCCTGCGGACGGACAGTCAGAATTTCTTTGATATCTGTAAAATTCGATCGCTGGCGGCTAGCGCAACCAGCCCTACGTAAAGGGGCGAATTTAACAGAATATGGCTCCATTCAGATTGTTTGCAGAATCTTGTCATGGAGATAGAGACACAATTTTGAGGGGCCGGAATATGGATGAATTTTCCAAAGGTAAAAAAAAAGTTGACACCCTGGTGGGTGGCATAGAAAAAATTTTAATAATTTATTTTAGAATCATATATTTATACGGTTTTTATAATAATTTCACGAAGAGAAATTTCTCAAATTTCGTCAATTCAAGCGTAAGTTAATGATATTTTGTCACGAAGTTTGCTGCGTTCCGGCCTTGGGAAAGAGCCGATTTTCGAAAAATGACGAATGGGAAGTTCCAAAAAAGGAGTAGGCGGACCAAGTTTATGCCCCGCTGTCATCATCACTGAGTGCGCACCTATTCATATTCCAGGCATAACCATGACCCGGCAGAGAGCGTAATTTTCTGTATCTACTGACGCAGCATATGCAGTACACATACCTTGCAAGGGTCACAGACAGCTCTCAATTATTCAAAGTATATCATAATTGTTTATTTTTATTTCAATATTATATTGAAATAAAAATATGGAAATATTAAAAAACAGATCAGAAACATAATAATAATGACACAAAACCTTAACTTTTCTGCTTTATTTCTTCCAACTAACAATCCGTACCAAGGCGTTACAAATAGCGTTTTTGGGAAACATTCCGATGAAAAAGACGGTTTTAATTCTGGTTGCAACAACTGCTACCGGCGCATTCCTAGTGCCCGCGCAGGCTCAACCGCTTTCCGGTCAAACCACGACAGACGACAAACCTGCTAAGGCCAAAGGAAAATCAAAACGAACGACGACTGCCCATGAAAACGAAAGCGAACAGGTCATCGTAACGGGAACGCGTGAATCCCACGTCAAGGCTCGACAAAGCATCAGCCCTGTCGTCATTATCTCCTCGGCAGCCCTCGCACGTTCAGCCGAAATGAACGTCGCCAATGCTCTGACGCGCATCTATCCATCCATCACAATGAGCGCCCGCGGATCGAATACCAACTCACTGGTGTCATCCATCCAGATGAGAGGGCTGGGACCGAATGAGACGCTTGTTCTGGTAGATGGAAAGCGTCGGCATAGCACTGCGAACATTGTGCAGAAGCCAGGCCCGCAATTTGCGTCTTCGGGTGTCGATCTCAACATGCTTCCCGAGAATATGATCGATCATATCGAAATTCTCGAAGACGGCGCCGCTGCAATGTATGGCTCTGATGCGATTGCAGGTGTGGTCAATATCATAACCAAAAAGAAGGATCACGGCCTGTCGTTATCAGGACAGGGTGGAGCCAATGCGTATCTTGGGAGCGGAGAGCAGTTCCAGCTCAATGCAGACGGTGGCTTCAAACTTGGTCGCGATGGCTATGTACACCTTGGCGCGCAGATCTATCACAGCGAACATGCAGTCGCGTGGGGACCGGATCACGCTCTCCTCGGTTATTGGCCAGCAGGCGCCGATACAAAAAACTACTTTGTCGGTGTTAAGCCAGGCTCAGAAAAGTGGAAAGGTCGCAAAACCGATTATCTGAGCACCCCCGAAGAGACGCGCGAGAATTTCGGCCTGAACTTCGGAAAGCCACTCGGGGCTGACATCGAGCTTTATGGACAGGCAACTCTCGCCTATCGCCATGCAGGCATGCGGGCCTACAAATACCCTTACGTCGTGCCCGCCATGGGAATTGACGAGTTACGTCCGATCACGGGCGATGACGAACTCGACTATGGCGTCACCCTTGGTTTGAAGGGCCATGATTTTGCTGGGTTCGACTGGAACCTTTCCACGGTTTACGGCGGCGACAACTCCCGGATCAGCATTCGTGACAACGTCAACATCGGCATGCTGACCCGGACAGGATATTCACCGTCCAAATTCTGGGACTACACCCAGAAGAACGCACAATGGACCAATAATCTCGATCTGCGACGCAGTTTTACGGTTATGGGGATGCCTGTGAACCTTGCCTTTGGTGGGGAGCATCGGCTGGATTCCTATCAAATCATCTCGGGCAATCCGGAATCCTATCTTGATGGGGGACCAGTAGAGCACGCGGGCATTCCACCCCAATCCGCAGGGACGTGGTATCGCAATGTGTACTCAGCGTATGTCGACACGACGCTACGGCCCACAAGCAAGCTTTCGATCGATATCGCTGGCCGATATGAGTATTATACAGACACAAATAACACCGAAAACGGCAAGATTTCCGCCCGGTACGATGTATCTCGTCGGTTCGCACTCCGAGGCACGATCAGCAACGGCTTTCGCGCTCCGACATTGCAGGAATCTCACTTCAGCCGCCTGAGCATTTTTGCAGGGACAGGTAGCGTCGGAGGGCAGCTCCCGGTTGAATCTGCCGCTGCACGGTCTCTCGGTGCATCGGGGTTGAAGCCTGAGCGCTCAGTGAATGCCAGCGGCGGCTTTACCATGGAGCCGGTACGCGGCCTTCATGTCGAAGCTGACGTGTACCAGATCAACCTGCGCGATCGCATTGTGCAGGGTGGAACGGTGCGCGGAGCACAAGCGCTGGATGCCATCCGTTCGTTCGGGTTCGACGTCTCACCAACAGCAACCAATGCGGCGGCTTCGTCCGCTTACTTCCTGTCCAACGGTGCAAGCACACGCACGCAGGGGCTGGACCTGAAAGCCGATTACCTTGTGCATATGCATCGGTGGGGCAATATCGCCCTGACGGCTGCGCTAAACTTCAACCGGACCCGTCTGCATCATAATGGTATTTCATCGATCGGGACCCCGCTGCTAAACGATCAGACGATTGCCTACATCACGACGGCGACCCCACGCAGCAAAATAATCCTGAATGCCCTGTGGACTGTCGGCGATTGGGACGTAAACATCCGTCAGAGCCGGTATGGTGAAACGACGGGCATGATGACGTATCAGGACTGGACACCAGCCTCAGCCACATGCCCGAAAGGTGGAGCGCTGCGTTACTCCAACAGTTGTTTCGCACAGTTCAAGAATACGCCGCGCTGGCTGACAGATCTGGAGATCGGCTATCGCGTCACGTCACATGTTCATGTCGCAGTGGGCGCCAACAATATTTTCAATGTTCGCCCTCGCAAGCTGCCTGACCAGCTGATTTCTGCAGGTGGCAGCATGTATGATCAGTTCTCAAACCAGGTACCATTCACCGGCGGATATTATTTCGGCCGGGTGAACGCGTCTTTCTGAGCACAGGGCAGTCACGCTTAAAAAGTCGACCAGATCCATGAGAGGGCACTCTAAACCCTCTCGTGGACTATTTCACGCAGACACTCCGAAACGCTTGTCTTGAAACTGTCTTTTTTGATGTGTTGGAAGAGCATAGTCACACGGCCTTCCTTAGTGATATGCGCAGAAAATCCCAGAGCAGACGGAGCGTCGGCGCGCATGTTTTTCTCGATAAGAGTTTTGGCACGCAAAGTGATGCCCACGCTTCTCTTCATGATTTGCGGCGCTGCATATTCAGCTCCCGTTGCTGGAGCCGGGTCAAGCTTCGTTGCGCCCCTGTATCGAGCATGGAGTGACAGTCTTCCATCTCAAGCTGGCCTGTCCCTGAAATATCGCAGTGTGGGGTCAGCAGAGGGGCAGAAACTTGTCATGGCGCACAAGATGGATTTCGGGGCCTCAGATATTTCTCTCCCAGGCAATATTCTTGATATGCAGGGGCTTTATCAGTTTCCAACCGCGATCGGAGCTATCGTCGTAGTTATCAATGTTCCCGGCGTAGGGGCTGACCAGATGCGGTTGGATGGCTCAACGCTCGTCGCCCTTTTTAGAGGCGACATTACTTCCTGGAACGATCCACGCATTCGCGCCCTGAATCCTGATCTTCGCCTCCCGGACCTGGATGTCCTGCCAGTTCATCGTGAAGAGGGATCCGGAACCAGCCAAGTCTTTTCAGACTACCTTCGCACACAGTCGCCATCCTGGAAGCCCGGATCATGGGGCGAGGGGGCCGAGGCACGCGGCAATGATGGTGTGGCGGCAAGTGTGCGTCAGTCCATCGGCGGGATTGGGTTTGTGGAATATGCATTTGCGCGCCGAAATCATCTGAACACAGTAAAATTGAAAAATCATTCAGGTTTATTCGTTGCTCCGGAAACAGCCGCCTTCAAAAGCTCTGCTGACAGCGTAGACTGGCAGCACACGGATCATTACGCGGTGAGCTTGCTGGACGCCTCAGGCTCGCAAAGTTGGCCTATCATGAGCGCAACTTTCTTGCTCGTCCCGGTTCATCCATCAGACCAGACGACTGCAAGCGCAGTGAAGGCATTTTTCACCTATGGGCTGCGTCGCGGCGATAAGGCCCTTCAGGATCTGGATTACATCCAGCTGCCGAACGATGTAAAAAACAAAATCCTTGCAGAGTGGCCCTGAGCGAGGCTGGCAAAGTCATAATAACTTCACTCCCATTTTCCTCTCATTTCTGTGAATGAATTGTGCCTTCCGGCATCTCGGAATGAGGGGACCGTCGTGCTTACGAGTGCTCAGTATCGTCGTCTTTTTATCGCACACGGCACCGCAAGGCTGAGAAGGCCACTAATTATAGAGAGCGGCATAACTTCTCCAGGTTTTTGACGGGATCTCCGCATGCTTGGGAAAATGCGCTCACTGGCGCACCTTGTAGTTTTCAGTAGCATTTTCCATTCGTTTTTCGGGAAAGCTGAGGCGGCAACGGCACCTCTCGTAACTGACGTTTTGCCGTCAGGTGTACCGTTACCATCTCCGGCACCGGGTTTTGTTCTTCCACCGGAAGATACAGGAACGGAGTTGTTGGGCGATGCAGGTGGAGCACGAGCCTGGCTGAGCCGAAAAGGGATCAGATTCAACCTTCAGGATGTTGAGGAAATATGGGGCCTAGCCTCAGGTGGAATGCATCCGGGGCCCACATATGACGGCATGACAGCCGCTACTCTCGTGCTGGAAACCCGCCGCACATTTGGTTGGCATGATGGACTTCTCAATATCAGCGCCATTCAGGTCAGGGGACGATCTCTGGCGGGAGAGCGCCTTGGGTCTCTAAACCCGGTGAGCGGCTATGACGCTGGCCGGACGACACGCTTATTCGAGCTCTGGTATGGGCAGGGCTTCTTTGGAAACCGGCTTGATATTCGCGTTGGCACAATTGATCTGGATACTGAATTTCTGGTCAGCCAGAACGCATCCCTGTTTTTGAATGCAAGCTTTGGCTGGCCGCTCTCGACGTCAAGCAATCTGTATTCGGGCGGCCCGTCCTGGCCTTTCTCGGCTGTCGGAACACGGATCAAGTGGTCTCCAGCTTATCCGCTTGTGCTTATGCTGGCCATCACAGACGACAATCCAACCAAAGGCCCATTTTATAGTCAACTCAGCCCTACTCGTATGGACCCTTCGGGCACCAGTTTCTCGACAAGCGGTGGAACGTTATTTTTAGGGGAGGCACAGCTCTGGGTCGATGCCGCCCAAAGCCTTTCAGGAAAAGATGCACCAGCACTCCCCGGGACATGGAAAATCGGCGGCCTTTACGATACCGGCCATTTCCCTGACCCCCGATATGATAGTCGTGGCGGCTTCCTGGGCAGCCCTGACAGTTCCGGAATACCGGCATATCACCATGGAAACTGGCTGGGTTACATCGTGCTGGACCAAACCCTCTGGAGAACGGTTCAGGGGCCAGCGAAGGCAATCAATACGTTTGTTCGTGCGACCATCGCGAGCGGGACGCGCAACCGATTTACGAATGAAGTGGAAGCTGGGCTGACGTTTCAGGGTTTTGTGCCGTCTCGGCCCAATGATGTTGTTGGAATTGGCTGGGGAACCAGCTTTTACGGGCACCGTGCACGAGACAATGCCAAAGATACGATACGCCTCGCAGACAGCTCCGCCAGACTGCTCGTACCGGAAGATCATATTGAATTCACCTGGCAAATTCCGGTCCGCGATTACCTGACCGTTCAGCCTGATTTTCAGTATTTCTGGCATGTTGGAGGTCAGGCGCCAGAAAAAGGTCAAGCAGCAGCCTCAGAAGGTGCTGTTCTTGGCCTGAATATGACAACGACGTTCTGAAAAGTGGCTAACGTAGTGTCAATTAACCTTCAAACTCTCAGTCTGGTTTCCACAGTATAGTTTCTTTCACGGCCTTGAAGGTCGGTGATAAAGGAACTTATCCATGACGCAGGACCACGATTTCAGCGCCAATTCTTCGGCCGAACAGGCGCGGGAACGTATGCGCTACGAAATCATCGACGATTTGGATGAAGAATTCGAACTTTCACTGGAAGAAAATGAGGGCGAGGGGCTTGATCCTGCAGATCGTGCGTTCCGCCGTACCTATTTTCGCGAACTCATTCGCCTGCAAGCCGAACTCATCAAACTTCAGGATTGGGTCAAGGCAACTGGAGAACGCGTTGTTGTCGTTTTCGAAGGCCGTGATGCTGCCGGGAAAGGTGGTGCGATCAAGCGTATTACCCAGAGGCTGAACCCGCGGATCTGTCGCGTGGCAGCGCTTCCGGCGCCTAATGACCGTGAACGGACACAATGGTATTTCCAGCGCTATGTTGCGCATCTTCCCGCAGCAGGCGAGATCGTGCTGTTTGACCGCAGTTGGTATAATCGCGCTGGCGTTGAACGTGTCATGGGGTTCTGCACCGACGAGGAATACGAAGAATTCTTCCGATCAGTGCCAGAATTTGAGCGCATGCTCGTCCGTAGCGGCATTCGGGTGATTAAGTTCTGGTTCTCGATCACGGACGAAGAACAGGAATCACGCTTCCGCGCCCGCATTGAGGATCCCTTGAAGCAGTGGAAACTCAGCCCGATGGACCTTGAAAGCCGTCGTCGCTGGGAAAGCTACACGGTAGCCAAGGAAATCATGCTCGAACGATCTAGCATTCCGGAAGCTCCCTGGTGGGTTGTCCCGGCAGTAGACAAAAAGCGGGCGCGCTTGAACTGTATTGCTCACTTCCTGTCTCTTTTGCCTTACGAACCTATCAGCCGCCCGGAAGTTGTTCTTCCTGCGCGTGTATTCCATCCCGACTATGAGCGTGAGCCCACGCCAGAAACCATGCTGGTTCCGCAGCGCTACTGACGCCCGCGTTATGATTTACGGGTAATGGAATGAACTCTTTTATTGCCCGTATAGCCCTATAGATCGAAGAAAATCACTCGCACTGACCATAATTACAGACCGAGATACTTTCTGAAACCTGCTTTGTAGGAAACTTGAAGGATACCCTTGCGCTAAACGTCATTACAGTTTTGCAGAAGGTTCTGATGGTAGAAACAGCGTCTCCGTCCCCCAACACCAGCCAGATTGTGGCGCAGGGTCATCCGACAGACAACGAGTTACTAGCATTTTATCGCTCGGAGATCCGGTTTGAGACTGAAGTTGTAAACGGCCGCCTGCAGGCTCTCTTGGGTTCACAGGCATTTCTTGTCATTGCCTACGCAACAGCCATGACGGGCTCTACAAAAAGGTGGGGCGACAGCATGGTGCTTCTTCTGCCGCCCCTGTTTTCGTTATTGGGGTTTGTTCTGGCAGCAATGGCCCTTCCGGGTATCCGCGCGGCGTATGCTGCGATTGGTAAATGGGAGGGAAAGCAGCGCATGTTACATCAGCGCAGCCCGGCATTGACTGATTTCACCCTTGCCCCAAACGAGGACGAGACACGCGACATGATGCGAAGAGCACAACGAGGTGCACTTTTTGCGCATCAGGCCCCATTCATATTCATTATCGCCTGGACGATTTTCGGATTTATTCCGTTCTATCTATACTTAAAATAATTAATATTCTTGATAGAATATCTATCTTACAAACGAATTTCTCATCGCTTGGTAAAACTTCCATGAGGGAAAACTTTTCGAAGAAACACTTTGAAGTTCTGGATGTTGATTATGTCAGGAGCGCCCTTGTTTTAAGCGCATCATCCTTTGTGGAGTGATAGTTGCATGCCTGACCATATTCTTCCCCAGTCGCAGGATCATCAGCCCGGCCTTGAAGGACTAATGCAGCCTAAAGCGGAGCATATCCGTGCCAGTTACAAAGGAAGCGGAAAGCTCGCTGGAAAAAAAGCACTGATCAGCGGCGGAGACAGCGGGATTGGACGTGCTGCAGCCTTACACTTCGCCCGCGAAGGGGCAGATGTTGCAATCCTTTACCTTGAAGAACATGAAGATGCGAAAGAGACTATTCGCCTGATTGAAAAGGAGGGCCGCAAAGGCCTTGCTATCGCGGGGGATGTCTCTTCAAGTCAAACCTGTAACTCAGCGGTAGAGAAGACGGTCAAGGAGCTTGGCGGACTTGATATTCTTGTCAACAATGCTGGCGCCCAGATCGTTCAGGAAGATATCTCCGCCATATCGGACCAAGAGTGGCAAAAACATATGGACACCAATATCAACGGATATTTCTATCTGGTCCGTGCCGCACTCCCGCATCTAGCAAAGGGAAGTGCTATCATCAACACGTCCTCCATCAACGCGTTCGCCGGGAACAAAGCCCTCCTGGCTTACTCAACCACCAAAGCTGCGGAAATGGGTTTCACGCGTGCACTGGCGCTTCAGCTTGTTTCGAAAGGTATTCGTGTGAATGCCGTCGCTCCTGGCCCGGTCTGGACCCCTCTACAGCCAGCAAGTTGGGGGCCAGTTGACCCGCAGGCCGTCGCAGATCTTGGGAAAGACACACCCATGGGACGTTGTGGAGACCCTTCCGAGCTTGGCCCAGCATATGTTTACCTCGCGAGTAACGATGCATCATTCGTGACCGGGCAGACACTTCATGTGAACGGCGGCATGATTATCAATGGCTGATCGTCCAAGGTGTCCCTTGCTTACACTTTAGGTGACCTCCTCCTCCCTTGCCAAAGCTGGCTAGGGAGGTTTTTTGGCTCAATCGAGGCACCCTGAAGATACAACTTATTGGCAGTTCTACTCCAGAAGTATGAAAGCCGTTATATTTGAGGGTGCGTTCTTCCAAAACAGGATTGGAGGTAAGCGCCAGTCGCGGTATGCTGGATACCATGCAGGATTTGGACATACCTTGAGAATGGGCTCTGCCGACGGACTTGACCGGGTGAATGCCTACGGAGATCTGTCGGCCTTTTCCGACGCGGACCTGAATGACATCGCGGTGGCAGCCGCTGCACTGTGTCAAACTCCCATAGCCCTTGTCAGTATTCTCGATCAGGACAGACTGTGGTTTTCAGCCCGTGTCGGCACAGATCAGCCTTTCGGTCCGCTTGCAAATTCAGGATGTGGGCAAGTGATTGCCCGTAAGGTTCCGGTTGTTATTCCTGACATGCTGGCAGATCCTTACACCCAGAAGAACACACTTGTCTGCGGTGTGCCTGGACTACGGTTTTACGCGGGCTATCCACTGTTCGATACCCAGGGAAGGGTAGTCGGTACCCTTTGCGTTGTCGATCTTGAAACACGATCTGATGGCTTGTCCTCACATCAGAAAGATGGCCTCGCTGCACTGGCACGCCAGTCCATGCGTCTGATGGATTTGAGGCAGGCGTCAGTCACTCAGGAACGGCGTTTTACGGCTCAGCAGCTTCGCAGCCAGCGTGCTGCTAAGCGGGTGCGGGAGGCCGAGGCCGAACGTCGCCATGCTCTGGAAAAATATGCTCTCCAACAAGCAGCGGGAGCGGCTGGCGGCATAGGTATCTATGAGTATGATCTGGTGTCGGGAGACATCACCGTGTCGCCCGAGGTCTGCCGGATCGCAGGCATCGATCTGATTCCTACTCTTTCGGCAGAGCAATGGATTGCCCTGATCCATCCCGATGACAAGGTAACGATCCCCACTCTGAACCGAATTCTTGAAGGAACTGCTCCCTTAAGACTGCAGTACCGCATCCTTCGGGCCAGTGACGGAAAGGAGCGATGGGTTCTCCGTCAGGGTATTCTTGATCATGACGAAGCGGGGCGCCCGATCCGGCTGATCGGAACTCTTCAGGACGTAACACCCGAACGAAATGCGACTGCCAGGCTGACAACGCTTCTCGCCATTGGTGATGCCCTTCGTACTGCCGAAACGCGCCAGAAGGCCCTTCAGGAAACATGTCAGTTGCTTGGAAATCGCCTTGATGCGCAGCGCGTTGGTTTCGCCCGCATTTCCATGCGGGAAGAGCGCTTCACTGTGGAGCAGAGTTGGTGTGCGGATGACATGCCGCCCATCAGCGGAGAATTCTCATTCGAAGCCTTTCGGCATACGTCAGATTTCCTTCGCGGAGGTTCCGTCTTCATTCTTGATGATATCACCCACACATCGTGGATGAGTGTCGAACAGGCCGCCTATCAGTCCGTGAATGTTATCGCGCAGGTTCTGGTCCCGAAAATAAGGGGAGGAGACCTGACGGGCTGCCTTTTTGTCCATAGCTCTCAGCCTCGAGAATGGACTGTGGACGAGACGTCTTTCATCCGCACGGCTGCCGACAGAATTTTTGCTGGTTTGGATGAGTGGGATACTCTGTCCCGGCAGGATCTGATTAACCATGAAATCCTTCATCGCTTGAAGAACACGCTCAGCATTGTTCAGAGCCTGGCCCATCAGGGTTTTCGAGGTGTTGAGGATCAGAGCGCGCTCACAACATTCACCGCGCGACTGATTGCGCTAGGTTCAGCACATGATCAATTGATGAGAAGAAACTGGCAATCTACAGACCTTGCCAGTCTGACAGTGGCAGTCATGACGCCGCTCGGCTTGGAAGGAAGGGTGAAAGTGAACGGACCTTTCCTTTGCCTTGGGCCCGATACGGCAACATCCTTCTCAATGGTCCTTCATGAACTGGCCACGAATGCCCTGAAGCATGGCGCGCTGAGTGTCCCTAATGGGATCGTGAGTTTAAACTGGACGGTCGAAGGGTATGGACCAGAGTCAGCTATGATGCTGACCTGGCAGGAAACTGACGGCCCATCGGTAACAATGCCAAACCGGACAGGTTTCGGAATTCGCCTGTTACAGGCTGGCCTAGGACATCAAGGTAAGACCGAACTTCACTATGATCCCGAAGGTTTACGCGTAGAAATGACAGCATCAATCATTTCGATGGCCAGTCACTGAAATTTGGAAGAAGTCGTCGGTTCCATAGTCTGAGGGCTATGGAAAATCTTACATTGTTCTCTACAGGCGCTCACTTGCGGAGACTGCGCTGAGAGAGAGGCTGGTGATACAAACATAAACTATGACAAATAGAGCGGGCATCAGGTTACGCAGTTTTATCCAGCGCTCATAATAGCGAGCACCAGATAAAAGCGCAGACGTGGGTCTAGCAGGCTGTTAGCCGTGCGCGACAACGACCAACTTGCGATTAACAAACTCCATAATCCCAAGGTCGCCCAGCTCACGTCCGTAGCCAGATCGCTTGACCCCTCCGAAAGGGAGTTCCGGCGCCGTGCTGGTCCATTGGTTAATAAAAACCATGCCGGTTTCTATCTGAGAGGCAAGCTTCTTGGCGCGTTCATGATCTTTCGAGAATACCGATCCACCGAGGCCGTATGGAGAGTCATTGGCTAACGCAACTAGCTCATCTTCGCTTTTCACAACATAAACCTGCGCCACCGGTCCGAAGAACTCCGATTTGAACGAAGGACTGTTCTTGTCGATACCGGTCAGAATGGTCGGTTCGTAGAAGAAGCCGGTCCGATCAGCGACTTTTCCGCCCGTCAGGACTTGAGCACCATGCTTTACAGCTTCGTCCACTTGCTTGGCGATTGTTTCCAATGCGGCCTTGGACGACATCGGTTGCAGCGTGGTTGCCGGATCCAAAGGATCGCCCAAACGGGCTTTTTCAAACTCTGTTTTCAGGCCAGCAATAAACGCGTCTGCAACTTTCTCATGAACAATAAAGCGCTTGGCCGCGGTGCAAACCTGCCCGGCGTTTGAGAGCCGTGCTGCAGTGCCGATTTTGATTGCGCGAGCGAGATCAGCGTCATCTAGAACTGCGAAGATATCCATGCCACCCAGTTCAAGAGTGGACTTCTTTAGATGCTTGGCTGCGGTAGCCGCCACCGCTGCACCAGCGCGTTCTGATCCTGTAAGCGCGACGCCCTGCACTCTGTCATCACCGATGAGAGCAGCGACCTGGTCAGGCGTTATGAACAGGTTGACGCAGGCACCGTCTGGAGCCCCTGCATCACGAACGAGGGTTTCGAAAAGCTCAGCGCAATGGGGGACAATTTCCGCGTGCTTGATGAGAACGGAATTCCCTACCGCGAACGCTGGCGCAACAACACGGACCAACTGGTAAAAAGGAAAATTCCATGGTTCTACAGCAACGAGCGTTCCAATCGGCGCATTTTCGATCCACGCCTCTCCAAGAGACGTCTCACAGGGTGTGGGCTTCAGCTGCTCTTTTGCGTGATCAGCATAAAAGCGTGCAATACCGCCGCAGAGTTTAACTTCCTCTTTCGCATCAGAAAACCGCTTGCCCATCTCGATGCTCGCGGCATGCGCCAAATCATCAGCGCGGTCATCAAAGAGATCTGCAATTTTCGATAATACAGATAGTCGCTTCTCGATCGGTCCCTGACCCCAGTCAGCTGATTTGAAAGCTGCATCAGCTCTTCCGAGAGCTTCGAATGCCTGCGCATCCGTGTGCTCAGGGTACGTTTTTACAGTTTGTTCGGTGAAAGGATTGACCGTCTGGTAAGCCATGGTGTCATTTTCTCCGCTGACTGGTAATTGTCTGTTTCGGCTAATCAACTGCCCACAAATGGAAAACAGCCAGTTTTGTGATTTGCAATGAGATCCCGCAAAAAAAAACGGACCTTTGAAGGCTGGATGATCAGTGAACGCTCCCAACTGCGCGAGAGTTCTGGAAAAAAGGGAGATTACTTGCGGGTATCCGATCACAATTTTCTAGGCATCACGGCGGGGAAGCAGAAACCGTGTGCTGTAGCAACGGCAATGAGCGGGAGGACTATAGCATTCGCGTCGTCATCTCACCTTACCGCAAGCCGCATATTGCATTCAATTCAGCTTCGCTTTCCTGAAATTTCTGCCCCGAGATTACGTGACATTTTCCAGAAACCAGATGTGCCAATCAGCACGATCACAGCAGTCATCAGAAAGACCATATGCAGTTCGCGCAGACTGATTGAGGCGTGACCATACACGTGAGAGAGCGTGGCAAGCCCGAAAGCAGTAATGGCAACGCCCACAGTTGAGCCCGCCTGTCCTAGAATGGACATGATGGCAGCGGCCTTGTTCCTTTCGTTGTGACTGACATCCGCAAAGGCCATCGTCGAAAGACTGGTGAGCTGGAGCGAGCGACATAAACCCGCGACTACAAGGGAAAGACCTAGCAAGACCTGAGATGTCTGGGTGTTCAGCAAAGTGAAGGGGAGCAGCGATAGCGCAACGAGTAAGCCATTGAAGAAGAGGACGTTCCGGAAGCCGCCCCACCGAATGATTGCAGACGTCCAAGGTTTTATGCCGAGATTGGCGCAGAAATAGGCCAGCAGCCATGTTCCGGCCTGCATGGGAGAAAATCCAAGTCCAAGCTGTAGAAATAGCGGAAGCAAAAATGGGGCAGAGGAAAATACAGCGCGGAAAATCAGCCCAGGGTAGAAGGCCGCATATCGCAGGCTAGCGCGTTTAAGAGGTTCCAGAGAAAGAATAGGAGTAGGGTGAGCTTTAAGATGACGAACGGCTGACAGGCTGATGATGGCTCCTGCTATTGTAAGGCCACATGCAACAATCTGCTCCGTTCCCGTTTCAGAAATGCGCTGAAGGCCAGACAGCAGGCAGGTCAGACCTGTCCCGCAAAGCACAAAACCCTTGATATCCAGCTTTCCTGCTCCTTCCGCAGGTTCGACAGGGACCACACGCAGCATGATCAGAACGGCTAGAATTCCGATGGGCAGATTAAGCCAGAAATTCCAGCGCCATCCGACGGTCTCGGTCAGATAGCCGCCTAGAACCGGGCCAATGATTGGAGCGGACAAGGCAGGCCATACAGTGACGGACTGCGCTTTCATCAGGTCGCCTTTAGGCGTGTGGCGTAGGATGATGGACATGCCTACAGGCATCATGACGGCACCGGCCAAACCTTGTCCGATCCGCGCGCAGACAAACATGGGAAGTGTCTCCGCCAGACCACAAAGCAGGGACGAAAGCGTAAAAAACGCTACGGCCAGACACATGACGCGCTTCTCACCAAACTTCATGGCCATCCAGGCAGAGATGGGTGAAATAGCAACTGACGCCAGAAGATAGGCAGTCACGCCCATCGAAAGATCAAGCGTCTTTACCCCGAAGGAGCGCGCCATTGCTGGAAGGGAGGTGTTGATGATGGCCCCGTCAAGGTTCTGCATGAACGTCGCAATAGCCATGGTAAAAGCAATAAGCGGGGAGTAACGCAAAACCTCTCCCGCGTCAGACTGAGCAGAAAAGGCCACGGTTTTTTGAGAGGTCTCCGGCAAAAAAAGTCTCCAGAAGAGAAGTTCAGCTGATAGTCCGACGGGTTCGGGGAACGTTTTTCCCGGAAAATATGGGATCGTAGGGAAGCGGGCAGTTCATAAACCACGCTGTTTCAGACTGTGACCCACAATTAATATAGACAAGATAAGTGGAGCCAGTCTGCGGAAGCAGGGAAGGTTAACAGACTTTTGTGCAACATAAGGAAACTGTACCTTATGGCGGCGCTCGTCTGCATGAAGGCCATGGTTGATCCAGCCGACGCTTTCTTCCGAAATTGTAGAGTACTGGCCGCAATGGAAGGATATTTGGCCATAAACAGGCTACCAATCATCAAAATCTACTCGTCATCCCGCCCCCCCTCATTGGTGCTCATACCGCTTCACGCTCCCTTCCGAAAAGCGACACTGAAACACTGCATTGCAGCACGGAACGGATCAAGGCTTTACCTCTTCAGCTTTGAGGTGTTCAGACTGCGTCATGCTGTCTTGGGTTGCAGAGGCTTGATCTCTGGTACGCCGGACAACGCCAAGAAAGTAAAAAGCCGAGGACGCTATGCCAATCATGCAATCACGCCGCTCTCGCCACACGCAATTGCCGCGTCAAATTCTGGCAACTTGTGCAGTGGGGGCGTTCTTCTTGGCCTCAGCAGGGTCTCTGCTTTTGTCTTCAGAGGCGCGTGCGGCCAGCTGCGCGGATCTGGCGCGACTAGCACTTCCCGATGCAACCTTTACCAAGGTTGAAACCATAGATGCCGGAGGGTGGCACAGCCCGCAAACAAATCTGAGCCGGATCATGACAGCCCCCGGCATGAACCTTGCAGGACATCCGATTCAGGCTGCCAACCCGGCATTCTGCCGTGTGGCTATGATGCTCCACCCATCTTCAGATTCAGCAATTCAAACAGAAATCTGGCTTCCGCTACAGGGCTGGAACGGAAAGCTGCTTGGGGTCGGAAATTTCGGATGGGCAGGCTCTCTCATGTATGACGGCATGGTGACGGGTCTGGGGGAAGGCTATGCTGTTGCCAGCACAGATACAGGCCATGACAGTTCTACGCCCGAAGGACAGGGGGGACGTTTCACGCTAGGGCATCCGGAAAAGCTGGTGGATTATGCTTATCGCGCTGACCACCTGATGACGGTGATGGCAAAGCAGCTCGTCCGGCGCTTTTATGGGAAAGACGCTTCCCATGTGTATTGGATTGGATGCTCCCTGGGCGGGCTGGAAGGCTTGATCGAAGCCAAGCGTTACCCCGATGATTACGATGGCATCGTTGCTGGAGCGCCTCCTAACCCGATTGTCAATTTTAATGGTGAGCAGCTCTGGGCAGGGTGGATGAGCTATCACGATCCCGCACTGCGTGTGGGGCGCGAGAAGTTCCAGCTTTTGAACCGCGCAGTCATGGCCGCATGTGCCTCTCCGGTCGGGAAAAGCCAGGGTTTTCTTGACGAGCCGGACAAGTGCGGGTTCGAGCCCAAGCAGCTTTTGTGTGGGGGAAAGGATACGAAGGGCTGCCTGACGGCCAACGAGGTCAAAGCGGTGGAGCAGATCTATCGCGGCCCGGTTGATCCCAGAACAGGCAAGGTTATCTTCCCCGGGCCTGCGAAGGGCAGTGAAGACGGATTTTCAGCGGATGGGAAAGCGTTTCCTGTGGCTCTCGATCTGTTCAGATATGCCGCTTTTCAGAACCCCGCATGGGACTGGACCACACTGAAGTGGGACACTGACATCGCCTCAGCAACCAGCAAGCTTGGCCCGCTGCTTCATGTCGATGACAATCTGACGCCCTTCTTCAAGCGTGGGGGGAAGCTGTTAATGTATATTGGCTGGAATGACGGGCATAACCCGCAGGAACTCGCCGGATACTATCAGGCCCTCATGCAGCATGCCGGACCAGAAGAACAGAAGGCTGCTCGCCTCATTGAAATCCCCGGTATGGGGCATTGCTATGGCGGAGCAGGGTGCGACACGTTCAACAAGCTTGGCGCGATCGATGCGTGGGTCGTACGTCACGACGCTCCACAAACGATTATTGCCTCTCGGGTCGAGAGCGGGAAAGTCGTACGCACAAGACCGCTCTGTGCATGGCCGCAAGTTGCCCGATATGACGGCCACGGCCCTATGACCACGGCGGCGAGCTTCACCTGCGTTGTACCAGAGTGAAGACTGAAATTCCTTGATTCAAAGAACGGGAATTTCAGCCATAATACCAAATGATGGGACGCCGCTATGTCAGCTTTTGTCCCGTCATCTGGAGTGCAGAAAGCCAATATGGTTGAACCGAACTTCTGGCAATCAGAAATTGGAAGTCAGCTGCCCTCCGATAACAGCGGCGTCCTTGAAGGTCGTCGTAGCCCCTGGGCGTTGGAGATACTGGAAGTCTGCCTGCAACGTTGTGCCGCGCATGAGATGGGTGCTGTAGAACGCTTCATATACATTCTCCCAATGCTGCACCCCGTAAACAGGGCCCCACTGATTATCCAGATAGGGCAGGCCAAGCGCGAGGGATGATTCCTGCTGAAGGGTGACGGTATGGCTCATGTCCATATGCTGGAACATGATACCAGCCTGATCGCCACTTCGATGCCATGGCGTCCCGCTATCGACTATCCCGATCCACTCATGATCTCGCATGGCGACAAGATTGCCCTGCGCATACCCAACACCACCAATAAGAATAAGCCCATCAGTAACGCCGGGCCCATTGCGGACCAACATCTGGTCAAACATGAACCATGCGGAAGTCATCCCGGCCTCATAGCGACGCCCGAGGCCCGTCGCCTGAAAGGAGTTGCCGTTCACGTCCTCGTAAAGGTTCGGGTAACGCGAGTTATCGTACCAGGCGCCGAGCTTGTAGTTGCCTCGCAGTTTGTTCTTACCGAAAGACGGCATCCAGCCGATTTCAATCTGCGACGAGACTTTACCCAATCCACTCTGAGCAAGGGCCCAGCCTGAAATGCCACCGTTGTAACTATGGGGCGAAACCGCGAAGACGCCTCCCATGATGTAAGTTTGCTCCGTCGGACGGAGACGCAGCACACCACCAAGGTTTCCGGAGGGCCAATCGCGTCCACCCGGGACGTATTTTCCGGGAGCAAAATTACTGCAAACGGATACGTTCATGAAGGAACAGGCGACGTAATCAAACGCAAAGAAGCTTCCCGTCGGAATATCACCAAGGGACAAAATGATGCGGTCATTCAGAAAAGACTTATCCGCATACATGGAGACAAGATGGGCAACCACGTTACCGCGGGCACCGTAGATCTGTTCCGGGTTGGTGACTGAATCGCCCAGTGTGTGACTGAAGCTGCGTCCATGGCCGTTAATAACGAGAAGATGCGTCCAGAGCCCCTTTACACCGGCAAGTTGCTGCCAATCCACATCCAGTTCGGCAGCCACCTGACCGGCCAGCACGTTATCCCGCGTGCGGCCACCCGTGACATTGGCCATGTATTCTTCATTGAGCGCGACATTCAGATACATGCCGTGCTTTGTCAGCCATGTCTGCGCACCACCCCAGTCTCCAAACAAATGCGGATTCCCATAAAGAGACGGGACGAGGGGACCGACCGCGAAGGTGCCCATGCCTTCCATCGCAAAAGCACGGGACTTGTAGGATTCAGGTGTTGCAAGGTTCTGGGAAGTTTCGCTCTGGGCGAGCGCCTGACGGCCGGGACCAACGATACCCAGGGCCGCGCACAGAAAAAAGCCAGCAAGTTTTTTCCTGTGCATTGGACGTCGGGTTTTCATTCAGTGCTCTTTGCCTTTGAAGTCTGCAGGAAGGTGGTGACTGTGGACTGAGCGAGATGAGCATCGGTCTCACCTTCGCCACCACTCAGACCAAGAGCCCCTACAAGTTCGTTGTTCACCATGATCGGGTATCCACCGCCGGCGGGAAGGGCATTCGGCAGCGTGCTGATCATGTAATTCCCGCTATTGAGGGCATGTTCCATGTCAGCCGTCGGACGAGCGAAGGAGAGCGCAGTCTTGGCTTTGCGGATCGCCAGTTCGATACTCCCGAGTTGTGTCCCATCCATCTTCTGAAAAGACACCAGATTTCCTCCCGCATCAACAATAGCGATGGCGACACGGGCATGACTGGCCACCGCAAGCTTCTTGGCCTGATCGATGAGGGTATTTGACGTCTCTAAATTCACGGTCAGGTCCTTCGCTGATGCAAGCCCCGTAAGACTTGCTGTTGCGATGAAAATACTTAGGACGGCGCCAATGGTCTGGCGCTGAAATAGTTTGTACAAAACACTTACCCCTGTTTCAGGTCGTTGAGAATGGCATCGGCGGCGCGGAGTGAGAGCGCAGCCATCGTCAAAGTGGAATTCACCGTTCCAGACGCCGCCATTGTTGCGCCTGTAGCGAGAAACAAATTGGCGTGATCATGCGTTCTGAGCCACTCATCCACGACAGAATCACGCGGATCATGGCCCATGATGGTACCACCGGTGATGTGATTGTTCGGAGTAAAGAACGGGCTCATTTCAATTTCGGTCCCCCCAAGGGCCTTGGCAATGTCCATCAGGCGCTGTCGGGAAATGACCGCTGATTTACGCACATATTCTCCCACGTCATACGTGACTTCGGGATGGGGAATACCGAGAGCGTCCTTATGATCCTTGGAAAGGACGAGACGGTTATTCGGGTCAGGGAGGACTTCATGATTGGCGTAGATGTCCACACCATGAGCCGTACGACGGCGGATCTCCTGGTCCAGTTTCTTGCCAACCAAGCCCATGGACAGAGCTTTCATGCCAGCACGGGAGTTCTGAGCCGTATTGTTATAGCCAATCTGTGTGGCGGCATATTCAGAACGGAAATCACCGTCACGGAAGTTCGTAATGGAGCTCATCTGAACCGAACCGCCGCCAGCCCAGATAGGCTCAGCTGACTGGAAGCTCATACCGATGCCCGGATGGTCCATCATGTTCCTGCCAACAAGGTCCGATGAATTTGCAATACCGTTCGGATTGCGATCATTGGCCGCAAGCAAAAGCAGTTTGGGTGTTTCAATACCGTTGGCGGCCACGACGAACGTTTTGGCAACGACACGATGAGACTGTTTTTCCGGATCATAGAAGCGGATGGCCGTAATCCGGTTCTTGGCATCCGTCTCCATCGCATACACGACAGCGTTCGGAATGATCTTGGCCCCCAGCTTCTCAGCCTTCAATGCGGCATAGACCCCGTTGTACATCGCTCCAATCGGGCAGATCGGCATGCAGTTGTTATTTCCACAGCACTGTGGACGGCCATCATAGGGACGACTGTTTCGGGCCTGCGGAACAGGAGTGTTGGAAAACCCAAGCTTGCTCACCACATCGGTGAAGGTGCGGTCTCCATATCCATAAGGCATGGATGTCATGGGCCAAGGATTTCTGCGGGGGGCGGACGGCGTAATGTCCTCTCCATTTGGGCCCATCACGCCCATTTCGCACTCTGCCTCGTAGTAGTACGGCTCGAGCGTGTCATAGCTCATGGCATAATCGCGCCCCACGCCATAGGTGGAGTGCAGCTTGAAATCGTTTGGCAGATACCGCCAGCTTGAGGCTGCCCAGTGCCAGGTTGTACCACCAACGCCCTTGATGATGCCCTGCTTGTAGGCTGTCCGGTCCGGGCCTTTGACGATCAGGTAATTATTGTCCGGAAAGTAGTTGGTGTGGGGCGCCCACGGAACGCTGGGATAAGGCGTTGCGTAATCATACTGGGACTTGTTGTCAGGCGGCATATTCCGCCAGTTCTCCACAATCTGGGAGCGATCACGCCGAGGACCGGCATCCAGGAGCAGGACAGAAAGACCGTTGCGAACGAGTTTATGGGCGAGCAGGGACCCACAGATTCCTGCTCCGATAATGACGACATCAGCCGAAAGCGTTTCACCAGACATGATTTTACCTTTGAATTATATTAAGCGACACGCTGTTTCCGACGGCTGATCAGCCACCAGACGCCACCCACCACGATGATGACCCCTAAAACGCCACCAGCTCCGAGCAGAAGCATCACGCCTGGGCTTGCGAGTTTGGCGAGAGGGACCTGCTTGCCGCCAACACGAACCTGTTTCACCGCATCGGCAGAGACAGTGGCCTGCGCGTTGCCAAAGTGGCTCAGAACGTAATCTGCGATTGTCGCGATCTGCTCATCATTGAGCGGTTGCACCAAAGTTCCCGGGCCAAAAGCTGGCATCAGGATTTCATGATCGTCCGTTGTACGATCCACGCCATAGAGAATGCTGGCAATCAGATCGTTCGGGTTGCGCTGCCCTGTCGTGGTATTCCCCACGAGGGACGGATAATATCCATCCGCTGATCCTTTGCCGTCCGACTGGTGGCAACTCGCGCAGACGGCTTCATAGAGGGCTGCCCCGTCCGTTGTTTTGGACAGGGTGCTGTTGTTACGGCGCGCATTCGCGTCGGCAACGCTATAGCTTGATGGGCGGCCGAGATGAGCGAAATTGGCAACCGTTTGACCAGCCTCTGCTTTAGGCGGAACCGACCTGAGATAGGTCACGATCGCTGAAATATCCCCGTCTGGCAGATACTGCAGACTGTGCTCGACGGCTTCAGCCATCGGTCCTGCTGCACGTGCATGAGCCGTTCGGCCGGTTTTCAGGTATTGGTAGAGATCATGGTCAGACCAGCCGCCAATGCCGCTTTGAGGGTCGTTGGTGATATTCGGTGCACGCCATGAGCCTATATCTGCTCCCGCCAGATAAGCGGACTGATTAGGTGCAAGCAAAAAATTGCGTGGCGTGTGACACTCGCCACAATGAGCCAGTTCGTCGACCAGATAGCGCCCGCGGTTCCAGTCATCGTTGTGGGTATGGTCGAAGACATATGGCTTGCCTTCAATGCGCGCGGCAATCTTCCAGATACCCAGTGAGGCACGGATAGAGAACGGGAAGGGGAGCTGTGTCCTGGGCGAGGGCGCATCTACAGGTTTTACTTCGTTCATGATGTAGGCGTAGAGCGATTTGACGTCTTCATCCCTCAGGCGGTTATAGGCGTCATAAGGCATGGCCGGATAGAGCTGCGCACCGTCTGCGCGAATGCCGTGCCTTAACGCCTGAGAAAACTGTTCAAGCGTGTAATTTCCGATGCCATGAGTTTTGGATGGCGTAATATTGGTGGAGTAAATGTTTCCCATCGGGGATGAGATCGCATATCCACCAGCCAGAAATTGACCATCCCGTCCGTTTGTATGGCACGCAGCACAATCGGCTGCAATCGCAAGATAATGGCCGCGACTAATAGATGGTTGATGAGCTGAAGCGGGTGTGGGTTCCGTCGGTTGTGCCAGTGCAGACGCTCCTGCGAAAAGCAAAACCGTTGTCAGGGCAGTGCCGGACAGAGAACGAAAATATCGCATTTTCACTGTGATAATTTCCTTAGAATTCCGGCATGACGTCGACGGAACCGGGCTCTGCAACCCAGTAATTTGGCCCGTTATGAGCATAAGTCGGGATGACGACGACATCGCGAGACGATTGATACATCAGCGCTTTTTCGAAAGCGTAAACCTTGGCGTTCGTTCCACCTTCAATAACGCCAGCATACCAACCGCGGATAATCTGCAGGAGCGTGGCATGCAAAGGATCGCCCCTAAGACCTTCGTCCAGCGCCTCAACATCCTGATAGCCGTTTTTCGCGATCCTTTCGCGAAGAGCTGCTACGCGAGCAGAAAAATCTTGTGTCTGGGCCTCAAACGCGAGGAGCAGCGCGGATCCAATAGCAAGATCCAGATTTTTATGGCCGGTGGCAAAGGTTGATAGTTGCATAAAATCTGAAACGCCATTCCGGTTCGATGCTACTATTTCTTGAGCAGAACCTTTCTTAACCGTTCCGATTGCAGCTGCAGTGATGCAGGCGCCGGATAGAGCCAGGAGACGCCTGCGGGAGAGAAAGACCGGGACAGGATTGGGATCAGGTAATTTTTCCAACGGCGCTCTCCAGAGACATAGTTTGATACGTTATGTCCCTTCATCCGGATTTTTTCCCAATAATAGAAATGACTATTTTTTGTTCGGTATAACAGGATGGTGATTACAGTTACTGTTATTGGTAACGTTTTCGGCATAATTAGAAATATTTCTTATTTTCTTATAAATTTATAAAGAAATAAACGTTATAAAATAACAATTTTCCATTTATAATTATTTTTGAAAGTAAGTAATTTACATCTTGTTTATGCTTTTATTATTTTATATTTATTTCTATATTTTCTATAACGATAAAGATATACCGGAAGATGGTTATTTTTATTTATCATTTTATAATTTTTTGGTGTTGCACGTTTGGCCTTATATGAAAAAAATCGCTGTCACGTACTAGTTTATGATTCGCCTTAGCGTTTAATCACTGAGTAATGGGGCACTACCCATCCGCCTCAAAATACATCTTAATCGATATGAATATGACGAACTAAACCCCATTCGAGAAAATTCGCGAAAGGCTAGTTTTTAAATTTACTTTACGAAATTTTTATCTTGTAGTTCCAATCGAATTTCATTGAAGCATCATGAAAAAATTTCGAAATCCATTTTATATTTAGAGAAGTCTATATTAATGAGGACAAAATGAGAAAATATAATTATATAATATTAATTTTTTCTTTATTGATACCAATAAATGCGACGCTTGCATCGGATGTACATGAAAATTGCTATATTGAAAAAATATTCATGCGCCCGCCTCTCTCCACGTCAAGATTCAGTGTCAATGAAGATACGCTTTCAACATATGCGAATGCATATACACATAAAATAAACGGTGAAAATGATAGCCTTTTGAAAATAATTTTATCATATAAAATTTCAGACAATCAAGAATACCCGTCACATGATATCTGGAATGCCATCTATATTAGAGATTCCAATGGGAAAGCCGTCCATAAATTGTTTTTTGATAAGCCATTTACAAACGTGGCGTCTATTTCGGGAGAAATAGACGGTAAACCCTTTGCCCTCTCACAGGCCGCTTATCCAGCTTTTCGGCACTGGCTCCATAAAAACAAATCCGACTTGAAAAATAACGCATTATCGTGTCCCTGAGCGCCGATATTTTCGAACCACTTAAAACCATCGTAGCAACGGCAAATGTTACTTCTAATTCTGATTAAGAGAGCCCGTGCCGAACGCAAGCCCAGCCGCGGCGATCAAGGCAGCATAATAGGCATCTGAATGGCTCAGTGTCGCATCAAGATACGCATTCTGCGCTATACTCGTCTGCGTCATGGAGCCTACGCCACTACGATATGCGGTCGAGGATGCCTCAAAACTTGTCATCGCTGCCGTCTCCAGCTTTGCTGATGCGGTATAGGCACTCAGGCTAGTACGGAGCGCATTTTCTGCGACTACAATTTGCTTCACTGAACTGTCGACTGTTTGCTGCAATGTCGCATCTGCACTGTCAGACTGATCCTGGGCCTGCTTCAGCAAAGCAGCTCGGGTTCCCCCGTCGAAGATGGGGACAGTAATCCCGCCAAGGATCAAACTGCTGAAGGCATTACTCGATAAGTTAAGCGTTGGGGGAGCCTCACTTCCCACTCCCGGCACGGATGAGAGTGCCAGACGCCCGGTGGTGTAGGCCACATTTCCTGTCATGAAGATCTTGGGCAGAAATTCGCTTTTCGCTGCGCGAACCCTGCTTTTTGCCGCTTTCGCATTTGCGTATGCTGCAAGAACGTCCGGCCTGCGTGAAACGGTCTGTTGGACAAATGCGTCAGTCAGACGAATATCGTCCAACCCGAGCGGGCGACCAGAAATATCGAGTGTCTCAAGTTTCGTGTTCGGGGAAATACCAATGGCATTCAGAAGTTCAAGGGCCGTATTCTGTTCGTCGCCCTCTGCCTGTACAAGTCGTAGTTCAGTCTGTGCTGTAGCCTGCCGAGCCTGCGTTACATCCACTATGGTGCCTTGCCCCTGATGTAGCTTTGCGACTGCGGCTGCTTCCACGAAGCGTGCATTGTCCCGTGCCTTACGCAGCAATACGACACGGCTTTGGGCTGCGGCATGGGTGTAATAGGCCGTTGTTACCCCGTAGATGATTTTCTGATGAGCCGCAGTGAAGAGCACATTGGTTGCAATCTGTGCCTGCTTTGTGGCGGCAATAACGGCCTCACGTTTGCCGAAGTCGAACAGCAGCCATTCCATACCCAGGGTTTGGATTTCGCCAGCGCCCGACCTGCTATTGCGAACACCGCCCAAAGCACTGTTTAATCCGCTCAGGCCTGAGTTGATTGCGTCTTCAGCAATGCCCGCATTGCTGACCGACGGGTTCGCACCGTCATTACGGCTATGATTATATCCGCCTACAACTGTCGCGGTCAGGCGGGGCAAATACGCACTCTTCGTAATTCCCACAGCCAGAGCGGCATCACGCGCAAGATTCCAGGCACGCCTGGTTTCTGGATTGGCCGACTGCGCAATATCAATCAGTTCAGGCAGGGAATAGGCATGGCCAGCCTGTGGCGCCAATTCAGGGGCAGGGGGCCGCAGATGGATCTGACTATTGGAAGGCAATGTGTATCCAGCGGGGATGGCCAGGGCATGCGGCCCGTGCTTACCGGGCACCAGTTCTCCATTTGCAGCGACATTCGGTTGCCATGGCCGATCAGGGCTGGCTGGCGCCGTTTCAAGTGCCTGGGTCGCACAGCTCGATAGCAGGAGCGGCAGCAACAAGGTTGTTTTGAAATGAATCATAAAGCAATCTGTTCCAGTCGTGCCGTGCGATCGGCGAGGTCTGGCCGCTTGGGAGTTGCAAGCAATTCTTCAGTCAGCCTCGAGGCATCGATCAAGGCATTTCGGGCCGCCTGAAGACGGGGCTGGTCAGCGCGCATATGTGCTGGCTCAGACATCACATATTCTAGCGTTCGTTCGCTTTCCAGTAACGCGGATTGACTAAGAGCGGCAGCCTGAAGCTGATCTTCAGAGCTCTGAGCCTTTCCCTGCCGCTTCAGGCAATCTGTCAGTTTGCGAAGACTGGCCCCCAAATGATCGTAGGCACTTGCCGGCCAGAAGCTGGTGAACATGGCATATGTAATGAGGTTACCAAGCATGATGCCGACAATACGGTCCCGCGCGGTAGCCATGTCTGCTGTGGGGCCGTAGCCCTTCAGATCTATCAGATAAAATGCCAGACCGATCTGAAAACCAGCATAAGCAATACGGTCGTCGCCTGTCTTGACCCACGCCCCGATCAGGGAAACAGCAAAGACAAGCGCCAGAAATCCGGTGATGCCATTCAGGTGTGGCATCACGACGATAATAGAGGCGATCCCCAGCGTTCCGCCTATGAGAGCACCCGTGATGCGCAGTGTTAGCTTTGAAATCATCTCGCCCATCGTAGGCAACGCGACGATGAAACAGGTGATGATGCAAGTGTGGATGCCTGGCCAATCCAAAACCTTGAAGGTCAGATAACTCAGCATCACGGCAGCAGTCCCTTTCACTGCGAAGCGCACATGGTCTGGATTGGTAAAGGCATCCTCAGAAAAGAAACCCGATTTTTTCTTTTCTGGCGATTTTCCAGCAACAAGGGCAGGTGGGGTTGTGAAAGTCGGCAGGAGAGCGGTTATCGCCTGTAGAGACGGATGCTCCGAAGAGATCACAGGGCTTTCGATGGCTGTGGGATAGTCACCCTCCGCAAAAATCCTTGCCATGCCTTCAAGCGTTTCAGTCAGGCGAGACAACTGCTCCTGTGGCGGTCTTGCCCTACTTGCCTCATCAGCAAGCGCAAGAACAGCGACACTGCTGTTGGCTGCCTGTCGCAAGCAGGCCAAATCATGGACGGACCAGATCTTTTCAAGTGAGGCCATCTTGGCGGACTTCATCATGCCCGCCGTGCCTTCCCGAAGCATATCTGTCGCTCGTTCCTGTGTTAGCGCATCAAGAGTTTGGAGAAGGCGAACAGCCATGTAGAGCCGAGCAGCGATGCTATCCGTCAGGATCTTTTTAGGGGATGGGCAAATCAACAGCCCCAGCACAATCATGACCGCCCCCGGCACGGCCAGAAAGAGATCCGTGTAGAGAAGGGCGCGTGTCACGACTTCTCCAACCGGGACCTGATCAATCGCAATCAGTCCATAAACCGTAATCAGACCCAGCATATAAGCCACAGGCTTTAGCTTGCTGGCTGAGCCCAGAAAGAAAAAACTGAACGACAGCAGGGCAATGACGATCACCAGTCCCATAGGATGATCGAGCGTCAGGCGGATGAGCGCGTAAATAATCAGAAGCAGAATGAGGATGAGGACATTTACAGCAACCCCAGCCAGAGCATTTGTCACGCGGTCTTTCTGCCACAGCGCCATGGTCACAAGGGCAGGCACGGCCAGCTCCGGAACCTGCCAGATTTCCCCAATCAGCACGGTCGTCGTGCATGCGGCAGCCATGCGAAGCGCATATCCCAATCGCCCCGGAACAGGGTCACAGACCAGCCGCCAAATCCGTGCCAATCCCAGTCCTGGCCCCCTCATGCTGGAAGACGACAAGGCATTCGCCAGAGTGTCAGGGACAGGCAGCGCCATGCCGGATCTCAACGGTTGCTGTGGCGCCAAGTCTTAGCAAAAGCGGGTTTGCCCTCTCCAGCCTGATGCGCACCGGAAAGCGTTGGGCGACGTGAACCCAGTCCATTTGGCGCGGCACGATGGGCAGTGAGCGGGCAATGCCAGCAGAATCTACAGACAGGACGCCCCAACCAATACTTTCGACGTGTCCGCGTAGAGGACTATGGCGATCAATCATTGAGTGAACGGTCACGCAGTCGCCAATCTGAACAGAAGAGAGATTGATCTCACGGATATTGGCGGTAGCGTACCACTCGTCATCAGCAATGAGCGTGAACAGGACCTGAGACGGCGCGAGAACCTCACCAGCTTTAACCCGTAAACTCGTGACATAGCCATCCGCAGGAGCTGTAACCACAGTCTGGCGTAGCTCGTATTTTGCGTGGTCCAGGGCTGCCTGACTGGCATCCCGTGCGGCAAGAGAGCTTTTCAAATCTCCGATCGCTGTTGTTGCTGCGACAGACTGATTTTTCGACTGCGAAAGCGACACTTCAGCGTCATGGAGTGCCACACGAGCCTGATCATACTGCTGCCACGGAATATAGGACTGGCCCGCAAGCGGCTTTAAGCGCTCTACTGTACGTGCAGCCAAATCACGATTGGTTCTGGCACGAACAACCTGATCATCTGCCGTGGCGGCGTTGGATGTCTTGATGCTGAGCAGCCGTGTCTGGTTCTCGACCTCCGCATTCGCGAGATCCAGGTTGGCCTGAGCCTGTCGGACAATCAATTCGTAGGGCTCAGGATCAAGCTGGTAAAGAACATCACCCTTATGAACATGCTGATTGACGACAACTCTGAGTTCCTTCAACCGTCCACCAACGGTGGAGGCGACGTGTACCATTTCTGCGTCAATGCTTCCGCTGTCAGAAGACGGATGAGCGCTGTCTTCATGCGAGACATGGACGCCGAAGAGAATGGCTACCCCAACGCAGACGATTGCAACGATAATACCAATTGGCTTTTTGCCGGAAACTTGAACGCGCTGCATCATCAAGGCCCAAACACTAGCGTCCACACAGTCAGTGCGGCGATCACGCCCAGCGCTACATAGGTGAAGAGACGAAAACTGAGGATGGCATCAAGGCCGGTTAGAAGGAATATCACTCGTAATCCAACTGCAACCGCAACCCCGATGAGGCCACAGACCATCCAGTCCGGAAAGTAAGCACCTACAACTGGAAAAGAAGGGGCGCCCTGGAGGGTGCATCCTTCACTCGCCAATAAACACGAGACAGGAATGAGAAAACGCAGGCGGGTAAATCGCATGAGAGGTGTCAAAGCTTTCTGCGTCCAACAAACAGACTGCCAGCCTACCACATTCCACTCCAAAGGCTACTCCGTATCGCGTGGCTAAGTGTTTGAACTTGGATGCATTGATTTAAGGAGTAAACGATGATGGACGCCTTGATTAGACTTCCCGTGAATGCTGGATTTGTCCTCATCGGAAAAGCCCTGGGGGAAGAAAACGCACCTCCTGATCTAAGATACTATCGACACGATTTCTTATGACTAGGCGTTTCCTCAATCGCCGCAGGTTCTCACCTAGACCCCATAGTCTTGCATAAACTGAACGTTTGGTCAGAAAATCCTTGCCAGAGAGTATTTCGAACTCATACCATTCCGATTACGAACCAAGTCAGGCAGGAGACGAGTATGCGACTCGATATTGCATGTGGCCGATTGCCGGAAACCGCTCTGGAACTGAACTTCGCCGATGCTCATCCCGGCCTGTCGCCCGAACAGGCAGCGCTGGAAGCCGATCGATGTTTCTACTGCTACGACGCTCCATGTGTTGAGGCCTGTCCGACGGACATTGATATTCCACGGTTCATCAAAGCCATTGCGTCTGACAATCTGGCTGGCGCTTCGCGCACCATTCTTCAGTCCAACATCTTGGGTGGGTCGTGTGCACGGGTTTGTCCGACCGAAATTCTGTGTGAGCAGAAATGTGTTCACACCGCGATTGAAGCTCATCATGCCGTTCGAATAGGCGCACTTCAGCGGTTTGCTACAGACTGGCAAATGCAGCAGAAGACCCACCCGTTCCAGCGAGCGGCAAGCACCGGAAAGCGCGTGGCCGTGGTAGGAGCAGGGCCAGCGGGGCTGGCCTGCGCGCATCGACTGGCAATGCATGGGCATGATGTCACGATCTTTGATCGACACGATGCACCTGGTGGCCTCAACCAGTATGGTGTCGCGGCCTATAAGCTTGCTGACAATTTCGCCCAGAAAGAAATCGATTTCCTCATGGAAATTGGAGGTATTACTTTCCAGGGTAACGCGACGCTCGGGGAGAACATCACGCTTGCAGGCCTCCGCGAGACCTATGATGGCGTTTTCCTGGGTCTGGGTCTGGCAGGTGTCCGCGCTCTCGGGCTGGAAGGCGAATTTGCAGAGGGCGTTCTGGATGCGGTCGATTTCATCGAGACCCTGCGCTCCCGAAACCTTTCCGAGGTCGTGGTTGGCAGACGCGTTGTCGTGATCGGGGGCGGCAACACGGCAGTTGACGCAGCAGTGCAGGCAAAACGTCTGGGTGCGGAAGAGGTAACGCTGGTTTATCGCCGCGGCGCTGAGCACATGTCGGCCACGGAAGTTGAACGGGAATGGGCCCAGACAAACGGCGTTACGGTCAGATTCTGGGCGTCTCCCAGTCAACTCAATGTCGAAGACGGGGCCATCAGGAGCATCACATTCATTCGAGGCACACCTGATGGCCGGTACGATCCGCAAAATGCCTTCACACTCGCGGCCGACATGGTCCTTAAAGCAATCGGGCAGGTTTTTGTCCCAGACCCAGTGCGAAACGACCAGATCCTCGTGGAAAACGGGCGCATCGTTGTGAATGAAACAGGACGCACCTCCATGCCGGGAGTTTATGCGGGTGGCGACTGTACGGCAGGAGAAGATCTTACCGTTGCAGCTGTCCGGGACGGACGGAACGCGGCTGAAGCGCTTCATGATGAACTGATGGCATCCAACATGGAAAGGGCCAACCACAATGGCTGACCTGCGCACGGTTTTTGCTGGAATCAAATCTCCCAATCCATTCTGGCTTGCTTCTGCACCGCCGACTGACAAGGAATACAACGTTCGCCGGGCCTTTCAGGCCGGATGGGGTGGTGTTGTCTGGAAAACGGTTGGGGAAGATCCACCGGTCGTCAATCTGAGCTCCCGCTATGGAGCCCTGGGCTTTGAGGGACGTCGGCTGATCGGTCTCAACAACATCGAGCTGATTTCGGACCGTCCGCTTGCGACCAACATCGCGGAAATCAAGCGCGTCAAACGTGAATTTCCGGATCGTGCCCTTATCGTCAGCCTTATGGTGCCCTGCGAGGAAGATAAATGGAAAGCCATTCTGCCAATCGTTGAGGAAACAGGCGCAGACGGGATCGAACTGAACTTCGGATGCCCGCATGGCATGTCCGAGCGCAATATGGGTGCGGCGGTCGGGCAGGTCCCGGAATACGTTGAAATGGTAACACGCTGGTGCAAGCAGAACACGCGGATGCCGGTGATCGTCAAGCTGACGCCAAACGTGACTAACATCCTGATGCCCGCACGCGCCGCGCGGGCAGGTGGGGCAGATGCAGTTTCCCTGATCAACACCATCCAGTCGGTCATTGGCGTGGATCTGGATGCCATGGCGCCCATGCCCGTTGTCGGCGGGAAAGGGACGCATGGTGGCTACTGCGGACCTGCCGTGAAGCCAATTGCGCTACGCATGATCGGAGAGATTGCCAGAGATCCTATTATGGCTGGAATTCCCATCTCCGGAATTGGTGGAATCAGCAACTGGCGGGATTCTGCCGAATTTCTTGCAATGGGCTCAGGATCGCTTCAAGTCTGTACCGCCGCGATGCATTATGGTTTCCGCATCGTGGAAGACATGATTGATGGCCTGTCCAACTGGATGGACCAGAAAGGCTATGAGCGGCTGGAGGATCTGACAGGCCGGGCTGTTTCGCAGTTCGTGCCGTGGAACCAGCTCAACATGAAGTTCAAGACCCTCGCCAATATCGATCAGGATGCTTGTGTCGGGTGTGGTCTCTGTCATATCGCCTGCGAGGATACGTCCCATCAGGCGATTTCCAAGAAAAACACGGCTGATCGCCGACATTACGAAGTGATCGAAGAGGAGTGCGTGGGCTGCAATCTCTGTGCGCATGTCTGCCCGGTGGATGACTGCATCACAATGGTTCCACAACCCGTAGATGGGGAACTGACGTGGCCCCATCATCCTTCCAACCCCAATCGTATTCCTGCCTGAGAGGCATGACGCGGCGGCCAGAGGGTCACCAGACGGACGGATGAAAGAGGACTGGCATGTTTCATAGCAATATGCGGATTGACGGGAACGCTCTCTGGGCTGATCTGATGGATACAGCCCGGTTTGGTGGAACACCAAAAGGCGGTATCCGTCGGTTAACACTGACCCCAGAAGATAAACAGGTTCGCGAGTGGTTCGCCTCGACCTGTGAAAGCCTAGGCTGCGCCATCACGGTCGATACGATGGGCAACATGTTTGCCCGCCGCCCGGGACTTGATAACAGCCTGCCTCCCATCACGATGGGCAGCCATCTGGATACCCAGCCAACCGGGGGAAAATTTGACGGTATTTTAGGTGTTCTGGGCGGCCTCGCTGTTCTACGGGCGCTTCATGAAGCCGGGCATACAACGCGCCACCCTATCGAACTGATCAACTGGACGAATGAAGAAGGGTCACGCTTCACGCCCCCGATGATGTGTTCAGGCGTTTTCGCAGGCGTTTTTACGGAACAGGAGGTTCTGGACAAGCGAGATCGCGCAGGGGCACGCTTTGGGGACGAACTGGTTTCTATCGGATATCGCGGTGAAGAGATCTGTGGCGATCATCCCATCGCGGCCTATTTCGAGTTGCATATCGAGCAGGGGCCCATTCTTGAGGTCAAAGATCGCGTCATCGGTGCTGTCTCCGGCGTACAGGGAATGCGCTGGTATGAAGTGACGGTAAAGGGCAAGGATGCTCATGCTGGCTCCACCCCCATGCCAATGCGTCATGACGCACTACTGGCAACGTCCAGAATGGTTGTGGCCCTCTCAGAGATCGCGCAGGCCCATGCTCCGGGAGCCGTGGGAACAGTGGGCCTGATTGAAAATCGCCCGAACAGCAACAATGTCGTGCCTGGTGAGACGTTCTTTACCGTGGATATCCGCCACCCGGATGATGCTGTCGTCGTTGCCATGGAGCAGGAGTTCATGGATCGCTTCCACGGCATTGCTGAAGCTGGAGGAGTGACTTTGGAGATTGTGCCCCTCTGGGATGCGCCCGCAGTTCATTTTGACGCGCGGTGCGTGGAGATGGTCGCGGACTCTGCACGCCAAATGGGCTACGATCCGCTTCCGATTGTCTCAGGTCCGGGTCATGACGCTGCGTATCTCGCACGAGTGACACCAACGGCGATGATTTTTGTACCCTGCAGGGATGGCCTGAGTCACAACGAGGAAGAAAGCATCACGGAGAGCGAAGCGGAAGCAGGAGCCAATGTTCTGCTAGGCGCTGTCTTGCGGGCAGACAGCACGCTTTAAGGATCTGCCAACCGAGGGCTTGTCGTCCAGGCTGTCTGCTGTCAAAAATCGCCTCCCGCAGAGCAGGCTGGGAGAAAGACAATGGCACAAGACAGTCTGGAGGCATCCCCCAGCCCCAGAAAAAGACCCCGTGCAGGCGCCCCACGGCGTGCTACCGTTCCGCAAATTCTGAATGCTGCGGAATGGACCTTTGGCACCCGCGGCCTCAAGGGAACGCGCCTTGAAGATATTGCCAAGGTCTGCGACATCCCCAAGGGCAATATTCTCTACTATTTTGGCTCCAAGGAAGACCTGTACAACGCCACACTGTCACGCCTGCTGGATGTATGGCTGACAGATGCCGATCACTGGCTTTCTTCTGACAAAGATCCGCTGGACGGGCTCAGGGGATACATAGAAGCCAAGATTGCATTCTCCCGCGCACGTCCTGAAGGATCGCGTCTCTTCGCACAGGAAGTGCTCTCAGGCGGCCATATGGTTCAGGACTTCTTACGGGGAGAACTGCGAGCCCATGTGGCCCGACATGTCGCAATCTTCCTGGAATGGCAGGCGAAGGGCATCATGGCACCTATCGACCCGACACATCTGTTGTTTCTCTTGTGGTCAGGTACGCAGGCATATGCGGATATGCAGGTCCAGTATGAGGCCGTTCTGGACCGTAGACCTCTTACTAATGGCGATTATGAAACTGCCGTCGACACCATCATGACGCTTGTTCGCCCGCTGTTCTCCCAATCTGCTTCAGGCGCGTCAAAAGCAGATGAAAACAGAACCCTGAAAAGAAGCCTGTAAACCAGGCGAAATTCTGGAATACGGCCAAGGCTGGCAGGAAGACGTTTGCGAGCCCCACCAACACGGCCAGACCCAAAGCCCAGATCGCAGTAGGATTTACACCACTTCGATACCAGTACGGTGCTGATGGGTCCGTGCTGTACAGCGCCTCCACGTCCAGGGTCTCCTGCTGAACGAAATAGTAATCCGCCAGAAGGATTCCCGTCACAGGAGCGATGAACAGACCCAGTATGTCGAGTGTCAGGTGGATCAGATCCGGACGGGCATAGAGGTTCCAGGGCGTGAGAGCGATGGCACCAATCGCCGCAATGACACCGCCGCCGCGCCATGAAATGGATGCCGGGGCTATATTGGAAAAATCAAACGCAGCGGAGACAAAATTGGCAGAAATGTTGATCCCGATGGTCGCGAGAACGAAGGTTAAAATTCCTACGATCATGATGGTCTGACTATCCAGACGCGTCACAGTGTCCACCGGATCAACGAGGATTTGTCCCAGAACAGGCTGGGTGAGGGTTACTGTTGTAAGTGCAAGCGCGCAAAACGCCATGAAATTGATTGGCAGGCCCCAGAAATTACCGCGCCGTACCGCACTCAGGCTAATGCCATAGCGGGCAAAATCGCCAAAATTCAGGATAATCGGAGAAAAGAATGCGATCGTCAGAGAGATCACATTCAGCACGCCGGTCAGATGTTGTCCGACGGAAAGAGCAGAGTGGGGAAGGACTGCAAAGCTGATCTGTCCCCGCGTTTTCCAAAGAAGCACGCCGTCAAGCAGGACCATCATGACGTAAATGGCTGGCCCTGCCCAGTCTATGAAATGCCGGATGGACTCCATTCCGCGCCAGAATACCGCCAACTGCAAAGCCCAGATGAGCAGAAAGGCCATCCAGCCGAGCAGCGACAGCCCCATCAGTCCATGGTGATGAACATCGCTATAGTCTGCCAGCGACGGCATCATTCGAAGAACAAACAGAACCACGGCATTGGATGCCAGCCATGTCTGGATTCCGTACCAGCCGACGGCAATGATCCCACGCACCAGTGCCGGGACGACCGCGCCGTAGACGCCAAAAACGCTTCGGATAATGACCGGAAAAGGGGCGCCGGACTTCAGACTTGGAACCGCGATCAGGTTGCAGAGAAGCTGCACGGCAACAATCGCAACAAGCAATCCAATAAGCACACTGCTGACTGGCAATCCCATCATGAACAGCGTGCCAACCGTCATGTAGCCGGCGACACTGTGGACATCAGACATCCAGAGGAAGAGAAAGTCCTTCCATGCCCAGCTCCGGTCCTGAACAGGCGCAAGATCCGCATTGGTCAGGCGCCCTGTAGCGTACGCGTCCGGTGACTGTGTCATTCTGGTGATCCTCGTTCTCGAAAAAATTCCGGAAGCGCAATCGTTATGTTGACCGGCTGGTCAGATTAACCATACAGTTTCGGTAAGACAACGACATAATGCCAACCACTTTTCCTGAAGGGAAGGGATGTCATGCTCCTGATCAAGGGTGGAACAGTTGTTACGTCTGAGCGGCGTTTCAGAGCGGACGTCCTATGTGACGATGACGGGAAAATCGCGGCTGTTCAGGCGGATATGGAAGCGCCGACAGGCTGTACCATCGTTGATGCAAATGGGCTGCTTGTCATGCCAGGGGGGATAGATCCCCACACGCATATGGAAATGCCCTTTATGGGCACGACGGCCAGTGACGATTTCTATACAGGCACCGCCGCCGGTCTCGCCGGAGGCACAACGAGCATTATTGATTTCGTCATCCCCGAACACGGGCAGTCGCTGCATGACGCATGGAAAACATGGCGGAGCAAAGCCGAAAAAGCGTCTGCTGACTATGGTTTCCATGTCGCGGTGACGCAATGGGATGAGCAGGTTCACCAGGATATGGAAACACTGGTGCGGAACTGCGGGGTTAATTCCTTCAAACACTTCATGGCCTACAAGAACGCCCTGATGGTGGATGATGAGACGTTCCTCAACTCCATGCGCCGAGCGGGAGAGCTGGGCGCTTTATGCACCGTGCATGCCGAAAATGGAGATGCCGTCTCGTTTCTTCAGGAGACTCTCCTGAAAGCAGGAAACACAGGCCCTGCGGCGCATCCGCTCTCCCGCCCATCCAGCGTGGAGGGCGAGGCTGCTCAGCGCGCCATTACACTGGCGGCCGTCAGCAATACCCCGCTCTATATCGTGCACGTGTCAACACGCGAGGCGACCGACGCCATCGCAAATGCCCGCCTTCGCGGACTACAGGTTTATGGCGAAGTACTTCCACAGCATCTGGTTTTCGATGAAAGCGTTTATCAGTCTTCAGACTGGCTGAAGGCATCGCGCTATGTCATGAGCCCGCCTTTCCGCGAAAAATCGCATCAGCAAGCGCTCTGGGGCGGCCTTTCTTCCGGCCAGCTCCACACCACCGCAACGGATCACTGCTGCTTCTGCCGCTCCCAGAAAGAAATGGGCCTCACCAACTTTACGCGCATCCCCAACGGTGTTCCCGGCATTGAGGATCGCATGAGCATTCTGTGGCATCACGGCGTTGTCGGCGGCAAGATAACTCCGGAGCAGTTTGTTGCCCTCACGTCCACCAATACGGCCCGTATCTTCAATATCCATAGCCGGAAAGGCATGATTGTTGAGGGTGCAGACGCGGATATTGTGCTGTGGGATCCATCGGCCTCACGAACCATTTCTGCCGCCACACATCATCAGAATGTCGATTACAATATTTATGAAGGCATGACCGTTACAGGCGTGGCAAAAAAGACAATCAGTCAGAGCCGCATTCTTTGGGATGACGGTACACTGCGTGCCGAGCGCGGGCAGGGCCGGTATGTCGAGAGAGCGCCCTTTAAGAAAAAAACATCTGACAGCCTGACGGAGGCAGTATCGTGACTACATTGACGAACGAAAGCCTGTGCGCCCTTGCCATGAGTGAGGGACGCAACTGGATGCCCTTTACAGCCAACAGACTGGTTAACGGTCGGGGCGATCATCGCGTTGTGGCCTCTGCCAAAGGGCCTTACTATACGATGGCCGATGGCAAAACGGTCTTCGATACCCTGTCTGGGCTGTGGTGTACGCCTTTAGGCCATGGAAATCCACGCATTGCGGACGCGCTTCGTCAGCAGGCAGAAACGCTGGACTTCGCACCCGGATTCCAGATGACGCATGCACCGGCTGTAACGCTGGCAGCACGCATCGCAAAAATGGCCCCCGAAGGCTTGGAGCATGTTTTCTTCGCGAATTCTGGCTCGGAAGCTGTTGATACTGCGCTGAAAATTGCGATCGGCTTTCACAAGCTTAAAGGTGAGGGCGGCCGCTTTCGTCTCATTGGACGCGAACGAGGTTATCACGGTGTAGGGTTTGGTGGCATGTCCGTAGGCGGCATTGTTCCGAACCGCAAGATGTTCGCCACGGTGATGGTCCCTGGCGTGGACCACATCCGACACCCTTACGATCACGCCCATGTCGCCTTTTCAAAAGGGCAGTCTGAATGGGGCGCTCATCTGGCGGACGATCTCGAAAGACTGGTGGCACTCCATGATGCCTCCACAATCGCGGCTGTCATTGTCGAGCCAGTGCAGGGATCGACCGGCGTTCTTGTCCCCCCCGTCGGATATCTTCAGAAGCTGCGGGAAATCTGTACGAAACACGGCATTCTCCTCATTTTCGACGAAGTCATCACGGGCTTTGGGCGTATGGGAGAAAACTTTGCCTCCCAAAGATTTGGCGTCACACCAGATATGATTACCTTCGCCAAGGCGGTCACGAATGGGATCATTCCCATGGGAGGCGTTATCGTCACTTCAGAAATCTACAAAACGTTCATGAACGGCCCGGACGCAGCCATAGAGTTCGCTCACGGCTACACCTATTCAGGGCATCCAATGGCGGCAGCCGTGGCCCATACGGTGCTCGACATAATGGAAGAAAAGGGGACCAATGCGGCCGTCAGGGCACTGGAACCCATCTTGGAAGAAGAGGTCCATGCATTGCAGGACCTGAAATCCGTAAAAGATCTGCGAAACATCGGCCTTACCGCTGCGATCGAACTCAATCCCCTTTCTGACAAGTCTGCCCTGCGAAGTGTCCAGCTTTTTGAGCGCGGCCTGGAAGAGGGTGTTCTGCTTCGCGTCACAGGAGACACGATTTCTTTTGGCCCTCCATTTATTTCGACTCCAGACCAAATAAGAGGAATGATAGCCCAAGTTAGAAAGGTCATTATGAGCTGCGAAAAAGACTTCTAAATATTCATTTTAATTTCCGAATTCAGAAATAAGCTTCAGAAAGCCGAATGATGGAAGCATCATTCGGCTAAACGCGCTGAAATTAATCCAAAATACTAAATTCGTATATTTATTTTCCCCAAAGATTATTTAGTATTTCATTATTAAAACGAAATATGTTTGAGTGCATATTATCAGTTACGCCAACTGAGCTTTCGGAGAAAAAAAGTGAAGACACTGGCTTCTCGTCTGTTCCTCGGTACTATTCTGAGTTCCGTACTCCTTTCCGCAGAGACTGGACGCTCCAGTGCTGCTCCGGCTCATCACCCTCGTCATGTGACAAGCTCTCATCATGCGACATCTGGCACACCCGCAAAACCACGCTCCCGTAGAACGTCCATGATGGCAGCCAGCGAAGAGAGCGTCGGTGTTCGTGGATCGAGAAGTGCGCGCAACTCTGGGGGAGGCATGATGCGCGTCGAAACTGCACCTTATGCAGTGCAGTCTGTGGGGCGCCAATATATTGAGATGAGAAGCCCGACATCAACCGGTCTTGATGTTGTCCAAAATCTTCCAAGTGTCAGCATTGCCATGCCAGATACGTCTGGCATCAAAGGCGGCGCACTGTATATGCGCGGTTTTACTGATGCCGATACGGCTTTGCTTTTGGATGGGGCGCCTGCATCTCTTGCGGCGTATCTTCAGCAGAACGTTGATGCAGAGAACATCGAAAGCGTCACCATGACGCCTGGGAGCTCTCCCATCGATGCGCCTGCATCCAATGCAACGGCAGGTACGCTTGATGAGCGCACACTAACCCCCGGAAAGAAAGCTGGGGGCAGCATGGATTTTTCTTACGGCACCAACAACATGTCCCGTGAATTCGTCCGACTGGAATCCGGAGAAATCGGAAATTCCGGTATCCGGTCTTACATCTCAGTCTCAAATACCCATTCGAGACAATGGATGGGTGCAGGTACAAACCGACGGACACATGTAGACGTTGGACTTTTTAAAGAATTTACCAACGGCTCAACTGTAAAATTTTTTGGTTCATGGAACAATTCCATGTTTACAATTGATGCATATCCAGATGCTCAAACATTTTATAATTATAAGCATACGGGACAGGGATATAACCGTACAAATGTCTGGGACAGGAATTCCACGTCCGCCGGAAATTACTGGCAAGGCAATATTGACTCCTGGAACCAGTTTTTCGTCACAACACAAGCCCATATCATTATCAACAAACGTCTGACCTTCGACCTGTCTCCCTATTTTGCGACAGGCTTCGGATGGGACGGCTCGACTGCCGGCACGCCAGCCTCGACGGGCGCCACATATTTCTATGGGAACGGGCAGAAAGCAGATCCTTCTACACCGTTGAGCACATACTGGGCGCAGCACTGGTCCCCGCAAGTCGGGCTTGTCGCCAAACTGGGTTACGACCTTGATCGTCATAACCATCTGTCTTTCGGATACTGGTATGAGAACAATGCCGTCAACTATTTCTTTCCAACCATGGCAACACAACCTGGCGGACGAAATGCCAAAACAAATGACAATGCCTATAAGCTCTATACAACAGATGGTCAGGAAGCAATTTACAGGTACAATGCCGGTTACGAGCTGAATTCTTTCTTTATCGAAGATACCGCTAAATATTTTAATGATCGCCTAACCATAAATGGTGGCTTCAAATATATCATGTCCAACTATTGGGATCGCGCTTCCGGGCTCAGCCAATTTACGATCGGGGCTAACTCAACCGCGCCTCTTCCGCATCTTTCTGTCTCGTATAAAATCGACTCTCACAGTCAGGTTTACATGAATGCCGAGGGTGATTTCCGCCAGCCGTCTCCGTCACAGCTATCTGGTTCAACGTCACTCCCCAAAAACCAGTATTCCATCACGGAGCAGATTGGATATCGCTATAACAACCGGTACCTGACGTTCGATATTTCGGCATTCAATTCCAATATCACCAACCGTCTTCTCACCACCTATCTGCCCAATACCGCTTACGCAGTTTCCAATGCAGGAAACCAGACGATCCGCGGATTTGATGCCATGATTGCAGGAAGGGATTTCCACCATTTCAGCCCATATGCCTCAGTGGAATACCTGCATGGCACTTTTGACTCAAATATTCCTTATGGTGACACATACCTTCCCACCAAAGGAAAACAGTCCATTCTCACGCCACGAGTGCTTGCAAATTTTGGCCTGACCTACAGCAACGCAGGATTTTTTGGAAACTTCAGCCTTCACTATACCGGCCCGCAGTCAGTCACACTTGTGGGCGATCAGAGAATGCCAGGGTTTGTTACCAATACCCTCGCGCTTGGGTATCATTTCAAACCGCTCTATTTCCTGAAAACCCCTACGTTCCGTTTGAATTTCTCTAACCTGACGGCATCGATCATTCGTGTCGGAACAACGGGCATTACCAACAACTACCATAATGTGACACTGCTCGACGGCAGTACCCTAGCAGGCAGCAGCGGAGCATCCTTCTATGTGCTTCCAAGGTTTTCAATGACGGGGACGGTCTCATCGGATTTCTGAGTTTGACTGTATCTTTCGAGAGAATAGTTACTGAGATATACATCAGAGCGAATGGTTATTTTACGGGTCCGTGAGTGTTCGGGAGGGGCTAAGAAGAAAGTCCCTCCAATTGCTGTCTTAATCGCTAGGCCAGGTGGCATAAAATATGTGCGCGTACGTCAAAATACCTCAGATATTTACGACCATTGAGGAAATGGGTCAGGAAGATTATCGTAGTGCCAAGGCATGAAAATTGCGTCCTGTGGTGGTGCAACAAGGCAATTGTCGAGCGCGGTACGAATTGCAGCCTCTTCCATTCCGGTTCCAATAAAGACCAGTTCCTGACGTCGGTCTCCGTAAACATCGTCCCAGTATTTGGCCAATGTCGCTCGCCAGCCTTCGTCATCAGGCCAATTGTCATGCGGGACACTTGCCCACCACCGCCCAGCCGCCTGATGACGCGCTAAAGCCCCCGCAATACTCAGATCTCCGACCCAATCCGGGCGGGTTGCAAGCCAGAAATAGCCTTTCACGCGCACCACACCGTGCCATGACTGCTCGATGAAGTCTGCAAAAGCATTCGGTCTGAAAGGCCGATGGGCACGGTAGACAAAGCTGGAAATTCCGTATTCTTCCGTTTCCGGCCGATGTTCAGAATGCCCGTACAACTCTTTGAACCACAAGGGATTCTGGTGTGCACGCTCAAAATCAAATCGGCCAGTGTTTAAAAGCTGGTTTATGGGAACCTGGCTTTGGCTTGTTTCAACCACAGCCGCGTCAGCATTGAGAGAACGAATGATCAATCTTGCTGCCTCTGCCTGCTCGGTAGTGGCCGTATCGATTTTGTTTAGAACGATGACGTCCGCAAATTCGATCTGATCAACGAATAGGTCTACGAGCGCGCGTTCGTCCTCTTCTCCCGCAACCTCACCTCGATCCCGAAGGAAATCGGTTGATCCGTAGTCTTTGAGCAGGTTCACGGCATCCACAACAGTTACCATCGTATCGAGCCGAGCGACGTCACTCAAACTGCGGCCTTCTTCATCTCGAAACTCGAAAGTAGCTGCGACGGGCAGGGGCTCTGCAATCCCGGTTGATTCAATCAGGAGGTAATCAAATCTTTTTTCTTCCGCCAGCCGTGTCACCTCGGTCAGAAGGTCATCCCGCAACGTACAGCAGATGCAGCCATTCGTCATTTCCACGAGCTTTTCATTTGTCCGGGACAAATTACTGCCGCCATTGCGGATCAGCTCGGCATCAATGTTCACGTCACTCATATCATTGACAATGACCGCAACCTTCAGACCGTCGCGATTATTCAGAACATGATTGAGAAGGGTAGTTTTTCCAGCTCCCAAAAAACCGGAAAGAACGGTCACAGGCAATCGATTGTCCGACATGAGGCAAGCACCTGAAGAGAAGAGGGGATTGATACAGGCGTCAATAATAGTTATGTTATAACATATCAATAGCAAGGAAGCGTTTTCCATGCCGCAGTGTTCCACCCGTACCCGTCTGGCTCGTCAGTCGTTGCTCAAAGACATTCTGTTGCCTCACTGTAGCATCAGTCTTCATCAGGCCGGCTTGTCGGAAACACTGACACAGGCGGCGAAAGACTATCTGAAATCCGCGCCTCGATCATGGATAGCGCGGGGGCAACTGGGGGACATTGCTGCCCAGCTACAAGCCTCATTTCCGGAAGGTACATTGCCTCTACAGAAAGACATCCTGGAGATCGCTACTCTTTACGGCGATATGTCCCGACATCAAGCACTCCGCGTTCGTTTGGAAAAAATAACGACGGATAGTTGCAGGAAATTTCATGTTGATTGCGTTGATCTCCGTTTGCTTCGCGCCTATGTCGGGCCGGGAGTTCAATGGACAACCGACAACGGGTCAACCATCCAAGAAGCCTCTACCGGGGCAATTGTTCTTCTGAAAGGGAAACACTTTCCGCAGTGGGACCACGCAGAGAAGGTCCTCCATCGCTCGCCTCCACTCTCTCATCGCCCTGCCAAGGAGCGCATAAGGCTTCTACTCACGGTTGATGAAGCTAACGCCTGTGGAGAAGCCCCTTTTGGGATAGCAGCATAATAAATGTCTGGTGATTTGACGTAAATTTCCGATTTTCGCGTCTATGAAAAGACACCTTATCAAATATTAGATCGGTCGCTGTTGTTTTGCCTTGATATCCCCCAAAGTCAGCAGCCAGATCATGAAACCACCAAAAGCCAGGCCGCTGCCAACCCAGCCGACTGAGGTCCATCCAAAACCGGCTGCAATGGCAAGCCCACCCAGTGCGGGACCAACGGCATTAGACAGGTTGAAAGCGCTCTGGTTCAAGGCCGCAGCCATAGCTTCTGCACCTACCGCGACTTCAAGGAGGCGCGACTGAATCACCGTTCCCAGCCCTCCGCCACACCCAATCATGAACACAACAGGCATAAGCTCCCAGACGTTATGCGCCGATCCTGCGAAACCGGCGAGAGCAGAAGCATTGACGAGCAAGATACCGCCCATGGTCAGCATCATCTTCCGGTCAGCAGCCCAGGCGCAAACAACCGTTCCTGTGGTCATTCCCGCTCCAAAGACAGCCAGCATGATAGCAATCATCGTGGACGATGCATGTAGAACTTCCTGCATAATGGCCGTCAGGTAAGTATAAACACAAAAAATTCCACCAAACCCTACGGCACTAATTCCAAGGGTGAGCCACACTTGTCGGTTTTTAAGGCCTCTGAGCTGCGCCATTGCATTTGCATGGGGACGTGAAGGGTCTGTCGGAACGACCACACTGACAAGGACAGTTGTGATGAGTGCCAGAGCCGCGATCAAACCGAAAGACCAGCGCCATCCTAGGGCACTTCCTATGATACTGGCGAGAGGCACGCCTGCAACTGTTGCAATAGTGAGACCAAGCACGACACGCGAAACCGCCTGTGTCCTGCGACTTGGAGGAACGAGTGACGAAGCGATGATGCCGGCTATTCCAAAATAGGCGCCATGGGGAAGGCCGCTGACAAATCGGCATATCAGAAGGTAGCCATAAGATGGGACAAAGGCTGTGAGCCCATTTCCAACCATATAGAGGGCAGTGAGACCAATGAGTGTTTTTTTATGGCTCAAACGCGCACTGAGAACAGCAATGAGCGGTGCTCCAATGCCAACACCCATCGCGTAAGCAACAATCGCGTGCCCGGCCTGAGGAACCGTAACCTGAAGTTCCCGCGCGATCAGAGGCACCAGACTCATGGCTGTAAATTCAGCAGTTCCTATAGCAAAAGCGCCCAGAGCGAGCACAAAGAAAATAAGAGATGTGCGGGGGGAGGGAACGTTCGTCAAACACGAGTTCTCGGGCGGCACTGCGATGGTCATGCGGTCTCTTTGAGGAAGAATTTCAAGAAAGTGAGCGAGGCGCGATAGACCACAAGAAACCGTGAGAGCAATGCTGGGACGGAGCAATTCAGAGCTGATAATAGTTATCATGTTATTATATCGTAACTATATTGAGGAAATTTCTGCTTTAGAAACTCAAAAATACTGCAGGACGAACCGCTCTCACCGCTGAACGAAACCGCAAAAAAGTATCGAAAAAATAAAAATCAAACGCTAGATGCTAACAGGAAAATTCCTGATGATACTGCGACGAATCAGACCTTACTGGAAACCATGATCCCAAATGCAGATCCTGATATCATCCGCAGCTTTTAAAGCGCTGCCTTAGGGCAGCGTTGTATTAGGCATTGCATGTCCCATCGCCGAAAACCCTTTGCCACGCAGCCCCTTCAACCCGTTTACGAGCTCATTACGGCCAATCCAGTGCACAGTTTTACTCTGTCCAGGCATGATTACCCCGCTGAGTGCGCTAAGTGGAATTACCATCCCGAGTATGAACTGCACTTGATTACAGCGGGGAGTGGGCGGTATGTCGTGGGTGACCATGTCGGTACCTTCTACGCCAGAAGCATGTTTCTGATAGGGCCCAACTTACCTCACAACTGGTTAAGCAATCTGGGGCAAGAACAGGTCTGTCATGGGCGCGATCTGATCGTACAAATCCAGCCAGCATGGCTTCAGGGATTGATTCAACTATGCCCGGAATTTGGGGAAATTCTGCACCTGATTGAGGACGCGGCCAACGGGGTGGAATTTCATGGGCCATCGCTGGAAATGCTCTGCCACCAGATGGAAGACCTAGAGCTCTCTGACCCAGCAGAGCGGGTCTCGAAACTGATTGCGCTTCTTGTAAATTTGGCTCAAGTGCCTCGACACGTTCTATGCCAGTCTTGGAACTCCCGCTCTTCGAAAGCAGAAGAGTCTAGGGTGATCGATCAGGTCATGCGGTGCTTGTTGTCTTCAGATTTAAAGATGATCAAACAGGCAGAGATCGCCCATCGCGTTAAAATGAGTCCGTCTGCTTTCTCGCGTCTGTTCCAGCAAGCAACAGGGGGCACTTTCACCAGTTTTGTGCGCCGATTGCGGATCAGTCGTGCATGCAACCTTCTGATGACAACGAAAGACCCCATTTCCGTCATAAGCGCAGAATCTGGCTTCAGTAATCTATCCAATTTCAATCGAGCATTTTTGGAAGAAAAAGGGGTCACTCCCAGAAGGTATCGCCGAGAAGCAGAACAATCCATTCAAGCGTCAATCTAGTTTTCGAACATTCATCCAGCCCTAAAATTTATCCGCCTCGGTAACGCAAAGCGTCCAGAACAAGGGTGAACACCGGAGAGGGCTGCCGCCTGCTTGGATAATACAGATAATAGCCATTGAATGGCTCGCACCATTCTTCCAGAATTCGCACCAGAGTTCCGGAAGACAAGTGATCTTTGACGTGGTCCTCAAGCATGAAAGCAATGCCGTGCCCGGTGAGGGCGGCTTCCACAATCAGATTGATATCATTGAACACAAGCTGTCCTTGCGTTTTAACCCGGATCTCTTTGCCATCGCGCTCAAACTCCCAAGCATATAATCCGCCAGAAGTCGGCAAACGCAGATTGATACAGTTATGGTGAGCCAGATCGTAAGGCGTTTCCGGGATAGTCTTTCCGCTCAGGTACGATGGCGAGGCCACAGCAGCCATCCGAAGGCGTGGGCTGATTGGCACCGCAATCATATCCTGCTCCAGTCTTTCTCCAAGCCTTATTCCTGCGTCATATCGCTCAGCCACGATATCGACGAGGCCTCCTTCAATATTGATTTCCACGTTGATGTCAGGATTTTCGGCTGTGAGACGATCAATAGCTGGCCAGAGCACCGTATACGCCGCGTGAGAACTTGTCGTGATCCGAACAGTGCCCGCAGGACGGTCACGCAACTCGGTCAGTGCGGCAAGCTTCTGATCAATCTCCTCAAGGGCAGGACGCAGTGTTTCTATAAGGCGTTCACCAGCCAGTGTCGGTGCGACACTTCTGGTTGTGCGCGTAAGGAGCCGGAGGCCCAGTCTGGCTTCAAGCCGTCGAAGAGAATGGCTGAGCGCAGATTGTGAAATACCAAGCCTGCCTGCGGCCTTGGTAAAACTGCCTTCATCAGCAACTGCCATGAACATGGCCAGACTTCCAAGCTCTTCACGCCGCATTATGCTCAGGCCTTCTCACGGGTTTCATGACTAAAAGTCATAGACCTAAGAAATTTACCTTGTCTAATCGATTGATGAGGCTGGGCTTATGATTTGCGTGTTCAGAGCCTTGGCAGACGCCCAAGGATAAACACGCGGGATCAAGAAACATGCAGAAACGTCTATTAGGCCAGAGTGGTCTGGAAGTATCAGCGCTTGGGTTCGGCTGCATGGGCCTGAGCTATGGCTATGGCCCTGCCACCGATCGCAAGGATGCTATTGCCCTGATCCGCGCAGCATATGAGCGTGGGGTCACTTTCTTCGATACTGCCGAAGCTTATGGACCAAGCATTAATGAAGAAGTCGTTGGGGAGGCACTAGAGCCGGTTCGTGATCAGGTGGTGATTGCCACCAAGTTTGGTTTCGTAAACGGCGTGCCAGCACAGGGATTGGATAGTCGGCCGGAGCGTATTCGACAGGTTGCAGATGAAGCCCTGAAGCGCCTGCGGACTGACAGAATTGATCTCTTCTACCAACATCGCGTCGATCCAAACGTGCCGGTCGAAGATGTTTCCGGAACGGTGAAAGACCTTATCGCAGCGGGCAAGGTCAAGCATTTTGGCATGTCTGAAGCCGGGACGGATTCAATCCGTCGGGCGCATGCCGTACAGCCGGTTGCAGCGCTCCAGAGTGAATATTCGATGTTCTGGCGCGAGCCCGAAGCAGAAATTCTGCCGCTCCTTGAAGAACTGGGGATCGGTTTCGTGCCATTTGCGCCTCTTGGCAAAGGGTTTCTGACTGGAGAACTCGACCCAAAGGTCGTGTTCTCCAAAGATGATTTCCGAAGCTCTGTTCCCCGTTTTCAAGCCGATGCCCTCATTGCGAACCAGGCTCTCGTTGATCTTGTCAAAGCCATCGCATCTGAAAAATCCTGCACCCCTGCGCAGATCGCCTTGGCCTGGCTTTTGGCTCAAAAACCCTGGATCGTTCCTATCCCTGGGACAACCAAGCTTCACCGCCTCGAAGAGAATCTGGGAGGGGCTGATGTCATTCTGACGCAGGATGATCTGGCCCGTATTGAACAGGCGCTTAACGGAATCGCTCTGCAAGGGGCTCGTTATCCTGCCTCATACCAAAACCTCATCAATCGCTAAGCCTTAGCCGCAGAGAGAATAGTCATGACAATCACCACTCCTGCCGTGATACTGAATAATGGTATCCAGATGCCGTCTCTTGGCTTCGGTGTATTTCAGGTTCCTGACCCGGCCGAATGTGAACAAAGTGTTCGGGACGCCATTGATGTCGGTTATCGACTTATCGATACCGCAACGTCCTATGGGAACGAGGAAGCTGTCGGTCATGCGATCCGCAACCATGGGATCGACCGCGGCGATTTGTTTGTAACCACTAAGCTCTGGATTGAAGATGCGAGTTATGAGGGCGCCAAGGCTGCTTTTGAGCGCTCGTTAAACAAACTCCAGACAGACTATCTCGATCTCTGGTTGATCCATCAACCGTACGGGGACGTCTATGGCGCATGGCACGCAATGGAAGAACTGTATCGGGCGGGCCGTATCCGGGCGATCGGTGTCAGCAACTTCTATTCTGACCGACTGGTGGATTTTGTACTGCACAACGAGGTCACACCAGCGATCAATCAGATTGAACTGCATCCTTTTCACCAGCAGGACGATGCGTTGGAAATCCTGAAGCAATATGATGTTCAGGCAGAAGCTTGGGGACCGTTTGCAGAGGGACGAAACGGGCTGCTCTCGAATGATCTGCTTCAGTCAGTTGCGCAGAAGCATGGCAAAACCATCGCTCAGGTTGTGCTGCGTTGGTTGAACCAGCGCGGGATTGTCGCGATCCCCAAGTCAGTCCGTAAAGAGCGTATGGCCGAAAACTTCGCTATTTTCGACTTTACGTTAGACGATGCTGATGTGGAGGCGATTACCACGCTTGATCAGAAAGCCAGCAGTTTCTTCGATCACCGCGATCCGGAGAAAGTCAGATGGCTTAGTACCAGAAAGCTCTAATGCTGAGATACCAGCTCTTGCTTCCTACAATCTTAGCGGCTCTGTTATTTTAGTCACTATGGTGCTGTAGGGGGCCGGGGTAGTAAAGGTTTTTTAACACTGCGCGATTATGCGCCTCCCTTGCTATGTTCAGGGCTGAGCATGCAGGACATTGCGACCTGTCGAAAGGCTTTGTCTTCAAAAGGCGAAAATCGTCTAGGCTCAGGACTCATAACCAGAAGATGACGGCTGCGGCGAGGCAGATGGCTGAGAAGAAGACGGTCAGGCCATCTGTCATAGCGTGTTGCAACACGCCGCCAGTCCTTGAACTTTCCGAACATGATCTCGATGCGATTGCAGCTCTTATATTTTCTCTTGTCGTATTTGACTAGTTTTCCGCGGGATCTCCGTCCCGGGATGCAAGGCCTGATCCCTCTTTCCTCCAGGGCATCCCTGAACCAGTCAGCATCATAACCCCGGTCCGTCAGCATCCATTGTGCCATGGGCAGGCTGTCCAGCAGAGCAGAGGCTCCGGTGTAATTACTGATCTGTCCTGCTGTCATGAAAAAGCTTAGCAGTCGTCCGTTCTGATCGGTAATCGCATGGAGCTTTGTATTCTACCGCCTTTGGTGCGACCGATCAGGCGGCCTGGATCCCCCTTTTTAGCCGCAGGCTCGAAGCCGTGCGGTGCGCCTTGAGATACGTCACATCAATCATGATGGTCCGAGGCTGGGCCTTTGCAGCAGATAAGCCATCCATCATCTGCATGAAAATGCCCATGTCGCCCCAACGCTTCCCGCGGTTGGAGAGCGTCTTGTGTGGACCGTACTTCCGGGCGCATCACGCCAGCGCATACCATTGCCGTTCACAAAAATGATACCGCTCAGCACACGGCGGTCATCGACGCGAGGTTTTCCGTAGCCCTTGCGAAAGAACCGCCGCAGACAGATCCATCTGTTCGTCCGTCAGCCAAAACAGATCGCTCATCTTCAGTCTCCTTGCAGAGCCTGAATCAGATTCCTGCAATCAAATCAATGGATCCTGAGCCTAATTAAAACTGAAATAAATACTTCACCTACTTCCAAAGGAAAAATTTAGTTTTTTCTTACTGAAGATTTCTCCAAAAAACATATCAAGTGCGGTAGTATTTAAAATTATATCACATTATAACAATATTGTGATAAACGCCCACTGCTTTCCAGTCCATCTTATATCGCGTCATACTTGTCATGTACTTATGATAATATATGAACCTCATGACACCAATAACCAACATAATCCTTAATTATTTCCATCCAGAAACTCTCATTACAGATAATAAAATTAATCAATTATCTAACTATTTTTAATAAAAAAGATTATAATATATGGTAAAAATAAATATTTATTATATAAATATATAATTTTTATACACATTAACATAAAAAATATATAAAATAGGAAATAGATAAAAATAATCAAACCAAATAAAATCACACCGTAATAAGAAAACTCACCATAAGAACAAGAAGAACACTCCATTTCAGCGTGAATTTTAGCATTTCCCCTTCTTTTCCGACCAAGCCAACAGCGGCGCAGGCGACAGCGATCGACTGAGGGGAAATCATCTTCCCAACTGAACCTCCAACGGCATTCGCGGCAACGAGAAGTGGGCCGCTGACGTGGATCTGCTGACCTGTCGCGGCCTGCAGTCCTCCGAACAGCGCGTTTGAGGACGTGTCCGATCCTGTCAGGAAAACACCGAGCCAACCGAGGACTGGAGAAAGAAACGTAAATGCAGACCCTGTCGCCGCGAACAGGAGAGCCAGCGTTGCAGACAAGCCGGAATAGTTGGCCAAATAAGCAAAAGCGAGAACCATGCCGATGGAATAGATCGGAATCTTCAGTTCATTCAGTGTCTGCAGAAAGATCACCATTGCATCACGGGGACGCGCGCGCAACACAAATGTCGAGAGAATGGCAGTCAGCATGATACTCGTGCCAACTGACGAGAGAAGATCCAGCTTGAATACCGAGTGATAAGGCGCCGGCTCTAGCGAGACTGGCGGCATCTTAATGATCAGATCATTAAGATATGGGAAGGGGAAGGTAATGACCGTTGAAGCGAGCGGGCCGCCAGACTTAAAAAGGTTTTTGAATGGCCCGATGCTCCAAAGTGCAACAAGAACGGTTAGAATGACGAATGGCATCCATGCCCGGATAATGTCACTTCGGCTGTAATGCTTCTCTGCCCCGATGATGGACGCCTCTTTGTTTCCCTGAGAAAACCGGAAACTGACTGCGGGCCTCCAAAACTTCAAAAAAAGCGGAATAGCCAGCAGCGTTGCCAGAGCCGCCGCAATATCAGGAAGTTCCGGCCCCACGAAAACAGCCACCAAAGTCTGCGTGACGGTGAAGGTCAGCGCCGCAACGAGGGTAATCGGCCAGACCTCTCGTAGGCCACGCAGACCGTCCACGATCATCACCAGAAGAAAAGGAATGACAAACGCCAGGACAGCAAGCATGGGCATCGCAAGCCGAGAGATCAAAAACGGGTCGGCTCCAATCACCTGACCGCCGACAATGACTGGAATGCCCATTGCCCCAAAAGCACCAGGCGCAGCATTGGCGAGGAGGCAAAGTCCGCCCGCATACAATGGAGGCACGCCGAGGCCGACGAGGAGCGCTGTGGTAATCGCGACCGGAGCACCGAAACCAGCAGCCCCTTCGAGGAAAGCACCGAAGCCGTACGAAACGAGCAGGATCTGAATACGCTGATCGTCCGAAACTGTGACAATCGAATAGCGAATGATGTCGAAGTATCCGGTTTTGACCGACAGTTTATAGAGAAAGACTGCAGCCAAGATGATCCACGCAATAGGCCACAAACCGTAGAGAAAACCATATAATCCCGTCGCAATCAGGTACGGTATCGGCATCCCATAGAAAGCCACAGCGATGATGGCGGTAAGAATGACCGTGATGGTACAGGCGACATGTCCCTTCATGCGAAGCACCAGCAGCGCAACGAAGAAAAATGCAATCGGGATGAGGGCGACCAGACTTGAAACAAGAATGTTTCCGGCGGGATCGTATATCTGCTTCCAGGGGGACATGGATCAATTCTCCTGACGTCGTGTCGTTAATGCTTATCCATGCCAGTTTCCGGCCCTGGATGCGGGGGTCTACAGATTTCCGATAACTTTGAGGCCGATGACTGTTGCGTTCGGGATGACTGATGTCTCTCCGGGGCGCATCTGATATTCAAAAGACGGCTGAAGAAGCACACCAGGCACAACCGGAATGCCGTAATAGGCCTCCAGTGTTGCCGTATGCGTCTGGGGGTTATTCACTCCCGCTGGGAACGGCAGACCTGCATCCTGCAGGAGATGCTGCCCGAGCGTTAATCGCTTACTGATCTGATAATATGAGTACATCACGCCAAAGCGATCGAGAGGACGGAACGGGATGATGCCGAGAAGCGACGTTCCAATATAAAACTGATCAGAAAAGACAGAGACTTGCGGCGTATTGTGAATATAGCCCGCCATCAGGTAGCCTCCTGCCATCTGATGCAAACCATGGCTGCGGTAAATCATCTGGTCAGCCTCAATGTAAAATGTGTCGCGTGGCTGAGGTCTCTGCACCGCGTATCGCAAGGCCATGGAAGAGGGGACGGAGCCAATCATGTCTGCAAAGCCGCTGGTATCGTGGCCGAAGCCAAGCTTGTAATGGCCGGGTAGCTTTCGGGGTCCGATGAACGGTTCCCATGTCAATTCGATCGGCAACATCACACCCGTCTGTTTTTCGCTACCCCAAGCCCAGCCTGATGGATTGGATGTTAGGACAGAGGAAGCATAGACACCTGTTCTCAACGTAAGATCACGTGTCGGGCGCAGGCGGATCGTGCCGCCCCACGTTGCTTTCGGATAGACGCTCCATCCTTGAACCCCTTTGATGCCCACTGGAGCCGAGCACTGAATCATGAAGGTGCACAACAACAGCGACGTGCCGTAGGTGTGTGTAAGCGTAATGCGGCCGAGATTGATGTTGATGCTGTTGCGACGAAACGCTTTTTCCACATAAAAATCAGCCAGATGCGCTGCCATGTGACCGGAAAGACTGTACACTTCCGATAGCAGAATACGGCGCTCTCCAACGTGATCATAGCTGATCTGACGGCCGGCTCGTTCCATCAAAACGCCATGCAAGATCCAGCCGTCCAAACCAAGCAACTTGCCCAGATCGAAGTTGTTCACCAAAGTCAGTTCATGAGCGTAAGACATGCCTCTGCTCAGGCCGCCGCTCACGTTCGCCAAGGCCTCTCCTTTGTAAGCAAACTGGAACGTGTAGCCGCGCTTGGCGAGCCATGCCCTTGCAGGAGACAACTGCGTGACCAGATTACCGAAAGCCTGAGCCGGCACGAAATAGCCAGCTGAAAGATCACGTTCCCTTAAAGCGTCATCCCTGTGGTTGAGGAGCGCAGACAAACTCTCAGTATTGAAAAGACTTTCGAGTTGGTTAGGGTCTGCAAGGTGCTCACTGCGCTTAAGATCCACATGCGTTCTTACAGCTTTGTTCCCATTCGATTGGGGAGACGCGCTCTTGTCCGCCTGACTGCTCTTTCCTGCACGCGCCTGTTCGACAACGCCTGAGGCATCAGGAGCACTGTTCGCAGAATTAGCTGTCACCAAGACGGTCAACAGCATTACCGCTGAATACCAGATGGTTCGGAAACATTTTCTGCTTCCAGCGTCGCATAACGACGGCCTCCAGCGCTCGGAAAAAACATGCGACATCGCTATTACGTTCCATATACGAAACATATACTGTTTCTTGAAGACGCAATGAATAGATAAGCGCGCAGTCAATATGCCACGCGACATACCTAAAGACAGTATTACTGAGTAATCATAAAGTCAGTGTTCTCGCGCGAGCTTCTCTACACTGTCCGATGTAATCTCCGAGATTGAGCGCGCTCCGGTCAGGATCATCGCGACGCGCAGTTCTTTTTCTATGATATCTAGGACATTCGCGACACCACGCTCTCCCGCGGCGGCAAGTGCGTAAACGAACGCTCTACCCAGCAGAACTGAATCAGCGCCGCATGCAATCATACGCGCGATGTCTAGACCGCTGCGAATTCCTGAATCAGCAAGGATCTTCAGATCGCCTTTGACGGCATCTGCGATCGGGGGCAGGGCACGAATTGTCGAAAGAACGCCGTCAAGTTGGCGGCCACCATGGTTGGATACCACAATCCCATCTGCGCCGAATTTTACTGCGTCCTTTGCATCTTCAGGGTCTAGAATCCCCTTGATGATCATCGGTCCGTCCCAGAAATCGCGGATCCACTGCAAGTCTTTCCAACTTATCGAAGCATCGAAGTTACCAGCGAGCCAACCGATATAGTCTTCGAGGGCCGTTGGCGTGCCACGATAGGTCGAAATATTGCCCAGATCATGCGGACGTCCGCGCAGACCGACATCCCACGCCCATTGTGGATGCGTCACGGCTTGCGCATAGCGACGCCACTTGGCGAACGGCCCGGACATACCCGAATGAGCGTCGCGGTAACGTGCTCCTGGAGTAGGCATGTCCACAGTGAAGACAAGAGTGGTCACCCCCGCTGCCTTTGCACGTTCCAGAGCGTCACGCATGAAGCCGCGATCCTTGAGAACGTAAAGCTGAAACCAGATGGGCTCTCGAACTGCTGCCTGTACTTCCGCAATCGGACACACCGATACGGTGGACAGCGTAAACGGAATACCCTTGCGACTTGCTGCCCGCGCTGCCTGAACTTCGCCTCGGCGAGCATACATGCCAGTCAAGCCCACCGGGGCGAGAGCAGCTGGAAAAGCCAGCTTACGTCCAAACAATTCGATAGACGTATCCAGATCGGAGACATTGCGTAAAATACGCTGCCTTAAAGCAAGATCTGCGAGGTCGGTAGTATTTCGTCTGAGTGTATGCTCGGCATATGATCCGCCATCGATGTAATGGAACAGGAAAGGTGGAAGTTTCCGAGCGGCGGCTTTTCGATAATCTGTCGCTGCTGAAATAATCATTGCAACTCTCCTGTTGCGGCTTTTGCCATTCCGCAGCCGCTTCTTCCAAAATTCCATAAATCCGTTTTTTACGGACTGCCTAACGCATTGTCTGGAAGAAAAGACTCTTAACATCCATTCGCATAAAAACGCGCTATCCATATATTTTCGATATGCAAAATTACATCCGCATAAATAAAATGATATATTTTAATGACTTACTCGGATTATCCGGCACGGTGTTAAATCAGCGTCAAGGAGATGTGATTAACATCATTAGAATTGAGATTTTTTGGAGCCCCCAAAACGGCGCATATCAATGGTTCTGGAGCAAGAGCCGCGTGCATAATGTCAGAAAAACGAGAGCACACTGTTATCCATGTAGCTGACAATAGCCGCGGAACCGGCACACCCAATCAGGCTAGATCAGCATTTTTAAGCCGACGGAAAGTGCGTCTCATAAGATACACGGGTGTTCAAGTTGCCCCACTACATCACGTAACTGTAGAAACGACCCAGAGTTTTTTACCGAAGACGTTACAAGCCAGAGCTATCTAATCCTAGGGCAAGCAACAGGCATGTGCGAAAATCCCAGACAGGTGGCCAATAGTCATTCTCTTGGCCACCTGTGTCGCGATACCTATAAAATCAGACGATTTTCAAGCATCAGTCCGAAAGATTACGCCAGAGATCGATATTTCCTTCGCGTGCATATTGGTCGATAAGCTTGAGTTCTTCCTCTTGGAATGCTGAATTTTTCAGAGCGTCCAATGAATCATCGAGCTGCTGAACATTACGGGCACCGATAAGCGCAGACGTGACACGCGGATCGCGCAGGATCCACGCTATGGCCATCTGTGCCAAGGATTGACCGCGCTTTTGGGCAATATCATTCAGAGCGCGAACATGGGCAATGTTTTCATCGGAGAGCATTGCACGCGCAAAAGAATCACCTGCCGCCGCACGTGAGTTTTCCGGCGTACCATTCAGATACTTATTAGTCAGGAGACCTTGGGCGAGGGGAGAGAAGGCTATGCAGCCCACTCCAAGGCTCTCAAGCGTATCGAGCAGTTCAACTTCAACCCAGCGGTTTAACATTGAATATGACGGCTGATGGATGAGTAACGGCACGCCTTCAGATTTCAGAATAGCTGCTGCCTGCTTTGTTCGCTCCGGCCCATAGGACGAAATACCGACGTAAAGCGCTTTACCCTGACGATGCATCTGCACCAGAGCGCCCATCGTTTCTTCAAGAGGCACATCAGGCGTTGGACGATGTGAGTAAAAAATATCGACGTACTCAAGCCCCATTCGTTGAAGACTTTGGTCAAGCGAAGCCAACAGATATTTACGTGATCCGCCATTTCCATACGGGCCAGGCCACATATCCCAACCAGCTTTTGACGAGATGATCATTTCATCACGGTGGGCCGCAAAATCCTTTTTCAGGATCGTGCCAAAATTTTCTTCGGCAGAACCGTAAGGAGGGCCATAGTTGTTAGCCAGATCGAAGTGAGTAACCCCTCGATCAAAGGCACGCCTGATAACGGCTCTCCCCGTCTCAAAAACGTCGACACCTCCAAAATTATGCCATAGGCCGAGAGAAATTGGCGGCAGATCAAGGCCCGAACGGCCACAACGACGAAATTCTGCCGCTTCATACCGGGATGGGTTTGGTGTCCAACTCATGAGAAGTTCCTAACTTTGCTGATTGCGTACGGAATTGTGGAGGCGATGGTCAGTCAAATCGGGACAACGGCGCATGGTTCAGATGCGGCAAGACATGTCTGGCGAATAGATCACATTCGCTCTGATGAGGATATCCAGATAGAATAAACGCTTCCATCCCGAGGTCCTGGTAGGCGCGTAACTTGGCCAGTATCTGGTCAGGTGAACACTATCAGGCCTTTCTGGGCCTCAGTCTTCGGTCCCGGAAACACGGTGCCAATCGCTTGCGAAGGCAAGTGGAGATGGTCGCACAGCACACCGGCGGCTACAGCGCGCAGGTCTGTTGTCGGTGCAAGATCCCGGTTTTCAAAGAGTTGACTGGGGCGCAGGCCAGGCCATGTGCCGCCGACCTTTCCTCCCGCAACGGCACCTCCGGCAAGGAATGTGACAGTGCCGGTGCCGTGGTCCGTTCCGCCTGTTCCGTTCATGCGGACAGTTCTGCCAAACTCCGTCAGGGCAAGGACTACTGTGCGCTTCCAGCTGTCTCCAAGGCTTTGACGCAAAGCTCCGATCCCGCGATCAAGCTGGGCGAGGGGGCTTCCCAATCGTCCAAGCTGAGCGGCATGCGTGTCCCATCCTCCGATTTCCAGTGCGGCGATCCGGGGGCCATGGGGTGTGGCCAGCATTTGCCCCGCGGCGGTTGAAAGCTGCATGAAGGCATCGGGTTTGCGGGGTTTCCCGGTCTCAGAGGCATTTTTCATTCCCGTTATGGTGGCGTCCGAAAAACCCCGGGCTTTCAGGCCGTTCCTGAAAGCGGGGCCCGTAATGGGGTCGGACGCGTTCAGGGCAACGATCTGGTTGTAAAGATCCTCGTCCGGATGTTGGCTTCCTGCTGGTGCGTAGCTTCCGACCTTGGCAGACCCGCGCAGGAGAAGTGGAACCGTTAGCCCCATGGCTAGTCCATACCCATCCGGTCTGTTGGCCTTTCCCTGAAGGGCGGAAACGGCCCGGTTCAGCCAGCCGCTGCTCAGGCGGTTATCGGCACCGCTTTCCAGATAGTCCTGCGCTTCAAAGTGGGAGCGGCTGCGGTAGTGGCCTGCTACGGCATGGATAGGCAGCATCTGGCCTTCACCATAGAGGCTATGAAGCGTCTGAAGAGACGGATGCAGACCATAGAAGCCACCCAGATCAAGGAGGCCGCCCTCCTGTCCAGGTTCAGGAAGAACAAGGTCCCGGCGATGTGTTCTGAGATCGGCATCTCCGTATGGGGTGACAGCCGACAGGCCATCGAGTGCGCCCCGAAGGATAATGACCACAAAGCGTGGATCATCCGGACCGCCAGGTGAACCGGCAAACGCGAGAGAGGAACGCCCGAGTGTCCAGCTTGCAGCCAGACCCAGCAGGGCAGTGCGACGATGGATCATCATGGGTCAACGCCTCTGGAATTCGGGTGAAGAGAAAAGCAGAGCCAGTGCATCCTGACGGGAGCCGGCATGATGCATGGCGAGTTGTGTCTGTGGTCGGAGCGCCGGGCCTAGGGCGATATGGGCGATCTCCATCGGGTCTCCCGCCCGAACATGAGCCGCCATTCGCCACGCCCAGTCCGTGCGGGCCAGCATGTCCGCCGGCGCACTCCAGTCTGCCGCAGTGTCACTCCAGCCGTTGGGTAAGGGGGCCGTCCATAACGGTTGTCCCAGTGAAGCAAAGGCTGCGTAAAGCTGATGGGCGGGAGAATGTGGACCGTCTGGCTGGCTAGGTTCGCTTCCTAAAGACAGGGCTCGCATGACGGCTGTGGCATAGTCCATGGGGGAGCGGAACTTGCTGCCAGAACGGTTTGTATCGTGAAGGTCTGCCAAGGCGAGAGAAGCCTTCCGCAGGTCTCCACCACTGTCCCGAAGGACAGACGCAATATGGGTAATGACCTGCGGCGAAGGCGTGTCGGAAATGAAGTGTCCGACCATCTGGGTTGCGATATGGCGGTACGTCGCGGGATGTGTGCCGAGAAAGTGCAGGGCCTGCACGCCGCCGTCTTCACCTTCGGGGAAGGTCTGACCCATGACGGTTTTTTCACCCGGTTCATGGGCTTTTGCCCGGAACACGAAGCCGGGCCGTTCGGCCTTCATGTCGATGCTCCAGCCAGTCAGTATGGCTGCGAAGGACGTGACGTCTGTCTGGGTGTAGCCAGAGGCCGGCGAGACCGTGTGCAGTTCCAGACATTCACGGGCAAGATTTTCATTGAGTCCGTGATGGCTTTTACGCCCTGCCGGGCTGGTGGGGCCGATGGACGATGCGTTGTCCAGATACATCAGCATGGCCGGGTGACGCATCACGGCGAGGAGCATGTCCGAGAAGCGCCCGGTTACATGTGGGCGAATGGCCTCACGCATATAGGCGCCAATAACCGCTCTTGTGCCGCCCTGGCGCAGGCTGACCGTGAAGTGATTGAACCAGAACCACGCAAGCCGTTCGCGGAAAGGCTGGTCCGTCACAAGCAGGTTGTCGAGCTGGGTTGTGACTTCCGTCTGAAAAATTGGTTTGACCAGAGGGTCGCCCTGTAGCTTGGTCTTGCGTTGTTCCCGCAGGGCAATCAAGCCATCCGAACATGGCCCGACAGTCCTCAACATGGCCGCGTCAGGTGCATCGAGCTGGCGGGAAAGCCATTCCCGGAGAGGTATGTCGGAAGAGCCACTCTCTCGCTGGCCCCAGCCGAATCTGTTTATGGCACTGACAAGTCGCATGGCATCCTCGCGATGTCCGGTGGACGGGAGTGGCTGGACTTTACTCGAGACTACTTGCCATATGTGGCGAAATCAGGATGACGACTGTTGTGTCCTTTTCGACCTGGAGAGATTGAAGCACTGTTTGTTGATACAGTTGTGTCCTGGTTTCTGGAGCTGATTTTCGCTCTGCGTTTATCGCAGATCTGGAGTTTTCATTCGCAAAATTGCTACGCGCTCGCGTCGATCCGCTCCAGGAAGAGGAAGCGTCGCATATTATAGACGATATTGGCCAGTCCGATCCTCATTGTGGTCCGGGTGATGCCGATTGTTCGGATGAACAGCCCCGTCTGAGACTGCTGGTCGGCAAAAACATGCTCGACACGCGAGCGTATCACTGACTTTCCAGCATTTGATTTCTGGATGAACCGAAACTTCCGGTCGATGAAGACGTGGGATTTGTATCCAAAGAACGGGATAGCGAGATCTGTGGAGGGTATCGTTCCGTCATCCTGCCATTTTGCTTTCGTGACCTTCAGCGTCCAGCGCGCATGACGATCCTTGTGCGACAGCTTTGCCGGCTTGTCCTGCCAGTCTTCCGGAATACGTCCTGCCCAGAGAACCACTTTCTCAGTGTTGGTATTGCGCGGCTTTGGAGCAGCCACCAGTGTTGCATTCAGGATCTGGCCGGACATCGGAAGGTAACCGGCATTGCGCAGGGTCGCGTCAAATCGGTCAAACAGTCTTTCAAAGGTCCCCGTTTGGGTCAGACGCTTACGAAACAGCCAGACCGTTTTGGCATCCGGTACCCGGTCCGACAGCCCCGATCCCAGAAAGCGCATGAACGACAGACGGTCGTTGATCAGATACTCCGTCCGTTCGTCGGACAAATTGTTCAGCGTCTGGATGACCAGAATTTTGAACATTAGCACCAGATCAAACCGAGGACGTCCGCACTTGCTTCCGTCAGAATACGCCAGAGCCTTCTCAGGATCAGGGCAGAACACTTCAAAATCCACAGTCCGGGAAAACGCTTCAAGCTGATCACCAAGCCTGCTCAAGCGGGCCAAGCGCTCTTCAACATCAAAAAAAAACCGGACTGCCTCATGACCCATACCCCAATCAACGCAAGGGAAATGGAATCACAAAGGCAGCCTCAAAACCAGAGGGTTTTGCGAAACCTCCAGGTTTATTTTTATAGAAAACGGTATCATCCCCGGTGCTATTATGTGCAACCAAAGAAAATGGTTTGATCTGCTCCATATGCTTACTCGTCGCTTCAGACTTCTTCTTATTCCGGCCCGAAAAATACAAAGCTTAATTTTGTTGGATTTTCAGGTGTTTCCGGAAGAACAGGAGGATGGTCGGGCTTAGGCTCAGGAGAACCTTTTCGGGCGAATATCTTTTATTAGGATTTTCCTCTTCCCGGCGCTTATTGTGATAGACCTTCTGTCAGGACTGCATTTAGACAAAGGAAATGGCGCTCTAAATACCTCTTCCCCTTTTATGCCGATTTCAATACTCAGACTTTGTATGCTTCATTTTTATTTTCTACCACATGGATAAGATCAACATAAAATTCCACAGACCATAAAAAATATTTAATTAGATAAACCGGAATCGTTTTCTCTCCTGAGAACGATTTTTATGCTGTGTGTAAGGCTGTCATCTTTCATGTAAATCGGCTGAGTAAATGCTGTGAATTCTTCGTCGATCAGCATAAAGAGATCTCCCGCACAGACATCATCAGGGTTTTTTATCTGGATATGATATTCTGATGTTTTCCAGCGCACCCGAACTTCGTATGACGACCAGCCTGAGGGGATGCGTGGATTAAGGGACAGTCGATTTCCTTCGATCTGCACGCCCAGTAACGTCTCAACCCCGACGCGTTGCATCCAACCCGCCGACCCCGTGTACCAGGACCATCCTCCGCGGCCGACATGAGGACTGGAGGAATAAACATCCGCGACGACGACATATGGCTCAACCTTGTAGCGGTCTGCCGCATCCTGATCGCGGGAGTGGTGAATAGGATTGAGCGTTGAAAACATCTCATGCGCCGCATCGCCGTCTCCAAGAAGGGCAGTTGCCATAACTGTCCATAGAGCTGCGTGCGTATATTGGCCGCCATTTTCTCGGATACCCGGCGGATAGCCCCGAATATAACCCGGGTCAGGCTCTGAGATATCAAAGGGTGGGGTCAAAACCATGATGATTTCCCGGTTCAGATCGACAAGCTGTTCCTGAACGGCATGCATGGCCTGTTTCGCACGCTCGGGAGATCCTGCCCCTGAAATTACAGCCCAGGACTGAGCTATGGCATCAATGCGTCCCTCAGGGTTTACACGGCTGCCTAAGGGGCTGCCGTCATCAAAATAGGCACGCCGGTACCAAGATCCATCCCAAGCTGCCTCCAACGCGTCTTCAAGCTCCTTCATGATCCGCGTCCACTTCGCCACGTGCTCTGTGTCCTGTCGGGCCTGAGCGAGCGGCAGGAATGCTGCCAACGTGGCGTGCACGAACCATCCCAGCCAGACACTCTCTCCGCGTCCTGCTTCCCCCACTCGGTTCATCCCGTCATTCCAGTCCCCGGTTCCCATCAGCGGGAGACCGTGAACTCCTCTTTGCAGACTGTGATCGAGAGCAAGAACGCAGTGAGCATAGAGCGACGCTGTTCTGTCCGTTACGTCAGGCTGGAGGAAACGCTCATGCTCCCCGTCAGCCAAAACTGCTGCCTCCAGGAACGGAACTTCTTCATCCAGAAGGGTCGCGTCACCGCTGACTCGAACATAGTGTGCGACTGTGTAGGCAAGCCACGCACAATCATCAGAAATCCTTGTGCGAACTCCATTTCCTTTCTGAGGGAGCCACCAGTGTTGAACGTCTCCCTCTGGAAACTGTCGGGATGCCGCCCGCAGAAGGTGCTCCCGCACCAGTTGAGGAGCGGCCAGAACGAGCGACATTCCGTCTTGCAACTGATCTCGAAATCCATAAGCACCGCTGGCCTGATAAAAGCCTGCTCGTGCCCAGATGCGACTGGAAAGGGACTGATACAGCAGCCAGCCGTTCAGCATGATATCCATGGCGCGATCAGGCGTATGAACCTGTACGGCTCCTGTAATCGCCTCCCACCTGCGATGCACTTCATCCAGAACGGCATCCAGATTTGCATTTCTGTATCGCCGAACAATCTGACGAGCCTGGTCTGAGTTTTGACCCTGACCTAGCAGAAAGACAATTTCGGTGCTTTCTCCGGGTTCAAGCGTAATGACAGTCTGCAAGGCGGCGCACGGATCAATTCCGGCCCCAACAATACCTTCAAGCGGGCCGCCCCGGACAATGGCTTGAGGGGCAGAAAGAGTGCCATTTCGGCCCAAGAATGTGCATCTGTCGTCCGTGCTTGATGTCTGCTGACCGGACATATCCGCAAAGGCGACCCTGTCACCAAACGTCTCGCCCCACTTGTTCCTGACAAACAGCGCGCCAGTGTCGGTATCCTGCTCTGTAAATACAAAAGGGGCAGTCGTACTGCGGGACTGTCCCAGCACCCACTCGGTATAGGTCGTGACCCTCAAAGTCCGGGGGCGGGAGGACGTATTGGTCAGCTTCAATCTGGAAATTTTTACCGGATCTTCAAGCGGCACGTATTGTAGCAAGGTCGAAGCAATATCATTAGTGTGCCGATCAAACTGACTGTATCCGCGTCCATGGCGGCAAACATAAACAGCATTGTCATCTGGGCAAACGGCTGCCAGAGGAGACCAGAACTGCCGTTTTTCCTCGTCACACAGGTAGAAAGCTTCCCCAGTTGGATTCACGACCGGGTCGTTAGACCAAGGCGTCAACTGGTTTTCTTTGCTATTCTCCGACCAGGTATAACCGCTACCTTCTGCGGAGACCTGAAACCCAAAATGAGGACTGGAGATGACGTTGACCCAAGGGGCAGGGGGACGCGCTTTTCCACGGATGATGACAGCATACTCCCTCCCATCAGACGTGAAGCCTCCATATCCATTTGGCAGTTCAAGCTGAGGCAGCACGGGGGTTTCCGCTGCTCCACGGTATGGGCGGCAGGGACGTATGGCTGCCTGCAAGACTTTCGCGCCCTGCATGACTTCAATACGGGTCAATTGATGTTGCAGGTTTCCTCCCTTACCCGTCAGCACCACATAAGCCACGGAGAACAGAAGGTCTCTGACTGTTTCTGACATAAGCGTGCCGCGAAGAAGACGGACTGTACCCGGCTGCCCGGAGGACCGAACAAGGGCTTCCAGTGCGTGTTGTAGATTCTGCGCATAAGACGTCGGATGGTCGTTCAGAATAACAAAATCAAAAGCCAGACCTTTGAAATTCAGATACTCATGCGCTGTGAGAAGGGTCCGGGCGAGGTCGAAATCTTCACTTTCTGTGATGACCAACAACAGGATTGGCAAATCGCCGGAAACGCCCTGTCCCCAGAGATCTGCCTGTTTGCCAGCGCCTCGTTTTATACGGGCCGCAGACGAGCGAAGAACGGAACTTGGAAACAGAAGATAGCCGGCAAGCTTCTGAAAGAGGTCTGCCTGTACAGGCTGGATATCGAGATGGCGTAAATGAACCTGAGCATGGGTCCACGCGAGGGTCAGGGCACGATCGAGATCCGCTCCACCGTGATGACGCTCGATGCTTTGGATGAGCGTTTCGCGTGTTGACGCAACAATCGTCCAGAACGATACATGCCGAGTGGAGCGCGCGGGAATTGTGAGCTTGCACCGCGCAGCGAAAACGGGATCCAATACCGTCCCCACTGATCCAGAGAGAGGGCCCGCTTCAATAACGGCAATCGGCTCCCGCAAATCCCTGCCACGACCGATAAATCGGGCACGATCCGTCTCGATGGAAAGGTCATCGCCGCCAATGATCAGGTACGCTGCCCAGATCTCTGCATCAGACGGATTTCTTTTCCGCCGTGTGGCAACAATTGCCCTGTAAGAAGAGAGATACTCCGTCTGGACAAACATTTTTGCGAAAGCAGGATGACTGAGATCCATACCAGGCGGGCATAACGCCAGCTCGACATAAGACGTTACGTTGATCTCAACCGTTGAAGAATTGGAGTTCTGAACTGAAATACGACGAAGTTCTGCATCATCTTCGGCTGAAACCAAGACTTCCATCGTCGTCGTCAGCTTGTTGTCCTGACGCGTATATGTTGCGCGGTCTTCCCTGAATTCTACATCGTAGCTCTCAGCCTTAGCCCCAGATGGCTGGAATCCTGCGCTCCAGAAGTGATTGTCTCCAGACGCCTGAAGGTAAATATAAGTCCCCCAGTTATCGAGCGTGGGATCCTGCCTCCATCTCGTAACAGCCTGATCACCCCACTTGCTATATCCTGACGCAGCGGCCGTCAGCATCACGCTGTATCGTCCATTCGAAAGCAGATGAGTAACAGGGGCAGTCGTGTCCGCTGTCTGTAAATGGCGGCCACCAGCCTGCATCTGCACGGTCAGCGCAGGAGGGGCGAACTCTTCTTCCTTCAGAGGGGTGGTAATAGCTCCACCTGTTGGTGCGCGCTCCTGCAAAAGCAGTTCTGCCGCTCCGATAATCGGTTCTGCATGGAAACGGGTTCGCATGAGGCCTTTGAGGACGGTATCCGCTATTGCAAGAATGGACATGCCTTGGTGATGGGCCATGTAAGAGTGAATGATTGCAACGGTCTGGTTCGATTGCAGTCGCGCCTTTGTATAATCCAGCGCCTCGTAAAATCCGTAGGTTCCCTGAGCGCCTGCGGCCTGCAAGGCCCGGAAGTTTTCTGTTGCCAGACGCGCATCAACCATCGAAGCCAAAGCTGTGGCGTAAGGTGCAATAACCAGATTTTGGGCCAGTCCTCTCTTCATCGCTAGTCCGGGGACACCAAAGTCGGAATACTGATAATTATATTCCAGATCGCGCGCGTTATAGGCAGATTCCGAAATACCCCATGGCACCCCGCAGAACTGGCCATATTCAATCTGACGGTGAACAATCTGCCGACTGGTCTCTTCTAAAAGACTATCGAACGGTGCGGCCATGATCAGGGACGGCATGAGGTACTCGAACATCGACCCAGACCAGGAAACCAGAGCTTCGCCATGGGCCACCGCAGCGAGAGGCCTCCCCAGACGAAACCACTCCCAGGCAGGAATGTCGCCTTTTGCAATGGCAAAGAAGACAGCAAGCCGCGCTTCGGATGCCAAAAGGTCATAGCAGTTATCGTCGAGAGTGCCTTCATTCACGGCAAACCCGATCGAGAGCAGTTTCCGATCTGCATTTCTCAAAAAGCCAAACTCCATGTCCAAAGCCATGGTTCTTGAGATTTGTGCAATTTTACGGAGTTCATAATGGAGGGAAGGGTTATCCTCGAGATCTTTCCGTTCACTCCGCAGGCAGTTCTGTGCCGCGTGCAGCCAGAATAGGAGGTCCTCGGCACCTGTAGTTGTAGTGCCTTTGCCTGCACTTCCGGCCGTGGCACGTCTTTGTAGAAGATGCGCCAGTTCCTCTGCCTGACTGACGAGCATCTGTACTCTGTATGTAAGTGTGATCTGACTGGCGTGGCCGTCCTTCATGTCCTGAAGAAGGGCGTCCATAAGTTGTGCGAGTTCGGATGACCGAAAGATACCGTTTCCCGATGTCGCTTCCTCAAGCGCCAGATTCAGGGCGTCTCGTATACCTTCACGCCAAATGTCAGATTTTCTTCCTTTCTGAACCCACTCCTCGCAGGCCCCTGCCAGTGTCATCAAATGGCCAGCGAGATTGCCACTATCCACTGTCGAAACATAAATAGGAGAAAGCGGAGACAGATCAGATGTGCTGTACCAGTTATAAAAATGTCCTCTGAAACGCGGTAGCTGCAGCATTGTCTCAAGGGTGGCACTGAGACGGGATGTTGCGTCTGCTACCCCAATCCACCCGAAATCACATGCCGCGACAACAGACAGGAGGTAAAGTCCCATGTTGGTTGGAGAGGTGCGATGGGCAACAAGAGGGGCAGGGGATTCCTGAAAATTGTCCGGCGGAAGCATATGATCCGCAGCAGTGACGAATGTCTCAAAATACCGCCATGTCCGCCGGGCCTGCATACGCATAAAAACCGTCTCAGCCTCAGTAGCTTCAAGCCTGCGAGCAGACGCTCGGTACTGACTGGCCATCCACGCGATTGCGGGTGACAGGCACCAAGCCACAGCGAATGGTAGGATGATGAGCCACACCCAGGGACCGGCCACAACCATAACGCCCGCCGCGAGAAGACCAGTTAAAACGGCTCCACTCATCTGACGGAAATATCCCTGCATCCGCTCACGTGGAGCTTCCGCAGCCTGAGCGGCCGTAACCCACTGGAGAAGGTGTTTGCGAGTAACGAAAACACGCCCCAGTGTTCGGCTAATCGCGTCCCCCATCAGGCAGGCCTGATCGGCCAGGAACACAAAACAGAGAGCTGTGGTGAAAACCGTCCGTTTGAGGTCAATTGTCAGAAGGGAAAAATAGCTGCGAAATGTTTCTCCTCTTCTGCGCCTGATAATATCAACCAGAAGAGGCAACGCTGCTGGAACAGCAATTGTTGAAACAATGCAAAGGCTCCAGACCGCGGCATTATGGAACTCAAGAAACCAGCCGGCAAACAGGGCGCTGACTGCCATTGGCGCAGCAAGGCTGCGACGCAGATTATCCAGCATTTTCCAGCGCGCAATGCCCGTGAGAGGACGAGTTTTTATACGTATGGTTGGGAAATGGCCCATCCATGAAAAGATCCATGGAAGAAGCTGCCAATCTCCACGGACCCAACGATTAAGACGGGCAACGGACACCAAATAGTCCGTTGGATATTCCTCGATAACTTCAATATCAGTTACGAGACCGGCACGGGCAAAAACACCTTCAAAAAGATCGTGGCTCAGAAGCGTTCCATCGGGAACCCGGCCGGCTAAGGATGCTTCAAACGTATCGATTTCATAAATGCCTTTGCCTGCAAAAGACCCTTCTGCAAACATATCCTGATACAGGTCAGATACTGCAGCTGTATAAGGTTCTATCCCGTTGGGACTTGAGAACACTCTTTGAAATAGCGTGCTTTGCCGAGCTTCGGGCAATGAAGGCGTCACACGTGGCTGGAGAACCGCATATCCCTCCGTGACGCGGCCTTTTTCCGGATCAAAACGGGCATTATTGAGCGGATGGGCAATCTTCCCGACAAGACGCCTGACAACCTCATGCGGAAGACGTGTATCGGAATCTACGGTAACAATATACCGTACACCTTGAGGAATGCTCTGATCGGGCAGATCAAGAAAGCTGGTATCTGTTGCACCACGCAGAAGACGGTTTAATTCATGCAACTTACCGCGTTTTCGCTCCCATCCGATCCATTTTCCTTCACTAATGCTCCAAAGACGCCAGCGATGGAGGAGAAGAAATCTTGTGCCAGCAGAGCCCGATCCATAAGTCCGATTTAGCTTCCCGATTTCTTGGATAGCCACATCCAGAAGATCATGATCACCTTTCCGGTTCTCGGTTGGAGAGTCTGTCCAATCTGTGAGTAGGGCGAAGTAGATCTCACCATCCCGACTGGACAGGTAATGTTTCTCTAAACGATTTACCATTTCTACAATGGAAGATCGTTTTGTCAGAAGAGTAGGGACGACAACCATAGTCCGCAGCGGTGCTGTGACTCCCTCTCTGAGTTCAAGCGCGGGGAGTTCGGATACTTTGATGGCCCACATCAGAAAGCGATTTACACCGGCGACTACCGCATCAGTGGCAGGAATAAATCCCAGAACAATCAACGCAAACGCGGCGCGACCTGACAATTGACCATTCATGGCAGAAAGAAAAGCGGTCAGGACGAGTAAAGTCAGTACTGTTACAGCCAAACTGTAACCCGTTATGCCTAACCGGCGGCAACCCTGTCCGATTTGTACACGTAAGGGGGCACGGAATTTTAACTCTGCTTCGAGCCACTCCCGACCTTCTGCTAAAAGGTAGTAGCCAGGATCTGACTTGCGAAGATCAGAATTTGGTAGATCTTTTTGCATTCCTGCAAGAGAAGTGACCTTCTGAGCGATCTCACACTCTGTATAGCTGGACCCTTTCGCAAGGGCCTCAACGGCTTTGCTATATAAATTCCGGGTAGGAGGATCCATATCCGAAAAGCCCGTATGACGATAAAATATTTGACTTACGGGGCTTGTTTTCTCAACAATACCGTTCCAATCTAGAGTTGTTATCAAACGCATACTTGTAATAATATTTCTTACAGTGGCATTTAATGCACCTTGTTCCTGCAATTCTTCATGAACAATCTTTCCAAGATTTGTACCTTTTTCCTGTAATATTGCCTCCATCCATAAAGATGCAGGATCTTTCTGTGGATCATGCCCTCTCAAGCGGTGCGAAAATTGCACAATAAAAGCGGGTGATAATGTTTCAGTATTTACTTTGGTAAGCGCTTCAAGAATTTTTGTGTTATTATAATAAGCATCTGAAAACAAAGTGTTGGCAAGATTATCAGCCTGTTTTTGCGCTTGTAGATTCTGGCAAACTTTATCTGCTACTCGCCGAAGGTTCTCAATCAAAACTATTCTGATCTGGGTGGGAATAGCCCAAAGTTCTCTAATGAGAAGAGCTCTATCTTCCTGATATGCACTTAAAAAATCGCATATTGTGTTTGGATTAATCCGGCTGTCTGTATGAGCTACAAGAGCCCAGGCTATTTCAAAAACCCTTGGCAGACCAGAGAAAGGCCCGCTGGATAGCTCAGGAAGCTCTTTATAATAATGCGGAGGAAGGTCGAATTTAATAGTTTGAATCTGAGTATTCATCAGATAATAATTATCAATCAACCATCCTCCAGCGGGTGTAATTTGCTCACCCCTTTCAGCGGCTTTTGATAACGAAATATTTGATTCCAGAAGAAATTCAGCGTTCTCACTCAGTCGGTCTGGCAATATATTATTGTGTTTTGGAAAATGAATGTTTCCATGACTTTCAGACAAACTGCGGGCATGCTGTAAAAGTCGATCTTCGCTAAAGAGATCAGAGCAGATAACCCTTTCATCATGAAAGCGGAACGACGTGGCCGCATTTTTTTTAGTAAAAATGGCCATTTTCATTGATCCTTTAGGCGGAAATTATCCACTTATTATCAGGTAAATTTTCTGAGAGGTTTCTAAAAATTAGTCTTTTTCATCTTTGTTTTTATAAATATATTATACGCAATTTAATGCGTGCGCTTAGTATATTTATAAAAACAGAACCAATCCAAAACATAACGCCCGATTTGAAAGTTAGTTACCATCGTCATAAAAATATTTCTTTAATTCGATGCATACCATCCTTTCGCTTTCGAAAGACGGCTGCCGTTTCCGACTTTATCCATTCACGAGTGGAAATAACGTTGTGTGACATGGAAATTTTTAGTGTTGAAGGGAGGCATCATAAGTAAAAATTTCTGAATACATCTCCCCCCGAAGAGACATTAAATTACAAGACAAGGGAAAATTATTTAAAAACAAAAATTAACTCACATGAAATATAGTAATATATTTGTTTACTTAATTTACGGATCCAATGGATCCTGAGGATCTATTTTATTACACCCTCTGTTAGAAATAAAAATCGTCACAAACGGTGAAAGCCTTTGACCGATCTCTCCTGGCTCACACTTCAGCTCAGTCATATTGCGGCTAAAGAAAACTGTGCTTGAAATATAATCACTTTGACCCGGATCCGTCACGATCAGTGCGGGTTTATTCTCTGGTGCTCCAAGAATTTGCAGGTACCGCGAAGCGTTGCGTAGGTTCGTTGTTGTGTGACGCGCATAAGGCTCAGTGACAATGCTTCTTTCGGGAATATGAAAACGCTCAATCAGAAAGCGTCTCATTTTATCCGCTTCCACGAAATTCGTATGGGCGGGATGCACTGCCCCACCAGAGACAATTATGAAAGGAGCCACCTGTCGATTATAGCTCTCAACCGCTAATGTGAGGCGGAATTTTCCTAACGCCGAGAGCTGCGTATGTGGGTCTTCGGGGCCTTCGCCTGGAACGATAATGGCTGTGTATGGGTACCTTTTCCAGTTCAAATGGCGTGCAAAACCCAAAGATGGCGCATTCCAGGTATTCCACAAACCAGAGAAACGAACGGCGTCCATTCTATCATTTGCGTCTAAAAGAAAGACGGCATTCACTAGAGCGTCTTTAAAAAATGGGTAAGCAAGACCTTGGTGTTGAGATTGGTCACTTAGAATTTTGGTTTGTATTCCCATAATAAGGTTAGAAAAATCTTTTGCTGTTACGTCCACAGAGGCGGCGTCTATTTTTGGATACCGAGGGGCATGCCCTTCACCATAGACCGACAGAATGTAATTGATGGCGTCTGCGTCCCGGTTCCACTGCATTTCATCATATTGAAATTGGAAATGCTTGGAGAGGCTTTGCAAAATCGCCCCAAAAACTTCTCGTTCGTGTTGGGTAATTTCCCACGATTGGACCATGCAAACGGGATGTGGCGTACAGTTTAAGTTATCTTTCAATCTTTGATGGCGTTCATGAAATAACTCGACAATATCTGGAGAAGAAAATACTTCTTTTTCCCATGCCGCATTCATCATGATAGCTGTAAGGCGAGGGAATATTGCGTCTTGCATTGCCTGAATTTTACTGTCGTGATCAAGAGCTGGCTGCACAGGTGGAGTGACTGTCAGGTAGATACCCAAAAGGGCACAAAAAAGCAGAGCAATCAAAATGCCGAATAAAGCCAAAGCAGGCTTGCCTGCTTGAAGAAGATATCGTTTCAAATGCGGGCATCTCCGGCAGCAGAACGCGTTAATTTACCATGATTCAGAAACCCTACGAGGCAACTGAAACTATTGAAACCCACTCTGTGAGACAGAAGGTGGATTTCAACAAAGCATCATAAAAGCATCACACACAGAGATTTACGCCTCCCGTAAAAGATTGCCCGTTCATTACGAACGATGTCGTGGTCGCCCACGACGCTCGCTCTCTGAGACAGTGATCTCTCCAGGATAACGATGACCACTAAACGTTCAAAGGCCTCCCATAGCCTCTTCCGACGGCGGCTTCTTTCCTCCTGCATCATGGTGACCTGTGGTCTCACCGTTATTGATGGGGACGCGTTTGCCGGGGTCCCAACAAAAATTCTTTCGCATCATAAAGTGGCACCCCACCCAAAAGCGGAGACACCATCCAGTCGGCGTGTCCCCACACATCAGATTGAATCGCGGTCCAAGGCCGAAGAATTCAATGTACGTGCTCAGCAGCATAATGTGGGAGGGGGCCTTCTGGTCAGGCAAAGCGCGCCTGTTTCGGTCAGTGAGGTGTCACGCGCCTATATTTCCAAACAGGTTCCCACTATCTCTCCCACGCAGCTAATTGCCAGTCTGCCAGGCGTTCAGGCTGGGAACGAAGGCCCTATCAATACTGAGACTGAAACCATGCATATCCGGGGCCTTGACCAGTCTCAGATCGGGTTTCTGTTCGAAGGTGTACCCGTTTCAGATGCCTTCAGCTATGCGCCGTGGGCGACATCCATGGTCGACAACGAGAACCTTGCTTCAGTCAAGGTCACTCAAGGATCGGTTGACCTTACTGCTCCGCTCTACAATGCGGACGGAGCAATAGTTTCGATGCAGGAAATTCGTCCCACCGATAAATTCGGGGGATATATTGACCTGTCAGGCGGAACGCACAGCTTGCAAAAACAGTTTCTCCGCTTGAACACAGGTGAAATCGGGCACAGTGACGTCCGCGCATTTGCGTCCTTCTCTCACTCAGCTGCTAACGTATGGAGGGGGCCGGGCAAGATCGAGCGCTATCATGTGGATGCCAACGTTGAGAAGCGGTGGGCCCCGGGAGAGGTGGACCCGTCCGTTCGGACAGTTTTGTGGGCTTGATAAGCTATACCCGGTTGTTGTTATGCCGCCATTCTGACGGCGCTGCTGTTGGCCATCTGGTCCGGGGTTAACCCCGGACCAGATGGCGTCGGCACGTCATGATACGCCTCATCGGGCGTGCGTCCAGCCAGTGCCGAGTGCGGACGCTGCCCGTTATAATGGGTGATCCATCCGGCAAGCCCGGCCCGTAGCTCCGATCCGGTCTCGAACGCATGCAAATAGACGCATTCGTATTTCAGCGACCGCCACAGACGCTCGATGAACACGTTGTCCAGCCATCGCCCGCGCCCGTCCATGCTGATGCGGATCTGACGCTCTTCCAGGAGCCCGGTGAAACGGGGCGTCGTAAACTGCGACCCTTGGTCAGTATTGAAAATTTCCGGAGCGCCATAGCGCGTGAGGGCATCCTGTAGCGCCTCGATGCAGAACTCCGCATCCATCGTGTTCGACAGACGCCAGGACAGCACCTTGCGCGTGAACCAGTCCATGATCGCCACGAGATAGAGAAATCCCCGTTTCATGGGGATATACGTGATATCGGAACACCAGACCTGGTTAGGCCGCTCAATGACCAGATCCCGCAGCAGATACGGATATTTCCGATGCTCCGGATGAGGCACACTCGTGCGCGGCTTCTGGTAGACCGCCCGCAGGCCCATGATCGCCATGAGCCGCCGGACCCGCTTGCGGCCGACTTCATATCCCAGGCGGCGCAGATACCATGTCATCTGCCGTGAGCCATAATATGGCGTTTCCAGGAACTGGGCGTCGATCAGCCGCATCAACGCCAGATTGGCCTCGCTCTGTGGCACTGGCCGATAGTAGACGCCAGACCGGTTCAGATGCAGCAGCAGGCATTGCCGGACAATGGAAAGGCGCGGTCGCTGTGGGTCAATCATCTGCCGCCTCTGATCACGCCCAACCGAGCAGAGGCATCGCGTAAAAAATCCCGTTCCACGAGAAGCTCGCCTATCTTCGCGTGCAGTTTCTCCACATCAGCAGGGCTGACCGGGGGCTCGGCCACCGGCTTCCCGGAGAAGGTCGCCGCCATCCCCTCGATCGCCTGCCGTTTCCACTGGGCGATCATCGTCTGATGCACACCATGTTTCGACGCCAGTTCCGCCAGCGTCAGTTCCCCACGGATCGCTTCCAGGGCAACCCGTGATTTGAACTCCGCCGCATACCTTTTGCGCGTAACCTTGCCCATAAAACCCGTCCTCTCTCAGGTCGGATTATAGCTTATCGCCCTGTCTGAAAAATGGGGACCACCTCTGGGAAGCAGCACAGACATCGTTTTTGGTTACACACGTTCACATCAGAATATTTACAGAAACCCGAGCCTGTCTCAGTGGAAGCAGTATGGAACAAGCTTCAATTATACTGGAACTTACACTGCGGGAGATACGAATTATTATAAAATAAACGAACGCTTTACCAACGTCGTATTCGGCGCAATGCATAATGATTTCAAACTCTCTGACGAACTGACGCTCCACATCGAGCCCTATACGACGTTCCAGAGAGGCCCCAATAACTACGGATCAACCATCCCCATTGCAGGCGGTTATCTTGGTACCCAGCAGTATGGGACCTTGGACGGATATGAGGGTCAATCCGGTAAAGTCACCGTCGAGAGCGTGCATCCCTGGAAGCAAAACACCAGCGGCTTCACAACCAATCTTGACTGGAAGACAAAGCATAACACACTTTCACTGTTTTATTGGTATTCATACGGGAACCATACCGAATACCAGCATCAATATGCGTTGTCTCCGTCTGGAGACTGGAGCTATAGCCAAAAATATCTGACGGTTAACGGTGTGGCCATTACGGGTTATCAGGAAAATACCGTTCAACAGGTCAATGCAATCGGGCTGGACGACAAACTTAGCCTGCTTGGAGACAAGCTCCTTATAGACGCCGGGTTCAAGGCCTCCATGGCGTCCGTCAGTGCCACACAGAACCTTCCTGGTGCTGATCCCTACAAGGCTGGGAAGAACTATTTTGAACCTACCCCTCAGTTGCTGGCCAGTTACCACATCACCAAGAACGATCAAGTCTACATGAATGCGACGACATCCTACAGATTGCCGGCCGGTTGGAGCCCTTACGTTCCACAGTTTTCAATGACGTCAGCAACCCCTTCGAGCACACCGTCAAAAAATCTTGGTGCAGAGTACTTCATTGGACAGGAGGTAGGTTACAGACATAATGGGCCCATCAATGTTTCTGCGTCATGGTTCCACTACAACTTGACCAATCACCAGATCGGTAGCTCATCTTACCTGCCAGGAACCAGCGTCCTTATCAGCACGCAGATTGCCGCTGGCGGTGAAGAGGCATGGGGATTCCAAGGGGAAATCGGAACACGCCCATGGCATCACATCAGTGCTTATGCCTCTGGCCAGTTTCTCCATACCCGCATTGGCAACAATGTTGATGCCGGCACAGATTACCTGCCCACAAAGGGAAAGCAGGATCCTGGTGCCCCGAAATGGAGCGGCGCTATTGGCCTGACATATGACGACGGCGTCTATTTTGGTAACTTCAACCTGCGTTATCAGGGCGCACAGTATTCAACTCTAATGAACGATCAGAAGATTCCTGGGTATATGACTGCGGACCTGAATCTTGGCCGCACTCTCCCGTCCTTCAACACGCGCGTTCATCCGAAAATTATGCTCAACCTCGTCAATATGGGAGGCGTGAATTACCTGTCATCTATCAGTGGATTCGGACTGACCGCTGTGAAACAGAAAGGTATTTTTGGAAACTCTGTCAGTGCTTCAACACCAACTTACGTGGTTGGCTCAGCATTCACAGCAGTTGTGACGCTCGCGGCAGACTTCTAACTACCCGATGATTTAGTTGCAAACTTGGGAGCCCGAAAGCAGCTGTACGCTTTCGGGCTCTGACGATTTCATACGGTCTATTGACCAATCGCAGGATCAGTTATGCTGTGATGGCCATTTTCAATGTGACCGCAAAGACGACAGACCGTCCCATTACTTCTTACGGTTAGATCATACCATCCATGCGCGTCTGTTGTGTCAATTTCGATCTGGGTGGGAGTGGCATTCACAGTATGCGATGTCTTGCGCTGACTATACCCATCTTCCACCGAGAAATCCGCCAACGCGGCAGCGAAAATCAGAAGCAAACGTTGTGATGCGGGTTTGGACACGCTTGTCAGCCTAAAGGCTTGTTTTTGATCAGGCACTTGCCCTGAAAACTGACGAAAAAAGCCATTAGGGCCATGAATATCGACGTCATAATGACCAGATTTCGATATCGGCCATTTATCCTCAAGGCTTTTCCCCGGCTCAACGGTATAAAACCTCGGGCGCGTCATCCCTGATTGATCCCGGACGTGAAAAACGGCTGTTGCGCTGCCTGAATTTTGGAATTTCAATTTTAACTGATGCTCCGACGGGAGGAGCCATGTCGTAACGTGGAGATCATAGGGAAGTGCCCGTGCCCGTCGTGTGCCAGCTTCCTGACGAGGCATGATTTGTTCGAGCGGCAGTTTCACGACCGAATTGGTATGAGCGACACGATCTGGCGGCTCATATGAAGCTGTGAGAGGAAGTGATGACAAAGAGCTGTTGGGGTTTAAAAAATCAAAAGCAGATGTGAGGTCTCCGCATACCGCGCGGCGCCAAGGTGTAATCTGCGTCTCAATCAGTTCGGGATGTTCGTCACCAAAACGACGCTCGATAAATCGGATGAGGGACGTATGATCGAAAACTTCTGAATTGACCCATCCTCCTTTGCTCCATGGCGAGATCACCAGCATCGGTACTCGCGGGCCCAGTCCATAAGGTCCTGCGTCGTGAGTTGCGCTGCCAGCAAAAATCTCATGGTCAACAGAAATTGTAGACTGACCATGAGCCGGACTTACGGGTGGGGCAGGAGGGACAATATGATCGAAGAAGCCATCATTTTCATCGTAAGTCAGGAACAGAGCCGTCCGGCCCCAAACTTCCGGATTGGAGGTCAAAGTGTCGATGACGCGTGATATGAACCAGGCGCCATAATTGGCTGGCCAGTTTGGATGCTCATCATAGGCATTGGGACACATCAGCCAGGAAACCTGAGGCAGGGTACCGGCCGTGACATCCTTCTGCAGGTCGTCGAATAAGGTCCCTGAAACAGCAATATTAGTCCCGGTGCGAGCCTTCAAAGCGAGCGGCTCGTGAGGAAGGACTGTCTGATATTTGACAAAGCGAAGAAGAGTGTTGTTGGCAGAGTTGCCGATGTAATGATCCGGGTCATCTCCCCAGCCATTCTCCGCCGTTAGCCCCGACCCAGTATCTTGATAGATTTTCCAGGATAGTCCTGCTGCTTCCAGCCGCTCCGGATAAGTTGGCCAATCACAGACCAAGGCATCGGTTTCAAGTTGGGGGCCATGACCTTTACCGTCATTACCGGTCCATCCGGTGAACATGTAATTACGATTAGGGTAGGTAGGACCCATGACGGAACAGTAATAGGCATCACAGATTGTAAAAGCGTCTGCGAGTGCGTAGTGAAAGGGAATATCCGTCCGATTAAAATGGATCATCGTCGTAGTGGTTTTATGCGCGATCCAGTCATCCCATCGCCCTTCATTCCAGGCACGATGTGTTGTGTTCCAGTCGTGAGGGGTATCTCCAATAAAGCTCAGTCCAAGATTTTCCTGTTTGGGTCGGAAAGGAAGGAGCTCTCTATCGCCATGTGGTTGCCGCCAAACCGGTTTTCCGTTAGGTAGCCGCGCAGTGCGTGGATCTCCAAAGCCTCGAACCCCCGAAAGCGTACCGTAATAATGATCGAAAGAGCGGTTTTCCTGCATCAGGATAACAATGTGGTCCACATCCTTGATGGATCCAGTTCTGTTGTTAGCAGGCAAAGCCATTGCGTTCCGAATACTGCTTTGAAGAGCGGTTGCGGCAAACCCAGTTCCCAAAAGCTTTAAAAACGCACGACGATCTTGAGACATGCTCTCTTTCCAATAAATTTCTTAATTTTTATTGGTTTTCATTAAGAAGTAATGTGAATTTTATAAGTTCCCTAAAAGGCCGCAGGCGAACATCTTTGCGCATACGATGGTGTTCTTTCGGCAAAAAATATCCACCTGCGGATAATCGAAATCGGAATAGAACCTGTGACCTCACTCACTGGGAATTTTTAGTAGAAGATAGGGAATGTGCACTCCTTTTGGGAGGTATTCTAAAATATTACTTTTATCGTGTGACAGTGCTGACGCCATGCTGTTCTTCCCACGCACGTCATCCTGATTTTATATTATTGGTCGGCTTACCGGCCCCTAGAGTTAATGATCCAGATCCTGGCCATTATCGGGACCTTTGAGCAGACGGCTCTTTTCTCCGGTAACGCTGAGAGGGATATCGCCACGCACGGTGATACGACGCAGGAGCCGGGGATGAGTATCGAAATCGGCTGTTGCGTAGTGTTGGGTGGCGCGGTTGTCCCAGATGGCAACGTCCCCCGGTTTCCAGTTCCAGCGGACGGTGTTGTCAATCTGCGTGATGTAAGACTGGAAGATCTCCAGCAGCCGGTTGGCATGCTGGGTAGGGATGCCGCGAATTTCCTTGAAGAAATGGCCTAGGATAAGGGTCCGCTCGCCGGTCTCAGGATGAACGCGCACGACCGGGTGCTCTGTCTCGTAAAGGCGTGAAATGAAACGAGCCCGGAAGTCCGCAATTTCCTCGTGGCGCGTGTCGTATTTGTAGAAATTGGTGTCGTAGTCGTTGCCATGAACCGCCCAAAGTGTGTCGGCAAGCTGCTGCAGAGGCGCGGGGAGGTCTTCATAGGCTGTGGCTGTGTTGGCCCAGAGTGTGCTGCCGCCGTAGGGCGGGATCGTGATAGCGCGCAGGATCGAGGCCTTGGGGTAAGCCGGCACGAAAGTGACGTCTGTATGCCATGAATCCGTGGAACGACCGTTGCGGGAGTTCAGTTCGAACGTATAGGGCGTCCCTGCGGCTGCGGGGATTGTCGGGTGAAGGATTGGATCTCCGAAGACACGACTGAACGTTTCATGCTGGGCATCATCGAGGAACTGGTCGCGCAGGAAGATCACTTTATGGCGCAGCAGAGCATCATGGATGAATGCTTTGTGTTCTTCAGGCAGAAGTTCGCGGGCGTTAATCCCATGGACGATGGCGCCGATACGGGATGTGACCTTTTCGATCGTAAGCTGTGTCATGAGGGAACTCCTTCGGATTGGGGGAGTGTCTGACTACTGGTGCGGTCAGGTCGCGTGAGAGACGGAGGCGTAATGAAAAAGGTTAGGATTGCGCTTGCCAGGAACAGAGCGGCGTAGATGAAGATAATTCCCTGCGTGCCGACAGCGCCTTCAAAAAGGTAAACAATGAAAGGCCCGATCCAGACGCTACTCCCTGCGCCAAGGTTCAGCAGGGACATGGCAATACCTTTGTGATCTGGCAGAAGAGAGGGCGTCAGAGCCGAAAGCGGCACATATCCGGCAAGCGTCATGCCAAAAACTGCGGCAGAGCCATAAACCGCGAGCAGGCTACTGTGGGCGTACAGCAGCGGGATCCAATACAAACCAACGCAACTCACGGCACTCCCGATACCGCCAAACCAGATGATGGTCTGCCGCCATGAAACATAGTCGCTGGCAAAACCGATCAGCAGGTTGAAGACGATGTTGCTGGCGAAGATGATTTCTAGAAAGCGGATCCATACATCCTGGGACAAGCCCAGACGGCCCGTGAAAAAGAATGGCATGAAAACGATCAGGCCATGCGTAGCGCTGGAATTGACCGCCCGCACGATGCACGCCAGACCGACGCCCGGATTGTGACGGATCTGATGAACCGTTTCGCGCAGGGTAGGGCCGATGTCTTTCAGGCTGCCTTTCTCTGCACGTGGCGTAGTGGGTAGCGGCAGGACGGCAAGGAGGCCACCCGCTCCCACGCCGAGAAGGGCGATCCAGAGTGTAATGTACTGGCCGTAAACGGGGAGCAGGAGTTGCGCCACAATAGAACCGACCGTGGGCAAGCCGCAGGTAAAGCAGAACCAGAACAGACCGACAGCACGACCCAACCGGTCCTGACGGATCGTGGTGACGAGCAGGGTCAGCAGCCCATAAGAAAACAACGGATATCCTGCTCCTCGCAATCCGTAGGTCAGGAGTAGCAAGGCTGAAGAATGAGCCGGAATGGCAACGCCAAGAAACAGAAGTTGCGGCACGATCCAGAATAACAGACCAGCCGTCATGACGGCACGACTACCAAAGATGTCGCACAGCAAGCCCGAGAACCAGGCCGCCAGAGCAGCAAAGAGTCCGTAGGCTGTGAAGAGAAGGGCTACGAAGTGCTCCGTCTGCCCCGTCTGGACCAGAAACGGCGACAGATAGCCGACCTCGACGCCATCCCCGATCATGAAGACCAGAAGGCCGGCATACTGGAGGGTAAAGCTCCGGGGCAGGCGGCTGGCTGGCAGAAGCGGAGCGGCGGGAAACGTCGTCTGCATGTCAGAAATCCGCATGAACAGCGCCGAAATACTGGCGTGGCGCACCGAGGACGACAGACTGGTAATCACCCGCCATAGGGTAACCGTTCTGCCCCATGGTGGAGATGTATTTTACGTTCGTCAGGTTATAGACATTCAGGTCGACCGAGAGGTGCTGGAGAAAGCCCGTATGAGACAAGCGGTGCAACTGTTTGCTCAGGTCGTAACGTGCGCCGAAATTAGTCAGCCAGTAGGACGGAACCTTCGTGTCGCCAGTGTAGCTAAGATTCCGCTTGCCGACATACTGGGCCTCGATATGCGCCTGAAGATCATGCCAGGTGTAGGACAGGTCAGCGTGATACATGAGGCGTGGATAAGCCACGACCTGCTGGCCGCGGATATTGTAGGTCACCCGCGATCCGTTGACGGTCTGAGTAATGTTGTTGTCATAGACGGCATGGTTGTAGCTGATGCTGTTGGTCAGGCTCAGCCCCTTAACGGGTGTGAGCGTTACGGCACCATCCACACCGGTCATCGTTACGCCACCGACGTTCTGGATGGTGGTGTACGGCTGGGTTGTCGGTCCGGTGGAGATACGCTGCAGCCGGTTGGAAAAGATCGTGTGATAGCCGTAGAGCGAACCGCTGACGAGGCGGCCCGTATAACGATAGCCTCCTGCAAAATTCCAGTCTGTCTCAGGGCGCAGCGTACTTTTGGAGGCCTGATAGGCGGCCTGTGAGGTCGAGAACGGCGATGATCCGCTGTTATAACCCGAGACGGGATAAACCTTCACGTTCTCCGCGATATCAAAATAGAGCTGATGGCCGGGAGCGAAGCGCCATTCCCCACTGAAATGCGGCAGGAAAGGCTTGCTGGACGTGAGTGAGTCTCCACCAGCGATAGCAGTCGTGCGGGTGTAAGTTTCCCAGTTGGCCAGCGCGCCGACGCGGGTCGTGTTCAGGACGGATCGGAAACCAGCATGGAGCGCGATGGTGCTGGTAACGTGATACGTATCCTGGAAATAAGCGACAAACGTGTTGGTATTAAAGACCTGTCGGTAGCCATTCTGGAAAGGGTTCTTAAGGTTGTCGAGCCCGTTGACGGGTGTTGCGGTCCCGTCGAGGACGTCCTGCAGCAGCGGCTGCTGGTAAAGCGGCTTACTGATGTCAAAATGGGTATTTTCATACCAGAGACCTGCATTCAGCACGTTATGCGCGATGCGATAGGACAGGGACGTCGTAAAGCCGAAACGGTTCGTATCGGGCTGCGTAACCTGATCGATCAGAGGCGCTCCGTTAGGAGACGAGATCAGAGGGCTTGCGACTGAACCGCGCTGATAGGAGCGGTGCCCATAGACCGTACTCTGCCAACGCAAGCGATCAGTCAGAGCAAGATCGGCCGATACACCCCCAACATAGGAATGCTGCATCTGGGCGCCCTCGTAATAGGACGCGGTGTAAGGGCTCTTGAGGTTGGCATAGGCTGCAGGAACCTGTCCTCCCGGAAGTCCACGCTGGGCCAGCGCGAGACGATATGCCTTTTCATAGCCGCCAGGCTGCCCGATGAAGTTATCGATCGCGTAGCCACCGTTATTGAACATATCCAGGCTGTAGTCCTGATAGTTCTGCATCTGCATATCGGTGTAGTCGAAGTAGGCCGTAATGCGGCTGTCCTGCCCGATAGGGTGCAGAACCTTGGCGTTGACCTGCTGCATGAACTGGTCCTGCCCACCACGCCATTTGGTGGTGTCGTTGCGGGCATAGGAAACATAGAAGCGCGTCCCCTGGCGGTTCAGATCACCGCTTTCAAGACGCACAAACGTCCGGTAGGTCGCGTTACTCCCGAAGGTCTGGTTCACACTGGCCCCACGTTTGTGAGACGGATCGCGTGAAATAAACTGCACCGTACCGCCCAGATTGGACGTACTGGCCACGCTCTCCGAACCTGTGGACGCTGAAACATCCATACGCTCGATGTTTTCGGACGAAATCGCGGAGGTCGGGCTCAGGCCGTTAACATTGCTGAATTGCTGGTCTCCAAGCGGAATCCCATCCAGCGTCATGCCGATCTGGCTCTGATCGAAACCATGCATCAGGAACGAGTTCTGCCAGGTGTTCACGCCCTGCGGATCACCGGAATTGAACAGAACGCCAGGTAGTCGGGTGAGGGCCTTGAGCGGATTGGTCCCGGCGGCATATTCGCGAATGGTAACCGCAGAAACGGGATTGGACACCCAGTTAGCCTGCCGGTGTCCTTCCACCCCAATGCTCTCGGTTGCTTTGGCGCTGATGGCGCGGGATGCAGCCGATTTGTGAGCAGGCAGCGCAGGCGTGCCGTGACGCGGATTTGTGCCCACCTTGGTGGCCGGAGAAGCAGTATCAGCGAAAGCGTAGGTATTAACCGAGAGGGTCAGCAGGGCAATCAGGGAAACGGAGCCACTGGCGCTACGGCTGGAAAATGAAAATGCGGGCATGGAGATACACTCACAAGATACAGGAAACGGGAATTTTCAGGTCTTGGGAGGGTCAACAGCGCCAGGCCGGGTGGTCGGGAGCTGGATGTGCGGACATATTCTGCGGGAAAAGCCTTTCACGCAGGGTCTTGCCGTCCTTAGGCTTGATACGGCCACGACGCTTCAGTTCCGGCAGGACGAGGCGGATGAAGTCGTTGTAGCTGTCCGGATTAACGAGCTGAATCAGATTGAGGCCGTCGGTCTCGGATTCCTCGAGCCATTGCTCAATCTGATCCGCGACGGTTTCACCTGTACCGACGAAAGTTTTGGCACGACCAAAGCCTTCTGCCGGGCTTGTGGCTTCTGCAATAGTCCATGAACGACCGCTGATGGCTGGGTCAAACTGTTCAAGGACAGACTGGCTGGCTTCCGTTGGACGATAGGTCAGGACCTCGTCTGTCTGGTTCTTCGAGAAGTCCACACCCGTCATTGAAGAGTAGTGGATGAGCGATCCGGTGGCATCGTAGAAGGCTTTGTATTCCGCAAATTTGCGAATAGCGTCTTCCTCAGTCTCCCCGACTACGACTGCTGCGGCGCAAATGAAGCGCAGGCTGTCTGGATCGCGACCTTCGCGAGCAGCGTCCTCACGAATACGCCGGACATTCTTTCGTGTCCCTTCTGCGCCGGCACCGACGACGAAAATGACTTCCGCATGTCGCGCCGCGAATGCGCCACCCCGGGCTGAAGCGCCTGCCTGAAGCAGAACGGGAACCCGTTGCGCGCTGGGCTCGGCAGTATGGCCATCCGGAACGCTGTAGTACTGGCCGTCATGCCGTATAGGGTGAACTTTTTCTGGATCGGTGTAGATCCACTCACCTGAAGTCGTTTGGCCTCGGATGACAGCACCATCTTCCCAGGATTTCAGCCACAACTTGTAGACGACGCTCATGAACTCGTCCGCCCGGTCGTAGCGTTCGTCATGGGGTATCTGATGGTCTAATCCAAGATTGCGAGCCGCACTTTCCTGCTGCGACGTCACGATGTTCCAGCCCAGACGGCCCTTTGTCAGATGGTCGAGCGTCGTCAGCTTGCGGGCGAGAAGATAAGGGTGCTCGTAAGTGGTGGACAGCGTGATGCCAAAACCAAGCGTCGTCGTCGCGGCGGCCATGGCGGACACCAGCAGAAGCGGATCGATCAGTGGGGACTGGATACCGTGCTTCAGGGCAGCGTCTGGACTACCGCCGTAAACATCAATCTGGCCGAGGGCATCCGCGATAAACAGGGCATCGAACCCAGCGTCATCGAGTGTGCGTGCCAGCTCAGTCCAGTAGCTGATGTCCTTGTAACGATGTGTCTGGTCAGCGGGATGGCGCCACAGGCCGTAATTCAGGTGCGAGACCGTGGCCATCGTAAAGCCGTTGAGGATGATGTGCTGTCCCATTACGCCACCCCCACGCGCCACTGAGCGGGGGGCAGGGTTCCATTGACAGCGTAGTCCCCAACGACGCGCGTGCGATAGACACGGGGGTTGTGATTACCCAGTGTACGAACGTTGCGCCAATGTCGATCCAATCCGACGACGCGCAAGGTTGCACCACCGCTTAGCGCGTCGAACAAAGCCGTCGTGGCTTCCAGAACCAGCGGCAAAATCCGATCCTGTACCTGCCAGACTTCGAGTTCAGCACGCGCAACCGTAAGTTCGATTTCCGAGGCAGGACTATCCGCAACGGCCTGAATGGCGCGGGAGGCACGTTCAACAGCTGCCCCGGCGATATAGGCGCCACTGAAGACATGACCGACAACTTCGAGGATCTGTGGATCTTCTGCGGGAAGGTCTGCGTTACCGTGGCTGAAGGTGCGTTTGCGGCGGCGTACGGCATCCGCGACGTCCGTTGCAGCGGAGCGCGCAATCCCGGCAACAGTCGCTAGATGATAGAGCTGGAAGAATGCCTGGGAGTACGGGAAGGCCGTGTTGCCGTAACGCAGATCGTCGTCTTCGGTATGGACGTCGCGGAAATGTGCCGTGCCGCTGGCGGTCAGGCGTTGCCCAACACCGTCCCAGTCATCCACAATTTCCAGGCCGGGATCATTGCGGGCAGCCAGTGTTTTGACGGTCTGGCCATCTTCCGTTGTGCCGGTAACAGTCAGCCAGTCGGCATAGAGAGAACCGGTCGTGAAGAACTTCGAGCCGTTAATGACCCAATGGCCATCTCTCTGGGACAAGGTCGTGCTGAAGAGATCACGCTTGGAGGCCGGGCCTTCAGCGGCTGCGGCCCCTGCGGTCTGTCCGGCTCCAAGCCGGTCGAGCCATTTCGTGCGATAGGGGCCATCGGGTTCAAACAGGAGATGCTCAACGAAGCCGAAATGGGCTCGGAGCGCCTGTGCAACGTTTGAATCCGCTTTGGCCAACGCTGTAATAAGAGAAAACAGATCCTCAAGACTGGCACCGAGCCCACCATGCGCTACAGGAACGCGGAGCGCCGTGAAACCACTCTCCTTGAGAAGGCGTATCTGCTCGAAAGGAAGTTCGCGGTTCAGTTCGGCCTGAAGAGCCTGTTTCCGAATTTTTTCGAAAACGGCAGAAAACTGCTCGTGAAGCGGAGTATTTTCACGCGCATCCCGCCCCCAGAGAAGGGAGAGATTAGGAAGAGGAGCGGATATGTAGGTCATGGTGTCTACCTGTGGCGTGCGGTCCGAACAAAGGGAGTGAAAGCAGGGGAGAGCCCGGCATCATCGGAGGACAGGAACTGGCAAACACTACAGACATAAAACCATACCGTTTCGTTATTATTGAATATCAAATAAACTGTGTAGTGATTCTTTTGTTATGTCAAATTCATAGTTATTAAATATTTTAACTATTTGAATTAGTTGAAATTGTGTGTAGATGATTGAAAATTTCGGTTTGTGACAGGGGTCTTTGGCTCGCGTAGCCTGGCGCCATCACTGGCTGCCGTATCGGTCGCTGTCCATTTCCGGGTTAACCTGAACTTCCGATCAACAGAAATATGCGATTTGTAACCAATGAACGGGAATGGCAAAATCCGTTGCACGACATGTTCCATCATCCTGTCGCTTTGATGAACTTCAGCATCCAGCGCGTATGCTTGTTTTTATGAGACAGCTTTGAGGGTTTGTTCTGCCAGTCCTGTGGGAGCCGGCCTTACCGGAGATCCGTCTTCTCAGCGTTTGTCTTGCGCTGCTTTGGAACTGCAACCAATGTCGCATTCAAGATCTGACCTGACATCGGTAGATCAATGGTGTCCTGCAGGATCGCATCAAACCGGCTGAACAGCATGTCGATAGCACCGGCTCAACTGAATCGCTCACGGAACAGGCAGGCCGTTTGGCGTCAGGCACGCGGTCCGACAGCCCAAGCGTCAGCAAACGCGTAAAGGATAGGCAATCGTTGATCAAATATTCCGTTCGTTCGTCGGACAAATTGTTCAGCGCCTGGATCACCAGAATTTTGAACATCAACACCGGGTCAAACTGCGACCGTCCGCCTTTCCCCCATCCACATGGGCCAAAGACACTTTCAGGTCAGGGCGGAACACTTCAAAATCCACAGTCCGGGAAAAGGATTCGAGTTAATCACAAACCCACGCAGGCGAGCCAGCTGCTCTACAACATCAAAGAAGTCCACCTGCTTCATGCGATCCTCTCTCCAATGTACGCGGAGGAAAACAGAATTACAGAGGCAACCTTAAAACCAAGGGGGTTTTTCGAACCTCCAGCCGTCCTTATGGTAGACACTGAACGAGGGTGTCTTCTCTTTTCCGCCGAACCGATATTCCAGTCACCAGATCTTAGCGCCATTCGGGCGAACAATAAGGTGCAAACCCTGCGCATCGCTGAGTTTATACTAAGATTCCCGCGGGAAAGATTTGCGGATTGCTACGTCTGTCAGCACCGATACTCCCACGCCTCAAACGATACCCCCATAGGTATCCCCTATCACGATTAAAGTTCGTGTTTTGTTCTCATCATTAATGGACACAAACCAGATGAACGAAAAGGGCAAAAATGGCTGCCCTTGCTCAATAACGGTCACTAATGGTGGGGTATTATTGGCGGAGAGAGTGGGATTCGAACCCACGGTACGCTATTAACGTACACACGCTTTCCAAGCGTGCGCCTTAAGCCGCTCGGCCATCTCTCCTGTCGAGCGAGGTGGTGTTTACGAAAGGTCTGTTTGAAGATCAACCCCTTATGCGGGTTTTTTCGACGAATTGTTCAATTAATTTGTGAGATTTTTCACCCACGCGGCTTTCAACACCGGAAGACACATCCACAGCGGGCGCTAAACTGGCGTTAATAGCCTCTTGAACATTGGAAGGCGTCAGGCCACCTGCCAGCATCCAGAAGGCTGGAGCTTTCCATTCCTGGGTCAAGGTCCAATCGAATGTGCGTCCAAGGCCGCCCGGACGATCGTCTCCATCCTGCCGGGGAGCTTCAATGACATATCCGTCGATATCCGCGCGAGCAGGAAGATCCAAAGCGGATTTCACCCCACGTGCTAACCAGACGGGAAGTCCAAATCGACTTCTGATTTCTTTTGCACGTTCAACTGAATCGTAAATCTGCAGAACATTGAGCGGCACTGTTTGCAGAGTGTGCTCAATTGTTTTGTCATCGGCTTTGACGAACAACCCGACACGAGAGGGCGTAAGACCGCCTGACACACTCTCATGCAGCCGGCGGGCCTGTTCCGGCAAAACGTATCGCGGTGATGCCGGATGAAAGACGAAGCCAACCCAGTCGACGCCTAAACTGGCGCAAAGCTGCATTGTCGCCACATCTCGCACACCGCAGATTTTAACTTTCGTCATACGCTTGCAAGCTCAGCCATAATAGCTGCCGCGGCTTTTGCGGGATTAGGCGAGCGCGTGATCGGGCGACCTACAACAATCCAATCCGCTCCTGCTTTTGCTGCCTGAGTGGGCGTCATGATGCGCTTCTGGTCGTTGGAAGCGCTACCCTCTGGCCGAATGCCGGGAACAACCAAAACCGGGTCATCGCCTAAAGCGTCTCGCAAAAGAGCAATCTCATGTGCTGAGCATACAAGGCCATCCGCACCGGCACGAATGGCGAGTTTGCCAAGACGCAGAACCTGTTCCCGTGGCGTAGCCTCAACGCCGGTTTCTCTAAGTCCAGCTTCATCCATGCTCGTCAGAACAGTTACGGCTAGCAGTTTGGGGCGCTTTTCGTCATTCGGAAAAGCCTGCTCCAAGGCTTCGCGGGACCGTGAGATCATCTCGGTGCCGCCACAGGCGTGAATTGTTGTCAGGGCAGGGCGCAATGGCGCCAATGCGGACAGTCCCGAGGCTACAGTATTGGGAATATCATGCAGTTTGAGATCCAGAAACAACTCATGCCCGGCAGACACAGACTTCACGGCATCCAGACCACAGGCATACGTAAATTCGAGGCCAAGCTTGATGGCATCAACAGCATGCCCAAGACTTGAAGACCACTCTTCTGCCTGCGTTCGACTGTCTGTATCAAAAGCGGCAATCAGCCGGGTGCGCTTGGTCATGGGTGCAGTCAGATCCGGTTTTCAGGTGAGGACACTGTTGTCGTAGCAGCAACAGGCGGTGTCTGGAGGCGATCAAGGCGCTGGTGCAGCTCAACAAGCTGGCTTTCCAGAGTGCGGACATGCGCTTCGGAGCGACGAGCTCGGGAGCGTTGACGAAACTCACCCACCCAGCCCGTGAGAAACCCGAAGATCAGTCCCACGACACCGATGCCCAGCGCGAGCGTACCTACGGACAGATGCCAGCCAAAAGAAATCAGCCAGATCGGCTCAAGGTCCGTGTTGCTCAGGGCAAATACGATCAGTACAGCCAGAAAGATGACAATAAAAAGAAGTCTCAGCATAGGAATGTCCTATTCGTGCTGCCCGTGAGGCAAGAACCGCACCACGGGAGGATTGATTTCCTGTCAGCACTCATGATGTGCTTGCGTCTGGAACATAACCAAGCACCGATGCTGACGTTCCTTTAAGGCGATAACATTCTCAGCGCCTCACTGAAAGGGAGAGCTGTGTCCGAAGTCATCCCCCTCCGCCCGACACTTCCAAAAGCTGATCTTCTCTGGGCTGTCATTGCTTCACAGGGAAAGCGCAAAGTCGTCGCAGATATTCATCTATCCCAGAAGGCCGCTGAGGCCGACTGCCAGTGGCGCATGGCTCAGGTCAGGACCTACTCGCGATTTCTTATCAGTGAGCAGCAACCTCCGCCCGTCTATCACATCGAGCGCATACGCTGGGCCGAATTACCTAAACGATGGGCACCGTTGCCAGCTTTGGGAATGCTACGTGGCAGGTTCATTTGAGATCAGCAGAAAGTGTTGCCGGGTAGCCAAAATGCCGCCCTCATGACACAAGACTATCTCAGACATGTTGCTGCGCTTTCAGACGACTACGCAGGACACCGTGCATAGCTTACAAGGTAAGGTCAGGATGAACGATCACGATCACGCAGACACACTTCAGGGCGCTTCGGGCGTTTCTGCAAGCCCGGCTGCTGCCCCTACACTCGTCCTTGGCTCTCAATACCTTCGCACACTGTCCATCGACGTACAGAATACGCCTGACATATATCGCGATATTTCAGGCGAGCCCCATATCGGCATGACAGTCGACGTGACAGCCCGACAGCTTCCGGGAGGGCACCCGAATTTCGAAGTCACGCTGGTGATCCGTGCTCAGGGTCTGGACGCCCCGCAGTCCGCCACACACAATGCCCGTACGCTTTATGAGCTTCAGATCGCTTATGCGGGTCTCTTTGCGCTTTCTGGTCTCGTCACACAGGCAGATGTCGAACCTCTGCTGCTGGTCAATGCTCCTGGGTATCTGTTCCCGTCCGCAAGAATGATCCTGCTTAATACGATCCGGGAAGCAGGCTTCCCTGTTGGCAATATCCAACCGATCAACTTCCATGATCTCTGGCAAAGCCGCCGCACTCAACAGAACTGAAATACTGCTGGCACTGAAGTAAGAGTTTCGCGCAGAGGAAACGGTCCGCATGAGCCTGAAAGACTACATCCTAGCTTCCCCGGCTTTTTCCGGTAACCGTCCCCCCGTGTGGGGACGCTTTGATGCGGAGTGGTACCGGACACGCTATGCTCACGTTCTGCGCGAAGAAAAGCTTCTGAGCGATGACGGTCTGCCGCTGAACCTCAGCAATGAGGCAATGGAAACTCACTGGCTTGAAAAAGGTGCCAGCAGAGGCCTTTCACCGAACCGGTTCTTTGATGAAGAATGGTATCTCCGTCAAAATCCGGACGTTCGAGACGGGATCAGTTACGGCGTCTTCAGTTGTGGCTTTCTGCACTATTGTGAAAGTGGCTTTCGCAGCCGCTCGCCACACTGGCTGTTTTCAGAAACGGACTACTTCAGCCGCAATCCAGACGTCAGTTTGCCTGTCCTGATCTCTCAGGGGTTCAGCAACGGGTATGATCATTACCTGACCGACGGCGAACACGAGCACAGACAGGCACATCCCTTTTTTGAAACCTCCGTCTTCCGCATGGCGAGCCTGAGCCGAGGCTTGTCATATGATTACGGAAAGGGAGACTTTCGGCAGTTCCTGATGTCATCTGAAGCAGGTCTATGCCGTAGTTCCTGGTATTTCGACCCGGAGTGGTATCTCGCTACATATCCCGATGTCGCAAAAGCAGTAGAGCAGGGCCTCTTTCTCAATGCTCTTCATCACTATCTGACAAACTCAAATCCCGTCGCGTACAGTCCGAACCAATGGTTCAGCGAAGCGCACTATGCTCAGCTGTATCCAGATGTCGCCGCGATCGTAGCGGACGGTGGCTTCCGGAACGGGTACGAGCATTTCATCCGGTTTGGCGCACGTGAAATGCGTGTCCCGCAAACGGGGGTAGATCTCCAGGCGTTTGCTCACCACCCTGGCGTTCAACGAAAACTCAGGGAACGGCATTTCAGAGATATTTTTGCGCTCTGGGTGCAATCACAGAGTGCTCTGGGTGTAGAAGAAGACATCCCGGATGCCACGGCACAGCAGTACCAGAATCTGGACCTGCGACGCGCCGAAACACTTATTCCGTCCATCGTCAGAGCTCCGCTCGATTTCCGTCTTATTCGCCCGGCGGAAGTCAGTGTCATCATCCCGGTGGCTAACCAGTTTCTGGACACACTTTCCAGTCTCGCGGCCCTGCATACCAACGGCGCAGGCACTCTCGATGTCATTATCGTTGACGCCGGATCAACGGATGAGACCGCGCAGATCGAGCGTTTTGTCAAAGGGATCCGCGTTCTGCGTCCGTCGTTCCGCGCGAGCAGCAGCGAACAGGTCAATCTGGGCGTAGAAGCAGCGCGCGCTCCCATTGTACTCCTGATAGAACCGGGAACGCAGCCCTTTCCGGGGACCATTAGAGCCGCCCTTCAGGCCTTTAAGGCACCTGATATCTGGGCCGTTGGTGGACAGTCCCTCGGTCTCGATGGACGCGTGCTGGAAGCTGGAACAGTCGTATGGCGTGATGCCTCTACGCTGCGCTTTGGCACCGGCGCCAAGGCAAACGAACCCACAATCGGGTTCTGCCGTCAAGTAGACGCTATTTCGGTTGGCATGCTGTTTTGTCGGCGCCAGAAACTCGCAGAATGCGGCAGCATTGATCAGAACTGCATCGGCTCGGAAGCACGACTGCTTTCCCTGTGTCTTGCCCTGCGTCAACACGGCGGGAAAATCGTTTATGACCCGTCGATCCTTGATAGAACCAGACCACCAACCGCACTTCCAGCCGATTTCCTGACACGCAATCAGAATTGGTTGCGGCGGCGCTTCTCGTCCCTTCTTTCCAGACACCCCATGCAGGGCAGTTCACTGTTCAAGGCACGTTTTGCTTCTGGCGTGCCAACTGTTCTCTTTCTGTGCGACAGGCTGCCACATCGCTCGCTGGGGTCTCCCCATCTACGACGGCAGGATCTTGTTCTCGCACTAAGCCAGAAGGGGCACCACGTTACGGTCTTTCCAATCGACGGAGACGTCACGGATACTGTAACGACCGCTCTGGATTTTCCGGCCGACATCGAAATCATGAACGACAGCGATATTACCGAGCTGTCTGATTTTCTGCGCGACCGCAGCGGATCTTTTGACATGATCTGGGTAAGTGGCAGCAGCGCGCTGCGACGTACCGCTACAGTTCTTCGCGCACATGCCGCTACTCTGCCTGAACTGAACATCGTTCTGGACCTGGATGGAACAGGCGCGGAAGAGACTTATCTTCGCAAGCGGGTCGGGGCGGTTGATGATCGTGAGCAGATGCTCGATGACCTCGATCAGGAACTTGCAGATGCCTGGATGTGTCAGGTCCTGGTAACCAGCCATGAGGCGGAAGCAGACAGTCTCCGTCAACTTGGCTACGGCAATGTCAGGCAACTGGACCAACTGCCAGTTACCCCTCTCGCGAGTACGCCGGGCTTCAGTGAACGCTCCGGCATTCTGTTTGCCTTACCCGTACTTGATGCTGGAAATGCAGTACATGACGGGCTGAACTGGTTCATGCTCGACGTTATTCAGAAACTTGAGGGACGGCTTCCGCCAGACGCAACAGTTCTTATCGCGGGCCAGATAGGGGATGATGTCGATCTAACACCCTACACACGTGCCTCGCTTGTCGAGCCGTTGCCATCCCTGGTGAATATGAGCGCTCTGTATCGTTCTCGCCGCATCCTGGTCGATCCATCACGCGTCATGAGCGCCTCTGCCAAGGAAATTCTTGAAGCTGCGGCTGCAGGTTTACCGGCAGTACTGACAGAAACAACACGAGCCCAGTTGAATTGGGAAGATGGGAAAGATTGCGTATCCGGCGGTTTCTGTGATCCCGACAGGTTTGCTGATGCAATCGTGCGCCTGTATCAGGATCAGGCACTTTGGAACGAAATCAGCAATCAGTCTCGTCACACAGTTTCCGAGGCGTCGAAAGCAATCCGCTTCGCTCAGCAGCTCAATGCCATTCTGGCATTGGCAAGCGGCCAGGACGCTCTGCCCGCTCAAACCCATCCGCCACGCATGATCCGGCAGAACAAACCTGCAAGGCCCATTGCGCCTGCTCCGATCCGGCTGCAACCCCGTAAAATATCTGACACCCCGACACCCGCGCCAATCTCTGATGACGAAGATCACGGTGACGTAGCGTCGGCAAAAACACTTGCCCCGCGCGTCGGAATTTCATTACCGCTTTCGGAACTTTGACCTAATGACGACCACTTCTCACACCTCCGCTCTGGATGCTGTCCTCTCACATATCGACACGACGCTTGATACCTCTGTTGAGCGGCTTTTCAGCCTCCTGAGAATTCCAAGCATCTCTACACAGCCATTACACGCTGCAGATTGCCGTAAAGCAGCGGAGTGGCTTCAGGCTGATATGGCAAGTATGGGTCTCACCGCGGATATACGTGAAGTTCGCTGGGCAGCCCCTGGGCACCCGATGGTCGTGGCTCATGATGCTACCCAGACAGGCAAGCCGCATGTCCTGTTCTACGGCCATTATGACGTCCAGCCAACGGATCCGGAAAATCTCTGGAAGGCACCTCCCTTCGAACCACGGCTTGTGGAAGAACCGTCTGGACGCAAGGTCATCGTGGCACGTGGGGCAAGCGATGATAAAGGTCAGGTCATGACCTTCCTTGAGGCTTGCCGGGCGTGGAAAACTGTCCACGGTTCCATCCCGGTGCAGGTTAGTGTGCTCCTGGAAGGTGAGGAAGAGTGCGGAGGAAGCAATCTCCTGCCATTCCTTCAGGAGAACGCTGCCGAGCTGAAGGCCGATGTCGCTCTGGTATGTGACACGTCGATGGCCGACCGGCAGACCCCCGGCATTACGACCTCACTCCGAGGCATGATGGCGGAAGAAATCATCATCGAATGTGCCTCTCATGACCTGCATTCAGGCATCTACGGCAACGCTGCAGCCAATCCTATTGCCCTGTTGTGTCAGATTTTGGCTTCACTCCGCGATGCTGACGGACGTGTAACCCTTCCTGGGTTCTACGACGGCATTCAGGACCCGTCCCCAGAGACACGCGCACAATGGAAAACACTGTTTCCAGATGATGCGGCCCTACTGGAAGAAGCTGGCCTATCCGTCGCGGCCGGGGAAAAGGGCTATACCGCCATTGAGCAGACCTGGTGCCGCCCAAGTTGCGAAATTAACGGTATTTCTGGCGGATACGAAGGCGAGGGCTTCAAGACAGTCCTTCCCGCAAAAGCAATGGCGAAAGTGTCCTTCCGGCTTGTGCCGGGGCAGGACCCAGACAAAATCCGCGAAACCTTCCGCGCGCATGTGAATGCTGCCCTGCCAGCAGACGCCAAGGTTACATTTACAGCGCATGGCGGCTCACCCGGCTTTGAAGTTTCCCGTGACAGTCGCTTTCTTGCTCCCACACTGAAAGCTCTAACTGACGAATGGGGCATCCCTGCCGCTACGATCGGCTGCGGTGGGTCCATCCCAGTGGCTGGCGAAGTACGGGACGCGTTAGGACTGGATGCGCTCATGGTCGGCTTTGCACAGTCTGATGACCGCATTCACTCTCCCAATGAGCAATATGGCCTAGACTCTTTCCACAAAGGTGTGAGGTCCTGGGCGCGTATCATCGCTTCCCTCGCAGACGCAGGCTGACATGAACGCTCCGATTGCCCTGACCCTCGGTGATCCGGCTGGGATAGGGCCGGAGCTGGCCGCCCTGGCTTGGACGGCCCTGCGAGAAACGGGGCCAACTTTCTTCTGGCTTGGTGACCCAGCGCTTCTCAACGACGCGATACCCTTCAAGCTGATTGAAGCACCGGAAAATGCTCACGACGTGTTTTCCGATGCCCTGCCTGTTTTGCCCGTTGAATGTTTGACCCCCGTCGTCCCTGGAAAGCCGGATTCACGAAATGCCGCCGCAGTCATTGCGAGCATTGAACAGGCCGTACGATATGTTCAGAGCGGGCAGGCGGCAGGCCTCACGACCAACCCGATTGCCAAGCATATTCTGGCCTCAGCAGGTTTTTCCTTTCCGGGGCACACGGAGTTTCTGGCGGCGCTCTGCCATTGCGATGGACAGGAAGTCATGATGCTGGCATCCCCTCATCTCAGGGTTGTGCCCGTGACGATCCATGTGTCTCTGCGCCAGGCGATCAAGAGCCTGACTACTGAGCGGATTGTTGCGGTCACGCTCGCCACGCACAAGGCTTTACAGAGTGACTTTGGTATCACTCAGCCGCGCCTGGCGATCGCTGGCCTAAACCCCCATGCTGGCGAAGAGGGCATGATGGGCACGGAAGAAAAAACCATCATCGGCCCAGCTATAGCCATATTGAAGTCCCAAGGACTGACCGTAATGGGTCCGTTCCCACCAGACACAATGTTCAGCGCAACAGCGAGGCCGGGCTATGACGCAGCGATCTGTATGTATCATGATCAGGCCCTTATTCCCCTGAAAACGCTTGATATGGCTGAGGGCGTGAACGTCACCATTGGCTTGCCGATTATCAGGACGTCTCCAGATCACGGCACTGCCTTCGATATCGCGGGGCCGGTAGGACGTTCAGGCAGTCAGGTTGATCCATCCAGCCTTCTCGCAGCACTCAGACTGGCAGATTCCATGTCCCGTCATAAAAAGGGAAACAACCGATGATTCGTCTTGGTGTTAATATCGATCATGTTGCCACCCTGCGAAACGCCCGCGGCGATGCATACCCAGACCCTGTAGAAGCCGCAAAGCTTGCCCTTAAATGGGGAGGAGACGGCATTACAGCGCATCTTCGGGAAGATCGTCGACACATCCTTGATGCAGACATGCCGCGCCTCAAAGCACTCGCAGCACCGTTGAATTTCGAGATGGCAGCAACGCAGGAAATGGTTCGGATCGCTTGCCTGTTGAAGCCCCACGCATGCTGTCTGGTTCCGGAAAAGCGTACGGAAGTGACGACAGAAGGCGGTCTGGACGTCGCAGGACATCGCGAAGTGCTGGCCCCGCGGATTGCGCGCCTGAAAGACGCGGGTATTCGGGTCTCTCTGTTCATTGATCCGGATCAGCGCCAGATCGAAGCTTCGGCGGAGCTTGGTGCAGCGGTTGTGGAGCTTCACACAGGCGCTTATGCCCATAACAAGCCTGGAGAACTTGAGCGCCTTCAGCATACTGCCGGAATCGTCACAGACTGCGGACTGGAACTCCATGCCGGTCACGGTCTGACTTATGACAACGTGACGCCTGTAGCCAAACTTCCAGGACTAGCTGAGCTGAATATCGGGCATTTCCTGATCAGCCAGGCTGTTTTCGATGGTCTCGGCCCAGCCGTTCGTAAAATGAAATATCTGATCAACTGCCCATAAAAAAAAGCCGGGGTAAACCCCGGCTTTTTCGTTCTTACTTTGCTGGCTGAATAACCGACTGTGTCTTGTCGTCGGTGAATTTCGGCACATATTTTCCGGACTGGTCGGAGTATGTAGCCGAGGTGCTCTGTGCCGGTGTTGCCGGTGGGTGGAAGGCCGAGACCGGACCGAATGGACCTGCATTTACGCGATGCATCGTCGACTCTCTCTGGCGGGCACAGCCACGGGTGATGATGGAGCAGATACCGTCAGTGCCGATATATTCGTCGTCATTTCCCGTATAATGCACTTCGGAAACACGATCATGGTCCAGTCGAAGGACCATACGGCAAGTTGTGCCGCCGCCGCCAAAAGCAGACTGATAAATGCTGATAATGGACTGTGCAGGAATCAGACCTGAGTCAGAAGAAATGGTAGGTGTGCTCTGCGTACCATCATACTGCCAGATCTCGGTGGTATCGTTCAGCTTCTTGGTGCTTCCTGGAAGACCGGCGCAGGCCTGGAGATCATATCCGGTCATGCCGACCATCTCGAACTGGGCTTTGTGAGCATTACGGGAATCAAAATAACCGCATCCGGAAAGAGCTGCCGTTGTGGCGAGAGCTCCGAGTGTACGGAAGAGGAAGGGGCGCATTCTGTCTCCTTTGCGCGGGGTCAGGATGGACTGCCCTAAACCAATCCGGACAGGACCGAATGGACAGGGCAAAATAGAAAGAGCCCGATTTCTACAACACGAAACCCATTCAGGGTAGGGGAGACGGGTTCCTTTAAGGGTAACGATGAGCTACAGGGCAAGACCTTGCCAAACACAGGAGTGCCACTCATGGCCGATATGACCCTTTCCGAAGTGACACGCCTTCAAACGACGCTGCAGCGTCTTCTGGGCTCGCCGAAGCTCGCAGTCGTTAAGCCTGCACGTAAGGGAATGAGTGTTGAACTTGCCGTTTCAGGTGAAGTTATCGGCACGGTTCATCGTGACGAAGATGAAGGCGAAGTCTCATACGCCATTCACATCACAGTTCTTGAGGAAGATCTTCCTCCGGCCTGAACAGCCCTTATTTAGGGCCGAGGGGCTGACTGCGGCAATTCAAATCGCGTGATTTTCCAGCCCCAGTGCTCGAACTTCATGTGCAGAACGAACGGCGTCTGCCCGGGCTGGTCAACTTGTGCCTCGAATTTGTTCAGGCTTACGAAATGAGCATGCAGGCCACCAAGCACTGGCCAGCCCCCTCCCGAAGAATAACTGGAAGACCCTGCTGGCATCAGCTGATGCGCCGTTGACATGAGGGTCGTGGGAGACAGCTCTGTATCGATGGCATTCGATATGGCATTGCCCGCAAATGAACTCCCAAAATCCGGAAGATCATCGTCTGAAGCAGGGACGGGCGGTCTGAACTGCTCCTTGAGAGAATGCGTCAGGGAACTCCAGTCCACATGCGGAATCAATCTGGCGGGATTGTTGCCTTTCATGGCACGGTCAATATCCCACAGCGCCAGAAACGGAGAAACAGCGTAAGCTGCCAGCACCGCACTGGCTGTAACACCCAGTCCCTGCCGGGCTCGGTATGATATTTTCCAGAAAGAATTTTTCACGCTCAAGCCTCCGCACAGGCCCTGAAAATCAGGGGAAGGTGGACATCCGTGAATCTAACGTCTTTCCGTCTGAAAAGTCAGCAATTATCTTGTACTAATGAACCTTGATTTTTCTGATGCCGAACTTGAGCGATATTCCCGTCATATTCTGCTTCCGCAGGTAGGCGCCACGGGGCAGGCACAGGTCAGGCAGGCCTCGGTCCTGATTGTTGGGGCAGGAGGGCTAGGCGCTCCTCTGGCGCAGCAACTGGCCGCCTCGGGTGTCGGGCATATTGGCCTGATGGATCACGATTATCTGGAGCTCAGCAACCTGCAGCGTCAGGTTCTCTACACAACACAGGACATTGGCCGCCCTAAAGCTGAAGTGGCCGCAGAACGGCTTGCAGCGCTCAATCCGATGTCTCGCGTCACGGCGTACTGCACCCGTGCAACAGCAGAGACGCTGGACGAGCTTGTTCCGCACTACGACCTCATTTGCGACGGTACTGACAATTTTGAGACACGCCTTGCTGTCTCAGATGCCTGCGTAAAATATGGCCGAACACTTGTCTCTGGCGCCGTTCAGGGATTTTCCGGGCAATTGGCCGTTTTCAGGCCTCAGACTGGCGGCCCCTGCTATCGCTGCCTGTTCCCGGAAGCCGCCCAGACCGAGGCGCCAACATGTGGCCAATCTGGAGTGCTCGGTGCGGCAACAGGCGTCATGGGGAGTTTGATGGCTGTTGAAGTAATGCGGGAGCTTATGCAGCTTGAAGGGCGCAATGAAACACGCCTCATGATCTGGGATGCTCTAGGCGCAACCGTGAGGAGTTTTGCTCTGACCCGGGATCCCTCCTGTCCAGTCCACGCCGACAACGAAAGCACACCAGCGTGAAACCTCCTGTTTTTCTGATGCTGGCAGACGATTCCTGGCAACGCGCGCACTATGCTTTTATCGTCGCTGCTGGAATGCTCTCCCTAGGGCGTGCAGTTACAATTTTTGCTGGCGGCAAAAGTGTTCACGCACTGGCGAAAGACTGGTCAGGTCTTGCAGGCGTTATTCCTGATGATGAACTCGCCGCTCGTGGTGTGCCGGGTTTCCGTGAGTTGCGGGACGCCTTGATCGAATTCGATGTAACACTGATGGCATGTGAAACAGGCCTGGCTCTTGCCGGCCTCAAACCAGACGCCCTTGTCGAAACCGTTTCCGTCCGGGGTATCGTAACCTTTCTGGAGCAGGCGGGAGACCGCCCGATCACAGCACTATGAGTTTCCACATACGGACAATTCGGAAGTTTTGTGATTTGGTGACTTGCCGAAACCCTTCACCCTTGGCAGGGATGCGGTCATGAGAACGCTTGTCACCCCTCTGTCCCGAACACTGCGCTGCCGTCAGTTTCTTCTGGCTGTCATGACTGGCACAGCTTTGCTGGCCATTCACCCCGCAGAAGCGCGCCATCACAAGCATGAGCACACGGCTAAAGCCGACACCTCTGCCGCTGCCAAGACAGCCCATGCGAAAAAGAAATCGGCAAAAGCCAAAAATGACAATGCAGGGGCCGTCAAGACGACTCATCACGCATCGCATCACGGTTCGGGCAAGCATATCGCGCCTGTAGCGGCGGCCGGAGCCGGGGCGGCAGCGGCAGCAGCCGCTGCGGCCGCGAGCCAGCCTGCAACCGCAGCAGCAACGCCAGATGTGCCGCCCACCGACCCGACCGATAAAGGGAGCAACACGGGGCTACCTCTCCCCAGATACGCTGCTCTACGTGCGGACAAGGTCTATATGCGGCGAGGCCCGGGTGATCGCTATCCCATCGACTGGGTTTATCATCGCCGTGGTCTCCCTGTTCAGATCGAGCGCGAATTCGATGTCTGGCGACTTGTCGAAGACTCCGACGGCCAGAAGGGATGGGTCCATCAGGCAACGCTGTACGGCAGCCGAACTTTCGTCATTCCGGGCTTGCCGCCTGAAGGCGTGAAAGCTCAGACGGGAGAGGCTTCCGCCAAGGACGGAGACCACATCGGCCGCGCAGATGCACGCGTTCTGGGTCACGTCGAGACGCAGGACGAAGCCCGCGCGCATAAAAGTGATGTTCTCCTCATGAGCCATCCGGAGGAAGACAGTAGCGTGGTTGCTGTCCTCCAGCCCGGAACAGTGGGCAACATCAAAGCCTGCCCACAAAGTTCTCAATGGTGCCACGTCGTCGTCAAAGGCTACGAGGGATGGCTGCCACGTCGTCTGTTCTGGGGACTTCTCCCAGGAGAGACGATTCAATCCAACTGATTTTTCTTGCGAGGACGCCAACACATGACATCCAGCTCCCATCATCGCCGTACGCGGATCGTCGCAACTCTTGGCCCGGCATCGTCCTCGCCTGAGATGATCTTTGCTCTGGCTGAAGCAGGGGTAAATGTCTTCCGTCTCAACTTCTCCCACGGCGCCCATGAAGACCACGGCGAGCGTCATGCGGCGATCCGGGCAGCAGAAGCGAAAGTTGGTCGACCACTCGCCATTCTTGCCGATCTTCAAGGGCCGAAACTGCGCGTAGGTGTTTTTGAAAATGGTCCGGTTATCCTTGAAGAAGGAAAGCCGTTCCGTTTGGATCTGGACAGAACACCCGGCACGGTAGACCGCGTCTGCCTACCACACCCAGAAATCATTTCTGCCGCCAAGCCAGGCAGCCACCTCCTGCTCGATGACGGCAAGCTCAAGCTGCGCGTTGTCAACGTTATTGAAGGCGCTCTGGAAACGGAAGTTGTCATTGGCGGCAAACTGTCTGAACGCAAGGGCGTGAATGTCCCTGACGTGACGCTTCCTATTCCGGCTTTGACCGAGAAAGATCGCAAGGACTTTGACTTCGCGCTTTCTCTCGGTGTGGATTTCATTGCGCTTTCTTTCGTACAGCGCCCTGAAGACGTCGAAGAAGCACGCAATATTGCCAAAGGCCGCGCAGCAATTGTGACGAAGCTCGAAAAGCCACAGGCAATGGATGACCTGGAGCGGATCGTTCGTCTCTCAGACGCGATCATGGTGGCGCGTGGCGATCTTGGTGTTGAACTGCCTCCGGAAGAAGTACCAGTCGCCCAGAAGCGCGCTATTGCTGAAGCGCGTCGTCAGTGCCGTCCGGTTATCGTGGCGACGCAGATGCTGGAAAGCATGATCGAAAGCCCAACGCCAACACGCGCCGAAGTTTCCGACGTATCCAACGCTGTCTATGATGGCGCCGATGCTGTGATGCTTTCGGCTGAAAGTGCTGCTGGCAAATATCCGATCGAAGCAGTGTCCATCATGGCGCGTATTGCGTCTCGTGTTGAGCAGGACGTCGAATGGCGTCTGCGCATGGACCGCTCCCGCCCAAAGCCGGAAGGAACGGTTCAGGACGCAATTGTTCAGGCCGCCTGGCAAGTTAGCACCGCGCTGAATGCCCGGACCATTGGCGTTCGGACACAAGGCGGTGGTGGCGCCCTGCGCATGGCTCGTGAACGTCCTCATTGCCCGATTCTGGCCGTTACACCTCATCAGGAAGTGGCTCGCCGTCTCTGTGTCGTATGGGGTGTCTTCCCTCAGGTCGTAGAGAAAGAGCACATTGCTCAGAGCATTGAGGAATTGGCAGCTCCGACGGCTGCCATGGCGCTGTCCATGAAGCTTTGTCGCAGCGGGGACCACGTTATCGTTCTGGCAGGGCTTCCTTACGGCGTGGCTGGAAGCACAAATACGCTTCGCATCACAACGGCCTGATTTTAAAGAATTTTCCCTTCCTGCTATTTTTCAGGAAGGGAAAATATTCAAGCCTGTCGATTTTCGATCAGTGTCCGCCGGATTGCTCGACCTCGCTCAATCCGGCTTGTAATTGCGTCCTCATCCCCTGCACGTATCGCCTGCGCCATACCCTGAGCATCTGCAACGAAGCGATCCAAGGTCTCTAACAAGACATCCTTGTTGGCGATGAAGATGTCTCGCCACATGACGGGATCAGAAGCCGCAATACGCGTGAAATCACGGAAACCTGAGGCGGCATAGTCCAGAACGGCTGCGCGGATTTCTTCGGAAAGATTATCCGCCGTATCGCAGATCGTAAAAGCCAGCAGATGGGGAAGGTGACTTACCATGGCGCAGATACGGTCATGCTTGTCATCAGGAAGAATTTTTGTGCGAGCGCCACAAAGCTCCCACAGCTTCTGGATCTTTCCTATAGCAAGCTCATTTGCGCCCTCTGGCGGCACGAGCAGCGACCAGCGGTTCTCAAAAAGCGTTGCAAAACCAGCGTCCGGCCCTGAGTGCTCGGTTCCAGCCATAGGATGACCCGGAACATAGTCTACACCGGCGGGCAGGAGTGCCTGTATCGTAGGGCCGAGTTTTCCACGTACAGATGCAACATCCGTGAGGATTGCTCCCGGTCGCATGTGAGGCAGAATAGCGCGCGCTGTCGCCTCTACTGCACCGACGGGAACACAGATCATCACGCAGTCAGCCTGCGCTGCCAGCGCCATATCGTCTGTAACAACGTCTGCAAATCCAAGCTCGCGGACGCGATCAAGAACGGCAGGGCTAATATCAGCCGCGATCAACGTATCCGCCAGCGTGCCCATTTCTTTCCCCCGCCGCAGGACAGAGGAACCGATCAGACCGGGACCAATAACGGCCAGAGAACGGAAAAGGGGCATCACAGAACGCGCGGCGCGGTTGCGAAAGCGGCGTCGTCCTCTTTTTCAGCTTTCTGATGAGATGATCCGTCTTTTCCCGCAGCCCCAGCTATCGCAGACGTTCTGGCCTTTTTCAGGACCGACGTAACGGTGTCTTCAGGAGCGTCGGCAAGAGTAGCCCGTTCTTTGCGAAGACGATTCATCTCTACAGCCTGCCATCCAAGAAGAACGGGAATGCCGATCAGGATATCACGCCCACGGCGGAGCAGAGACAGGCTGAGGGAGATCTGTGAGTCTATTCCGAAGATGAGGCCGAGCGCCACATAGGCGGCTTCCTGCACACCAAGAGCCGCCGGAACAAGGAAGCCTGCTGACATGATCCCACACACCACGCCTTCAATGGCGAGAGCAGACAAAAACCCGACGTGAGCACCTAACAGCTCCAGAGCCGTCCATGTGGCTGCTGCACCACCGACCCAGCAACTGAAATGCACGATCGCGCCCAGCATAATGCGATCCGGGCGCCCCCAAAGCGATTCCAGCCGCGCCTGAAAAATGTCTGTATTTCCGATGAGGCTTTCTCGCCAGTCAGAGGCGATATGACGCCCGAAGAACATGGCGGCCTTGCGTACCATCGATCCGCCGCGGTGCTGCGTCCAGATGAAACCGGCAATGCCGAGAGAGAGCAGCACCATGCCGCCCATCAGAGGCCAGATAAACCGCGCGGCTCCCTGATGACCAACGAGGCAGAGAATCGCAACAAGAATGAAGGCGATCTGCCCCAGAACCTCTGTTGTGATGTCGACCAGATTGGCCGCCACACCTTCCGGCCAGTGAAGATCTTCGCCATCAACGTCCCGAGCCTGATGCCCTGCCAGGGTTGCACGAACGCCGAGGACCATTCCGCCAAGCTGGGAAAAGGGCAGGCAGGCACCGGCTGCATCGCGGACAAATCGCGCGCCGGTCAATCGTGCCAGACCAATCTGCGGTACGGCTGCCTTCCAGGCGAGGCCGAGACCGACATCCAGAACAAGCTGGATCAGCACCAGAAGGAAGAAACCTCCGACGCCAACTTTTCCAAGAGCTTCCATGACTGGCTGGATGCCTGCCTTGGCGGCAATGAATGTGAAAAGAGCCACACCCAGAAGGGAGAGAATAATAGGGAGAGTTTTTTTCAACGTCTTCGTCACATACCGTTCGCAACACACTCTAACCCACAGCTCTGCAATATTCCAGCCTTGCAGACGCTTGCCCCCGAAAGCCACCGGCAGTAAGGTGGCCGAAAAATTTCAACCTGTTGCTGATGAGCCGAGGAGAAGATTGCCACCATGAACGATGTCACACTCGTTACAGGGGCTACCGGGTTCGTTGGTTCTGCTGTTGCCCGCGTACTCCGGGAACGTGGGCACCGCCTGCGTTTGTTCGTTCGGGAAAACTCGGACCGTTCCAACATTGCAGAGCTCGACGCGGAACTTGCCATCGGGGATCTGTCTGATCCGACGACCCTTCCTGCCGCTCTCAAAGGTGTGAAGATCCTCTTTCACGTCGCTGCCGATTACCGACTCTGGGTCCCGGACCCTTCCGTCATGATGAAAGCGAACGTGGACGGTACACGGAACCTGATGCTCGCAGCCCTTGAGGCCGGGGTAGAAAAGATCGTTTACTGCTCTTCCGTAGCAGCGCTTGGCCTGAGCAAAGACGGCACACCTGCTGACGAAGAAACATACGTCACGGAAAGCAGTGTCATCGGCACGTACAAACTGTCCAAGTATCGTGCGGAACAAGAAGTGCTGAAGCTGGTCCGGGAAAAAGGTCTTCCAGCGATTATCGTCAATCCGTCCACGCCGATTGGTCCGCGCGATATCAAGCCAACCCCCACCGGGCAGATGATTCTTGACTGCGCCTCCGGCCGGATGCCCGCATACGTCGAGACCGGATTGAACATCGTTCACGTAGACGATGTCGCAGAAGGCCATGTTCTGGCTCTGGAACGCGGAAAAATTGGCGAAAAATATATTCTCGGTGGCGAGAACATGATGCTGGGAGACCTCTTTAGGCTCACCAGCGAAATTGCCTGCGTCAAGCCGCCTCGGGTCAAGCTCAAGCAATCCTGGCTCTACCCAGTCGCGGTCGTCTCTGAATGGCTCGCACGAGGATTCGGGATTGAGCCCCGCGTGACACGTGAAACACTCGCCATGTCCCGGAAGCTCATGTTCTTCTCATCGCTCAAGGCTCAGAGAGAACTGGGCTACGCGCCGCGCCCTGCACGGGATGCGATCGCGGATGCGATTTCATGGTTCCGACTGCATGGACGTATGAAATAATGCTGTTTGGAAGCGCACTTACCAGTCTTGGGGCTTGGATTTATCTTTCACTCTTCCATGGAAAATTCTGGCAGGGTGGCCCAACTCTCAAAGCAGGTTCGTCGCCCCCGTGCGCCCCGGATGTTGCAATCGTGGTGCCGGCGCGTGACGAAGCTGAGTCTATCCAGTCGTGTCTGACATCTCTTCTGCAGCAGGACTACGACGGCAAACTTTCTGTCATTCTCGTAGATGACAACAGCACGGACGGAACGGGAGATCTGGCACGCGCCGTTCCCGACCCTCATAACAGGCTGATTGTTCTCACTGGTGCCCCACGACCACCCGGCTGGAGTGGCAAGCTGTGGGCAGTTAACCAGGGCGCCCAAAAGGCCCTGCACCATATTGGGCCTTACGGCTACATTCTGTTTACCGATGCCGACATCATGCATGCGCCGCAGCATCTGGCCACACTTTTGGCCAAGGCGCGTGAAGACGATCTCGACATGGTTTCAGAGATGGTTGCCCTTAACTGCGAAAGCTCGGCCGAGCGGTTTCTTGTTCCGGCTTTCGTCTATTTCTTCGCCATGCTCTATCCGTTTGCTTGGACGGCCAGTGAACGGTCGCGCATTGCAGGAGCCGCAGGGGGAACAATCCTTCTCCGTCGACGCGCTCTGGAGCGGATCGGTGGCATCGAAGCCATCCGGGGCGCACTGATTGATGACTGCACGCTCGCAGCGCATGTCAAACGATCGGGTGGCCGGCTCTATCTGGGGCATAGCGAACTTGCATGGTCAGTTCGTCCCTATCGCGGAGCCAAAGACATCTGGGAAATGATTGCCCGGACAGCTTACGTCCAGCTTCGCCAGTCTCCCTTGCTGTTGCTGGCGACCATTCTGGGAATGACGCTGATCTGGCTTCTCCCTGTCGGTCTGGCACTTTTTGGCAAGGGGCATACGAGGAAAGTCGGACTTCTGACCTATCTCGTGTCTTGCGCAACCTTTCTGCCAACTTTGAAGCGGTTCGGTCTTCCACTATGGCGGGCATTACCGCTGCCATTCGTTGCGGCTTTTTATATGGCTGCCACCGTTGGTTCTGCCATAGACCACCATAGAGGCGTCGGCGTACGCTGGAAAAATCGTTCCTATACGGATGAGGCATCGTGACAGAAGACATCTGGGGGACGAAAGACGTCACCTCCGCCAAAGGCAAAACTGACGAAAATTTTCCCGTCGGCTCTCTACTGATTTCCCGGCGCCTGCGCCCATATGTTCACACATATTACAATTTCGCCCGCGTCGCCGATGACATGGTGGACACTCCTGACCTGACGCCGCAGCAGAAAATTGCGCGGCTGAAAGGGATGGCTGCCGTCATTCGCGGGGAAATCCAGGCGCCTCAAAGAGCAGATGCACAGACAGCCGTAAAATTAAGAGAGGTGCTTCTTAAAACAGGCGTTCCTCTGGAAACGGCAACGGATCTTCTTGAAGCATTCTGTATGGATGCAGAAAAGACACGTTATGAGAGCTGGCAGGAACTCCTGCATTACTGCCGGTATTCGGCCAACCCGGTTGGGCGCTTTCTTCTGCTGCTACACGCAGAAGGGCAGGAGACCTTGGCGCCATCAGACGCTCTATGTTCCGCATTGCAGGTCATCAACCATCTTCAGGATGCGTCTGAGGATCTGAAAACGCTGGATCGATGCTACATCCCGCTTCCCTGGCTCGCAGAAGAAGGCGTTACGATCGACGATCTTCGGCTTGTTCGAAGCAAACCAGGTCTACGCCGCGTTTTTGATAGAATGCTGGATGGCGTAGACACGCTGAATCGCGAAGCCCGCGGGCTACCGATGCTGATCAAGGATCGCCGGATGCGGCTTGAAGCTGCTGTTATCGTAGAGCTATCGCATATTTTGACGCGCAAACTAAGGCGTCAGGACCCTGTCGCAGAGCGTGTGTCTCTCACGAAATCAGACGGTGTAAAGGCATTGCTTCTGGCTATGCGCTACTTTCCGTCGAACTAACTAAGATGAGGGAAGGCCTCAGGCCTTCCCTCAGGCAGATCAGCCGATAATACGGTCGAGCGCTGCACAGAACTTTTTCATGTCGCTCATGGAGCCAACCGTAATACGGGAGGCATTCGGCCAGATCGGCCAAGAGCGACCAATGATAATGTTTTCCTTCAGGAAAGCATCCTTGATCGGTGCAGCAGGGCGCTTCCAGTCAATAACGAACATATTCGCGTCAGACGGAATGAAGCTGATACCCTTCTTCTGAAGGTGCTCATAGGTCATGGCGCGTGCCGCATCCATCTCACGACGGCGTGCCGCAATATCCGACGCCATGGTCAGGCTCTTCGTACCGCAGATGACCGCAGGGATCGGCAGCATGTGCGTCTGGTTTACACCGTCATAGCGCATCATCTTCTCATGCAGGGCAGGAGGAGCCATGCTGAAGCCAAGCCGCAGGCCAGCCATTGCGAACATCTTCGAGAAGGTCCGCAGGACAACTACATCGCGTCCTTCAGCAACGAGCGAAACGGCGCTCGGGGCATCAGAGAAATGGATGTAGGCTTCATCAACCAGAACAATGGAGTCTTTCGGCTTGTTCGCAACGAGCCAGCGAATATCTTCCAGCGGGGTGATGGTGCCGGTCGGATTGTTCGGTGAGCAGATGTAGTAGACGCCGGCATTCGGATTAGCCTTCAGCATCGCCTTCACATCGGTCTTATAACCGTTCGATGCGTCCAGCGGCACCTTGGCCAGCGGAATCTTGAGCCACTCAGAAGCTACCCATCCGGCTTCGTAGCTTGGGTCAGCCGTGACCAGACCACGCGTCGGGGAACAGAACGTCACGATCGTACGACAGAGCGGGTCAGACGAACCACCCCACGGCAGAATGCAATTTTCTGGGACGTTGTCGATCTTGGCGGCTGTGCGGATCAGATCTTCGCGGGTATGGCCGCTCGGATCATACCGGTTTCCCTCGAAAACGGCAGCGGCACCCGCCTTGGCAGCGGCTGGAAAAGGACCTGTCCAGCATTCATTGCTGCCGATGCGGACCATCTTGGTGACATCACCGGGCGGCAGCGCGGTGAGGGGGGAAGCCTCAGCACGCCCAACAAGGGACCGAACTGCCATGCCTGCACTCATCAGTGCAGCCACGCGGCCCAGACTACGACGGGAATAACCGCGTGAGAGAAGATCGTCTTTTGCTTCAGGGGACAGGCAGTCGGTCATGCTCGGCTCACGCTCCTAGTGTGTCTGAAAACATACTAGAAACGAAACGATCTGTCTGTCAAAGCCCGAAATGAAATCGGATTTCAGTATTCCGGTTTCTGATTGTCTACCGGGATAGAGGTCGGCTTCCCTTCAACGCCCGCATAGGTCAGCAGAAGAACGGTCGGGACATCTCCTGACACACCACGATGCACATCATTCACTGACTCCGCAAAGGCTTCGCCCTGATGAAAGGTTCTGGTTTTGCCACTCTCACGGTCTTCAATTTTCAGCGTTCCCTGCAGCACATAACCAGCATTTGGAAATGGATGGACATGCCAGGGCAGCGCCGTGTGAGGCGGAATGGTGAGCCGGATCATACTTAGTTCTGGCTGGGATGTGGAATACGGCGTGTAGGCTACTCCGTTCCAGGAATGGGATGCGTTCAGCAGGTGATCAGCATGGGCGGTGGCTGTCGACGATTCTGCATGGGCAACTGAACCCGCAGTCAGGCAGGACAGAAGGATCAGAGACAAACGGAAATTCATCGGATACTCCTTTGGGCAGAGTGTTGCCATTTGGCATCATACAAACGTATGGCATCCCATTCCGTTCGTGTCGGCTTTGTGACATCCCGGTTTGGGGCTAGAACGCAGAATTTCTGAAACAGAACAGGTGACAGACATGGTTTTCAGCAGGGCGCGTGCTTTTTCTGGTCTTCCCTGCGCGCAGGCCGATCTTGACCATGTTGCGCACATTGTCACAGCCTCCGGGACATCTTTTGCCAGAGGTATGAAGGTCTTACCGGCTGCGAGACGGCAGGCCATGTTTGCGATCTATGCGTTCTGCCGGCAGGTCGACGACATTGCGGATGGTGACACAAATGTCGCTGACCCCGCACAGGCCCTGCAGGAATGGCATGAACGCATAGACCGCCTGTATCAGGGGGAAACGCAGGACGCACTCGATCGTGTTCTTGTGGCAGCAATTTTCCGCTTCCAGCTTCAGGCCAAGGATTTCCATGCCGTTATTGACGGTATGGCCATGGACTGCGGTGCCCCCATTGTTGCACCTGACGAGAAAACCCTGGATCTGTATTGCGATCGCGTTGCGTCAGCCGTAGGTCGCCTCTCGGTTCGTGCCTTCGGGGACTCTTCCTCTGCGGCTGACCGTGTGTCCAAACATCTGGGGCGGGCCCTTCAGCTTACCAACATTCTGCGCGACATTGCTGAAGATGCAACACGGGACCGGCTGTACCTTCCGTCAGAACTGCTGGAACGCTTCAACGTACCCACCAATCCAAAAGAAGCTCTATACGCACACGGCCTGGATGATGTGGCACGTATCCTGAGCCGCCGCGCTCATGATCATTTCCGAGAAGCGCGCCGCGCAATGAAAGAATGCGACAGCACCGCCATGCGTCCAGCACGCATGATGGCAGCGTCTTATGAGCCAGTCCTGAACGCACTCGAAAAGCGTGGATGGAAAAATCCAGAGCTTTCTCCGAAAGTCAGTAAGGGCTGGAGGGCAGTCCGCGCTCTGGCGGCATACGTGAAGTAAGCCCGATGAGCCACGTTCATATTATTGGCGGAGGCCTGTCCGGCCTGTCTGCTGCCGTAGAACTTGCCGCCCAGGCCCAGGTCACGATCTATGAAGCAGGCCCTGCCTGTGGCGGACGCGCACGCTCTTTTCATGACCGCACGCTCGATACCCTGATCGACAACGGCAACCACCTGCTGCTGTCGGCCAACGGCCTGACATTCCGGTATCTGGATATTCTCGGCGCCCGTCACACACTGGCAGGCCCCGGCATTCCAATCTTTCCTTACTATGATCTGGCAGAAGATCTGGCTTGGACCCTACGCCTTTCAAAAGGAAAAGTCCCATTCTGGGCATTACCTGGCGGTCGCCGCGTTCCAGGCATGAAGCTTTCCGAACTGGCATCCCTCGGGCGTTTCCTGAAGGCTGATGACACGACCGTTGTGGAAGAGTGCCTGAAGCCCGGTCAGCTGAGCCGACGCCTCCTGGAGCCTTTCGCCATTTCGGTTCTGAACACAGACCTGCACACTGGCAGTGCACTGTTGTTGGGAAACGTCATCCGGAAGTCTCTGGCACAAGGCGGTATGGCCTGCTGCCCCTGGTTCCCAAAAATTGGCCTATCTGAAACACTGGTCGACCCAGCGATTTCATACCTGAACCGGTATCATGCGACGGTCCGCACGGGCGTCCGTGTTAGTACCATCATCAGAGAGAATGGTCGCGCGACTGCCATTGAGACGACGGAAGGCCGCATTGAGCTTGGACCGGAAGACCACGTCATTGTCGCTACACCCGCTCCAGTAACCCAGAACCTGTTGCCAGAACTGGTTGTGCCAGACGCGTTCGAGAGCATCGCAAACGCGCATTTCAAACTTGCTGCGCCCGTAGAGGCGAGGGGCGTCGTCGCTCAGGCAGGTTTTGTAGGTCTCGTGGGTGGTATTTCGGAGTGGATCTTTCTGAAAGGCGACGTCCTTTCCGTCACGGTCAGCGCCGCTAATCGCTACGCAGATCGGGACAGCAACGAGATGCTAGCCACCATCTGGTCTGAAATCCGACGCGCTCTTGATCCTATCCTGCCTCAGCCACTCCCGGTCGCGATGCCACCTGCTCGGCTGCTACGGGAAAAACGCGCTACATTCGCCGCGACACCAGAGCAAAACCGCCGTCGCCCCAAAGCGAAGACAGACACCGCCAATATGGCGCTGGCGGGAGACTGGACGGATACCGGGCTTCCCTCAACAATCGAAGGGGCCATTCAATCCGGGCTGGCAGCTGTCAGCGCTCTGGGTTTCCGTTCTGCTGTGAAAAACACGGAAACGTGATGAGTGCTCTCCAAACCATGGCTGTAACACAACTCCCGATAATGAGGGCTGCATGTCCCGGGAGACCTGAACAATGCTGATCTATCCTGATGAAAAGGAGGACCGTGTGAGCGAGACCCTTTCCCACAAGCCTGTCGACGCCGAAAACGTCAACCGCGCCATTGAGGGGGCCCATGCCGCTCTGGGCAATCGCCAGAAAGACGACGGACACTGGGTTTTTGAACTTGAGGCAGACGCGACCATTCCTGCCGAATACGTTCTGCTAGAGCATTATCTTGATCGTATTGATCAGGAAAAGCAGGACAAGATCGGCGTTTATCTGCGCCGCATTCAGGGCGAACATGGGGGCTGGCCGCTTTATTTTGGCGGCGGCTTTGACTTGTCCGCAAGTGTAAAAGCTTACTTCGCGCTCAAGGCCATCGGGGACAGTATAGACGCGCCACATATGCGTCGTGCCCGCGAAGCCATTCTGGACCACGGTGGGGCCGCCCGGTCCAATGTGTTCACACGCATCCAGCTTGCCCTGTATGGTGAAGTGCCTTGGGATGCCACGCCTGTCATGCCGGTTGAGCTCATGCTGCTCCCGCGGAAGGCGTTCTTCTCAGTCTGGAACATGTCGTACTGGTCACGATGTGTGCTGGCGCCGATGCTGGCAGTGGGGGCTATGAAGCCTACTGCCATCAATCCGCGTGGCATTCATATTCAGGAACTGTTCGTCAAACCACCTGAGCTGGTCAAGGATTGGATCCGGGGTCCATACCGCTCAATCTGGGGACGGGCTTTCAAACATCTGGACTCTGCGCTTCGGCCTGTCCTGCCGCTCATCCCTAACCGCATCCATGAGAAGGCCATCAAGGCTGCCATCAGCTTTATCGAACCACGCCTGAGTCGTGGCGGCCTTGGAGCGATCTACCCTGCCATGGCCAACGTGGTCATGATGTATCGAGCGCTTGGCGTGCCCGACAGCGATCCGCGCGTGGTCACGGCATGGGAGTCCATTCAGGACCTTCTCGTTCAAAAAGAAGACGAAATTTACTGTCAGCCCTGCGTCTCACCTGTGTGGGATACAGGACTGTCAGGGCTTGCCATGATGGAAGCAGCATCCGGTGCTCATCCCACCAAACGGGACGAAACCATCGCGAAGCTCAAGAAAAGTGCTGAATGGCTGCGGGACCGCCAGATCCTGGATGTCAAAGGAGACTGGGCTGTCAACACACCCAATCTACGTCCGGGTGGTTGGGCTTTCCAGTACGAAAACGATTACTACCCGGATGTGGATGATACGGCTGTTGTCGGTATGCTTCTGCATCGTGTTGATCCTGAAGAGAACCGTGAAGCCATTGAACGCGCACGGGAATGGATCATCGGAATGCAAAGCACCAATGGTGGGTGGGGCGCGTTCGACATCGATAATGATCTCGAAATGCTGAACCATATTCCGTTCTCGGATCATGGCGCGCTTCTGGACCCACCAACTGCCGATGTGTCCGCACGGTGCATTTCTTTCCTGTGTCAGCTTGGCCATCCGGAAGACCGGCCAGTCATCGACAAAGCACTGGATTACCTGCGCAAAGAGCAGGAAAAAGAAGGCTGCTGGTTCGGTCGCTGGGGCACGAACTATATCTACGGCACCTGGTCTGTTCTCTGCGCCCTGAACATTGCGGGCATCTCCTATGATGACCCGATGGTGAAGCGCGCCGTCACCTGGCTGGAAGACGTTCAGCGTGCAGATGGCGGATGGGGCGAAGATTGCGCAACCTATGAAGGCGCGCCTCCAGGCACATACAAGGAGAGCCTGCCGTCACAGACCGCCTGGGCTGTTCTCGCCTTGATGGCTGTGGGCCGCCGTGACAGTGAAGCCGTCAAGCGTGGCATCAACTTCCTGACATCAAAGCAGGATGATAACGGCGAATGGCAGGAAGACGCCTATAACGCTGTTGGCTTCCCGAAGGTATTTTACCTCCGCTATCATGGCTATAAGCAGTTCTTCCCGCTTCAGGCTCTGTCGCGTTACCGCAATCTGGGAACCAGCAACACCGGTCGCGTGGAATACGGTTTCTGATGCTGGGTGTTCTAGTCGGAATGAAGCAGGAAGCGCGCATCATTCGCCGCTTCCTGCCGGACGCACCGATTGCTTTGAGCAATGCTACAGCATCAGGCGCTGTGGCAGGAGCCGAGAGGCTTCTGCGCGCTGGGGCAACACGTCTGCTATCTTTCGGATGCGCTGGCGGACTGTCAACCAGCGTAAAACCAGGCACGATCATCGTGGCAGATCGTGTTGTCATGAGCGATACAAGCTACGAGGCCGATGCGGGTCTGAGCATACAGTTCGGAGCAGACCATGCCCGTCAGGGGCACATTCTTCATAGCGACAACCTCATCGAAACGGCGGAAGAAAAATCCCGTCTCTACGAGGCCACAGGCTGCATCGCCGTCGATATGGAAAGCGGCGCAATAGCCAGAACCGGCAAGCCTTTCGCAGTCCTTCGTGTCGTCTGCGATGATTCAGCCCGCAGCCTGCCGCCAGCTGCACGGGATGGCCTCAAGGATGGCGCCATCCATCTTGGCGGATTGTTGTCCTCTCTCGTCAGGCAGCCATCGCAGATTCCTGCGCTCATCGATCTGGGCAAGGATGCTGCCATGGCACAGAAAGCAATGGCCTTATTTCTGGAAGCCCATCCGCCGCAGCTGTGAGAAAATTCTAGCTCCTGCAAAAGTCGCCAGAACGCCTGCGGGCACCAGCCAAGGGAAGGCGATGGGATGACCTTCAATCCTGACCATCGCCAGACCGGCCAAAACAACAACGGCCGTCAGAAAACCGGCAATCCCATTTGCCTCATTTCGCGAATGTCCGACCATAGCCAGCAAAAACACTCCAAGCGTCGCACCATAGCTGTAAGACGCGATTGAGAGCCCGAACACGACGGCAGAGCCTGTCGGGTGAGAGAAAGACAGCGCGGTCACAACAAGCAGAACGGCCCAGAAACACGTCGCCGTCCGCAGGGACAGCGTCTTCTTCGGAAAAAAATCGCTTTTTGTCGCAGCGGCCATTGAGTTCATGGCACTGGAAAGAGATCCCATTGTCGCAGCCAGAATGCTAGCTACGAGCAGTCCGCGCAGAATAGGGGGCAATGTCAGAACAAACTGCGGGAAGAGTGCATCTGGAGCACCATGATAATCAGGCCAAAGTGCTCTTAACCCCACCCCGACAAATGAGAGCAGGGCGAACAGCAACGCCACGACAAACACACTTCCAATCATCGCTGCCCGCGCGCCTTTGAGCGTCTTTGCGGCGAGGCAACGCTGAAGCATGAGTTGGTCTGTACCGTGTGAGGCAAGGGAAAGAATTGCGCCGCCAACAACAGCTCCGGCTACGGAAAAAGGATTGGTGAATGCTGGCAATCCCGCAGTAAACATGGGAGCCGCATGAAAAATATCAGTCCCTGAGCGGTTGAACAGCACGACCCCACACGCGACACTGCCGCCGAGATAGAGAAGCAATTGAAGCGTGTCGGACCAGACGACAGCTTTCAGACCGCCCGCCAGCGTATAAGCCAGCGTGAGAATGACAATCCCCATGAGCAGGACAATATCCGGAATGGGATAGCCGATACTCGCACACAACAGGGAAACCGGAATCATGCCAGCGTACAAACGTACAGCCTCGGCAAGAAGGCGCGTCAGCAGGAACGTGCCAGACACCAGCTTCTGAAGACGCGTTCCGAACCGCTGGCCAACATACCGATAGATGGATGTCGCGCCCCGCTCATGCAGAGGCAGAAACCACCAGGCAACAGCCACGCGTCCGAGCAGATACCCGACTGCCAACCCCAAGAAAACATATCCATGCAGGTATGCCACGCCAGGAACACTGACGATGGTCAATGTGGACGTTTCGGTTGCAACTAACGAGAGGCAGATAGCCCAAGGCGGAAGATCTTTATGAGGTTGCCGCGCCAGAGTGAGCGCAAAAAGCGGCAACGACACGAGATAAAGCAGGATGACAGTAAGGCTCTGGATCATCCTGTCCGTTCTGTAGGTGGAACGTGATCCGGTCAAGCACCGGAACTGACGAGCGCCTTTAAAAAAGCGCTCGTCAGTTCAACGATCAGCCTTCGTCGCTTAGTCGCTCGGGGCGGAAACCCGTGGCAATGACGTAGAGTTCGCTTGATTCCTTACGGGAAGCAGGCGGCTTGACATGCTTGACCGAAGAGAAGGCTTTCTTCATGGACTCAAGCATCTGTTTTTCAGAACCACCCTGAAAGACCTTGGCCACGAAGCTTCCGCCTTCAGCCAGCACCTGAACTGCAAAATCCAGCGCACCCTCTGCCAGTCCCATAATCCGCATATGGTCTGTTGCGGCATGGCCCGTTGTGTTGGGAGCCATATCAGACATGACGAGATCTGCTGGACCGCCGAGAATTTCTTTCAGGCGATCAGGCATTTCCGGATCAGTGAAATCCCCTTCAATGATCTCGGCACCGCTGACAGGGTCGACAGGCAGGAGGTCCACGCCTGCAATGTTGCCAGCACCACGTTTGACAGCAACCTGAGACCAGCCGCCTGGGGCCGCTCCCAGATCGATGACGCGCGCCCCCGGCTTGATGATGTGAAACCGATCATCGATTTCGATAAGCTTAAAGGCTGCACGTGAACGCCAGCCCTGTTTACGGGCTGCCGCGACATAGGGATCGTTGAGCTGCCGGTTCAACCAGCGCTGCTGTGCCGTGGTGCGCCCACGGGCTGTTCTGAGGGTGACGACCTTATTACGGGCCGTCTGTGAAGTAGAGGCGTCCTGAGTAGCGTCAGCTGCACCTGGTGCGGCAGCACTCTTGAGAGCTTTTCCAGGGATGCGCTTGGGTCCCGTATCCTTTTTGGAAGAACCGGAGCGGGATCTGGGCGGCTTCATATCGTGGCGTAATTCCCGAGAGGGCCCCTCGAACGGGGCGTTACATGTCGATGGGTCCTGCGGCGTTCTCTAGTGAAACGCTGACCATGATCGCGGGCCATACGCAGCAGCATGCCATCACGCAACCCCCGATCGGCAATCGTGACCTCTTCTATAGGCCATGTCCGATGAATTGCCTCGAAAATTGCACATCCGGGAAGAACATACTTTACGCGATCCTGTCCGACACAGGGATGCATCGCCAAATGATCGCGCGAAAGGCTACGAAGCGTATCGATGGCACTTCGCATGATTTGCCCCGGCAAAGTCAGGCCATCAATCGCCGCGCGATTATAACGGGGCAGGGCCAGAGCGACACCGGCTAGGGTCGTGACAGTACCAGACGTACCCAGCAGGCACGCATTCCCCTGTGCGACTTCACGGCGGATGCGGTGAACATTCTCAAAACCTACAAGGTGGCTCTGTACGTGAGAAACCATATCTTCATAGGACGAGCCATGGCCTTCACCGAACATCTCCTGAAGCGTGATGACACCCACAGGCATACTGGTTGTGCCAATCAGTGTCTGAGACTTACGCTCCTGATCAACACGCACCCATGCAACTTCAGTGGAGCCGCCGCCAATATCAAACAGAACACCACGTTCAGACTGAGAAGGTGGCCGTGACGGCATCCGGAAGAGGGGAGAACAGCTCTCCAGCGCGAGCTCTGCTTCCTCACGCGCCGTAATAATATCAATAGTCAGGCCGATTTCGGTCTGCACCCGCTCAAGAAACTCGCGACCATTCACGGCGCGACGGCACGCTTCGGTGGCTACAGCGCGAACGTGGGAGAGGGGCCATTGCCGCATGCGCTCGACGCAAATGCGCAGGGCATCGAGCGCGCGTGTCATAGATTCTTCAGCCAGTCGGCCGCTGACACGCAAACCTTCCCCTAACCGAACAGACCTGTTGAAACTGTCCACGACCCGAAACCCATTCGGCGTGCCTGCAGCAATCATCAGTCGACAATTATTCGTCCCAAGATCGATGGCCCCAAAGAACGGACCGGCCTGACGGGCACCAGACGCGCGAATTTGCGCCTGACCTGAAAGCCTCTGCTCCGTTCCTTGCCTCATCATCTTGTTTAGGCTCCCGATTTTGCCCATGCTGGGACCTTGAATATGCAGCATGAGACGGGAAAACGTCTTACCGCAAGAAAAATATCAGTTTTTTCAAAAAAAGTGGAAAGACCCCCTTGCGTCACTCAGCCGTGATGGGTAAACACCCACTCACCGCTTGGGAGATAGTTTAGCGGTAGAACTACCGGCTCTGACCCGGTCAGCCCTGGTTCGAATCCAGGTCTCCCAGCCAACAAATTCCTTAAAATCTACCGCAAAAAAGAGACTTCCCCTCCAGGGGGGAATTAGTCTATGAGGACCCGCCAACGGCCGGCTGGGCCTCTTGGCCCCCGGTTCAGACTTCAAGCGTCCCACGACGCATGACCAACGGGGGCCAGCGGGCATGACATCCTCTTCCTGCACAACTGATTTTAACGCACGCATACGTGAAGCACTGGCGTTCGACGATGTTCTCGTCGAACCGGCTGAATCGTCCGTGCTTCCGGCCCAGACATCCACCCGCACACGCCTGACGCGGACCATTGAGCTAAACATCCCTTTGATGTCCTCCGCCATGGACACGGTGACGGAAGACGGAATGGCAATTGCCATGGCCCAGCAAGGCGGCATGGGCGTCATTCACAAGAACCTCTCTATTGAAGAGCAGGCCGAACAGGTTCGCCGCGTAAAGCGCTTCGAATCTGGCATGGTCGTTAATCCGGTCACGGTTGGGCCGGACCAGACACTGGCTGAAGTCAACGCCATCATGGCGCGCCACGGTGTCTCTGGCCTTCCGGTTGTGGAAGAGGGAACCGGTATCCTGGTTGGCATCCTGACCAACCGTGACGTCCGTTTCACCACGGACCTGAACACCCGCGTCCGTGATCTGATGACGAAGGACAATCTTGTCACGGTTCTCAATGGCGCTGCCCCTGAAGAAGCTCGCGCTCTGCTGCATCGTCACCGCATCGAGAAGCTGCTGGTTGTCGATGAGGGCGGTCGCTGCATTGGCCTCATCACCGTCAAGGACATGGACAAGGCGACGACGCATCCGCTCGCCATCAAGGACGCGCAGGGACGGCTGCGCTGCGCCGCGGCTGTCGGCGTCGGAGAAGATGGCCTGAACCGTGCTGCTGCCCTCGTGGAAGCCGGCGTGGACGTCATTGTGGTTGATACCGCTCATGGCCACTCCCACGGCGTTCTAAGCACCGTCCGGACACTGAAGGAGCGTCACCCAGGTCTTCAGGTCATCGCAGGTAACGTCGCGACCCCACAGGCAGCGCGCGCACTTATTGAAGCAGGCGCAGATTGCATCAAGGTTGGTATTGGCCCTGGCTCCATCTGCACAACCCGCGTTGTTGCAGGCGTCGGTGTTCCGCAGTTCTCCGCCGTCATGGAGACGGCAGCAGCCTGTCATGAGCTTGATGTTCCGGCCATCGCGGATGGCGGTATCCGGACATCCGGTGACATTGTAAAGGCCATTGGTGCCGGTGCTGACGTCGTGATGGTTGGCTCGCTGCTGGCCGGTACGGATGAGAGCCCGGGTGAGACGTTCCTGTATCAGGGGCGCTCCTATAAGTCGTATCGTGGCATGGGGTCTCTTGGCGCGATGGCCCGAGGTTCAGCCGATCGTTATTTCCAGGCAGAAGTCCGTGACACGCTGAAGCTCGTGCCGGAAGGGATCGAAGGGCAGGTTCCTTACAAGGGCAGCATGGCTCCGGTCGTGCATCAGCTCGTTGGCGGCCTGAAAGCAGGCATGGGCTACACCGGATCGGCCACAGTTGCTGATCTTCAGGTCCGCACCATGTTCCGTCGCATTACGAATGCGGGCCTTCGTGAAAGCCATGTCCATGACGTGACAATCACGCGTGAAGCCCCGAACTATCGCCGGGACTGACATTTCCTGTGCATTGGCCTCTCGCTTTGAGAGGCCAAACCGGCTACGGGGGCAATATGACCCCCGCAGCTCGCCTTTCCGGCGCCATTGATCTGCTTTGTGCGATCCAGAATGCGCCCCGCCGTCCCGCAGACGCTACCGCCAACGCTTTTTTCCGTGAACGCCGTTATATAGGCGGCGGAGACCGGCGCGCCATTTCCACGCTTGCCTGGGATGTGCTGCGTGGCTGGCGGCGGCTGCACTGGCACCTGGAAGGCAGCCAGGGCGAAATTTCTCCACGCCTGCTATGTGCTGCCTCCATGCTGCTGACCGGCACGACGATGGATCAGGTTCGCATGTTGTTCAGTGGCGAGCGCTATGCTCAAAAGCCTCTGACGCCGCGTGAAGATGTGAACCTTAAGCATCTGGAAGGAAAAGAACTTTCCACCCAGAAGCAACCTGTAGCAGTCCGCCTCGAATATCCGGACTGGATTGAGCCAGCCCTGCGCGAAACTTTCGGATCCCGAATGGCTGACGAAATGGAAGCCATGCTCGGAACCCCGACTTTGGATCTTCGCGTGAACCTCCTGAAGGGCACTCGCGAGGACGGTCTGCGTGCGCTGAAGAGCGAGGGATTGAACGCCGTCCCAACAAAGCTCTCGCCATGGGGATTGCGTCTCGATGGCCGTCAGCCAGTTACGGCAGCACAGGCTTTCAAAGACGGGCTGGTAGAAATTCAGGACGAAGGTTCCCAGCTCGTTGTCGCAGCCGCTGGCGCCAAACCGGAACACCGCGTTCTGGATTACTGCGCCGGCGCTGGCGGCAAGACTCTTGCCCTTGCTATGACCATGGAAAACAAGGGCCATATCGTTGCCTGTGACGTTCATGAAAAGCGCCTTGAAGGGGCTGTTAAACGTCTGCGTCGGGCAGGGGTGCATAATGTTGAGCGACACCTGCTCACTACAGGCGACAAATGGGCCAAGCGTCGGGCTGCAAGCTTCGATCGCGTTCTGGTAGATGCACCCTGTTCGGGCACCGGCACATGGCGCCGCAACCCGGATGCACGACTGCGACTGACACCTGAAGACATTCAGGAACTTGTTATCAAACAGTCAGAAATCCTTGATCGTGCAGCATCTTTGGTTAAACCCGGCGGCCGAATGATTTATGCGACGTGCTCTCTTTTGGCCGCTGAAAACGGGCAGCAGATTGATGCATTCCTGAAGCGTCGGACAGATTTTGTTCGTGTGGCTACGGAAGACCTCCCCGATCTTCTGCCAGCCGAACTCCGCGAAAAGGCTCAGTTTTCCCTGACGCCCCTTCGTGACGGAACGGATGGCTTCTTTGCCTGCGTCATGCAGCGGGTTGAACAGAAGGTTGAGACGTCACAGGAAGAAGCTCCTTCCACATAACAAGCGCATCCACATACCCTTGCTCAGGGTGGTTGAACGCACCGGGCAGCGTTCCAATCACCCTGAAACCAAGATGCTTCCAAAGCGCAATGGCTCGCAGATTGGTGCTGACGACAAAGTTGAACTGCATCGCCCTGTATCCGAGTGCCTGAGCCTCTTTCAGGGCGTAGGCTCCCATTTGCGTCCCCGCACCATATCCCGGCGCTGCAACAAAACCAGCATTGGCAACATGCTGACCGCCGCCCTTCTGATTGTCCTGCACGTAGAATGTGCCCACAATCTGGCCTGTCTTTGTCTCGGCAACATACACACGATGCTCGACGGCCATCCAGTACGCCAGGGCCTGACGACGGCCCCACGTTCGCGGCAGAGCGTACGTTTCCCCAGCCTTGAGAACCGGCGCCAGCAAACGCCAGATACCCTCTCGGTCCAGGGACTGTGCCGGACGAATGGTCAGGATCGTTTCAACCATCGGATAACACTCTCAAAATCACGCAGTTAGGCCAAACACATTATCCGGGTTATGATACGGTTTCCAAAATCAGCACGGGACCGACGCGCTCTTACACATGCAGTATGATATTTTCATCGGCATCGCCTCGACCTTCGGGGCCGGAATGCTGGCCCAGTGGGTTGCCTGGCGGTTTCGCCTTCCCGCAATCGTGCTCCTGTTCACCATTGGGCTTCTGTTCGGCCCGGGGCTGGGCATTGTGCACCCCTCAGAGACGATGGGCTGGGTCTTCAGACCACTGGTCTCCCTCCTGGTTGCCATTGTCGTGTTTGAAGGCGGCATGGCTCTGGATATCCGGCAGCTCCGTGAGGCCGGGGAAGGTGTCGCACGCCTGACGATGCTGGCCTTGCCCATCAACTGGGTTCTGGGATCGCTGGCAGCCCATTACGTTGCCCACCTTGAATGGGGCACGTCGATGCTGTTTGGCGCCATCATTGTCGTCACAGGCCCAACCGTGGTGCTCCCGCTTCTACGAAGCGCTAAGCTCCAGCCTCGTGTCGCAGCGTTCCTGCGATGGGAAGCCATCGTCAATGATCCGCTGGGAGCGATTCTCGCTGCCGTTGTGCTGCAACTCATGCTTCTGCACGTTGACCTGCATACCGGCGTCTTTTTCACGCACACACTTCCTGATCTGCTCGCTGCTGCAACTGAGTCGATTTCGGCGGGCATTCTTCCAGCCTATCTGATCCGTTATCTCTTCACTCGCGACATGATGCCGGAAATTCTCAAAACTCCGGTGCTTATCTCAATGGCACTGCTGATTTTCACGGCCTGCAATCTGGAAATGGAGGGCGCTGGCCTGGTCGCGGTCACTATTTTTGGCATGGCACTGACCAACCTTCACATTCCAGGCGTCGCAGAACTGAGGCGCATCAAGGAATCGATGGTGGTCCTCGTCGTGTCGGTACTGTTCATCCTGCTGACGGCAGATCTTCATCGCGACGTTCTCAAGCATCTTTCCATTCCCATTCTGATGCTGACGCTTGTGGTACTGTTCGTCGTACGTCCGGTTGGAATTTTCTTTTCCACCCTAGGCACCAGCATGCCCTGGAAAGAGCGCCTCTTCGTCGGGTGGATTGCTCCACGTGGCATCGTCGCCGCCGCCGTTGCCGGCGCCGCTGGTATTCGCCTGAAAGAAACGGGCTACCAGTCAGCTGACCTCATTATGCCGGCGGTCTTTGCCGTCATCGCTGTCACCATGATCCTTCATGGCTTTTCGCTTCGCCCAATTGCGCGTGCCCTCAAGCTCACGCTCTCGAACGATCCGGCGATTGCCATTCTGGGGGCGAGCAAATGGTCTATCGACCTTGCAGCCTGCCTTCACAGGGAAAACATACCCGTTCTTCTCGTGGACAACCGATCCAGTGCGCTTATGGCAGCCGCACAACTCGACATTCCAGTTCTAAGAACTGAGCTATTGTCCCAGCACGGGCAGGAAGCACTGGAAGAACGACCGGCAGACTACCTGATCGCAACGACCGGAGACGGCATCTATAACGGGATGATCTGCGGACATCTCGCGCCAGCCATGGGGCGGGAACGGGTATTCCAGATCAGCCCGGGTGTCGCCCGACTGGATTTTTATCATGGGCTTTCCCGTGACTCCCGAGGAAAGGTTCTGGGAGAACCCGCTTGGAATTACACCCTGTTCGACACCCTGTTCGAGCAGGGCTGGCGCTTCGTTTCCCGTGCAGCCAATGAGGCCAATGCGGCAGGGTTTGGAGCGGACGACAATCGCCTCGATATCCTTGTCAGCAGACGCTCTGCCATTCTCATTCGTTCGGCAGAAGATCCGACTGTCATCACCCCAATGCCAGGGGACCTGATGATCTCGATGGTACCGCCGACTGACACTTCGCACACAGAGGAAGAGGCCGTTTAAGGCGCTTCCACGACAATTGCTGTCAGACCCTGTTCCAGCACATAACGCAGGTCCTTTTCCTGCAATGCAATACAGCCTTCCGTCACACCGCTGGCGGGAGGCAAATGCAGGAAAATTGCAGACCCACGTCCCGACTCGATGGTGACATCATTCCACCCCATCACAATGCAGAGATCATAGACATGGTCATCCCGGCACATTTTCTCACATGATGCAGGGTGAGGAAGTGTCACCGGACGGTTATAATCCGGGTGCGATCCGTCATCGCACCAACCATCCGAAGCAGCTATTGGCTCGATAGGTAAACCCGCGCCGGAAACAGGCTTTTCCACACGATCTGCGCGATACAGGATACGGCGGAGGGGTAATTCACCTACAGGGGTCGCGTGATCGCCTTCACGCTTGTCAAGGCGAATACCTCCAGCCCCGATCAAAGCCGGAATGATTACATTACGAAAGTGAAGAAAAGCGCGGCCCTCAGTGATTCTCAAAATAGCTTTAGTCATGTTGCTGTTCCCTTTCGGATAAGTATTTGTCATATCTCAGATGGCAAGTGTGCTGCTGGTCCTGCGGTGCAGGATAGGCAGAATTGGATGCGTGGCCTATTAACGCGAACACATGCGGATGTGACGTTTTCCGCCTAGATAAAACGAGACAGGTATTATGGCAGGTCCCCGGCCCATCCTCGTGGTAGATGATGACGATACGCTACGAAGCCTGCTGACAGAGCAACTCCAGCACGGTGGCGAACTTGAGGCTGTGGAAGCAGTCTCCGTGGCAACAGCAAGAGAGCTCCTCAAGAAGCCTGGTGCCCGTTACGACGCCATGCTGCTGGACATCACCCTTCCAGACGGAGACGGCCGCGACTTCTGTGCGGAGCTTCGTCGCGAAGGCGTTCGGATGCCGATCATTATTCTGACCGGTTCAGACGATGAAAGCGATGTTGTCCGCGGGCTTGATGCAGGCGCAAACGACTATGTCGCAAAGCCATTCCGTATCGGGGAACTGCTGGCGCGGCTTCGGGCACAGCTCCGGATCTTTGAAAACAGCGAAGATGCCGTTTTTGAAATCGGCCCTTACGCGTTTCGTCCATCGGCCAAACTTCTGGTTGAGACGGCCCGTAATCGCCGCATTCGCCTGACGGAAAAAGAAGCCGCGATTCTCAAGTATCTTTACCGGGCCGGTCAGCGCCCCGTCGCCCGTCAGGTGCTTCTGAACGAAGTCTGGGGTTACAACGCTGCAGTCACGACCCATACGCTTGAGACGCATATCTATCGTCTTCGTCAGAAAATCGAGCCAGATCCTACTAAGACGTCCCTGCTGATCACTGAGGGTGGTGGGTATCGTCTTGACCCGGAAGGCCGCACTGTTGCTACGGCCGAATCACTGACAGCCTGATACTCAGGCTCTGCCGGTCAGGCTGGATCGAAATCCAGCACGACCGGCACGTGATCTGAAGGGCTGTCCCAATCGCGAACATCCCGCAGAACACGAATATTCCGAAGGCCTGGCATCAGATCTGGCGTGAGCCAGACATGATCTAGGCGCCTTCCACGGTCAGACTTCTTCCAATCTTTGTTCCTGTAGGACCACCATGTGTACAATTTGGTGGGCTCAGGCGTAATCCGCCTCATGGCGTCCTCAAACCCTGCCGCCATCCACGTATTAAGTCGCTCTGTCTCCGGCGGCGTATGGCTGACGATTTTCAGAAGCTGACGATGGCTCCAGACATCATGCTCCAACGGAGCGATGTTGAGATCTCCAACCACAATGCTACGAACTGGTGGGCTATCCGTGAACCATTTCGCGGCTTCTTCTACAAACGCGAGTTTGTGAGCAAATTTTTCGTTTTCTGCCGGATCCGGGATATCTCCACCCGCAGGGACATAGAAATCATGCAGCATCACTGGCCCTCCAGGTGTCTGGATTGATGCCGCGATGTGCCGACAATCGCTCCGACTGCACCAGTCAGGCGTATTCGTAACTGAGTCGAGGGGCAGGCGGGACAGGATCGCAACCCCGTTATATCCCTTCATTCCTCGATAAAGCTGATGCGGAAAGCCAAGCTCCACAAGAGCTTCGGCCGGGAAGAGCGGATCGGGAACTTTCGTCTCCTGAAGGCAGACGATGTCCGGATTTTCCTCCTCAACGAGCTTCTTCAGCAGCGGCAGACGAAGCCGGAGGGAGTTGATGTTCCATGTAATCAGACGCATCACCATTGGATCGTCTGAATTGAGCGCTTTGACAAGCACCTCTTGCGTCAGACCCGCTCACACCCGATCTAGGACGGATCATGACTGAACTGCACGACACGCTTCTGACTTTCGATACCCATATCGACATTCCATGGCCCGATCAGGCGGATGCCTGGTCTCTGAACACGGACCGAAAAGTCGATGTAAGAAAATGCGATCAGGGTAAACTTCGCTCTGTCTGCCTTGCGGCTTATATTCCGCAGGGACCACGCGATGAAGCGGGCCACGAAGAAGCCTGGCACCGTGTTCAGGCAATGCTCAAGGTCATCAACACCCTCGGCGGACATCAGGACGGACTGAGCGCAAATGTCTGCCGAACAGCAGAGGATGTCCGTTCAGCATTCCAGTCGGGAGCGCTCGCTATTGTACCGGCCATTGAAAATGGCCATGCGCTTGGTGGTGTACCGTCCCGGATCGGTCAACTGGCCGCAGAGTATGGCGTCAGATACCTGACCTTGACCCACAACGGGCATAATGCTCTCGCAGATGCCGCCATTCCGAGAAAAGACCTGAATGACAGTCCTGAACTTCATGGGGGACTGTCTGAACTGGGCCGCGAGACCATTCGCGAGATGAATCGCCACGGTGTGCTGGTGGATGTGTCACACACGGCAAAATCCACCATGATGCAGGCGTCAGAATTTTCCACCACGCCGGTATTCGCCAGCCACTCCTGCGTCAGAAGTCTCTGCGATCATCCTCGCAACCTCGACGACGAGCAGCTCGATCGTCTGAAAGAAACCGATGGGCTGATCCAGATTACCGCCATGGGATCTTTTTTGCGTAAAGGCGGTGGGGGCACCGTAGAAGATCTGGCGCGCCATGTTGCCTATGTCGCCGAGCGGGTGGGCGTTCGCCATGTTGGTGTGTCATCAGATTTCGACGGCGGCGGTGGTATACCCGGCTGGCAGGATGCAACTGAAACGCCGTCTGTGACACAGGCGCTCCTCAAGGCTGGGTTTAGCCCTGAAGAGCTGACTGCTATCTGGGGTGGTAATATGCTGCGTCTGATGGAAAAGGCTGAGCAAGCATCAATTTCAGCCTGAAAAGACAGTTCTATTCAGCAAAAAAGTGCGCCCTAACGGGAACAGAACGGGACCATTCAGACTTAATGTGGAGTGCACTCATCCACGATGTTTCGGAAAGCTGTCATGTCCCGTTCAACACGAACCTCAAACTAGAAATTTTTCCGCCCCCTGACGGAACGGAAAATATTTTCCATTATTATCAATATCTTACGTTTACTGATTAAAAATTAGGCAATCTGATGGCAAGGCCGGGAAACCTTGGCCTTCATGATTCTGTCATGGAGCAACCCACAGACTTGTCCACAGGATCAGTGGATGACTGAAGAACTGGCATGAGTGACCCTACGCCCACAGAGACAGAAACCTCAATGACACCTGAAGAAGCTCCTGTTCCCGTTGTAAAAAAGCAGGGCGTCGAGGCTATTCGGGACGCTTTGAAAACCATTCCCTACAGCCCTGGCGTGTATCGCATGCTCGGCGAGAAAGGGGAGGTTCTGTATGTGGGCAAGGCGTTAAGCCTCAAGAAACGTGTTTCTTCCTATACGCGCACAAACCAGCTGCCAGAGCGTCTGCGCCGTATGGTGTCTCTGACGGTCTCGATGGAGATTGTCATCACCCGGACGGAAGCTGACGCGCTTCTGCTGGAAGCAAACTACATCAAGCGTATGAAGCCACGCTTCAACATCCTGTTGCGGGATGACAAAAGCTATCCGTGGCTGATGCTCACTGAAAATCACGAATTTCCTCAGATCACCAAACAGCGTGGAAAACCCGTGAAAGGCGCCACCTACTGGGGACCTTTTGCTTCCGCATGGGCGGTAAATCAGACTCTGAACCTTGTGCAGAGAACTTTTCTACTGCGATCCTGCTCTGACGCTGTTCTTAAGAGCCGGACAAGGCCCTGCCTGCTGTTTCAGATCAAACGCTGCGCTGCGCCATGTGTGGATCGCATTTCCAAAGAAAATTATAGCGAACTGGTCGTTCAGGCTCGGCAATTCCTTTCGGGTAAAAATACCGAGCTGCAGCAGGAACTTGCTGTTGAAATGGAACGCGCCTCCGAAGCCATGGAATATGAGCGGGCTGCAGCCATTCGGGACCGCATCCGTGGATTTTCCAGCATTCAGAATTCAGGCATCATTAATCCTGCTTCCATTCACGATGCAGACATCGTGGCAATCTGGCAGACCGCAGGGCAAACCTGCATTCAGGTCTTTTTCATCCGTGGAAGCCGCAATAACGGCAACCGTGCTTTCTATCCCGTGCATGCGGAGGAAGAGACCCCGGCTGACGTGCTCTCCGCCTTCCTCATTCAGTTCTATGACAACAAGCCTCCACCACCTGTCATCCTGGTAAATCAGGAGATCTCGGAACAGAAGCTCGTCGAAGAGGCCCTCAGCATCAAGAGGGAGCAGAAAGTCGAGGTTGTCTGTCCTCAACGCGGCGAAAAGAAAAGTGTCGTAGATCACGCCACTCTGAACGCGCGTGAAGCACTGGAGCGAAAGCTCGCGGAGAATACCGGACAGCGCAAACTTCTAGAGGGCGTCGCGAAGGTTTTCAGCCTCGCTGAAACACCCCAGCGGATCGAAACCTACGATAATTCACACATCATGGGTCAGGCACCTTATGGCGTCATGGTTGTGGGTGGGCCAGAAGGTTTTGAAAAGCGCTCCTATAGAAAATACGCCATCAAGGGCCCGGTCACTCCCGGTGATGACTTCGGCATGATGCGGGAAGTCATGGAACGCCGCTTCGGAAAAAACAGGGAAGATGGAGAACGATCTGAAGACTGGCCAGATCTGCTGCTAATTGACGGCGGCCTGGGTCAGTTCAATGCAGTGCGCAACGTATTGGCAGACCTTGGCGTTACGGGAATTCCCATTGTGGCAATCGCCAAGGGCCCGGATCGTGATGCTGGACGCGAATGGTTTTTCACTGAAACACAGCCACCGTTCCAGCTCCCACCTCGTGATCCGGTTCTCTATTATCTTCAACGCCTGAGAGACGAAGCCCACCGTTTCGCGATTACGACACACAGGGCAGGGCGCTCCAAAGGACTTCGGAAATCTGAACTGGATGATGTTCCGGGAATCGGAGGTGCCCGCAAGAAGGCGCTTCTGAATCACTTCGGGTCAGCCAAGACCGTGCGACAGGCCAGTCTCGAAGAGCTTGAAACTGCGCCCGGAATCAGCTCTGGAACGGCCAGAGCCATCTACGGGCACTTTCATCCCGAATGGCTTCGGACACAGAGCTGACAATTCCGTGAGGTCACGCCCTGAACGCTGCCTTGGCATAAAAAATACACACATTCAGAGCGGATTGGCGCATACCGGAGACGGATAAACTGTTCTAGACTGCTTCGTGATGCTGACTGATCTGCCAAACGTCCTGACTCTGCTCCGTATTGCGGCCATTCCTGTTCTGGTTGCCCTGCTGGCGCTGCATTCCGCACTCGGTAACGTCGCAGCCTGCGTTGTGTACACGGCTGCCTGCATTACGGATTATCTGGATGGTGCTCTGGCACGGAAATGGCAAATGCTATCCGAACTGGGTCGGATGATGGATCCGATTGCCGACAAGCTTCTTGTCGGTGCGTTGTTGCTCGCACTCGCTGGCCTGACCACACTTCCAGTGTATTCGCTCTACGCAGCCATCATCATCATGCTACGCGAGATTCTGGTCAGTGGCTTGCGTGAATACATGGCCTCCCAACGCGCAACCCTTCCATCCACCCGCCTTGCAAAATGGAAGACCGGAATTCAGATGGTTGCGATCGGTTTCCTGATTGGCGGAGACAAAGCTGCGGCTACGCTTCATCTTTCATTCCTGCCGGCCACACTAATCGGCGGTATTCTTCTCTGGGTTTCAGTTATTCCAACAGTTCTAAGTGGGTGGGGCTATCTCACCGCCGGACTTTCCAGAATGATGGCCTCTGAGCCTCGCAAGTCCTCAAAGATCGTCTCCTGATCTGGACTATCTGTGATTATTATTGCAGTTATCAGCTCGTCATCTGGCGCTTTTAATCGATGACAGGTAAAGTTCAGGGATCGACCTTATGGGAGTACACAATGCGTAAGGCCGCTCTACTGGCATTACCTCTGGCCCTGAGCGGCTGTGCGGGCATGGGCAAGTTTTTCAATGACACCGCGCTGTGGTCGGGAAGCAACCCTAATGCTCCCCATGGCGATAGTGAAAACCTTCGCAGGGCACGCGGTGAATTCGTAGCAGCTGCACCAATCCTGCCAGAAGGCGGGAACATGTGGCCCGGCTCACCTCAGCCTCTGCCAACCCTCAAAGATGTTGTGAACCCTGACAGCGTCTTTAATAAGTCTCTTGGCGATCCGGCTACGTATTTTGGCGGTGCAACGCTCGACAAGAATTTCATGGGCGGTGGCATTGCTGGTACCGGTGCTCTCGGCGTCTCTGGCCCTCAAATGAAGCCAGGCGACACCATGTCCGTCGGTGAAAAAATCGATGCGATGCGTGGTGTGTCAGAAGATCGCAGTCACTTTGTCCCGACGCTTCCCACTAGCGTTCCGGATAATGCTGGTCGTTTCCTGAACAAAAACCCTGACAAAACCATCATCATCCCGAATGGGGATGGAACGAGCACGCTTATTGCTCCGGATGGTAAAGTCCGCGTTGTACGCGGCGTGCCGTCAGTTCCCAATAAATAATCATCAGAAATTATCTGCCTTGCCGGAGCATTAATCCGGCAAGGCGGTTTTCTTAGTACTGCCTGAAAAGGGCGACCAGCCGTCCCTGTATGCGCACGCGCGCAGCAGGCAGAATACGTGTCTCGTATTCCCGATTAGCGGCTTCCAGAGCAATCGTAGAACCACGACGGCGCAGCTTCTTGAGCGTCACTTCCTGATCATCAATCAGCGCAACAACGATCTGACCATTATCCGCCACTTCGCCGCGCCGGATGATGGCAACATCTCCGTCCAAAATGCCAGCTTCAATCATGGAATCACCCGCGACTGTAAGAGCATAATGCTCTCCGGTGCCGAGCAGGGACGATGGCACCTGAATCTGTGCGCTATCATCCTGCAAGGCCTCAATAGGGAGGCCGGCAGCAATACGTCCGTAAAGTGGAAGCTGAACGCTTGTGTTCTCAACGGGAGAGCGGGGCGCCTCAGAAAATGTCCCGGGAAGATCCTGACGACCACCCTCAACAACTGTTGGAACGAAAGGCGCCGGATTAGCCACAGCATCCACAACCGGGGCCTCAAGCCCCATATGCGGCAAACGCAGAACTTCAAGCGCTCTTGCACGATGGTGATGCCGTCTCAGAAAGCCACGCTCTTCAAGGGCGGAGATGAGGCGATGAATTCCTGATTTGGAACGAAGTTCGAGGGCGTCCTTCATTTCATCGAAGGAAGGGGAATAGCCCGTCCGCCGAAGATGTTCGTCAATGTATAGCAAAAGCTGGTGCTGCTTACGCGTCAGCATACAGGCGCTCCCATGCACCTCGGTGGAGGCAAAATCTGAAGATTGAGACACTGCATAAACTTATGCGACGCTCTTTTGTTCCTTATAGGTTCCCGTTCGTCCACCTGCAAGAACATCTACCAGGCATCAACAAAGCTTTTATCTGGCTAAAAACCCCGGTTTTTGCGGAAAAATGCACCTTATCCCTGGATTTTCTTCAGAAAGCCTTGACCTAGGACATACAAATCAGCATGTTGCGCCGAACTAGATCAACCTGCTGCTTTGGCACTTGCGAGCGGCATCAGGACGGCGCAAGCCCGAGGGTATCATGGGAAAAAGCAACGTTATTCAGATCCGTCTCGTCTCGTCGGCTGACACCGGCTACTTCTACGTCACGAAGAAGAACGCACGTTCTGCTACGGGCAAGATGGAAGTCCGTAAGTATGACCCGGTTGCCCGCAAGCACGTGACCTTCCGCGAAGCCAAGATCAAGTAAGATCTCGCGGATCATACGACGTTAAAAAAGGCGGCCTTCGGGTCGCCTTTTTTATTGGCTCAATTTCTGACGAATAGACTTTCCCGAACATAAAAAAAGAGCCGAGAACGGCTCTTAAAATAGTTTGTCGTGCGGATCGTAGGGGATAACGATATCACCGTTACGCGTCAGATTGAGCATGGCACGGGAACGCTCATCCAGAATGTCAGCATCAAGAGCCTTCTCTTTCAGAGCCAGCACTCGACGGTGCCACACCGCCTGCTCATCCTTGGCATCCTGCTGCGCCTGGATAGCCTGCTGCTGAAGCACAAGCTGATCCTGATAGGCACGGATACCATGAGCGCCGTGAAGGGCGTTCCACCCGAAATAAGCGGTCAGTGACAGAAAGAGCACAGGGGGAGCAACCGCGCGGATGGCACGTTTGATAAGTCTGACGGGTCTCACGCGGGGTAACAGGCTCCCTTGGCTTGAAAACTTCCCATCAATGTAGCTCAGAGAGAGGCTGCGAAACAATCACTGTTGTTCAAGGCAGTAGATTATTTTAGCACATACATAAAACCGGCCTCCTGAATGGAGGCCGGCGTTTGTTGATCAGGCGGACTTCAGAATGCTGCGACCCGCATAACGGGCTGCGCTTCCGAGCTGCTGCTCAATACGGATCAGCTGATTGTACTTAGCCGTACGGTCAGAGCGGGAGAGGGAACCCGTCTTGATCTGACCACAGTTCGTAGCAACAGCAAGATCTGCGATCACAGCGTCTTCAGTTTCACCAGAACGGTGGCTCATAACGCAGGTGTAGCCAGCCTTGTGGGCTGTCTCGACTGCTTCCAGCGTCTCGGTCAGCGTGCCGATCTGATTGACCTTCACGAGCAGGGAGTTCGCTGTCTTGGCCTTGATACCGCGACGAAGGCGCTCAGGATTGGTCACGAACAGATCATCACCAACAAGCTGGAGACGATCACCCAGACGGGACGTCAGCTCAGCCCAGCCTTCCCAGTCATCCTCAGCCAGACCATCTTCAATGGAGACAATCGGATACTTCTTGGCGAGATCTTCGAGGTAGGAGATCATGCCTGAAGAGTCGAACTCTTTGCCTTCACCCTTCAGGTTATAACGGCCGTTGCTGTAGAACTCGGTCGCTGCACAATCGAGGGCAAACGTCACGTCATCGCCTGGACGATACCCAGCAGCCTCAACAGACTTCGTAATGAAGCTCAGAGCTTCATCGGCAGACTTCAGACCCGGAGCAAACCCGCCCTCATCACCAACATTGGTGTTGTGACCAGCAGCAGACAGACCCTTCTTGAGAGCGGCGAAGATTTCAGAACCCATGCGCACGGCATCAGCCAACGTCGGCGCACCAACGGGCTGGATCATGAATTCCTGAATGTCGATCGGGTTATCCGCGTGTTCGCCACCATTCACGATGTTCATCATGGGAACCGGAAGTGTGTGTGCGAAAACGCCACCGACATAGCGATAGAGCGGCAACTCCAGCTCTTCTGCCGTCGCCTTGGCAACCGCGAGGGAAACGCCGAGAATTGCATTCGCACCAATGCGGGACTTGTTCGGTGTGCCATCCAGCTCGATCATCGCATTGTCGATTGCGATCTGATCTTCGGATTCGGCACCCTGCAGCACTTCAAGGATTTCGTCTTCGACAAAACCACAGGCCTTCAGAACACCTTTGCCGTTGTAACGGGACTTGTCCCCGTCACGCAGCTCAACGGCTTCGTGGGCACCAGTGGAAGCACCGGAAGGAACTGCGGCGCGACCGCGGGCACCAGACGACAGCTCAACCTCAACCTCAACGGTTGGGTTACCACGGCTGTCCAGGATCTCGCGGGCGGTGATATCAACAATGGCGCTCAATGGAAGCTCTCCTGGATATGCGTGAACCGGGGGTGGCTCATAACCGTTCGGGACGGACCACACGTCTCGTCTCAAAATCAGAACACAAGGTCAATCGACGACATGCGTCTTCCTTTCTTCGCCCTGATCCTCGGTTTGGCAGGACTTATACCTTTCCTGACCCTTGGAGGGTGGATTTTCCTCGCCGGACTTTTCTCCCCACTCCCGCATCTAACCGTTATTCTTCTGGCCTATGGGGCATGCATCCTGTCTTTTCTCGGTGCAGTCCACTGGGGCCTCGCCATGGAGCGGCCAGATATCATCACAGTTCAGGGAACAGCAGATCGCGACCGCCAGAGACTCCTTCTGGGAGTCTGCCCTGCACTCTGGGCATGGCTTTCACTGTGCGTCGGACTGCTTGGAGGACTGCGCGCCGGATACCTGCTTGAGGTTATCGGTTTTCTGGCAACGTTTGCTGTAGAACGAATGGCCTGGAAGAATGGCGCGCTGCCACCGGGGTACATGCCCCTAAGAGGCGTTCTGACGGTGGGGGCTGTCATAAGTCTCCTCATGGCAGCCCTGGCACCTTTACAGAATTATACGCTGTAGGATTTGGCCAAAGCGTCAAACGCTTTAAGGCGGGTCAACAAGGCCCGCATTTCTGAAAGCGGCACCATTGTTGGACCATCACTCGGAGCATGATCCGGGTCCTGATGTGTCTCGATGAAAACTGCCGCAACACCGATCGACAACGCAGCACGGGCGAGGGGTTCAACAAACTCCCTCTGGCCGCCCGTGGAGGCCCCTAGGCCACCCGGTTGCTGCACAGAGTGAGTGGCATCGAAAACAACCGGATAGCCCGTCTGAGCCATAATTGGCAGGCCGCGCATATCACTGACGAGCGTGTTGTAACCAAAGCTCGTGCCACGATCACAGAGCATGATTCGCTCGTTACCGGTTGAAGCCAGCTTAGCGGCGACATGTGCCATATCCCAAGGCGCCAGAAACTGACCCTTCTTGACATTGATGGCACGGCCCGTTTCACCGGCGGCAAGCAGCAGATCAGTTTGTCGACACAGGAAAGCAGGGATCTGGAGCACGTCCACCGCTTCCGCAGCGACAGCACATTGCTCGGCAGCGTGAACATCCGTCAGAACAGGAACATCAAAGCGTTCGCGGATAGAAGCCAGAATATCCAGCCCCATCTCCATGCCTACACCGCGGGCCGCATTCACGGAACTACGGTTCGCCTTGTCATAACTGCTCTTGTAGATCAGCCCGATATCCAGCTCTCGACATAACGTGGAGAGAGCATCTGCCATCTCCACGGCATGATCTCGGGATTCAATCTGGCACGGCCCTGCAATCAGCGTGAAGGGCCGGTCCTGACCAATCTCGAGCTTTCCAATCTGGAAGCTCACTTGCTTTCAGCCCGCTTGCGAGCTGCCCCGATAAATCCGGCGAAAAGCGGATGCGGATCAAACGGCTTGGACAGCAGTTCCGGATGATATTGCACGCCGATGAACCATGGATGATCTGGATATTCCACGACTTCCGGCAGAACGCCGTCCGGAGACATTCCGGAGAAGCGCAAACCCGTCTTTTCCAGACGATCCTTGTAGTGAAGGTTCACTTCCCAGCGATGACGGTGACGCTCCCGAATATCGGTCGTGCCATAGATCTCAGCGGCGCGTGATCCTGCAGCCAGCTTGGCCGGGAATGCACCGAGACGCATCGTTCCGCCAAGATCACCACCTTCACGGCGGCGCATCAGCTCATTGCCGTTTGCCCATTCCGTCATGAGACCAACCAGTGGCTCACTCGTGGGGCCGAACTCGGTGGAAGACGCTTTGGTGAGGCCAGCAAGCGAACGGGCGCATTCAATCACGGCCATCTGCATGCCGAAGCAAATGCCAAGGAACGGAATGCCGTTTTCACGCGCATAGCGGACGGCCTGAATTTTGCCTTCTGCGCCACGCTCACCGAATCCACCCGGAACCAGAATGGCATCTGCATCCTTCAGGCGCTCGGCAATATCACCCGACTTCTCGAATTCTTCCGATTCGATCCAGTCGAGTTTGACGCGCACATTGTTCGCAATCCCGCCATGCAGCAGGGCTTCCGCCAACGACTTGTAGCTATCCAGAAGCGCCGTGTACTTGCCGACGACAGCAACCTTGACCTCGCCCTCAGGCTCGCGAATCGCGTGGACAATCTTTTCCCAGCGCGTCAGGTCCGGCGAACCTTCGAACGGCAGACCGAAGTAACGCAGAACTTCGCGATCCATGCCTTCGTTATGGTACGAAATCGGGCACGCGTAGATCGTATCCACGTCCAGCGCTGCAATCACCGCTTCCGAACGGACGTTACAGAAGTTCGCAATCTTGCGGCGTTCGTTTTCCGGAATCGGACGATCCGAACGACACAGCAGAACCTGCGGCTGAATGCCGACATTCTGCAGTTCCTTGACGGAATGCTGCGTCGGCTTCGTCTTCAACTCACCGGCTGAGGGAATGTAGGGCAGCAGCGTCAGATGCACACACATGGTCTGGTTATGCCCCAGATCATTGCGAAGCTGACGAATGGCTTCAAGGAAAGGAAGGCTCTCAATGTCGCCAACCGTTCCGCCAATTTCCACCAGAACGAAATCATACTCTTCCGTCCCAGCCACCACGACATCCTTGATGGCGTCCGTGATGTGCGGGATGACCTGAACGGTTCCGCCCAGATAGTCGCCGCGACGTTCGCGGGCGATGACATCGGAATAGATGCGACCTGTTGTGGTGTTGTCTGCACGGCGGGCATGGACGCCCGTAAAGCGCTCATAATGACCAAGGTCGAGGTCGGTTTCGGCCCCGTCGTCAGTAATGAACACCTCACCATGCTGATACGGGCTCATCGTGCCCGGATCCACGTTCAGGTAAGGGTCCAGCTTACGCATGCGGACCTTGTAACCGCGTGCCTGGAGGAGAGCAGCAAGAGCCGCAGAAGCGATGCCCTTGCCGAGAGAAGATACCACACCGCCGGTGATGAATACGAAGCGCGTCATGGGCGCTCCTCATACACCGAAGGTGGGGGCGAGGGGAAGCGTCGAGATGCTTCCCGATTCAGTTAGTGAGCGGGCGTCTCGGCAGGAGCCGGAGCAGCAGGGGTCGCAGGCGTGACAGGAGCCGTCGTTGCAGCAGCCGGGGCAGGGGGATCTGCAAGGATATCATGGCCGCCGACACCCGAGGAAGCACCGCGGTTCAGAAGTGCCAGAACGAGGCAGAGCAGCATGAAAACGCCAGCAAGCACAGATGTCGCACGCGTCAGCAGCGTTGCCGTGCCGCGGCCAGTCATGAAGGAGCCCATGCCCTGGCTGCTACCGATGCCGAGGCCGCCGCCTTCACTGCGCTGGATCAGGATCGTACCGATCAGGGCCAGTGTGACCAGCAGATTGATGACAAGCAGAAAAGTGGTCATGAACGATAGGGTCCGGACAATGGTTGGGATGAGAGACGGAGCGATGCCGCTTCGGCAATGCGCAGGAAGCTTCTGGCCTCCAGGCTGGCACTACCAACCAGCACTCCGCCAAGCACCCCGATGGAAAGAATAGTCGGCGCCTGGGCCGGTGTTACGGAGCCGCCATACAGGATTGGCACGCGAATGTCATCCATCTTGAGACGGGACTGCAACAGACCACGCAACAAAAGCAGCGTCCGTTCAAGCTCTTCCCGGGATGGAGTGACGCCACTTCCAATCGCCCAGACAGGCTCATACGCCAGCACGCCATTGAAATTATCGGTCAAAGAGCCGTCAATCTGACTGGCCAGAACTGTTGCCGCACGACCATCCTGCCGCTCGGCCATCGTTTCCCCGATACAGACAACAGGAATCAGCCCGGCAGCTTCTGCCGCCTGCACCTTTTGCCGGATCAAAGCGTCGTTTTCACCATGGGCCTGCCGACGTTCCGAATGCCCCAGAAGAACATAACGCGCGCCAGTATCGGCGAGCATTTCAGCCGAAATATCACCTGTATGAGCACCGGAAACCGCAGTATGACAGTCCTGCGCTCCCAGCATTATGGATGCTCCTGCGCCCTCAAGTGCCTCAGCCACACGGTCCAGTTGCGTGAAGGGTGGGCAAATGACCATCCGTACATCGTCAGGCAGCGAACGCGCACCTTCGGCCACAGCTGTTGCAAGTTGCAGTGACGCCTCCCGCAAGCCATTCATCTTCCAGTTCCCGATGACGAGTTTCGGCGTTACATTCATGCTTCCTCCTGGGGGTGGCCTGTCAGCTTCTGGTCAAGCGCGGCTCACGACATTATGGTGCGGCAAGTTCTAGCGGGCCTTCCCCGTCCGCACCATCCCGCCATCCGGATCCGTCCTGACCCTATGATTACCACCCTACGCCACCTCCTTGTTGACTCCTGGGCCGGCCGTGCCGCCGCAATCCTGATTTTCCTGGCCTTCATCGGGTGGGGTGTAGGAGACGTCTATTCCAATATGGGGACAAGCAGCTCCAATACGATCGTCACGATCGGGAACAGAACGATCACACCGGATGACCTTGCGCGGGCACTCTCCGCACAGTTACCGGCAGCAGCCCAGCAGATGGGACTGTCTGATCCATCGCATTTGCCGGACGGCACGAAGCAGCAGATTGCACGTCAGGTTCTTCACAATCTCGTGATACAGAATGAGGTACAACTTGCAGGCGAGCGTGCCGGCATGGTTGTGCCAGATGAGTTGATCCGGAAAGAAATTTTCGCGATCCCGGCTTTTCACAATGCAGCAGGTCAATTTGATCGCAGCATGCTGAATGACCGACTGGCCCGCATTGGCATTACCGAAAAACGCCTGATCCAGATGATTCGCGAGGACATTATTTCCCGTGCCCTGCTTCAGGGTATGGGCGCTTCCGTTCAGGCACCAACATCCCTTCTGAACCGTCTGTTCGCCTTCGATGCAGATCAGCGCGTCATGGATGTTCTGCGCGTTCCGTTCACTTCAACAGCAGTGTCAGCGGCCCCAACCGACGAGCAGCTTCATCGCTATTACGACAATCATCCGCAGGATTTCCGAACCACGGAATATCGTCATGCCAAGATGGTCGTAATGACGGCGGACAGCGTCGCCAAGACAATTGAAGTGCCGGATGACGTTCTACATAAACTGTATGATTTTCAGTCCCGCACGTACAACATGCCGGAAACACGCACGCTTCAGGTTCTGACGTTCCAGGACGAGAGCAAAGCCAATGCTGCGGCTACGGCATGGCGCAACACCAATGCGTGGGACGCGATCCAGAAGGCTTATCCGGATGCCGCGGCTGTCGCTCTTCCGCACGTCCGCGAAAGTGACATTCCGAACCCCGAGCTAGCCAAGGCAGCTTTTGGAGCGCCCGCCAATCAGATCAGTGGTCCGACGAAAACGGCAGCAGGCTGGGTCGTATTCAACATCACGGATGTCGTCGCCCCTCATCAGACCACTTTCGAGCAGGCTAAGCCTGAACTGCGCGATCAGGTCCAGAAGCAGGAAGCTCCCGAAGCACTTCAGGCGCGCCTGAAGCAGTTTCAGGACGCGATTGCAGGCTCTACAACGCTTGAGAAAATTCCATCCAACCTTGGTGCGGTGCCAGCAGCTGGCTCACTTGATTCCCATGGCTTGATGCAGGACGGAACCCCGGCACCAATCCCGGGCGACGCAGGCCTGCGTCAGTCCATCGTTCAGCATATCTTCTCTCAGAAGAAAGATGCCCAGCCAGTTGTTGTAAACGGCCCGGATGGCTCTGCCTTCGCCGTTGTGGTGGACGAAGTCCATCCTGGAACGCGCCGTCCGTTCGCTGATGTGCGGGATCAGATCGTTCAGGCCTGGACAGCCGAGCAGCAGCGTCATGCCGCTGACACACGCACCACGGCCCTGTTCACGGAAGCCAAGAAAAGCACACTGGCAAAGGCACTCGAAGGTCAGGCTGAAGCGTCCAGCCTCCGCAAGGATGTGACAATTTCCCGCATCCACCCGGACCAGTCTCTTCCTCAGAATGTTCTTCGTGCCGCATTCGGCCTGAAGGTCGGCACAACAGGCATGTATGAAGGGCCGGATGCTTTCTGGATCGTCAACGTGACAGGGCAGAAGCCGGGCGCAGAAGCAGATGCTGCTTCTCTGCAAAAGGAGCTGTCGGCCCAGTACGTTCAGGCTCTTCAGGCTGATATCCCTGCCGCCCTGGACGCCAGCCTTGAAAAAACAGTGCCGGTGTCGCACCTGAACACCAATCTCTTCAATCAGGTCGTGGCGTCCACGTCACCGGGGAACGCAGGCGGAGCGCAGTGATGAGCATCGTTCACAGCATTGAAGCCGCAGACCTTCTAACGCCTGTCTCAGCCTACCTCCGGTTGTCACGCCTCTCTGATGATCCGTATCGGATGCTTCTGGAGAGTGTGGAGGGTGGAGCCGCGCGTGGTCGATATTCCGTGATTGCACTTCTGCCTGATCTGGTCTGGAAGTGCCGTAACGGTGAAGCGGCTCTGGACGGGACGCCCTTGGAGGGGAACCCGCTGGAGACCCTGAAGGACATTATCGACCAGAGCCAGATGACGCTGCCGGTCGATATGCCTCCCATGATCGGCGGGGTCTTTGGCGTCCTGGGATACGACATGGTGCGGCAGATGGAATTTCTGCCGAATGTTCCCGTCAACGATCTGGACCTGCCGGAAGGGATCATGATCCGTCCGCAGCTCTTCGCGGTCTTTGACTCCGTGCGTGATGAGCTGACCCTTGCAGTGCCTATCCGTGGCTCAATGACGGAAGCAGAAGGCCATGCGCTTTTGGATCGTGCGCGTGAAGCACTGGCTGCTCCACTGGAAAATGCCAGCGAGACACTTCCAGCAGGAAGTGAGTTGGCACCGCCGTCTTGCAATATGACGCAGGAGCAGTTTGAAGCGAACGTTCGCAAGGCACAGGATTACATTGCGGCTGGAGATGCCTTCCAGATTGTCCCGAGCCAGCGATTTACGACACCGTTCCCACTTTCACCGCTTGCCCTCTATCGCAGCCTGCGCCGCGTCAATCCGGCACCATTCCTGTTCCTGATGGAGCTGGAAGATTACGCGCTGGTCGGATCTTCCCCCGAAATTCTTGTTCGTTTGAGGGAAGGGGAAGTCACGGTTCGTCCGCTAGCCGGGACACGTCCTCGTGGAACGGATCGGGAGCATGATCTGGCACTCGAGAGAGAACTGCTCGCCGACAAGAAAGAGCTGGCTGAACATCTGATGCTCATTGATCTGGGCCGCAACGATGTCGGACGTGTTTCCGAACTTGGCACAGTAGAAGTGCCGGATCAGTTCGTGATCGAACGCTACAGCCATGTGATGCACATCTCTTCGACCGTCACAGGGCAGATCAAAGCAGGCAAAACGGCTATGGATGCCCTCGTCGCGGCATTCCCGGCAGGAACCCTGACCGGAGCGCCAAAAATCCGCGCCATGCAGATCATCGATGAGCTGGAACCGACCCGTCGGGGGCCATACTCAGGATGCGTCGGATATTTCGGAGCGGACGGGGAAATGGACACCTGCATCGGGCTCCGTATGGCCGTTCTCAAAAACGGCCAGATGTATGTTCAGGCCGGCTGCGGCGTGGTCGCGGACAGCGATCCCAACTCCGAATTTCGTGAAACACAGGTCAAGGCGAGAGCTCTTTTCAGGGCAGCCGAAGTTGCTGTCTCCAACGCAGCAAAATCCTGAAACAATGTTGCATTTGACGTAACGAAACGTGAAGGCCATCCTGTTGCCATGATCCTGCTCATCGACAACTACGACAGCTTCACATTCAACATCGTCCACCATCTGGGCGCACTGGGTGTTGAATGTGATGTGAGACGAAATGACGCGCTGAGCGTGGACGAAGCACTTGCGCTCAACCCGTCTGCCATTGTGATTTCGCCAGGCCCTTGTGCACCAGACGGTGCGGGGATCTGCTGTGAGCTGATCCGAGCCGCGGCCGGAAAGTTTCCCGTATTTGGCGTATGCCTTGGACATCAGGCCATCGGTCAGGTTTTTGGCGCCACTGTCGTTCGGGCGCCCGTGCCGATGCACGGAAAGATCAGCCCTGTAAATCACGACGGGACGGGTGTTTTTGCAGGCTTACCTAACCCCGTAAACGTCGTGCGCTATCATAGCCTGACGCTCGATCCCGCGACCATTCCTCCCGAACTGATCGTCAACGCTTTTACGGAAGATGGCGTGATCATGGGCATTCGCCACCGGGACTACGACATTCACGGTGTACAGTTCCACCCTGAAAGCATCGCATCGGTTGCAGGCCGTGAACTTCTTTCTAATTTCCTGACCATTGCCGGTATTCAGCACAAAGCTACTGAAGCGGCATGACAGAAAAGACAGATTTTGCAGCCGTTCTTCGCAAGGTTGCTGATGGCAAATCTGTGGCATCGCACGAAGCTGATGCTGCATTTTCCGCCATCATGGCCGGCTCCGTAGACGCTCCTTTACTCGCCGCATTCCTGACAGCTCTCAAAGTTCGCGGTGAAACAGAGGCGGAGCTCACAGGCGCAGTTCAAGCCGTCCGACGATATATGACGACCTTGCCTGACGTGCCTGATAACACCCTGGATGTCTGCGGAACGGGCGGAGATGGGCTAGGGACGCTCAATGTCTCCACTGCGGTTGCATTCGTTCTGGCAGGCCTCGGCGTTCCTGTAGCCAAACATGGCAACCGGGCACTTTCATCCCGCTCCGGCGCCACGGATGTACTGGAAGTTTTGGGCATCCCCCCGACCGATAACCTGACGCTTCAGTCCCATCGGCTACGTGAAAACAATCTGACCTTTCTGGCCGCACCTTTTCATCATCCCGCGATGCGTCATGCCGCACCGATCCGGAAAGCTCTTGGCTTCAGAACTCTCTTCAATCTGCTTGGCCCCTTGTGCAATCCTGCGCAGGTTCATCGCCAGCTTATCGGTGTTTTTGATGCCCGGTGGTGCGAACCTGTCGTCCGGACTTTGGCCAATCTTGGCAGCACGCATGTCTGGGCCCTTCACGGAACCACAGATGAGGGCGGCAGCGATGAACTGACGCTGGCAGGCCCAGCTCAGATTGTCTGCCTTGAAAATGCGAAAGTTCTCTCCCTTTCATTCGAGCCCGAGATGGCAGGAATGGTTAGAACGCCAATCTCTGCCGTTCGCGGCGGAAACGCTGAAGAGAACGCCGTCGCCCTGCGCGCACTCCTCAATGGCGCTCCCGGCCCGTATCGTGATACTGTACTTCTGAATGCTGCAGCTGCCCTGCATGTGGCAGGCCGAGGTAGCGTCGTGCAGAACGGCACAATTGACGCGCAGGCTTTTCGTAACAATGTGGCTCTGTCAGCGAGTGCCATCGACGATGGCTCCGCGCGCGCAGCTCTGGACAGAGCGGCCATGACAAATTCCACCCTTATAAAAACAAACGCAGGACTATCATGACCTTCATGCATCAGCGACCCGCGATGACCTATGCACCTGAAGGGGTAGAGCAGTTTCCTGACCCGGAAGTTCCGGAGACGACCACGCCGCCCATCAAGGATCCCGCCGTCGAGACAACCGATCGCAGCGACGTTCTTGCTCGCATCTGCGCCCGCACACGGGTAGATGTAGAACAGCGTTCACAGATCATGTCTCTCAAGGAGATCACGCTGCGCGCGCGTGAAGTCACGGCGCCGACACGAGGCTTCGGTCAAGCTCTTCAGCATCTGACAGCAGACCGACAGGTTGGACTGATCGCGGAAATCAAGAAGGCGTCTCCATCCGCTGGTGTGCTCCGCCCAAATTTCAATCCTGTTGAAATTGCGCTGTCTTACCAGGCTGCAGGTGCAACGTGCCTGTCCGTTCTGACGGAAGGATCATGTTTCCACGGCAGCACAGATGATATCCGTGCCGTTCGCGAGGCCTGCAGCCTTCCAATCCTGCGCAAGGACTTCATTCTTGATCCCTGGCAGGTCCACGAAAGTCGTCTGATTGGGGCGGATTGCATCCTTCTGATTATGGCCGCCCTGACAGAAACGCAGGCATCGGAACTCATTGGAATTGCACGTGGCCTGGACATGGATGTGCTGGTTGAAGTGCATGATGCTGACGAACTGAACCGGGCTCTTGCGCTCGACACGTCTTTGATCGGCATCAACAACCGAAACCTCCGCACCCTGAAGACAGACATTCAGACAACGCTTGATTTGGCCCCTATGGTTCCACCTGATCGTCTGGTTGTGTCCGAGAGCGGCATTAAAACCCAGGATGATCTTCTAAAAGTCGGGGAAGTCGGCGCGAGTGCCGTGCTTGTCGGAGAAAGCCTCCTTCGTGAAGACGATCCCGGCCAGGCTGCACGCCGTCTTTTAGGTTTCGTCTAATTTTTTCTGCTGAGAGGGCGATCTTCCCCTCTCAGCCTTGTCATTCCGCATTGAGCTCACGCCCTCCTGCTTTTCCTTTCGGAGATGTAACTGGGGCCACTCTGGCCTTCCGGGTCGAGTGACGGTAAGAGCTTCCCCAGATTTGTGCATTTGCAGGAGACCTGCCATGGGCGAGACAACGTCCGCTTCCTACCGGAGCAATGGTCCGGCCCTTTCGCCGGAAACAATGAAGCAAGCCTACAAGGACATGCTTCTTATCCGACGTTTTGAGGAAAAAGCTGGCCAGCTTTACGGAATGGGCCTGATTGGCGGCTTCTGCCATCTTTACATCGGGCAGGAAGCGGTTGTGGCCGGCATCGGTCTGAATATGAAGCAGGGTGATAAATCCATCACCTCATACCGTGACCATGGCCAGATGCTCGTGGCAGGCATGACACCCCGCGGCGTAATGGCAGAGCTCACCGGGCGGGCAGGCGGCTATTCACGCGGCAAGGGTGGTTCCATGCACATGTTCTCCCGCGAAAAAGAATTCTACGGCGGCCATGGCATCGTCGGTGCGCAGGTGGCTCTAGGCACGGGCCTGGCCTTTGCGAACATGTATCGGGGCACGGACGAAGTCTCCATCGTCTATTTTGGCGAAGGCGCATCAGCTCAGGGACAGGTCTACGAGAGCTTCAATCTCGCGGCCTTGCATAAACTTCCCTGCATCTACGTCATCGAGAACAACAGATACGGCATGGGCACGTCCATTGAACGTGCCTCTGCCTCCAAAGACCTTTCTCGTAATGCTGAGCCTTGGGGCATCGCGAGCCGCAAGGTCGATGGTATGGACATTTTTGCCGTCCACCAGGCTGCGCAGGAAGCCATGGAACACTGCCGCTCCGGGAAGGGACCTTTCCTGCTGGAAATGGAAACCTACCGTTACCGCGGGCACTCCATGTCTGATCCGGCCAAATACCGTGATCGTGCTGAAGTTGAAGAAATGCGTCGGACACGTGATCCGATTGAAACCCTGAAGGCTGAAATGCTGCGCAACGGCATCGAAGAAAGCATCTTCAAGGACATTGAAACCGAAGTGAAAGCCGTCGTGGCGGACGCTGTTGAATTTGCACAGACCTGTCCTGAGCCGGATCCCTCCGAACTCTGGACTGACATTTTGGTGGAGGCCTGATTTCCATGGCATCTCTGATTCTGATGCCGGCCCTGTCGCCGACCATGACCGAAGGTACAATCGCACGCTGGCTTCGTCAGCCTGGCGATACAGTGAAGTCTGGCGATGTGATCGCCGAGATTGAAACCGACAAGGCCACGATGGAAGTCGAAGCCGTTGATGATGGTGTGTTCGGTAAGGTTCTCGTGCCCGAAGGCAGCGAGAGCGTTGCCGTCAATACGCCTATTGCTGTCCTTCTTGAGGATGGCGAAGACGTAGCCGCCGCCGAAAACGTGACGCGTTCAGCCGATCCAGCTGTTGGCGCATCGGTTGCTATCGAAACTCCATCCGCACCTGCCATTGTCGAAGCTCCCGCCATCAAGCAGGCTGACAACGAGAAAGACTGGGGCGAAACGAAAAACATTACGGTTCGCGAAGCTCTTCGGGACGCGATGGCTGCAGAGTTGCGCCGTGATGAAGACGTCTTCCTGATGGGTGAGGAAGTTGCCCAGTATCAGGGCGCTTACAAGATCAGCCAGGGTCTGCTGGATGAGTTTGGTGAAAAGCGTGTGATCGACATGCCAATCACCGAGCACGGCTTTACCGGCATGGCGGTCGGCGCGGCCCTGACGGGCCTGAAGCCTATCGTTGAGTTCATGACAATGAACTTCTCGCTGCAAGCCATTGATCATATTATTAATTCTGCCGCCAAGACGCTTTACATGTCCGGTGGACAGATGGGCTGCCCGATCGTCTTCCGTGGTCCGAATGGTGCCGCAGCACGCGTCGGCGCTCAGCACTCCCAGTGCTTTGCAAGCTGGTATGCTCATATTCCTGGCCTGAAGGTCGTTGCTCCGTGGTCCGCCGCGGATGCGAAGGGTCTTCTGCGCGCAGCTATTCGGGATCCAAACCCGGTCGTCGTGCTGGAAAACGAGATCCTGTACGGCCAGAAATTCCCATGCCCTACGGATGAAGACTTCATCCTGCCGATCGGGAAGGCCAAGATCGAGCGTGAAGGTAAAGACGTGACTCTGGTTGCGTTCTCCATCATGGTTGGCGTTGCGCTCGATGCCGCTGCCGAGCTGGCAGAAGAGGGCATTGAAGCCGAAGTCATCAACCTTCGTACGCTGCGGCCCCTTGATACTGAAACGATCATCAAGAGCGTCAAGAAGACGAGCCGGATTGTTTCCGTTGAAGAAGGCTGGCCGGTTGCGGGTATCGGCGCAGAAATCTGCACGGTCGCCGTTGAGCAGGCTTTTGACTGGCTCGATGCGCCTCCGGCGCGCGTCTGCGGGCTTGACCTGCCGCTGCCCTACGCGTCCAATCTTGAAAAACTGGCACTTCCGAAACCCGAGTGGGTTGTGGAAGCGGTCCGCAAGCAGTTCGGGGACTGACCGACAATGGCAATCGATATTTTGATGCCGGCCCTGTCGCCGACAATGACTGAGGGCAAGCTGGCCCGCTGGCTTAAAAACGAAGGCGACACAGTCTCTGCCGGAGACGTGATCGCTGAAATCGAGACCGACAAGGCCACGATGGAAGTTGAAGCGGTAGACGAAGGAATTCTCGGCCGTATCCTCGTTCAGGAAGGCGCAGAAGGTGTCGCTGTTAACACACCTATCGCTATTCTTGTCGAAGAAGGCGAAGATGTTCCAGCAGCGTCTTCAGCACAGGCACCCGCCACAATAGCTGCCGCTGATGCGCCTGCTGCTCCCGTAAATGCACCTACGCCCGTCACCAAGGCAGCAGTTACGGCAGACACTTCTGAGCGTATTTTTGTTTCTCCGCTTGCAAAGCGTATGGCAAAAGAGCGCGGAATTGCTCTCGCGTCGCTCAACGGAACGGGACCAAACGGTCGTATTCTAAAGCGCGATGTAGAGAAGGGCGGCCAGCCGGCTACGACCGCACCGAAAGCTACGCCCGCGGCACCCGTTGCTAACGAGGGTTCCTTAACGCGCGTTCCGAATTCCACGATGCGTAAAGTCATTGCGCGGCGCCTGACGGAATCAAAAACGCAGGTGCCGCATTTTTATGTATCTGTGGACATCGAACTTGATGCTCTGCTTGCGCTTCGTTCCAAACTGAACGCGACGGCTGAAGACAATAGCTTCAAGCTTTCTGTTAATGACATGATGATCAAGGCCGTAGGGCTGGCACTCAAGAAGGTGCAAGGTCTGAACGTCCAGTTTACAGACTCGGAGACGCTGCATTTCGATAATGTGGACATCTCGATGGCTGTTTCCATTCCAGATGGCCTTATCACCCCAATTATTCGGAATGCGGACCAGAAGTCCCTGCGCGAAATCAGTCGTGAAGCCAAGGATCTGGCCAAGCGTGCCCGTGTAGGCAAGCTGAAGCCGGAAGAATTCCAAGGTGGGACGTTCTCGATCTCCAACATGGGAATGTTCGGAGTCCGCGATTTCGCCGCGATCATCAATCCGCCGCAGGCTGGTATCCTGGCTATTGCGTCGGGCGAGAAACGTGCTGTGGTTCGTGGAGACCAGCTTGCAATTGCAACCGTCATGACGGCGACACTTTCTGTTGATCATCGTGCCGTTGATGGCGCGCTTGGCGCACAGTGGCTGAACGCCCTGCGCGACATCGTACAGAACCCTTACACTCTGGTGGTCTGATCCATGTCCGATACTTTCGATCTGATCGTTGTTGGTGGCGGTCCTGGCGGTTACGTTGCAGCACTCCGAGCCAGCCAGCTTGGCATGAGCGTTGCCATCGTGGAGAGCACGCATTTTGGTGGCGTCTGTCTCAACTGGGGCTGCATTCCCACCAAGGCGCTCCTGCGCTCCTCGGAAATCCATCATCTTCTGCATGATCTGAACACGTTCGGCTTCTCCGCCGAAAATGTCTCTTTTGATCTTCCGAAGATTGTCGCCCGGTCCCGGGGCATTGCACGCCGTATGGGCGGCGGAATTGCTCACCTGCTGAAGAAGGCCAAAGTCACGACCTTTGACGGTCGTGCAAAACTGGCTGGACGGGCAGGGGAAGCACATAAGGTTTCCATCACCAAAGACGGCGCTGAAGTCGCAGTCATCAAGTCGCCCAACGTGATCCTGGCAACAGGGGCGCGGGGTCGTCAGCTTCCAGGTCTTGAGACGGACGGAAAGTTAATCTGGGGTGCGCGTGAGGCCATGACTCCGGCAGAACTGCCGAAGCGTCTTCTGGTCATCGGCTCTGGTGCTATTGGCATCGAGTTCGCGTCTTTCTACCGTAACATGGGTAGCGAAGTCACAATTGCTGAAGTTGCGGATCGCATTCTGATTGCCGAGGATCCGGAAATCAGCGCAGCTGCCCGCAAGGCCTTTGAGAAGCAGGGGATGAAAATCATCACCGGTGCAAAGGTTGGAGCGCTGCAGAAGGGCGAAAACGAGGTCTCCACCACGATTGAAAGTGCGTCTGGCACGATTGATGTGACGGTAGATCGCGTAATCTGCGCTGTCGGCATTGTCGGGAACGTTGAAGATCTTGGACTGGAAGGCACCAAAGTCCAGGTCGATCGCACTCATATCATCACGGACGGCTTCTGCCGCACGGCAGAGCCGGGCATCTATGCGATCGGTGACGTTGCAGGCGCTCCGTGGCTAGCTCACAAAGCAAGCCATGAAGGTATTCTCTGCGTCGAGAAGATTGCCGGTCGTTCGCCGCAGCCTCTTCATGCGTTGAACATTCCGGGCTGCACCTACTCTCGCCCTCAGATTGCTTCGGTAGGTCTGAGCGAAGAGAAGGCTATTGCCTCTGGTCATAAGGTCCGCGTCGGTCGCTTCCCGTTCATGGCGAATGGCAAGGCCGTAGCGATGGGTGAGACGGAAGGCATGGTCAAAACCGTGTTTGACGCGACCACCGGAGAGCTTCTTGGTGCTCATATGATCGGTGCTGAAGTCACGGAGATGATCCAGGGTTATGTTATTGCCCGGACGAGTGAGCTGACGGAAGCAGAACTGATCGAGACGGTTTTCCCGCATCCGACAATCTCCGAGACGATGCATGAAGCGACTCTGGCGGCCTTCGATGGCCCGCTCCATATCTGAGCATCATGTCCCAGCGCATCACCATTGATCATCGGTCAGCGCCTTCTCCCCGTCATCCGGAGAAGGCGCATCGCCCCGATAACCCGATCCAGCGCAAACCGTCCTGGATCAGGGTCAAGGCGCCCAATCATCCCGTCTATCACGAGACGCGAGCTCTGATGCGGGAAGCGAATCTGGTTACGGTGTGCGAAGAGGCTGCTTGCCCGAATATCGGGGAGTGCTGGTCTCAGCGTCATGCCACCATGATGATCATGGGAGAGATCTGCACGCGCGCCTGCGCGTTCTGCAACGTCACAACCGGCTTGCCCAAGGCGTTGGACGAGGACGAACCTCGCAGGGTGGCAGAAGCTGTAGCAAAGCTCGGCCTCAAGCACGTTGTGATTACATCGGTGGACCGTGATGATCTCGCCGATGGCGGAGCACGTCATTTTGCCAATGTGATCAAAGCCATCCGCACGGCTTCAGCGAGCACGACAATCGAAATCCTGACTCCTGACTTCCTGAGGAAGCCAGGCGCTCTTGAGGTTGTCGTGGAAGCCAGACCGGACGTTTTCAATCACAATATCGAGACTGTGCCACGTCTCTATCCCACTATTCGTCCGGGTGCGCGATACTATCAGTCCCTGCGTCTGCTGGACGGTGTGAAGAGGCTTGATCCATCCATTTTCACCAAGTCCGGCCTGATGCTTGGCCTTGGTGAGGAGAAGATGGAAGTATGGCAGGTCATGGATGATTTCAGGGTCGCTGACGTCGATTTTCTGACGTTGGGACAGTACCTTCAGCCGAGCGTAAAGCATGCATCGGTCGAAAAGTTTGTTACCCCGGAAGAATTTGACGGCTATGCTGCGGCTGCCCGTTCCAAAGGATTTCTCCAGGTCAGTGCAAGCCCTCTGACACGATCCTCCTATCATGCGGACAGTGACTTCGCGAAGCTGCAGGCTGCGCGAAACAGCCGTCTGAAAGAAAGTCCCTGATGCCGACACATGCCGAGCAACGGTTGATTGCCTACACGCCGGAGCAACTTTTTGATCTGGTCGCAGATGTGGAGAGATATCCGCAGTTTCTGCCATGGTGCGTCAAAGCGACTATCAAATCCAAGACGGAGCATGAACTGGTAGCTGACCTGACAATCGGGTTCGGTCCGTTCCGTGAAACCTTTACGAGCCGTGTGACCTTGGAATGCCCTTCGCGTATCCGCGTCCGCTATGAGAAAGGGCCTTTCCGGTATCTGAACAACGTCTGGACATTCACACCTGACCCTCGTGGTTGCCTGGTGGATTTCTTTGTGGACTTTGAGTTCCGGTCTCGTCTGCTTCAGAATGCGATGGGTGTTGTGTTCAATGAAGGCGTTCGTCTGATGGTCTCAGCCTTCATCAAGCGGGCTCGTGATATCTATGGCGTACAGACGCCACAAACCCGTACTCCGCAGCCGGGACTTTCCTGAGCACAGGAAAGAATTCGTAATACGTCATGAACCATTTGGCGCATGTGGCGTTTTGAGCCCCAAGCACCGAATGGTGTCATGAAAGGATTACGCAATGAAGAAATTTACCTTCGGCGCATTTGCCTTCTCGGCTTTGATTGCTGCTGCTTCCCCGGCTATGGCCGAACACCATGGACATTACCATGGCAAAAAATCGGCTTCGCACATGCAGAAGTCTGATGAAGCGTCTGCAACAGATGCTCTGAACGCCCGCTCTCTCCAGCAGGCTCAGACGCCAGTTCAGGCACAGGCTCCAGCGGCTCCACTTCCGGTTGCAACGGCACCGACGTCTGCGGTTGTTCCTACGGCGCCGGTCCCGACCGTACCGCCAGCGGCATCAACAATGCCAGCAACGGCCCCGACTGACGGTCAGTAAATCGTCAGTTGGCACAATTTGCCATAAAGGCCCTCACCAGATCGGTGGGGGCTTTTTTTGTTCAGGCCCTCAGGATCATTTCAAGAGCATGTCTCACCGTAGCATTTCTGACTGCAGCTCGATCTCCCGAAAAAAAATGTCGTTCTGAAATTGCCTTTCCGGGAAAAACAGCCAGCCCGAAGCAAACAGTTCCCACAGGTTTCTCAGCACTTCCGCCGTCTGGTCCAGCTATTCCCGTGACAGAAACCGCTACTGTCGCATCCGCAGCATGCCACAATGCGCCCTCCGCCATGGCTCGTGCCGTCTCTTCACTGACTGCGCCGTATCGAGCAAGAGTGTCTGCAGAAACGCCAGCAGCGCTGCTTTTCAGGGCGTTGGAATAGGTCACAAGGCCGCCTTCAATCACGCTGGACGACCCTGCAATATCGGTAAGGGCCGCGCAGATCATCCCGCCCGTGCAACTTTCCACAGTCACAAGGCGAAGGTTTCTTGCCGCCAGATGCGCGAGCACTTGTTCACAAAGTGATCGAAAATCAGTTTCCGACATTGGAAGCACTCACTCGATAAACCATCATGTTAGCTTCGATATTTTCGATGTACATTCGCGTTTCCCGATAAGGGAGACGCTCGATCCAATCGAGAACGCCATCTTCAGATAAAGGATCGGCAGGTGGATTTGCTTTGAGCCACAGATCCACCCGATGCGGCCCAGCATTATAAGCAGCCAAGGCATAGGGAATGACGTTATTAAAGCGCGCGAGCAACTGGGATACGTAAGCATTCCCGACGGTCAGATTGGTTTGAGGATCCAGCAGGGCCGCTGCGGAGACATTCATGCCCCCCAGATGGGCCCGTCGCACAACATCCGTCGCAGCCCCGGGTAAGATCTGAAGCAGTCCTATGGCATGAGCCCCACTGATGGCGGCAGAATCGAACCCGCTTTCCTGCCTGATGACGGCTGGAAGCAAACCATCTGGGACAGTCGATGCTTCCGGCCATGGATTAGGAAAACCCTGCGGATAAAGGGCAACGCCTTTTCGTGACAAGGCATGAGCGGCAAAGACTTCAGCGGCAGGAACATTAAGGCGTGAGCCAAGGTCTGCCACAGCTTTCTGACCTTGCGGCGTCGGATTAGCGATCAGAAGAAGCAAAAGGAAGTCTTTAGCGTGTTCCTGATCTCCTGACTGCATCAGGTCGGTGGCAGCCTCGACGAGATCCTGTCGCTGCAAGTCTCCTGATGCCACCGATGGAAGAGAGTGCAAGCTTTGCTGGAGCGCACTATCGAACTCCTGAGACGTCGCCCCCGCCAAAATAAAAGACTGCTCCCCGGAAAGAGCCGCCTGAGCAAGCTGGCCATGGAACGTCGTGGGAAAACGTGTCGCATGCTCAAATGCGTTCTGCGCGTCTCCTGAATGCCCTGCGGCCTGGCGGGCGCGCGCGGTCCAGTACCAGCCTCGAGCCTGCATCGCGAGTGAGGAAGTCTGCTGGAGCGGCTTGAAAAACTCCTCCGCTTGGTCGGGAGTATTCAAGAGCCGAAGAGCAATAAAGCCCGAGAGATTTTGCGCTTCCTGACGGTCGATTTCGGTGAGCGGCAGTGTTGTGTCCTGCGACAGGGCATAAGCGTCCTGCACACGATCTGCGAGGAGTAGGGCGCGAGCGAGACTTGCTCTTTCACTGGACCATTCATGAGAAGGAGCCGCAGCTTGCAGACGTGAACCTGCATCATTCCAGAGCGCCAAAGCGTCATCCAGGCGGTCTCCGCGCCGAAGAGCCCGCAAGCGATAGCGGATTAAAATGGGATCTGCACGCTCAGCAGGAGATAGAGCATCAAATGCGCTGTCGGCATCCGGGGAGACGGATCGTTCAGCGAGTCTCGCGCGTGCAAGAGCCTGACGCTCGGGCGGCAGGCGAGAGATTTGACGTCCAGCGGCTGAAAGCTGCCCCTTGGCTTCGAGAGTCGCATAACGCTGCCACTGATAATCCGCACTGAAGACAGTGGCATATCTCGTTAAAAGAGCACCTTCTTCCTGAGCGGTTCCCGCACCAGAGACCCAAAGCCTACGCGCTTCATTCACTGCACTGGGGAGATGATCCTGACAGTTCAGGAACGCCGAGACGAGTGTCAGGGGAAGAGACGGGCAGAGACGGTTTAAAGCTTCAGGATCAGATGTATGCGTAAGGGCATTCTGATATCGCCACAGAATTTTGGCGCGCTGCGGCCAGACCGGGGTCTGCAGAAGAAAGGCAGCATAGTCGTCTGCAGGTCGGTCTGTGGCTGAAGGCGCAACAAGCGAGAGCCACTGAGCCAATCGGTCCTGAACCGAGGGTGTAGAGGGCAAAGGAGCTGCCGCCCCAAGAAACAGGGCAGCAGCCAGCAGAAGTGGTCGATCAGTTCGGCAGCACAACATGATGCCAGATTTCTCCTCCGCCGCGGATGATGAGCTCTATCGCCACACCCAGAACGACAAACAGACCACACCATGCGATCCAGCTGTAACGGGCCAGAAGCCCGGCAATGAACGACGCGGCAACGCCCATCAGCAACACAGAGAATGCAAGGCCGCCCATGAGAATCCATGGATGACCAACAGCAGCACCTGCGACAGCAAGGACATTGTCCAGACTCATGGAAAGATCGGCAATGACAATCTTGAGAATGGCAGGCCCAAGACGGGAAGGGGCGTCAACCTCCACGTCCGTATCACTGTGCCGGAGTTCCCGATACATTTTCCAGCAGACCCAGAGGAGCAGACAACCGCCTGCAAGCGTCAGGCCCACAATAGCCAGAAGACGGGCTGCAACCAGTGCCAGTCCAATTCGCAGGACGGCCGCAAACGCCGTGCCGATCAGAATGGCCAGACGCCTCTGTCGCCCCTGAAGGCTACGAACCGCCATCCCGATGACAACTGCGTTGTCTCCCGCGAGCGTGATATCAATGAGGGTGACCTGTGCCAGCGCAAACAGGCCGTGAACGAAAGTATCAGGGAGCAAGGTTGTCATTCTTCCAAAAGGGGTCCGTGCAATATCCTCGTATTTGGTCTAAGCAGCCTCCGTAAAGCCCCACTCGCCTCCGGAGTTCTCATGGTTCCGCGTTATAGCCGCCCCCAGATGACCGCAATCTGGTCGCCCGCCAACCGTTACCGTATCTGGTTCGAAATTGAAGCACTGGCCTGTGAAGCCATGGCGGAACAGGGCGCAATCCCTGCCGAATCAGCCAAAACGATCCGCGAAAAGGGGGATGCCGCAATGGCTGCATTCTCCGACGCTGACCTGGCCCGGATTGACGAGATCGAGGCGGAAACGCGCCATGACGTGATTGCGTTCCTGACATGGCTGGCAGAAAAAGTTGGCCCGGACAGCCGTTTCGTTCATCTCGGCATGACGTCTTCGGATGTGCTGGACACATGCCTGTCCGTTCAGCTGACACAGGCTTCCGACCTTCTTCTTGAAGATCTGGAGCGCGTTCTCGCTGCTCTCAAGACGCGCGCATACGAGCACAAGCTGACCGTGACGATCGGCCGCAGCCACGCCATTCATGCGGAACCGACCAGCTTCGGCCTGAAACTGGCTGGCCATTATGCAGAATTCGCGCGCAACAAAGAGCGTCTGCTTCAGGCCCGCAAAGAAATCGCTGTCTGTGCCATTTCCGGTGCGGTCGGCACTTATGCCCATATTGACCCGGCCGTTGAAGAATACGTTGCCGACAAGCTGGGACTTGTTGCCGAAAGCGTCTCCACGCAGGTTATCCCTCGCGACCGTCACGCAGCCTTTTTCTGCACCCTGGGCGTGATTGCCAGCGGTATTGAACGTCTGGCTGTTGAAGTTCGCCACTTGCAGCGTTCGGAAGTGCGCGAAGCGGAAGAGTTCTTCCACAAGGGCCAGAAGGGCAGCTCCGCGATGCCGCACAAGCGGAATCCGGTGCTGTCCGAAAATCTGACAGGCCTTGCCCGCCTGATTCGCTCCCATGTTACGCCTGCACTGGAAAACGTTGCCCTCTGGCACGAACGTGACATCAGCCACTCGGCCGTGGAGCGGAACATCTGCCCTGACGCCACGATCGGGCTTGATTTCGCTCTGATGCGTCTGGCTGGCATGATGGAGAAGCTGATGGTCTATCCGGACCAGATGATCGCCAACATGGAAAGCCTTGGTGGCGTTGTCCATTCGGGTGAAGTGCTGCTGGTTCTGGCCCGCGCCGGCATTTCCCGCGAAGACGCCTACCGGATCGTCCAGCGCAACGCCATGGAGACATGGACGAAGCTGGGCCACCCTGACTTCCGCACGTTCCGCGAGAATCTTGAAGCAGATCCGGAAGTTGCCGGCCGCGTCAGTGCGGAAGTTCTGGACCGGGCCTTCGATCCGGCGCAGCATCTCAGCCAGGTTGATCGCATCTTTAACCGCATTTTCGGTTAATCTGGACAAACGGGGGCGGGAATAGTTTTCCCGCACTCTCGCGGTTCCGGTTCCGCAATGCTATGGAACCGAAAAACCGTCGCTGGACCAGCCGTTTCCGCATCCCAGACAAACGGGACGGCGCAACGCAGTAAGGATTGCTCATGGCCCGCCGCCGCCAGCTCTATGAAGGCAAAGCCAAGGTTCTTTTCGAAGGGCCCGAGCCCGGAACGCTCGTGCAGTATTTCAAGGATGACGCCACCGCCGGAAACGGCGCCAAAAGTGGCGTGATCACAGGGAAGGGTGTTCTGAACAACCGCATCAGCGAATACCTGATGATGAAGTTGCACGACATCAACATCCCAACGCACTTCATTCGCCGTCTCAACATGCGTGAGCAGCTGATCCGCGAAGTCGAGATCATTCCGCTCGAAGTGGTGGTCCGCAATGTTGCGGCGGGCTCGATCGCCAAGCGCCTTGGCATCCCTGAAGGGACCCGTCTGCCGCGCACGATCATCGAATATTACTACAAAAACGATACTCTCGGGGACCCGATGGTCTCTGAAGAGCATATTGCCGCGTTCGACTGGGCCTCACCACAGGACCTGGACGACATGAATACGCTGGCTCTCAGGACCAATGATTTCCTGATGGGCATCTTCATGGGCGTTGGCATCACCCTCATTGATTTCAAGCTGGAATTCGGCCGTCTCTGGGAAGGCGAGGAGATGCGGATTATCGTCGCTGACGAAATCTCTCCCGATAACTGCCGCCTGTGGGACAGCAAAACCAGCGAGAAAATGGACAAGGACCGGTTCCGCAGGGACATGGGCCGCGTCGAAGAAGCTTATCAGGAAGTTGCACGGCGTCTCGGGATCCTGCCCGAAGCCAGTAATGGAGACCTCAAGGGTCCGGAGGCAGTATAATGAAAATCCGCGTTTTCGTTTCTCTGAAAGATGGTGTTCTTGACCCGCAGGGCAAAGCCGTCGGCCACGCTCTTGAGTCTCTGGGTTTCAAAGGTGTTGGTGAAGTCCGGGTCAATCGCGTGATCGAACTGGACGTTGCCGCGCAGGAAAATGCTGCAGCTCTTGCGGAGGGTGAGGCCATGGCCCGCGCTCTTCTGGCTAACGAAGTCATTGAAGATTTCAGCGTCGAGGTGGCGGCATGAAGTTCTTCTCCGCTGCTCTTCTGGCTGCCGGTCTCGTGACCGTAGCCGCGGCTCCCGCTCATGCACAGCGCGTTTCCAAGGTCTCCGGAAAAGCTCTGGGCAATATGTGTTCAGCCAGCAAGTCTACCGCTCTCTGTGACGCGTATCTCGCAGGCGTCATGGACAGCGAAGTCTGGTCCAAGAAATATGACAGTTACGCCGATGACGCTGGCGCGCCTGTCGCGTTTTGTGTTCCGGTCAGCGAAACGACAACGCAGGTCCGCGGCAAGCTGATTTCCTGGCTGCACGCTCATAATGATGCGTTGACGCAGTCAGGCGGCAAGGCCGTTTACCGCGCCCTGCATGATGCTTACCCCTGCCATACGGCTCCGGAGGCTCAGAAATGAAGGCAGGTATCGTCGTATTTCCTGGCACGAACCGGGAGCGCGACATGGTGCACGCCCTGAAGCTGGTTTCCGGCCAGACCCCGAAGATGATCTGGCACCGGGACACATCCCTTGGTGATCTGGATCTCGTGGTTCTGCCAGGGGGTTTCAGCTTCGGGGATTATCTGCGCAGTGGTGCCATGGCTGCTCATTCTCCGATCATGCGCGAAGTCAAAGCTTTCGCTGAGAAGGGTGGCCATGTTCTCGGTGTCTGTAACGGCTTTCAGATCCTGACGGAAACGCATCTTCTGCCAGGCGCACTGCTTCGCAACGCTGGCCTGCGCTTTCTGTCGCAGGACTGCCACCTGAAAGTTGAAAATGCCACGTCGGCATTCACGCAAGGATGGAAGAGCGGCGACATTTTCCGTGCACCGCTTGCGCATGGTGACGGCAACTACACAGCCTCACCTGAAACGCTTGAGCGTCTCGAAGGAGAGGGCCGGGTTGCATTCCGCTATTGTGCTGCTGATGGACAGGTCTCAGACAGCAATCGCCACTCCAATCCCAACGGCAGCGCTCGCTCGATCGCTGGTATCCTGAGTGAAAATGGCCGTGTGTGTGGCCTAATGCCGCATCCTGAAAACCTGACTGACCCAGAAATCGGCGCGACTGATGGCGTGCCGCTCTTCAAAGGCCTGGTGGAGGCTCTCGTCGGATGAGTGTTACAATCGACGCCAAACTGGCCCAGTCTTTCGGCCTGACACCTGCGGAATATGACAAGCTCCTGAGCATCATGGGCCGCACGCCCAGCTTTACAGAACTTGGCATTTTCTCGGTCATGTGGTCCGAGCACTGTTCTTACAAATCCTCCCGCATCCATCTCAAAACGCTGCCAACCAAGGCTCCATGGGTCATTCATGGGCCGGGCGAAAACGCGGGTGTTGTTGATATCGGCGAAGGTCTGGCTGCCGTCTTCAAGATGGAAAGCCACAACCATCCGTCCTTCATCGAGCCTTATCAGGGCGCAGCGACAGGCGTGGGCGGTATCCTGCGTGACGTGTTCACCATGGGCGCGCGTCCGGTCGCCAACCTGAATGCCCTGCGCTTCGGTGACCCAAAGAACCCGGGAACGCGCCGTATCGTCGATGGTGTTGTTCGCGGCGTAGGTGGATACGGCAACTGCGTCGGCGTTCCGACGGTCGGCGGGGAAGTCAACTTCCACAAGGCCTATGACGGCAATCCGCTCGTCAATGCGATGACGGTCGGTGTCGCCAAGCAGGACAAGATTTTCCTTTCTGCTGCTGCAGGCATTGGAAATCCGGTTGTTTATGTTGGCTCCAAAACCGGTCGAGACGGTATTCATGGCGCTACCATGTCCTCCGCCGAGTTCGACGATGAGGCCGCCTCCAAGCGTCCAACCGTTCAGGTGGGTGACCCGTTCATCGAGAAGCTTCTGATCGAGGCGTGCCTTGAACTGATGGCCACCGATGCGATCGTCGCCATTCAGGACATGGGTGCGGCTGGCCTGACGTCTTCTGCTGTTGAAATGGCAGGCAAGGGTGGCGTCGGTATTGAGCTTGACCTTGATTCCGTCCCGCAGCGCGAACCCGGCATGTCAGCCTACGAAATGATGCTGTCTGAAAGCCAGGAGCGTATGCTCATGGTTCTCAAGCCTGAAAGCACCGAGCAGGCCCGGGCCATCTTTGAAAAATGGGAACTGGATTTCGCGATCGTCGGGCAACTGACGGATAGTGGCCGCATCACGATCAAACACAACGGACAGGTCGAAGCAGATATTCCGCTGGCACCGCTGGCCGATGAAGCTCCGATCTACAATCGCCCGACTGTTCCGCTGGAAGCCCCACGGCACATCCAGCCACCTGCTGACCCGGTAGGAATTGAGCATGCTCTGCTGACATTAATCGGCTGCCCGGATCTGGCGTCCCGCGCATGGATCTGGAACCAGTACGATGCATCGGTCGGCGGCAATACCGCGCGTCGCCCAGGTGCAGCAGATGCTGCCATTGTGCGGGTGGAAGGAACGCGTCTAGGTCTCGCCCTGACGACGGACTGTACCCCGCGTTACTGTCAGGCTGACCCGAAAACCGGAGCAGCACAGGCTGTTGCCGAAGCATGGCGCAACATTACGGCAACAGGTGCGAAGCCTTTGGCCGTGACGGACAACCTGAATTTCGGCAATCCGGAACGTCCGGAAATCATGGCTCAGTTTGCTCAAGCCATCAAAGGCATGGGTGAGGCGTGCCGTGCGCTGGATTTCCCAGTCGTGAGTGGCAACGTCTCATTGTATAACGAGACACGTTCACCATCAGGTCTGGCCCAGGCTATTCTCCCGACACCAGCGATCGGCGCTCTGGGTGTTCTGGCAGATGCTTCGCGGTCCATCGGACTGTCCATGCCTACAGATCATGATCTGGTTCTGATCGGCGAAATCCGTGGGGAACTCGGACAGTCCCTGTGGCTCCGTGAAATTTGCCATCGCGAAGACGGTGCTCCACCTCATGTTGATCTTGTTGCAGAGCGCCGGAACGGTGACTTTGTGCGCGGACAGATTGAAGCCGGGTCGGTCACGGCCTGCCACGATATTGCAGATGGCGGTCTTCTCGTGACACTGGCTGAGATGGTCATGGCTGGAGATGTTGGATGCGTGTTGAATGCACCCCCATCTAACATTCCACTGCATGCTTTCTGGTTCGGTGAAGATCAGGCATGCTATGTTGTGGCGACCAAAAGCGCTCAAGCCCTCCTTGCCGCAGCCGAAAAAGCTCATGTCCCCGCCCGCAAGCTGGGTCATTCCGGCGGCAAGGAACTGAAGCTTGCGGATGGTATTGCACTAAAAGCCAGCAGACTGCGCGACATCAACGCAGCATTCTTCCCGAAATTCATGGGTGAGGACGCCTGACATATGCCGATGACAGCATCCGAAATCGAACGGACCATCCTGGCCGCTATTCCCGATGCCCAGATCACAATTCAGGATCTGGCCGGGGACGGGGATCACTACGCCTGCACCGTGGTCAGCACGGCATTCGAAGGGCTTTCTCGTGTACGCCAGCACAAACTGGTTTATGATGCTTTCGGAACCCGCATGGGTACTGAGCTGCATGCGATGGCTCTCAAAACCCTGACCCCTTGAACTCAGGGGGAATCATTCCCTTCTGAAGTGACTGCTGACAGCCAGGGAGGGCGTTGCTTCTCCCTGATGCCGACAAAAGGAAAAACCAATGTCTGAGACCGTGTTCCAGCATATCCAGAACCTGATCGACGCAAACCCGGTGATGCTGTTCATGAAGGGTGACAAACTCTTCCCACAGTGCGGCTTCTCTGCGCGCGTTGTGCAGATCCTGAACCACCTTGGCGTGCCGTTCGAGACCTGCAACATTCTTGAAAGCGCTGAGCTTCGTCAGGGCATCAAGGATTTCTCACAGTGGCCGACCGTGCCGCAGCTCTACGTCAAAGGTGAGTTCGTTGGCGGCTGCGACATCGTGACGGACATGTACCAGAGCGGTGAACTTGAGACTCTGCTGACCGAAAAAGGAATCGCTACGGCGAATGCCTGATTTCGTTAATTCCGGCCGCTGAAACGGCCGGAATTCAACCTTTTTCAAGGCTTGCAGACGCCACAATTCAGCCATGATGTGTCCAAAAGTGGCAAGACCTTGATTTTTTCTAAAACTTTCCCCATCGGGGTTGTCGAACCCTCTGATTACGTCATACGGTAGTTCCATCAAAACAGGGATGGAAACACATCAATGGCGCGACAGTGGGCTGGCCGAATTGCTCTCGGCATTATGGGCGTTGGACTATGCATGGGAGCCGGAAAGGCTCATGCCCGTGCAGCCATCACTGATTACGAAGCCAGCAAGCTGACATTTGATGCGCTGACAGCAACACCGGTTTACCACCGCCCGGTTGTTCACTTTGCTCGCCACTCCGCAAGCCACTCAATGGCGTGGAGCGGACATCACGCTGTGATCCGTAACGTGGCTTACCGCCCGCACGCAGCTGCCGCAACAACAGCTCATCGCCACGTTCGCAGCCGTCGCACCTGATATTATGTAAGGCGTAGCGCATCCACGATGCGTCGCGCCTGCCCCTCACGATTGACAGCAATAACGTCAAAACGCGTGTTCGGGCGTGACCAGTCTGGTCTGGTCGCAAGGACATACTCAAAGGCTGCCATCAGCCGCGCAGCCTGACGCGGCTGAAGAGCTTCCACGCTATCCCTGAGTGTGGAACGGCTTTTTACCTCGACAGCGATAACCCAGTCTTCATCCGCAACCAGAAGATCGATTTCGCCATATGGCGTTCTGAGCCTTTGAGCCAGAATTTCCAGCCCTGCCTCCACCATATGGCGCCTTGCGATTTCTTCTGCGTTCAGGCCTCCGTAATAAGCCTGAACGCCTCGTGCGCGGCGATTAATCAGCGGTCTTCTTTCATAAGACGGGCTGCATCAATCGCAAAATACGTCAGAATTCCATTACAGCCAGCCCGCTTGAAAGCAATCAGGCTCTCCATAATGGTCCGATCCCGCTCAAGCCAGCCATTCTGGATGGCACCTGCCAGCATCGCATACTCACCGGACACCTGATAAGCGAAGGTCGGCACAGCGAAACGGTCACGGATACGACGGATAATATCCAGATACGGCATTCCCGGCTTGACCATGATCATGTCCGCACCTTCACGAATATCCTGCTCGACTTCACGAAGAGCTTCGTCCGAATTGGCCGGGTCCATCTGATAGGTTTTCTTGTCGCCCGTCAGAAGACCACCTGATCCCAGCGCATCACGGAACGGGCCGTAGAAGGCAGAAGCGTATTTCGCGGTATAGGCCATGATGCGGACGGTCTCGAAGCCGTTGGCATCAAGTGTTTCGCGGATCGCCTGCACACGACCATCCATCATGTCAGACGGCGCAATAATGTCGTTTCCAGCACGGGCCTGATTGAGGGCCTGCTGGCGCAGGATCTCGACAGACTCGTCGTTGAGGATACGACCGTCCTTGATAACACCGTCATGGCCATGATCCGTGTAGGGATCGAGCGCCACGTCACCAATGACACCAAGCTCCGGAAAGGCTTCCTTGATGACGCGGGAGGCGCGACACATCAGATTGTCCGGGTTCAGGGCTTCAGTGCCGGTTGCATCACGCAGTTCGACGGGCGTGATCGGGAAGATGGCAACCGCCGGTATGCCAAGCTCAACAGCCGGACGGACATGCTCCACCAGATTGTCGAGGCTGACGCGCTCAACACCGGGCATGGAGGACACTTTCTGGCGCTGGTTTTCGCCTTCACAAACGAAAATCGGCCAGATCAGGTCATCGACGTGCAGTCGATTTTCCTGAACCAGCCGACGTGTAAAGGCATCGTGGCGATTACGCCGCGGGCGGAAGAGGGGGAATGATGCGTTCGTCATGCCCCCAATCATGCTCCTATATTTTCTATCTGGAAAGCAGGCTGTGACGTACTCCGTAACAGAAATAGATCGCCAGCCCGATCACGAGCCATACCACCAGCCGAACCCAGGTCAGCATATCCAGAGACACCATGACCGCACCGCAGGACAACACGCCCAGAACCGGAATAATCGGCCCACCGGGCACACGGAAAAGGCGCGGGGCCTGAGGCTCCTTCATCCTTAAGAGTGGAACGCCGACGCAGACAATGATGAACGCAAGCAGGGTTCCGATGGAGGTCATGTTGCCCAACTCACCAATCGGCAGCACTGCAGTCAGAACACTTGTCAGGGCGGCAAAGCAAAGGTGGGACGTCCAGGGTGTATGCGTGCGCGTGTTCAGCTTCGCGAAGACTTTCGGAAGCAGCCCGTCATGCGACATGGCCAGAAATACACGCGCCTGACCTAGAAGAAGCCCAAACAGGACAGAAACGTATCCTACTGTAATCCCCAGTTTAACGAGACTGGCGAGCCAGGGGGCACCAGCAGCATCAATCGCTGTTGCAACCGGGCTTGGATCATTCGCCATGACTTTATAGTTCACAACGCCCGTCAGAACCGCAGAGAACACTGCATAAACAACACCACAGATCAGCAGGCTTCCGATAATGCCGACCGGAATATCCCGGGCCGGGTTTTTGCTGTCCTGCGCGGTTGTGGAGACGATATCGAATCCCAGATAGGCAAAGAATGCCATCCCAGCGGCCCGCATCACGCCCGAGAAGCCGAAATGCCCAAAGGTGCCGTCATTCGGCGGAATATACGGATGATAATTGGCCAGCTTGATATGCGGGATGCAGAACACCAGCACCAGAGCGATCACCGCCAGCTTTATCACCACGATGACGTTATTCACTGCGGCAGACTGGCTGACACCACGCATCAACAAAGCAGTCACGACCCAGATAGCCAGAACCGCCGGAAAATTGAACCAGGCACTGACCACTGACCCATCCGCCAGTGTCACGGGTGTCATGGGTGTCGCTAGAAGCCGCGGATCAATCGTAATGCCCCAGCCTGAGAGCAGGGAGGATACATAGCCCGACCAGCTCGAGGCCACAGCGGCCGCTCCCACGGTATATTCCAGCACAAGATCCCAGCCGATGATCCAGGCGATCAACTCACCCATGGACGCATAGGCATAGGAATACGCTGACCCGCCTGACGGGATCATCCCAGCCAGTTCGCCGTAACAGAGGCCGGCAAATCCACAGGCGAGGGCGGCGATAAGATAGGACAGCGTGACGGCAGGGCCTGCGTTCTGGCCTGCTGCAACGCCTGTCAGGGAGAACAGGCCGGCACCGATGGTCACACCGACGCCGAGTGCAATCAGGTGCCAGGGGCCAAGAACACGTTTCAGGCCTGTATTGTCAGACGCAGCGGAAGACACAGGCTTGGTCCGCCAGAGCGGATTGGTCATGAAAGATCCTCGTTGGAAACACGGATTGTTTTTGCCGACGCGCGCATTCTGCGGTAGTGACGGGGCGAACTCACCCTGGAGAATGGACCACGATGTCGGAACACGCCAGCCAGTCCACGCTGAATCCTTTTTTCCACGCGCCTCTGAAAGAGGCTGATGCCGAAGTTGCCGCAATCCTGAATGACGAACTGACCCGTCAGCAGGATGGTATCGAGCTGATCGCGTCCGAGAACATGGCATCTTTTGCCGTGATGGAAGCGCAGGGCTCTGTTCTGACCAACAAGTACGCTGAAGGCCTTCCGGGCAAGCGCTACTATGGTGGCTGCGTTGACGTGGACCGCGTTGAAACCCTTGCTATCGAGCGCCTTAAGAAGCTGTTCGGCGCAGAATTTGCAAACGTGCAGCCGCATTCCGGCGCCAATGCCAATCAGGCAGCCTTCATGGCAATGGCAAAGCCAGGCGACACCATTCTGGGTCTAAGCCTCGCGGCTGGCGGACATCTGACCCACGGTGCGGCTCCGAACTACTCCGGCAAGTGGTTCAACGCCGTTCAGTATGGTGTGCGCGCGCAGGACGGTCTGATCGACTACGATCAGATGGAAGAGCTGGCTCGTGAGCATAAGCCGAAGATCATCGTTGCAGGCAGCTCCGCCTATCCGCGCGTGATCGACTTCCCGCGTTTCCGGAAGATTGCTGACGAAGTCGGCGCTTATCTGATGGTGGACATGGCGCATTTTGCCGGTCTGGTTGCCGCTGGCCTATATCCAAGCCCACTCCCGTATGCTGACATCGTGACATCCACGACTCACAAGACGCTACGTGGCCCGCGTGGTGGCATCATTCTGACGAACAGCGCTGAGCTCGCCAAGAAGATCAATTCTGCGGTCTTCCCAGGCCTTCAGGGTGGTCCGCTGATGCATGTCATCGCGGGCAAGGCCGTTGCTTTCGGTGAGGCCCTGAAGGATGACTTCCGTGACTACCAGAAGCGCGTTGTAGCCAATGCGAAGGCGCTGGCGGATGAACTTCAGCTACGTGGCTTCGACATCGTGACGGGTGGCACGGACAGCCATCTGGTGCTGGTCGATCTTCGCCCCAAGAAGGTGACGGGCAAGCTTGCAGAAGAAATTCTGGAACGCGCTGGCATCACAGCAAACAAGAACGCCATTCCGTTCGATCCGGAAAAGCCGTTCGTCACGTCTGGCATTCGTCTGGGCAGCCCGGCTGCAACGGCACGTGGTTTCGGCGAAGAAGAATTCCGCACCATTGCCCGCATGATGGACGAAGTTCTGACGGCAGCTCTGGAAGAGGGCGACGTCAATGACACGACCAACCGTGTCCATGAAGAAGTGAAGGCGCTCTGCCGTCGCTTCCCGATCTATGATCGCGCTTCTGCCTAAGAGTTAAGGTGCACTGCGGTGCGTCTGGCCAGACGCACCGCAAGCTGCCCCTGCTTGGGGCGCAGGTTGGGCACGATGAGCAGACAGTCATCGTATGGTGTGCAGATAGCGTCGTGGCCGTCCCGGGCAATCACCGTTCCTGCTCTTGGAATACAGGTGTTTCCAACCCAAGGCTCAACAAAGCTAAACTCGGCACTTTTTGCCGTGACATTATCCGTCACCACCGCAAGCCTCACTGGCTGCGTTTTATCCTGAGCCACCCCCTGTAGATGCACATTCAGGGCTTCAGCCAGAAAACGACGGCTGACTTTCTCCATGACATCAACAGTCTGCGGCTCCCAATGTAGCCCGGCTTCCAGCAGACAGGATCGCCCGGTACCGCCGACGGCCATAAAGCGCGCATGTTCAATCAGGCGAGAACCTCCGTGATGCCCAAGATCTGTCAGGACCAGCGTCGGTAATCCAGCTTCTGAGGCTAAGGCGCAGGCGAGATCACTGGACCGCCGCCTGGGCGGGACAATGAAAAGCGGATTGGATGGCCAGAGTGTCGAGTGAAGGTCCAGCAACAGATCCGCACGCTCGATGAACGGGCGAAGCTCTCGCGCGCGTTCCAGTTCATTAGATTGTTCATCACTGTTCAGACGTGATGGATGCCAAAGTCGGTTGAGATCCTCATCCTTGTAGCGCGAAGCCATCGGAGCGGAGCGATCAAAGCGATCGAAAGCCTTCAGATTGGCAAGAATCAGCGTCACCCGTCCTATTGCAGGAACAGGCGCAGTACATCGCAGTCTCTCCAGGGCATGGCCACCAGCATATTCATTCCCATGCACCATGCCGGTAATCACGACATCCGGGCCATTTTGGCCGGAGTCAAAAACCATGACACCGGGAACTCCAGATGCGGGAGTACTCCAGGCCGAAAGATCTGGTGGATCAAGACAAACGGTCAGTGGAAAAGGCGGACGGCCGCTTCCGGGCAGGTCTTCAGTCAGGCGCGGCTGACGAAGCCGGATCGGATGGTGCCTCTGTCCTGCCTTGCAACTCATGCTGCCCCGCTTACTCTCCGTGCAAAATCCCGAATGACTGTTTCACAGCGTTCAAGCTGTTCCTTCGCAATAAACTCGTCCGGACGATGAGCCTGAGCAATATCTCCCGGCCCACAGACAATACTCTCCATGGCACCACGCTGGTAGATCCCAGCCTCGGTTCCATAAGACACTTTTCCCGTCGTGTTGCTGCCAGTGATCTGACACGTCAGTTCTGTGAGGAGATGGTCAGCGGCCAAGGCAAGGGGAGGCAGGTCCACCAACAGCAGGTAGCTGATGCCTCCACCGGGGTTATCTTCTCTCAGACTTTCATCCAGCGGAGAGAGGGCCTCACGTAACTTCTCAAACTCTACGGATCCCTCATCACCGGGAACATTCCGCCATTCAACGTCGAATTCGGCCTGCTCAGGAATGATATTGAGGATACTACCACCAGATGCGAGGCCAACCTGCATCGTTGTATAAGGCGGCACAAACCCGTCAACACGACGCCCCTCGATTGAAAGCCGGTCAGCTTCATCAGCACAAATGGCGATGGCTCGCCCCATGGCATGCAAGGCATTTTTTCCGCCTTGAGGCAGGGACGAATGCCCAGGCTTTCCAACCAGCCGGACGCGAACAGCGAAACGCCCTTTATGAGCGATCACCGGCGTCATCATGGTAGGCTCTCCCACCATGCAAAGGGCAGGAAGCAAGTGCGCCTGCTTTATGTCCTCGATCAGGTGTCGTGCCCCATCACAGGTAATTTCTTCGTCGCAGGTAAAAAGCAGATGGATGGGCTTAGGGAGATCCATAGCCTTGAAATCGGGCACTGCGGCCAACATGCAGGCGACGTAGCCCTTCATGTCTGCTGCGCCACGCCCATAGAGGCGGCCGTTCTCTTCCCGGAGAACAAAAGGATCAGACGACCAGTCCTGACCGTCAACCGGAACACAATCCACATGCCCGGCGAATGCCATTCCCCCAGCTTTTTCTGGACCGATAACGGCATGCAGGTTCCACTTCCCGTCATCTCCACCCGGATACCGGGTAAAAGCGACATCATGGGCAGCCAGATAGCCTTCGATCCACTCGATAATCGAAAGATTTGAATGGCGGCTGGTCGTATCAAACGAGACCAATGCCGCAAGAATCGTCTCTACCCGGGGAGGAATGGTGCGTGGATCGGTCATGGATTGTAGTGTAAGCACGTTCCTGGCCAGTCGCCATAGAGCTTGTAACGGCTTTATGATGCGGATGCTCAAGGCAGGAAACATGTTGTAAAGAAGCAGGCGTGACGGCAGCTGATTTTAAACTGAAACAGATTTTTCTCCTTACGAAACACGCCTTGAAGGACATGCCGTGAGCCACCCTGATCTTTCTGTAGCTCACAGGATCTGGCAAAAACTGCCTCAGGAACCGAGACGACGCTTCTTTGCATGGGCAACAGCCCTCGTCGCGCCCAGCATCAGCAAGACTTATCCATCCCGTGCTTCCGGCATTATTGTGGCTGGAGAACTGAGCCGCAGTTCAGGATTGGGCGAAGGGGCTCGTCTGATGGTGAAGGCTCTGCGCAAGCTGAACATTCCCTGTGCGACCTGGGATATAGACACCCGGCAACTTGAAGGGGATGCAGTCGGGGCAGGCGCACCTCTTGTCATTCACGTCAATGCGCCAATGCTCCCCTCTGTCCTTCTCAGAATGCCGCGCTCTCTTCGGAACGGCCGGAAAGTGATCGGCTATTGGGCATGGGAATTGCCCATCATTCCAAAGCCATGGACATACGCCCGACGACATGTCCATGAAATCTGGGTGCCGTCCCGCTTTACCGCAGATGCGCTCGCGCCCCTCAAAATCCCGGTTCGCGTGGTGGAACACCCTGTTGGGCTCGCGGGTCAAAAACCCTCTCAGAAAGACCGGGCGGCATTCAACCTGCCAGATGATGCCCTCATTGTTCTTGTTTCGTTCAATCTTGCGTCCAGCATGGTTCGGAAGAATCCCATCGATACCATTCGGGCCTTTCGTGAGGCGTTCGGCATCCGTCCTGACCGGATTTTACTGCTGAAGATTGGCCATACAGAGAACTACCCAGACGATATGGCCGCCATTCAGGCCGCGATCGGCGGGGCTCCTAATATTCGTCTCGATACAGCGCATTACAGCAGCGAAGACACGCTGGCGCTCATGGCTTGCGCTGATATCGTTCTTTCCCTTCACAGGAGCGAAGGGTTCGGACTGGTTGTGGCGGAAGCCATGGCGCTGGGGTGCTGCGTTGTCGCCACGGACTGGTCTGCAACGGCGGAGTTCATGGATACTTCATGCGGGCTTCCTGTCGCTTACAGTCTCTCTCCCGCCCGGGATCCACGGGGGATTCTCGACATGCCGCAAACCAGCTGGGCCAACCCTGACGTTCAATCCGCAGCACAGGCATTACAAGAAGCCGCTGATAATCCCGCTCTTCGGGAACGCCTGGGAAATGCCGCCATGAAGCGTGTGGAGGATCGACTGAACGGACAGAGCCTTCTGCAAGCGGTACAGGCGTCAGGAGTTCAGGGGTGAAAGCCAGGAAAGTTTTTGTCTGGCAGTGGGGGAAACGGGGTGCGGGGCCGCGAATCGCAGTGGACCTTGCCAATGGGCTTGGTGCACTTCCCCGAACCAGTGTTCAGCTCTCGCTTTCAGACCAAGCGGAAATCCTTCATAGCCATCACGCTCCTGCGAATGTCCTGACATTCAGGACGTATCGCTCTGCGTTCGGGTTGTTCTGCAAATTCCTGCAGGCACCGGTGATTATCACACGTCTTATCATGGCCATTCTGAGCAACAGGCCCGATATCGCCATCTGTGCAATGCCAGGGCCGCTTGATGTTCTCATGGCGCATGCTCTGCGGAGGGCCGGGGTACCGGTCATCACGATCATTCACGATGCCCGTGCCCACCCGGGAGACGGTTACCCGTTACAGATGTTTCTTCAACGCATTCTGATCAGGCAGTCATCCAGTCTGGTCACCTTTAGCCAGCACGTCGCCAAAACACTGTCAGGCGATGCATCGTGTCAGGGAAAAAGGATCCTCTCGCTTTCCCATCCACCATTTATCGGGACGAACGCCGCTCCGCCTTTCAGCCATCAGGGGAAACCCAAGCTTCTGATGTTTGGACGTCTTCTGCCCTATAAAGGACTGGACCTGTTGGCTGCGGCACTTCCGCAGGTTGATATTCCTATCGAATGTCGCGTTATCGGGCAGGGACCCGATAGCCCTGAACTTGCCGAACTTCAGAAAATCAACGGAGTTCAGGTCGAAAATCGGTGGGTTCCAGAAAATGAGCTGTCACAGCTGATTGGCTGGGCAGACGTATTGCTGCTTCCCTATCGGGAAGCCTCTCAAAGTGGCGTAGGCGCAATGGCCGCAGCAGGGGGGCGTTATATCGTCGCGACGAATGTGGGTGGCCTCACGGAGCAATTCGCTAACAATTCACAGGCGGTAATGTGTGAGCCGGAGCCAGCGGCTATCGCAGAGGCAATCACCAGCCTTCTGAAAAACCCACCACCAATCCTTCCAGTTCCTGACAGCACACTGGCCTGGCAGGAACTGGGGAGAAATATTCTCGACCGCTATCTCCCTTAAGTGTCGAGTGCGTCTTCTGTTGCGATACGAATGCGATAGCCAATGTGCTTTTCAATATCGCGCAGGAACAGACGCTCATCACTGTTGATGAGAGAGAACGCAGCGCCCTTCTTGCCGGCACGAGCCGTCCGGCCAATGCGGTGAACATAGGATTCAGGCGTTTCCGGCATGTCCATGTTGATGACAAGATCAACATCGGAGATATCCAACCCGCGTGAGGCGATATCCGTGGTCACCAACACAGGCACGCGACCCTGTCTAAACAGGTCCAAAGCCTTGTTTCGTGCGCCCTGTGTCCGATCACCGTGCAGGGTTTCCGCCCTGATGTCATGACGGCGAAGCACCTTCGCCATCAGATCGACATTCACCTTAGTGCGGGCGAAGACCATGCTGCGGCCCGGAAACCTCTCCAGAATACGTGCAACAGTTTCAGGCTTGTCGTCTTTTTCCACAAACATCGCGCGCTGGCGTATTTTCTTAGGCGTGAAAGTTTCCGCAGCAACATCCACGCGAACCGGATCACGCGTTACACGCTTGGCCAGAGCCATGACCGGCTCCGGCAACGTAGCAGAGCAGAAAACGGTTTGAGGCGGCACATCGGGGAAATAGGGTGTCAGCGCCGTCATGCTTTCGGAGAAGTCTTCATCCAGAAGGCGATCAGCCTCATCCAGCACGAGGTAGGTCAAATACTCCAGAAGCAGTTCACCCTGCATCACCAGGTCCAGCAGTCGTCCATGCGTGGCCACAATAATGTCGACGCCATCGCGGATCGTGCGCAGTTGCTGATCACGTGGTGTTCCGCCACAGATCACACGCGTTTTCAAAGACAGGCGACGCCCTAACTGACGGCAGACCGCCGCAGTCTGCGCGGCCAGCTCCCGTGTAGGTTCAAGAATTAAAGCGCGCGGACCCGGCGCAGCTTCCCCTTCATTCAGCTTCTGCAGCATGGGGAGCACGAAAGCAGCAGTTTTGCCACTTCCTGTCTGGGATGCGACAAGCACATCGCGCCCGGCCAGAAGCGGCGGGATGGCCTGAGACTGGATCGCGCTCGGGCGTTTGTGCCCAACCTGCTCCAGCGTGGCCAGAAGAGGGGGGATCAGTCCAAACTCGGCAAAACCGTCAGAATTGGAAATGGAAGGTGTTTCAGGCATCGTCATATCCGCTTCTTGCCAAATTTCTTCCGTTTCGGGAAATAGCGTCTTTTTTCGGAGTCCAACCATGAAGGCCACGATCATCGCCGAAGACTTCGCCGGGATGCGTGCGCAAGGTGCCGGTCTCGCGGAGAAAGCAGGAATGGACTGGGACTTTCAACCCGTTCTGATCCGCAAACCCTGGAACCATATTCCGGCCCGATACTGGCCGTCTCCTTTAAAGCGCATTGCCCCCATCACCATAGCGCCTGATACAAAACTGATCATCAGTATTGGTGGAACGGGAGGCATTGCAGGGGCAGCAGTTGCCAAACGGGAAGGGTTGCCCGTGGTGCAGATTCAGAATCCCCGAACTGACCTCACAAAATTTAATCTTATTGTTGCCAACAGTCACGACGGCATTAATGGCCCGAATGTTTTGATCTCTCGCAATGCATTGCACCCCGTCACGCCCCAGAAGCTGGATTATGCCCGTGCCTTATGGGCTGATCGTCTGAAACGTGACGAGCGGCCTTTGCTCGCCATTCTGGTTGGCGGCACAAACGGGCGCTTTTCTCTTGGGGCGGCAGAAGCAGTCAAAATGGCAGAAGGACTGATCGCTTTCGTGAACCGGAATGGAATGCAGGCTGTCCTGACCCCCTCACGCCGAACGGACCCAGCAGCTCTTGCCGTGCTGAAGGAAAAGCTTGTTCCAGCCGGTATCCGCATTCTTGAAGGGCAGGGAGATAACAATCCTTATTTCGGGATGCTCGCCTGCGCAGATATGATTGCCGTGACTACAGACAGTGTTTCCATGATTTCTGAAGCTGCCGCTACGACTGCACCGGTGATGGTTCTTCCGCTTCCGGGCAAGTCAGCGCGCATTGGCAGGTTTGTGCAAACCCTTGAGGAAGCAGGGCGCGTCCGCATATTCAACCCGACCTTGACATCATGGTCTGTTCAGCCGCTTGACGACACCCCCACTGTGGCGAGAGAAATGCGCCGACGACTGAAGCTCTGAAAGGGCCCTCTATGCTCGATATCCGCACTTTCGGTCCACAGGGTGGAAACGTGCTCTACAAGGCGCTGGCCCACCCGCTAGCAGCCGAGGCGCTGACGCGCATGGAGAAGGCTTTCGCCGGGCAGACAATCGTCATTTACGACCCCGAAAACACCGTCCGAACACTGGTTGCCCTTTATCCGGGTCTAAAACCTTCTGTCGTGCTGGTTCATGATACCGAGCAGGTTGGCCAACCCGACGGCCTTGGTGGGGTGAAGCAAGCCCTTTTGGAACTGCCCGACACTGAAGCAAGTATTATTCTGGCGCTCTCGTTCGATGACGCGAAGATGCGCGGTCGTCTGGGCAAGCTTCTGAACGGGCGTACATTGTACACACTTGCCCCGGCACGCCTGCCCAATGATATGATCGTCCGTGGTCGCCCCTATCTCGACAAGCTCAATTTCGCGACAAATTTTGCTTTTTTCCGGGATGACGATCAGTTCTCCACACGGATCGTAACGGCCAACTACTGGTCCAATTATGGCTCGCAGGATCTGCGTTACTGGCTACGTCTTTATGACAAGTCCGGGCAGGTCATCGCCCAATGGGAGCAGCCCGTTTCCCAGTCTGGCGCAGGCATCACAATCGATAGCGCCCAAATCCGTGAACGTTTCAGCCTGCCGCCGTTTATGGGGCAGCTTTTCATTCATGTGATCGGTGCGCGCGGGCATGACGTCGTCAAGTACGCGCTGGATGTCTGGGGCAGAAACGGTGACCCAAGCCTGTCCGTCACGCATGACGCCAATGCCTGGCCATCTGTCCGTTATGCCACGCTACCGGCTCCGGAAGCAGATGAGACCCTTACCGTCTGGGTCCAGAACAGCCATGCCACCACGATCCCGGCGGGAGGCATTACCTTTAACCCCATGGGCGTGGAAGAACATCGTGGCGTTGATCGGGCGATCGGCCCGTTTGAGACCATCGCGGTCGATGTTGGAAAAATCTTTCCCGAACTCGCATGGCCTGCCCAGCTCGAAATGCGCGCAGGACGTCATCTGGTTCGCCCGCGCTATGAAATAACGCAGCGTGGACGCACACGCATTGCACACCTGAATATCGAGCGGGACAATATTCGCCCGGACCCAGCCATCAGAAATTTTGCACCATCGCTAGGCCGAGGCTTTCTGCTGCCTTTTCCCATTCTGGACCCTGCAAAATTTGAAAGCTTTATCCAACCCAACCCCATGTCCGAGGCACTGGAAACGCTTCCTGTGCGGCTGGATATTTTCGATGATGCCGGACAGCCGGTAGGCTCCCACTTCCTTGGAAATCTTCCGCGCAGCCACTCAACAGCCATCGCCTTGCATGACCTGACAGACCGGCCAGGGCATGCAGATCTGGTATATGACTTCCGAGACGGAGGGGAAGCTGACGGCTGGCTTCATGCGCTCATGCGCTATCGCAACCGAGAGACCGATCATGCGGCAGAAACCAGCTTTGGAGCGCACATCTTTAACACGCTCATGACATGGCGTTCCGAGCCGCAATCCTACTCCGGTCCACCGCCGGGCCTGACAACGCGTCTCTTCCTGAAGCTTGGGCATGATCATCTGCGTAGTTTCTGTTGCCTGATTCATCCCGCCTCAATTGAGGGGACGGATGAATCCGAAACGGTTCTGCTGCTTCATGCCGCTGACGGCACCCTGGTGGCCGAGACGGGTATCCGCATCCAGCCATCAGGCTCCTACATGGTTCGTCCCCATGAACTTTTTGAGAGCGCCCACCTGGAGCGAGCCGGTGTCGGTGGATATATCCTGATCCGCGATCTCACATGCCGCCTGTTCGGGTACCATGGCCTTGAAAACGGGGAAGGCGGCTTCTCCCTCGATCACATGTTCGGCTTCTAAACCTTTCAGGCCTCTTGTTGAGGAATGGGTTACGGTCCTTTCTTCAACAAGAAACACGGCGGCTTACGCTAGCTGACGAAACCATGTCCGTCCGCAGTGAACCCACTAGCTTCCATCGGCCTTTGAATTTTACGCAGAATAAATTTATACTTCTGTAAGATGATATTCCACACATTTTGAATATTGGTCCCATCTCAATGCTTTCCAACGCGCATCTCTCTTCTTCTCGCACGGTTGTTCTTGTGCCCTGCTATAATGAAGAAGTGACCATTCAGAAGGTTGTGCAGGATTTTCGTGCAGCACTGCCGAGCGCAGATATTTACGTTTACGATAACAACTCGACAGATCGCACAAAGGAAGTCGCCAAAGCTGCGGGAGCAATTGTCCGTACGGAGCGGATGAAAGGGAAGGGACACGTTATCCGCCGGATGTTCGCGGATATTGAGGCAGACTATTATATTCTGGTTGATGGTGACGCCACCTATGAGGCTGCAGCAGCACCCGGCATGCTTCATGCTGCCATGTCAGAGGGGCTGGACATGGTAAATGGTGCGCGCATAACAGACCGCGAAGCCGCCTATCGCCGCGGACATGTGTTGGGCAACAAGGTACTGACAGGACTGGTAACGCTCGTCTTCGGCCGTCGCCTCAGTGACATGCTCTCAGGTTATCGCGTATTTTCCCGGCGCTTCGTAAAATCTTTCCCGGCTCTTTCTGCAGGCTTTGAGACCGAGACCGAATTCACGGTCCATGCCCTCGAACTCGGCATGCCGATTGGGGAAATTCCAACAGCTTATATCGAGCGTCCGCCCGGTTCAGCATCCAAGCTGCGCACCTACTCAGATGGACTGCTAATCCTGAGAACCATCATCAATCTGGTGAAGCAGGAACGCCCGTTGATGTTCTTCGCAGCGCTCTCACTATTTTTTACCCTTGTCGGTCTGATCCTCGGAATTCCTGTCGTGGTGACTTACCTCAACACAGGGCTCGTCCCACGCCTTCCAACAGCGCTCCTTGCCACAGGCAGTATGATCCTTGCGGCAATCTCGCTGGTTTGCGGCCTGATCCTGGACAGCATCACACTGGGTCGACGCGAGTTGAAGCGTATGCATTACCTGTCATTGGCCGCACCTCCCTTGCTGGAAGAACAGTAAAAATAGCGTTCTGAGACAACTCACTGCGCGCGTTCCGAAAAGAAGCATATGAGCCGGAGGCGGACTATTAGCATCCCACTTCCGGCTGAACCGAACTTGTCACTCGGCTTTTTTGATAGATCCGGGACGTCAACGCTCGATCAAGAAACTTGGTAACGGGCTTGGTAAAGAGCCGCGAGACAGCTTCGCCCAGCCCCCAGATCACGATCAGGCAGACTGGATAGACAGTCCATCCATTGCTTTGCGGCCAATGATTATGCCTCCAGATCCGAACAGCAGCCATGACAACAAACATGTGGGTGAGATAGACCTCATATGACAGTTGCCCCATTCTACGGATCCACCAGCTCCATCGACCACCTTCAAATGAACGCCAGCCACAGGCCAAAACCAGCATGGCAATGCCTCCATAAAGGACGGCAAACCAGCCATCAGACAGCAGATGCCACCATGATGGCGGACCAAACATCTCTGACAGCATCATCAGCAAACCAATCCCCCCCATCGCAACAGGCCAGCTTCCGTTAGGACGAGACCGTGCTGCTGCAATTGCCATGAGAACACCCAGCGCAATGGTTCCCAAACCGGTCAGGGTGGCCTGCTCCCGCCAGATTTCATTGCCTTGAAGCGTTGCCTGATACACGGGTGCCGTTACAGCCAGCAGGAGGAGCACGCCCACACGCAACCACACATTCAATCGACAGAGGAACGGGAACAGCAGATAGAAAAGCTCTTCAATCGACAGGGACCAAAGGATCGTCCAGCCTGCAACACTCCAACCATGCCGGGCCTGCCACACGTTAAAATACAGCCCGAAAGCTGCCATTGCCGCGCCTAGGAAGCTCTGACCCGGCTTTGAAAAGCGATAATCTTCGAAGCCGACATAGTCGAGCACTCCCAGAACGCTCACAAGTAACACGAGGCAGGGAAGGATACGAATGGCGCGATGAATGAGGAACCTGACCGGCTGTATCCGATCCAAAGCACCAAAGGTCTGCGTAATTCGGGACGCAATCAGAAAGCCGGACAAAACGAAGAAGATGCTGACAGCCTCGCCGCCATTATAGTTCAGGCCCACCAGGAACCAACGCGGTAGAAAGCTGGCCAACCCCATATGAGAGAGGGGAATGCGTATTCCAATGTGATTACTGATCACAAAAAGAATTGCTGCTCCTCGCAGACAATCCAAAGCTGCATTCCGTTTCATTGTCGCTCCCAGTCAGACAAAATATTTCTGACGGCGCAATGAGTTCAAACAAAGGCGATGGCATGGCCAAAAAATCGTCTTGTCAGACTGTATCGCCACTGTTAAAAGCCCGCTCAACGAATGGGCGCGTAGCTCAGCGGTAGAGCACTGCCTTCACACGGCAGGGGTCACAGGTTCAATCCCTGTCGCGCCCACCATTCGAACCCTTTGAAAATACTTAATATTATTTACGCCAATTGGGCGAAAGGCCTGCATCGTTCTATTGGCTGGCCCATTTTCTTCCAAAACGGGCGCAGATAAATACCGTACCCTCATATCCAAATATGCGCCGGCAGCTCTAGCCTACAGTACTGAGCCACGGGGCTTTTCATGGACTAAACCCGAGCGCAGCCATAGCCTTACGATTGCAGGCGCCTGTCAGGCTATTCTGGTAATAGACGCTTTCTTCGCCCATCAGCAGAACAGCGTCCTTTTCAGTCATGCACGGCGGCACCGGTGCCCCGACCCATCGCGAATACGCCTTCAGCCAATTCTCGAACTGAAGAGGCTGACTATCAACGATATTGTAAATGCCAGGCTTGGCTGTAAGTGCTGATACAGTTACCTGTGCCGCATCATCTACATGAACAAAAGAGAATGCGCTGGCGCCGGCACCAATCAGTGAGACCTCACCACGGGCGAGATGCACACTAAATGCACCATCTGGCCAGTACCAAGTACCTGGGCCATAGAAAAAGCCGTATCGTAGCGTGATGCTCTCCATTGAAAGGGCGCTCCCGACGCGCGCTTCCAGAGCTGCATACATCCGAGCGCTTTCCCCGATATTCCCTGGCGCGCTAATTCTAAGAGAAGATGCTTCTGTCGCCAGGTCATGACCAGCGTCCAGATAAAAGCCGCAAGACTGCTGTATGTAACGCTTTACGCCATATGTTTGCGCCGCATCGAAAAGATTGCCGCCACCTTCAAGGCGGAGTTTTCGATCGATCGGGAGATGCTTTGGAAGATCAAAAGGACTTGCCGGGAGAGACGTAAGTTCATCAATCACGACGTCAGGGCGGAGCTTCTCGATTATTGCAAAGAGTGCCTCCCTATTGAGAGCATCAGCTTTGACTGCATGGGCTCCTAACACCTCGATAGCGCTCAGGCTTTCAGGCCGATGAGCCATCCCCCAGATGTCATGTCCAGCCTCTTTGAGGCGCGCAATCAAGCAGCGCCCCAGCGCTCCGCTCGCACCTGCGACAAAAATTTTCATAGCGAATATCCCGTAACTCAGTGCGCAGGAAAGACGAAGGGGGCCGCTTTGTCCTTGACGAAAAATGCAATGAATTTAGCCGGTTCGGTCTGACTGGCATTCCGCCCTACAACATGCACATCGTTGGGGCCTTCAAAAAAGGTCTGCCCCTCTTTCAAAGTGACTGGCTGCCCACCCTTAACCTGCATGATGACGCTGCCCTTAAGAATATAAACGAAGACAGATGCGTTATGCCTGTGGATCGGATCTGAATCTCCTGGCCCGTAGTCCACTGTAACCATGGCCCCTTCCTTTCCTGAAAGACCTGGCAGTTCGTGACTCATCAAAGGTGTGACTGTTGTCGCTGCATGAAGGGAGGAGGCCCAGATGCCAGCAGTTAAAACAGCCAGGACAGTAAATTTACGCACGGGATATTTCCTTTTTTGTTAGCTGAAACCGCTCAAGCACTGTCCGAACGACGCCTCTGCCGGACCTTGTTCGTCCTGCGGGTCTGAACACGCTCATCCAGCCAGGTCTGTGCCTCTCCAAGAAAAGGCGAGGGCGCCTTGTCCCGAACTGATTTGGCCAAATCGGCGAGGGATGTTTGGGCTAACTCCCGACGCATCGCCTTTTCAGCTCGCAGCATGACTGCATGAATTCCGCATACCCCCTGCGTCGCCCATCCAGGTGGGTTCTCGTCAAAGAGGGCGCAGCGTCCGCGGATTTCCTGACAATTAAAGAGGCGCTTTTCACCATCCACTGCGTCAACAATGGCCAAAACAGTGATCTCGTCGGCAGGTTTTGCCAACGTGTAGCCACCCTTCAACCCTTCAGCAGCATTGAGGAGACCAGCCTTTTCCAGCTTGGGCAAAAGCTTCGCAACAAATGCTGCCGGAATATTTTGAAGCTCCGCCAGATCGAGACTGCTGACAGGCTCAGGATTGTCGACAAGCCACAGGAGGCTGTGCAGGACGTATTCAGTGCTAGCGCCGTAAAATGACATACGCAGACCATATCTATCCGCGTTTTGATTCGCAAGATTTTCTCAAGTCGAAAATCCTAGGATTTTTTGGATTGTAATATGCTTGGAGAGAGGGGGAGAAGTATCACGAGACCGTGAGAAAATGAGGCTTATTAGCCTTACCAGAAAAAATATTTTGTCTATTGGTTCACGTGGAAGCATCTCATAAATACTGTGAAACAGTGCATTCCTCTTTCTCCCGTCGAAACAGCCAAAAGAAATTTTACTTTATGATTTTCGTTTTATCTGTGATTTGGGCCGCGAATTTTGGTCTCTGGATAACCTATAAATATATTATGAATCTTCTGGGCGGTCCTTACCCAGATCCGAACAGGCCGAAAAAACCTGTCATTTTCGGTTTTGTCTTTTTAACTCTTTGCATACCAGCAATTCTTCTACTTATATTTATTGCAGTCATTGGAGACTATATGATGATTAGAGGTCTATTTTAAATTTTTAGGTAAAAATACTCGAAAACACAAAAGAAAATCTTTACTCACAGAAGATAAGGTTTCTGCGAGGACTTATCGGATTAAGGAAGCCAGTCCATCAATTTTATCAGCAAGTGCAGCAATCATATGCTTGATATCATCAGGAGTTGAAGATTTATCGGCTGCGATGTTCAGGCGCTCCGCATCGCTTTGCAATTCACTCATCAGTTCGTGGATTTCTGATCCGATACCGTCTTCGTCGTTATCATTCCGCTGCATGACGTAACCCTCAGGTTTGTAAGGCACTAACGCGCGTTAGCAAGAGATGCCCAGTGACGGCTCTAAGAGCGGCCGTACAAAACAAAGAAAAGGGCCGCGCTACAAAAAGCCGCGCGGCCGCAGTCCCCTTCAGGAGAGATGCTTATTCTCCGTCGGTGGCTTCATCTTCTTCGCCGTCGTCGAAATACACTTCTTCAACGGTGATCACCAATGAGTCATTCTCGCTCAGCAGATCGGCGACAGCGTTTGCTTCGTCCTCATCTTCATAGAGCTCTGAGTCGCCCGGATCAGAAACCCACTTTTCTGTGGGGTTCCAGAATTCGTCGTCTCCGTTTTCGAGTTCACGGCGAATTAGGTAGCCAGCAATTTCTTCATCAGCCATTTTAGGGCCCTCCTGTGAGGAGAAAAGCTTATTTGAAAACAGTATCAATTGCCACAGCCCGAAAAACAGGATAATTTTGGTCCAAATTAAGGAAGGACCGAATTCATGTCTGACCCTTCATTGATAAAAGATGCGTTGAATGAGCGGATAAGCATTTCCCTTCATGCGGCAATGCTCGAAGTCTGTACGCGACATTCAGATCTGATGATTTTCCGAGAAAAACGCCAAATACAAGTCAATTTTTCATGGAAAGAATCATCAAAAAATATAATTCCAACGATAAATATTTCCGCAGAAATAATTAAGATAAAAAATATTTACCGATAAGGAAAATTATTATGAGATTGCTATTATTTTCTTATCTGTGAAGATTTATTTTCAATGGTTATGAAAATAAATCTCTACCTCATCAATAAAATAATTTTCTCGCCTCGGACGAGGCAATATCGTACTGTTTGACTATGACCGACCAAAGAAACATCGATGATACCGAAGACGAAATTGCTCTTGAAGCGACGGAGGAGGGAGAATCTCTGCTCTCCACCATTATGCTTCCGGTTTGCATTTTTGTTGGGATTGCCATTCTGGTACTTCTGGTTGGTCTAAATTTCATATAACTCAGACCAACCAGAGACATTTTTCACAAAAATGTCTTTTCAGAGCTACCCTTCGTCGCATCCAGCCAGCCTTGCAGCATGTAGGCGGCCGCCATTTTATCGACGACTTCAGCGCGTCGCCCACGCGTCATATCAGCGTCCTGAATAAGGAAGCGGTTGACCGCACTGGATGAGAGCCGCTCATCCCAAAGACACGCAGGAATACCCAACCGCTCGGAAAGAGCTGTTGTCCAGTCCGACGCTGCGCGTGCTGCGGGACCAAAAGATCCATCCAATGACAGGGGTAGACCGACCACCAGCGCCCCAACGTTCTGGCGCTTTGTAATCTCTGCCAACTCCTTGGCATTTTCCCCCAATTTCCGCCGTTTTAATCCCATAAATGGCGATGCGAGCATGAGAGAAACGTCTGTCAGGGCGACGCCGATCGTCTTCGATCCAGGGTCCAGCCCAAGGATACGCTGATCAGTTTGAAGAACATTACGGAGGTCTTGTGGATTGAACAGGGACATAACCCGGCGTTATGATCTGTCTGACGGCTGAAAAGCTACCATAATTTCCTCTTTTTCAGGAATGTTCATGTCGCTCGACGCGAAAACGGTCACGCGCATCGCCAGATTGGCGAGAATTGGTCTCGAACCGGGGGAGGTAGACTCTCTCGGGAAGGACATGGGTTCCATCATCGATTGGGTGGAACAGCTTAACGAAGTGGACGTCACAGATGTCCCTCCCATGATTGGCACAGGCCTCGCCACGCCACGCCTGCGGGAAGACCGCGTCACGGACGGCAATCGCCGCGATGACGTGCTGTCAAACGCTCCGGACCGTGAAGGTCCGTTCTACACGGTTCCGAAGGTGGTCGAATAATGTCCGGCATGCACGATTTTACGCTGGCTTCTGCCCGGGATGCCCTTAAGTCTCGCAAGATTTCCGCGGTTGAACTGACGAACGCCCACCTGGATGCCATCGAGCGTCTGGATGGTCGCCTCAACAGTTTCATCACCCGTACGCCCGATCAGGCTCGCGTAGCAGCCCAGGCTGCGGACGACGTTCTGGCGAAAGGTGAGGGCGGCGCACTGACCGGCATTCCGCTCGGCATCAAGGATCTGTTCTGCACGAACGGCGTCCGCACGACGGCGGCCAGCAAGATTCTTGGCAATTTTGTCCCGCCTTACGAAAGCACGGTGACGTCCAACCTTCTGCGTGACGGCGCCGTGTTCCTTGGCAAGCTGAACCTCGATGAATTCGCTATGGGGTCCGCCAATCTGAACTCAGCCTTTGGACCGGTAGAAAACCCCTGGAAGCGCAATGGCTCTGACGCCAAGCTGGTTCCGGGCGGTTCTTCCGGTGGCTCTGCCGCTGCGGTAGCCGCAGGTCTGGTCTTGGGCGCGACCGGTACGGATACGGGTGGCTCCATTCGCCAGCCGGCCGCCTTCACCGGCATTGCTGGCATCAAGCCGACCTACGGCCGCTGCTCCCGTTTCGGCACGATCGCTTTCGCAAGCTCGCTGGATCAGGCTGGCCCGATGGCCCGCAACCTTCAGGATTGCGCAATCCTGCTGGAATCCATGGCCGGGTTTGACGAGCGGGATTCCACAAGCGTCAACACGCCTGTTCCGAATTACGAAGCAGCGCTGACGCGAGGCGTCAAAGGCCTGCGCGTTGGTATTCCCAAGGAATATCATGCCCCGGGCATGCCAGCCGAAATCGAGGCCCTCTGGCAGCAGGGTATCAACTGGCTGAAGGCCGCAGGCGCAGAAGTGGTGGAAGTGTCTCTTCCGCACACGAAGTACGGCCTTCCAACTTACTACATCGCAGCTCTCGCAGAGGCATCTTCAAACCTTGCCCGCTATGATGGCGTGCGTTTCGGCGAACGTGTGAAGGGGGATTCCCTTGATGCACTGTACGAAGCCACCCGTGCCGCTGGCTTTGGCGAAGAAGTGAAGCGCCGTATCCTGATCGGAACACATGTTCTGTCGTCGGGTTATTACGATGCCTATTACCTGCGCGCGCAGAAGGTCCGTACACTGATCCAGCGGGACTTCCTGAATGCCTTCGAGAAGGTGGATTTCCTTCTGACGCCAACCGCACCGTCCAGTGCCTTCGCTCAGGACGAAAAGCCGACAGATCCGGTGCAGATGTACCTCAATGACATCTTCACTGTTCCAGCCAGCATGGCAGGCGTTCCTGCGCTCTCTGTTCCAGCCGGTCTGGACGCACAGGGCGTTCCGCTCGGCCTTCAGCTCATTGGCAAGTTCTTTGACGAAGAAACACTGATCGCAGCGGGACACGTCATCGAACAGGCAGCGTCCTTTACCCACAGACCCGCCATCCATGCAGGAGTGTCGGCATGAGCTATCGTATCACCGGCAACACCGGCGAATGGGAAATTGTCGTCGGGCTGGAAGTTCATGCCCAGGTCATCAGCAACGCGAAGCTGTTCTCTGGCGCCTCCGCCTCTTACGGCGGCGAGCCAAATACGCATGTCAGCCTGATTGACGCTGGTTTCCCGGGTATGCTCCCGGTTCTGAACCAGGAATGCGTTGCGCAGGCAGTACGGACCGGCCTTGGCCTGAACGCGCAGATCAATCTTTTCAGCCGCTTTGATCGCAAGAACTACTTCTATGCCGATCTCCCCACTGGCTATCAGATCAGCCAGTTTGCTCATCCCATCGTGGGTGAGGGCAAGGTGCTGGTTGATCTTGCGGATGGAAGTACACGTGAAATCGGCGTGACGCGACTTCATCTGGAACAGGACGCAGGCAAGTCCATCCATGATCAGGACCCAACGCGTTCCTTCATTGACCTGAACCGTGCGGGCGTCGCCCTCATGGAAATCGTCAGTGAGCCGGACATCCGCTCACCGGAAGAAGCCGGAGCCTACCTGCGGAAGCTTCGTCAGATCCTGCGTTATATCGATACCTGCGATGGCAACATGGAAGAAGGTTCCATGCGTGCTGACGTCAACGTGTCTGTGCGCAAGCCGGGCGAGGAGGGGTATCGAACCCGCTGCGAGATCAAGAACGTCAACTCGATCCGCTACGTCATGCAGTCAATCGAAGTAGAAGCACAGCGCCAGATCGAGATCTGGGAAGCTGGCGGCGAAGTCGATCAGGAAACGCGCCTGTTCGATCATGTCCGCAGCGAAACACGTTCGCTTCGGTCCAAGGAAGACGCGCACGATTATCGCTACTTCCCGGACCCGGATCTTCTTCCGCTCATCATCGAGCAGTCCTGGGTTGACGAACTAGAAGCTGCTCTTCCCGAACTGCCAGAAGCCAAGCGGGACCGCCTGGAGCGCGAATACGGCGTCAGTCGCTATGAAGCGAGTGTCCTGACCGCAGAGCAAGCTGTTGCAGACTTCTACGAGACCGTTGCAAAGGGTGCCGATGCGCGCCTTGCCACCAACTGGATGCTCGGAGACTTCTTTGCTGCCCTGAACCGCACTGGTCGCTCAATTGAAGACAGTCCGGTCAGTGCAGAAGGACTGCGTGAGCTGTTAAGCCTGATCTCGGATTCGACGATTAACGGCAAGATTGCGAAGGAAGTCCTTGAAGACATGGTAGAAACCGGCGAATCGGCTTCTGCTATTGTTGAGCGGAAAGGTCTTCGTCAGGTGACGGACACAGGAGCCATCGAAAGCTCCATCCGCGACATCCTGGCAGCAAATGCGGATAAGGTTGCTGAATTCAAATCCGGCAAGGACAAGCTTTTCGGCTTCTTTGTTGGCCAGACGATGAAGGCCATGAAGGGTAAAGGGAACCCGGCTCTGGTGAATGAAACCTTGAAAAAGCTTCTTTCCGAATGAGATAAAAAAATTGTTCTTAAGGGGTTTGACGGCGAGGCCGTTCCCCCTTAAGAACGCCTTCACGAACGCAGTATAAAAACTGCTTTCCACGCGGAGGGGTGGCCGAGAGGCTGAAGGCGGCGGATTGCTAATCCGTTATACGATGTAAGTCGTATCGTGGGTTCGAATCCCATCCCCTCCGCCATTCTATATATCCCATAATAATTCGTAGCGCTTTTAGTGTCGTAGAGCTGGTATTTTCCCGTCATTTTATTCGCTCTGTGATAGCCCTTAAGCTCATGCAGCGTCGGGGTATATATTGGGGTATCGGATGCTGACGGATATTCAGCTTGCGTGGCCTTAAGCCAGCAGAAAACCTTACAGACATGCTGATACGGGGGCTTGTTCATTTTCGTACAGCTCAACGGCTCGCAACGACGACGCATGAAGTATCGCCTCGGCGCCTACGTCGATTGTGCCTCAGGAGACGACGGCTGACGCCGCGTCGGTTCCGCCTGCGGCAAAAAGAAAGCCGCCTGCGCTGACAACGGTCCCAAGGACCCGCCCGCCTGCCATGACATATTCGTTGCCACCAGGCCCCAGTTGAATATCCGAGGTGCTGGCCCCGGAACCGACATAGACGCTGTCACCATCACCGATCGTGACAGTGTTCAAAGACTGACCTGAGGACAGAAAGGTATCGGACATGGAGAGCAACCTTACATTTGGGGCGTGAAGGCGTCATGTTTCAGGGGAGGCATGTCATCAGACGTCGTCCGACGCGGTTCAGAGCCGGATTATTGATGGACGAGGACGGGCGTGCAGTGGGGGGGGCTGACACTTTGGGGGGGCTCTGTAAGCAGGCCTGGCGTCATGAGCGCAGAGCAGGAAAAGACACGTCCACGCACGGTTGTGGCTGTATAGGACAGTTGCTGACCGCCCAGTCCGTCGGGGCTGGTGGCCTGAACATTGCTGACTGTCAGTTCATCGGAAGAGGCCAGTCCGATCATCTGTGCTGTTGCCGCCTGAAGCGGCACGATCGCGTCATTGGGCTGCATCTGTGTGCAGCCTGCCATCATCAGCAAACCAGCCAGTGCGAGGGGATATTTTGAGGGTGTGTTCATGGGCGTGTGTTCCTTTACTTATGTCCGACAGAAATGAGGAAAACCATTTCGAAACCGGACCATTTGACTGTGTGGGCGCGTTCAGGCAGCAGGCCTTGGGAAGGATCCGGCTCTGCCAATCCTTGTGTCTGGAAACTCAGGGTCTTTGAGATCTGATGGGCCGAAAAGCGTCAGGTCAGGTGTCAGGACCTTCGGGCGGGGACATCTGCGTCTGATCCTGCGAGATCGCCTGCACCTGTTCGTTCTCGATATGCGTAGCCCGCCAGAGCAGGGCCGGGGCGATCAGGAGAAACACAGCGCCGATGGCGGGCGTGAAATAAAGCTGGACGGTCGAAAAGAAGAAGAAAAAACCGCTTGTGGTCGTCTGGGCGGATTGCAGGAAGATGTAGATCCTGACCAGGCAAAACAGGGACAGCGCATAGCAGGCGCGATCGCAGTAATGACGTGGGACATTGAAGCTTGCCCGTACCCGGCTGAGGGTGGAGGCTGCGAAGGCGGCAATCGTGATCCAGAGCAGGAAGCCAAGAACATGAAAGCCGCTGAAGCCAATCTGCTGATAGGACGCCATATCGCGTTCGACATGGCGGTGGGCACAGGGCAGAAGTCCGGCCAGAATGACACAGATCACGGAGGCGATCAGGAGGTCTTCAGGCCGCCGTGCAAAGAGCACAAGCCGCTCTTTGATCTTCTCGAAGTCGATATCTTTCTGGTCCATGACGCTCTCCGAAACAGACGTTCCGCATGCTCTCGTGAAATGGCGAAAGGGCAGGAGGAGCGTTACAGCTCGGTCAGCGGGTAGGGGAGAGAGAGAGGATAACGGACATGGCGGCCTCCTGAGATACCCGATGGGGCGGTAAATCTCAGGCCATAATAGGCGACAAATCGCCTTAGTCAATGATTATTCGTATATAGAATGGCGCGATTAATCGCACAAGACGTTTCTATCTGTCTGGCCAAGCCTAACTGACCAGTGGTCCGCCTGACCAGATCACTTCTCCCAGAAGTGTCAGGGCCTGGGCTTCGTCTGGTGAGAGATCCTGCGGGGGATAGCGATCATGATCGGCGAGTGCGCGGATCCCGCCGCCCAGGCGTCGTTCAAGGCGACGGATGAGGATGTTGCCCTCGACGCGTAAGGCAAAGACAGCACCGCCCTGAACGTTGATGCTGGACGTATCGATCATGCCGAGGTCGCCCTCCCGCAGGGTGGGTGTCATGGCATCGCCCGTCACGCTGATCAGTCTTAATCCGGTCGTCTCACGTGCGACGGTGGCTTCAAGCCAGGCTTTGCTGACGCGCAGACCCTCATCGCGATCATCGATCCAAGGGATGACAGTCTGGTGGCCGCCACGCGTCGGGGATTCAGAGGAGCCTGCTGCATGAGACGCTGTGATGGGGGCATCCCCAACGCCGAAAGCAAGCCAGTCCAGGGAGACGCCACAAACCCGGGCGAGGGACGCGACAGCGGACAGCTTCATCTCACTACCGCCCATATAATCCCTCAGGGTCGTATAGGGGACGCCTGCGGCCTTGGCAGCGTGGGTGATGCCGATGCTTTGGGCGGCTTGACGCAGGCGCTCGCAGCGCTCGCGGAGGAGGGTGAATTGGTCATCCATGTGGGGGCGCTTTCGGGGGCGTAATCGGGCCATACAGACATCCTGAACCAGAGATGTCTGTATTTAGGCGAAAATACGCTTGAATATATAGTCGGATAAACGTATGTTTCTGCATCAAACGGTGACGCGGAGCCTCGTAGGTCATCGCGGGATGCTCGCATATCCCGACTGTTCTGTCCGAGGGGTTTTCATGACCGACGATGCGCATGGCCTGTCCCTGTCCTCTCACCGAGACCCTCGACTGGAGGAGTTGCACGCAGGGTTGGTTGCATGAGGTGGTGCGACTGGTGGAACTCGAGCATTATCTGCTCCGCGGCAGGCTCGATGGTCTGAAAGCCGAGAGTGAGGCGGCCCATATTCTGGAAGGCGTCATTGTTCTGGGCGCCGTGCTGAACCAGAAGCTCGCGCATCTTCTGGGGATATGCCGGGAGGTCGGGCGGCTGTGACACTTGCGCGATAAGAGCAAAGATTGGTGGAATACGCGATCTCTGAACGCGACAGTCTGACACTTACTAGGCGTTGAGGTGGAAACGTGTGCAGATTACGAGCGTGAGCCGTAGGGCGAATGGTACTCAAAAAATGTCGCTTGGGGGGGAGCGGTATGTCTGCTGTTAGACAACGAGAGTAGAAAGCCGTCATTCATATTATCGACCTTCATGCCAAGTAAAACGTAATTTTGGCGACAAACATTCTCGAAAGTTTTTGTGACATAGATTGTCATTCAGGCGATTATCTGATTGAATCCTGTAACGGAAAAGAATTTAGGTGAGTGCTTCATTGTGGTAAAGTCTATTCCATCTGCAGATTCTATACTGAAACTCAAGGATGATGCCCTTGGTTTCTGGGATGAAATTTCCAAAAAGCATAAGAAGGCTAATATCCTTATCTGCGGCAAGACCGGTGTCGGAAAAAGCACTCTCATTAATGCCGTTTTCCGGGACAAACTGGCCGAAACTGGTATTGGACGTCCCGTCACGCAGAAGCTCAGCGTGGTTAGTGTCGATGGTGTACCTCTGAATATTCTAGATACTAAGGGCCTTGAGCTTGAAGACTATCAAGTCATTCGCGACGGAATCATCAACGAGGTTCGTCGTCGACGCGGGCATGATGGTGATGACTACGTTCATGTGGCCTGGCTGTGCATTGCTGAACCAGGAAAGCGTATTGAAGATGCTGAGTTTCAGCTCGCCTGGGATCTGCACGAACTTGGAGTGAAGGTCATTGTCGTTCTGACGAAATCCCATTCCTTTATTATGGCCAATGAGTTCGTTGCCATCGTGAAAGCTAAGTTTGAAGGGCTCGCACACGCTGTGGTTCAGACCCGGGCCATTAAAACGCCTCGTTATGACGATGACGAGAATGTTGTGGGCGCTTACAATATCCGTGGCATCGACGAACTTATCCATGTGTCCTACGAGGTTATCCCGGAAGCCCAGCAGCAGGCATTTGCCAATGCCCTGAATATCGAGACCAAAGAAGGCCTTCAGAAAAAGAAGGAGGAAGCAGCCAAAATTATCACTGTCTCCAGCGCTGCGGCAGCTGCTATTGGAGCGACCCCCATTCCTTTCTCAGACGCAATTCTGCTGTTCCCGGTCCAAGCCACGATGATTGTGAAGATCTCGACTATATTTGGGATGTCAGTCACAAAAAGCAGCGTTCTTCCTGTCCTGACCACTCTGATTGGCTCTTCAACTGCCACACTAGTGGGCAAAACAGTCGTGACCGGCATTATGAAAATGGTTCCGGGTCTTGGTTCGTTCATTGGAGGAGCCCTGTCGGCCACAGTTGCCAACCGTCTAACGTCTGCTATGGGCTCGACCTATGTAGATGTATTAGTGAGCTTGACTGAAGAAGGCCGTCCGCTGGAACTAGGGGAAGCCCTCAATGCCCTCAAAAACAAGATCGGTCTGTAAGGGTTTTAGGAATATCAATTTATGACTGACGCCAAAGTCGATAATGGTCTGAGCGATGAAGCGCGAAAAACCCTTGAGGACTTCCAATTACAGACACGGGATTTCTACAAGAAATTTCTGGCGGGCAACAATGCTGCCAATATCCTGATTTGCGGCAAGACGGGGGTGGGTAAAAGTACCCTCATTAATGCTGTTTTTGGTGATCATCTTGCCAAGACGGGAATTGGACAACCTGTTACCCAAGGCATTGAACTCATCGAGAATCCCCCCAACCCTATCCGTATCCTCGATACAAAAGGTTTGGAGCTCGCGGATTACGCAACGATCCTCGGCGGAATTATCGACGAAGTGAAACGTCGTCGCGGTGCAGACCCGGACGACTATGTCCATGTGGCATGGCTTTGTATCAGCAATGATTCTGCCCGTATTGAAGATGCTGAAATACGATTGGCAAAAGCTCTGACTGACCTTGGGCTAAAAGTCATTGTGGTCCTGACAAAGGTTCGGCTTTTCAAGGACAAAAGTTTTTTGGAGCAGGTCGAAAAAATCCTTGGTCCTTATGTCGCTTGCATCGTAATGACCAGAGGGCTGGCCTACGAAGAAGAAGACGAAGAGGCCGAAGGTGATGACGGCAATCCAATTGTCCATAGGTATAAAGTCAAGGGCCTTGATGACCTCATCTCGATGTCTTATCGTTTTATTCCAGAAGCCCAGCGTCAGGCTTTTACGAATGTTATCTCAGGCCTGAACAAAACAGCAAAAGAACTCAGGGAAAAAGAAGCCCGTAGTTTTGTCGCCAAATTCAGCGCAAATAATGCTACAGCACTACGTGCAATAATTCTGCAAAACAAAGCGGACGAAGCAGATATTGTTCCGTCCATTATTTCGGCTATGTATATCAGGATCTGTTATATATTCGGCGTTGCAAATGACGGGAATGATGTAAAGCAGGTTGCCAAGCTCGTCACAACCCATCTTCGAGAGCATCGAGAGAAAGCTGAAGCATCAAACGGTAATACGTCCATCTTCACACTTTTCTTTTTCCCTTTAGCATTTTTCTCCTATTTGTTCCGGGCGAGCGGGCCAGAAACTGGGCAGATTCAGGAGCTTCTTTCACAGGCTGGGAACCAGCTCATTGATACCATTTCGAACATGGTTCAGAACAAGGAAGAAACCACTATCAGAAGCGTTTTCCTGAGATTCGGAGACGCCAGTCTCAAGGTGCTTTCTGCTCCTCCATCAAATTAGTAATATTCCTTGAATCAAGTATTTTGAATCGTTCTGGCACGAGCCCATCGTTGGGTGCGGGGCCTTAATTACGTCTGGCTTCGGAAAGGCACGAAATTCGATCGAACGGCCAGCATGAAGGCGTAAGCGGACCGGGTGCTTTCGCCTACTTTTTGCCGTTTCCGAAGGCCGATCTTGTTTCTCGCAAGCAGACATCGGTATCAGCCATCTTTTGCTTCATCGCGGTTTATCAGAACTTTACCAGATCAATACTTCCAAAAGATGAGTAGCGCCTTGTTTATCAGTTCATCGGCGAACAGATCGTTATCTATGTGATTACTGCTGTCCGGAAAATCGATAATGAGATTTATGAATTAACTTCGAAACTGACAGAGTAAACTACTTTCTTGGTAAAAATCCAGCTTCAGCCTACACACCGGATATACAACATGCCGACATGCTTCCGCCTGGCGGAATTCGGAAAACCTTGTAGAAAACCAGCGAGACGCCATTAATCCCAATAATGATGCTCCTATCCGTCCAGGTCAAACCTTATATCGGTTGGCCTCACGGCAAAGCTCGAAACCCCCTCTGATAACCAAGAACCATTTGACGCAGCGTTTCCGGAGCGAGAACCTCGACAGACTCCCCCCAAGAATAAAGATGCCACGCCATTTCAAGATGGCCTGAAGCCTTAAATTTCACAATCAAAGAACCGTCTTCAGTTGTCTCGGTTGTCTGGTTCGGATGAAAGACGTAGCGCCGTGCGTGTTCTGCTGCCTCGGGGCGAAAACACCAGACAACCTCTCCGAACTCAGCATCATTTATGAAAGAACCAAATCCACGTTCCGCATGTTTTTTCAAATCGAAATCAGGATCGATTTCGAATGCATGATCAAGCACTTTGGCTTCATGGAGTTCTTCCACGCGAAAGTGTCGTATCTGTGCATCCATTCCTTTTTTTACATCTCGAGCGACAAGATAACGGCGCACTCCTAGAAGTAAGCCATAGGGAGCCACAATTCGTTCATGCGGCACATCTTCCCGATGTTTTTGATAAAGAATACGAAGCAGATTTGGCCCCTTAAGTGCCTCATAAATCGCTTTGATTACATCGTCTGCTGCCGCTGGACGAGGACCCGGACGAGTAGCATATCCGAGCATCTCAAGCACCGCCTCTTTATCAACATCCAGACGCGTCCGCTGAACTGGCGGGACAAGAGCGTTGATTTTGCACTCAAGATTTCGAACGCGTGCAGCCTCGTGTTTCATTCCAGCACGATCAAGCAGTGTCACAGCTTCTGATAGCGCTATAAGTTCGTCTGACGAGGGCGTAAGTAACGGTGCAATAGTCCGTACCGCCATCAGCCATCGCATACGGCGATCCTGTCCTTGGATGGATACAACCTGAGGAAAAATAGCCTCAAGGGCCGAAGTCATGCGTTGAGCGGTCCTATGGGAGCAACCAAACGTTTCCGCGATCTCTTCGAGAGCAACGCCCCCCTGCTTGGTGGCCATCATAGCCAGTTGGAGGATATCCTGCGCCTTTGCGAATGACATACAGCTCTCATGACAGATTTTGACACCCTATCAAGATATAAGGTCTCTCAAAGGGCGAAAGCAAGGGTTCTCTTTGTGTATCCATATGCTACGCTTTTGCATCAAAGGGTTACCATTAGCACAGCATGTATCACGTTTACATGTTGTAGAAAGGGCGTGTGAAAGTATGTCGGCTGTTCCAGATCAAAGTCCGTCTGTTTTCCAAGAACTCTCTGGGCGTTACAGAGAGGTGCTGTTTTCGAGCGTCATTACTAGCTTCGGTCTGGACGCCCTGCTATTTAGCAATGATGAAGCGAACGGCCATGTGGACACAATCCACAACGTTGCCAAGAGCGCGAAAAATGGTGAAAATCCGACGTTCAAAAGAACGAAACATGCCGATGCATATGCCAGACGCGGAGAATACGAAAGCGCGCAATATCACTCTGATTCCGCATATATTGCCAAAGGCAAAGAGTGGAATAAAGAACGCGATGCTGGCAATTTAAGGGATGCTTACACAGGCAAGACTATAAAACCTGGCGACAAATATGACCGTGACCATGTGGTTGCAGCTAAAACAATTCATGACGATCCACGGAGAGCCTTGTCTTCTCTGAATGGAGTGGATCTCGCCAACCAAAGTAGCAATCTTCAACCGACAGATCGCTCAATAAACCGCTCTAAACAAGCCGACTCTGCTGAAGTATTTCTTATAAGACTACAAAAACAGCGGGAATCAAATCTTGCCGAAGCCGCAAGCCTGCGAAAGTCAATTGTGGACGGCTCCGCTCCTGATGGCGCAGAAAAGAAACTTAAATCGCTCGAAGCCAAACTAGTTGTTGATGAGACAAAACTGAAAGAAGCGACGCACAACGCAGAGAGGGCGATGTCACGGCAACACAACGTCGCTTACTATACGAGTAAGGACTTTATTGGCGCTACATCCAAGCATGCTTTAGCTGCCGGTTTTAAGATGGGTGCCAGGCAGGGACTAGGCGTGGTTTTGCTCGAACTTTCAGTCGCTGTGCAGGAAGAATTCCCATCACTTATCCAGCGATGGCAGCAAACACCGACCTGGAAGGAAAAGCTTGATCTGAAACCCATTCTCGAACATGTGGCCACCGTGCTCCGCAACGCATGGGAGCGCATAAAAGGGAGATTGAGTCACATCTGGAGTGAAATGAAGAGCGGCTTTACCGCTGGCGTGCTCTCTGAGATCGTGACCACGATCATCAACATCTTCACCGGCACAGCCAAAAAAGCCATGAAGATGCTGAGGAGTTTCTGGAGCGCGATCGTCACTTCTCTCCGCATCCTTATCTATAATCCTGACAACCTCGGCCAAGAAGAAAAACTCGCTGCTGTAATGCGCCTTCTGTCCATTGCCGTCGGTGCGGTAATTCAGCCGATCATCTCCGAGGCGATCGACAAGCTGATCATGACATACGCTTCCGTGTTGCCGGGTTTTCTGCGTGAGGTTCTGTCGGAATTCGCAGGTGCAGCTGTTGGCGGGATGATCAGCGTAACACTCGCTTATGCAATCGACAACTCGCCACTCGTACTAAAAGTAGTCGAAATCGCGCACAAAATCGCCGACTTCACGGATGCTACCTATCAGAAGATCGCCCATATCACCGGAATTTTCTGGCAGAACCTGAAGAGCAGCATTGACACCCTAACTGACATTGCGAACTCTCCTGCCGTCGATCTTGCTGCTTTCGTTGCGTGTCCTCCCCTCGGTGTGGCGCTTTATTTCAACCGTAGGCTTAATCGCATCGAAACTACTTTGAGCCGCGTGGAACAAGGACAGGAACAGATAAAAAACAGGATTGAGAGCCTCAACTCGACTATGCGAACAGGCTTCGCGTCAGTCGAGCGTCTGGTTCGGGAAAATACCGCGCTTTTACATTGCGTCATCGACGGCCAGGAACGTCAGATGACCCTGCTGGCTGAAATCAGGAACCAATTACGTTCTGGTTTCGCAGAAATGCATGACACCATCCATCTCGCCAAACTAGAAGGCGTCGAACTCAGTGCAATTCGGCAGCTTCAGGAAAATCTGAATGAGCTGTTGGCAAACTATCGCGACTGCGCCGCCATCTTGGAGCGAGGTGAGTTTCCACTGAAGCGTGATCTGGAAAAAATTGAGGAACTGGCAAGTTCACTTATCGGTAAATTCCAGACGCGCTTCAATGATCAACGTCCCGGTTCTCCGGCTCGCCTGCCACTCCTGACTGGAATGACCTTTGCACTCAGCACATGGCGCGACGCCCGGAACGCACTGGGCGACGGGCTTGAGATGTGTTTCCAGCGCGCGCGCGTTTTCGCGGAACTGGCACTTCGAGAACTTCATGCTTTGACCGGGTGCGCTACCCTCTGGGAGCTGGCTCAGGAAAACTCGTGGCTGACTGGCCAGTATATTCTGCTCCGCCGCACGCTCATCAAGATGCCTTCCTCCCAGAGGACTTTCGAGATCGATACGGACGACAACCTCGTCCCCGCCACCCTGTCTTTTACGCTGATCGGCTGGAACGACGGTCTCCAGCGCGCAAGGGATCTGATCGAGTACGCCAAGGCGGAAGAGCCTCTATCTGTCTTGCCGGTCAGGACATTCGACGACAGACACGGCTGGCAGAAGCTAATGGGATTGCCGAGGGGAACGAACGTGAATGAAATTCCGATGACGCAACTCCGTCACCGTCTGGGCATCCCCGCAGAAGTCACTCTTGGTGCCTCCGCTCTTGAACTCATGCGCGAAGCGCCTGCGTTGATCGAGAACAACCGTCTCGCTCTTGCCCAAGCGTTTTCCTGACCGACACATTCTTTCAACACAACTTGGAAATCCAGACCATGAATGAAACTGCCCACCCAACGCTCGATCTCAAGGGGCTTTTCAGAGATTGTGCTGCTTACTGGCAGCAGCGCACCATAGAGATCACTTCCGTCGCCGATGACATCGAGAAAGCCCTCTCTGACAGGCTGGACAGTGCGAGGCGCGAGAGTCTAACGAGAAAGCGCGAGGCTCTGGGAAATGCGGTTCAGACGCTTCTGGAGCATGTGAAATCTCCTGAACTCATTCTGGCTACGACCGGCACAACAAGCTCGGGTAAGAGCACTTTGGCAAATTTCTTGATTGGTGACAGTCTCCTGCCATCTGCCGTACAGGAAATGAGCGCGGGGCTTGTAACGGTACGGCATCACGATCAACGTCACACGTTGAAAATTGCATCCACGCGCGGCGCTACTTGGGACACTGGTGAATGGGACGACCTAAGCGCAGAGGAATTGCGCGCTCGCCTTGAAGAAACCATGGAACAATTCCGGGCTGCGGAGAAAGAAAATCCTTCTATCGAAGCAGTCCATTTCGAGATTGACTGGCCTATTCGTCTCGCCGGGGAAAAGGTACGCTTCGGCCTACCTGAAGGCACTCGCATCACGATCTTGGATCTGCCGGGGCTGAAAGCGATGAACGATGAGCGAAATGGCCCGATCATTCGTAAGAACATTACCCAGGCGCTCTGCCTTGTGGCTTACAATGCAGAGGAAACTGACGACAGAAAGCAAAAGGAACTGCTCAATCAGGTCATAAACCAAGTCACATCATGGCGGAAAACCTCCTCTGTTCTAGGAAGGATGCTGTTTCTACTCAACCGGATCGATGCCTTCAGTCGCAATGACAGCAACCCAGATACAAGTCTCAATAAATTTAGGAGCTACGTTACACAGCAGCTTCGCGGCGGTCTGATAAATGAGCTACCCGAAGAAAAAGTAATAATCGACGGTATAGAGCCTGCCACCATTTCATCGCTTCCTGCGCTTTGGGCTGTCGAGGCCGGTTTTTTTCAATCCACTCCGGAAAAGCAGCAGGACCGTCTGGAAAAAATTGAAGCGAATTTCAAGACCATTTTCCCAAAGGGTTACTGGAAAACTTATCCACGTGACTTTGAAGAGTTAACGGGCGATTTGCGCCGACACCTCATTGCCGACACCTTGCGTTACTCTCATGCCAGTGATTTCGAAAGACGTCTGGGAGAGCATATTGCCGCCAATCTACCGGAAATCGCCCTTGCAGGACCAATGGATGCAGTATCAAAGGCCGCCAATGAACTCCTGATCGCACTTGACCAAACACTCGAAGCACATATGACGCGGACAGAGGAAGAAGCGGCAACTGCAAAAAAGCGTCTGGCGGAAATCGAGGATTTACTGACGCGAGAAGCCGAAGACGCCATAAGGCTTCTTGAAAAGCTCAATATCAGTCACAAACCCGAATTAGAAATATCAGCCATGAGTACATTTCTGGATATTCGTGAGGCGCTTGATTACATAGGACGCAGTGTGGGCAAGCCGGGTCTTTTGGCGCCGATCAAAAATCTTTCTGATGACGTCTTTAAACGTCCTCTCAATGATCTCGCGGATTATGCTAAAATCGTTATGAGGAGAGAAACTCCCGTTCCTTCACCTCTCATGATAGGAATTCCGACTCTTGCTGAGTTTACAGAAGCCTTGGAAAAGCTGCAGGCTTCCCCTTACGGAAGGGTCTGGCAGAGTGGAGGCCGTTTCTCAGAAGGCTCAGATGGAACTGCGGTCAAATCTGCTTTGAACGAATTTGGAAAGCAATTATCCATAATCATCAATTTCATTATTCCCGTTGCTGCAAATCAATCCGGGGATCGCATCGGGATCGTCTTTAAGGAATGCGCCTCTCTGCTTATCAATGGAATCGAGAAGAAAGGCGGTGAAGCCCTTGAGCAGGAATTACAAGCCTTTCCGGGCCTAAAAACCATTTTCGACGGTGAAATAACATTCCCTTCATTCAAAGGGACAGGTATTAAACTTATCCCAAAAATCGAAAATTGGCATCGCACCGAAATACGTGAAAAAAAAGAAATTTCTCACGAAAGATCAATCTGGACTCTTTATCTTTATGTTCATGAAGTAGAGAGATGTGTGAATGAAGAATACGAGATAAGAGGCATTTCAGTCGCCGGATTAGGTGACCTGTTCGCTGGGTTTCATAGAAGCACGGAAATTATACCTCTCGTGGAAACTTTTAAGAAATATATTTATACTCTTGTCGATGTTTTTTCAAAATATGTAACAAACAAGATCGAAAAAGGCATTGATGGCTATAAAAGGGCTATAGACCAGAGTATTGATACAGTTGACCAGAAGAAAGAACTCGAGCTTCAAACTCTGAAACAGCATAAGAGTGTCCTTATAAAGCTTTTGAATGCTTCAGTATATTTACCTGAGTGGAAACAGGCAGAAACGCTAGGAGGCGCTGATGTCGTTTGATTCGCAGTATTTCTCAAAAGAAACAAATAGGATGAAAACAATGGATAATTCCGGAGGCGGTGAGACTCTATGCTTGGCCGTGGCGGGTGCATTAGTAGCGATCGTCGGTACTATTTTAGTTAAAATTTACAGATATAATGCAGAAACTAATTATCCGCATTCCAATCCGTCAGAAACAGGCACTTCGTCTAGCGTTGCCGAAACACAGGTCCGCTTTGCTGCCGTCGTCGAGGCGCAGCTATTGCGCGAAACAGGACAGTCTCCAGACAAGGCGGAGAAGCTTTTCTCGGATGCTTCCATGCGATGGGCTGGATCTGAGGCGAAATGGAACGACAACACTAACCAGATGGGTGTTCTGCCCCTTTCGGAATGTCCTGAAGAGGACGGCAAAGACGTAATTGTGACGTTCACGAGTTCTCTTCCCGAATACAAAATTCCGACTAACAGGTTAGATATGTGTTCCTGCGTAGAGAATGCAGCGGTAGAGAAGAAGCTCGTTTTTTCTGGCTTCTATAACTGCCCACTGGTCCTTAATCCCACGCACTTTGGCTTCTTAGAGGGCTAGTCGAGCGCCGATTTCTAGCGGGTGGATTGGTTCTGCCGAAAAAGTTAATCATTGGCGGTTAAGTTGCCAATGATTAACATAATATTTTCGTTATAATCGCTGTATTTCTCAATTATTACCATTACGGATCGGAGTGAGAACATGAGTTCAATGCGGGATATAGGATATTGCTTCAAAACCAACTTTAGCAACCTTAAAATGTAGTAGTATGACCATGATTCTGGCATGCACGAGTGACGAGAATTCGCGCAAAACCTAATGTTGGCAGCAAATCTTCAGGAGTTGCGGTCTTGGGAACGCTGAGTCAAACATTCGCCGTAACCAATGGCGGTTACAACCAAAAATGGACTCTTTAAGTGCTAAATTTTAATAACATGTTGATGTTTTTGATTATTGTAATTGCTAGCACATTAGGCATTGCAATCCTCATTTGGAAATGGATCTATCAACGGCAGTTTTCTATTTCAATTCCTGCTTTTGCAATCCAAAAATCTGTCAATGCAGCATTGCCAATTGCAACCGAGGTGGGAGGTTTCGATCTCCAAATATCTGAGGTTTTAATTTCATTGATGGAAAACAACCGCGTACATATCTCGACTGCAGTAAGCGCAGATAAAAATATATTCACAGCGGAAACCGACTTCCAGCTATCAGCATCTTTATTATATCGTGATGCTAAATTTTACCTTTCTGGGTTTGCAATTGAAAAAATTATCATCGGTAAAATTACTTTGAATTCTTCAGAAAAAAAAGCACCTACGCAAAATACTTGGGCATCGGCTTTGCACGGGGCAATTAAGGCTCTTAACGTTGAAGAGAAAGCTGATATATTAATCAGCGGCTATCGTGCCACTCTTGAGAAGATCTTGATGGGTACAGGAGAAACGGCCATAAGTGCTATTCTAGAGCATATACCTGTATATATTTTACCATCCAATTCGATGTTAACTCGTCTGACACAATTTTCTCTATTATCTATAAAGACAACGCAAGATAGAATGGTAGTTACTTTGAAGAGAAATAGAAAAAATACACGTGATTAATGTATTAACTACTACAGGGGTATTTCCGACTTGGAGAATATAAATCCAATATCTGTCCGGCCCCTATCCTTGCCAGACGGTCTTTCTGATCAGCAATGTGGACAAGTATAGGCGACAGTCACATCTCGGTCATAGAAAGCATCAGGCACGCTTTGGACGTGTCACGGTTTAGCTGAAAGCTAAGCCGCCTTCCTTTACGAAAATCTTTTATTATTCTGGCGCTCCGCAAGCGGGCCATGATTTTTTCATCGTACAGATCATCGAACGATCCCTGGAATTTTCGCGATCCTTTCGGCTAGAAAATCCACGCAGAGTCTGACCCGGTTCAGGCTTGCCCGTTCTGGAGAGATCAACATGCTAAGCGGAGAAGACGTCAGTTCGTAGTCTGGCAGGACGCGCTCAAGTCGCCCGTCAGCGAGACAATCTTCCACCAGCCAACGATGTGCAGGACCAAATCCGCGGCCGGCCAGAAATGCCTCTCGTGCTGCAAGCCCGTGATCGACAGTCAAACGCCCTCTAAATGGCATGGTTGAGCGTTTGCCGTCAGGGCCATGAAGAACGAGCCTGTCAGAGCCTTGCACCCGTGAAAGCCGAATTCCTTCCAGACCGGCAAGATCCTCTGGCACTTGAGGCCTGCCATGATCCGCCAACCACGCAGGTGAGGCGACCAATACACGATGGCTTTCCCCGAGGGCGCGCAGTTTCATCGCGCTATCCGTCAGAGGACCGAGCCGGAGAGCAATATCGACGCCTTCTTGTACGAGATCGATCCGTTCGTCGGTCAAGTTGAATTCAACACGGATACCCGGATGCTTGTCCTGAAAGGCGAAGATCAGTTGGCTGATATGAAGGACACCCAAAGCTGCCGTGCATGATATCCGGATTGTGCCAGCTGTTGCCTGGCGCGTTTCCCGCATCTCCTGATTGGCCTGCTCCACGAGACATAAAATCTTCAGGCAATGCTCATAATAGCGCAGACCTTCATCGGTCAGCGCCACACGCCGCGTGGTCCGGGTGAAAAGGGACACACCAAGCGCCTGTTCCAGTTCATGGAGATGCCGTGTGATGGTTGACTGGCCATGACCAAACTCCCGCGCAACGGCTGTCAGGCTTCCCCGTTCCGCAATCCGTACGAAGGTCCGCATCCGGTCGAGTGTGACGTCAGATTGTTCCATAAAATGGCATAGTCCTATTCATACCAGATCTATAGAGGAACAGTATCCGGTCTCCTATTCTGAGTGGGCGTTTCAATTCTCTATCGAGCGAGAAAACACTCATGAATGTTCTGATTGTCTTCGCCCATCCTGAGCGGCAGTCGCTGAACGGTGCCCTGCTTGATGTCGCTGTCAGCGCACTGCATGCCCAAGGCCACCAGGTTCAGGTCTCGGACCTCTATGCCATGAACTGGAAAGCAACCGTCGACCGTGACGATTTTCCGGGGCTCAAAAACACGGACCGCCTGAAAGTCGCGGCAGAGTCATCAAAGGAGTTCACAGCCCGTACACTCACGGACGACGTCAAAGCAGAACAGGAGAAGCTGCTCTGGGCTGATACCGTGATACTTCAGTTTCCTCTGTGGTGGTTCACGATGCCCGCAATTCTTAAGGGGTGGGTGGATCGGGTGTATGCCTGCGGCTTCGCATATGGGGTTGGGGAACACAGCGACAGTCGCTGGGGGGACCGTTATGGCGAAGGCGTCATGGCCGGAAAGCGCGCCATGCTCATCGTCACCACCGGCGGCTGGCCGGAGCATTACTCTGCACGTGGAATCAACGGTCCGATCGACGATTTACTATTCCCGATCCACCACGGCATTCTGTTCTACCCGGGCTTTACAGTGCTACCGCCGTTCGTGGCCTATCGTGCCGATCGCACTGACGATGCAAAATTCGCTCTCCTGGAAAAAGACCTCCGAATGCGGATGAGCACTCTGACCGAGACGCCTCCTATCGCCTATCGGCAGCAGAACGGCGGCGACTATCAGATCCCCACGATGCAACTTCTGCCTAATCTTGAAGAGCCGGGCGTCACAGGGTTCGCTCTGCACCTTCAGAACAGAAATAAATAAATGCGTGTACTTTTGCGCACTTTAGAAGCCGCCTTTATTATCATTGTGATAGAGGCGGCGGGTCGAGCGTATCTTACAGAGGCATCAACCCACCGGGCCTCAGTTACTGCTTTTTCTTGAACACATCCTGGAAAATGAGCGGCCCCCAGATGCGCCCACGTGCATGGACCAACGCGCCACCTTCGTTAAGCTTCCCCAGATTAATGGGAGCAAACCCGAGATTCTTGGCCAAAGTCGCGACAGGCGCGATCGCATCCTCCTCGTCGCTAGACAAAAAGACAACCCGATGGCTGCCCTCGACGCACGGATCAGTCGCCAGGGTGGCAGCAATCAGATGGTTGAAACCTTTTACAAACCTTGCACCTGCAAAGGCCTTCATGGCGTAAACGGATGACAGGAGGCCGTCCATCTCGCCAAGAGGTGCCAACGAGTTCATCGCGTCGATGACCGTTTTACCCTCCCAATTTGGAAGGCTCTTCGCCACTTCACCATGCTGCTCAAACGGAACTGCGAGAATAATAGTTTCGGCTTGCAGCGCTTTCTGTAGCGAGGAGGCGACGACTGTAGGACCAATTTCCTGGGCGAGGGGGGCCAGTACTTCAGGCGACTGACGACTTGCGACAGCCACGGTGATGTTTTTACGGGCGAAAGCTTGGGCAAGGGCTTGGCCAATCCTGCCAAACCCGATGATGGCGTAGCTCATTGTCATGTTTCCAATTTTTATTCGCGACGATAATCTTGGAGACTGGAAAATGTTCAGTAGCGAACACGCTCCACCCTCCGGTTCGTAACTCAGATGGCCGAGAAACCACCGTCGACACAGAACTCCATTCCGCTCACGAAGCTTGAATCCTTTGAAGCGAGAAACAGCGCAGCAGCGGCAATTTCCTCAGGACGACCCATCGTTCCGCGCGGGATCAGGGATTCGAACATCTGTTTGGCTTCGGGGGTCAGAACTTGGTCCTGCATTGGCGTGGCGATTGGCCCCGGATGCAACACGTTCACACGGATATTCCGGCCCTTTAATTCATTGAGCCACCCGCGCGCAAAAGCATGCAGCGTGGCCTTGCTCGCCGCATACACGCTGTAGCCAGGGAAACCTTTGAGCGCCGCAACGGACCCGGTCATGAAGATCGATCCACCGTCATTGAAGAGCGGCAACGCCTTCTGCACCGTGAACAGCGTGCCACGCACATTCAGGTTAAAGGTCGTATCGAAGTGCTGCTCGGTAATCTCGCCCAGTGGGAGGGCTTCACCAGTACCTGCACTGGCGTAAAGGATGTCGATCGTGCCTTTTTCGCGTTTGACCGTCTCAAAGAGACGATCAAGGTCATCAAGATTGGCGGCATCTCCACGTACGCCCGTTACGTTTCGGCCGATCTGCCTAACAGCCTCGTCCAGGGTCTCCTGCCTTCGGCCCGTGATAAAAACATAGGCGCCTTCTTCAACAAACAGTTGTGCGCTCGCCAGCGCCATGCCGCTTGATCCACCTGTGATGACGGCGACCTTACCTTCAAGCTTTCCCATGAGTTTTTTCCACTTTGTCTTTGGTTGTCCGGGACTGCCCCGTGCCACTCAAATTGGGCTGCTGTTCATGGACCTGTGAGTGCGCAACCGTGCATATTGGTGGTGCAAAATCGATCCGGACTTCCGTTTGACGCAAATCGAGTCCCTAGACCTTACTCGCGAAAGACCCAGCGACGGCTGTCTGGGGCCGCTAAGGTCAAATGATGGTCAGGAGAAAAAAATGTCGAATATGGTTTTGAAAGAGCCGCTTCGTGGTGCCCGAGTGCACCATGATTGACTGGGACGACGTTCGTTACTTTCTTGCGGTAGCACGGGGTGGTTCCGTGCGATCTGCAGCCAACCGCCTGAAGGTTAATCACTCGACGGTACTGCGCCGCATTGCCCAGCTTGAAGAATGCCTTGGGGCGCAGGTATTCGAAAAGCTGCCCGCAGGCTACCGCATGACTTTGGCCGGTCGGGAAATCATTGAGTTTGCAACCCAGATGGAGGCGTCATCTCATCAACTCGAGACCCGCGTTCTGGGGCGTGATCAGGCCGTACGAGGCCTCTTACGCGTGACGTTGCCGCCATTCCTGGCGACACGTCTCCTGATGCCGGATCTCGCCGAGTTTTCACGGCGACATCCAGACATCGAGATAAATGTCGTGCCAACAGGTGCGGTCGCGAATCTGACCAATCGAGACGCTGATGTCGCCATCCGTATCGTACTGAACCGTGACACGTTGCCACTCAATCTTCACGGTCTGATCGGCCCTGTTGTATCCAACGCTATCTATATGTCTCACGATCTCCTCGTCGGGTGGCGCTCTGATAGGCCGCCCTCCATACGCTGGATCGTCGCAAACACCGAAGGGCAACCTGGGTGGGCGCGCGAAGGAGAGGTGCGTACCACTGGGGCTTTGTTCAGAACGCCGGATGCTGAAACGCAAATTGTTGCAGTTCAGCAGGGGATTGGGATGACGAAACTCCCATGCTTCGTGGGTGATGTGGACCCGTCGCTCGTCAGGGTTCCTAACACCGAGTTGTACGGGCACGGAACACTGTGGCTTCTGACACAAGGAGAGGCACGCAAGACAAAACGCGTGCGATTGTTCACCGAATTTATATCCCGAAGGCTTGCTGCCCATGCCCCGCTTCTCGCGGGGATGTCATCGTCGCACGATGAATGCGCGACATAATGAACTTCATGTCGTCCGATTAAAAGCTCTTCTCAATCATCTCGATACTCAACACGTGGTGAAACATTCAGAATTAGATGCCCCATTCGCACAATTGAGATCATTCCAATTTCTCAGTAAAAAGATATCTGTGAGGCGATAGAAAGACGATTATAGGTTTTGTAAACTCTTACCAGGAGGCACAAAAATCCATGCTACGCCGTAACAATATCTTCTCACTACTCCTCCGGCATTCTCTCGCATATGAGATTGAAGAATGGGGGTGGGAAATTGGCGAGCATTCATATGGAGCCAAAGAGTCTCCTATAATTATAGAAGAAAAATATGCTAGACTTCAAGTAGGAAAATATTTCTCCATCGCCAGTGAAGTTTTGATGATTTTAGGAAATCATAGACACGACACTATTACTACATATCCATTTAAAGATATTTCGTTTGCATGGCCAGAAGCTGCGGATGCAGTTGATGACCACTCCACAAAAGGAGATATCATTATTGGTAATGATGTTTGGATTGGAGCGCGCGCTAATATAATGTCCGGTGTCACCATTGGTTCTGGTGCAATCGTTGCCACTGCTGCAGTGGTGACCAAAAATGTTCCCCCCTACGCCATTGTTGGGGGAAACCCGGCACGTGTTATAAAATATCGATTTCCTGAAGAAGTAATAGAACAGCTTTTGGAAATTGCGTGGTGGGATTGGCCTGAAGACGTTATCCGAACAAGAATGAAACTCTTGATGAACGACGATATAGAGGGCTTTTTGCGAGCATTTAAAGTTGGAAAATCCTCCTTTAATCCGAGCAAAGTGATTTAGAAGAATTTCATAAGGCCATTTTATGTAGCTATCCAAGAAAATAGCATTAGACGTTTGTCCATACATACAAGAAGCCTATCTATTTCAATAGATTCAGCATGATAAAGGCAGTGCCTCAGTTTCTTTTTGTTTCAAGTTCGCCATCCCTCTGCTCCAAAGTTCGTGCGTTAATGGCGTCAGGAGGAACCTATGAACAAGATTGTAAAAATTGGCACAGGCATCAGCTTGGCACTTGCTCTGTCAGCCTGCTGGGGTCCCGGACCTGATGGTATGGGCGGCCGTCATGGTGGTGGCCATCATCACGGGGGCGGTCAAGGCAGTTATGGCAATGGGCCGGGCGGCAATGCCGGTGGCGGATACAACCAAGGTGGAGGCCATGGCGGCGGAATGGGCGGCGGCAACGGTCCCAACGGCGGCATGTAATTTAAAACCCCAGCTTCGGCTGGGTTTCTTTTTAACAAGTATTAATTTACAAAAATTTTCTAAATTTCAAAAAACAATACTTTAAAAATAGTTAAAAAATCAATTTCTATTTAAAGTCGAGTACTTCACAACACAATTACGGCCAGCAGTCTTGGCTGCATAGAGAGCTGCATCGGCTTGCGTCAGAAGAGACTGAAAATCTATAACGTCCGCCTCCTTTCGATAAACAACGCCTATACTCACTGTCATTTGCAAGCCTACGTCAGAGATAAAGCACGAAACATTCTCTACGGTCTGGCGGATTTTTTCAGCCAGACCGAGCGCCATGTTTTCATCAATAGCAGCAATAGTAATTGCGAACTCTTCTCCGCCAACCCGACCAAATATTTGCTCGGCACACAAAACATCAGAAATAGCCGCACTTACCGCAACAAGCGCTGCGTCTCCGGTGAAATGACCATATGTGTCATTGATATCTTTGAAGCGATCGAGGTCCAGCATTAGTATGGCGACGCCCTCATCCTTCCGCGTTTCCCTAACGGTTTTTATTAGATCCGCACTTCTCTCCAGATAAGCCTGGCGGCTCAGAACGTGCGTCAAACTATCCCAGGTAATGGACTGATTCAGCCGAGCGACCAGAGCACGCTGGGTATTCATAATGGCGGCCACCGTCAGTGGGCCAAGCACTAAAAAGGAGAGCCCAAGCCGAAAAGAAACAGTGACGCCAATAGTCTCGTTCGTCTGATGAAAATTCAGCAGGCCAGCTTCCACAATGCCCATCACCGTGACGTTGAAAATCAAAACGACAAGGCACATTGGCAACACGCTATAGGTGAGGGCACACCACAGCAGGGCAGGGACAGGAAAGGCAATAGCACCGGGGCCTCCGGTAAGGGTCGCAAGAACAACTGAGGCTGCCAAACTTACAATCGGAGCAATATTGAAGCTTTGCGCTGACAGGACGCTACGCCAGCCCGCATGTACGAGATCTGAAAACCATTTTTTCCCTGCAAAACAGACAGGGAGCAAAACGAGATATCGGTTCAATTCGCTACTGAACCACAGAATGAAGCGGCCCCACGGCGTACTACCAGGGAGAGAGAATGCTATTCCTGTTCCCACCAATGCGGCCGCCCCAGCCGCACCAGAACAAACGAGAAGCAACGCAAGAACAGACTGAGGGCCATCCAGCTCTTTTTCTTGTCGCTCCAATCGTCGGAACAGAGCATACCCTACACTAACGCCAGCCAGGTTAGCGGTGGCCAGCCAAATATTTACGAAAAGTGGATCCGACATTATCCACCCGGCAAGCAAAAAACCAGCAGATGCGCTGATCCAGCAGCTTTTTTGGCTAAAGCGCGGGTAAGTGATCATAAGCCAGAGCAACAAAGCGTTTGCTGGCCAGATCTGGGCAAGCTGCCCGATGTAGCGGGAAGATATGCCAATCGTTGCTGCAACAAATACAACGACGCCGACAAAAAGAAATGGTGGACATTTTTTTGTCAGACGTAAAAGCATGAAAAATCAAACTATCCCAGATTTACAATAAGCCGACCTCTTGAAGTCTGCATCAAACATGTTTTCCAAACCATTAAGAAGCGCTTATGGGCGTACGTAAATACCCTGATAAAGACCTACAAACACAAATTGTCATGTTTCCCGAAATAGAAAAACAACAAAATCACTTTTAATAATTGTGTCTTTTACCAGCCACCCAACGGCCCAGCGTTCCCCACTCCATTAGGGGCGCGACCGGCTCCAAAACCCGTACTCATCGACATGGAGCCATGAACTTTGCCATCCTTCAACTCATTCATCGCATTACTCTCTGGAGATGCAGAATGAACAGGCTTAAAAAGATCCCTGCGGGCATCTTTCTGAGGTGAAGAAGCACACCCGGATAGGATGCTGAAACAGACAATGGTCAGTCTGTGAAATTGCAAGGCGATAACCTCTCAGAATGATAGGCGCACCGCTCTTGATCTTAAAGCCTGCTGGCGAGCCTGTTCAGATCCTGTACCAAAGAGTGGAATACACTTTAACTCCCAAGGCGCTCTGAGAGACGTTTTGCTGCTTTTCGAAATGCTTCATAAAAATCTGGATCCACAGAAATTTCCCCACCCGAGAAACCAATGAATCCATCGACCATGCCATTCTGAAAAAGGCCTTCAGAATGAACCAGCATTCCATCCGGATCTTCCTGACTTCCTGACGCTGGCGCACCATCCTCTACCCGTGGGCGAAGCGTCTGTTTCCAGGATTTCCCCCAATAGGCTTCAACTTTCTCGGGATACAGCCGTCCATCAACCGTATAGCCTTCCATCGGCTTCCCCAGACCGTGCATATACCCGATCTCTACGGCAGTCCCTGGATCCATATCCGCCGCACGGCGAAAAGGATCCACACAAAACAAGCCTGCATCGCACTGATCCATCAGGGCACGGTCAGCGCGAACAAATGCCAGAATGGTCTCCCGTCCTGGTGGCATCAGGCGAGCCTCTGCCTGCCCATCGAACGGAGCAACTCCTTCAAGCCCGTAGTCTGCGCAGATGGCTTTAAGACGCTCAAATATGGAGAGGGCCTCAGGTCGGAAGACCAAATCCCCAGCAAGATAGACGGAAGGAAGTTTTGTCTGCATGAACATGGGCCCTATCACGCGTTTACAGCAGAAAAAACCTCTTCTTTTCGCAGCGCCAAAATTAATTCACGCATCCTGAATATTACGAAGTGCAGGATATATCCTTCGGTATCTTCGATATGCCGCCGCATACTCATTTTGAAGATGTGAATCAGGGTCTGTCGCCGAAACACGCTCCGGAGACGTGCAAACGCTCTCCACGCTTTCACCCGTTGCCGCGATACGAGCCAGTCTAGCGGCGCCGAATGCTCCACCATGCTCACCATGTGCCAGACAATGGAGCCTGAGCCCCAACACGGACGCCAGAATGGAAATCCAGAATGGGCTTCGCGAACCGCCGCCAATCACATCAGCTTCCTGAATGGAAGATCCTGACACTTTCAGGCCCTCAAGAGCGTCCCGAAAGGAGAATGCTACTCCTTCCAGCACAGCCTGGGTCAGTTCAGCACGGCTTGTATCTTGTGAAAGCCCAATAAATGCCCCGCGAATAGTACCATCGTTGTGAGGCGTTCTTTCGCCAGAGAGATAAGGCGCAAACAAGACAGGCGAAGGGTGAGCAGGCTTTTCAGGGAGTTCGGCCAGCAAATCAACCTCCTTCATTCCGCATGTTCTCGCCCACCAGGCTAGCGAGGCCGCAGCAGAGAGGGTGACACCCATCTGATGCCACGTCTCGGGAACGGCATGACAGAACGCATGGATGGCAGATTGGTGCTCGGGCCGAAATACGTCGGTCGTGACCCAAACCACCCCGGACGTTCCCAACGAAATGAACGCATCGCCATTGCGAATTGCACCCAACCCGACAGCACCCGCAGCATTATCGCCAGCGCTTCCAGCGAAGACAGGAGCGACAGCCATTCCCCACTGTTTCGTTAGCTCGTCGTTCAGATACCCCGCGGCCGCGGTTCCTTCACGGAGCTCCGGCATGTTCGCACGCGTCAGACCCGTCGCTTTCAAGGCGTCGACTGACCATTCGCGCTTTCCTACATCGAGCCAGAGAGTACCTGACGCGTCGGACATGTCTTCAATCATCTGGCCCGTCATTTTGTAGCGCAACCAGGCCTTGGGCAGCAGAACATGCTGAAGACGTTCGAAGATTTCAGGTTCATGTCGTGCGACCCAAAGAATTTTTGGAGCGGTAAAGCCAGGCATTGCCACATTGCCTGTAATTTCCCTGCTCCCTGGGAAGCGCTCTTCAAAAAGGACGCATTCAGCTTCTGCACGGGTATCATTCCATAGAATGCAAGGCCGCAGCACATCTCCCGCAGAATCCAGTAAAACCGCACCATGCTGCTGGCCAGAGAGACCAATTCCCCGGATCGCAGAAACAGCGTCCGGAACTCTGGACTTCAAAACGTCGATGCCGCGACAGGTCGCAGTCCACCAGTCTTCAGGGTTCTGTTCACTCCAGCCATCGTGCAACCGGCTAACCGTCAATCCCTCTGTATGGGACGCAACTTCCTGCTGGTTTTCGTCCACTAACAGAACCTTGATTCCGGAAGTTCCGACATCAATTCCCAGAAACATGCCTATGTCCCAAACCCGAGTTTAAAATCTGGAGCTTAGCGCATAGTTCTGGAGAATAATCAGGGCACAATTTAGTGACCGCGTTTCTCAGCAGAAAACCATAAAAAAGCCATTAGGATCATTCGGCTGCTTCTACTTCGGCCGCCTCAAAAGAGTGACATACGAAGTCAGCCAATTCCCGAACGAGACCTTCCATATCCGCTTTAACCTGCTCAAAACCGCGCGACGGCTGGAGCGTCGCTGGATTCAAATATCGGGATCGGCAGATTTCCAGTTGAAGAACATGGATTCCATCAGATGGCCGACCGTAATGCCGCGTGATGTAACCACCCGCATAGGGCACATTTCTGCGAACAGCATAACCTTGCCCTGAAAGATACTGCTCCACACAGTTCGTCAGGGCAGGGGAACAGGATTTCCCATGCAAGTCCCCCAAAACCATGTCGCAGCTTTTCGCTTGATGGAGGCGGGGCATGGAGTGAGCCTCAAGAAGAATGACCGAGCCAAACTGATCCTTCATCTCGCGCAAAAGATTATGCAGGGCTTCATGATAAGGCACCCAAGACGTAACCAGCCGCCTTTGAACCTCATCCAATGGCAGGCAATGCGTGTAAATTGGGCGACCTTGGGTGGCACAACGGGGAATAACACCAAAACCGGCACGAACTTTGGAAGTCTGCAGAAGACCAGAAGGAGCAAGGGGAGGTTTGAACATTCCCGAATCCAGCTCTCGACAGTCCCGGTTTACGTCACACCAGATCCGGGGAAATTCTGTTGAAAGCAATGCGCCCCCCGTGACCGGAACACACTCAAACAACTGATCGACAAATCGATCTTCCGTCTGTTGCAGCTCCCATAACGAGAGACGACTGCTCTGCAAAAAATCCTGAAAATATTTCTGTCCGGAATGCGGAGAGGAAACCACCAGAGGAATGGCCGTTTTCTGAGGCTTTTGAATGATTACAGCAGGATAGGGGGTAGGGGTGGTCATAACCTCAGTGCATTTTTTTGTTCAAAGGGGGGTTGTCACGCCCATTCGAGACAGCTAAACACCGCCTCACCGGATCGGGGGCGCATAGCTCAGCGGTAGAGCACTACCTTGACATGGTAGGGGTCACAGGTTCAATCCCTGTTGCGCCCACCACCCGATCCGGTCAGAAATCTCTCCCCCCAAAAAGTACTTAGCGCTCATTATCCTGGCTGATATAGGGCTAGCCTAATTCGACCTGAATTCACGGCATGTATTCCTTGTACCCAGTGAAGACAAGGCACCTCAATAACGCCCTCTAAATGGATACATTTCGCGCCACTCTCGTTTCATCTCGCTTTGAATAAACGAAACAAGGTTTCTTCAGGATCTAGAAATCCAAAAAAAACCCATATTTAACTATATTTCGTATAGTTCGAGCGGAAGATCATCTGGGTCGGCAAAAAAAGTGAACTGCCGCCCTGTATAAGGGTCCATTCGGATTGGTTCGGAGGCAACGCCATGCTTCTCCAGATGTCCGACAGTCGCAGCAATATCCTGAACACGAAATGCGAGATGGCGCAGGCCACAGGCTTCTGGTCGAGAAACTCTCGGGGGCGCCTGAGGAAAAGAAAAGAGCTCGATTTGCGCATCACCAACCTGCAAATCGCATTTCCAGGAATTCCGCTCTTCCCGAAAATTTTCAGCAACAACAGTGAACCCTAACACATCGACATAAAAAGCTCGGGAGCGCTGATAATCCGAAGCAATGATTGCTACGTGATGAAAGCCAGAAATATTGGCTTTGCTTTCTTTCATTAGGCTCCATGCCTCTCATTTATCGACCAGAACACTCTAAGCCACATTGCCTGAGATGCGCGGGCCTCCATAATAAAAACGGCCGCCCTACCCAACGCGAAACATCGCAAACTTACAGCCCGGTTCACCAGCGCCTTTATAAGTTTGCCAACATTTCCAAAAACCATAAAGGAGAACAGGTAGGACTGCTCTCCTTTATGGTAGGCCTCAAATGTCTGATCAAACCCCGCGATAAACACGAGCCCTAATCGAATCCGCATTATCTGGGGACATATTCTCATACGGAGCTGCAACCAGACCAGCCAGCATTTCTACCAGAGGGATCATAGACTGAACGGTCTGTATATATGAACTGGCAGATGGATAATAAGTTTGTACAATCGGGCTGGCGAGGCTCAAGAGCGTATTCAGATCCGCCCCAAGGGACTTGGCCCAGTCTTTGCCAGTATCAACCGTGACGGCACCGTCCGAACTGGCGTCAATAGAGGCCGTAACACTCTTGATCTGAGCAACAAGACTATCGAACTTGGCCTTGTCATCAGCCGAAAGGTGATCAACCACACCCGGCATCGTTTCGATAACCTGTACGGCATAGGCAATTGCCGTGGCATCTTTATTGAGGGCCGCGGTATCGAACGTGGTGGTATTGCCGTTGGTAGAACATGCTACCGTGGTAGCCATCAAGAAAAATGAAAGACCAAGAGCTGCAAGGCGATTAAAAATACGCATAGAATACAAGTCTCCAGACATAAAAAAACCGCCCTCTGGGGCGGTTGAATATAAGGAATTGCCAAGATAATTCTGGCCTGATGCCGTTTAGATATATCAGGGAATTTACTCCTGAGTTGTATGCCGTAGCGAAATTCGCCTGCGCGCAGCAACTGCTCGAAAAGGCATTTTGAGCAAAACTCCAAACACTCTGTGAAGCGAGGCAACGGGAAAAGACTATCGGGTAGCTACTGACCTCAAGCCCTCCAAAAAATCTCAATCTGTTGTTACGTTCATGAAATCTTTCAGAACGCTTTGAAATCATACGCAGGCTTCTTAAGGAGATATTTTTCGTTTATCGAAAAGCAACTTTGAAGCCCGAAGGAACAGCCATCTGTCAGTTAGCGCAAATTTTGATCCATTTGAGGTCTTCCGTGCTTTCTGGGTGCTCCTGAAAGAACTCTACTGGCTTATGCTGTATCTCTATCATCTTTTGACAGGTTTCTCCCCGCAACATTGATCCCCTCTAACGCGTTGTCGTCAGCCTCCTGCTGCTAGGCTGGCTATATCGTGGAGAGAAATTATGAGGTTCCGCTTTCTTCTGGGGCCTGTTCTGTTGGCCCTTGGGCTAACATCCTGCGCCCACGACCATCACTCCGATCGTGTTGATCGCACCCATTGGCGTCAGGGCGACACGCCAGGTCCATATTCCGGATACAAACATAATAACTGGACCGCACCTGGCAGGTAATAAGCCACGTCAGTTCTGTCGCCAGGCCATCCTGACTGGACTTGCACGATAAGACATCAGATTGCGGCCATGGCTTTCAGTTCCTCCTCCGTTATTTGTCACATGATGAATAATGCGCGGAGGAGGAGCGTAAGCAGTATGGCTCACAGTCGATGGCGGGAAGCTACTAGAAGTAGCCGTTCTCGCCTGCAAGGAACTTCGTGGCACATTGGTTGCTATTCGTTCATCAGACTGCGGCGCGATAACCCGCAGACCTGAACCAGTCATGACCACCTGAGGCAGGAAGTCTGGCGGCCTGTAAATATCATTCTTCCCATTCCAGACTGCCATGACATGCTCTTCATATTCCGCGCCCAAAGCAGGCGTTAAAGAGTGATAGGCAGCCGTTGCCGCATTCCAGCCATGCAATTGCGTGAAAAGATTCTTTAGAAAAGAAGCCCCATATCTGACATTGGTGAGGGGGTCGAAAGCCTCTTCTAACGAGAGAAATGCATTCGGATGATGATGAAGATTGACCTGCATGCAACCCACATCAATCGATGTGATACCTGCACTCTGAAATGCCTCGACCGCAGCAACAGCCTCGACTTTTGAGGGATAAAAATATCCTTTTCCGGCAGCATTCACAGTCCAAGGCCAAGCGACCGTCCGGCCCGATAAAGGGTCACGACGACCACTCTCTACACGGCTGATAGCCCCCAAAAGACCGTTCGGAATACCAGCCTGCGGCTCTGCAATAGACACGGCGTCGCTACATGCCCGCGCCATATCCCAGTCATTGGCGCCTGCCGATGAGGTGGCAACACTTATGCAGAATAGAAAAAACAGGAGTCTCCCGGTCATACCAACCTTATGACCGGGAAAAATGAATAAACGCTTACTGAATACCGGTCGTTTCGCGCATCATCGGCGCACAGACTTTCTCAAGCCACTCCTGCACATCAGGCTCAACAACCGGACCTACGCGCGTCAAAACCTCTGCGTGATACGCATTAAGCCATGCGAGTTCAGCATCATCCAGTAGCGTCACATCAATGAGTGCTCGATCAATCGGCGTATAGCTCAGGATTTCAAATTCGAGAAATACGCCTTTCGCCCCTTGATAGGAGGAAGGCTTAACAAGCATCAGATTTTCAATTCGGATGCCATAAGCCCCCGGCTCGTAATACCCTGGCTCATTAGAGACAATCATACCCGCTTCCAAGGCAGTTGGACGCGGCGCAGGGGAAATGTTCTGCGGGCCTTCATGCACGGACAGATAACTGCCAATGCCGTGTCCGGTCCCATGATCATAATCCAGCCCAACCTGCCAAAGAGCAGCACGCGCCAGAACATCCAGACGATGCCCTGTGGTCCCCGGGGGGAAACGCACGCGGGACAGCGCAATATTTCCCTTCAGAACACGCGTGAACGCTTCTTTGACGTCCTGAGGAGCTGACTCCGGCCCAACCCAAAGCGTCCGTGTGATGTCAGTCGTCCCGAACGGATACTGCCCACCACTATCAATCAGATAAACGCTATTTGCCGGAAGCACGCGGTCCTTGCCGATTTCTGCACGATAATGCGGATATGCCCCATTCGGTCCCGAGGCCGAAATCGCATCAAAACTCTGTTCCCGATAGTCGGCAGAGCGTTCGCGGAACATCCCAAGACGCTCAACAAGATCCGTCTCCCGTTGTCCCGCAGCAGACACCGAAACGGAATGGAGGAAACGTGCCATCGCAATACCGTCGCGCTGGTGCGCCTGACGTGCACCAGCCTGCTCGGTCAGGTTTTTGACAGCCTTGGGAAGCGTGCAGGGATCATTCCCATCGAGCACCGAAGCGCCAGCGGCTTTCAGGGTCGTTTCGAACCAGACTGGCGTCGTCACAGGATCAAGCCGTACGACTTTGCCACCCAGCGCAGCAAGGCGTTTTTCCAATGCACTTGGTGCCTGAACAGTGACCTCTTCACCAAGCGCTGCAGCCAATCCGCCTTCAAGGCGGGCAGGGTCCACAAACAGCTCTGCCCGACCGTCAGCATGCAGCAGGCCATAGCCATGGGCCACAGGCGTTAGCGGGACATCACTACCGCGAATATTCAGGAGCCAGGCGACGGACGTGCAGTCCGCCAGCACCACAGCATCCTGTCCAGCTTTCCGTAACCCGGCAGCGAGGCGATGGCGCTTACTTGAACTTGTTTCCCCGGCCAGTTCCACACCGTGATTAATGACGGGATTAGCCGGCGCAGCAGGGCGGTCGAGCCATGCCTGATCAATCGGGTTAAATGCCAGCGGCACCAGTTCAACCCCGGGAGCACTCCAGGATGCCAGCATGGAACGGCTGACCAGTTTCGGGTCATATCCAACGCGCGCACCCTGCGCATTTTCTTCCAGCCAGTCTGACGCAGGCTCCATGCTCACATGTCGCCGCTCCCAGAGATCATGGGGAACCTGTTCCTCCATCTGAACGGTATATCGTCCATCCGAGAAGACGGCAGCAGCGTCCTGAAGAATGACCGCCAGACCCGCGCTTCCCGTAAAACCAGTCAGCCAGGCCAGACGATCAGAGCAGGGGGCAACATATTCCCCAAGATATTCATCCCCCCGCGGGATAATGAAACCTGCAACGCCCAGCGCCTCACACGCCTTGCGAACAAGAGTAGGGCGCTCTTTGAGCGGAATGGAGGAAAGGGTCATGGAAAGTCCTTTTCCGGTTTGGAAACAGCCTCAAGGCAGAGAGTCATGAACAAAAGATCCAGCCAACGGCCACCCTTGCGTCCAACCTGAGGCATAATACCGTTATTTTGAAAGCCTAAGCGATGATGCAGCGCGATCGATGCCTCGTTGCCAGCCGTAATCCCGGCCACCATTACGTGAAATCCGGCCCGTTTTGCGTGCTGGATCAACTGATTTAGCAAAAGCCTGCCTAGTCCGCGTCCCTGGCACTCGGATGAAACATATACGGAGTGTTCGACCGTGCCAGCGTAGCCTTCGAAAGCCCGGAACGGCCCATAGGATGCGTACCCGCAGACCACGCCATCTCCATCAACGGCCACGAAAACCGGAAAATTCTGAGCCTGTCGATCAGCAACCCATTTTCGACGCTGCTCCATCGTGAACGGCGTGCTGATCCAGAGTGCATCAGTATGCTCGATGGCATCGTTCGTAATCCGCAGAATTGCGGGAAGGTCGGCCTCCTGAACCTCACGGATTACGACAGACATCTTAGCCTCTTTTACGCAGAATCAGGGTCGCCCAGTCGCCTTCACGCAACAGACGCTCAAGAACAAGGCCCTGACGGCGATGCGCAGCCAGGACCATATTCGCCTGCGTGTATAACAGCCCAGCAAGAATAGCCGTGCCGTTCGGTGCCAGATTGATGGCGAGAGACTGCGCCATCCGGCAGAGGGGACGCGCCAGAATATTGGCAAACACAAGATCATACGGCGCCTTGACGCGCACCTGAGCCGTGTTCCAGCCATTTCCGAAGCGACAGTCCAGCAGGTTGCCCTGTCCGTTCAGACGGGCATTGGCTTTGGCTGTCCGCACAGACCATGGCTCAATGTCGACAGCCAGAACCGGGCGATGCAGCAGCTTCGCTGCAGCCATTGCCAGAATACCCGAGCCACACCCCATATCCAGAATATGATGAGGTTTGCGATACGCCACCATTTCCAATGCGCGCAGGCATCCCCGCGTTGATCCATGTTCACCCGACCCAAAGGCAATACCGGCATCAAGGGTAATGGTCAGGCGCGAGCGGTCAGGCTCTCCATGCAGATGGGTTCCTCGGATGGCAAACCGCTTGCCAACGTCCTGCTGCGGAAAGGATTCATAGGTTCGTGCCAGCCAACCTTCGGCTTCCGTTGCCTCACGAAGCAGTTCTGCCTCACAACCTGTCAGAAGACGCGCAACGGACAACGCATTGTCAAGCTCGTCTTCCTTGTAGCCAGTGTCTTTGACACCTTCGATGCGCCAGTATTTCTGCGCATCATCAGCCTCAAAAATCCCGACAGTCTCACAGACACACATCAGGGCCTGTTCGAAAAGAGGAACAAATTCCTCCTCCACCGTAATGGACAGGGTTTCAAGCGCACTGGCATGGCGTCGGCCAATGCTGCGGGGTGCCATCACGATCTGATCTCCACGAAATTTGCCATGACGCGCTTGATGCCGCCATTTTCAAAGTTGATTTCCAGTCGGCTGCCATCCACCGCAATCACGGTGCCTTCGCCAAACTTCTGATGAAAAACCGTTGCTCCAAGAGGGACATTCGCCTGCGGCTGCACGTCCGTAACAAGCGGGCGAGGGGTCTGAGCCCCTCCTGAAGAACGACGCGTACTCGTAAACGGGCCGGATGCAAACATGGAAGGCGCTGCCGCAGCCTGCCTCCGGCTCTCAAGAGACTGCCCGCTCGTCTGCACGTATTCTGATGGAATTTCCTCAATAAACCGGCTCGGCATCGAGGCTTGCCAGTTCGCATAAATGCGGCGGCTGGCCGCATGAACAACGATGGCCCGAAACCTTGCCCGTGTCAGCCCGACATAAGCCAGACGTCGTTCTTCCTCCAGCGCCCGGTTGCCGCCTTCGTCCAGGGAACGCTGAGACGGGAAAACCCCTTCCTCCCAACCGGGCAGGAACACTGTATCGAACTCCAGTCCTTTGGAGCCGTGCAACGTCATGAGGCTAACTTTGTCGTCGCTCGTCTCGCTTTCCGTATCCATGACAAGCGCGACATGCTCCAGAAAACCTTCGAGCGTCGCGAACTCGCCAATCGCCCGCAAAAGCTCACGGATGTTATCAAGTCGGCCCGGAGCTTCCACAGAGCGGTCATCACGCCACATTTGCAGATAGCCGCTGTCTTCCAGAAGCTGCTCAACAGCCACCACCTGACCTTCCGCCTCAAGCGTCGCTTTCGCGCGCTGAAACGCTTCCATCAGACTGGTCAGGGCTTCCTTGGACTTTCCCTTGAGCGCACCTTGTTCAATCTGCGTCAGAGCACCAGCAGTTAACGGGCCGGGCAGGGTGCGCGCTACACCATGCAGCTTCTGCACAGCCACAGCCCCTACACCACGCTTCGGAACATTGATGATCCGTTCAAACGCCAGATCGTCCGAAGGCTGCGACAGAACGCGCATGTAAGCCAGACAGTCCCGGATTTCCGAGCGTTCATAAAACCGCAGACCGCCAACAATCCGATAAGGTATGCCTATCGTCATCAGACGCTCTTCAAATGGCCGCGTCTGGAAGCCTGCACGCATCAGGATGGCTATTTCAGACAGCGGATGACCATCGGCATGAAGGCGTTCAATTGCACCACCAACAATCCGGGCCTCCTCATCGGAATCCCGAACCCCGATAATCTGAACCTTCTCGCCCTGCGCATCTTCGCGGCCGGGACGGAGCGTCTTGCCTAACCGTCCTTCATTGTGAGCAATCAATCCCGCCGCAGCAGCCAGGATTTGCGCCGTCGAACGATAATTCTGCTCCAGCCGCACAACAGCGGCACCGGGAAAATCCTTCTCAAACCGGAGAATATTTTCAACTTCGGCACCGCGCCAAGAGTAGATCGACTGATCGTCATCCCCCACACAGGCAATGTTGGATGGACCCTGCTCGCGCTTTGCCAGCAAACGCAACCACAGATACTGGATCGTGTTGGTATCCTGATACTCGTCCACCAGAATATAGCGGAAGATCCGATGATACTGCGCCAGCACATTCGGCTGGGACCGCAGAATCTCCACCATGTGCAGCATCAGATCGCCGAAATCGCAGGTATTCAGTTCGCGCAGCCGCTGCTGGTAGCCGCGATAGATGGCCAAGGCCTGCCCGTTGGCAAAATCCGTATCTTCGGCAGGTGTCACGCGATCCGGCGTCAGGCCACGATCTTTCCAACGCTGGATGATGCCCATGAGCTGGTTAGGCGGCCAACGCTTCGTATCAAGCCGGAAGGGTTCCATGATCTGCTTCAACAAACGAAGCTGATCATCCGTATCCAGAATATTGAATCCGCTCGTCAGGCCCACATATTCCGCATGACGCCGCAGCATCCGCGCGCAGATGGCGTGGAATGTGCCAAGCCAGAGCCCTTCAGCAGGCTCTCCCAGAAGAGCGCCAACACGCTCGCGCATTTCACGCGCAGCCTTGTTGGTGAATGTCACAGCTAAAATCTGACTGGGGTAAGCCCTTCCGGTCAGAAGGAGGTGGGCAAAGCGCGTCGTCAACACGCGCGTCTTTCCCGTTCCTGCACCGGCAAGAATCAGTAACGGGCCTTCGGTTGTCTCGATGGCACGTCTCTGCTCCGGGTTCAGGCGGGAGAGATACTCGGGGGTGGGGATGAGAGGGTCTTGCGGCACACTCCCGATATAGAGTGTGATGGCCCTATGGCCAACACATCATCTCCCCGGATCGACCTGACACGCGGCACAGGCCCGCAGGGACATCGCGCCAGAATGCGAACACGCGTTGAAACCAACGGCGCCGAAACCCTTGCAGATTACGAAATTCTGGAAATGCTGCTGTTCTTGGGCATCCCGCGCAAGGATACCAAGCCGCTCGCAAAAGGCCTCATCAGCCACTTCGGAAGCCTGATCGACGTCTTCCGCGCGCCCACACAGGATTTGAGAAGCGCAGGCCTCAACGACGACACCATTCGTGCACTGAGACTGCCAGCCGTTGCGGCAGAACGACTGGCATCTGCCGAACACCGCGAACGACCCGTTTTGGGGGATTGGCCTCAGCTGATGAAATATCTTGAGACCGCCCTGGCGGGAGCCATCCGCGGGCAATTCCGCCTTTTTTACCTGGACAATCGCAATCGTCTTTTATCCGATGAGGCAGCTCCAGAACTCGAAGATATTACCTTCCTGAATCGCGCTATCGCAATCCGCGCACTCGCCCTGCACGCCACCGCCGTCATTGGACTTCATGTTCAGCCAGCATTGAAGCCAGTCGCGCTTTCAACCGCAGCCCGAACGCTGGAAACAGCGCTCAGGCCGCTCTCGATTGTTCTGCATGACATTCTCTTGGAGGCGCCCAACACAGCAGTTCGCAGCTTTCGTCAGGAAGGCCTGCTGTAACTTTGCAAGGTGGCCTAAGAGACATAGGCTCATATCCGTTGGCTTGATAACAACACTTGGGAAATGCCACAAAAACGCATGGACGATACCCTGGCTACCGAAGACGGATTTTCTGAAGTTCTGAGCAGTGAACTGCTTCAGACCATAAAGTCCGTAGCTGTAACCACGCAGCAATCGGTCGAGCTCCCCGAACCGCCCCGGGCTCTGCTGAGCGGACGAGGTCGTCATCTGGATGACGATACTCTTCTCAGAATGGTCGTCACTCTTTTCACCGGACACGAAGCAAAAGCGGAGACCCTGAGCCCATTACTGCTGGAGCGGTTTGGATCACTGGCGGGCATTCTGGCCGCCACAAACAGGGAACTGGCCGGCATAAAAGAGATGGGATCACACATGATCCCAATGATCCGGGTCCTGCATGAAGCTGCACTTCGCTATAATCGTGAGCGGTTACCCAAAATTGATATTCTCGATAGCGAGCAGAAGCTTCTCGACTATCTGACGGCCAGACTTGCCCGAGAAAATATCGAGCAATTCCGTATCCTTTTCCTCAATGAGAAAAACAGCCTGATCGCTGATGAAGCTCAGGCGCGCGGTACGGTCAACCACACCCCTGTGTACCCCAGGGAGGTTGCCCGCCGCGCAATCGAAATTGAAGCTGCATCCCTCATCTTGGTGCACAACCACCCAAGCGGTGACCCAACGCCCTCACAAGCCGACATCCAGATGACCCAGCAGGTTCAAGCTGCTCTGGATGTTGTAGGCGTCCAACTCACAGATCACCTCATTATCGGCAATGGAAAACATACTAGCTTCCAGCGGCTTGGCCTGATCTAGCACAAGCCACTCTCAGCCCCTCGGAGGCAGTAGTCCTTCAAGGGCCAGTTCGCCCGGCAATGCGCCACGCGGAAAAAGCGTGTTGACGTGCCCCATCTTTCGGCCCGGACGTGCCTCGTGCTTGCCATAGAGATGCAGTGATGCACCGTCCGTGGCCAGTATGGCAGGAACCCGCGCCATATCTTCCGGCCCGACAAGATTATGCATGACAGCGTCCGAATGACGGCGCGCGGGTGGAAGGGGCAGCCCCGCTACAGCCCGAATATGCATTTCAAACTGGTCGATCAGACAGGCGTCCATCGTCCAATGCCCTGAATTGTGGGGCCGGGGAGCAATTTCATTGACCAGTAACTGACCATCAGCGGCATGGAACATCTCCACCCCCATGATGCCAACCAGTTCAAGATCCGTCGCAATACGGATTGCAATTGCCTGAGCGCGTTCTGCAACCTCTGGCATGACGCACGCGGGAGCAAGGGTGATGTCCAGAATACCGTCGCGATGGCGATTTTCCACTGCGTCGAAACACCGTACAGTTCCGTCACTTCCGCGAACAACCATCACGCTCAGCTCACGCTGAAAGTCGATCATCTTTTCCGCAACAAGCGGATACGGCAGATCCGTCAAAGCCGAGAGAGCTTCCGCATTCTCAACCCGAAACTGTCCTTTCCCGTCATAACCAAAACGGGTTGTCTTCAGGATGAGAGGGAAACCCAACTCTCCCACAGCAGAAAGATCACCCGGCCCGGATACTTCTTTCCACGGGGCAAGCTCCACCCCGGCTTGAGCCAGCCGGGTCTTTTCCAGAACCCGATCCTGACTGATCCTGAGAATCTCGCCACCTGGACGGACGGGGCGACGTTTTTCGAGCAGTGACAGACCCTCGACGCTGATGTTCTCGAACTCGAACGTCACAACGTCACAGCGAGAAGCAAAATCTTCCAGCGCTACGGGATCATCGTAAGATCCGACCGTCGCGGAGGCTGAAACTTCAATAGCCGGGCTCGTGGCTGCCGGATTCAGGATATGAACACGATAACCAAGCTTGGCCGCAGCCATTGCTGACATGCGTCCCAACTGGCCGCCGCCAATAATCCCGATTGTACTTCCAGGTGCAAAAACCTGATTATTCTGAACCGTCATTCGACAGGAATGTCCGCAACAGCTGCCGTCTGAGTACCGCGCCACGCATCAAGACGTGCAGCCAGCTCCGGATCGGCCAAAGAGAGGATGGACGCTGCCAACAGGCCAGCATTCTTGGCCCCAGCCTTGCCAATCGCCAGCGTTCCAACAGGAACGCCGCCTGGCATCTGTACGATAGACAGCAGGCTATCCTGCCCCTTCAGGGCATGACTTTCCACCGGAACGCCGAGAACGGGAAGGGACGTCCACGCCGCGCACATGCCCGGCAGATGGGCAGCACCACCCGCGCCAGCGATAACGACATGCAATCCACGACTGCGGGCCGTACGCGCATAGTCCGCAAGACGATCTGGCGTCCGGTGCGCAGAGACAATCCGACGTTCATGGGCAATGCCCAGTTCGTCCAGAATGTCACAGGCATGCCGCATGGTTTCCCAGTCAGACTGGCTCCCCATAATGACACCAACGCGCACAGCGTCTTCTGCTTGAATGGTCTCGCTCGGAGAAAGGATCTGGCTCATCAGGCAATGTTATCCGGAATCAGACGGGTCTCGATCCAGGAAATCTCGTCTTTTAGCTGCAGCTTGCGCTTTTTAAGGCGCAGGATCTGGAGCTGATTGAGGGGATGGTCCACCAGGCGCTCAATAACCGTATCAAGATCGCGATGCTCGCTCCGGAGTTCGTGGAGGCGGCGGAGCATGGCATTGTTATCGGTCATCATTGCTATCGGTCCCGGAACTCTGTCACGGCATGATGACGAACAGAATTCATTCCGTCCATCGTCATGAATCCATATCACGGCTGAGGCGGCCTAAACCAGTCAGGCCCGCACCAATAAAAAAAGGATGCAGCTTCGTGAAAAGCTACATCCTTGATCTCAGCTCAGTGAGCGCTGTCTTCATGAGCGCCGTAAGCACTCACCACAGGAAGCGTCTGACCTTCACGGGCAAGACGGTCGTTGGCGGCTGAGACCGCTGCGTTCAGATCCATCTGGGTGCAAAGACCGAGAATGACGGGATCGCGCGGCTTGATATTGGCGCTGTTCCAATGCTGGCGGTCACGCACCTTAATGATGGTGTCCTTCGTCGTGCCCAGCAGCTTTACGATCTGAGCTTCCGTCAGATGCGGGAACTGACGAAGAACAAACGCAATGGCGTCAGGGCGGTCATTGCGCTTTGCAACAGGCGTATAACGCGCGCCCTTGGCGCGACGCTTCACCGGACTGCCAGATGACAGGATCTTCAGCTTGGAGTCCGGGTTCGCTTCGCAGCGCTTGATCTCGGCGTCAGACAGCTGATGATTTTTGACGGGATCGTAACCGTTGATTCCGGCTGCAACTTCACCATCAGCAATTGCCTGAACTTCAAGCGGATGCATGCCACAGAATTCAGCAATTTGAGTAAAGGTCAGGCCGGTTTTCTCGATTAGCCAGACGGCCGTGGCCTTGGGCATCAAAGGCAGGGTCATGTCAGTGCGTTCCTTTTGGGGCGCTAAGGGGCCGGCGAGAGCGCAGGCACCGATTGGCGTACCCGGAGAGGAACGAAAGGCCGCTCGGGATATGATCGCGGCACCTGCTGGATGCACGGCGATAATGAGAAACGGTATGGGGCACCATCACACATCTGGTCAAGGTCGAAACGGCAGGGCAAATCCAAAAAGCGCCCTGCCGATCCTCCGTCATGCAGCGTGCTGCGTGCCAGCGTATGTGGATGCCGCTACGTTCTGATGACCAGGAACGCCATTCCCTGTAACAATCGGAATACGGCGCGGCCGGACAGCTTCAGGAACAACCTGCCGCACTACGATGGTCAACAAACCATTCTGAAGCTCGGCCTGATCAATTTCTGTGTGATCGGCAAGCACGAAGCGCCGCTCAAAAGCTCTCGTCGCGATACCGCGATGAAGCCACTCACGATCCCGGGTATTTTCTGGAACGCTTCCACGAATGACAAGCGTATTGTCTTCCTGCAGAACCTCAACATCATCCGGGCCAAAACCGGCAAGAGCCATAGTCAAGGCGTAGTCTGTTTCGGCAGTTTTTTCGATATTGTAGGGGGGGTAGCTCGGCATAGCCTGAGCATTGGCAGCGTTGCCAGCCATACGGGCAAGGCGATCAAAGCCAATTGCGCTGCGAAACAGCGGCGTAAAATCGTATGTCATGAAAACCTCCTCAAGGCAGGGTTCATCTGATGCAATCCCCAATTGGCAGACTGCGCTTGGTTTACCGGCCATGACCCCGAAGGCATCATGACCGATATTCCAGATGGTACCTGTCCTGCGCCCCTTCAAGAGGGGAGCGTGGAGGCAGACAAGCTTACTTGCGGGTACCGATACCAGCGAAGCGCTTGTTGAACTTGGCAACCTGGCCTCCGGTGTCGAGCATACGCTGCACGCCAGTCCAGGCCGGATGGGACTTCGGATCAACGTCGAGACGCAGCGTAGCACCAGGCTGACCATAGCAGGAGCGGGTCTTGTACTCGGTGCCATCGGTCATGATGACGTTGATTTCGTGGTAGTCGGGATGAATGCCGGATTTCATGAATTCTCTACTCCAGGAAAAAAGCTCCGATACCGACCGGAGCGAATCATGAGGCGCGTATAACGGAAACCGCTCAAGGATGAAAGCACACTTTACGGGATCGCATGAGTCCGTTTATCCCTTGGGCGATGCAGGTAGCGCTTTTCCGGCCTGCAACCGCAGTGATGCGGGTTCCCCCAAGAGAGGTTCGAAATATGAGCGAAACGAAACATGCCCTGCATACTCCGGGCTGGCTGAGCGACTTCCAGAAATTCATTATGCGCGGAAACGTGCTGGATCTCGCCGTCGGTGTCATCATCGGTGCGGCCTTCACCACGATTGTGAACAGCGCCGTCAAAGACGTCCTGACGCCTTTCATCGGCCTCCTGACAGGTGGTGTGGATTTCTCTAACCTCTTCATCACCCTGAAGGGCCCGGTCAAGGATACCCTTGCAGAAGCACAGAAGGCCGGTGCGGTTACCGTCAATCTTGGTGTTTTCCTGAATGCTGTCATTCAGTTCCTGATCGTGGCATTCTTCATTTTCTGGGTTGTGCGCCTCATTGGCAAGCTTCACCGCAAGGAAGAGGCTGCACCAGCAGCGCCGCCAGCACCAACCAAGGAAGAAGTTCTCCTGACAGAGATCCGCGACATTCTGGCCACCAAGGCTTCCTGATGTCACGGCAGGCTCCTTTCGGAGCAACCTTTACCCGCAAACTGACAGGTTTTGTTTTGGTGGGGAGCCTGCTCTGTGGATGCGTGGCACGTCCTTTCGAAGGCGTGCCTCCATCTCCGAATGCCAGACTTTATGCGTATCTGATTGCTCACGGCATGGCACGAGGGGCGTTAATGAGGGGAAAAGTTACCCCTCAGAATGTTCAAAAGCTCATAAGCCTCGACCATGATGCTCAAAAAGCAGTTCTGAACGCTACAAGACTTCAGACATCATCGGAAAATCGTCAGGCAGATGCCGCAATCGCTGCATTTCTGACCAGCTTCGATAGCTAGGCATTCCGCCTCACGGCACAAAAAAACCGGCTCTAACTGAGCCGGTTTTTTTGTGCCTGATAAAGTCTTCAGAGCATCATTCCGTATCGGAGGACGGAGTTTTCCGAAGTCGCTTTTCACCCATCAAGAGCAGCAGGGGAGCAGCGATGAAAATGGAAGACGATGTGCCAACAACGATGCCGAACAGCATGACCGTTGCGAACCCGGTCAGCGTGCTGCCACCAAACAAAGCCAGCGGTAGGGCCGCCAGAAAGACGGTCATGGAGGTGCCGAGCGTACGATTCAGGGTCTCATTAATGGAGAGATCCAGAAGCTCCCGCAGCGGCATCGTACGGTATTTGCGAAGATTTTCACGGATACGATCATAGACAACCACCTTGTCGTTGGTGGAATATCCAAGGATCGTCAGCAACGCGGCAACCATCACCAGATCAAACTCAAAACGCGTAATGGCGAGGAAGCCCACGGTTTTCGTCAGATCCAGAATAAGTGTCACCACAGCACTAATGGCGAACTCACGCTCAAAGCGGATCCAGATGTAAGCCAAAATCATGGCCAGACTGAAACCGAGTGCCAACAGGCCATCACGGAAAAGCTCGGAAGATACCGAAGCCCCCACAGCATCAGCCCGCAGAACCTGCGTACCAGGTTCGGCCGCTGAGATGGCGGTCTTTACGCCATCGACAAGCTTCTGGGTCTGCGCTTCACGATCCGCACCTTCCGGCGCATTGATCGAGATGCGGACATCCCGCGGAGAACCGAAGGCCTGAACAGCATCCGGATGAATGCCGGCCTTTTCCAAAGCAGAGCGCAGCTTGCCAAAATCTGCGGCTCCCGGCGTCTGGGCTTCGACGATGATACCACCCCGAAAATCGAGGCCGAGTTTCAGGCCCGGCTCGAAAAACAGGATGACAGAAGCAATGGAGAGAACCGCCGAAACGATAAGCCCCATATGACGGCCGCGCATGAAGTTGATGCGCCGATCGTCACGGACAAAACGGAGAAGGGGACGTGACAACATGACGTTCAGACCGGCAGTTCTTTAGGACGGGCAAGGGCATACCACCGCACGACAAGGAAGCGTGACAGCAGCAGGGTCGTGAAGAGGGTCGTCACGATGCCGATGGTAATCGTCAGGGCGAAGTTCCGCACGGGACCCGTGCCGAACACGAACAGCATGACATGCGCGAGAAACGCCGTCGCATTACTGTCAACGATTGTGCTTGTTGCGCGCTCGAAGCCAGCTTGCAACGCCTGCAGCGGCGCACGCCCGCGCTTCACTTCTTCTCGGATGCGCTCATTGATGAGGATATTGGCATCCACAGCCATACCAAGCGTCAACAGCATACCCGCCATACCTGGCAGCGTCAGCGTCGCCTGGAAAAGAGACAGGATCGCTACCATCAGGATCAGGTTGGCGAACAGCGCAATATCCGCATACAGGCCGAAGCGACCGTAGAAGAGCACCATAAACACCACGACCAGAACAAATCCGGCCGCAAGGCTAAGAATGCCAGCATGGATGGACGCAGCGCCAAGGCTCGGACCAATCGTGCGCTGCTCAATAACAGCCAACGGAGCGGGCAGTGCACCAGCACGCAGCAAAAGCGCAAGATCGGACGCACTGTGAGCATCAAAGCCACCTGTGATCTGACCACTCCCTGCCGTAATCGGATTAATAATGTTCGGCGCTTCGATAACCTTGTTATCAAGCACGATCGCAAATCGCTTACCCACATTAGCGCGGGTCGTATTGGCAAAAGCCGTTGCACCAGCGCTATTGAGCTGGAACGTCACGGCCCAGCCACCGCTCTGCTGATCGATCACTGCACCTGCGTTCGTCAGATCCGTACCGTCAACATCCACATGGTCCTGTACGGCAACCTGAGAATGAGTGCTGATGTCTTCCAGCATCGCCGAACCGGGGCTGGCAACACTTGGGTTTGGCGCCAGCAAACGGAATGTCAGACGGGCAGTTGTTCCCAGAAGAGTCTTGATCCGCTCTGGATCACTCACACCTGGCAGTTCCACCACGATCCGGTCATCACCCTCACGGGCGATACTCGGATCAATCGCACCCGTAGCATCAATACGGCGGCGAACGATCTCAATGGACTGGGCAACAGCGTCCCGGGCACGCGCCAACATGGCATCATGCTGAAGCGTAAGCACGATGCGACCGTTGGCCTCAGTGACATGAAATTCATCAGGCACAACGACAGGAAGATCCTGCATTGTCTTCAGGGCAACAGCGCGCTCCGCATCGGAACGTGGCTCAAAGCTCAGGCTGGCCGTTTGATCATCCTTCTGGAAATCACGGTAACCGAGAGACTTGTCCAGAAGGGTCTGACGTGCCTGATCCTGCAGGGACTGCAGGCGGTCATGCTCCAGGGACTTCAGGTCAAGCTGCAGCAGCAGATATGAACCACCACGGAGATCAAGGCCAAGATGGATCTGCCGCCAGGGCAGGGACTGCGTGGGGGCACGCATGAAATTGGGCAGACAGAACAGGAGGCCGATCAGGCAGATGCCTGCGACGCCCAGCAGTCTGAGCCGGCTATAATACATCATAACGGGTCGAGATGTCCTCGGCGGGTTTGGACGGTTCGAGTTTCTTGCGCGGGACCATGCCGCTTCCGCAATGCCGATGCAACCTTTCACCAACATTCCGCCCCTGACGGCTTTGCGAAGCCGTGCTGGACTGGTAATCCTGTCACTCATGAACACTCGGCGACAGCTTCGGGTCGGCATCGTCGGTGCCGGTCACTTCGGGCGATTTCACGCCCTCAAATCAGCCGCAAATCCGGCTGAAAATCTGGTGGCGCTTTTCGACCCTGATCCGGCACGTGCGACAACAGTCGCTCGTGAGGCACGTTGTGCCGTTGCAGAAACTTACGAGGCTCTGCTGAATTCGGTCGAGGCTGTGATTATTGCGGCTCCAGCCGAGCATCATTTCCGACTTGCCAGCGAAGCCCTTAACGCGAACCGCCATGTTCTCGTTGAGAAGCCGATCGCAGCCACTTTGGATGAAGCTCGCAATCTGGCGGATCTCGCATCCCGGACGGGCAAAGTTCTTCAGGTGGGCCATCTGCTGCGCTACTCCGCAGAGCACAGGGCAATCACAGAGCGCATCGATAAGCCGCTTTACATTGAAGCCACACGCATCGCGCCTTTCAAGCCGAGAGGGACAGATGTGTCTGTCATTCTGGACCTGATGATCCATGACCTGGATCTGGTTCTTGCAATTGTAGACAGCCCGATTACGGACATCGATGCCATTGGCGCAGCCGTTTCAAGCGAACACGAAGACATCGCGAACGCGCGGGTCCGCTTTGAGAACGGATGCGTCGCCACAATCACGGCGAGCAGAATTTCCCTTAAAACAGAACGCCGTATGAGACTTTTCTCACAGGAAGGCTACCTGTCAGCAGACTTCATGGAGCGCAAACTCAGCTTCATTGGCAGAGAACGTGGCCTCCCTCTACCGGGAACTGGAGGCTTCAAACGCGAAGCCATCAGCTGGCATGACCACGACAACCTTGCCGTAGAGCACGAAGCTTTTGCTGAATCATGCCTTAACGGTGCACCAGTGCTGGTTGATGCCCAAGCTGGAATCCGAGCGCTCGATGCGGCAATCCGCGTCACCGAAAGCATCCATGCGTCTCGCAAGGCAATGGAACTCTCAGGCCTTATCCCGGTATCAGATAAGGCCTGAAAACCTTATTTTTTACTGGCTTTCCAGCTCTTCTTTTTTGGCTTCCAGTTCAAGCCATTGCTCTTCGGCGTCAGTCAATTCACGCTCTGCCGCCTGAAGCGCATCACTGATCTTGGTGAATTTTGCTGGATCCGTGCTGTACAGCACGGGGTCAGACAATGCCTCGCGATACGTGACAATAGCCTTTTCCAGCTTAGTCATTTTGCCGGGAAGAAGGTCAAGGGTCCGCTTGTCATTATAACTAAGCTTCGTCTGCTTTTTTTCTGATTTTACAGTATTTTTTGATACAAGGTCATTCTCACCCCGATCTTCTGAATGACGCTCAGCAGGAGCTTCACCGCGCCTCTGAACCAGCATGTCCGAGTAGCCGCCGGCGTACTCAATCCACTGTCCATCCCCCTCAGATACGAGAACAGAACCCGCTACACGATCAAGAAAATCACGATCGTGGCTGACCAGAAGAACGGTCCCCGCATAGTCCGCCAGCATTTCCTGCAACAGATCCAACGTTTCCAGATCAAGGTCATTGGTAGGCTCATCGAGCACCATCAAGCTGGATGGCTTGGCAAGCGCGCATGCAAGAGCAAGACGCCCGCGCTCACCACCAGATAATTTTCCAACGGGCGTACGTGCCTGTTCCGGACGGAACATGAAGTCCTTCATATATCCGATAACGTGACGCTTCTCATTCCCGACCTGAACCATATCCCCACTGCCCCCTGTAAGGGTGTCAGAAAGGCTTTTGGTAGGGTCCAGACTTTCACGCTGCTGATCCAGCGTCACCATGGCAACAGAAGGTCCGATATAAACAGATCCTACCTGCGGGGGCATGCGACCGGTCAGAAGACGAATAAGAGTGGTCTTTCCTGCACCATTGGCGCCAACCAACCCCAAACGGTCTCCGCGGAGAATCTTGAGATCGAGATTTTTTACAATCGTGCGATCCCCATACGCCCATCCCAGGCTTTCCGTACCGATCGTAATCTTGCCGCCGCCATCTGCTTCCGTCGCAGACATGCGCAGCGTGCTGGTGCCGCGCGCGGAGATTTCTCGACGGTTGTTCCTCAAGGACGCCAGTTCAGCGACGCGGCGGACGTTGCGCTTCCGGCGTGCTGTCACGCCATAACGCATCCAGTCCTCTTCCCGAGCGATCTGACGATCCAGCTTGTGAGCATCACGTTCTTCCTGTTCCAGCACTTCGTCCCGCCAAGTCTCATAGCGCGAAAAGCCTTGGTCCAGACGGCGCGTCTTGCCCTGCTCAAGCCACACCACACTTCGGGATAACGTCTCAAGAAGGCGTCGATCATGGCTGATGACAATCATGGCGCAGCGCGATGCGGCCAGCTCTTTTTCCAGCCAGGTAATCGTCGGAAGATCCAGATGGTTTGTCGGCTCGTCCAGCAGCAGAAGATCTGGCTCCGCAGCCAAGGCGCGGGCGAGGGCGCAGCGGCGAACCTCGCCGCCAGATAGCCGTTCGCATCCTTCGTCACCCGTCATGCCAAGTTCAGCGAGCATGGATCGGGCCCGATAGTGCTCCGTCTCATCCAGCCCATCTGCGACATAATCGAAGGTGGAGGAATACGCCGTCAGATCAGGCTCCTGCGCAAGGTAGTGCACCTTGACGCCCGGCTGTACAAACCGGGTCCCGTCGTCAGCAACAATGTCGCCAGCCGCTATTTTGAGGAGTGTAGACTTACCGGAGCCATTCCGCCCCACAAGGCAGATGCGTTCGCCCGGAAGAACGCCGAGCTCGGCGCCATCAAGGAGCGGACGTCCGCCAAGAGTGTAAGTAATATTCTGAAGAAGAAGAATGGGTGCCGACATATCCCCTATGTGTCGCAGGGAACGTTTGCCCGCAAGGCACCCAGAGACGGATTTTCTCTCAGACGGACTTTATGCCGCCCGTGACGGCCTGATAGGTCCCTACGGCCAGCGCCATAGGCTCGAATGGTTTCGTAATCACGAAGGAAGGCTCATGCGCTTCTCCGGTCAATAAACGCTCCGGATAAGCCGTGACGAAAATCACAGGCGTTTCATGTGTTTTCAGAATACGCCCGACAGCATGCATTCCATCACCGCCACCGCCGAGATTGATATCAGCCAGGATAAGACCTGGCTTCGTCTCGGCAGCCAGCTTCACGGCGTCAGCCTCCGTGTACGCAACACCCGCGATTTTATGGCCACAGCGCTCGACCAGATCCTGAATATCCATGGCAATGATCGGCTCATCTTCAATGATAAGCACCGTCGTCTGCGCAATACCCTGAAGAGCCTGCCGAGCTACAGCCAGATTTGCAGCGGCATCCTCTTCAGAAATAGAGAGGGCACGAGCGGCCGACGCCAGCGACTGCTCCTCAAGCGAGGTCAGAAGCATGAGAGCCCTTTGAACAAGAGTCATGTCTGGCCGATCAGCATGCTCCTTCGAGAACTCCTGCACGAGCTTGCCGTATAGTGCCAGCCGGGGAGGAAGGTCTGATTTCTCTGCAGCCAGAAAATCCTTCAGGGCACCGGCTACCAACCGGTCTCCCTGCGCCTGATCTCCAGCCAGGGCACGGGCAAAACGGCGAGCATAGGGTAGCGCCGCAATGAGTTCGTGACGTGACGTGTCAGCCATGGATCCTCAGCCTCTTGATATTGGACAGCCGCGCGGAAACCTTATGAAGGACTATCCGTTTGTGGCGATTGAATAATCATGACACGAGCGACCGGATACGCCTAGTGTCTGTCTGCATCCGCAGACTTCACCTTCCTGAAAGGACCTCCCTCTGACGGCACCTGTTTCCGAGCCTGAAACGGCTCCACAGGAGAAAAGAGGCGTTTCCTTTCATCAGGAACTCCTGAAGACGTTGCCAGACCTCCGTGGTTTCGCACGGTTCCTGACACGTGATGCCGTCGCAGCAGACGATCTGGTGCAGGACACCGTTGTTCGCGCACTCGCTGCGCAAACACAGTTCCAGGCAGGAACCACGCTGAAAGCCTGGCTGTTCACAATTCAGAGAAATGCCTTTTACGAACAGCGCAGACGATCTTCCCGTGAACAGGAGATCATGCAGAACGTCGAAATGGACATGCCCCTGTCGTCCGAAATCCCCTCCATGCAAAGTGCCCGAGATGCCGTAACGGATCTAGGAGAACTTATCTGGAAACTTCCGGACCTTCTGCGCGAAGCTATCATCCTCGTGGGCGCACAGGAGCTGTCTTATGAAGAAGCCGCCTGCATCTGCAATGTTCCGTCCGGAACCATGAAAGCGCGGGTCTCACGAGCAAGAAGCCAGCTTTCCATGTTGGCCGAAGGAAAAAATCATCAGGAAATGACTCTCTAACCAACTGACAAATAATAATTTTTAAAAAATATCAAAAAAATCTCCTTTTGATGCAACGATCCTGGAACCCCGTTCATTGATCTCATGAAACAGGACGAAACCAGGAGTACTCCAATGACGTTCCATGATCAGGTCATCGCAATCCTACCGAAGCTGCGTGTGCAGGCCCTGTCCCTGACGCGCAACCGCGCTGCTGCGGAGGACCTTGTTCAGGACGCCGTGTGCAATGCTCTAGCCGCCCAGAACAGCTTCATTCCCGGCACGAATTTCTCAGCATGGATGCATCGTATCCTGCGTAACCGCTTTATCTCCGACCTGCGCAAGCGTCGTGAGACGACCGACATTGATGATGTGCCAGCATCAACATTCGCAAGCCCGGCAACACATGAAGACCGCTTGGCTCTGAAAGATCTGTCGCTGGCACTCTCTCGCTTGCCGGCTGACCAGCGCGAGGCACTCGTTATGGTCGTTATTCAGGGCATGAGCTACGAAGCTTTGGCTGAAGCAACTGACTGCGCTGTTGGTACAGCTAAAAGCCGCGTTTTCCGTGCTCGCCGCCAGCTTGAAGCATGGATGACAGGCGATATGCCGAGCAACGACAAGCTGCGCGTGAAGGTGAAGGCCCTGCGTGACGCTATCGATGTGCGCCATCGTGCCGGACAGTCAGCAGACGATCTGCTTTTCTCGTAAGCCTGGATTGAACTTTTAGCCTCTCGGAAACGTTCGTATTTCGCCCATTTCGGAATTGAAGCGATTGCGGTAACTGAGCCGTTTTTGTAAACAGTTCTTTACCGCCGTGCAGGTCTGTAGCTTTCGAACAGCCTCAGAACCACACGGCGATCTGCAGGGAGCAGAGGCGATTATTCTGCGTTGTCACAGAGAGGCTCAGGACTAGACAATGACCGGAGGAGACAAGTCCCAATCCTCATCCGGAAAATCCAAAGGCGATGATCAGGATTCTCCCTTTGGTATCTGGCTGAGCCGCGGACTTCATCAGCTCTTTGACGATGTTGCGAGCGAACCTATCCCTGAAGAGCTTTTAAAGCTGATCGAAGAAGACCGGAAAAAGTGATTGCACAGGAAGCCTGGCCTGAGATCCTGGGCAGCAGGTCATAAAGGGTCTCGTCATTCCTTATCGCAGAATGGTTTTTCGCAGCGTTCGCATGTTCGATACGGTTGGGGCTCGTGTCATGGCCCTGATTGTCGCGACAACGCTTCCCCTTGCGACAATCGCGGGTCTTCTGGCGTGGCATAGCTACCAGGAAAACGTTGGCAATGCTCTGGCAAGAACCGAGCGCGACGCTCAGGCAGCGCTTTCCGAATTATCAAGCGATCTGGACCAGACCCACAGCGTGCTGGACATGCTGGCTGACAGGGACATCACCGCGGAAACGGCTCTCCGTGAATTCGGCCTCGTCCAGACGATTTCCCAGCATCATTATTGCTCGCTAATGCTGACTGACGCGCAGGGGCATCCGTCAGTTGTGCTTCCTCCACCGTCGTCTCAAGACCCGGCCATCTGTCCGTCCGGGCAACTCCTGACAACGCTGAACCAGAATGGCGCACGCCCTAATATCGGTGTCGATGTCATCAAGGGGGGGCGTGGCCCTCTCATAAGATTCGTCGTTCCCCTGATGAATCAGGGCACGATCGCAGGCTATATCATCGCAGTAAGGACACTGGGCTGGCAGCGCAGCCATCTCCCTGCTGGCGATGGAAGACTGCTCCTCGGTGTCAACGACAATGCGAGAAACCTCCTCATGATGGGGGACGGGTCGATTTTTTCGCTTTTTCCAGATCGACCCAATATTCCAGAACTTCCCACGGCTGTGCATGATCGGCTGAAAAGAGATATTGCGAATCATGCTTTGCATGACTCGTTCACGTTTCACGGCACGACTTATGTTCTGCAAAACGCCTATGGCCCGGTCAGCCTTCTTGTTGCTACCGAGCGAACACGCGAAGAAAGCCGGGCGCTTAATATTTTTCTGATCCGCGTGGGTCTGATTGCGACACTCCTAGTCTTGGAGCTGTTGATCGTCGCGTGGGCTGCACGGACTTTCCTTGTAGAACCCTTGGAAAGACTTGCCCTGGCCGTAGCGGACTGGCGGCGAGGGGCACCATTCGACCCGCGTATCAATCGTTCTATCCCTCTGGAAATCCGTCATCTTGAGCGTGCCTTTCTGAGAGCAACACGCCGGCTCACGCGACATGAACGCGCCCTTGAGAAGTCCGCACACCATCAGGACATGCTCATCCGGGAAACTCATCATCGGGTTAAAAACAATCTTCAGGTCATTGCATCTCTCCTGAATCTTCAAGCCAGTCGCATCCGGTCCCATGAGGCCCGCGAAGAATTCAGACTGGTGCGGGACAGGGTCCGCGCGCTCGCTACGCTGCATCGTTATCTGTATTCCGAAAACGGCCTTTCGGCGCTGGATGTTCAAAGCTTTCTGGAAGAGCTGTGTTCAATTCTCTTCTCCGCCCACAGCATGAATACGCAGACACGCATTCGGCTGGAACTGGACATCGAACATGTCCTGATTTCACCCGATCAAGCAGTCCCTGTTGCTCTGATCGTGACTGAAGTTGTCAGCAATGCTCTCCGTTATGCTTTTCCAGAAAATCGTGCAGGCGTCGTTCGCATTTCGCTTCACCGCGTCAAAAATCCACCTGCCGACAAATCCGGGTTGGTAGAATTTGAACTCGGAGATGACGGGATTGGGCTCGAAGCGTCCCGCGCGACCGAATCACGGAACAGACGGGAAGGGATTGGCATTCAGTTGATCCGGGGATTTGCCCGCCAGATCAATGCGGATCTTCTCATCTCAAATGAGGACGGCACATGGTACAACATGAAGTTCGTACCCGCAGATCCGTCGCCAACAGCTGTCGCGATTGCCCATAAAGCAATCCACAGCGAAGAGTCGCCATCGTCCGCAGGCTCCGGCAGCCCGTCCGACTCCTGAAATAACCACTTAAAATCTAAATAAGCAGCAAGAAATGCGTCAAAGACTGTCTTGTGGCGACTTTGCGACCTATATGCAGGGATCATGAAGGCCGACAAGACAATCGCAAAAGCGTGGATAAAAGCTCAGGGGCGTGCCAGCCGTTCCCTGACCTCCGTTATAGTGATCCTCGGACTGCTCTCGACTCTCCTGGGTCTTCTGCAGGCATGGGCTCTGGCCCGGACACTTGCCGCCATTCTGACCGGACATCCGGGCAACGCCCCCCCGGCTATCGGAATGTTCATTGCCGTGAGCGTGATCCGCGTAGCCCTGACGGCAGTGCAGGACATCAGAGCGTCGTCCGCAAGTCTTTCGGCCCGCCGCCGACTTCGCTCAGAAATCATGGCCCGTATTATTGGAGAAGGTCCTGCGCTCCTGCGTCGGCAACACAGCTCGGCAATCGCCTCCACCCTTGTGGATCGCGTGGAAGCGCTGGATGGGTATTTCGCACGCTGGCTCCCTGCATCTGCGCTGTGGCTCGTCTCACAATGGATCGTTGTTGCGGCTGTCTTCTGGCAGAACCATCGTGCGGGCATCATCCTCGCAATCTGCTGCGCGTCCCTTCCGGTCTTTCAGGCATTCTTCGGGATCGCCACTGCCGTTGCGTCCCGCCGTCAGTTTCTGGCGATGACACGTCTGCAGACGCGCTTTCTGGACCGCGTTAAGGGAATTGCCACGATTGTCCTCTCTGGCAGCACGGAACGTGAAGCCCAGGCGCTGGCAGCGAGTGCCGATGATCTCCGCCTACGGACCATGAAGGTCCTGCGTATTGCCTTCATTGCATCCGCCACCACAGATATCGCCATGGTCGTGGCGCTGGTGTTGATCGTCATCACCCAGAGCCATAGCCTTAGCAGCGGGACGCCTGAAATTGCCCTGACACGCGCCCTTTACGCCATTCTTCTTGTGCCAGAAGCATTCGCGTCTTTCCGTGCCCTGTCTGCGGCTTATCAGGATCGCGCCCATGCGACAGCAGCCGCCGAGGCTATGCACGAGTTGGCCGACCTTCCCGAAGAACTGTCATCAACGCCCGCACTTGCTGCTGTACAGAATGGCCGTGGCCTCACCGTGACTGCTGAAAACCTGTCGTTTTCCTGGAACGAAGAACGCGGTCCCGTGATCGAAAACGTGAGCTTCACGCTCCCGGCCGGCGAGACATTGATTTTGGAAGGGCCATCGGGCGCGGGCAAGTCCACACTTCTCGAACTTCTTCTGGGTTTTGTAGACCCGACACAGGGCCGTATCCTTCTGAACGGCACAAACATGGCTACCCTGACGCCACGACAGATTTCATCCCGCATTAGCTGGATCGGGCAGAAACCGGTCCTTTTTGCAGGAACAATTCGCGAGAATATTCTTTTCGCTAAACCCGAGGCTTCCGACCAGGAGTTGCAGTCAGCAATTTCTCACGCGGCAATGGATAGCTATATCCCGCATCTTCCCGAAGGCTTGGAAACGCGGATCGGAGAAGGCGGGTTTGGTCTTTCAGGCGGACAGGCCCAGCGCATTGCAATTGCCAGAGCCTTCCTCAAGAACGCGCCACTTCTGCTTCTGGACGAACCCACATCACATCTGGACCCGGCGACAGAGGCAGACATCCTGACCAGCCTTCATCGTCTGGCTGAGGGGCGAACGGTCGTCCTCTGCACTCATTCTGCGCAAGCCCAGAAGTTCCATGGTCGCCACCTTGTTCTCAGCAAAGGTCGCGTTATCTCCTATACGGAGCAAGCAGCATGAGCGCTTCTCTTCAATCGCAGCGCCCGGAGAACAGCACGGCTCTCTCGCGTATTATCCGCGTCTGGAAGCCACATTACGGCCGCCTGATTACAGGCATCGTCATTGCAGAACTGGCTGTATGTTCCAGTCTGGCTCTGATGGGGCAGGCCGGTAGTCGCGTTGCGGCTGCAGCCGTAGGGGTTGCTGCTGGGTCGATGCTGTTACAGGCAGCCGGCGCCTCCCAGATCGTCCTGCGATATCTGGAACGCCTCTATACGCATGATGCGATGTTCCGCGCCCTGTCAGACCTGCGCGTGTGGTTCTATCGCCGTCTAGCAAAAGGCGCAGCAGCAGGCCTTGGCTTCCAACGCTCTGGAGATCTCCTGTCTCGTCTGGTCTCGGACGTCCAGACGCTCGACAATCTCTACCTGCGCATTCTGGTCCCGATGGCGTCCGCTGTTCTGACGCTGCCTGTTGCCGCGTTTGTCTGGATTAAAGCTGGAACACTCCCCGGCATACTCACAACAGCTCTATTTGCAGTTCTCGCTTTCGCCATGCCTTGGGTGGCAACCCGAGTGTCACGGCGTTTCGGCCCGGACATTCTTCACGCTGAGGCCGATCTGCGCGTAGCAGCTCTTGATCTGACGTCAGGTCTCCGAGAAGCTCGCGCTTTTGGCGCCGAAGACTTCCTTGCAAACGCGGTGACTGAACGTCAGGAAGCCCTGTTCTCTGCCCAGCGCAGACAGGCCATCCGCATGGCGCTGACAAATCTTGTGGCTGGCCTGGTCGCCAAAGCAGGTATCGCTATCATTCTCTGCGCAGTCGCAGGTCTGATTTTCCAGCAGGCCGCGCCAGTTGCTGGTATCGCCGCACTTTTTGTCGCCATTACCGCTCTGGAAGGCGTGACGGGCCTCTCTCGTGCAGGCCTTCTATACGGCCAGGTTTCGTACGCTGCTGAACGCATCATGGAAGTGGCCGAGAAGACCCCGACTGTCGCCGAGGGAACAACGCCGCTTCCATCTGGCCGAGACATCAAAGTTGATAGGGTAACCTTTCGATGGACTGCGAATCGGGAACCAGTTTTTCGTGATCTCACCCTCTCTCTTCGGCAGGGCGAGCGCGCAGCGCTGATTGGCCCATCAGGTGCTGGAAAATCCAGTCTTGCAGCGCTGATTCTGAAAGTTGTTGCACCTGAAGATGGAGAAATTCGTCTGGGTGGCGAAAATATTGCCAATCTGAACAACGACGCATTGCGCTCTCAGGTCGCGTGGCTCTCGCAGTCCAGCCATCTTTTTGATGATACGATCCGGAATAACCTTCTTCTCGGTCGCACCGACCTTCCAGAAGCCGCACTCTGGAACGCTCTCGATCAGGCGAAAGTCGCGGATCTGGTGCACAGCCTTCCTGAAGGTCTGGATACATGGATTGGTGAAAGCGGATCGAAACTCTCCGGCGGGCAAGGGCGGCGCATAGCACTCGCCCGTGTCCTGCTGTCAGACGCCCCGATCCTGATCCTCGATGAACCTGCAACAGGCCTCGATGCAGATACCGAGAAGGCGTTCCTGGAGACCCTGAACAACGTTGCAGAAGGCCGCAGCGTTCTGCTGATCGCTCATCGCCTCACAGGCGTTGAAAGGCTGGATCGCATCTGGCGCCTTGAGAACGGACAGGTAGTTTCAAGCGCAGGTTGACCAGCCTCTGCCGACAAGGCACCTAGGAGCCTCAATTCTTTCTCTCAGGACGTAACGCCATGGTTCGTATCCTTTCTTCCATCCGTATTGCGGCTCCGGCTTTCGTCCTGACCGCCGCTCTGGCCGGTTGTGCCGACCAGCCGACACGCGACAGCTACGTTGTTTTTTTTGACCGTGATTCCGTCTCACTGAGCCCGGTTGCTCAGGCTGTTGTCACAAAAGCGGCTACAGCAGCACGCAATGAGCACGCTCAGAGCATCCGCGTTTCCGGTTCTGCTGGCATGAACGGTGATCCGGCCGTTCTTAAGGAACTTGCAGACAGCCGCGCACAAGCCGTTGCAACACAGCTTGCCAATGACGGCGTGAATGGTGCGAAAATCGAGATCAAGCCAGAACCAGAGACAACCATCGACGCCTCCCACGTTGCGCTGCGTCGCGTCTCCATCACGATCACACCGGGTCTTTGAGCCGGAGCCCGGAGTGACGGAGGGACAAAACCACCCTGCGGCCAGACCGGGCCAATCTCCCGAACAGGTCCTTGCAGACGTGTTCGGGTTTCCAGGATTTCGTGGTCTCCAGGGAGAGGCCGTTGAAACTGTCATGCGGGGCGAAGACGTTCTCGTCCTCATGCCCACCGGTGGAGGAAAGAGCCTCTGCTATCAGGTTCCCGCATTATGTCGGGACGGCATGGGTCTCGTTATTTCCCCCCTGATTGCCCTGATGGACGATCAGGTAGCCGGCCTGAGGCAGCTCGGTATCCGTGCCGCAGCCCTTCATTCCGAGCTGGACGCTGAAGAGCGCGATATCCTGCATCAGGATCTTCGCAATAATCAGATCGACATCCTGTACATTTCGCCAGAACGGCTTTTACAGCCCGCGACCAGCAACTTTCTCTCCAAGCGCCGTATTTCCCTGATCGCGATTGATGAGGCTCACTGCGTTTCTGCATGGGGACACGAATTCCGACCGGAATATCGAGCCCTCGCATCGCTTCCTGAACTCTTCCCGAACGTCCCCCGTATTGCCCTGACCGCAACCGCTGACCCGCGCACACGCGACGATATCCTGAATGTTCTCGGGATGCCCGATGCACGCGTCCTGATGGCGAGCTTTCACAGGCCTAATCTTTTCATGGAAGCCCGCCCAAAGGGAGGCGAAAGCAAGCAGCTGACCGAGGCACTGGAAAGCCATCGGAGCGGTGCTGCCATCGTCTACTGTGGAAGCCGTAACAAGACCGAACGTGTAGCAACAATGCTGCGGGGCAAAGGCCTGACTGCGCTTCCGTTTCACGCAGGTCTGTCTCCCATTGAAAAACGCGCGACCCTTATGCGGTTCCGCTCTGGCGAAGACATGGTCATTGTTGCCACAGTAGCGTTCGGAATGGGCATTGATCGCCCGGACGTCCGCTGTGTTGTACACTTGGACATGCCATCCTCTCCGGAAGCCTATTACCAGCAGATTGGACGGGCAGGGCGTGATGGTGAGAAGTCAGACACGCTCCTGCTTTATGGCGGTGAGGATATGGCTCGCGCGCGACACTGGCTGGAGCAGTCAAGCGCGCCTGACAACGAAAAGCGCGTCATGCAGTCCCGTCTGGAAAGCATGATTGCCCTCACGGAAACCATAGGCTGCCGCACACAAGCTCTTCTCGCCTGCTTTGGAGAAAATCTGTCCTCTCCCTGTGGCCATTGCGATAACTGCATCAATCCCGTGTCCACATTCGATGGCACTGAAGCCGCACAGAAAGTTTTGTCAGCCATTTATCGCACAGGACAACGCCTCGGCGCCGTCCAGCTCACCAACGTCTTACGCGGCAAAACCAACGAAACCATCGAACGTCACGCCTATCAGCACCTTTCAGTGTTCGGGATCGGGAAGGATCAGACCGAGAACTGGTGGCGTGCCGTAGTCAGACAGCTCATTGCGCGCGGTGCGATCCGGACGCACGGCGAACATGGGAGCCTTGCGCTTCAGAGCGAGATTGCGCGGCCAATCCTTCGTGGGGAAGAAAGGGTCTCTTTGCGACTGGACGCCAAGCAGAGCCTCATTGCGCGGTCTCCGACCACCAATCCAGAAAACGACAATCTTTCCGCAGAAGAAAAATCTGTTTTCGATGCCCTTCGGCAATGGCGCCTTTCAGAAGCGCGGGAGCAGGAAATTCCCCCCTACGTTATTTTCCACGATTCGGTCCTTCGGGACATCGCAAGAGAGCACCCCGTCAGCCATCAGGAACTCGGCAGTATCAAAGGGGTGGGTGCATCCAAGCTCGACCGGTACGGCGAATCGGTTTTGGCCGTTATCAAGGAGATCTCAGCCACCATCATGGCCTGAGATCTCCAAATCAGTTTATTTGGCCGCTTCGACCGTAAAACCGATCGTTATGCTGTCACCATCGAGAAACTCGAAGGTAAACGGTACTTTCTGTCCGAGCTGAAGACCCTGCTGCACACCACCGCACAGCAGATGATAACCGGAAACCGGAAATATCATGTCTGAGTTATGGGGCAGGGCCAGATGCGAAAACAGATCATTCGTCGCCTGCGTCTGCTCCTGGTTCGTGTGATGCGCTGTGATGGTGGAGCAGGCCGGTGACGTGATGCCCTTCAACAGATGATCACTGTCATCGTCATTGCGAATCGTAAAATACGCATTGGCCCGTGTATCGTCATGCTTCGACGGGGCAAGTGTTCCATCCAGAACGACAATTTTTTGGCGATTATGCTGTGCAACTGGCAGAGCGCCAGTTTCCTGCGCAAAAGCAGGAGCAGCAGAGAGCGATAACAAGACAGCAAAAGCCGCAGATACCCGTTTCAACGATAGTCTCCCGGTAACGGACAGGCCCATTTGGGCCAGAACGGATGATCCGGTAAACTGCTCCTATTTTCCTGGCCCCGACAAGGCCCGAACGATCAGGACTGTTCATGCGTTGCCCTTTCTGCGGACACGACGACACTCAGGTAAAGGACAGCCGGTCCAGTGAAGACGGGACCGCAATCCGACGTCGGCGCGTCTGCTCGGCCTGCACACAGCGCTTCACAACCGTAGAGCGCGTTCAGCTTCGCGAGTTGAACGTTATCAAGGCAGATGGTCGGCGTGTCCCCTTCGATCGGGACAAGCTCAGCCGTTCGATCCGCGTCGCTTTGCGCAAACGCCCCGTTGAAGAAGAGCGACAGGAACGCCTGGTCAATGGGCTTGTCCGGCAGCTTGAAGCGTCCGGAGAGCAGGATATTTCTTCACATCGTATCGGCGAACTTGCGATGGACGCATTGCGCGAGGTGGACGGTGTGGCTTATGTCCGCTTCGCCAGCGTTTATCGCGACTTCCGCGAGGTCGAGGCTTTCTCGAAGATCCTCGCCGACATGAACCCCATAACCGGGGACGCAGATGCGTCTCCCGGAAAAAACGACTCCCAGGAGACACCATGACCGCATCAGACGCGCCCAACAGCCGACCAACGCGCCGCAGCCGGACCATTGCCCGTGTTGCAGCCGTTCAGGCTCTGTTCCAGTGCGAACAGTCCGGCGACAATGCGGAGACCGTTCTCGGCCAGTTTCTCCGTCACCGCCGCGTCAGCCCGACAGCATCCTTCGAAGACGGCCACATTCCTGATGCCGACCTGACTCTGATGCAGGAAATTGTTCGTGGCGTAACGCTCGATCAGGACAAGATCGACCACACGTTAAGCGATCTACTTCCCGAGCAGTGGCCAATGACGCGCCTCGATCCCGTTCTTCGCGGACTGCTCCGGGCTGCAACATTCGAAATCGCTGACACCGATACGCCCGACCGCATCGTGATCAATGAATATATGGACGTTGCACACGGCTTTTTCTTCGGGGACGAGCCAAAGATGGTGAACGGCATTCTTGATGCCGTCAGCCGACGCAACGAAAGCAACACCTGAAGCATGTCGGGCGAATTCGGTTTCATCGCCCGACATTTCCGGCAGCTCGCTGGCCCGGAAAGTCTCGACCTTCGAGACGACTGCGCGCTGATCTCTTGTCCCTCGGGGCAGGAGATGGCCATCTCTACCGACACGATGGTCGAGAACGTCCATTTTCTGACGGAAGATCCCCCTGAAACAGTGGGGCGCAAACTTCTCCGCTGCAATCTCTCAGATCTCGCCGCCATGGGCGCAGAGCCCTATGCCTACACCCTGAACGTCACCATCCCGCACGTATCTCGCTACGATGACGTGTGGTTCAGTGCGTTCGCTGCGGGCCTGGCGGAGGATCAGAACCTCTATGGCGTAACGCTGCTCGGGGGAGACACAACCTCGACGGCGGGTCCACTTGTTCTGTCAGCAACAGTTTTTGGACGGCTGAAAAAAGGCACTGCTCTTCGCCGGAGCGGAGCTAAAGCTGGTGACAGCCTGTGGGTTACCGGAACAATCGGCGATGCCGCGCTTGGCCTGTTAGCCCTTCAAGGAAAAATTTCTGATCCAACAGGTTTCCTGTCAGAGCGATACCGTTTGCCCCGCCCACGAACGGGTTTGAACCTGAATGGGCTTGTGCATGCGGCGATGGATATTTCCGATGGCCTGATACAGGACTGCGGTCATATCGCGGCAGAATCCGGTGTGGCCATAGATATTCTGGCAGACACAGTTCCGGCGTCCTCGGCTGCCAACGCGCTTGGGTCACAATGGCTCGAACAACGTCTCACAGGCGGCGATGATTACGAGCTTCTCTTAACCTGTGCCCCTGAAAACGAGAGCGTGTTGGTTCAGGCGTGCTCTCAAAGAAATGTGCCCGTCACTCGTATCGGGGCCATCCGCTCAGGAGCGGGAGTGCACGTTCTAAATGCCGAGGGACAGGTTATGGAAATACAAAAAAAAGGGTGGCAGCACTTCTAAAGCTGGCACCCCTTTCAGATCTCAATCCTGGATTGAGCGTTCGTACAGGCGATAACGCTTATAAGGATGCGGAACTACAGCTTCCGCCAAATTCTTCATTCTCGTATCAGATTCCTGAATCCACCCAAGCTCTACCCAGGAATAGGGTAGAGAGCGCCCGCGACGCAGCAGTTCCGAAATTGCCAGAGAGGGCAGGAGAGAGCCCAGCATCGTGCCCTGAAGCTTGCGCGTGACGCCCAACAGAATGACACGCGCAGAGTGAAAGCGATGCAGTCCCAGACGGGCAGCAAGCTTGATCCAACCGAGCGGCGTAGGATCACCACCGAGATCGCCTGCAATATCGTAAAGATTGGGTACAACCAGAGCCATGGCCACCGGCTCACCGTCCTGATCAATCTGAACATAGTGCTCGGGTCTCAGCAGCGGCTTGAGCTGATTGATCATCGCCTTCATTTCGTAGTCCTGCAAAGGTACGAAATTGTACTTTCCACTCCAGGCATCGTTGTAGAGCGTCCGCAGGACTTCACCTTGCGCTGCAATCTGCTTCTTGGAAAGACGCGTCACGGAGATGGATCCGAGACGACCTTCTCCGATTTTCAGATCACCCGGAACGCGAAAATTGGCCCTGTTTTCTTCAGTCAGATCGAAACGGTAGCTCAGAAGATCTTCGCTGCGTTCGTAGCCCGCACTTTCGACCAACTGCCCCAGCAGTTTGGGGTGCCAGGGCATCGCAATCATGAGTGGCTGATCCTGCCCCTCGATCATGAGCCCGGATTCACCATTCCCGCTCAGCGTAACCGGACCACGCACGCGATCCATGCCCTGAAGGCGAAGCCAGTGACGGGCAGCACTCAAAAGAGCTGCAACAACAGACGCCTCCGGCACAGCATCCAGTGCGCCAAAAGACCCTGTTTTCTCACCCCAGAATTCAATCGCACGATGATCAACAATCGCAGCAATACGCCCGACAGGGGTGTCACCACGCCAAGCCAGAAAATAGCGAATGCTGGCATGACGGAAAATGGCAGCTTTCTTGGGGTTCAGAAGGTCATTCTGTTCCATGTCCAGTGGTGGAACAAACCCGGGCATTCCAGCGTAAATACGGCGGGGCAGGGTAATAAAGAGCTTCAAATGTGCCCGCGTCGTAACCGGACGGACTACTAGATCATCTTGCGGAGCGGGCGATGTCATAGGGTCGGGCCTTGCACCTCTGGTTGAAAAATTTTTCAGAGCTAATGGAGTAATATGCCTTAACAGCACAGGGTCGCATTTTTTCGCACCGGAAGGCTATACCCTCCCATTACCAATCCGACCATGACTTTCAACGTGGATATCTCTCGCATGGCAACCTTTCCGCTTTCCAGACGCGGCCCTCAGTCACGAATTCTGATCACCGGAGCCTCCAGCGGCATCGGTGAGGCACTCGCACTTCACTATGCGCGGGCAGGAACACATCTTGTTCTATGGGGCCGCAACCAAGAGCGACTGGATAAGGTCGCAGCGCAGGCCCAACGCCACGGCGCCACGACAGAAACTCTCGCTCTTGATCTGTGTGACACAGACGCGGCCCTTGTTGCCTTACGAGAAGCCGACGACGTCAGCCCGATCGATATTCTTGTTCTCGGTGCAGGGCTGGGAGACATCCGCCCGGAAAATGAACTCACGGAACTCCCAGAGCAGGTGAAAACCATTTCACTCGTCAACTTCACGACGCCCGTGACCCTGGCCACAGAAATGGCGCGCCGCATGGCTCCACGAGGTGGCGGGAATATCGCCCTCATCGGTTCTGTTGCTGCATTCCATGATCTTCCCGTCGCGACGGCCTATAGCGGCTCAAAAGCTGGCCTTGCCCGTTTCAGCACAGCGCTTCATGCCGCCATGACACCGCACAATGTTTATGTGACGCTTGTCTCTCCGGGATATGTCGACACGCCCATGAGCCAGCGATTGGAAGGGGCTCGGCCGCTCCTAGTGTCCTCAACCAAAGCAGCGCGCCTCATCGCACGCGCCATCGGCCAAGGACGGGCGCATCTTCTCTTTCCATGGCCTTTCGCTCTGGCCCGACTTCTGGAGATGCTGGTGCCGCGGCCAATCGTTCATCGCCTGCTGCGTTCCGCCGAAGTGCGACAACGTGCTGCAAATTAAGAAAAGACGCCTCTCACTAACTTGACGGCATGCTGCCGGTAGGCGACTGCTTCCACATTCAACAGATGCCAGACAGGCCAGAGGATAGTTGTCATGAGGGAAATCGTTGCGGTCGATATCGGCGGCACCCATGCCCGTTTTGCAATCGCAAGCATCGAAAACGGAACCGTCGCAGAACTGGGTGAAGCCGTCACCCTAAAATGCGCGGAGCACGCAAGCCTGGCTCTGGCCTGGGAAGCTTTTGGCAGAACATTGGACCGCCCTTTACCAAGGGAAGCCGGGATTGCCGTAGCTTGTCCGGTTACAGGTGAAATCCTGAAGATGACCAATAATCCCTGGGTCATCCATCCGACGCAGCTTGCCAGCCGTCTGCATCTCGACAACTTCGTTCTGGTCAACGATTTCGGTGCCGTGGCTCATGCGGTCGCCCAGGTTGATTCATCATACATGAGACATCTGTGCGGCCCGGACGTGGATCTTCCATCGCAGGGAACCATCACGATTGTCGGGCCTGGTACGGGTCTGGGGGCAGCCTGCCTGCTACGCCGTGGAGAAAAATACTTTGTCATGGAGACCGAGGGCGGCCACCTCGACTACCCACCACTCGACGAAGTTGAAGACAACATCCTCAAGGCGCTCCGCCAGCGTTTCCGGCGCGTTTCAGCAGAACGCATCGTGTCTGGCCCCGGCCTGACCAACCTTTACGAAGTCATTGCTGAACAGCAGGGCCTGCCCATTACGCTACGCGATAACAGAACGCTCTGGCAGAACGCCATGGAAGGCTCCGACACGATTGCAGCCGCAGCTCTGGAGCGTTTCTGTCTGAGCCTTGGTGCCGTTTCTGGTGATCTGGCACTGGCACACGGCGCCCATGCCGTTGTGATTGCCGGCGGCCTTGGACTGCGTCTGGCGAATATTCTCGGTGAGTCCGGCTTTGCCGAACGTTTCGTCGCAAAAGGGCGCTTTGAGACCATGATGAGCGAAATGCCTGTCAAAATCATCACGCATCCCCAGCCTGGTCTCTTTGGGGCAGCCGCAGCGTATGCAGAGGCTCACTCCTGACAGACTGAGCAAGACGGTTGGCTAACGTGACGCAATACGCACGGCCAGCCGATCAAAAAAGCCAATACTTTATTTGAAAATGGTAAAATCGAATTCCTGATTTTTAGAACATCAGGAAAAAACGGCTATTTTCTGCGGGGGGAGTAGTCTCTCTGGAGGTCCGGGCGGGAATCGAACCCACATTCGCGGATTTGCAGTCCGCTACATCACCATTCTGCCACCGGACCTCGGAGGAGACAGGGGCTATATCGTCTTTCAGGACATTTTGGTCAAGAGAGATATTTCAGCCTCGATGAGGATTTTTCTTCTGAGAGGGATCAGGCTATTAAGGGCTGATTCACGAAACGCTGCGATACAGTGTTCAGATGGCAGGATATCTCATGACTTCAGGATGCAACGGCACAAAGGCTCTATCTGGTCCCTTGGGACTGGGTCTTCTGAGCTTTCTCCTGAGCGGAACAGCCCTGGCTCAGAAGTATGACGGGAGCGGGTCCCCAACCTTCGTCCCACATACTTTGCAGGAAGCTCTTTCCACTGCCTATCTGACAAACCCCACCCTCCGCGAGGAGCGTGCCCGCCTGCGTGCAACAGATGAGCAGGTTCCGACCGCAATGGCGGGCTGGCACCCGACCATCCAGACAACAATGAACCTGACCTACTACGACGGTCAGACCAACTATGCAGCTGGCAGCGGTAATCTGGGGACGAACCAGCGCTATCAGACGCCTGGCTACAGCGGCGGTGTGAATATTACCCAGCCTTTGTATGAAGGCGGCAAAACTGTCGCAGGCATTCACGCAGCGACAAATCAGGTCATGGCTGAACGCGCCAAACTGATCTCGACAGAGCAGACAGTCTTCACAAATGTCGTCAATGCCTATGTAGGCGTCGTTCAGGACGAGCAGCTTTTGCAGCTCGCCATCAATAACGAGCGCGTTCTCCAGCAGCAGGTCCAGGCCACGCAGGAACGCTTCCACGTCGGCGAAATTACCAGAACTGACGTCGCTCAGGCGCAGGCAGCTCTTGCAAGCGCAACAGCGCAGCGGCAGCAGGCGGAAGGAACTCTTCAGGGAGCACAGGCAACCTATATGCAGGTCGTGGGGATTGCCGCGCCTCCAAACATTGAAGCGCCCCAGCCACTCAAGCTGCCCGTTCAAAGTGAGCGCGAAGTCGTTGCCCTTGCAGTTCAGAACAATCCGGACGTTGTGAATGCGCTCTTCACTGAAGCGCAGCAAAAAGACAATGTGTCTGTGCAGATCTCGGCGATTATGCCCAAGGTTTCCGCTGAGCTTGCTTTTCAGCACTCCATAAATCAGGGTTACAGCCGCTCGCTGACAGATAATAAATATGGAATGCTGGCCTTCCAGATTCCGATCTATCAGGGCGGTTCTGAATATTCTGCCATCCGCGGTGCACGCCAGCAGGCCCAGGCCGCCCATCGTGAAGTGGATGTGCAGCGCCGTACGGCCCTTCAGAAAGGAGCGGCGAGCTGGCAACAGATGGTTGCTTTCAAGCAATCCATCAACAGTGACCGCGTGGCCATTTCCGCCAACGTAATTGCGTTAGATGGTGTGGAACGTCAGGCTCTGGTCGGGACCAGCACAACACTGGCCGTTCTCCAGCAGCAGCAGACACTCCTGCAGGCCCAGCAGACACTGGTTCAGCACCTGTCTAATCTGGTCATCTCCTCGTATGCGGTCGCAGCGTCGATCGGAAGACTGACGGCATCTGACCTCAAGCTGGGGGTCCCGCTCTACGATGAAAAAGCCTACTACAATGCGGTCAAGAACAGACTGTGGGGCACCAGCGACTACGCGATCAATCAGCCTGGACGCTAATGCTTTTCCTGTAATGCTCAAGATGCCCCATACGTCATGACCTCTCCATCTCCGGAGCCGCAGCGTGGCTCGGCTGACGATACAATCGACACCGTCCTTAGCTCGATCCGCCGGATCCTGAAGGACAACAAGACTTTGAACAAAACAGTGGAGAGCACACTCGTGACGTCAGCTATCGAAAATGACGAACTGACCCTTGAACCATCCATGATGGTGTCGCCTGCAAAAATAGAGCACAGCAACTCCGCGCCGCAGGATGATCTCATGGGCGCACAAACCATTGCTGCGGCAGAGCACTCGCTCAATGACCTGCAGACCGCCTTCAGCAGTAACGGAAAATCAATCCCGTCTGATACCGTCGTGAGCGGAAGCAGCGGCATGACGATTGAAGACATGGTTCGCACTGAAGTGCGCTCCATGGTACGGACGTGGCTGGATGCTCACCTGCCTTCGCTTGTAGAAATTCTGGTGCGCGCCGAGATTGCGCGCATGCGCCCGAATAACTGATTGCCTTCTTTTACCAACATTTGCCGCTGAATTTTCTGGATTATCATGCTCGAAAAAAGTTTTGTTCCCGCTGATCATGAAACGTCTCTCTACGAAAGCTGGGAGAACAACGGGGCTTTCCGTGCCGACCCGAGTGCACCGGGAACACCATTTTCGATCATGTTTCCGCCACCGAATGTCACGGGCACACTGCATCTCGGCCATGCCCTGACATTTACGCTGCAGGACATTCTGATCCGCTGGAAGCGTCAGGAGGGCTGCAATGTCCTGTGGCAGCCAGGAACTGACCATGCTGGCATCGCCACGCAGATGGTTGTCGAACGTTCGCTCGATAAAGAAGGCGTCAGCAGAACCGCGTTAGGTCGCGAAGGCTTTCTTGAGCGGGTGTGGGAGTGGAAAGAGCAGTCCGGCGGGGAGATCGTCCAGCAGCTTCGCAAACTTGGTGCTTCGGCAGACTGGGACCGCGAACGCTTCACCATGGACGAGGGGCTTTCACGCGCCGTCCGCAAGGTCTTTGTACAGTTACACCAGGAAGGGATCATTTATCGTGATCGCCGACTGGTAAACTGGGATCCAAACTTCCGTTCCGCGATCTCCGACCTTGAGGTTGAGAACCGTGAAACCAAGGGATCCATGTGGTACATCCGTTATCCGCTCGAGGACGGACGGACGATAACGGTTGCAACCACGCGCCCTGAAACAATGCTGGCAGACGTTGCCGTTGCTGTTCACCCTGAAGATGAACGCTACGCCGACATGGTGGGTAAGTTCGTTACGCTCCCGCTAACGGGTCGCCGTATTCCTGTTGTGGCAGACCTCTATTCCGACCCTGAAAAGGGAACCGGCGCTGTAAAAATTACGCCTGCTCACGACTTCAATGACTTTGAAGTGGGCAAAAGACACAATCTGTCTGCGCCCACGATGCTGGATGAGACAGCCCATATCTGGCTCGACGAAATCCGTACCGAGTTGGCTGATGTCAACGGCCTGTCGTCAGTAGCATTTGTGGAATCGCTTGCTGGCCTAAGCCGGGAAGAAGGACGCAAGCGCATCGTCGCTGAACTCGAACGTCTTGAGTGGCTTGAAAAAATCGAACCACATAAGCTTCAGGTCCCTTATGCCGAGCGCGGTGGCGCGGTTGTCGAACCACGCCTGACCCTGCAGTGGTACTGCGATGCAAAAAAGCTTTCAGGTCCAGCAGTAGAGGCCGTGGAAAGTGGTAAAATCGTTTTTGAGCCCAGACAATGGCAGAACACGTTCTTCGCCTGGATGCGAGACATTCAGCCATGGTGCATCAGCCGCCAGCTCTGGTGGGGGCATCGTATTCCGGCCTGGTATGGCCCGGATGGCAGTGTTTATGTCGCTAATACAGAAGCTGAGGCCCAGGCCCAGGCCGGTGATGGCGTTCCACTGACACAGGACGAAGATGTTCTCGACACGTGGTTCAGTTCTGGCCTCTGGCCTTTCACAACTCTCGGCTGGCCGGACAAGACGCCCGAGCTTGCGCACTATTACCCGACGAGCGTCCTCGTCACGGGCTTTGATATTATCTTCTTCTGGGTCGCCCGGATGATGATGATGGGCCTGCATTTCATGGACGACGTGCCTTTCCGAACGGTCCTGATCCACGGCCTTGTCAGGGACGAAAAAGGGCAAAAAATGTCCAAGTCCAAGGGGAATGGGCTGGACCCTCTGGATCTGATTGCAGAGTTCGGTGCTGATGCAACGCGTCTGGCAATCTGTGCGGGCACAGGCCCAGGGCGCGATATCAAGCTAGGTCGCAAGCGCGTTGAAGAGCACCGTGCATTCGTCACGAAACTCTGGAATGCGTCCCGTTTCCTTGAGATGAATGGCGCACAGCCCGTAGAGGACTTCGATCCAGCGAGCGTCCAAAGCAGTCTGGGCCGCTGGATCCTCTCAGAAGCCAACACCGCCATTGCGGATGCACAGCAGGCACTTTCGAACTATCGGTTCGATGAGTACGCTAACTGCTGCTATCGTTTCGTGTGGAGCTGCTTCTGTGACTGGTTCGTAGAGTTTTCCAAACCCGTCTTCGCGGCGGAAAATGACGAAACCATCGAACTTCGCGCGGTCAGTGCCCATGTTTTAGGACTGATTCTGCGCCTCATGCAGCCTGTGACACCATTTGTAACAGCTACACTTTGGAAAGAACTGGGCTATTCCGGTGACTTCACAGCAATTCGCTGGCCGGACAAAATGCTGGTACAGAACGCAGAAGAAGCCCGTGCAGAACTGGATTGGGTCGTACGTCTGATCAGCGAACTTCGTACGCTTCGCTCTGAGATGAATATCCCCCCAGCACAGAAAGCACCGCTGATTTTCCGCGATGTTTCGCCAGAAAACCTCACTCGTGCAAAAACATGGACTGAAGCTATTGGCCGCATGGCACGCGTCTCGGACGTTGATGTTTTCCAAGGCGAAATTCCCAAAAACGCCGCTCAGATCGTTCTTGATGAAGCGACGATCTTTATCCCGCTGGAGGGCCTGATTGATCTCGATGCAGAACGGGGACGTCTTGCAAAAGAGATCAGCAAGAACGACAGTGAGATCATCAAGGTCCGTCGCAAACTGGACAACGCTGATTTTGTTGCACGTGCAAAGCCGGAAGTGGTTGAAGAAAACCGTCAGCGCCTTGAAACCTTCGAGCATGATCTCGAACGCCTCAAGGCTGCACTTGCGCGGCTTGGCTAAGCCTCCCAAGCTTTTCCTGATTGCCCTGGCAATGATGCTTTCACAGACATCAATTGCCAGGGCCACAGAGCTTCCTGTCGGACCCAGCTCCCAGAAAGCCATTCTGTATGGTCGGTCGCTGGATATTGACGCGTTTCGACCTTCCGGCTGTCGTTTACGGGCTATCCTGTTCGTATTGGCGGCAAAAGACCGTGATAACGAGGCATACCGTGATCAAAGCATCCCGCTTGCACGCGCTGTTTGCGGGGTGATCTTTTCACCGTCGTTTCCTCTGAAGCAGTTTCCAACCTGGCAATATCAGCGCGGCGGCTTTCCCGTACGGCAGGACGAAATCCCGGCTGCGACACTGATCAAGCCCATGGAACAATGGGCATGGGAGGAAACCCAGCAGCCGGATCTTCCCATTATTCTGATTGGTCACTCAGCTGGCGCGCAGTTTCTGGACCGCGTGGCGGCATATGCTCCGGCAAATGAGGTCGAAATCATCCTCATGAACCCAGCAACATACGTGGAACCTGAGACTGACAGTCCAGTCCCTTATGGGTTTAACGGCTGGCCGGAGAATACCCAGCAGCAATCGATCAAGCGTTATTTGGCTGAACATCTCACCATCCTGCTTGGTTCGGACGATGTGGAAACTACTCTCGAGGCAGGCCGCATTGCCCAAGCCATGGGACAGGGCCGCAATCGCCTGGAGAGAGGGCAGTGGGCCTATGCCCAAGCCAGAGAAGAAGCCTACAGGCTTGATGTCCCTTTTAACTGGGACATCGATATCGTGCCCAACACGGGGCATGACGGGCCAAAAATGCTGGCCTCTCCCGAGTTGAGAGAGGCCGTAGAGCGCGTGATCAGCCGCGTGTCTTCACAATAATCTGAGACAGATCACGAACAGCACCGTTGGCAGCGCTTGTTGTCATCGCCGCATATGCCTGCAGAGCGCGGGATACGACACGCGTACGGTTCGGCTTCCAGGCATTTTCGCCACGGCCATTCATGGCTTCACGACGGTTCGAGATTTCCGCATCTGAAATATCAAGACGCATCGTCCGGTTTGGAATGTCGATCACGATGCGATCACCATCTTCTACCAAGCCGATCACACCACCTTCAGCAGCCTCCGGCGAGACATGCCCAATGGAGAGGCCTGAGCTACCACCCGAGAAACGGCCATCCGTCACCAGAGCGCAGACTTCAGCCAACCCTTTGGATTTCAGATAGCTGGTCGGGTACAGCATTTCCTGCATCCCTGGACCACCGCGCGGCCCCTCGTAGCGGATAACAACGACATCGCCAGCAACGATCTTGTTCCCAAGAACAGCGGCAACAGCATCGTCCTGACTTTCAAACACGCGAGCCGTACCTGTGAAGGTCAGAATGTCTTTGGCTACGCTGGCAGTTTTCACAATCGCGCCGTCTTCCGCGAGGTTGCCGTACAGAACGGCCAGCCCACCATCCTGCGAGAAGGCATGAGCACGGCTTCGCAGGACGCCATTCTCACGATCCGTATCCAGTTCATGGTACTGGCTGGACTGTGAGAAGGCATGCACAGTGCGCACTCCACCAGGAGCGGCCTTGAACATTTTAACCGCTTCTTCGCCGCCGTTCATGATGTCCCACTTCTGAAGGGCATCAGCCAATGTGGGGGCATGAACGGTTGGAAGAGATGTTTGCAGCAGACCTGCGCGATCGAGTTCGCCCAGAATGGCTGGAACACCACCTGCACGATGCACGTCTTCCATGTGAACGTCTGCTTTTGCAGGCGCGACTTTGCAAAGATGCGGCACCTTGCGGGACAGACGATCAATGTCTGCCATGTGGAAATCCACTTCACCTTCGCGGGCAGCAGCCAGCAGATGCAGTACGGTGTTCGTTGATCCACCCATGGCAATATCCAGCGCCATGGCATTTTCAAACGCACTCCGGGTTGCGATGCTACGCGGCAGAACGGATGCATCGTCTTGCTCATACCAGCGACGTGCCAGCTCAACTGAGAGACGGCCAGCCCTCAGGAACAAATCGCGACGGTCAGCGTGGGTTGCCAGCAGAGACCCATTACCAGGCAGCGCAAGGCCCAGCGCTTCCACAAGGCAATTCATGGAATTGGCCGTAAACATACCAGAGCATGAGCCACAGGTCGGGCAAGCTGAGCGCTCGATCTGTTCGGATTCACTGTCCGTCACGTTCGGGTTCGCCGCAGCAACCATCGAATCTACAAGGTCCAGCTTACGCTCAACACCTGGGCCATTGAGCTTGCCCGCTTCCATGGGGCCACCAGACACGAACACAACTGGAATGTTCAGTCGCAGGGAGGCCATCAGCATACCCGGCGTGATCTTGTCGCAGTTGCTGATGCAGACGATGGCATCCGCACAGTGCGCGTTCACCATATACTCAACGGAGTCAGCAATCAGCTCTCGTGAGGGCAGGGAATACAGCATTCCGCCGTGTCCCATGGCGATGCCGTCATCCACAGCGATCGTGTTGAATTCTTTAGCGACGCCACCGGCTTCCTCAATGGCGGAAGCCACGAGAGAGCCCATATCTTTCAGATGCACATGCCCAGGAACAAACTGGGTAAACGAGTTGGCAATCGCGATAATAGGCTTTCCGAAGTCACCGTCCTTCATCCCCGTTGCGCGCCAGAGCGCACGCGCGCCAGCCATGTTGCGGCCATGGGTCGTAGTGCGGGAACGATAGGCAGGCATCAGAACAGAACTTTCATAACAGCAGGAGCCATGCTCCATAGCGAATCAAACAAAAAAAGACCAGCGCAGGAAAGATATGAAAAGCATTCTCTCCCGCTCTTGCTAGATGGGAACTCACAAGGCCAAAATCTATCCAAAGATCAGGAGCCTTTTGTGAAACGTTATCTTCTCAGCCTTGGAACGGCTCTTTCCATTGCCTGTATCCCTGCCGCACTGGCTGCCCCGGCATCTGCTGGACCCGCCGTAACGCCAGACATGATCCAGACCGGAAACGACATTCCAGCTCATGCCGCCCTGCCAACTGATCAGCAGGACTACATCAAGCGTGACATCATGATTCCCATGCGGGACGGAGTGAAGCTCCATACCGTGATTGTCATTCCCAAGGGAGCAAAAAACGCACCAATCCTGCTCACGCGCACACCATATCATGCCAGTGAGCGCCTGAACCGAATTCCCAACGCGCCAACCATGCGTGAAATTTGCCCTCAGGGCGATGGGGTCTTCGTCGAGGAAGGATATATCCGCGTTTTCCAGGATATTCGTGGAAAGTACGGGTCCCAGGGCGACTACATCATGACCCGCCCGCCGATCGGCCCCCTCAATCCCACCAAGACAGACGATACCACCGATGCGTGGGACACGATCGACTGGCTCGTGAAAAACCTTCCGGAAAGCAACGGTCGCGTTGGCATGACTGGCTCTTCGTATGAAGGCTGGACCGTTGTGATGGCGCTGCTGGACCCGCATCCAGCCCTCAAAGTGGCCGCTCCGGAAAGCCCGATGGTGGATGGCTGGATGGGTGACGACTGGTTCCACTACGGCGCGTTCCGTCAGCCTGGCCTCGACTATTTTACCATGCAGATGAGCGAAGCCGGCGAGGGGCCGACAATTCCTCGCGCAGATGCTGACGATTACACCAATTTCCTACAGGCTGGCTCAACAGGGGCATTTGCAACCAAAGCAGGGCTGAACCAGTATCCGTGGTGGAACCGCCTGAAAGCACACCCATCCTACGATGCGTTTTGGCAGGAACAGGCGCTTGACCAGATCCTTGTCCGTAAGCCTCTGAAGGTCCCGACAATCTGGGAACAGGGCCTGTGGGATCAGGAAGACATGTGGGGCGCGATCCATTCCTGGATGAACCTCAAGGCTCACCACACACAGGTCCCGAATGTTCTCGTTATGGGACCATGGCGCCATAGTGGCGTTAATTATGACGGATCGACTCTGGGTCCACTTCACTTTGAAGGTGACACGGCGCTTTGGTACCGCTCCAACGTCATGCGCCCATTCTTCGATCATTATCTGAAAGATGGCGCTGACCCGCATCTTGATGAAGCGATTATCTACAACACGGGCGAAAACCACTGGGATCATTTCCGCAACTGGCTTGCAGAGTGTGACACGACCTGCATGATGCGTGGGGAGCGTCTGTACCTTCAGCCTGACCACGGCCTGTCATTCAAGCGGACGCTCCCCGGCACGGATGCTTATATCTCTGATCCCGCGCATCCTGTTCCTTTCATGCCGCGCCCCTACAACGCAGGGGATTCCCGCTGGAAAGCATGGCTTGTTACGGACCAGCGCTTTGCCGAGAGCCGCCCGGACGTTCTGACTTACGAAACTCCCGTTCTGGACGCGCCCGTCCGCGTATCAGGCGTCCCGACCGCCGATATTTTTGCTTCCACGACCGGCACGGACGCCGATTGGGTTGTAAAAATCATTGACGTACAGCCTGGCGTTACGCCGGATCGTCCGGAAATGGGCGGGTATGAGCTTCCAGTTTCGATGGACATCTTCCGTGGGCGCTATCGCAATGACTTCGCGCACCCATCGGCCATACCCGCAGGACAGATTCAGGAATACAAGTTCACGCTGCCGGCGGTGAACCATGTTTTCCAGAAGGGCCATCGGATTCAAATCCAGATCCAGTCCAGCTGGTTCCCGCTTTATGACCGCAACCCTCAGAGCTTCGTTCAGAATATCTTCGATGCGAAAGCATCGGACTATCACTCTGCAACCCAGACCATTCATCGCGGCGGCAATGCTGCCAGCGCAATCTGGTTACCAGTGGTGAAATAAGGAAGAGGCCTCCCCATATGGGGAGGCTATCGTCTCAGGAGACTCAGTTTATGAGTGCACACTCTTCCATTCTTCTTGGTGCAGGCTGTTTCTGGTGCGTGGAAGCCGTCTATACCGGCCTGCGCGGCATTATCTCGGCAGACCCGGGCTATGCAGGCGGTCATGTCGATAATCCGTCCTACGAAGCTGTTTGTACCGGGAATACCGGACATGCAGAGGTCGTGAAGGTCGTGTTTGATCCAGCGGAAATTTCTCTGGCAGATGTCCTGCGGGTCTTTTTCACGACCCATGATCCCACGCAGCTCAATCGGCAGGGCAATGACGTCGGGACGCAGTATCGCTCTGTTATTTTCGGAGATGCCGACCAACAGCGTGTTGCCCAAGAAGTAAAGGCCGAGATCACTGCAGAGCAGATCTGGCCCGCGCCGATTGTCACGTCTATTGAAGGCCCGGCGCATTTCTGGCGCGCCGAAGAAAAGCACCTCGACTATTTCGCCCGCAATCCGGAAACGGCCTATTGTGCGGCTGTTGTCGCGCCCAAAGTTACTAAGGCGCGCAAGCTATACCGGGACCGTCTCAAGACACCGGCCTGAAGGGTTTTCTGCTTCTCCTGAAGGGCAGAAGCAGATCCTATTCTTCCGTTTCCAGATGGAAGCGGTCTGACTCTTCATCATAATCGAACAGTTCGGCATATCGTGCCCAGCCGATAGCTGTTGTCAGTGTCTGCTGGGCATAATCGGGAGACATGTTCTCCTCGAGAGCTTTGCGAAAACGATTGGCATCCACCACATGGTTCGGCCGCTCATCCAACGTGCTTCGAATGACGCGAAGGAGCGGCAGATAATGCAGCAGCGCCGTGCGCATAATATCCCGGCGGGCATCGGCGTCCCCCTCGACGAATGATCGCCCATCATCCGTGAGAAGAATGTCTCCATCTTCCAGCTCTGCAAGATCAAGCAGTTGCAGGGACTCTCCCAGCGGCAGAAGATCATCGAGCGTCATCTGCAAACGCTGACCAAGTTCCGGCAGATCAGCGCGTCCTGAGAGTGGCTCTCCACTCAGAACTTCCATAAGGCCAACCAGCACTTCAATCTGAAGGTCTGGCAATACAATGGACAGAGGCGGCAACGCGGCAGCCGACACCCCAACCGTAGTATCGACTTCCGAGACGATCGGAGCTCGCCGTGTCATGAGGGTGTAGATCTGATCCACGAAGCTCCGAAAATCAGCGCCCTCCCGATTCCGCGGATGGGGAAACGGAACGGAAATTTCGTGCGTCACCCGTCCTGGGCTGGACGAGAAAATCAGGATCCGGTCACACATCAGCACGGCTTCTTCAATGCCATGCGTCGCGAGTATCATCGCATTGAGCGAGGAGAGGCGCTTCTCGGCCCAGAGTTCAATCAGGTCCGTTCTCAGATTTTCCGCACTCAGAACATCGAGGGCAGAAAACGGCTCATCCAGCATGAGAAGAGAGGGTTGAAGCGCCAGCGCCCGTGCAAACGAGGCACGTTGGCTGAGGGCTTCAGACAACTCCTTGGGATAGGCGTTTTCGTATCCCTCAAGTCCCATGACCTCAATTGCAGCACTGGCACGCGTTTCTCGCTCAGACCGTGACAGACGCTGCGCTTCAAGCCCCAGCAGCACATTCTGTCGAAGGGTCAGCCATGGAAACATTGCACCCGACTGAAAAACTGTCGCCACCTTTTCCAATGGGCCGACTACAGGCTTGCCCTCCCAATAAACCTTTCCCTCTACGGGAGGCGTTTGTCCGGACATGATCCGCAAGAGAGAAGACTTGCCAGACCCAGACCGGCCAAGCAGCCCAAGGATTTCACCAGGACGCACATCGAAACTGACCTGATCAAGCACCACAAGATCAGCATTGCTGTCCTTCTGGTAAATCTGGCGGCAGTCCTGAAGACTAAGCAGGGAATAGATCATCGGATTGCATATTTCTGTGCGGCGTAAACCGCGAGGGGCTGAAGAACAAGACGATCAAGCAGCATGGAAAGAAGCGTAAGAAGCATAAGAATAACGATCTGTGCGCCAATTTGTCCCTGAAGCATATCGGCCAGCAGCGTCGCACCCAGTCCGCTATCAGAAGGCACGAACGCCTCAGCCACCATCACGGCATCCCAGATCGGAACAGCAGCCAAAAGCAGGCCACCACACAGATCAGGTGCAATGGCTGGTAAGATCAGGCGCTTCCACAGCAGAACGCCTTTAAGCCGCAGTCCGCGCGCAACCTGCCTGAACGGCGCCGGAATAGCCTGAATGGCATCCAGTACCGTCCCACCCGTGAGCCAATGCGCACCAAGGAACAGAAGAACAGCGGTGGGAACGACATCCAGCCCACGGAAGGCAGGATAAAGAAGAACGGCCGGGAAAAGCGAGCCTGCCAGAATAATCATCCTACTGACCCGAAAAATACCGGCTCCAGCATCAAAGAAAAACAGAGCCAGCGGTAACCAGAGCACGATGCACAGGACAAGAGCCCCGCAAACATGCAGAAGCGTCAGAACACTCTCAAGCACATCATAGGGTAGACGCGCCGCCAAATGGCTCTGCGCAACGGCGATACCCAGAAAGATCAGGGAGGCCACGGGAATAAGCCAGCCAGGCACCGGCAGGGATTTCGGGGAGGAGGGTTGAACGTAACGCATCGTCCGGCCGATCCGGCAGTTACCAACGCCACTAATGAGCGTGTGCAAGCTCACGCTAACACCGTTCAGAAGACCTGTTTCTCTCCAGAACTGAAGCATCCAGGAGTGCGTACGTTTTTTCTGTGGCTGAGGACCATCCAGCCTGTACCGCTGCGCCCATCCGGTCATAGGCCTTATCAGACACTGGTCCATGATCACGATCAGAAGAACCGCGCAGACGCCAGCCTCCAGAAATCCGCTCAGATGATGGGTTTCAAGCGCCACCAGTGCCTGCGCCCCGCACCCTCCGACGTCACGCCGCATCAGAAGGGTCATAAGACCCTCCGCACACAGCAGGCGAAACCATAACCCCGGAATGGCCTGCACAGCACGGAACGTCACCAGAGGGATGGCAACCGGAACCTGCAACCGCCAGAAGTGCTGCCAGCCCGTCATACGCAGGCCTGTAGCAACTTCTTCAAGTTCGGCTGGAAGCGTGTCCTGGGCATCGAGAAGAGCCGTCAGAACACGCCAGATCATATTGAAGGCCGCTGCCGCTACAATCACGACAAGGGGAGGTAAAAATAGAAGTAAGAGCCCCGTCAGGCCAAGCCCCGGAACAGCGCGCGCAACAGAGAGTGCAGGCACCAGAATACTGCGAAACCGTGGAAACTGCCGCGCCGTACCTGCCAGCACGAGCGACACAATAACAACTGTCGTCAGAGCCAGCACCGCGTGGAAGACAGTCCAGGCGACTTCCTGCCAGATCGGGAATGCCGGCTTGAGTGGCAAGGGCAGAGCACCCGGAACCCAGACTGCACCCTTCAGCAGGAAAAGACACAGACCCGTCATGGCAAACAGAATTGATAACTCTACGCCACTCATACGCTGTCGCCAGCGATGCATGACGCGAATGGGCATGGCCAGCGGGCTGCCCGTCATGATGACTGTCGTCCTCCCGGTTTCATGATGACCGAGAGTAAGGAAGGTTCTTCCGGAGGCTCAAGTGTTTTCTGCATGTCCCGAAGCGTCTCAGTGGCCTGTGCTGCCAAAACCGCGTGCACCGCGATCCGTTTCATCGAGAGAAGAAACTTCCTGCCACTTCAAACGGGAAACCGGTGCCAAAACCCCCTGAGCAATGCGGGTGCCACGCTCTACCGTGAAGGGCTCACTCCCGGCATTCATGACAATAATGCCAATTTCCCCGCGATAATCTTCATCAATCGTGCCAGGAGAATTCGGGAGTGTAATGCCGTGCTTCAGGGCTAGGCCAGACCGAGGGCGGATCTGAAGTTCGTAGGCAGAGGGCAGGGCAATGCATAGCCCTGTGGGAACAAGTGCACGGCCACCCGGTGCGATAACAATGGGTTCTGCAATCGCAGCAACAAAGTCGAAACCAGCAGCGCCAGAGGTGGCGTAAGCTGGCAGAGGCAGCCCCTCGGAATGAGGAAGGCGTGTAATCCGTACATCAATAAGATCGGTCATCATGGGGCCTTTCTTATCTTGGATTTTCAGGGGATTGAAGAGATGAAGACGTCAGAAATCCGCTGTACCAGTTTCCCGGCAACCTGAGACTTGTCCATTTCAGGCCAGGTTTCGATGCCCGTCTCAGTGATCAGGCTGACCAAATTTCTCTCCGCTCCAAAGACGCCGCGACGCACATCGTTGGCCACCAGCCAGTCACACCCCTTGCGCTGACGCTTGGCAACAGCATTGTCGAGCACGTCATCAGTCTCAGCAGCAAAGCCGACGATCAGTTTCGGCCGGTTTGCCAGTCGACAGAGAGTTGCAAGGATATCCGGGTTTTCCACCAGTTCGAGAACAGGCGGCCCTTCACTGGTCTTCTTGATTTTACCCTGCGCCGCCGCTTTTGCGCGCCAGTCACTGACCGCAGCGGTGCAAACGGCAATTTCGGCAGGAAGCGCGGCTTCACATGCCCCTAACATCTCACGTGCCGTCTGAACCTTTACACAGACGACACCTGCCGGGACGGGCAGAGTAACCGGACCACTGACAAGTGTTACTTTTGCGCCTCGCGCAGCAAGAGCGGCGGCAATCGCATAGCCCTGCTTGCCAGAAGAGTGATTGGAGAGAAACCGGACAGGATCCAGAGGTTCAACTGTTGGTCCCGCAGTAACGAGAGCATGCCTGCCAGCCAAAGAATGATCTGACGCCAGCGCCTCCAGGATTGCGTCCCGAATGACGTCAGGTTGGCTCAGACGGCCCGGACCAAACTCCCCACACGCCATACTGCCTTCATCGGGGCCTACGACCCGCACGCCACGTTCTTTCAGAAGGGCGAGATTGGCCTGTGTCGCGGGATGCTCCCACATGCGCACATTCATGGCAGGCGCCAGCAGTATAGGCGTCGTGGTGGCTAAAAGGAGCGTCGTGGCCAGATCATCGGCCATCCCGTGCGCCATACGGGCCATGAGATTGGCTGTAGCCGGGCAGACCACGACAAGATCCGCACTGCGTGCAAGAGCAATATGGCCAATCTCGCTCTCCTGCGTGGGAACAAAGAGCGCATCATGCACCCGCTCCCCCGACAGAGCTTCAAGGCTAAGAGGTGTAATGAACGCTTTTGCCGCATCCGTCATAACCGGTGTCACGGAAACATTGTCTGCTTTCAGCAGGCGCACCAGCTCCAGCGCCCGATAAGCAGCAATTCCTCCGCCAACAATCAGCAGAACGCGGCGCATCAATTACAGACGCCAACCAGAGTGAATGGCAGCGATACCGCCAGACAGGTTGCGATACTGAACACGCTCCAGACCTGCATTCCGCATCATCTGAGCAAGTGTTTCCTGGTCCGGGAACATACGAATGCTCTCAGCAAGATACTGATAGCTCTCAGCGTCCTTGGCGATCAACTGCCCCATCTTCGGGAGAACCTTGAAGGACCACGTATCATAGACAGGCGAGAGAGCCGCAATTTCGACACGAGAGAATTCAAGACAGAAGAAGCGTCCACCGGGCTTCAAAACACGACGCGCTTCACGAAGCACTGCATCCTTGTCCGTGCAGTTCCGCAGACCAAAAGCAATGGTCACGCGATCGACAGAACAGTCGGGCAGGGGAATCGCTTCGGCGTCGACGACACACACTTCAATCTGGCCAATCAGACCAGCCTTGATTGCGCGATCACGCCCAACGGACAACATTGCCGAGTTAATGTCAGAGAGAATGGCCGGGCCACCGCCTGCACGAAGCCAGCCGAATGTGATGTCACCTGTACCGCCAGCCAGATCCAGCAGCTTCATGTTCGGACGGGCACCGAGCATGCCCACAAAAATCCGCTTCCAGACGCGATGGATCCCCAACGACATGACATCATTCATGATGTCATATTTGCCAGCGACGCTCTCGAACACCTCCCTGACCATGGTCTTCTTCTGGTTCCGCGGGACATTGCGGTAACCAAAATCCGTGGTGTCTCCGGTCTGCTCGGAAGACGGGAAGGGCGGGACGTTATGTTCAGCGCTATCGGTCATGGGGCAATCGATATATCTTTGTGACCAGTCATGCCAGAGCTTCCAGAAGTCGAAACCGTCATGCGTGGGTTCCAAGATGCCTTTCAGGGGCAGAGGATCCGTCACGTTACTGTCAACCGCCCTGACCTGAGGTGGCCATTTCCCTTGGATCTCCGGGAAAAGCTTGAAGGGCAGACCGTGCTCTCCTTTCATCGTCGCGCCAAGTATATCCTGATGCGCGTCGAGAACGGATGGAGCATGATGCTCCATCTGGGAATGTCCGGCAGACTGCTCCTTGGGCAGTCAGGCATGAATACGACTCCGCCAAAACATGAGCACCTTGTCCTGCAAACGGAAAACGGGGCACGCGCTGGCCTCGTTGACCCACGCAGGTTCGGCATGGTGGATGTGGTTCCCACACATCAGGAAAACACACATCGCCTTCTGAGCGGCCTGGGAATCGAGCCCTTATCCGCGAATATGACTGGCACATATCTTTATACGGTCATGCAAGGTCGCCGCACGCCGATCAAAACAGCGCTTCTGGACCAGAAGCTGATTGTGGGCCTCGGCAATATTTATGTGTGTGAGGCGCTGTTCCGAAGCCATATCCACCCCGCACGCGCGGCCACAACGCTAACAGCGGCAGAAGCCGACAGTCTTGCAAATGCCATTCGAACTGTTCTGGAAGAGGCCATAGCGTCAGGAGGCTCCTCTTTAAGAGACTACGTTCAGGCTGACGGGACGAAAGGGGGATTTCAGGATCTCCACCTTGTTTATGGGCGGGAAGGCGAGGCATGCCGCCAATGTGGGGCAGGCTCCACCATTTCACGCATCACCCAGGCGGGGCGTTCCACATTTTTCTGTGCAAACTGCCAGAAATAGTGGCCTCCGCCCCATTGGTGGCAGTGTGTATAAAATGTGTAAAACGCTTGACGCCGCCGCTCATGACGGGTAGAGGGCGCCAATCATTTTCCGCGACAAGACCGCTAACTGAACCGAAAGATCCATGGCAAATACAGCTTCTGCCCGTAAGCGCATCCGTCAAAACGAACGTCGCCGCGAGCGCAACGTCGCCCGCATGTCCCGTATGCGTACCTTCATCAAGAAGGTCGAACAGGCCATCCAGTCCGGCGACAAGACGGCTGCTGCCGAAGCATACAAGGTTGCACAGCCTGAAATGCAGCGCGCTGCCGGTAAGGGTGTCGTTGCAAAGAACACGATCAGCCGCAAGCTGTCCCGTCTTTCTGCCCGCATCAAGTCTCTCGCCACGGCCTGAGACCCTTTGCAGGGTTTGAACTGAAGAACGCGCTCTCTCACGGGAGCGCGTTCTTTTTTGACTATATGGCAACACCCCTCTGCAGCACTTCTGAACCTTTCGTGTTCCAGCTTGCTTCGGTCTGACCAGAAGCCTATCCTGTCAGATCAAGTCAGTGCCAGAGGCTCTGTTTTCTCCGGGAAGCGTCAGCTTTTTCTGAAGCGCCATGCAGCTTGTGTGGTCACTTCCCGTTGAGGACGTATTCACCCTGCGCGCAGGGAATCAAGACAGACGCCCCGCAAGTCCCGGGGCCGAAATGAAAGGGGGTACCATAGGTGGAAAACGCTCAGTATCTGGACGCCAGCGCCTCCGCCCCCGGCTCGTCGAGCCCGCTGGAAACTTCCTGGCACAGGGTTCGCGAGAAGCTGAAGGGCGAGGTCGGTGAAGTCGAATACCGCACCTGGCTTCGTCAGATCGTTCTTGGCCCACTGGAGGATGGTGAACTCATCCTTTATCTGCCGACGCGCTTTCTGAGAGACTGGGTTCGCAGCCAATACGAAGAGCGTCTCCAGACCCTGTGGCGTACCGAACGGCAGGACGTGCAGGGCATTGAACTGCAGGTCAAACGTGGCCTACCTGAAGTCCTTCCATCAGTTGAGACGGACGGTGACAGCGTCATCGAGGAAGTGACAGCGCAGGTCGCAACCAGTCATGAGGTTCGCAGCGATCTTGCTGTTCCGCTGGACCCACGCTTTTCTTTCGATACGTTCATCGTCGGCAAGCCAAATGAGTTTGCCTATGCCTGTGCACGTCGTGTGGCCGAAAAACCATCCAGCCCCGGTTTTAATCCACTCTTCCTGTATGGTGGCGTCGGCCTCGGCAAAACGCATCTTATGCATGCCATTGGGTCTGAACTGACGAAGACGGGCAATGTCTCGGTTGCCTATATGTCAGCTGAGAAGTTCATGTACCGCTTCATCGCGGCGATCCGCTCGCAGTCCACCATGGAGTTCAAGGAACAGCTTCGTTCCGTGGACGTGCTGATGATCGACGATCTTCAGTTCCTGATCGGCAAGGACAATACGCAGGAAGAGTTCTTCCATACGTTCAATGCCCTTGTTGATGCCGGACGTCAGATCATCGTCAGCGCAGATAAAAGCCCATCCGATCTGTCGGGGCTTGAAGACCGCCTGAGAACCCGGCTCGGCTGCGGCATGGTCGCAGATATTCATGCCACCACCTTTGAATTGCGTATTTCCATTCTGGAAGCCAAGGCGAAAGCCTCAGGCACGCATGTTCCGTCAAAGGTGCTTGAGTATCTTGCCCACAAGATCACATCGAACGTTCGGGAGCTTGAAGGCGCACTGAATCGCCTTGTCGCACACGCCGATCTGGTCGGGCGCCCTGTCACACTGGATACGACGCAGGATGTCCTCAAGGACATGCTGAAAGCGCATGATCGTCGCGTCACAATCGAGGAAATCCAGCGCAAGGTTGCCGAGCACTGGAATATCCGCCTGACGGACATGTCTTCTGCGCGCCGTGCACGTGCTGTTGCTCGCCCACGGCAGGTGGCAATGTTCCTCGCAAAGCAGCTGACAAGCCGCTCTCTTCCCGAGATCGGACGCAAGTTTGGCAATCGTGATCACACAACCGTCATGCATGCGGTCAATCGCGTTGGTGAACTGATGGAGCAGGATCCGTCCTTTGCAGAAGACGTCGAACTTCTGCGCCGGATGCTCGAAGGTTAAGGAAGACGACAAGTCGCCTTCGGTGCCTTTCACCGGAGGCGGCTGTCTGCTAAGAAACGGCAAAACTTAAAGACTGCCGACCCAGGGAAAAAAACGATGAAATTCAAGGTTGACCGCACCCTGCTGCAACGGGCCCTGGCGCATATTCATGGCGTTGCAGAAAAGCGGAACACCATTCCCATTCTGGCGAATGTTCTCTTGTCCTATGAAGGCGATGTGCTTCGCCTCACGGCCACGGATATGGAAATTGCGGTCGTCGAAGACGTTCCGGCAGCAGGTGAGCGTCTGGGTTCCACCACAGTCCCCGCAGCCGTACTTTTCGAAATTGTGCGCAAGCTGCCAGACGGCGTGGAAATCGAGTTCGATCATCCGGAAAGCGACGCCCCCCTCGCATTGCGTGCGGGCCGTTACGCGACGAGCCTCAACGTTCTTCCAGTTGATGACTTCCCGGCCATGGTTGCTGGCGATCTCCCCCACCGCTTCCGCATTCCTGCAGGAACGCTACGTGGCCTGATCGACCGGACGAAATTCGCGATTTCCAACGAAGAAACGCGTTATTACCTGAACGGCATCTATCTGCACGTTACGGAAAGCGGCGCCATCCCGATGCTCCGTGCCGTCGCAACGGATGGACATCGCCTTGCGCGCGTCGAGACCGAGCTTCCGGAAGGCGCACGTGGCATGCCGGGCGTTATTATCCCGCGCAAGACCGTTGCTGAACTTCGCAAGCTACTGGACGAGGGCGCTGCGGATCTGGAGGTTTCCCTTTCAGATACACGTATTCAGTTTCAGGCTGGCCCTGTCCTGCTGACGTCCAAGCTGATTGACGGCACGTTCCCGGAATATGAGCGCGTGATCCCTAAGGGCAATGACCGCATCCTGCGCATCACGAAGAAGGATTTCGCTGCTGCGGTAGGTCGCGTTGCTGCCATCAGCCAAGAGCGCTCCCGCCCAGTCAAGCTCTCTGTCACGCACAACATGCTGACATTGTCGGCCATCAGTCCCGATCAGGGCGTGGCACAGGAAGAGTTGGACGACAGCACGGTCACGTATGACGCGCCTCCGATCGAAATTGGCTTTCAGGCACGGTACCTGACGGACATCACGGATCAGATCGATGTTGAAGTCGAGTTTGCTTTCGCAGATAGCTCAGCTCCAACGCTGGTTCGTGATACAGCATCACCTTCTGCATTGTATGTTCTGATGCCGATGCGGGTCTGATCGGTCCGCATTGAGACTAACGCGCCTTGCCCTGACGGATTTCCGGAATTACCGGCATTCCGTTTGGAAGCCTGAGACAAATATCTCCGTTCTGACCGGCCAGAATGGCTCCGGAAAGACCAATCTTCTGGAAGCCGTTTCCCTTCTGGCTCCTGGACGAGGCCTGCGAGGCGCGCCTCTTCAAGCACTGTGCCGCACAGATGCCGATCACTGGGGCGTTGCTGCAACGCTTTCTCATGGGATCGACCAGATTATTCTTGGGACTGGAGCAAACCTCTCCGAGAACGGCCGGCGTTCATTCCAGCTTGATGGTTCTTCCGTTCGGTCTCAGGCAGAAATTGCTCAAGTCTTCTCCTGCGTCTGGCTAACGCCACAGATGGATCGGATTTTTCTTGAAGGTGCGGGCGGCAGGCGGCGCTTCCTTGACCGTCTGGTCATGGCACTTTCTCCGGATCATGCCCGGCAAATGACCGCTCACGAGCGATCAGTTTCCAGTCGTAACCGCTTGCTTTCAGAAAGACCGGATGAGGAGCTCTGGCTCACGTCGCTGGAAGATTCCATTGCCCGTCATGCGGTCGCCGCGTCAGCCGCCCGGCTGGCGCTTGTGGAAAGCATGAACACTCACCCCTTCGACAGTTCCGATTTTCCAAAAAGCCGCCTGCATCTTGACTGCCCCATTACGCAACAACTGATGATCAGCCCGGCTTTGCAGGTGGAAGACTGGTTGCGGGCAAAGTTAAGGGACAGTCGGCGGGAAGATCGCCTTAAAGGCAGTACATCTTTGGGTGCCCATAAGGCGGATTTTCTTCTTTTTGATCACACCACAGGACGGTCTGCCGAACTCTCAAGCAGCGGGCAGCAAAAAGCCATGCTTTTAGGGGTCGTTCTGTGCCATGCTGCATTGATCGAACAGAGCAGGGGCAATGCACCTGCCATTTTGCTGGATGAACCGCTTCTTCATCTGGATGAACCCAGACGGAACGCACTTCTGTCCAATCTTAGCAAGCTGAAAACGCCGGTTCTCCTGACCGGAACAGATCCTGATCCGTTTTCCAGCCTGATCGAAAAAGCGGGCTTTTTCAGCGTTCAGGATGGCCATATCCAGCCCGCATGATGTGTGCGCTCTGGCCTCACGGCCTGTGACACGCTATAGTCATACAACAGTTTTTCAGAGTTCCACGGAGACCGCCTCGCGCATGTCAGAGACCCAGAACCAGCCGGAGATTCCAGGCGCAGACGGTGACGATTACGGCGCCTCCTCGATCTCGGTACTGAAGGGACTGGACGCTGTCCGCAAACGCCCCGGCATGTATATCGGTGACACGGATGATGGCTCCGGCCTGCACCACATGGTGTTCGAAATCATCGATAATGCCGTTGACGAAGCCCAGGCCGGACACGCCACCCGCTGCATCCTGACACTCAACGGAGACGGCTCCGTTTCCGTACGTGATGATGGCCGCGGCATCCCCACAGACATGCACGCGGAAGAGGGCATCAGCGCCGCTGAAGTCGTGCTGACCAAGCTGCATGCTGGCGGCAAATTCAACCAGAATTCCTATAAGGTTTCCGGCGGTCTGCATGGCGTGGGCGCCGCTGTGGTGAATGCTCTGTCCGAATGGATGGAAGTTCGCATCTGGCGGAATGGTCTGGAGCACAAGATCCGCTTCCAGCACGGTGAACGCGATGAAGCCCTGACGGTTGTAGGACCGTCAGATGAGCCACGCGGCACATTAGTGACGTTCAAGCCAAGCAAGCAGACCTTTACAAGGGTCGATTTCGAGCTTTCCATTCTGGAACGTCGTGTTCGCGAATTGGCATTCCTGAATTCCGGGCTGGAAATCATCCTGCGCGATGAGCGTCACGCTGAAAGCAAGGAACTTCGGTTCTTCTACGAAGGCGGCCTGAGTGCTTTCGCGGAATGGCTTGATGCGTCCAAGACCTCGATTGTTAACCCGCCGATCACCGGCCTCATTGATCATACTGAAAGCGGTATCCGCGTCGAGTTCGCTCTGACGTGGAACGACAGCTATCACGAGACAATGCTGTGCTTTACCAACAACATTCCGCAGAGAGACGGCGGCACACACTTGGCTGGCTTCCGTCAGGCATTGACGCGGGTTGTTGGTAAATATGCAGAAAGCGTTGCCAAGCGTGAAGCAGGCTCGCTAACGGGTGAGGACATGCGTGAAGGCATGACCGCCATCCTGTCAGTCAAGGTTCCGGACCCGAAGTTCTCGTCCCAGACGAAGGACAAGCTGGTGTCGTCCGAGGTTCAGCCGGTCGTTCATGCCACGGCAGCTGACTCGATTTCACATTGGTTTGAGACGCACCCAAAGGAAGCCAAGGCGATTGTCGCCAAGATCATTGACGCAGCCAGCGCCCGTGAGGCTGCCCGTCGTGCGCGTGAACTGACGCGCCGTAAGGGTGTGCTCGACGTTTCTTCGCTGCCTGGCAAGCTGGCTGACTGTCAGGAGCGTGATGCGTCCAAAGCAGAAATCTTCATCGTTGAGGGTGACTCTGCAGGTGGCACAGCCAAGCAGGGACGTGACCGTCGCTTCCAGGCCATCCTACCGCTGCGCGGCAAGATCCTGAACGTTGAGCGCGCCCGTTTCGACAGAATGCTTGGGTCTGCGGAAATTGGCACACTCATCACGGCGCTCGGTACGGGCATTGGTCGTGGTGAAGTCGATCAGGGTGGCTTCTCGGCTGCCAAACTGCGCTACCACAAGATCGTCATCATGACAGACGCCGACGTGGACGGTTCCCACATTCGGACGCTGCTTCTGACGTTCTTCTTCCGGCAGATGCCAGAACTGATTGAACACGGGTATCTTTACATCGCCCAGCCGCCACTCTACCGGGCCAAGCGTGGCCAGGAAGAGCGCTACCTGAAGGATGATGCTGCGCTGGAGCAGTATCTGCTCGACAAGGCTCTGGCAAATGCTTCGCTACGCTTCGGCGATGGCCTTGAGCTCACGGGAGAAGAGCTTCGTGAAGAAGTCCGCTTCCTGATTGCAGCGGCACAGAACCTGAAAAATATCGCAACCAAAATCCCAGTGTGGATTTTGGAGCAGGCGGCTGTATCCCGCGTGCTTGATATTGATCCAGCAGCGATCAGCGATCGTATTCCAGAGTTCCAGCGCCACCTGGAAGAAGCGTCACCTGCCAATGAACGTGGCTGGAAAGTTTCACTTTCCAGCACGGGCATTGAATGTGCCCGCTCTGTACGTGGCGTCAGCGAGATCTACCGTCTGGAGCAGAGCATTCTGAAATCTGCTGAAGCACGCTGGCTTGCTTCGGAAGGCGAGCGTCTGGCACGTGACTTCATGACGCCAGCCATACTTCGTCTGGACACGCAGGAATTTCCGCTGTTTGGCCCGTCCAACGTCATGGACCGGATTTTTGCTCAGGGCCGTCGTGGTCTGACAATCAACCGGTTCAAGGGCCTTGGCGAAATGAATGATGAGCAGCTCTGGCACACCACACTTGATCCTTCGACCCGCACCCTGCTGCAGGTCAAGGTTGGCGATGTGGAAGAGGCTGGCCAGGTGTTCTCCACGCTGATGGGCGACGTGGTCGAACCACGCCGAGACTTCATTGTGGGTAATGCCCTCAAGGTTGCCAACCTTGACGTTTAAGGGCCTTCGCGCGCTGGCCGCAGCAGGAGTGCTGCTGGCTGGCTTCGCGCCTACAGCTCATGCGGCCGGACAGGTCAACACAACGTTCGCCATTTATATGCGCGGACTTCATGTGCTTGATGCAGATGCCTCATATCAGATCGAACCTTGGGGCTACGGCGGAACAACGCATATCAGACCGGCAGGTCTGATCAGCTGGTTCGTGACGATGGACATTCATTCCCGCGTCGAGGGCGACTTCGTTCCGGGCGGAAACGTCAAACCCATCCGTTATGACAGCGGAGGGCTATCCCGGGGCCAACATCGGCGTGTTCTGCTGACCTACAATGGCAACACGCCGCATGTAGACATTCTGGAGCCTGCGGAGACAGACCGAGATCCCATTCCGGACAGCGATCTTCCCCATACCATTGATACGCTCAGTGGAATGGCGCGACTTCTTGAGACCCTGACCCAAACGAAAAGCTGTGAGGGGTCTGGCGTTATTTTTGATGGGCTGCGTCTGACAAAAATGACGGTGCATGGTCCCGTTACATCTGACATTCCTCAAAGTCATAAGCAGGCCTATTCCGGTCCGGCGCTTCGCTGCGACTTTGTCGGCCAACAGATTGCAGGCTTTGTAAAAGACTCTCCAAATCGCTCGAAAATGGCCGCGCCACAGCCCGGGTCAGCCTGGTTCAAAGAGATCGATGGCGTTGGACTTGTGCCAGTGCGGATCGAATTCAATCATCCCAAGCTTGGGCACGTCACTGTTGTCATGCAGCAGCCACTTCCACCTTCAAAATCCACCGCCGTCCTTTCGCAATAAATGGCAATCGGAAGTGATGGAGCCTAACTCAACCATCGTTTGACGGATTGGCGTGGTTTGGATACCCGGAACGGAACATGACCAATACCGCACGCCACACCACAGCCATCATCCTTGCAGCGGGCCTCGGCACGCGGATGAAATCACGTCTTCCCAAGGCTTTGCATCGCCTTGGAAACCGCCCGATGATCACACATCTCATCGATACGGCCCGAAAAATCTTTGACGACGTCGTTGTCGTCGTCGGACCGGATATGCCTGAACTGGAAAAAGCCGTTCAGCCATACCGAACAGTCGTTCAGACCGAACGTCTGGGCACCGCACACGCGACCAACACTGCAAAAGACCTGTTCGGAGACGGCGACATCGCAGTTCTCTACGCAGACAACCCGCTCATCACAGCCGATACAATGCGTCGTCTCACGGAAGCCCGGCAGGGCGGGGCGAGCCTAGCACTTCTTGGGATGCGCCCGACCAATCCAGGTCGTTATGGACGCATTGTTGAAGAGCAGGGCCGCGTCAGCCGAATTGTAGAATACAAAGACGCAAACGAGCAGGAACGCGAAATCACACTCTGCAATGCAGGCGTCATGTGCGCAGGTGCCGCAGATTTCCGGCGGTGGCTGGCCGCTGTTGGCAACGACAATGCGCAGGGTGAGTATTATCTGACCGATGTTGTCGCAATGGCCGCTTCGGAAGGGCGCGTCCAGTGCGTCGAAGCGCCCGAGACTGAGCTGGCTGGCGTCAATTCACGTGTAGAGCTTGCCCAGGCAGAAGCCACGCTTCAGCAGCGCCTGCGCATTTCTGCGATGGAAGGCGGCGTCACACTTGTCTCTCCAGAAACCACATTCTTCAGCACCGACACCTGCCTGGAGCCGGATGTCGTCGTTGAACCAAATGTCTTTTTTGGCCCAGGCGTCACGGTTCGCAGCGGTGCCCTGATCCGTGCATTCTCTCATCTTGAAGGCTGCACGGTGGGCGAGGACGCCATGATCGGCCCCTATGCACGACTAAGACCCGGAACAATCTGCGCTGCTGATACCCATGTCGGTAATTTCGTGGAACTGAAGAATGTCGATCTAGGCCCTGGCGCAAAAGCCAATCACCTGACCTATCTGGGTGACGCCTCCGTAGGTGCACAAACCAATGTTGGAGCAGGGACCGTCACCTGCAATTACGATGGATACTTCAAGCACCGGACGACGATCGGCGCCCGCAATTTTATCGGCTCTGATGCCATTCTGGTGGCCCCCGTCACAATTGGCGATGACGCGTTGATCGCTGCGGGAAGCACCATCACGGAAGACGTCCCGGCCGGAGCACTCGCTTTCGGGCGCGCTCGCCAGACAATCAAGCCAGACCGCGGACTTGAAATCAAACAGACCCTTAAAGCCAAAAAGGAGCAGGGCTGATGTGTGGAATTTGTGGCGTTGTAGGCCATCGTCCAGCCACCCCGATCGTCTTCGAGGCTCTCCGCAGGCTTGAATACCGCGGATATGATTCCGCAGGCATCGCCACGCTTACAGCGGACGGCACGATTGACCGCCGACGCGCTGCTGGCAAACTTGATAATCTTGAAGCTGTTCTGAAGGCTGATCCGCTAACTGGCACCACGGGCATCGGCCATACGCGTTGGGCCACGCATGGCGCACCGACAGAAGCCAATGCCCATCCCCATGCGGCAGGCCGGGTTGCCATCGTGCATAACGGCATCATCGAAAACTTCGCGACATTGAAGGCCGAGCTTGAAAGTGAAGGCCGGATTTTCCTGTCCGACACAGATTCAGAAACAGTCGCCCATCTCGTCGATTTCTACCTTGATCAGGGCAAAGCACCGCGTGATGCCGCTTTCGCGGCCATCAAGCGTCTTGAAGGCGCTTATGCCATTGCGATCATCTTTCAGGGTCATGATGGTCTGCTCATCGGCGCACGCCACGGTGCGCCTCTCGCAGTGGGTTACGGCGACGGCGAAATGTTCCTTGGCTCCGACAGCCTTGCCCTGGCGCCTCTGGCAAGCCGCATCACCTATCTGGATGATGGAGACTGGTGCGAACTGACGCCCGGGAATGTCATCATCTTCAACGGGGACGGTCAGGAAGTCAGCCGTCCAATCCAGAACATTGCGTTCATGGCGGGGCAGGTCGGCAAGGATGGCTATCGCCATTACATGGAGAAGGAACTGCACGAACATCCGGTCGCCATCGGCCAGACGCTTCAGCGCATTACGGACCCAGCGTCCAAGACAATTGCCCTGCCAAAAATGCCGTTCGATCCGGCACAGGTACCCCGTGTCACAATTACAGCCTGTGGGTCTGCTTTCTATGCGGGCATGGTCGGGCGCTACTGGCTTGAATCACTCGCTCGCGTTCCGGTGGAAATCGATGTGGCGTCTGAAATGCGCTATCGCGATGCACCACAACCAGACAAGGGCGTGGCGCTGCTGATTTCCCAGTCTGGAGAGACGGCAGATACACTTGGCGTCCTGCGCAGCCTCAAGAAGGCAGGACAGAGCATTGTGTCGGTTCTGAATGTCGAGCATTCAACGATGGGCCGCGAAAGCGATCTCGTCCTGGGCATGGTTGCTGGTCCGGAAATTTCTGTAGCCTCAACCAAGGCTTTTACGGCACAACTCTCTGTTCTTGCAGCTCTTTCTATTGATTTTGCACGGGCTCGTGGAACGATCGACAAGGCACGGGAAGAAACCCTGACAGCAAGCCTGCTTGATTTGCCGTCCCGGGCCGCCGAAGTGTTCACACGCATCGAGGCCATTCAGGAAATGGCGCGCATTATCGCAGAAGCACGCGATGTTCTGTATCTGGGTCGCGGTATCTGCACACCGATCGCATTCGAAGGCGCTCTAAAACTCAAAGAAATCAGCTACATCCATGCCGAAGCTTACGCAGCTGGTGAACTGAAGCATGGTCCGATCAGCCTGATCGATAGAACCGTTCCGGTTGTCGCGATCGCTCCATCAACCATCCTGTTCGATAAGACACTTTCTAATCTTCAAGAAGCCAAGGCTCGCGGTGGGCGTATTCTGGCCTTTACAGATGCGGCTGGCGCCAAGCGCCTGGAAGGCGTCGCGGAGCATGTTGTCATCCTGCCGGACGTCGATGCGTTCGTTGCCCCCATTCTCTATGCTATCCCAGTCCAGATTCTGGCGTATGAAGTCGCTCTTCTGAAGGGTACGGACGTCGACCAGCCTCGCAATCTGGCGAAATCTGTCACGGTGGAATAAGGACATTTTCTTTCCGTGAGGAGGACTTTCCAAGACGCTTCATTTCGTCGAGGATAGTCTTCCAACACGCTATACGACCGGGGAGAAACGAACATGGGTGGCGATGCAGATCTGACAGGTGTGGCCGGACGCTCCGGCCTCTATCTTGCCGCATCTGAATTGCAGATCCGCGATGTTTTCCTCGCAAAACTGGCTGCCGAAGGCTTTGAGGGTGATGTCACACCTCAGGTGTCTGCCCGATTAGTCGGGGCGACAGACAACAGCATTTACCAGCGCCTTCCACTGGCCGTCATCTATCCCCGAACAACCGAAGACCTGAACCGTGCCGTGCGCGCGGCAGAAGACGGCTCTCTCACACTCGCCATGCGTGGAGGCGGCACAGGAACCAACGGTCAATCCCTGACTGCAGGGATTGTCGTTGATGTGGCCCGATATCTGGATCGCATTCTGGATTTTGACCCTGACACTGGGCACGTAACCGTCGAACCCGGCGTTGTTCTGGCCAGACTGAATGCCTTTCTCAAGCCCCACGGTTATTTTTTCCCGCCTACAGTTTCAACTGCGACCCGTGCCACGATCGGCGGAATGATTGCGACCGACGCTTCAGGCAAGGGCTCTCGTATTTACGGCCGCACATCCGACTACATTGAGACCATGGATGTGGTGCTATCGGATGGCAGTGACCTCCATGTTGAAAAACTGACCAGCGACGCTCTTGAGCACAAGAAGACCGATAGCGATCTCTCTGCGCGGGTCTATCGCGAAGTGTACCGCGTGGTGACAGAGCAGGCGGACGAAATCCGTCGGGTCTTCCCAGACATGAACCGGGGGCTGACGGGTTATAACCTCGAAAACGTTCTTCTTGAGAATGGCCAGTTCAGTCTGGCTCGCCTGCTGGCGGGTTCAGAGGGAACACTGGCCCTAACGAAGCGTGTTGTGCTGCGTGTTCGGAAGCTTCCGAGATATCGGCAGCTTCTCGTCGTGCGCTACGCCAGTTTCGACAGCACCCTCCGAGACGTCCAGACCATTCTTCCAGCCAATCCATCAGCAGTAGAAGTGCTGGATGACCGTGTGCTGGAGAAAGCGTCACAGGATATTGTCTGGCAATCCCTGGAAAGCGTTCTTGGTGCCCGTTCAGAGCAACCCGTACGGGGGATGAGTTTTGTTGAGTTCGTGGGAGATAACGCAGACCATCTCCATCAACAGATGCAGGAAGCCGTTACCCTTCTTGAAAGCTCTCCTTACGAAGTCATTGACTATAAACCTGTTTCTGATCAGTCGATCATTAATCAGCTCTGGACCCTGCGTGAAAAATCCGTAGGGCTTCTCGGCCGTCCGGATGGCCGCAAACAGGGCGTGGCTTTTGTCGAAGACACAGCCGTTCCACCAGAAGCCCTAGCTGATTATGTATCTGAGTTCCGGGGCATTCTCGACGGATACGGATTGTCTTACGGCATGTTTGGGCATGCCGATGTTGGCTGTCTGCATGTCCGTCCTTTTCTGGATATGCTGTCCGAACATGATCGAGCCCTGATCCGCCCGATCTCCGATGCCGTGGCCAACCTGACCAAACGCCATGGTGGGTTGTTGTGGGGGGAACATGGGCGTGGTTACCGCGGAGAATTTTCGCCTCTTTTCTTTGGGGAGACACTCTTCACAGAGCTCTGCCGCATCAAAGAAGTCTTTGATCCCAAAGATATTTTTAATCGTGGGAAGCTTGCGCCCGTTGGCGTCAAATATCCAGTAGACCGGATAGACGGCATTCCGTTCAAAGGTCAGTTTGACGAGCAGATTTCCTCAGATCTGCGAGATGACTTCAGCCTCTCTGTGAGCTGCAATGGAAATGGGGCCTGCTATAATCGCGAACCTGACATGGCCATGTGTCCGTCCTACAAGGCTACCAAGGACAGGCTTCAGTCACCAAAAGGCCGAGCGACCTTGCTGCGAAGCTGGGCGCGACTGAATTCACTCCCTGATAGCGCCGCTGACAAAAATGCGCTTCCCGAGCTGACAGCCGAGCTCAAAGCCAGTCTGGACACATGCCTGTCCTGTAAGGCCTGTGCTACGCAATGTCCGATCCGGGTGGACATTCCATCCATGCGGTCGAAGTTTCTGGACCTTTATTTCCTCACGCATCGCCGCCCGGTGAGGGACTATCTCGTGTATTGGCTCGAGCCCCTCCTGAAGGTAGGCCGACAGATGCCGACGCTCGCCAATATTCTGATGCAGAACCCGATCTCGACTGTATTTCTCAAGCAGTTGGGGTTTGTCGATCTTCCAAAGATCAGCCCCGCAAGACTGCCCAAAAGCACGCACGTCAGCACAAAATGGCTTGAACAAGCAGGAAACAATGACCGGTCGGTTGTTTTGATCCAGGACTCATTTACGGGAAGCTTTGATGGCGGTGTCATCGAAAGCGCATATACGCTTCTCAAATCTCTTGGGATGGACCCGCGCGTCACGTCCGTTTGGGATAATGGCAAGGCCAGGCATGTACGAGGATTTCGTAAAGGCTTCTCAGCCACTGCTCGCAAGACCCTGAAGCAGCTCAAGAATATCGCTCGTCACGGCGTACCCGTTATTTCTCTGGATGCCGCTACAGGTCTGATGTTTGAGCAGGAATATCGGGATGTCGCAGGGTCGGAAGCCATCCCAACCGTGCTTTCACTGGAAGCCTTTCTGAAACGCCAGATCACCAAGGGCATCATACCTTCAAAAGCGGTAAAACCTGACACAGCAGCATTGACCATCATCTCACATTGCACAGAGCAGGCTGTACGCCCGGGAAGTGCTGAGGACTGGACGGTCATTCTGCGACATTTGGGCGTTCAGGCAGATGCGGGCAAAGCTGGTTGCTGCGGGATGGCGGGCCTGTTCGGCCATGAGAAGGAACATGCAGATCTGTCCGCCAGCATTTTTGCCCAGAACTGGGCCAGCAAGGCGGAAGGCAATATTCTGGCAACGGGCTTCTCCTGTCGTTGCCAGACAAAGCGTCTTGCCGGACGGCGGCCTGCTCATCCAGTCGAAATACTCGTATCTCACCTTCAGATAAAAAATGAGAAAGCCTTCTCAACCCAATGATATCAAAAATATTTTTTGGAAATTTTTCTTTTAGAAACGGCTATTTTATTGCTTCGGTCATAGGGCTAACGCTTTATCTCGTTCTAGCGGTTTACGTCTGCTCGCTGTGGCCCAAGACATCGGATCAGGCGTCCTATTTCCTTGCGGGGCTGGATGTACTGCATGGAAACTGGCGCCTGCATGATTGGGTTCTGACCCCGCCGGATTTCTGGACGTCCGATATCCCTCTCAGCGCCGTCCTGAGCGGACTATGGCACCTGTTAGGCAGACCGGCAGGCAGCCCATTTCTTCTGATGGTGCAACCCGCAATCCTATGGGTCGGCGTTGTCGCGTCAGCTTTCTCGGTGGTTTTTCTGCGCTTGCGAGGCATTGAGGAACGCCTCGGCGCAGCGACCCTTCTTTTGCCAGTGCTTGCCTTTCCCCTGATGCGCTCTCCGATGGCGTATTTCATCACGCTGTCTGCCATCCATATGGGCGCTCTGATTTACGGTCTTTGGGCACTTCACTGGGCTGACCGGTTTCTCTCATCGGGCTCCTACCGGTCACTGGCGGCCTTCGCAGTGCTACTGTGCCTCGGGGTGATTGGAGATCCGTTACTCGCAGTGACAGGAGCGGGGGCGATCATCGCCTACGCTTTTCTGGCTCAGCACTTTGCTCTTCGCCAACGTGGGCTTTTGGTCCTCGCATCCATGGCAAGCACCGTGTTGGCCAAAGCCATTCTGCACATCAATGCCGTGACCGGCGGCTTTGTCACGGAGCCGTTGGAAACCCGCTTTGCACCATGGGAACAACTGAGCAGCAACTTCGGGACATCCGTTCGCTCCATCCTTCTTCTCTACGGAGCAGAACCCTTCGGGCAGGCCGTAGCATCCACAATACCGGAATGCCTCCGGCTTCTTCTCGTCGCCCTCGCTCTTACTGCGGCTTTCAAGATTGCCCGATCAGGATGGCAGAGCAGGGGCCAGATTGCCGCATTCCCCATGATGCTGCTTCTGTCCGCCGCCCTGAATTTCGTGGCGCTCGCTCTCAGCAACCGCATCGCTTTAGATGGCAGTCCCATCGCTGTCGCGCGTTATCTTTTCCCGCTTTGGATTGATTTGGCCTGCCTCACAGCGCTTGTCTGGCCGAAGAAAGGCTTAGCCGTGAGTCTGGCAGCCATGATCCTGGTCGTCACCCTCATTACGGATTGCCGGAACCTCCCAGCGCATTCGACTGGCCTTTTAAGTTCCGATGATAACCAGCTTCTCAGCCGACTTGAGCGCGACCTCCCTCCGGATGGTGTTGGTTCCTGGTGGAGTTCCGGCAATCTGGAAGTGGCCTCTCTCGGAAAAATGCACATTTACCCCGGGATGAAGCAAGGGAACGGAACAGTTGCGCCGTTCGTGCACATTCGCAAGAAAATGGATTGGCATGACTTTGATGGAAAAGCCTTTTTCGTCCTGATCCCACACCCGGAAGAGACCTTCGGGGAAGCCGAGGCCGTGCGCACATTTGGCACTCCGGCCAAACGTCTGACGGAAGGGCGCTATACGATCTTTCTGTACCCAGCCGATCATCTCCCCGTGCGCGCCTCCTGACCAAACAGTCAAGCCATGTTAAACACGTCCCGCTTTTACGAGGAGGACGTGGATGACTGGACCTCGCATTCTGGTTCGAGGGGCTGGCGTAGCCGGAATGGTCACTGCTGTGGCTTTGGCGGAACACGGCGCGCACGTCACAGTTCATGACATCGGCGGCCGGGTTGGCGCTGGTGCCTCGTGGTTTGCAGGCGGCATGCTGGCGCCTTGGTGTGAAGCAGAATCAGCACCAGACGAGGTCACTCAGGACAGTTTAACGTCGCTCAATTGGTGGAAAGCCCACGTTCCAGACGTTGTGCGGGCAGGCAGCCTCGTCGTCGCGCCACCTCGCGATACACCAGAGCTAAACCGCTTTGGACGCCGCACCAGTCACTTCGAAATCCTCAACGCTCCCCAGATTGATGCGCTTGAGCCAGATCTTGCAGGCCGTTTCGATAAGGCGCTCTTCTTTGCGGAAGAAGGTCATGTCGATCCTCGCAAGGCCCTGCTGGCTCTGGCTCAACGCCTCAAGCAACAAGGTGGCCAGGTCCTGACTGTTCAGGCGATTAACGATGATGAATTCGATTGGGTTGTTGACTGTACGGGCGTAGCGGCCCGGACCATGCAAAATGACCTTCGAGGCATGCGTGGGGAGATGGTTTTGCTACGCTGTCCGGAAATCAGCCTTCACCGACCTGTTCGCATGCTGCATCCGCGCATTCCGGTCTATATTGTACCGAGGGCAGACAGCGTCTTCATGGTCGGGGCCACTATGGTCGAAAGTGATGATACGCGCGGCATTACGGTGCGTGCCGTGACCGAACTGCTCAATGCGGCCTATACGCTGCATCCTGCTTTCGCGGAAGCCGAGCTTCTGGAGGCTAATGCTGGCCTCCGACCAGCCTATCCTGACAATGTTCCGAGGGTGAGGCAGAACGGGAAGTGCATCTCCCTTAATGGCATGTATCGTCATGGTTTCCTGTTATCGCCCGCGCGTGCACAAGAAGTCTGTGACATCATTTTCGGAACGGATCGGGCCTGAGACCCTTTCTTCCTCTTATACCCCTGGATGGGAGAGACATCATGCAGATCACCGTGAATGACGAACTCCATGAAGTTCACGCGCGAACACTTGGCGCGGTCCTTGATGAACTGGGCTACGGCAAGGCGCGCGTGGCGACGGCCCTGAACGGTTTTTTCATTCCAGCCAACCAGCGGAGTGCACAAACGGTGGAAGAGGGCGCCGTCCTCGAAATTCTTGCCCCCATGCAGGGAGGCTGACATGCAGTTCTACGGCACTGAACTCTCTTCGAGGCTGATGCTGGGCACGGCCCAATATGACAGCCCCGCCATTCTCGCAGACGCGGTAAAGGCCGCTCAGGCTGGTGTTGTAACCGTGTCTTTGCGTCGCGAAGCTGCGGGCGCTCAGGCAGGACAGGCATTCTGGTCTCTGATCCAGAGCCTGAACGTCCCCATTCTCCCTAACACCGCAGGTTGTCATGGGGTTCGGGAAGCGGTCACCACAGCACAGATGGCCCGGGATGTTTTTGGAACGGACTGGATCAAGCTGGAAGTGATCGGCCAGGGAGACCTACTTCAGCCAGATGTTTTTGGGCTGGTCGAGGCCACACGGATCCTGACGGAAGATGGCTTCAAGGTCTTCCCATACACAACGGAAGATCTGGTTGTGGCTGAACGGTTGCTCCGTGCGGGTGCTGAGGTGCTGATGCCATGGGGCGCACCAATTGGTTCGGGCAGGGGGCTGAACAATCTTTTCGGCCTCCGCGCATTGCGCAGCCATTTCCCGGACATTCCAATGGTCGTGGATGCCGGCATTGGAAAGCCATCTCACGCCACGGCAGCCTTTGAGCTCGGATACGATGCCGTTCTGATCAACACGGCGGTCGCCAAAGCAGGAAACCCGGCCCAGATGGCCACTGCGTTTCGTCTGGCGTGCGAAGCCGGGCTTGCCGGATTTGCTGCAGACCCTATGGAAGAACGCGATATGGCGGTGCCCTCGACCCCGACCCTCGGTCTGGCCCGCAGCCTCGGTGGAGAAATGCTGTAAATGTCCCGTCTGCCTTCGAAAATCTATCCTGTCGTTGATCATCCTCGTTGGGTCGAACGCCTCGGCGGAGCGAGCGCGCGTTTCATTCAGCTGCGCCTCAAGGACATGCCGTCAGAAGAAATCCGGGCGCAGGCTGAAACTGCCCAGGAACTGGCCGCCCGCCATAATGTCGCCCTCGTGCTGAACGATTATTGGGAGCTGGCAATCGAACTGGGCTATGAGTGGCTGCATCTGGGGCAGGAAGATCTTGAGACCACAGACCTTGAGGCCATCCGCCAGACAGGCATTCGCCTCGGCATCTCGACCCATAGCCATGAAGAACTGCAGCGTGCTTTGGCCTGCAAGCCCGATTACGTTGCACTCGGTCCGATCTGGGAAACGAAACTGAAGAAGATGGCGTTTGGTCCCCAAGGTGTTGAGCGCCTGACCGAGTGGCGTGAACTCAGCGGCGATGTCCCTCTGGTTGCCATTGGTGGCATCACGCTTGATCGGCTGCCGTCCTGCCTGAAGGCAGGGGCAGACAGCGTTGCCGCCGTAAGCGATTTCATTCGCGCCGAAGACCCGGAAAGCCAGGTCAGACAGTGGCTTGCAGCCTCTGACACATAATTTGCAAGACAGAGCTATCGTGGGGCGGCAACCGTCTCTAGGATGGTTTTCGAACCAAGGGAGTACGGAATACAATGATGGTGACAGGCCTTGCAGCCGTTCTTCTCGCGATTGCGTTCCTGCTCACGCTCGTCAGCATCATTCAGCCTCTGGCCAAACGGCTTGAGATTTCCGAAACGGTTCTGCTGGCCCTTGCTGGCATCGTTCTGGGTGGCGCTGCGTCTCTTGTTGTTCGTTCCTCCGCAACGGACCTGCTGGATGGCGCCGCCGAAGCCCTGATCTATTTCCCGATCAACAGTGAGGCCTTCCTGTTGATCTTCCTGCCCATTCTGGTGTTCCAGGGTGCCATGGGCATCGACGTTCGTCGTCTGGCCCATGAGACAGCGACAGTGCTTCTGCTGGCGGTTGTGGCGGTTGTGGTTTCCACAGCCACCATTGGTCTGGCGCTTTACCCCTTCGCCAATCAGAGCCTGGTGGTCTGCCTTCTCCTTGGATCCATTGTCGCCACGACTGATCCGTCAGCCGTGGCAGGCATCTTCCGGGAGATCGGCGCTGCGTCACGTTTGACGCGCCTTGTCGAAGGTGAGGCGCTCCTGAACGATGCCGCCGCGATTGCGATTTTCGCCATCCTGCTGGCCTCCGTCACCTCCCACCGGCACATCCATCTCGGTGAGGCGGTCGTTGATTTTGCGTCGGCTTTTGGTGGTGCCATTGTTGTCGGCGTCTGTCTTGGCCGCTTGACCCTGCTGCTCATCGCGGGCCTGGGGGGCGCACCGGCAGCAGAAATCACCCTGACCCTCGCTCTGCCATACACGGTCTATATTCTCTGTGACGAAATGCTCGGCTTCTCCGGCGTTGTCGCTACCGCAGCAGCGGGTCTGACAGTCTCAGCTTACGGACCGTCCACCTTCCGTCCGCAAGTCTGGCGCTTTCTGAACGAGCTTTGGCAGCAGCTCGTTTTCTGGGCAGGCTCTCTCGTGTTCCTTCTTGCCTCCATGCTGGTTCCGCGCCTCCTGATTGGCATGACCAAGTGGGACTGTGTGCTCATCCTGATCGCGAGCGTGGCAGGTCTGGTCGCGCGCGGTGCCGTTGTGTTCGGTATGCTGCCGATCCTCGCCTTCACCAAGCTTTCGCCACCTGTCCCAACGCCTTTCAAGGCTACCATGGTGTGGGGCGGACTTCGTGGCGCCATTACTCTGGCGCTCGCGCTGGCCGTGACCGAAAACCAGAGCGTCTCAAGCCCCGTGGCGCACTTCATCGGTATCATCGCAACCGGCTTCGTGCTGATTACCCTACTGGTTAACGGGACGACCCTGCGTTCACTCGTCCTGTTCCTGAAGCTTGATCAACTGTCACCGATCGATCAGGCGATCCGCCAGCAGATCCTTGGGATCGGCCTTGGTGAAGTCGCGGAACGGACGCGCGTGATGTCTGATGAACTGGGCTTTAGCGAGCAGACGCGCATTGGTGTCATCAGCCGGATCGAAAAGCGCGCTGAAAAGGAGAGGGCGGCCAATAATTTTGAATCTGCCCTGAGCGACCGCGCTCGCGTCAATATCGCGCTCATCACGATTGCCAATCAGGAACGCTCTCTTCTGTTGGACCTGTTTCGCATTCAGGGCCTGTCGCGCCGAGTCATGGAAACGCTCCTGCGGACGGCTGAAGCCATGGCCGATGGCGCGCGTCTCGAAGGACGTTATGGCTATGTCCGCGCCCTGAAGCGCCGACTACAGCCGCCGGTGAGATTCCGGGTTGCCCAGGAACTGCACAGCCGCTTCCATTTCGACGAACCTCTGATGTACGCGATGATGGAACGCTTCGAGATGCTGATCATCGCGCATCTCGTGTCACTGTCGTTGCAGCGCTTTGTAAGGCAGCGCATGGAGCCAACTCTCGGCCCGCGTATTACGGAAATCGTGTCCGAGGTTCTGGGACGTCAGCGCAAGCTTCTGGACGATGCTCTGGAAACACTCCGTCTGCATTATTCCGGTTACTCGGAAGCTCTCGAAAGCCGTATTCTCCGTCAGATCGCGCTGCGCCTGGAAGACGAAGAATACGATGCGCTTCAGGCTGACAATCTCATTTCCGAGGAGCTGCATCGGGAACTACACCGGGATATTGAACGCCGGAGCGCGCGCCTTGAAGCTCCCCTGCGCTTTAATCTCAAGAGCGGCATTGAACAGCGGCTGCGAGCTTTCCCAGCTTTCAATGGCGTGCCGGACAGTGTGCTGCACACATTGTCCCGGAAGGTCGCGATGCGTTTCGTTTCACCGGGCGAAGTGCTTTTCAAGCGTGGGCAGAAAGCCAGGGTCGTCTATGCACAGGTTGCGGGCTTGGCCGAAGTTCATCTTCCAGAGCGTGAAATTCTGTTTGGCAGCGGAGATCTGATCGGTGCTGCCTCTGTTATTCGCGGCGAGAGGCTACAGGGCACAGTCCGGTCGCTTCAGTTCAGCCATCTTCTGGCAATCCCCAAGCCGGTATTCGAAAAACTGATCACCGACTACCCGATTGTCCAGCGTCTCATCATCGCTCGAAGCAATAAGCGCGCAGACGGCCTTCTGGACCCATACGTCGTGAAAACGGCAGAAGGCGTGAGGCTGGCTCCCGCTCAGGGGCTCAAGGGAATTGCGTCTTCCTGAGCCTCATTCCGGCCTTATGCTACTTTCAATTACGAAGCTCTTTTCTCAGGCGCCAGCAGATCCCGCCAAAGGAAAGAGCATCCCAATAGAATACAGGCTGCCAGCAGACACGCCCCGCTGTGAATAAGCCAGAACGGGACATCTGCGACATGGCCGATCAGGGTTGAAAGTTTCCCGATCATCAGGTTTGCCAGAAAGAGATGCAGGGTGAAGCAGGCGACAAGGATAGTATTGAGGCTCGCAGGAGCAGCACGGGAATATAACGCCATACCGATCGCGTAGCTCATACTGAAGCCGATATCGTTGATCGTATGAAAAGCAATGCCCCATAGCAGACTGACCTGATGCGGCGCAGGATAAAGCCACGATGCAAGGGCCAGAACGAGCGGGCCACACGACGCGATAAAGGCCCCGATGGCAACCTTTGTGATTTCCGCTGGGTCCGGGCGACGGCGATTATAGAGCTTCCAGAAACCAAGAACAGAAATCGTACAAACAGTACTGACCAGACCATCCAGCGACACAAGACTGCTGACCGGGAACGGGTGCCCCAGAAGTGTCAGTTGGTAATGCTCACGACCCCACAACAAATAACCATCGAAAATTTCGGAATTTGGCAGGGCGCTCAGAGCCAGAACGGGCAAAAGCGCCAAAAGCAGAACTGTTGTTTTCTTTTCCGCAGGGGTCAAAGATGGGCGAGGGATGATTGCTTTGGAATGGCCGTCTTCCGGCAGCCAGCGCCTACCCAACATATAGACGAAAAGCCCCGTCAGCATTCCTAGACTGGCTGCCAGAAAGCCCCAGTGCCAGGCCTTGATGGCAAGATAAGCGCATAGGGCAGGAGCTGCGATGACCGCAGCCTGAACACCCAACGAATAGATCTGATAGGCCTCTGAGCGTCGTGGATCGTCCAGTGCATAAAGAGCGCCAACCTGCGCGCGTAAACCACCAGCCGCACCAAGCCCTAACAGGAGCGTGGTGATGGCGATGACAAAACTCCAGTCAAAAGACATGAGAACATGCCCGACTGTCATAAGGATCGCACCGAGGAAAATGGTTCGGGTTCGACCGAGAAACCGGTCAGCGACGATACCGCCGAGAAGAGGGGTTGCGTAAATCAGTGCCAGAAAAAGGCCAGTAATTGCACCTGCCGTAGCCTGTGTCCCGACCGGTGCGTAAATCGCACTAAGGAAAGACTTCAACGCACTCATACCCAGCACATGATCTACATGCCCGGGCTGAAGCAGGTAGTCCGCCAGATAGAGCACCAGAATGGCCTGCATGCCGTAAAGCGAGAATGCTACGCAGCCTTCAGTCAGCACCAGGACCCAAAGCCCTCTGGGATGCCCAAACAAATCCTTGGAAGACGGCACTTTCACGGCATCGACCACAGGGTCGTTCGGAATCACTTCGGTCAAAACAGTCTCACAGCCTGAAGAGAGGAGAGACCATGGGTAAAGGCCAATCAGACCATGGGTAAAGAGGCTAAAAATTTATGGCAAAATGCCATCAACAAACCGCGATCAGTTATTATGGCATTTTGCCACTGAATGAAAATTCGCACGCGGCGATATACCAGAGAGCCATAAGCATCAGAGAAAGTGGCAAAATGCCATAAATCACTTAACTCAATGCAAAGAACGTCAAACCAGGCCAAAAACGTGGAGAATAAGCCGATTTCAGTCTCCAAGGCTGGGTTTTCAAATGCAGAAGAGGCTCAATATTTCGCTTCACACGGATGTCGTATAATATATATTATGCCAACTTATACATCAAAAACAGCCGGAAAACTCACATATCCGTGATACACGATGACTTGTTGCGAAGAATGTCATTTTTGGCGCTAACGTGAAACGAAGATCAATTCTTCTGGTGCACGAACCCATTGTCGTGAACCGGATCCTCCGCTGGAGCGGTTGTTGCATGCCACGCCTTTCATTGCGCCAGATTGCTTTTCTGAGCTGCGTTTTTTCTGTTGGGTCTCTCACGGTTCTTCCTGCAACCGCACATGCCGACGATTACACCGAACTTCTGGATATCCTTCGGGCCAAAGGCAGCCTGACACACGGAGAATATAACAGCCTTCTGGCACACCATCTGCGACATAGCCGATCCGAGGCATCTTCCAACCCGGCAAAACGCAACCGATACCGCCGCTATAACCCCACTCAGTATGACGGCAGCCTGGAGCCCCCCGACGTCACAACCATCGCTGCCGCTCAGGCCGCACGCCGTGCAGCCAGTGAAGCTGCGGCTGATGCACGCGACACACGTTCCATGCTCCGTCAGGCGCGCGCGAGCTACGATCCAGATAGCGTTGTGCGCGTCAAACCTTATGTCGCAGGCAAAGGCGTAACCGTTCAGGCCGGCCAGATCGAGATCAATCTCTCAGGCTTCGTCAATGGATTTTACACGTATAACAGCCCTGGCGGCGGCAAGCCCGTCGCAGGTGGCGTCTCCACCGGCTCCAGTGGATTTGATTCCTCATCCGTCAGAAACGGCCTGCTTCCTGGTGGCCTCATCCTGAAATTGAACACGGTTCAGGACGGCATCAAACTTGGCGCGGTCTTCGGAATGTATCCGGGACTGAACAACGCAGATGTCGGCGCGTTCAACGCCAACTCCGGTGGTAGCCCCGTGGGCCTCGGAACAGCGGGCGTTGATTTCCGTCAGGTGTACATGACAGCTGGCACCGACAGACTTGGTACCATCAAGATCGGTCGTGACATTGCCCTGTTCGCATCTGATGCCATTCTGAATGATGCAACACTGCTGAGTGTCGGCAGTACGGGCAGTAATGCCAACCCGGCCAATACATCTCTGGGCCGCATTGGTGTAGGTTACGTCTACACGGACTGGCTCCCACAGATCACCTACATTTCCCCAAAGTGGCATGGTCTTCAGGGATCTGTCGGCATCATGACGCCGCTGGATCCGTTCAACTATGCTGGCGGTGGACTGTCTGCGACAAGCACGCAGCACAGCTCGCCAATGGTTCAGGGTAAAGTTACCTACGACGCAAAAATTGCAGGATTCACCACACGCCTCTGGGCCAGCTTCCTGACCCAGCACGTCCAGAACCTGACAAGCTCAACCCTGGGCACAGACAGCCGCAAAGGCGCGACCGTCGCTGCAGGCGATGTTGGCGTCAAGCTCTCCCGCGGACCGTTTGAAGGCGTGGCTTATTACTATTACGGTAATGGTTTGGGCACGACCGGCCTGCTGTTTGACGGAATTTCCCAGTCCGGCCGCAAGCGAAACTCGGAAGGATACTACGTTCAGGCCTCCTACAAGATTCTGCCACGCCTGAAGCTGGTTGGAAGCTATGGTGTCAGCAATCTTTATCAGGCTGCAGGCGAAGACAATCCATCGCTGGTCCGTCGCAATCAGTCCGAAGTTGGAGCACTTTATTACACACTGACAGACTGGATGTTCCTCGTGGGTGAATATGCCCATACGGAATCCGATGCTCATGGCCCGAACCATGAGAGCGATCATACCATGTCAGCGGGCGCGATGATCACCTTCTGAGCAGCCACAAAGACCGGGCAGACCACCCTGCCCGGTTTTTCAGAACGTCAGAACCATTCCATCATAAGCCGGACGCACATCCGGCGGCAGGGTCTGGCATAGAATGTCGTAATCCATATCTGTGCCCATATGAGTCAGGATTGTGCGCCCTGCCCTGATTTTCGTGCGCCATTCCAACACACGCTCCAGCCAGGCATGAGCTGGATGCGGTTCATATTGGAAGCAATCCACAACCCACGTATCCACACCATCCAGAAGCGTCAGAGCGTCTTCGGACAATGTTTCAACATCCGTGGAATAGGCAAATTTTCCAAACCGCAGCCCCAGAGACGTGATCCGCCCATGACGCTGCTCGAAAATACGCCCTTCCAGACCGGGAAAATCGATGTCTTCTCCAGCTGTAACGACTTGCTCATTGAAAACCGGACGATAAAAATCCGGGCCTTTCCAAGGCGCAAACGCATAGGCAAACCGCTGCCGAAGCTCTTCCAAAGTGCTTTGCGCGGCCAAAAGCGGAAGTGGTTTATCAATCACACGGTTGATGGCCCGCAGATCATCAAGTCCTGCAATGTGGTCACTATGCGGGTGCGTATAGAGCACTGCATCAATGTGGCTCAGGCCACAATTCAGCATTTGAGAGCGGAAGTCCGGCCCGGAATCAACCAGAAGCCGAAACCCACCCTCACCTTCAACAACAATCGAAGAACGCGTACGCCTGTTCTTGGGATTCTGCGGATTACAGTGCCCCCAGATCCCCGTTTGTGAGCCGTTCTGACCGCCAAGCATTGGCACGCCAGCAGAACCTCCACATCCAAGGATTGTGACTTTCACAGGCGTGTCCTTGCAAAAAGACGATATACGTTTTCGGTGGTGATATCCGCGATTTTCTCAGCAGAAACCCCCCGCTCCTGCGCCAGTCGCGCAGCTGTGTGGGCCACATATCCCGGTGTATTCGGCTTACCGCGCTTTGGAACGGGCGCAAGAAACGGACTGTCCGTTTCAACCAGCAGCCGATCCTCAGGAACGATCCGCGCAACATCCCGGATTTCCTCACATTTCGGAAACGTCAGAAGTCCGGAGAAGCTGATATAGCCCCCGAGTTCGAGCGCAGCCTCAGCAAGCTTGGGCCCCGAAGCAAAGCAGTGAATCAGAAAAGGAAACGCACCCTTCCCGCTTTCTTCGCGCAAAATCGCGATCGTATCATCGTCTGCCTGTCGCGTATGAATGACGACCGGCAAACCTGTCTCACGAGCCGCAGCAATATGTGTGCGGAATGCAGCGTGCTGCGCCGGTTTCGCCTCATCTCCACTGTGGAAATAATCCAGCCCGGATTCACCAATAGCCACCACGCAGGATGGCTCGGCTTTCTGAACCAGCTCTTCCACAGAAGGAAGACGCTCTTCACCCACATGATCCGGATGCGTGCCGATGGCACACCAGACGCGCAGGTCTGGCGTGTCAAAGCGCGTCAGACCAATCTGGGTCTCTGCCTGTGAAAAGCGCGTCCCGATCGTAATCATGCCAGCCAGACCAGACTGCCGCGCGATCTCCAGCGCGGCAGGCACATCGTCCAGACGATCAAGATGGCAATGACTGTCGATCAGTCCCGTCATTCTGCGTCCTCGACGACGAAGCGCGGGAACAGTCCTTCCGGCTTCGGCAATGTGCGACCACCTGGAAGCGGCGTTTCAAGAGCAGCGAATGTGCGCTCGCTCTCTTCCACACCAAGCTGGGTCAGCATCTTGTCCATCGTGTTGGGCATATAGGGCTGAAGCATCGTCGCAATCGCACGGATCACATCCAGCAACACACGCAGAACATGCGCCATCCGCTCCGGATCAGTCTTCTTCAGCGCCCAGGGTGCCTGACGGTCAATGTAAGAATTGGCCGCACGGATGATCTTCCAGACTTCCTCAAGCGCATCCGTAATGGCTTTGCGCTCGATCTGCTCGCTCATCAGAGACGGCAGAAGCTGCGCCGTGGCCAGAATGGTCAGATCGTCTTCTGTCTGTGGCCCGCGTTCCGGGACAACGCCACCAAGATTGCGCGCCACGAGGCTCAGCGTCCGCTGGCACAGATTGCCGAGATCGTTCGCCAGTTCGACGTTTGTGCGCGTAATCATCGAACGACGGCTGAAGTTTGAATCACCACCAAACGGCACTTCTCGCATCAGGAAGAACCGCAGCGCATCCAGACCGAATTCATCAGCCAGCGCCTTCGGGTCCAGAACGTTGCCGAGAGACTTGCTCATCTTCTCGCCTTCGACCGTCCACCAGCCATGGGCGAAGACGCTTTTTGGCAGCTCAATACCCGCAGCCATCAGGAAAGCCGGCCAGTACACGCAATGGAACCGGGCGATTTCCTTGCCAACAATATGCAGGTCCGCCGGCCAGAACTTCACACGCGGATCATTCAGATCCGGGTAGCCCACAGCCGTCAGATAGTTGGCGAGCGCATCGAACCAGACATACATGACGTGATCCGGATCGTTCGGAACCGGAATACCCCATTTGAAGCTGGTGCGGCTGACGGAAAGATCCCTCAGCCCCTGCTTCACGAAGCTCTCGATCTCCCGACGCGGTCCATGCGGACCAATAAACTCGGGATTGTCTTCATACAGCTTCAGCAGACGGTCCTGAAACTCGGACAGTTTGAAGAAGTAGGACGGCTCCTTGACGCGCTCTACTGGCGCACCGGATGGAGCAACCATCGTGCCATCCGGCTTCTTGACCAGCTCATCTTCACCAATGAACGCTTCATCGCGTGTGGAGTACCAGCCCTCATACGCGCCGAGATAGATGTGACCGTTAGCCGCAACTTTTTCCCACAATGCACTTGCAGCAACCTTGTGGCGCTCATCCGTCGTACGGATGAACTCATCCGTGGAGATCGCCATGTCCTGCTGCATCTGGCGAAAAGACGCAGAAATCTTGTCGGCGTAGGCTTGCGTCTCCATGCCCTGAGCGGTCGCGGTCTGCTCAACCTTCTGGCCGTGCTCGTCCGTCCCGCTGACGAACAGAACGTCTTCACCGTTCAGGCGATGGAACCGGGCCAGAACGTCCGCCGCGATGGACGTATAGGCATGCCCGATATGCGGAGCGCCGTTCACGTAGAAAATCGGAGTTGTAATGGTGAAGCGCCGCGTCATGTCCACTCGTCTTGTCATGCCTGAGCCATTCACGTTCCGGCAGCGAGTTCTACTGCCTGACGGATGGCCTGGGCCTTGTCCAGATTAAAACCGTCTGTCTGCCGCCTCAGTGTATCAAGTTCCGAACACTGACGGGCAGAAGAATCAGCAACAGGCAGGTCGCCACGTCGTGCTGCCGAGCGTGCACGGTCTGCCAGTCCCTCGCCTAGCAAATCACAGAGCAATGCGAAACCTTCCGTCTCACGGGCAATCCGGTCAATGAGAGGAAGCATATCAGCCGTAAGCGTCTTCCCCGCCAGTATTTCCGCCACAAACGCAGCAATCGCTCCGTCCCGATCCTGAGCAAGAAACAATGCGCGCCCTGGAGAACCATGAGACCGCGCAAGAACATCTTCCGGAACATCAGGAACCAGCACGCGCATATCCGCGTCAGGCAGAGGCGAAAGGGCAAGCGCGCGACATCTGCTACGGATGGTCGGAAGCAGCCGTCCCGGAGACGCGGTTGTCAGCAGCAGGATAGCTTTCGGGGGCGGCTCTTCCAGAATTTTCAGAAGCGCATTTGCTGCAAAACGGTTCAGATACTCCGCGCCGTCCACGATCACGACACGCCACCCACCTTCCGTGGCTGTGTGGTGCAGGAAAGATTGCACGGGCCGCACATCTGCAGCCGTGATTTCGCCCCGCAAACGACCCTTTTTCTCGTCCACTGCACGCGAGATTTCCAAAAGATCTCCGTGTGTCCCAGCTGTAATACGCCGTGCGGCTGCAGAGGCTGGATCTTCTCCATTCAGCAGTATCCGCGCCAGTCGGAACGCGAGCGTCGCCTTTCCAATCCCGGCAGGGCCGGAAATCAGCCATGCATGATGTAATCGCCCAGACGCAAGGGCAGCACGAAACGTCTCTTCAGCCGCTTCGTGGCCTCGCAGGTCGAATGTGTGCCGTGGATCCGTCACGCGTCAGACGCGCACGCCGTATGACCGAGCTTCTCCGACACAGCATCCAGAAGGGATCGGCTGACAGCTTCAGGAGTGCGGCCAGCGTTAATACGCTTCACGCGCTCCGGTTCTGCCTTGGCAATCGCATCGAAGCCAGAAAGGACACGCTGATGAAAAGCCTCAGCCTGTCCTTCGTATCGGTCTGTCCGGCCTCCGCGACTTTCCAGTCGCTCCAGCGCCTGTTCGCGCGGGAGTTCAAGCAGCAAGGTCAGATCAGGCTCTCGCCCGACAAGACGTCGTGCGCCGGTAATGAAGTCCAGACGTTCCGTTGATCCTCGCCCAACACCATAGCCCTGATAAGCCAGCGTCGAATCATGGAACCGATCACAAACTACAACTGCGCCGCGCTGAAGAGCCGGAAGAATGAGGTTATCCAGATGGTCACAGCGGGCTGCCATATGAGCCAGCACCTCTGCCCGCCAGGCCAGCTCTTCTTCTCCGAACAGCAGAAGGTGCCGGATTGCCTCTGCGCCCGGCGTTCCGCCTGGCTCGCGAGTCAGAATAGCTTCGTACCCTAGCCCACGAATGTGGTCTGCCAGAAGGCGCGCCTGCGTGGATTTCCCCGCGCCCTCGCCACCTTCCAGCGTAACGAACAAACCGTTTTTAATTTGCAGGGCCATGACCAAGGCGCGCCATCGCACGTCCAACCAGTCCGAGTTTTGCAACGGATGCACCAGCCTGAAGCGGCACACGAATGTCACCCATGCCCGGCGCTGAAATTACGATCGCGCCACAGGCCTGACCTTCAACGACCGGTGCAATCACTGGTGACGCATAATCCACTGCAATGTGGGAGCGCTGCTGCCAGCCCACCGGCATGGTCATCACAATGTCAGCACCCGCGACTAGCGGTACAGCCTTGTGTTCCCCCATCCAGACCGGCGCATGATCCACAACCTGCCCCTTACGGAACAACGTGGCATTTTCGAAGTTTGCAAACGCCCAGGACATGAGGCGTTCACCTTCATGCGCGCGCTCATTGCTGGACGCTGTCCCGTTAATCACGACAATCACGCGATTTCCGTTCCGGCTCGAGCTGGCACAGAGACCAAACCCACCCGCATCGGTGTGGCCCGTCTTCAGGCCATCAGCCAGTCCCTTGTCGACCAGGACGTTACGGTTGCCCTGACGGATCTTGTTGAACGTGAATTCCGTCTCACCGAAGAAATGGTAATATTGCGGGAAGTCACGGATCAGGTGCATGGCCACGGTCGCAACGTCATGCGCGGACATGTAATGCCCTTCGGCAGGCAGACCGGTCACGTTCATGAAGTGCGAATTTGTCAGACCGATCTTAGGAGCTTCCTCGTTCATCATGGCGACGAAACGCTCTTCAGAGCCGGCGATCCCTTCTGCGAGCACAACGCAAGCGTCATTGCCTGACTGAATGACCATGCCTTGGATCAGTTCAGAGACAAGTACGCTCTCGCCCAGCGGCACGAACATCTTGGAGCCCTGCGTGCGCCAGGCTTTCTCACTGACCGGAAGCCCCTGCTCCAGGTGCAGACGTCCGGTCGCCAACATGCCGAACACGATATAGGCCGTCATCATTTTCGTCAGGGACGATGGTGCCATCCGCTCATCTGCAGATTTATCCAGCAGAACTGCACCCGTGCTGGAATCCACAATGTAAGCCCAGCGCGCAACGGTATCGAACGGACCAATCGGCGTATTGGCAGGCGTCCCAACCGGAGCAGCCGGAACATCAGAAGCGGCGGCAGCGGCTTTTGCATGAGCTGCGGCATGATGGTGCGGGCGTGCCAGCGCACTCAGCGGCCCGCCAAAAGAAGCACAGGCCGCAAAGCCCGCAACACCACCGAAAAGAGAGCGTCTAGTCCGCACGTTCGTCCCCAGTTGTTCGGCCTTTGTCACGGCCGTCATTCCACAATGATCCGCGCGCCCTCTACCCCGCACGCATGGGTCCGGTCCAGTGCCGCATCGGCCTGGGCGGTATCGGTATAGGGTCCGGACCTTACGCGCCAGTCCAGCCCTGCTCCATCTGGCACACGCTGAACCTCGCCGGAACAGCGCACTGCCACACTCGCGGCGGCCCCATGCCCGGAAAATTTTCCAAGAAGAACATATAGCCCCTGCGGACCTGTCATTCCCTGAGACCACGTTACAGGTAACGGCGTGAGCGCAGCGGACAGTTGGCCACCCACAGACGAGTCGCTGCCATAGACTTTTTTCGAAGCGCCACCATCAAGCGACTCTGCGCGAACTTCCCCAACCGGAGCAGACTGGACGTCCAGATGCGGTGCACCCGTCAGTCCCTCCATAACGGAACGGCTCGCGGTTTCGTCTTCAACAATCTCAACAGGCGTATCAGACGTCATGCCCAGCAGATCTGCGGCCTTTGGAGACAACGCAACAACGCGCCCTGCACTTTCCGGCCCCCGTCGGGTCAGCCGGACCCGAACCACCCGCCCATTCAACAGATTTCGGACAGTCACGATCGACGGCAGTTGAAGGGTTTGGTGTGACCCGGTCATTCCACCCGAAGACCAAGCCTCTCCGTCAGAAGCCAGTTGCCCATGTAACGGCGCCTCACGTGTCGCAAGACCCGTTGCCCGATAGTCGAACTGCTCATTGGGATAAAACCAGCCCTGCGGGCCGTGCCACGCATTCCCCAGCTCATAGTGGGGATGCGGCACAATAGCAGGCTCATCATCCTGATGACACGCCCCGACCAGGGGCAAGAACGCCAGAAGTGGCGCGAAATTACGGAGAAACAATGCCGGTTCCCAGAAGACCTACGCCCAGCGCGTAATAATCAGACGGGTTGTAACGACGGATCACGTTGAAATTATGGTAAACCATAAAGGCCTGCGTCCCCGGACCATCTGGCTGCACAATCGCGCCTTTTACGTCAGTACGGGAGAAACGCGCACCATCTGCCCGCCGCACGCCGCGAGACATCCACTCTGCCAGCGACTTGGTATTGGTCCGGCCAATCTCACTTTTATCTAACGCGCTGGCCAGTGTGACTTCCTGGCCCCATGGCTCGTAAGGCTGCCAACCGCATTTCCCGAGATAGTTCGCGATAGACGCAAACACGTCGGGCTGGGACGTCCAGATATTACGCTTGCCGTCACCATCACCGTCAGCCGCATACCGCAGATATGCGCTCGGCATGAACTGGGCCTGCCCCATGGCACCGGCATAGCTGCCCATCATGGCTTCCGGTGCGATATCACCATCATTCAGGATCTGGAGCGCCTTCATCAGCTCCCCACGGAAGAACGTTGAACGCCGTCCATCGAATGCCAGAGTCGCAAGGGCATCCACGACAGAGAAAGTGCCGGTATGCGCACCAAAACCCGACTCGAGACCCCAGATCCCCATCACGCCCCGATCGTCACACCCAAAGCGTTCACTGACAGGTGCCATGACGTTCTCTACGCCCGAATAGACAGTACGGCCCTTCTGAAAACGCGACTCCGGCAGCACGCGATCACGATACTGCGCCCATGTCAGGGTGAACTCCGGCTGATGCCGATCGAGCTTAAGAACCTTGGCATTGGGTTCTCGCGTCAAAGCCAGAGCACGGGAGACGATGCTGGAAGAAAGCCCCTGCGCCAGTGCCTGTGATCGGACGCCGGCGAGAAATGCACCGTAGTCCTCAGCTGCAGCAGAGCGGATCCCCATCGCAGCCGCTCCGGCAACAGAGGAAAAGGCAGCAAGAAGATGACGTCTTTTAAGCACGGGAATATCAGCCCCCAGAGGGTGGTTCATTTGAAGCGCACGCTAGCAACCTGTGATGCTCCCTACCAGTCTTCCGCAAAACCTTTCGAGCATTCTCCGGTCAAAACGCCCGGCGTGAGATTGTCGCCAGCGCGCTGACATGCGACATCAACGTTCCATGATCATGGAACATCCCGCGGCATGATAGCCATTGGCCCCGCCCTGGCGTCACAGCCTGCCTGGCTGAAAGCAGTCAGCATCATTGTGGGGACCTTTATCCTCGAAGACGTGGCAACCGTTCTTTCCGGAGTGGCTGCGCGTGCGGGGCATGTCAGCATCGCCCTGGCCCTGGGGGCACTCTGGTTTGGCGTCGCAATCGGTGATCTCGGGCTATATGGCCTAGGGGCCGCTGGTGCACGCTGGCCCCGTCTTCGCCGCTTCCTGACGCTTCCCAAGCAGGAACGAACGCAGGACTGGTTTTCCAAGAATGTCATCCGCATCGTCGCCATCTCCCGCTTCGTGCCCGGCGCGCGCCTCCCGCTCTACACAGCCTGCGGCTTCTTCCACGCACCGTTTCTGCGGTTTGCCCTGACAGCAGTGCTCGCCACCCTTGTGTGGACAACACTGCTGTTTCTGCTGGCCATGCGCATTGGCGGCTGGCTTCTGGCGCATCAGGGAGGCTGGCGCTGGGCCGGACTGGCGGGATTTGTTCTGTGTATTGTTGTTGTCGGGCGCCTGATCGCCCGTATCCAGACCGTGAGCCAGTAACCGAATGTCCAAAACAGAGACTGAACAAAATCCCCTCTCGCTTTTCGAGTTCTGGCCCGGTTCCATCTTTTACACGCCCATCGTCCTGTACTGGATCGCAATGGGCCTGAAGTACCGGGATCTCAGCATTCCGACGGCCGCCAATCCGCGCATCGAGACCGGTGGTCTTTGCGGAGAGAGCAAGTCTTCCATTCTCGACATGGCTGGCCCAATCGCCCAGGAGGCTATTGCCCCTTACGCTGTTTTTGCGAGTGGCATGGGCGCGCTGGATCGTGCGCTGGCCGCGATGGAACAGAAGGAGCTATCATTTCCGGTAGTGGTCAAACCCGATATTGGCTGCAACGGAACAGGCGTGAAACTCGTCCGCTCCCGGGAGCAACTCGAAAACGTTCTTCCTCAGTTCCCGAACAACGTTGACCTGATGGTGCAGGAACTCATCGACTATCCCGTCGAAGCCGGCCTGTTTTACATCCGCCATCCCGATCAACCGCAAGGCCGCATCACGTCGGTAACATACAAGGAAGCCCCGGTTCTCACGGGCGACGGACATTCCACCATCGAGGAACTCATCATGAGTGATCCTCGCATGGGTCAGGTTCCGCAAATCTATCTTCCGCGTCTGGCGGGGCGGGAAAAGTCCGTTCTGGCAGAAGGGGAAGTTCTACCCCTCGTGTTTGCTGGCAATCATTGCAAAGGGTCTGTCTTTCGCGATGGCCGGGCCGATACCACCCCAGAACTGACAGCGCGCCTGGACGCCATCATGAAAGACGTCCCGGACTTCTATTTCGGCCGTGTAGACGTGAAGGTTCCGTCGGTTGAAGCTCTGCAGCGCGGAGAAGGCCTTCGCATTATCGAAATTAACGGTGTCGGCTCCGAAGCAATCCATATCTGGGACCGCCGCACGACCCTGTGGGAAGCGTATCGGGCACAGTTCTCACACTATCACCAGACCTTCCTTATCGGCGCGGCCAACAAGGCGCGTGGATGGAAGACATCAGGCGCTTTCGGAATGCTGCACTCCTGGCGCAAGCAGCGCCGTCTGCTGGCGTCCTATCCAATGAACGACTGAGGAAACTCAGTTCCCGAGTTTACCACCGCCAAAGATATAGTTGCTGACCTGCTGCTCCAGCGAAAGCTGGTCGCGGGTGTCCTTGATGACCCCGCCAGCAGACAGCGTCTTGGGGTCTTTCCCCGGTTCAATCTGAAGTGCGTTATCAGCCGTCATGCTTGGCGCACCGATACCGACGGCCGTATCAACCGGAAGATTGAGCTGCTGATCAACGGAAAACGTCACGTCAGCCATCTGGGTTTGTGGGTTGAGGCTGATCGACTGGACACGCCCCACCGTCACCCCGGCGAGATCAACATCCGCCCCGGCTTTTAAGCCATTCGCTGAATTGAACTGCGCATGCATGACGATGCTGTGCTGAACCGGCCCCTTGCGAAGCTCACCGCCATAAACAAGAAAAGCCCCGGCAACGAGAAGCACAAGACCGCTTGCCAGAATGGCGCCACCGCGTCCGCTGTATCCTGCCTTCATGTGGTGCCTCAACTTTCAAAAAACCCGGTAAGCTGGCGAGTTAGTCTTCCCCCACAGCATGGTCAAGGTTGCGTCCCTTCGCGCCATCAGGCAAGTGACTTCCTTTTCCGCCCATCCGTGCAGGCTCCATGACGCTTTTTCAGGCCATCATTCTCGCCATCGTTCAGGGCATTACTGAGCCCTTTCCCGTCAGTAGCCTCGGCCATGCCGTTCTGCTGCCCGGTATCCTTCACTGGAACCTGGATGAACATTCGGAAATGTTCCTGCCATTCCTGACAATGCTGCACGTCGGAACCCTTGTGGCTCTGGCCGGTGTCTTCTGGCGCGACTGGATGGCCATCCTTCGCGGGATGCTCGGTCTGCACGGCCGATACAACCAGCTTGAATCGATTCGGGTTTTTGGTCTTCTCGTCATCGCGACAATCCCGGCCGTCATCTTCGGTGGGCTTTTTGAACATAGCCTGCGCTCCATATTCGGGGCGCCTCTGGCCGTCGCAGGCTTTCTGGTTCTGAATGGCCTGCTGCTTCTGGTCACGGAATGGCTCCGCAGACAGCGCGGACAGGCGGATCACCGTCCGATTTCTTCCCTGTCTCCCAGGGATGCTCTGATTATCGGGTTCTGGCAGTGTCTTGCACTGTTCCCTGGTCTGTCGCGTTCAGGCGCCACCATGAATGGCGGTCTTCTGCGCGGACTGGATCATGGAACCGCCGCCCGCTTCTCGCTGCTCATGGCTCAGCCGGTCGTTCTGGCAGCGACCGTCAAGGAAGGCTGGCAGATGCGGCACATGACGATTTCCCATGACGTGATGTTTCAGTGCGTCGTGGGAGCCATCGCTGCCGGCATCACAGCTCTTATCTGTTCTCTCCTGATGTTGCGCTTCTTCCGCAATCATGACGAATGGGCTCTCAAGCCTTTCGGCATCTACTGCATTGCTGCCGGCCTGCTGGCAGGCGTTCTCATCGTTCTATAAACCTTTCCAGACGCCGCTTTTCCCGGCAGATTAGGGATCATGCCACTTCCGATACAATCCAGCTCATCCGCCTCAGCCACGGCTGCCCGTCGAAAGAGTCTCGAACAGATCATGTCCGAGAATGAAGCGCACGGGTTGAAACGCAGCCTCACGGCCACGCAGCTTATTCTGCTGGGCGTGGGCTCCACCATCGGCGCAGGCATTTACGTCATGACTGGAACGGCTGCTGCCGAATATGCAGGGCCATCTGTTCTTGTTTCGTTCGTAGTGGCCGCCCTCGCCTGCCTCTTCACCGCGTTCTCATACGGCGAGCTGTCATCCACGCTTCCGGTGTCAGGCTCGGCATACTCCTACGCTTACATCTCCATGGGGGAGAAAGTGGCTTGGATCGTGGGGTGGCTGCTCCTTCTGGAATACGGAATTTCCTGTGCAGCCGTCGCCGCCGGACTGTCCGGTTATGCGTCGTCTCTCCTTGCCGTTTTTGGTATCCATATTCCCGCCAGCCTTACTCAGGCGACGTTGCAACCCGTCCCCGGCTCGGATGGCACTGCCATTAGCGCTGGCTGGCGACTGGATCTTATCGGCCTGACGGCAGTCTTTCTGGTAACCGGCCTCTTGGTGCGTGGCATTGAGGAATCTGCCCGCGTTAATACGCTGATCGTTATCCTGAAGGTCGGTGTTCTTGGTTTGTTCGTCGCCTTCGGCATCCATGCTATTCACCCCGCAAACTGGCACCCGTTTATTCCGCCCAACGAAGGTGGCTTTCACTACGGTGTCAAAGGGATCTTCCGGGCAGCGTCGATCATCTTCTTCGCTTATGTCGGATTTGAAGCCGTCTCGACTGCGTCAGCAGAAGCGAAGAACCCGACACGGGATGTTCCCATCGGGATTATCGGCAGCCTTCTGATCTGCACGATTGTTTACATCATCGTTGCTGCAGTTCTTCTCGGGATCGTCCCTTACCGAGACCTGGATGTTCCGGACCCACTGGCCATCGCTGTGCGCGCAATGAACACGCCCTGGCTATCCATTTTCATTAATGTGGGCGCAACCATCGGACTGTGTTCCGTTCTAATGGGGCTGATGTATGCCCAGTCGCGTGTGCTCATGACAATGAGCCGTGACGGCCTGATCCCCTCGCTGTTCGGCAAGGTTCATACCAAATTCCGCACCCCTTGGCTCGGCACGATCGTTCTTGGGATCATCGTTGCCATCATGACGGCAACGCTCCCCATCGACATTATCAGTGATCTCGTTTCAATCGGTACAGCAGCGGCTTTTGGTATCGTGTGCTTTACGGTCATTTGGCAGCGGAACACACGGCCGGATCTGCATCGGCCTTTCAGTGTCCCCTTGGGCGGGTTCCGGGTGCGTGGTTTCTGGATTGGTATAACACCACTGCTGGGGATTATTTTCTGCCTGTTCATGACCATTCCGCTCGTCACGGACATGATCCACTCCGTTGCCAACGGTAATCCCGTGCCGCTTATTCTACTCACCGGCTACGTCATTCTCGGCATTGTCACATATGTATTTTACGGACGGCGCAATTCCACAATGGCAGGGTGAAAGTCTCGTCTCACGGCAGAATAGCGTTTATTCGGCAACGCTTTCTTCCGTGGAGCCATAGCGGCCCATGGCTGCACCAAGAGACACACCGACGCTGTTTTTCCATTCAGACCATCCATTAGCCGACCGCCCGAGCAAATAAGCGGCGGATGAGCTTGGGGATTTGTAAAGCGTGTCACGGGTATAGATGACACGACTTTCCTCCACCTTCAGAACGCCTTGATCAATTAAATCTTGCCGCTTTTGATAGTATCCGTTTTTCAGAAACGCCTCGGAGACCTCTGTTCTCCCGTACGATCCAGCGAGAACTACAAGACCTTCCTCAGTATATTGCGCCCGGCCATTCACTCCGGATGCTCTGCAATAAAACTCCTGTTCCACATCTTCCGATGCCACAGGATTATAGGTGTGATGCGGAGTAATGACTGGAGTTTGAACAACACGAGTCCTGATCAATGGATCAAAGAGCGGATAGCCCAGCGTCGTCAGCAAAATATCGAATGTTTCAAAGATTTCCCGGCATTCGGCTTCCATCGTTGGTGGCGTATGCGGCTTGGTACCGATCGTACCGTTATCCAACTCAAAGCGTTGCGCATTCGCGGCGCGAGTGATTGACAACCATTCCAGATAATAAGCGTGCGTCAGCGTCAGGCTCTGCGTCAAAGATAACGCCACAACTGCGCGGTTCCAGAAGTCCTTCTTCTCATTGTGCTGCTTCAGGCGCGTACCCAGGTTTCCTGTTTGCCCCACATAAGCCATAGGCACGGAAGTCTGTTCATTCTCGCCGAAAAGAACATACACACCAACAAACCCGGCTTCAGGCATCGCCAAAAAGGCCTCAAGGCGCGCTCGGGGAATTTCAATCACCTGCACAATACGTGTGGTAATAGCTGCTGTACGAATGCCCTGCGGGTCACCTGACGGAAGAAAGATCTGAATGGTTTGAGGATGTTCCGACATAACTTCTTCAGTCCTGCACAAGATCCGGCATTCATGTTTCAAACAGAAATACTCAATTCCGACGTAACAGCCATAAGCTGATCAAGCCAGATGCAGAACGGCTACGTCCCTCAAAAGAAAAAACCACCGCCGAAGCGATGGTTTCTGTCTCAGGCCCCCGGTGTTCCAGGGCCCATATAACTTCCCGGCGGCGGCCGATCGATCTTTGGAGACAAAAGCTCGCTTGGCCAGGCCTCAGCCCCCGGTCGGGGTGGCATCATGGCAAATCGTGCCCGCGGTAGAGCCTCCGGGCACTCTTCCCTGATCCGTGCGATAATCTTTTCCCGGATATCACACCTCAGATCCCAGCTCTGAAGAGCATTGCGTGCACTGGCGATAATACGGATCGACATCACCTGAGAGTTACAGTCCGCCACCTGCGCATCAAAAACCTTACCGTCCCAAAGCGGGCATGTGCGGATGATCTCATTGAGCATCTCCCGGATGCGATCCATTGGCGCCTCATAATCGAGCCATAGAAACACAACACCGATGATCGCCGCAGAATTATGCGTCCAGTTTTCGAACTGGTTTTCCAGGAAGTAAGAGATCGGTACAATATGACGGCGCCAGTCCCACACCCGCAGCACAACATAGGTCGCGTTGATTTCCTCAACCCAGCACCAGTCACCATTGATGATGACGAGATCTTCCATACGAATGGGCTGGGTCACGGCAATCTGCACGCCTGCAATCAGATTGGTCAGCAAGCCACGCGCAGAAAGACCCACGATCAGTGACGCGGCTCCAGCCGAAGCAAAGAGCGACACACCATACTGTTTCACGGACGGGAACAGCATAAGGGCAGACGCCACGGTCACAATGCCCACCATGATTTCCGTCAGCCGCCTCAGAACGCGGATCTGCGTCTGATGCGTACGGATCATGATGTCGTCGGTCTGTTCTCTTGAAGAAAGCCGGTTGAGATACGCTTCCGTCATGATCCGAAAAACGATAATGGCAGAAAAGCCAAACGTCAGAACCAGCAGGAACAGGAAAAAGAGTCTGAGGTTCTGTTCAGTCTCGTAGGCAAAGCCTGTCACGGCAGGCAAAGCCGCAATCATCGCTAGCAGTGCGATCATAATCCGTGTTGGACGCCGAAGCGCAGCCACGATCCGGCGGATCAGGGCACCACTTCGGGAGCCGGGGATCCGCAACGTCAGGGACGTTACGAGATTACCGCAATAAAAAGCCAGAATACCCACGACCGCGAGCATCAGAACAGAAACAACGGCTGCCGGAAGCCACGTAAAATAAGACCTTACGGCAAACAGCGTGCTGACGAAGTGCTGCGTCACTAGGCAGGAAGCTCCATATCAAGAGGGAATTGAGGGATTCAGAAAACCATAACAGATATGACCATTGTAAAAAATGCGGTGACTAAAATCCTACATTTTCCTTTTGATAACGTGTTGACACACCAACAGATCCCCCTTAAAAACCCGCCTCAACGCCGGGTTGCCCGGTGGGATGGCGGTGTAGCTCAGTGGTAGAGCAGGGGAATCATAATCCCTTGGTCGGCGGTTCAAATCCGTCCACCGCTACCATCCATATTTTCCTAAAATTAAATAAAAATCTTTCAGGTATCTGATCTGAAAGCATTTTTGTATCATGTTGACATGATCAAGAAGCCTCTTGCCGTCGTCACCATGGCCTATAATGAACCAGAACATCTTCAGATCTGGCGTCGGCATTATGGCGCTCAGGTCGGCGAAGCGTCATGTTACGTTATTGACCATGGCTCCAGTGATGGCTCGACGGATCATCTTGGTCAGGTCAACAGGATCCGAATTCCCCGCTCTCCTCAGGATGACGAACGACGCACGCGTGCCATTGGCGCATTCTGTGCCAGTCTTCTCGAATGGTATGACAGCGTCATTTACAGTGATGTGGATGAGCTTCTCCTGGCAGATCCTGCCATCTACCCGTCCCTCACCCATTTTGCCATTGCCAATAGTAGCCCTGTCGTCACAGCCACGGGGCTGGATGTCATCCATCTGCCCAACAGCGAGACTGACTTCGATTATAGTCGGCCGGTTTCAATCCAGCGGCAGCATTTACGATTTTCGAGTGCGATGTGTAAGCCGGTACTCATCCGCGCCGCGGTGACGTGGGCTCCTGGCTTTCATTGCTGCAAAGAAGTCAGCCCTCAGCTGACAGCGCCGCTATTTCTTTTCCACCTGCGTTACGCCGACCTTGCCTCAGGCCTCAGGCGTCTGAACCGAACCCGAACGCAGCCTTGGAGCTCAGAAAGTGCCGGCCAGCACCAGCGCCTCCTTGATCAGGACTGGGAAAACATGCTCCGCAACATGGCAGGCCTCCCGATAGTCCACCCAACATTCGATCAGCATGACCAGCGGCTGAAGAACTGGCGTCATGCCGTCGAACAAAGCGCAATTGACCGCGATCGTGACCAGTACCGGCTCGACCTCCACATCAATGGAACCGAGCTCTGGCACCTCCCCGAACGGTTTGTAGGACGGATATAAAAAGAGCCGGACCTTTGCAGGTCCGGCTCTTTTTTAAATCTTATTCAGCTTCGGCTGAAGCGTCCTGAGGTCGCTGGGCCTCGAAGGAAGGCTGTTCGCCACCTTCACGGTCGCCACCCTGATAATTTTCTTCGCCATGTGGCTCACGACGATCTTCATAAGCGCGCTGACGCTGCGCCTGACGCTCGTTGCGCTCCTGCTGACTCTGCTGGGCCGCCTGATTCATCGCATTCAGAATGCGGAAATAATGCTCGGCATGCTGGAAATAGGCTTCCGCAAGAATACGGTCCCCGGTTCCGGTGGCATCCCGACCAAGCTGGAGATACTTCTCGAAAAGCTGCTGAGCAGTTCCGCGAATTCTGAGGTCCGGGCCATTGCTGTCAAACACATGGTTGCGGTTCAGAGGGGTCTGGGAACTACTTGTGCGTGGTGTCCCGCCGCCTGCACGATGATGCCGGCCTCTTATACGCTTCATATTCATCGACCCGTGATGCACTTTCCTGATGGCGGGCCCCTCTTCTGCCCTTGCAGAAGGATGCATCCGCCGCTGTCGAAAAGACGTCTGTCTATCTCGCTGTGGCTGGACACTGGCCAGCCTTCTCATCTGTTACCGGCTTACTGAAAGACGGCCAACAGGAGCAACTCCGTGAGGAAAAAACCGCCATTACGGCTTTCACTCCAAAACGTAGCTTTTGGGTCATACCAACTCTCAGCCCTTAAGCCAACGTCTTTCCTCAGTTTTCTGTCCGCTGCAGAACAAGAGCGCGTGCAATGCCCCCCAGATCATCCTGCCGCACGACCTCTTTCAGCCCTTGACGGCTCCCCAGTTCGGACACAGCATCGATCTGCCCAATGCCCATTTCCAGAATGGCATGCCCCCCCGGAACAAGCAGTCGAGGCAACGCGTCACACAACAACCGATAGGCATCCAGGCCGTCCGTTCCTCCATCCAGCGCCCGGGCAGGCTCATAACGCGAGACCTCCGGCATCAGGTCGGGCACGTCAGCACTCTCGATATAGGGCGGATTGGAAATCACGACATCAAACTGCCCGTTCAGGGCAGAATCCCAGTTCCCTGCCAAAAATGCACTGCGTTTTTCCAGTCCGTTCCGAACCGCATTCCGCTGGGCCAGAAGCGCCGCTCCAGGTGCAAGATCAACGCCGACCCCCCACGCCCGGGAATATTCTGAAAGTGCGGACAACAGTAGGCATCCTGTCCCCGTCCCAAGGTCCAGCATGCTAAGAGCCTCCGCCTTGTCCGGTCGAACGATCAGGAGCGCTTCAATCAGAGCTTCACTGTCTCCCCGGGGAATCAGCGTCTCGGGTGACGTAAAAACATCAAGAGTCCAGAACCCCGTTTCACCCGTAATGAAAGCCAGAGGTTCGCGAGACGCACGCCGCTGAACAGCCGCCTCAAAGCGATTCGCTTCATCCTCCGAAAGAACGTTCAGAGCGAACAATCCAGCCAGATCACGATACGTGGCCCAAGACAGCAGCAATCGGGCTTCACGACGAGGATCTTCAAGTCCAGCCTGCTGCAAGACCACTGCTGCACGCTGAAGAATGTCATCTTTTGCAGTCATTTTGTCAGTGAACCTGCTATACCTGTGATCATGAAGTCCAAACGTGCATTTTTCTTCTCGGTCCTTCTTCTGGGATGCGCCCTGCATTCAGCCAGCGCCCAGTCTGAACTTCCTGGCACCTTCACCGTCACCGATGAACGTGCCCCTGAAGAAATCTCCGAAGTCTCTCGCCTTTACCTGAATGGTAACCTGGTGGCGACCTTCCGCCTCGGCTTATCCAAATCACGAGAAACCCAAACCATCACGCTGCCTGCCGGACGCAACGATGTTGACTACGCCCTGTGCGGCGAAATCACCATCATGCACAACGGTCATCAGGAAACGCATCAGGTCAGCAGCGACGGGCAGCTTCATAGCCCGCAAGACCATGCCCTGGATGCTGTCGGAAGCAATAATTTCACAGACTTTTTTTTGGTAGACTACAACGACCCGTCCGTCGCCACTCATCGGCATGGACGGGCTGCTGTTTGCGCAGTTCCCAGCAGCTGAGGCTTTAAAAGCCTTCAGCAGCTAGAAGCTCTGTCTGTTCTTCACGCGTCAGCGCGTCGATAATCTCATCAAACTCGCCCGCCATGATGCGTTCGATCTTGTAGAGCGTCAGATTGATGCGGTGGTCCGTCACACGCCCCTGCGGGAAGTTATACGTCCGAATCCGCTCTGACCGGTCCCCTGTTCCGACCTGAGAGCGCCGATCAGCGGCACGGGATTCATGAGCAGCTGATCGCTGCCGCTCATACAGACGTGCACGGAGGATTTTCATCGCCTTGGCACGGTTCTTGTGCTGGCTCTTTTCTTCCTGCATCGCCACTACGACGCCGGTAGGAATATGCGTAATGCGAACGGCACTTTCCGTCTTGTTGACGTGCTGCCCGCCCGCGCCCGACGCACGATAAACGTCAATCCGCAGATCGTCGTCATTGATCGTGACGTCCACTTCCTCTGCTTCCGGCAGAACAGCAACCGTCACCGTGGACGTATGAATGCGCCCCTGGCTTTCAGTCGCCGGGACACGCTGTACGCGATGCACGCCAGACTCATACTTCAGGCGAGCAAACACGGAACGGCCGGAAATCGTTGCCATGCCATCTTTCAGGCCTGCAACTTCATTCTCGGCATATTCCATGACTTCAAAACGCCAGCCATTCTGCTCCGAAAACCGGCGATAGGCATCGAAAAGCTGGGCGGCAAACAGCCCCGCCTCATCACCACCTGCCGCCGGACGAATTTCCAGAATGGCGCTACGCTCATCCGCAGCATCTTTAGGAAGAAGAGCGAGTCGGAGATTGTGCTCCAGTTCAGGAATCTGGGCTTCAATCTCTTCCAGCTCAGCCTGAGCCAGTTCCTTCATTTCCGGGTCAGAAAGAAGAGCTTTGGCTCCATCGCGCTGTGTGTCGGCGTCCTGCCAGGCCCGGATCGAAGCAACGACAGGCTCGAGTTCTGCATACTCCCGTGAGAGACGCGTGAACTCTTCCCCCGTCGCCTCACCTGCTGACATCAGAGCCTGAATTTCCTCCGACCGCGCAACAATTCGCTCAAGCCTGTCGTCAAATGCCACGTGTCAGGCGCCCTTCAGTGCCTGAACCAGATCCGCAACAGATACTTCCTGCTGATCACGCGTTCCCAGATCACGAAGCTGCACGACATCGCGCGCAATTTCTTCATCACCCAGAACAACCGCATGAGATGCACCGGACTTCACGACGCGCTCCATGCGCTTCTTCATGTTCCCACGTGTCTCAATTTCAGCACGCAGTCCCGCTTCGCGCAGGGACCGGGCAATCGCAGCACCTTTGAGAAGAGCCTCGTCTCCCATAGGAACAATTGCAATTCCAGCAGGAACAGCAGGCGCGTCCTCAAGCAGCAGGGCCAGACGCTCGATACCACCGGCCCAGCCAATTGCCGGAACAGCAGGACCGCCCATCTGCTCAACCAGACCTTCGTAGCGTCCCCCAGCCAGAACAGTGCCTTGAGCACCCAGCTTCGTCGTCACAAACTCGAAAGCCGTGTGGCTGTAGTAATCAAGGCCACGCACAATCCGCGGGTTCTCGACAAACTTCACGCCAAATGCCGTCAGATAAGACCGCAGGTCGTCCCAGAATTTACGAGAATCATCGTTCAGATAATCCGCAAAAGCAGGGGCATCGGCCAGCAGCGCACGATCCTGCTCGGACTTGCTGTCCAGAATGCGCAGCGGGTTTACCTCAAGACGCACACGGCTTTCTTCAGAAAGCGCATCTGCGTGCTGACGGAAATACGCCACCAGAGCCTCGCGCCATGCCTGTCGGGACGCAATATCCCCGAGCGTATTGATTTCCAGAACAACATGCTCTGAAAGACCAAGCGCTTTCAGAATGTCGTAGGCCATCGTGATGACTTCGGCGTCTCGCAGAGGACCTTCTGCGCCCAGCAGCTCCGCACCAATTTGATGGAACTGGCGATAACGCCCCTTCTGCGGGCGCTCGTAACGGAACATCGGCCCGTGATAAAACGCCTTCTGAGGTAAGGACTGGGTCAAGCCGTTCGTCACAAGAGCACGACAGATTGAGGCTGTGTTTTCGGGACGCAGCGTAATGCTCTCGCCGCCCCGGTCCTCAAAAGTGTACATTTCCTTGGAGACGACATCGGAGGTTTCCCCGAGTGTCCGGGAGAAAACCCGTGTGTCTTCGAAGATGGGGGTGCTCCACTCTTCAAAGCCATAGGTTTCCAGAACAGCTCTGGCCGTCTGCACCACATGGTGGTGACGGCGCATCGTGTCGCCAATAAGGTCGTGTGTGCCGCGAGGTGGCTGCAATCCTGACATCAGTGAGCCGCCGGGTCCAACAACTTGGCTGCTTCAGCTTCTGTCTGAGCCTTGTCTGCCTCAATAGCGGCAACCTTGGTCTCAACCAGGTCCACAATGTGCTCGATCATGTCTTCTGCTGGCATCGTATGGTCCTGACGACCAGCCGAATAGACCATATGACGACCTGAGCCACCGCCAGTCACGCCGATATCGGTCATCAGGGCTTCACCCGGACCATTCACAACGCATCCGATGATGGAGAGCGTCAGTGGCGTCTTGATGTGCTGGAGGCGATCTTCCAGCGTCTGCACCGTCTCAACCACGTTGAAGCCCTGACGTGCACAGGACGGGCAGGAAATGATTTTCACACCACGATGACGCAGGCCAAGGGACTTCAGAATATCCCAGCCCACCAGCACTTCTTCTTCCGGTGCTGCAGACAGTGAAACGCGCATGGTGTCACCCACGCCCGCCCAAAGCAGATTGCCCAGACCGATGGAGGACTTCACCGTACCGGCACGCTTGGAGCCAGCTTCCGTGATGCCGATGTGCAGCGGATGGTCACAGCAGTCTGCAAGCTGCTGATAGGCCGCAACCGCCATGAACACGTCAGACGCCTTCACGCTGATCTTGAACTCATGGAAATCATGGTCCTGAAGGATCTTTGCGTGCTCCAGAGCACTTTCAACAAGGGCTTCCGGGTTAGGCTCACCGTACTTTTCCAGAAGGTGCTTTTCCAGCGAGCCAGCATTCACACCGATACGGATGGAACAGCCGTAATCCTTGGCGGCGTTCACAACTTCACGTACGCGCTCGGCACTGCCGATATTGCCCGGATTAATACGCAGGCAAGCCGCACCAGCCTTCGCGGCTTCGATCGCGCGTTTATAGTGGAAGTGAATGTCCGCAACGATCGGCACGTTCACTTCATGAACGATTTCCTTCAGAGCGGCCGTGCTGGCTTCATCCGGACAGGACACACGAACGATGTCCACACCTGCCAGTTCGGCGAGACGGATCTGGTCAATCGTCGCCTGCGCGTCAGACGTCAGGGTATTGGTCATGGTCTGCACGGAGATCGGCGCATCACCACCGACCGCAACCTTGCCGACATGAATCTGGCGCGACTTGCGACGCTCGATGTGCTGATAGGGGCGGTAGCTGCTCATGATTTACCTCTTCGTGCCCGGGATAACCGGGTCCTTTGGGTCAGGGGCGTTACCCCCCTGTTTAATGCGATGGAGACGATTGATCCAGTTGCCGGGCATTCAGATCGTCAGCAGAAACTTCTGCGGAAGGCGTAGGAGCTTTTTTAGGGCGACGTATTACAGGCTTCACAGCAGGCGCCGCAGACGAATCATCTGGTGCGGCCGCAGTCGACCCGTCAACACTTTGCTCGGAAGGAGTAGCCACCACGGCAGACGGCTGTGCCGGAAGAGCAACACCATTGCCGAATGCACCTGAGCGGATGGCATCCGCTGTAACTTCAACATTCCGGCGCACTTCGCCCTGACGACCAAGTGGCGCGCTCGTGCAGCCATCTGTCGAAAGGACAACACCACCCGCATTGCCGAAAGACATTCGGAACGGCGCTGCAGACGCGTCACCCTGCCAGCTCTCGCCTGCCTTGAGCACGCGAGACACAAGAACATGACCGTCCTTGTCCTTCACCTGCATCCAGACAGGCGCCAACAGACGCACGACAACAGCCCCGACGGGGACAGCTGGAGCGGGAGTTTCAGCAGGAACATCTGTAGCGGGGCCAAACTGATCCGTATTGTTTGGCGCGCCGTCATCCTCTTCTGCGCTCGGCAAAGGAGGTGCTGGCGATGCTGCAGGCGTTGCAGACTCAGTCGGTGCAATAACCGGCTGCGACGCCGGAGCGGGCACGACAGGAGCGACGGACGCAGGAAGTGGATCATGCGGCAGAGAGGGATCGGGAGTTGGTGCCCTGCCTGGCATGACAGACGCCACCTGAGGAGAGGTGGTCGCAGACGTCGCAGCACCTGGCATCAGTTCCGCAACAGCAGGAATGCGGCGATCTGCCGGACTGTCATGCGAGGCAAACCGATACCACCCAGCATAGGCCGCCACGACAACAACAAGCCCTGCTCCAACCAGCAGACCAATGGGCAGCCCGCGCTCACCCTCAGGCTGCGGAAAGACGAGATCCGTCTTCCGATTGACGACCCCGCGATATTCTCGACGGAAACGAGCAACCAACCCATCTGCGTCTAACTGCATGGCGTGGGCATACGTCCGCAGGAAGCCGACAGCATACGCCACACCTGGCAGAGACGAGAGATCATCAGCTTCAAGCGCAACCAGCAGACGCGCCCGGATGCGTAACCACTGCGCAACGTCATCTATCTGCCATCCCAACTCCTCCCGTCGCGTACGCAGAATCGTGCCAACACTGGGCTGATCTGAGCGAAGCGGCATCGGACGGTCGGAGGGAGGAGACATGGCTGATAAAACCTGATCAGGCAGAAGCGTGAACGCGATCTTCCCGCTTCGCAATGGCTTCGACAGCCTGCTCAACGAGTGTGGCAATGATTTCGGAAACCGGACGGACTTCCTTGACCATACCAACAGACTGGCCAGCCATGACAGACCCGTTCTCGACGTCACCCTCGATTACGGCACGACGAAGTGCACCAGCCCAGAAGTGCTCGATGGAAAGCTGAGCATCTTCCTTGCTGACACCACCGCTCTGGAACGTGCGGATCGTCTCTGCCTGATGCTTCAGGAAGCCACGACTTCCAGCATTGGCAAGACCACGAACCGGAATGACCGGAAACTGCTCATCAAGCTGCACGGATGTCACAGCGTCCCGGGCATTGGCCCGCAGGAACGCCTTCTTGAAGTTCTCGTGCGCGATGCTTTCCTGAGAAGCGGCGAAAATCGTTCCAAGCTGTGCACCGGAAGCGCCCTGCTCAAGGTAGGACACGATGGCATCACCACGGCCCAGACCACCAGCAACAAAGACAGGAACATCCTTGATGTGCGGCAGGATTTCCTGCGCCAGAACCGTCAGGGACACCGGTCCGACATGGCCACCAGCTTCCGAACCCTCGATGATGAGCGCTTCGATACCGAGCTTCACCAGACGCTTGCCCAGTGCCAGCGCAGGCGCGAAACCGATCGCACGGGCTCCGCCATCACGAACACGCTTGATGATGGCACTTGTCGGCACACCACCAGCCAGAACGACGTGGGATACGTTATGTGCGAGGCACACATCCACCAGACGCTCTAGCTCAGGATGCATGGTGATGAGGTTCACACCAAACGGGCGCTTCGTCAGAGCCTGCGTGGCAACGATTTCTTCCTCAAGGCGCTCCGGCGTCATCGCACCACAGGCGATCACGCCAAAACCGCCAGCATTGGAAATGGCGGAGACAAGATTGCGCTCGCTCACCCAGGACATCGCACCGCCAAGAATGGCGACTTCGCTGCCCAGGAAGTCACATCCCGGCTTCCAAAGGCGGTTCAGGGTCTCGCGGGCGTCCGTCATTGCACTCACGTAGAGGGTTCCTCTTTCTTGTCCAGCCCGTACGCGGTGTGCAGCGCACGCATCGCAAGCTCTTTGTATTCCGAATCAATCAGGACGGAGATCTTGATTTCGCTGGTGGAAATCACCTGCACATTGATCCCACGTTCCGCCAGCGTAGCGAACATGGTCGCAGCAAGCCCGGCATTCGAACGCATACCAACACCCACGACGCTGATCTTCACCACATTGTGGGATGTCTCAAGCTCGCCATACTGGATGATGCCATGAGCACTTTCCAGAACGGCGCGGGCAGCAGCCTCATCGCTTTTACCGACCGTGAAGGTCATGTTCGTCATGCGGTCAACGCCCGTGCTCTGCACGATCATGTCCACATTGATGTTTGCGGCAGCCAGAGGTCCGAAGATGGCCGCTGCGATGCCCGGACGATCCGGAATACGCCGGACGGAGAGCTTTGCTTCATCATGCGAGCTGGCAATGCCCGCAACCAGTTCCTTCTCCACGATCTCGTCCTCATCCACCACAATCGACCCACTGTCATCATCTGTCTCGGAGAATGACGACAGCACACGTACACGGACCCCTTCACGCATCGCCAGCCCAACACTGCGGGTCTGAAGTACCTTGGCGCCTACGGAAGCGAGTTCAAGCATCTCTTCATAAGTGATGCGATCCAGCTTCCGCGCACGCTTCACGATACGCGGGTCCGTCGTATAAATTCCATCAACATCCGTATAGATGTCGCATTGATCCGCATGAATCGCGGCGGCAATAGCTACAGCAGATGTGTCCGATCCGCCACGCCCAAGTGTGGCAATCCGGTTTTCCGGACCAACTCCCTGGAAGCCGGCAATAACCGGCACAATCCCATTATCAAGGCATTTCAGCAGTTCCGTGCCGTCAACGCCATCAATGGATGCTTTCCCGTGCGCATCATCCGTCACAAGCGGGATCTGCCAGCCCTGAAAAGAGCGTGCCGGAACGCCCAGTGCCTGTAGCGCAATGGCCACAAGACCGCTCGTAACCTGCTCGCCAGACGCTACAACGGCATCATATTCCTTCGGGTCCGCCAGCGGATCGAGTTCGGAACAGTATCCGACCATCTGATTGGTCACACCGGCCATGGCAGACACAACAACAGCCACCCGACGCCCAAGCGCGTGCTCAGCCTTGACCCGCTGCGCAACGATCCGAATGCGTTCAATATTTCCGACGGACGTGCCGCCGAATTTCATGACGATCGTTTTCCGTTTCCCGCTATCCACAGACATGGAAAGAGTATCGGCACGACCCGAAATCTGGTCGTGAACGGGAGTATCGGACATGGACATCGCGGATAAGGCTCCAGTACGTGTCTGGCGTTGCGCGCTCGGGTCTGGCATCGGATACGGCACAAAACAGATTTGCCGGCCGGTCTTCTGAACAGACTCTGCCGGTCCACATACTCGTCTCGCCACGCCGCGTCCAGCCGACGGCATCATGCGGGCACACAGAAGGACAGTTCTGATGGCCTCAGAAACCGTTTCCGGAAGCACCTCACATCGCTCTTCCGTTTCCGATTCCGAAATCGCCCATTTCAGTGCGCTGGCCAAGGACTGGTGGAATCCACGTGGCCCGATGGCCCCTTTGCATGCCATGAACCCCCTGCGGACGGACTGGGTCGCCTCCCGAACGACCTCTCTCAAGCCTTCCGAAGGAAAACGCCTTTCCCTGCTCGATATTGGCTGTGGCGCAGGCCTCGCCAGCGAAGCTTTTGCAAAGCTGGGGTTCGAGACACTCGGCCTTGATGCAAGCCCGGACGGGATCGAAGCCGCCCGTGCCCATCAGGCTACCTACCCGCTACCACCGAGTGCCGCACCTCTGACTTATCGTAATGGCAGCGCGGAAGATCTGGTCGAGGAAGGCGCAGAATTCGACGTGGTTTCAGCTCTGGAAGTCATCGAACACGTCAACGATCCGCAGGATTTCCTGCACATGCTTGCAACCCTGACCCGCCCGGGTGGCATGGTTGCCGTCTCTACAATGAGCCGCACACCGCGTTCGTTCGCGATGGCAAAGCTGGGCGCGGAATACCTTCTGCGCATGCTGCCTGTGGGCACACATGACTGGAAGAAATTCATCAAGCCGGAAGAACTGGCAGCCATGGCCCGGAACGCCAGCCTGCGCATGACCGATATTGCCGGCATGAGCTACCTGCCCCCGCGCTGGCGCACGACCCGCGACACCGGCGTGAACTACATCGCCATGTTCACGAAGGGCTGAAATAAAAAAGGCGCTCCGAAGAGCGCCTTTTCCATTGAATGTCAGACCTGCGTATTCATGAACGCAAACGTCGTCGGGCTACCGACAGGCGTGAAGTTCTCAGTAAACGCAAGCTGCCCGGTGTTCTTGTCCACCTTGAAGGACGTCACCGCATCCGAGCGCTGGTTAGCGCAGAACAGGAACGTTCCAGACGGATCGAACATCATGGCGCGGCCATAATCGGCATGCATCCAGACTTCATCCTGCAGGGACAGCGTTCCGTCCGCGGCAATCGCGAATACCGCGAGTGAATCTCCCAAGCGGTTAGACGCATATACGTACTTTCCACTGGCAGAAATCAGGATTTCCGCAGCCAGCGTTGACCCTCGGAAATGAGGTGTGACGGTGCTGACAGTCTGGATATTCGTGATTGTACCCGTCAGCGGATCAAAGCTGGACACGACAATCTTCGAGTTCTGCTCACACAGATTGTACATAATGCGCCCCGAGTGATTGAACTCGAAGTGACGCGGCGCAGACCCCGGCTCCATATCGTAATACGGTGTTTTTGCCGAAATGAGCTTCCCAGTCGCCAGATTCAGCGTCCAGACATAAACTCGATCCAGACCCGCATCATCCGCGATCACGAAGCGACCGCTCGGATCGGAACGAATCATGTGCGGATGAGACCCGGAATGGTCAGAAACGGCAAAGTTGCCTTGCGGATTATCCGTTGCACGCTCTGGCTGACGCGGCCCCGTATTATGCACCACATCGGTTGCCTCACCCAGCGATCCATCGCTACGGATCGGCAGGACTGCAACACAGCCACCCACATAGTTTGCGACCAGAACATAACGACCTGAATGATGAACACTCAGATGCGCTGGCACAGCTCCACCGGAACTGACACTGTTCAGCTTGCGCAGGGAACCCGTCTTCTGATCGACAGCAAAAGCCGTGACAGATCCGTCTCCGGCCTTATTGTAGTCGTCGATCTCACTCAGCGCATACAGAAAATGGTTATCTGCGGAGAGCGTGATGAACGAAGGACTGGCAATGTCCGTGTAGGTCGTGATTGGCGTCAGAACGCCTGAATCCCGATCCATCTCGAACACGGCAATGCCCTGCCCATTTCCAGCACCACCTGCAGGGGCATGCTTGGTGTACCCCCCGACAAAACATACTGTTTTGGACACCAGCTTGGGCAACGGCGGAGGAACAGGGACAATTTTTGGTTCGTCAGCAGCATAAGACGTGCCTGCCACGCTGGCGCCAACCGCACCAGCAGCCAGCCCGAGCGCAAAATCGCGGCGGGAAACAGTGTGGGACATAGTGGTTCCACGGTCCTTTCAGTTCGGCAGAATCAGAGACCTGAGATTGGCCTGCATGTTCCTGGCAAACCATATCAGAGAGATATGACCTGCCATTGTAGTTTCTCAGTGAGGCTGCGGAGGCATCTTACACTGTGGCCCGAATGAGCCTCCGGTATATCGCGTCCAGGTCTCGGTCTGACCCAACAGAGGCATTCCAAGAACAAAGCCACGCAGCTTTAGAACATTTGGCTCGGAGAGCCAGATGTACGCCTGATAGATACGTCCGCTCCGAGGATCAAGGATGTGACCCCGCCATTTCTGGTCTTCTGCTGCGACAAAATCTGTCAAAATCCAAAGATGGCATTCTGCTCGGCCCCAAACGTCCTTGGGCATCTCCCCGTCATAGTCCATTCCGACGAGCTTGCCGCACAGGGCATTGCCGCAGTGCTCGATCGAGAAAACACCGTCTTTACCCGCGGATAGCCAAAGGCCTAGCTCTGACGGCGTAGTCGCTGCCTGAGAGACTGCCGGCGCCTCAGCGTATCCCATGAAGGGCGTCAGGCAGAGTAATGCACCTGCGAAAAGCCGTCCCCAGCGCATTCAGGCACCGCCAAGCAGAGAATCAAGCCGTCCGGCGCGATCCAAAGCCATAATGTCGTCACAGCCCCCCAGAGATTGCCCATTCACAAATACCTGAGGGACAGTCCTGCGCCCCGAACGGCTCATGGATTCTTCACGCTCTCGGGTTCCGTGTGGCGCGTTAATCTCCTTAAAGGCCACACCTTTTGATCTTAGAAGATCGACAGCGTGAACACAGTAAGGGCATCCCGGTTGGGTAAAGATTTCAATTTCTGACATAAAGTTCTTACTCCTCGGGATACGGAACGTCCTGTTCATCGCCTTTGCAGGTCCGCGCTGCAACAAGAATATCCACTGACAATGCCCCGGCCTTCAAAAGAGCACCAGTGCAAACAGAAGCCGTGGCACCGGTCGTTAGCACGTCGTCCACTAGAAGAACGGCCTGCCCTTCAATGCGTTTTTCCCGCCCGGCGCGGACAATAATCGTATCGGCAATTTCCATTTGACGCTCTTTGGCGGACAAGCGCGCCAAGGGTCTGGTGGGCTGCCGACGCGTCAGTCCGTCAGCAAGCAGCGTAATCCCCTTTCTTCGAGACAAACCATGCGCCAATAGAGCGGCCTGATTGTATCGCCGCCGCCACAATTTGGTTCGGTGCATCGGTACGGGAATTAAAACGGTCGCCTGATCCAGCAAGGCAGAACCTGCCCGAGACATTTCCTGCACAAGAATATGTGCGTTTTGAGTCCGATCGGCATATTTCATGGGCAGGATAAGGCGCCGGGACCAATCATCATATTCAAAGGCAGCACGGGCAGATCGCCAGGCCGGGGGGCACAGTTGACAGGATACACAGGTTTTCTGCGTCCCTCCAAAAGCTTCACCAGGCAGAGAAACGCCACATTTTTCACAGCATGGAAAAATAATTCTCTTTGCCTCGGCAAAGCAGTCAGAACAGAACACGCCGTTCGTCATGACGTCTGCTCCGCACACTCCGCACACTGGAGGAAGGAGAACGTCCAGAGCACTGCGGCCAAGCTTCGAGAATAGAGAACGAGCCAAAGGCTGGAATCAGCCTTGAACCAGTTTCAGCTCCACACGTGACGCATCAATCAGAACTTTTCCTTCGTTCTGAAAATTAACCGTAACACGCTCACCAATTGCCGATTGCACCTGCCCCCATCCCCACTCAGGAAAATCGGGATGCTGCACAATCTGACCTGGCTCTAGAAAAGACTGAAATGGCATGAACATGACACTCTTCATGCCATGAGATTTGCATCACTGCACAGCGTTTTCGCAAAAACGAAAACGCGAAAAAAACATTTGAAATGATCAGATGTAAATTTGTATCGAGACCTAAAATAGAAAAAGGAAGGGCATTGCCGCAATTAAACGACAACACCCTTCCTCACGTATTTAAATCAGACCCAACATCATCAGCAGATAATGCTGTTTCCCAAGATGTCAGACGACGTCGACATATTTCTTGAGGAAAGCTTTAACCGCATCGCCGAGGTCAGGGCGGTCAATGGAGAAAGCAATCTGTGCTTCCAGGAAGCCAGCCTTGTCACCACAATCGAAACGCGTGCCTTCGTAACGCAGTCCGTGGAACGGAACATGCCCGATCATCTTGGCCATAGCGTCCGTAAGCTGCACTTCATTACCAGCACCGCGTTCCAGCTTGGCAAGATGTTCCATCACATCAGCCGTCAGAACATAGCGACCGATAATGGACAGGTTTGAAGGAGCGTCTTCAGGATTCGGCTTTTCAACCAGTCCTTTGACCTCAACGAGCTTGCCGTCATCGGCGCCCACGTCGAGGATACCATACCGATTTGTATGCTCACGCGGCACTTCCGTTACCGCGACAACATTTCCACCGGTCTGGTTGTAAGCATCCACAAGCTGAGCAACGCAGCTGCGGCCACTTTTCACGATGTCGTCCGGAAGCAGAATTGCGAATGGGTCGTTTCCGATAAAGGAACGAGCACACCAGATTGCATGACCAAGACCTAGCGGCTCTTGCTGACGCACAGCGACAAGAGATCCTGCCTGCACGCTGCTTGGCTGAAGTGCTTCAAGCGCACTTTTTTTGCCACGCTCCCTCAGCGTTGCCTCAAGCTCGTAAGCAATATCGAAATAATCGATCAGGCTGTCTTTGCCGCGCCCTGTGACAAGACAGAATTCTTCGATACCAGCTTCACGAGCTTCGTCGATAGCATACTGAATCAGAGGCTTATCGACGACAGGAAGCATTTCCTTCGGCATAGCCTTGGTGGCCGGAAGGAAGCGCGTTCCCAGTCCTGCGACGGGAAGGACTGCTTTCTTTAAGGGCTTGATCACGAAACCTCACACATCAGCCAGAATATCATTTGATTACTGAGCACAAAGCTAGCAGCGTTCAAATGAAAACATAGTCAGGCATAACGGTGGACGAACAGTCTGGCAATAAAATGGCACAGAATAAAACACCACACTGGATGCCTTAACATCGGCATTCAGGGTGTTTTTTATAATTATGATTTTTTCGAGATTTTTTCCATCAGCTCCGAAGAGTGATGGTGCGGCCGAGAAGACTCGAACTTCCACGGGGTTGCCCCCACAAGCACCTCAAGCTTGCGCGTCTACCATTCCGCCACGGCCGCCCCGTGACAAACCGTCTTGTGTAGTGCAAGACCGTCCGGTGAGGGGCGATATAGCTGATGCCTGAAACGAGAGCAATGACCAGAAACGATATTTGTGAAGAAATTTTGTGGAAAAAATCCGACGGGCTAACACCCTACCCTGATGCTCTGGACTTCATGGCCACCCGCTCGCGCCAGATTCACGATGGAACAGCTGATCCCGTCGTCTGGCTCGTAGAGCACCCCCCTGTCTTTACGGCCGGAACGTCTGCTAAGCAGCAGGATCTTTATAACCCACATCACTACCCGACGTACGAAGCGGGCCGAGGCGGGCAGTGGACGTATCATGGCCCGGGACAGAGACTTGCTTATGTTCTTCTAAACCTCAGCCAGCCCAATGGTACAATACCTCCCAGGGATCTTCGTGCCTTTGTGAAAGGACTTGAAACCTGGATCATTGAAACTCTTAGCCGCCTAGGAGTAACGGCCTTTACGAGAGAAGGACGTATCGGCGTCTGGAGTTTTGATCCTCTCACCGGCGAGGAAGCCAAGATCGCAGCGCTTGGTATCCGGGTCAGCCGCTGGGTCAGCTGGCACGGCGTCTCGATCAATCTTGATCCGGCCCTGGATGACTTTGACGGCATCGTACCCTGCGGAATCCGGGAATTTGGTGTCACCAGCCTCAGGCGCTTCAACCCGGCTCTTTCCATGGAAGAACTGGATCGTGCGCTGGCCGCCTCCTGGCCAGCGCATTTCGGATCTATCCCCCGGGAGGAGTAAAGACGGTAGGGGTTACTGTTACCCCCTCCACTACATTCCCTAGAGATACGCTGAAATGATTCTGCCGGGCATCCACACCCTGCAGACCAATGAGCAGCAGTTTTCCAGCCGTATCGGAGAATTGGAGCGTCAACAGCCCTTGGGAAGGGTTGTCCGCCTCAGCAACCGAAACCTGAAGCGATCCCTGCCCGCGCCGCACGTCAGTCACCTGAATCCCACGGTCAAACCGAATCGGGTAATGAAGAAGGAGCCCCAAAGGGTTTCGCTTCAAGGACAGGTGGGTAACTGCCCCGCTATCCATGTCATCCAGAACCAGATGACCATCCCCCGCAACCAGTTCCATCGTATGCGGCGTCACGTAATCCAGTCGCAGATGACCGGGCATATAGACGAATCGTCCAGCGCTCATCCCATTATCGGGGCCAGTCTGATTGAACGACGCCTGCATCCCGGTCACGCCGTTCATGTAGGTTTCAATTCTGTGCACATCCGCCTGCTGGTCTGCAGGAAGGTGCCCGTACCCACTTGTGGCGCAGCCAGATAGAAACAGAAGAGCCAGAAGGGCACGCTTCATGGAGTGGTTTCTCCGTGGAGAACAAGAGACAGGGCATGTAGTCCTGTTTCAAACTCCCCGGCGAGCAATCCGTTCACCAAGCGATGCCGGGCAATCCGGTTCAATCCGTCAAACTTCGCACTGGTGATGGCGACATTGAAATGCGTTTCTCCTATACTCCCCAAAGCTTTTGCTCCTGCATGATGGGCATGCCGGGCACTGTCATCCTGAATTTCAAGGACGCTCGGCGCCAGTTCCCGCTGGAGAATTTCAGCTATTCGATCCCGTCTGGTGAGGGGCTGCGTCATGGTCAATTAAATCCGACTTGGTTTGTCCGCTTGCATCAAACGGCTCACATTGCCCATATCAGACACCATGCAGCGTAAATCTACCAGACATCGGGCTTTTGACCCCGATCCAGAGGCACCAGACCAGACCTGCGATCATCCAGGCTGTGCGGAGCCTGCCGGCTACCGTGCTCCCCGCGGGCGCGATGCCCTGCGGTCCTATTTCTGGTTCTGCCTTCAACACGTTCGCGACTATAACGCGCGATGGGACTTCTATCGCGGCATGACACCGGCCCAGATCGAAGCCCAACTCAGAGCCGATACATCCTGGCAGCGCCCGTCATGGAAACTTGGAACAGGCGCCGCACAGAAGGCCGAGTTCAACGAAGAAGACGTTCTGGACCCGCTGGATATTCTCGGCGCCAGCCGCCGCGACAGAGCCCAGCGCGCCAAGGACAGTGCGCGTCAGCGCGCCGCAGCTGATGGCCCACCAGAACCGCTTCGACTGCCTCTCGCAACGTTGGACCTGACATGGCCCGTGTCGTTGGATGACGTCAAAAGCCGATATCGTGCCCTTGCCCGCCGTCACCACCCTGATGCGAATATTGGCGACAAGCAGGCTGAAGAGCGTTTCAAGGCCATTGGATCCGCGTACGCCGTGCTGAAAACGCATTTCAGTCGCGAGTCAGAGTTCGTTTCCTGATTTTCTCTCTGGAAGAATAGAGCCTAAAGGCCCATCTTTTCAGAACATTCCTGAATTCAATGAAAGTCCGCCAGTCTCATGAGTGATTTCGCGACGATCGACGCCCCGGAAACCGTCACCACCGCCGAAAGTTCTGCGGTCTCAACCAGTGTTCTTGGTGCGCCCGACCTCACGGTGTCTTCGCGTGAAGTCTTTGGCATCAAGACCGATCTTCAGGTCCCCGCCTATTCAGTCCGGACAGAGCACGTCCCTGACATCGATCCATCCTACAAGTTCGATGAAGACACGACGCGCGCCATTCTTGCGGGTTTTGCCTATAACCGCCGCGTAATGGTTCAGGGCTTCCATGGAACGGGAAAGTCCTCCCACATTGAGCAGATTGCTGCGCGCCTGAACTGGCCTTGCGTCCGTATCAACCTCGACAGCCACGTGTCCCGTATTGATCTCATCGGCAAGGACGCCATCGTCCTGCGCGACGGCAAGCAGGTAACGGAATTCCGTGAAGGTTTGCTGCCTTGGTGCCTGCAACATCCCTGTGCGCTGATTTTCGATGAATATGACGCAGGCCGTCCGGACGTGATGTTCGTGATCCAGCGCGTTCTCGAAGCAGAGGGTCACCTTACCCTTCTGGACCAAAACCGCGTGATCCGTCCCAACCCGGCCTTCCGCCTCTTTGCGACCGCAAATACCGTTGGCCTTGGTGACACGACAGGCCTGTATCACGGCACGCAGCAGATCAATCAGGGCCAGATGGATCGCTGGAACATCGTCGCCACCCTCAACTATCTGCCGCTTGAACAGGAAGTCGCCATTGTCACCTCCAAGCTGAAAATCGGTACGGACGACAAGGACAAGACAAAGATGGTCGAGCGTATGGTCGCTTTGGCCAACCTGACACGCTCGGGTTTTATGGCCGGAGACATCTCCACAGTCATGTCCCCACGAACTGTCATTGCCTGGGCTGAGAACTTCAACATTTTCAACGATGTCGCTTTCGCGTTCCGCCTCACGTTCCTGAACAAGTGCGACGAAGCCGAGCGCGGTATTGTTGCGGAATACTATCAGCGTTGTTTCAACACCTCCCCGGTGGAGTAAAAAACCTTGTCCGCGCCCAAGAACTCCCCTCCTGACGAAAACCGTCAGGAAGGTTTCCGCCGCGCCACAATCGCAACCCTTCGCGCCATGGGCGGCACGCCTGAACAGAGCGTGGATTTTCAGGGTGCGGTTGTTGGCAACAGGCTGCCCGCTCCGCCGGCACCTGATGCCGTGCAACTGCCCTACCTGTCCCGCAGTATGCATGACCGCGAAATTCAGAAAATTCGCGGAGCAGCCGATGCCGCGGCGCTGAAGCTGCGCTACCACAAGAGTGGCCTGAACGCGCAGTTTCCAGAGCCACAAGCTCAGGAGGCGTTCAACGTCCTCGAACAGGCGCGCTGTGAAGTTTACGGCTCCCGCCATATGGCGGGCGTTCGTGCCAATCTTGACCAGCGTGTCATCCAGCAGTGTGCCGAGGCGGGCTGTAACCGCATGGCCACCAAGGACGAAATGCCTGCCTCCATGGCTTTGAGCCTGCTAGCTCGGGAGGCCATGTCGGGGGAGCATACCCCTTCGCAGGCCGGCCCGGCGCTGGAAGCCTGGCGCGCATCCCTCTCTCCGTCAGCCAAAAACGCACTGGCGGAAATGGCCGCCACGCAATCTGACCAAAAAGCCTTCGCACGCGCGATCACACATCTGCTCGGAGCCTGCCAGCTCACAGAACTTCCAGAGGAAATCGAACAACAGGCCCCTTCAGACGATTTATCTGAAGACGAACAACCTTCCGAAGACGAAGCGGCCGTCCCGCAGGAAGATCAGCAGACACCTGCAGGCGATGATCCTGATGAGGAAGATGGCTATCAGCCAGAAAGCGGTGAAAGCGGGATAACAGGCGAAACAGAAACGTCTTCCGACGCGCTTGATTCCCCTGAAACAGGTTCGGAAGAAGCTGCGGGGCCGTCTGATCAGTCAGGTGAAGGCACGGCCATCGGCGGCGGCTCAACCTATAAAGCTTACACCACAAGGTTCGATGAAGAAGTCGGGGCTGCTGACCTCTGTGACCCGGACGAACTGGACCGGCTACGCCAACAGCTCGACCAGCAGCTTGTTCAACTTCAGGGCCTGATTTCCCGTCTTGCGCATCGTCTGCAACGGCGGCTCATGGCTCAGCAACAACGCCGCTGGGAGTTCGAGCAGGAAGAGGGCATCATCGATGCCGGGCGCCTCTCCCGCGTTGTCACGAACCCCACCATGCCGCTCTCGTACAAGTATGAGTGCGAAATGGAGTTCCGCGATACGGTCGTCACACTCCTGATCGACAATTCAGGCTCAATGCGTGGCCGGCCAATTGGAACGGCCGCCATCTGCGGCGACATTCTCGCCCGCACGCTGGAGCGCTGCGGCGTGAAAGTCGAAGTTCTGGGCTTCACGACGCGCCAATGGAAAGGTGGTCAGAGCCGGGAGCAATGGGTGAAAAATGGGCGCCCACCCGAGCCAGGACGCCTGAATGACCTGCGTCACATCATCTACAAAGATGCGGATACACCTTGGCGCCGGGCCCGGAAGAACCTTGGCCTCATGCTGCGTGATGGTCTCCTCAAAGAGAACATTGATGGCGAATCGCTGCTCTGGGCTTGGAAGCGCCTGAAACGGCGTCCGGAACACCGTCATATCCTCATGGTGATTTCAGATGGTGCACCTGTGGATGACAGTACGTTCTCTGCCAATCCGCATAACTATCTTGAAAACCATCTGCGTGAGGTCATCAAGCGGATCGAAAGCGATCGGAACACGGAGCTTCTGGCTATTGGTATTGGCCATGACGTTACGCGTTACTATCGACACAGTGTAACCATCAGTTCCGCCGAAGACCTTGGCGGCACCATGATGGCTCAGTTGAGTGAACTCTTTACCCCCGCCGGTCAGCGGCGAGTGCGATAACGGCATCCAGCATACGGTCGGTATCGGCGGTCGTGGTGCGGTGATTAACGATCGCCGCCCTCACCGCCAACCGACCGTTGATCCGCGTTGTAGATGGGGCCGCCACACCGCTTTCGTGCAAATCCTGCACCAGCTCGGAAACATCCTGATCTGACAGGCCCTCTATTTCGAAGCACACGATATTCAGCGTTACTGGCGCGAGCAGAACGAGCCCGGGCGTAGCCTGCACGCAGCGCGCAAGATGCTGTGCAACGTCACAACATTCTTCCACCATCTGCCCCATACGCTGTGAGCCATAATGGCCCAGCGTCATCCAGACTTTGAGCGCCCGGAACCCGCGGGAAAGATCTGGCCCGAAATCACAGAACCAGGGCGCGCCACCCGCAAGCCCTCTGGCTTCACGCGTCAGATAGTCGAGCGACTGAGCAAACGCCGCCGCATGAAGTTCACGATTCCGCACCAGAACGCAGCCCGCGTCGTAGGGGACTTGTGCCCATTTATGAAAATCAAATGCCAGACTGTCAGCCTTTTCAATGCCGGAAAGCTGCGCCTTGAAATGTGACGACAAACAGGCCAGCGCCCCGAAGGCTGCATCCACATGAAACCAGAGGCCGTTCTCCCGTGCGATAGCCTCGATCCCTTGAAGATCATCAATAGCCCCACAATCCACCGTTCCGGCCGTTCCGGCTACCATGAAGGGCACCAGCCCACTCTGTCGGTCCTCGGTGATCATCTGGCGCAGTGCTGCAAGATCCATCCGATGATCATCCGTCACCGGAACACGGCGCAAAGCCTCACTTCCGAAACCAGCAAGATCAAAGGCACGAGGCAGACACCCGTGGGCTGTTGTCGCGGCATATCCAACCATTCTACTCTGCCCAACGCCATGCCGTCGCAACAACGGATCACGCGCCCGACTGGCCGTAATAATGCTGATGAAGTTTGCCATGGATGAGCCCGTCACCAAACAGCCCGACCCATCTTCCGGCATCCCCACCATGGAGAGAGCCCAGCGAATAACTTCACGCTCGACTTCATTTGCGGCATGGCTGCGGCCACCACAATTGGCGTTCATGCCGGCCGCCAGCATTTCTGCCAGCATCCCGGCGGGTGTTCCGGCGCCATGCACCCAGCCCATGAAACCCGGATGAGTATTACCATTGCCATAGGGAACAACGAGCTCAGTGAAACGCTCGTGCAGCTCTTCCAGAGAGGTCCCTTCGGCAGGAAAGCCTGTTCTCAGCTCATCCCTGGCTGCCTGCGGCATAGGGCGCCAGACCGGACCTTCCCCGACATGTTCCATACGATCAAACAGAGCATCCAGCATCTGATGTCCCATGGCACGAATGCCGCTCCAGTCTTCAGGGTCCAGTCCTGCCATGAAGAGATCCTTTTCGCTGCCACGTTTCCCTAGCCGCGATACAGGCCTCCTCTCAGGATGTCACGCAACCGGCTCAGAGAAGTGCGGAATACAGCGATGACGAGGAACTGCTACTGCTTCCTGTAAAAAGGGACAGAATACCGTCCGATGTCCCTCCACTTCCGTAAAGTGTGAGCATACTGGCAGGCGTCGTGGATGCTTCAGGGCTGATTTGCAGAAGCGCCAGATATTGTTCAGCAAACCGCTGCACGCCTTGGGACGTGCTGAGACGTGAAAGATCCAGCTTGTTCCCCAGCAGTCGAACCTGCTGGTCGTAATCCAGTGCGCCAAACTGGGTCGTATCGAACCCACACACTTTTTCCGCCACCTTCAACAGTTTTGGATCTGCCATGATGCTGGAAAGCTTCATGTCTGACGTGACGGTTCGGGTAAAATAAAGAGCATCCCCAAGGCCCGGAGTCTCGTCCTGAACACTGCTTTCATACCCGTTCGTCAGGTAATTCTGGGCGATTTTGGACAAAGTGTCTTCTGACGAGAGGGGAGACGTAGACCAGTCTGAAAACGCGGTCGCAAACGCTTTCCAGGACGCATTCCCGCTTCTCTGTGCCAACGACTTGGAAGACGTAGGGTCCTGCGTCATGAGCTGCTTAAGGACGGCCGTCTGATCAATATTGGAAGACATGTTATAGGCGCCAAGAACGACCTTCAGCGCCTTGTAGTTCTTCAGAAGCTGATCAGGCGTCGTGATGGAAGAGGCCTCAGCTTTGAACGCCGTCAATGCCTGCTGCGAAGATGAACTGGTCTTTTCCCATCGGTTCACGGAGGCCTGTTCGTCTTTCACGATGGACAGGTATTGCGGCACCGCTGGCATGGCGGAAATGGACGAAGACATGCACACTCACCCGCAAGGAAGGATTATGGGGAACCATTGTCTCTCCATAATCCTAAGAGAGTCTTAACAGTCTTTCTGTCTGAGAGATCAGACACCACAGCATTGAGGGCATGATGTCTTTTAAAACCCTTTTCGTAACAGCATTAGCGACGGCTCTGCCTTCCTTCGCGTCATCTGCTCTCGCAGACACGCTGCCGAACATTCCTGCGTCCTGCTTCACCTATTCCCTGAACGGCCATCAGGCTGCCGCGCACGGCTTTTCAGCATCAGGCCTGCACGCGACCCTGACAGGAACCGGCATCGGCCTCGATATCGGGCCTATCACCCTGAAAGACCCCAAAGGCGCAGTCACGGAAGCCAAGCTGGAACAGTTCAATGCAACGGCTGCTTATGCAGCACTGAGCGCTTTCCGTGGCGGTATCAGCCCGGCCTGTCAGGGGCAGGATGCCACCATTACAGTCCACAACATCCATGAAGGAACGCCAGAAGCCTCATGGAGCAGCGTAAAACTGTCCCGCCCTGGTCACACAATGACCATCCAGCACGCGACGATCAACGCAGTCCAGACCAGCCCTGAGCTCCGCATCAAGGTCAATGGAACAGGCATTCACGACTCGAAACAGCCACTTATTCCGTCGTCCCTGTCCGCCGATCTGTCCGTAAGCGGCCTCTCCGGCTCCTCACAGCAGATCACGATCAACGCCCTGCACGCCATTTCCGGAAGCAGCACTGTTGATGGCACAGGAACCATTCAGATCGGCTCGTCAGCCGCAACATCGACCGCAGACACCCATGTCAGCATCACCAATGTTGCGCAGTTGATCGAGGCCATTCGCCAGACAGCCCCGACCAAAGTGGTCACCGCCCTTACCATTGCCCGCCTGATGGGACGCCAGAGCGGCGACACCACCACGTGGGATATTGCCCTTCAGGGCGGCGTAGCGACGGTCAACCGTATTCCGCTCCCTATCGCCGTTCCCTGAGGGCCACTGCGGAAGCTGGAAAAACGCTTAGTCGGCGTCTTCCAGTTTCCGCACGAGTTTGCACAGAACGGTTGTTACTTTCTTCGCAAAACCAATGCGGGTGGCGTTCGTCATTTCACGAATAATGGCCAGCTTCTGATCGGGGCGGATCTTCACGCCCGAATCCTTCTTACGAGTCGCCCAATCGATCAGCCCGGCGGGGTTCTGGAACCGGTTCTTGCGGAACTGAAGCACCATACCCTTCGGCCCGGCTTCCAGACGCTCCACACCAGCCGCACGGCACAGACGCTTGATGAGCACGACGTCCAGAAGATTCCCCACCTCTGGCGGCAAGGATCCGAACCGGTCCACGAGTTCAGCGCGCATGGCCTCGACTTCCGCTTCTCCGGTCAGGGACGCAATACGCCGATATAGCCCCAGCCGAACCGGCAGATCAGGCACATAAGTGTCTGGAATCAGTACCGGCAATCCGAGGATAATATTCGGCGTCCAGCTGTCTTCTTCCTCCGCCTTCCGACCGCGTTCGCGACGCAGATCCAGAACGGCATCTTCCAGCATCTGCTGATACAGCTCGATCCCGACTTCCTTGATATGCCCGGACTGCTCATCGCCCAGCAGATTTCCCGCACCCCGAAGATCCAGATCATGCGATGCCAATGTGAAGCCTGCGCCGAGCGAGTCGAGCGTCTGCATAATTTCCAGACGTTTTTCAGAAGCGGCCGACAATGGGTTCGTCTGCGGCCAGGTCAGATAGGCATAGCCACGCTGCTTGCCTCGCCCCACACGCCCGCGCAGCTGATAAAGCTGCCCCAGGCCAAACATATCTGCCCGATGAATGATAATCGTGTTCACGCTGGGCATATCGAGACCACTCTCCACGATATTGGTGGAGAGCAGGATGTCATATTTGCCGTCGGCAAATTCGGTCATGACGCGTTCCAGTTCGGTCGGCGTCAAACGGCCATGGGCCTGAATGACCTTCGCATCCGGAACAATCTCAGCCAAACGCTCTGCCATCCGGTCCAGATCAGCCAGTCGCGGCAACACACAGAACACCTGCCCACCGCGGAAACGCTCACGCTGAATCGCTTCGCGGATCATGACGCTGTCAAACGGCGTAATAAACGTACGAACTGCCAGACGATCCGTCGGCGGCGTCGCAATCAGGCTCATTTCCCGCACACCGGACAGGGACAACTGGAGCGTACGTGGCAGCGGCGTGGCTGACAGTGTCAGAACGTGCACGTCTTCCCGCAGGGCTTTGAGCTTTTCCTTATGAGAGACACCAAAATGCTGCTCTTCATCAATGATCAGCAGGCCCAGACGTTCGAAAGAGACCGTCTTGGCCAGAAGGGCATGCGTCCCGATGACGATATCCAAACGCCCATCCGCCATCTCTTCGCGGACTTTTGTCGCTTCCTTAGGTGTCACCATGCGTGACAGTTGTCCGATCCGAACTGGCAGACCTTCGAATCGCGCCACAAAGCCACGGTAATGCTGACGAGCCAGAAGCGTTGTCGGAACAACAACAGCCACCTGCATCCCTGAGAGCGCGGCAACAAAAGCCGCACGCAAGGCAACTTCGGTTTTTCCAAAGCCGACGTCGCCACACACCAGACGGTCCATCGGGCGACCGGAGCTCATATCCTCCAGAACATCAGCGATGGCACGGGACTGATCTTCCGTCTCCACGAACGGGAAACGGGCGCAGAACTCGTCCCACAGCCCCTCTGCCGGCGCGAGCGTCGGAGCTTCACGCAAGGCACGCGCAGCTGCCGTCCGAATCAGTTCACCCGCCATGATGCGGATGCGCGATTTCATCTTGGCCTTACGGGCCTGCCAAGCCGTGCCGCCGAGCTTGTCGAGCTGGACGCTGGCCTGCTCCGAACCGAACCGGCTCAGGAGTTCAATGTTCTCTACCGGCAGAAGAAGGCGCTGCTCTCCATCATACAGAATGGAAAGATAGTCATGCGCGACCAGCCCTTCGCGGATGGTCTCAAGCCCGACATACCGTCCAATCCCATATTCCTGATGAACAACGAGGTCCCCTTCGGAAATCTCGCCCACCTGAGAAATGAACTGTTCACCACGCTTCTTGCGACGGGGCGGCCGGGAAATACGCTCTCCCAGAAGGTCCTGTTCAGACACGAAACACAGACGATCCGAAACGAACCCACGCTCCAGCCCGAGAACGAGCAGACCAACTGTCCCGCGGGACATGCCTGCTGCGGACGGCCAGTCGTCATAACTTTCAACGCCAACGCCATGTTCCTGAAGCAGATGGGCAATCCGCTCCCGCGAGCCACGGCTCCAGGCCGTGACATACGTGCGGCGCCCAGACTGCGCCCACTCTTCAACCTGCTTGCCAAACGCTTCAAAAACGCCCTCGCGAGACCCGTCCTTGGCCCGGGCAAAAAGCGGTCCGGGACGGCTTCCGGCTTCTACGCCTTCTCCCAGATCCGGCTTGCCAAATGCGTTCAGCAAAACAGATGACGCCCTGGAGAGCATGGCATTCCAGCCATGCTGGTCCAGATAGAGACGATGCGGTGGAAGCGCCCGATACGGCATCTCGCCATCACGAACAGGAACACGACGCGCCTCATAGTGGTCGGCGATCATGTCCAGACGGGCTTTCAAAATCTCCGGTGCATGGCTGTCGAAGCTGATTGCAACGTCTGGCAGATAATCCAGCAGCGTTTCCATCTGGTGGCCATCACCATCATGGAAGAGCGGCAGATAGTGCTCCAGACCCGGATAACGCCGCCCGTCAGAGACGTTCTCATAAAGCGTGTCAGATGCAGCTGATGGCCCAAACGTATCGCGCCATCCCGTGCGGAAAAGACTGATACTCTCCGGACTGAGAGAGAACTCCGAGACAGGTCGTAACTCGAAACGCGCGAGCTTTTCTGTCGAGCGTTGCGTCGCGATATCAAAGGCACGGATATTTTCGACTTCGTCACCGAAAAGGTCGAGGCGGATAGGGTCTGGTGCACCGGCTGGGAAAAGGTCGAAAATGCCGCCCCTCGCCGCGAACTCACCCGCTTCCATGACTGTATCAGTCCGCGTGTAGCCATTGGCGACAAGAACTTCGATCAGGAGAGACTGATCCAGCATTTCACCCGTAGCCACACTGATGGACTGGCCTTTGAAAGCCGATCGTGGCGGAACGCGCTGCAACAGACTGTGCACGGTCGTCAGAACGATCCGGCGGGCTTTCGTCGGCTCCAGCAGGCGGCACAATGTTCCAACACGCTCAGCAACCAGAGCAGCATTTGGAGAGACACGATCGTATGGCAGGCAGTCCCACGCAGGCAGGCGCAGAACCTCAACTTCCGGCATCAAATAGGACAGCATGTCCATCAGAGCCGCAACAGCAGCGTCGTCCCGCGCAACATGCAGCAACGGCCCTTCATGCTCTGCCAGCCGCTGGCGAAGCAGCAGCGCCACACTCCCGTCCGGGACACCCCAGACGGTCGGACCAAAGGATGTGAGGGGCATTTCACGGCTCATGGTTTCGTTTTGTTCCATCCTGCTCTTGCCCTATACCTGCCGTTCCAGACCCTGCCATACCAAGAAAAGCCCCGGGGAGCGCCCGTTGCAATGCAGTCCGAACAGCCCTCTCCAGATTTTCTTGCTCCACTCTTCGCACCACTGACGTCCCTGCCCGGAATCGGGCCAAGACATGCAAGTCTGCTGGAAAAGATCGCAGGGGGACGGCGCGTCCTGGACCTGCTGTTCACCCTTCCCGAGCGAATTGTTGACCGTCGTATTCTGCGCACAGTTGCCGCAGGACACAATCTCGCACCCGGAGAAATCCTGACAACGCGTGTCCGTGTCCTCTCAATCCGCAAGGCTGCACGCCCCGGCCAACCCTCCATCATTCGCACAGAAGACGATACAGGCAGGCTGGATCTGGTTTTTTTCCAGCAGAAAAACATGCCTGCCCCAACGGTCGGGGCAGAGCTTCTTGTCTCTGGCAAGACCAGCCGGTTCCAGGGTGAATTGACGATGCCCCAGCCGGATCACGTCACAACATGGGAAAAGCGTGACAGCTTTCCCAGACTTGAACCCGTCTGGCCCCTGACCGCAGGCCTGTTTCCCTACACCGTGCGAAAAGCCATGCGCGCGGCTTTGACGCTTCTGCCCGATTTTCCAGAATGGCAGGACCACGCCCTTGTCCAAAAGCGCCGCTGGCCAGCTTTTACACAGGCGCTGCATATCCTGCAGGCCCCGGAGAGTATTCCTGCTCATGTCGAATGGGCGCCAGTGCGAGAGCGCGCACTTTCCCGTCTTGCTGCGGATGAACTTCTTGCTGACCAGCTCTGTTTTGGACTGGCTCGCCTTAAAGCACGCAGCCGGATAGGCCGCAGCATGCCGGGCACGGGCGCACTCCAAGCAGAGCTAAATCGTCGTTTTGGGCATAAGCCAACGGCGGCACAGTCTTCAGCTATCATTGAAATCCGTCAGGACATGGCGGCCACGGCTCCCATGATGCGTCTTCTGCAAGGAGACGTGGGCGCCGGCAAAACATTTGTCGCGATGAATGCCATGCTTCAAGCCGTGGAATCAGGTGCCCAGGCAGCCCTCATGGCGCCAACGGAAATTCTGGCACGCCAACACTTCGAGACAGTGTCCCGCCTTTGTCCCACGCAATGCGTTTATCTGAGCGGGACGATCAAAGGCGCAGCACGCCGCGAGACACTGGCGGCCATTGCCGATGGATCTGCGCGCATCATCGTCGGGACTCACGCCCTGTTTCAGGAAGGCGTGACGTTTGCGGACCTTGGACTGGCCGTCATTGACGAGCAGCACCGCTTTGGCGTGAAGCAACGAATGAATCTGAGCGCCAAGGGACAGGCCACAGACATTCTGGTCATGACCGCCACTCCCATTCCCCGGACCCTTCAGCTCATGGAATGGGGAGAAATGAGCGTAAGTCGGCTGGATTCCAAACCTGCAGGCAGACAACCCATTCGCACGACCCTGCATAATATGGATGCCATGCCAGACATTCTGGCCGCGATATCCCGCGCAGTCGCAGATGGGGTGCAGGTCTTCTGGGTCTGCCCTCTCATTGAAAACAGCGAAACACAGTCTGCCGCAGCGGCCGAAGAACGGTGGGCGATGCTTGGAGAGCGATTTCCCAACATCGTTGGATTAGCACACGGCAAACAGGACATAGCCATCCGGCAAGCCGCACTTGAAGCATTCCGGCAGGGTGAAACACGTATTGTCGTTGCCACAACCGTTATTGAGGTCGGCGTAGATATACCGAATGCTTCGGTCATGGTGATCGAACAGGCAGAACGCTTTGGGCTCGCTCAGCTTCATCAGTTACGGGGGCGCGTCGGGCGCGGTTCGAAAAAGTCCTTCTGCCTGCTGCTCCATGATGGCATGGCCACACCAACAGCCGTCAGGCGGTTAACGCTTTTGCGAGACACTAACGATGGATTCATGATTGCTGACGAGGATTACCGAATCCGTGGTGGCGGCGACCTTGCTGGAGACCGCCAGTCCGGACTGCCCGGCTTCCGGTTAGCTCAAGGCGCAAGAATTTCGCTGCTTTTGGCGGCAATGCAACAGGGCAGCGAGCGAGAACTTATGCGCAATCCGTCGCTGGAAGGACCGCGCGGGGCCGGATTGAGAATTATGCTAACGCTCTTTGACCGCTCCGAACCCGACAGGCTTTTGATTTCTGGTTAAAGGACCTTTAAGAAAGAATTGTTAATCTGCCCTCCGAGAAGGAACTTTATCGTTCTTTGACGGTTTTACGACTTATCCATAATCGGGTTTACAGTATGTTCTCAACTGGTGACGATCAGCATGCAGCTTCTTTCCTGAAAGGGACGTCGTCCGCCAGTTACCTGCCTCTCTTGAGACTGGCACGCCTGCTCACTGGTGCTTCGTCAGCGGGAATAGTGGCCCTGTCAAAGGACTCTGCGCCGCTTGAAATTGCCTCGGTTGGTATGTTTTCAGCCGATACGCTGGGTGAACTTCCGTGCGAAGAACTTTCATGAAAGCACTTCGCCTAAGACATTCAGAATAGCAGGGCGATCTGTTGCCGGGATCAATGTCGGAAGCCTGCCCCGACAAAAGCGCACTTCCACATCTCTCTTCCTTTTTGCTGCGTGCGAGACAACTGACCTTTCAAGCCAGCAGACCTTGGATGCACTTGCAGATCTCGCAGACCTGACCCGGAACCCGATTTACAACAGCGGTTCAGTCTTGCCGAACCGCATGCAGAGCATGGAATCTGTTCAGTGGTACATTGAGCAGACTGCAGGCCTGACGAAACGAGCAAAGTTCGGATTAATTCGCTTCAACCTGGACCATCTGTCTTTCATTAATGAGCGCTACGGCTGGGATGTCGCCGACATCATTCTGGAAGAGATCGTCCGGAGAATCGAAAAGCTCCTACCTCAGGGCGCGTTCCTTGGCGGCATGGGCGGCGGCAACTTCATTGTCTTGACGCCACCAGGCTACACGCAGGTCACAACACGATCCTTGATGACATCCATTCTGCGGATTTCTGAAGCCCCCGTTGCCCTTGCCAGTTCTTCTCTTCCATTTTCCCTGTCCATCGGCTGGAGCATGTTCCCGGAAGATGGCCACACGGTTGATGACCTTCTCACCAGCGCCAAAGCTGCGCTTATGGAAGCCCAACGCCTGGGTGGCGGTCACGAGAGACGCGCGGACGAAGAAACAACACGAATGCATATCCTGTCTTCCAGCCTGGAGCAGGATCTTGCCGTTGCCGTGGAACAGAACGGACTTTTCCTGAACTGGATGCCGGTTGTTGACACCGCGTCACAGCAAATAGTGGCTCATGAGGCCCTGCTAAGATGGAATAGACCAGGCTACGGCGAAGTCCCGCCGGCCCTCTTTATTCGCTGCGCAGAAGAAGCCGGCCTAGTTGAAATGCTCGATAGCTGGAGCCTTAAAACAGCCTGCATGGCTGCGGCGAGCTGGGATGTCCCCCACAGGGTCTGCGTCAATATTTCGCCAGTCTGGCTCGTCAGTGAGCGCCTCTCGAAGCTCGTCAAGGAAATCCTTCAGGAAAGCGGCCTCGCACCTGAACGCCTGCAAATTGAAATGTCGGAGCCACGCTTCTTCGGGCCGGAAGACATCACGTTCCGTGAATTGTCCCGCGTCCGCGCGCTCGGCGTCAGGCTGGCACTTGATGATTTCGGCTCTGGCTTCTCGTCCCTTGAGCGCCTTCGCTTCTATCCTCTGGATCAGATCAAGCTTGATCGCAGATTCATCAACAGCCTCGGCGAAAACAACCGCGCAAATGAAGTGATGTGCGCGATTCTCGCCTTGGCACGCGCCTTGAACATCACGACATGCGCCAAAGGCGTAGAGACCGAGTCCCAGATGGCCTTCCTGGATGCTTATGGGTGCGAAGAGGTCCAGGGATATCTTCTTGGCTCTCCGGTTCGAGATCAGGCCAAGCCTGCGTCACAGTCCACTTAAGAAAAAAGCCCGTCCCGCTTTTGCGGTCGGGCTTTTTTCTTGATCCGAAGATCCAGCTAAGAATTACGCTTTAGAATTTAACAGAGAGCTTGAGCGACCCATAGTTGAACAGGCCTGCTTTCTGCGACTTGAACTGAGCCGTCTGCCAGTTCTGGCTGTAAGAGAGTCGCACGCCGTGCCACATCACGGCCACGCCGGCATGAATTTCGCCGACATCCCAGACTTTTTCGACGTGAGGCGAGTCGGGACGCACGGTATTACCCTGAAGCGTGGCGTCGTACCCAACAGCCTGCCCCTCTACACCACCATAGAAATACCAAGCGACGGGACGCGTTCCACGGAACGCATCTGTACCATCCAGTCCCGGCCCAATCGTCGAGTTACCGAAATCACTATCCAGCCCTTGTCCGACCCGGAAGGTGGCTGCCGCATCTGCATAGGTTCGGTAATCGCCCGCTGCACCTGAAACAGCAGGCAAAACGTCCATGCCGATGCCGTAAACATTCACGACTGGCAGACGCCAGATTCGACCAGCCTGAATCTGCATGATCGGCTGATTCGCCAGCTGGTGTACCCACCCCTTGTTCGGCGTGTCGCTGATCAGATTATGGAATCCGTTCTGCACCTGACGCCCAAGACCTGCAGGGCCCATGACACCAAACTGAATACCCATCACGGTACGGGACAGGTCCGTATCATTAATAAGGTTAACGGTGCCGAGCATCAGACCTGCGTAAGGACGGTCTCCCAGGGGGGGCTGGGCCATCTGGGTCTGACGCGGGGTGTAGATCAGCTGCTGCAAACCGATGCTGATACGCTGCATACCATTTCCCATCAGGAAATGATTCAGATTCGCAATCGGTTCGGGAAGGTTATCGGTCCCCGAAGTCCAGTTAATGCGCAGACCAGACGTATAATACTGATCAGACGTTCCCTTCAGGGTCGAGACAGCATCGTTCTCGCCCTGAATGGTCCAGGTACCGTGTGGATCCTGAAGAGGAGTCGCCAATGCGGACGAGGATGCCAGTGCAAGCAGGGCAATAGCCCCGAAGGAAAGAGTCAGTCGGGTCTGCATGGGCACCTCTGCATCTCGCATACGATCAGGGTAATGACGTTATCAATTTGTGTCTTTATGTCATTACTGAGCGTCAAAGCAAAGCCTTCGGAGCACCTTGACGGACTGAGACAATCTTAAAATCCGCGCGAGTTGGGCACTTCTCGCACTTTCGTTGTGGCAGTGCGGGAAAAAACCATGCTAGTGATTCCCTCAGAGGAAGGCCTGAGGCTTTTCTCACCTTTTTGAAATACGTCATGGCAGGGGATAGAAGCCCTCCGTGGCACCCCAGTCTCGGGATTAGACCGTTGAGAAACAACAGAACCGACCGCAGCTTTAACTCACCTCGCCGCGGCGGGTTTGACGGGGACTATTCGTCCCAGCCATCCTATGGTGACCGTGGCGGCTTCGGCGGCGGCGATCGTGGCGGCTTCGGTGGCGGCGGTGGTGGTGGCTTCGGCGCACCTCGTCGTGGCGCTGGCAGCAGCTTCGTTACCGCTTCCGGCCCAGAAATCAGCTCCCGCGTTAAGTGGTTCAACACCGAAAAGGGTTTCGGTTTCGTTGAATTGGCTGACGGCTCGGGCGATGTCTTCCTGCACGCCAACGCTCTTGGCAACGCTGGCGTAAGCAGCGTCAACCCGGGTGCAACCGTGGTTGTTCGCATTGGCCAGGGTCCGAAGGGTCGCCAGGTTGCTGAAGTCATTTCCGTTGACGAAAGCACGGCTGAAGCTCCCCGCCCGCGCGCCCAGTTCGGTGCAGCTCCGCAGCCACGCTTCGGTGGCCCGTCAGCACGTCCGGGCCGTCCGGCTCCTGACCTGTCCGACGCACAGGACATCCGCGGCACCGTGAAGTGGTACAACGCCACCAAGGGCTTCGGCTTCATCACGCCTGACTCCGGCGGCAAGGACATCTTCGTCCACGCTTCCGCTCTCGAGCGTTCACAGCTCCCGACTCTCGACGAAGGCCAGGCGATCAACGTCAAGGTTGTTCAGGGTCAGAAGGGTCCGGAAGCTGCTGCAATCAACGTTGATTGATCAGTTGCTTCGGCATCTCGCTGAGCTTTAAAAAAAGCCGCTGTGGATTTTTCCACAGCGGCTTTTTTAATGACTGCTAAAAATTACGTGCCATAGCCAAATAAGGCGGTGTCGCGAGAACTCAGTATTCCTTACCCTTATTCCGGATCAAGCGAGCCTTATCACGTTGCCAGTCGCGCTCAGCGATTGCATGTCGCTTGTCTTCTTTCTTGCGCCCCTGCCCCAAACCAATCGTCACTTTCGCGACCCCGCGGGCGTTAAAATGAATGTCCAGCGGCACAAGCGATGCACCGGCACGCGTCACAGCGGACAGATAATGCGCAACCTGTTTCCGATGCAGCAGCAGTTTGCGAGGGGCTCTTGGCTCAAAGCGGGAAAGAACGCCCCCCTGATATTCTGGAATGTAGGAATTAAAGAGCCAGATTTCTCCATCACGCTCGGCTGCATAGGCCTCGGTAATGGTTGAACGTCCCAAGCGAAGGCTTTTGACCTCCGGCCCCTTCAGAACAATTCCAGCCTCTACAGTTTCCAGAATCGTGTAATCGAACCGGCCTTTACGGTTCTGAGCGACGATCCCGTGAGAGATCATGCCGCTCTTCTCTTTTTTTCCGGCCATTAAAAATATCAGTCCAATAGATCGAGAGATCGTAAAGCAGCATCGATAGCCTTCCGCGTTGCCTCCTGAGGCTCCACGAGTGGAAGGCGCAGGGTCGCATTGCACAGACCCAGCCGAGACATAGCGTACTTCACCGGTCCCGGGTTGCTTTCCATGAACATGGCATCATGCAGCGGAGAGAGACGATCCTGAATTTCGATTGCGTCTTCGAGTCGCCCCTCCTGCCAGGCGCTGTGCATTTCCGCGCATAACGCAGGAACGACATTTGACGTCACGCCAATGCAGCCATCACCACCTGCCGCAAGAAACGACACCACTGTGTTATCGTCACCAGAAAGCTGGTTGAACGGCTTCTTCACGTTGCGTCGCACAGCGATGGGACGAGCCAGATTAGCCGTAGCATCCTTTACGCCAGCAATATTGGGATGCTGAGCGAGGCGTCCCAGTGTCTCCGGCGTGAGATCCACCACAGACCGACCTGGAATGCAGTATACGTGAATCGGAAGTGGCGTCGCATCGGCGATCGTCATGAAATGGCGATACAGGCCTTCCTGGGTGGGCTTGTTATAATACGGAACCACAACCAACAGGCTGCTCGCCCCCACAGAATGAGCATGTCGAGCCATCTGCACAGCTTCAGATGTGCTGTTTGAGCCAGCTCCAGCCATGACCGGAACACGACCGTTCGATGTCTCGACGCAGTGGGCAATGATCTGACCATGCTCCTCGTGCGACAGCGTCGGGCTTTCGCCGGTTGTCCCTGCCGGTACGAGCCCGCTGGTCCCAGCTTCAATCTGGCGCTCAATAAGCTTTGTCGCCACCTCGAAATCGATACGCCCATCCGTACCCATCGGAGTGATCAGAGCCGTCAGCGACCCTTGATACATGCCCGTCTCCACCATTGCCTTGCCTCTGCTCATCATGCGCACCATCCTGCTCTCTAGATCCGTCAGCGTCATGCGCTGGAACGAGCAAGACTGCGTGGGTATGCACCCAGAATCTTCAAATTATCGCTGACATGCTCCAGCTCTTTCAAAGCGGCCGCCAATGCAGGCTGGTCCGGATGTCCTTCAACATCCATCAGGAACTGCGTGGCCGCGAATGAGCCGTTGAGCATGTAACTTTCAATTCTCGTCATATTAATACCATGACGTGAGAATCCACCCAATGCCGCGTAAAGCGCCCCGGGTTTGTTGCCGACTTTCATGAGCAGCGTCGTCAACGTGTCATTGCGTTGAGAATCGGGAAAACTTGGCACAGGTGCCACGCGATAAAAGCGCGTCGTGTTGTGCGCCGCATCTTCAACGTTACACCGCAAGATGACGAGACCGTTCAGCTCTCCTGCGAGTGACGAGGCGATGGCAGCGTCTTCCTTCCGGCCCCATTTCGCGACCATTTCGGCAGCACCAGCCGTATCGAACTCCGGCACGACTTCCAGATCCAGCTCATGAATAAGCTTACGGACCTGCCCGAGTGCAACTGGATGTGTGTGAAGACGCCGGATGTCAGAGATTTCGGTGCCCGGCACAGCCAGAAGGCAGTGTTCCACACGCTGAAAGTGCTCTCCAACGATGTGCAGCCCTGCATCCGGCAGCAAAGAATGAATGTCAGGCACACGCCCGGCGAGCGAATTTTCACAGGCCAGGAGCGCTTCATCTGCCCGACCATCATGCACAGCTTCAATCGCAGCTGCGAAGCTTGCGCAGGGAAGCGTCGTCCAACCCGGACGAGCCTGTCGGCATGCGAGGTCCGAATAGGCGCCAGGCTGCCCCTGAAAAGCAATTACCGGCATCAGACCAGTCCTCTCACTCGTTCCAGATCCTCAGGCGTATCAACACCTTGAGGAGCATGTTCTATCCGGGCACACCCGATGCTCATTCCTGCTTCCAGCGCACGAAGCTGCTCCAGACTTTCACGCCGCTCCAGAGCCGACTGTGGCAGACTGACAAAACGCTCCAACGCTTTTCGACGCCAAGCATATACGCCAACATGATGCCAATGCTGCCCCGCGCCCCATGGAATGGGCATACGCGAAAAATAAAGTGCGCGCGTCACCGCGGCGTCGCCAAAATCACAGGCGATCTTGACCACCTGTTCGGCATCTCTTTCCCAGTCTGATTGAACGGGAGCAGCAAGCGTCCCGATATCACAGGATGGATTTTCCAGCGGCTCGAGCACGGCAGTCAGACTGGCTGGATCAATCAAAGGCAGATCTCCCTGCAGATTGATCACCACGTCATAAGCCCCAGACGGATCAAGCTTCTGGATAGCTGCATGCACACGATCCGAACCGCTGGCCAGAGACGAGTCGGTCAAGACACCTTGCACGCCCTCTAACTCACTGACGGCATCCAGAATGTCCTGATCGCCCGCAGCAACAACCACTGGCCCGATCTTTGCTTCCAAAGCCCGTTTCGCAACGCGGACAATCATGGGAAGGCCACCAATATCCGCAAGGGGCTTGCGTGGGAGGCGGGTCGAGGCAAGTCTGGAGGGAATGACGATGATCGGACGCATGGCCCTTCTGATGCCGCCCGCCTGATCGGGCGTCAATCTCACACACGGCTTTCTGGCAGGAATTGAAAGAAAATATGAGCGAAACAGTTCTGGAAAAGGCGCTTGTCGTCGCCGAAGCCTGTGCAGACGCTGCCCGCGAGACGGTCATCCCCCATTTCCGCACCTCACTACAGGCTGATGCCAAATCCGATGACAGCCCGGTCACTGTTGCAGATCGTGCGGCTGAAAAAGTCATGCGCTCCATTCTGGAAGATGCTCTGCCAGAGCACGCTATCCTGGGCGAAGAAAGCGGAATGAGCGGTCACGAAGGAGACTGGCTCTGGGTGCTGGACCCGATCGACGGAACACGCGCATTCCTGACCGGCCGCCCAACCTTCGGAACCCTTATTTCGCTTTTCCATAAAGGACGACCTGTTCTCGGGTTGATTGACCAACCTCTGACGGGCGAGCGGTGGATAGGCCTTGCCGGGCAGCGGACACGCTTTGTGTCTACCCGACTGCCCGGTCAGATTGGCACACGCATATGCCCGGTTCTTGGACAGGCTGAACTGTCCTGCACATCCCCGGAAATCATGACGCCCGATCACGCACCACGCTTTGCCAGCCTCCAGAAGCAGGTCCGGCGGACATCATGGGGCGGCGACTGTTACGCCTACGGACTACTGGCGCTTGGCCAGATCGATGTAATCGCCGAATGCACCATGAACCCGTGGGATTGGGGGGCGCTTGTGCCGGTCATTGAAGGCGCAGGTGGCAGCATCACGGACTGGCAGGGCAAGCCTCTTACGCTCGAAAGTGATGGAACCGTTCTGGCGTGCGGCAACCCTGCCCTGCTCACAGACATCGTGAACCACCTTTCCCATCCGGAAACGATGGGCTAGGCATGACGCCCCGGTGATCATGGGCCGGGACAGGTTGGAATGAGAGCCGGAGCCTTCCGGTTCAGGACCGGGATGGAAATATGGAAACGCACTTCTCTCTCCCCAAGAACAAGATCCGCATCCTCCTGCTTGAAGGCATCCATGAGAGTGCTGTCGAGCATTTTAATGTGCAGGGTTATGCAGAGGTCACGCGTCTGAAAGGCGCTCTTGAAGGCGATGCCCTCAAGGAAGCACTGCAAGGCGTGCACATGGTGGGTATTCGCAGCCGGACGCAGCTGACGCGCGAAGTTATTGAATCCGCCGATCGGCTGATGGCCATCGGCTGCTTCTGCATCGGAACAAATCAGGTCGATCTGACGGCCGCCCGCATGGCCGGTATTCCGGTCTTCAACGCGCCTTACAGCAACACGCGCTCCGTCGCTGAACTGGTGATGGGTGAAGTTGTTATGCTGATGCGCCGCATTCCATCCCGTTCTGAACAGTGCCACCAGGGTGGCTGGGACAAATCCGCCATTAATGCGTGGGAAGTCCGTGGTAAGACGCTCGGTATCGTCGGTTACGGTTCCATCGGTTCACAGCTTTCCGTTCTGGCCGAAGCCTTTGGCATGCGCGTACTGTATTACGACATCATGCCCCGCCTCCCGCACGGTAACGCCGTTGCAGTCGCGACGCTCAAGGACCTTCTTGCCAAGTCCGATATCGTCACGCTGCACGTTCCCCAGACACCGGACACAGACCTCCTGATCGGAGAAGCCGAGATCCGGGCCATGAAGCCCAACTCGATTCTCCTCAACAACGCCCGCGGCAGTGTCGTTGACCTTGAAGCTCTGGCCGCAGCCCTTAAGGACGGCCATCTCATGGGTGCTGGCGTGGACGTGTTCCCAGTGGAGCCCAAAGTTGCCGGAGAGCGTTTCGTTTCCCCGCTTCAGGGCTTGGAAAACGTTATTCTCACCCCGCATATCGGCGGCTCCACCATGGAAGCACAGGAGCGGATTGGCGTTGAAGTCGCCCGCAAGCTTGTGGATTACTCCGATGTTGGTTCCACTATTGGTGCCGTGAATTTCCCGAGCGTGCAGCTTCCGGAGCGGCCACGTGGCACGCGCTTCATGCACGTTCATGCCAACCGTCCCGGCATCATGCGCCAGATCAACGAGCTGTTCGCAGCCGAGAACTGCAATGTGACGGCACAGTATCTGCAGACGGACGGTGAAGTCGGTTACGTTGTCGTCGAGGCTGAATCGACGGGCCCCGATATGGACCAGCACCTTCTGGACGGCCTGCGCGCCCTTGATGGAACGCTTCGTGCGCGCCTGATTTACCAGCGTTAACCATCCAGTAATATGTTCTGGCTAAGATCTCGTTCCATGACGACATCTGGCCAGAACACTCCTACCCTTGCCCGTATCCAAAGCTTTGCCTTTTCTGGCATCGAAGCCGTTCCGGTTACGGTTGAAGTTCAGGTCTCGACAGGGCTTCCAGCGTTTCTGCTGGTCGGCATGGCGGACAAATCAGTCGGCGAAGCACGCGAGCGTGTGCGTGCTGCCCTGACAGCCATGGGCCTGGCCCTTCCTCCAAAACGTATTCTGGTCAATCTCGTCCCCGCAGACCTTGCCAAGGAAGGTGCACATTTTGACCTTCCCATCGCGCTCGGACTTTTGGTCGCCATGGGCATTCTGCCGTTCGAGGCTGTCTCTGCCTATGCGGCCGTCGGTGAGCTTTCGTTGGACGGACGGATCAACCCGGTTAACGGTGTTTTATCCGCAGCCCTTGGTGCTGCAGCACATTCTCTAGGGTTAATCTGCCCGGCGCTGCAGGGAAGAGAGGCACGCTGGGGCAATCCAGACCAAGACATTCTGGCTCCAGACACCCTGCTCGGCGTTGTGTCTCATTTCCGTGGCGAACAGGTTTTAACGCCCGTTCCCGCGGCAGAAGGATACACTCCGGATTATGGCCCTGACCTCGCTGACGTGAAGGGCATGGCTCTTGGGCGTCGAGCACTTGAAATTGCCGCCGCTGGCGGACATTCCGTCCTCATGAGCGGACCACCTGGTGCTGGAAAATCCATGCTTGCGTGCAGATTGCCCGGTATCTTGCCGGATCTGACGACTGAGGAAATGCTGGAAGCAAGCCGGATCCACAGTGTGTCAGGGCTCTTGAAAGACGGTCGCCTGACAATCCGGCCGCCCTATCGTGCGCCTCATCACAGCGCCAGTTTGCCAGCGATGGTCGGTGGCGGGGCCAAAGCACGACCCGGCGAAGTCAGCCTTGCCCATAATGGTGTGCTTTTCCTGGATGAATTGCCCGAATTCTCGCGGTCATGTCTGGAAGCACTCCGACAACCTATCGAGACCGGCTCAATTTCGATCGCCCGCGCTGCCCAGCACACAACCTACCCAGCCCGTTTTCAGTTCATCGCGGCCATGAATCCCTGCCGTTGCGGATATCTGGGAGACCCGGAACGGAGTTGCCGCAAAGCCCCTCGATGCGGAGAAGATTACAGCGCAAAGATCTCAGGTCCGATGATGGATCGCATGGATCTCTGCGTGCAGATTGACCCGCTCTCGCCCATCGAGATCAGTCGTGCTCCTCGGGGTGAAGACAGTGCAACCGTCCGAGCCCGCGTTGAAAAAGCACGCGATCGACAGATTACCCGTCAGAACGTGTGCAATGCCCAGGCCTCGCCAGACCTGTTTGTCATGGACGATGATGCGAGGTCTCTGGCTGAACAGGCTGCCGAAAAATTGCGCCTTTCAAATCGCGGCTTGACACGGCTGATGCGCGTCTCGCGAACAATTGCTGATCTGGAAGGAACACAGCAGATCCAGCGCCACCATGTGGCAGAAGCGCTAGGGTTTCGGCGGCGTTGACCCGTTCTTGCGGCGCTTTAGATCCAGAAAAGATGGGATCATTGCGGCCATAATGAACAGCGTGATCCAGAAATTAATCCTCAGAAAAAACGCCGTTCCAAATAGCCAGACGCCATAAAGCAGGGTCGCAGTCATCAAGACATACCCGCAGACCATGACCCACCAGATCACCCATTCCTTGCGTGGCATTACTGATCGACCCGCCGCAAACCGTCCAGGCCCCGCGCCAGATCCGCCTTGAGATCATCTACACTTTCAAGACCGATATGCAGACGGAACGTCGCGGCCTTTGGAGCCCCAGCCTCGGTCACACGTCGGACATGGCCTGTGGTCGGCAGAACAAGGCTCTCGTAACCGCCCCATGAGGCGCCGATCCCAAACATGCTCAGACCATCAATCATGCGTTCCGCAGCTTCGACACTGATATCTGGTTGCAGTTCAACACCGAACAGACCGCAAGCCCCCGTAAAATCGCGCTTCCAGAATTCATGCCCGGGGCAGTCTTGCAAAGCGGGGTGCAGAACCCGGGCAACTTCCGGGCGCGTCTTCAGCCACTGTGCAATCTCAAGAGCCGAACGCGACTGATGCGTGAGGCGCACTCCCATGGTTCGCAGGCCACGCAGGGTGAGCCAGCAGTCATCCGGGCTTGCGCACTGACCTAACTGGATGGACGCATCACGCAGGGTTTTCCAGTGTGTCTCATCATTAACCGTAATGGACCCGATAATGACGTCAGAGTGGCCGCCGGGATATTTCGTCAGAGCCTGAATGGACACGTCCACGCCATGTTCAAACGGCTGAAACACGCCAATGCCCCAGGTATTGTCCAGAAACAGCAATGCGTCCGCCTGATGAGCAACATTTGCCAGCATCGGTACATCCTGCACCTCGAATGTATGGCTTCCCGGGCTCTCCGCCAGAATAATCCGGGTCTCGCCTCGGATCAGCGCCTCAATCTCCGCACGTGTCGCCATGGGAGCATAATAGGTTGTGCTGATTCCCATCCGCTTGAGCATCGTATCTGCGAAACGACGTGTCGGACCATAAACCGAATCGGGAAGCAGAAGATGATCACCCTGCCCTAGAAATGCCAGAAGCGGCGTCGTGCAAGCACTCAGGCCAGAATTGACGACCTGCGTATGCGTTCCGCCCTCAATGAGCGACAGGAGCTTTTCCAGCTCATGCTGAACGGGCGTCCCCATGGCGCCATACACGGCCTTATGCGAATGGCTTCGACCATCCATCCGGTTCATGGCTTCAAGACTTGGGAAAAGAACTGTCGAGCCGCGTGTGACAGGAAGGTTCACAAGCGTGCCGCTCTCCCTGACGTCTGCCCGGCCACCCTGCACCAGCGTTGACGCCAGACGGTTCCAGCCAGCACTCACCTTCGTTTCAAGGTCGCTCATGTTTTATTCTTCTCCCGTCACGATTGGTGCCTGTGGATCGCTGCCCCATTCAGCCCATGACCCATCATATAACGCGCCATCTGGCAGCCCAGCGATTGCCAAACCAGCCAGGAGCGTTGCCGCCGTCAAACCCGACCCGCAACTGGTAATCACCCGCCGCCCAGCGACTGGAGCAAACAGATCTTGCAGAGACTCAACGGGCAAAAAATGACCGGCCTCATCCACAAGCTGTGTCCAGTCGAGGCTGAGAGCTCCCGGCATATGCCCTCCTCGAACACCAGGGCGAGGTTCTGGCACGGACGCCGTGAAACGGGCATGGCTTCGCGCATCCAGCACCACAGTGTGCGCGTCAGCGTTCAGAATGTCGGCGCTTCCCGCAAGTAACCGGTATTGTGGACGCGTCCTGTAGGACACTGGCTGTATTGGCGCCTGGGCACCGTGTTCCAATGCGCCGCCCGCGTTTTCCCAGGCTGCCAGTCCGCCATCCAGAACCTTCACGTTCTGATGCCCGAAAAGACGAGCCAACCACCACCCCCGGCATGCCCCAACACTTCCTTTGCCGTCATAGAAGACAAGAGGTGTCTCTTCACTCAGCCCCAGTTCACCCATGAGACGGGAGAACCGGGCTGCACCCGGCACCGTATGTGGAAGCGGACTGTCCGGATCGGCAAAAACATCAATGTCGAATCGGCGCGCATTTGGCAGGCGACGCTCAAGAAAAGCTGCGTCCAGATCGCCCTTCTGACCCGGCAGAAGAACACTGGCGTCGAGAAGAACATATGCCGTCCCAACAGAAAGGAGGTCTTTTGCGGTGATAAGGGGGGAGTTCGTCATGGATCCACCATAGGTCGAGGGATGCGCAGAACGCCAGAGCGTGGCACACTGTCCAGTCATGAACATGCAGGTCCCAGCCTTGAAGCCTCTGACCGTCCGGAAAACCATTGCATGAAGACCGAACGGATCATTCTTGGCTTCGTCCTTGTCGGAATTGCCTATGGATGTGGAATCATCCTCTGGCCATTTCTTTCGGCCATCCTTTGGGCGGCAATCCTGACTTTTGCGAGTTGGCCCATCTATCGGTGGCTGCGACGCCATATTCGTCCGGCTCTCGCTGCACTCACCATGATGATGCTCAGCGCCGTGACTATTATCGTGCCTCTGTCCGTTCTGACATCTGCCGGAATCAGCGATATTCCAGCAACCATCGCCAGCCTGGACACGCTGCTTCTCAAAGCCGCCTCAGCTGGCCCACCCCCGGCATGGATGGGGCGCATTCCTATGGCTGGTCCGCACCTGGTCGAAGGCTGGTATCATCTGACGCATGACGTCGGTGCTGCCACGGAGATGCTGCGTCCTTACTTCGGGCAGATCGCTCATTTTACGCTTGCCGTTCTTGTGAAACTAGCCAGCGGTCTCGTTGAGCTGGTCATGGCACTGTTCGTCGCATTCTTCCTCTGGTTGAACGGCGACGCCCTTGGCATGACCATTACGGCCCTCATCGCTCGCATTGCTGGGCCACGCGCTACACCACGGCTCATCAATGTCATTGGTCGGACCATTCGTGGCACGGTGTACGGCGTGCTCGGCACGGCCATCATTCAAGGCGTCCTGACCGGGATTGGCCTTATGATCGCAGGTGTCCCATCGCCCGTTCTCCTGGCCGGGATCGCAGCTTTCGTGGCTGTCTTTCCCATCGGAGCACCGTTGATCTGGATTCCCGCCGCCATCTGGCTGGCCATGACCCATCATGTCGGACATGGCCTCTTTCTGGCGGCTTATGGCGTCATCGTCATTTCAGGCGCAGACCACCTGATCCGCCCGATTTTCATTTCACGAGGGGCACAACTCCCTTATCTCCTGACCGTTCTGGGAGTTCTTGGCGGCGTGGTAGCCTTTGGCGGGCTGGGGATTTTTCTGGGCCCTGTTCTTCTGGCCATCGGCTACACCCTGACAAGTGAGTTCGCTGCTGGTCCGCACAGGCCACAATCAGGCCCCCTCTATATTTCGGAGTCTCCCAAGTGACGGCATCCCTTATGTCTGGCGCGCCGTTCCGCGTTCTCAGCTGGAACCTTCTGCGCTGGGACGGCGCATCACTGGAAGACATCCTCACAGTTATTCGCTCGGAAAACCCGGACGTCGTCCTGATGCAGGAAGCTCAGGAGCCCGTTGATGTCCTACCGGAAATTCTGGGGGGATATTATGATCGCATCCCTCTACCCGGTCGGCCACATGGCACAGCCTGCTGGAGCCGCCTGCCCTTCACGCAGCCTCCATCTTTCTGTCATCTGCCGCGGGGCCTGATGGTCAAGCGTACTGCGCAGATCCTCGATTTTGGAAATTTTTCTCTCGCCAACGTTCATCTGTCGCACGGTCAGATCCTGAACCGCAGGCAATTACGCAGTCTGACAGCCAACATGCATCGGCGTGCCGTTATTATGGGGGACTTCAATCTTGTTGGCCCAGTGCTTTTGCCCGGCTTTCACGATGTTGGCCCTCGTGAAAAAACACACCGCATGCTGGATCGCCTTCCCTTGCGGCTGGACCGATGCCTTGTGCGTGGCGTGAACCGTCTGGAGGCGAAGGCCCTGCCACGCTTTGGCTCTGATCACCGGCCCATCTCGGTGACGCTGCGCCTCAATCCCTGACGGTTACAGATAAGGAAGAAAAAGCCGGAGCGCCGAATTGCGAATCTGGATCAGATATGGCGTCCGATCAATATCGTGATGGGTCAGGCGGTTTTTCCGGTGACTATCCATGAACGCAGACAGGTCCCGCGCGACGCCTGTATCGTAAATCTCCAGATTGATTTCGAAATTTAACCGCAGAGACCGTACGTCCAGATTAGTGCTGCCAACAAAACTCCATTCATCGTCTACAACCATGAGCTTGGAATGGTTGAAGGGCGGGTCGGCCATCCATACACGGCACCCGGCATCCAGAAACGGCCTTAGATTGGCATCCCGTGCATAATCAATGATGGCATGGTTGCTGCTTTTGGGCACGACAACGTCAATCACCACGCCTCGTAGAGCGGCCAAATTCAATGCGGCTGAAAATCGATCGTCTGGCAGAAAATATGGCGTCATGAGGCGGACATGCGTCTTTGCCAACGTGATGGCCTGAAGCATTCCGTACTCAATCTTCTCCAGATCCGCATCTGGCCCAGACGTAACAATCCGCATGGGTACATCACCAACCGGAACCGGCTCAGGCAGATACGGCTCCCCACGAAGCTCTTCCCCGGTTGTAAAAGACCAATCCCAGGCGAATGCTACGGAAAGCTGATGCACAATCGGCCCGCGCAGCTGGAAATGCGTGTCTGCAACCGGCAGTTTAGTGCGGAGACGAAGCATGTTCTCCTCACCAATATTCAGGCCACCCATGAAACCAAGACGACCATCCACCACCAGAATTTTACGATGATTGCGGAGGTTGATGAACGGCATGCGCCACGGCCACACAGAATGCATGAACCGCGAACACTTCACGCCGTCCCGTCGCAAGCGGCGCTCAATCGCACACCTGAAATATCCGCTCCCGATTCCATCGACCAGAACACGAACTTCGACGCTCCGTCTGTGTGCGTCCACCAGAGCTTCCGCAAACATTTCTCCAATCCTGTCGGCCCGGAAAATGTAAGAGCACAGCACGATCGACGTCTGCGCCTGATTGATGGCTTCGATCATGACGGGATAGGCGTTATCCCCATCATGCAACACCTCGACGGAGTTCCCCCCCATCAGCGGCCGTTCTGTCAGTCGTCCGAGCATCTTCGCCAATGGCGCCAGATGGCCGTCCATCACCTGCCGGTATTTGGCGAGCAGCTCCCGTCCTTCCCAGGAATGATGATCGATCATCTTCCGGGCCCGGCGATGCACCCGGTTGATGCCGAACATCAGATAAAGCGCGGTCCCAACAAACGGCCCGACCCAACACACGCCAATCCACCCGGCACAGGCAGACGTATTCCGTTTATGCCGCAGCGCATGGAGCGTCACGCAGATGGGAAGCGCCCAGCGAAAAAACGTCAGAACACAATCCAGAATGGTCCAGTGCCTCATAAAACTCCCAATCAGGCCGAGGCTATACTCTTCCCGCAAAGATGATGGATGCGCCAGCGTCCTGTCTGGGTTAGGCTGAAGAACGCATCTGGTTTTCCATTGGAGGAGCGGCCCTGTGCAACACCGCCCACAGCTCTTCTATACAACCGAGCCAGCACCATGCCCGTACCTGCCTGACCGCATGGAGCGCAAGGTTCTGACTGATCTTTCCGGTCCGAATGCTTCGGCATTGCATGACCGTCTGTCCCAGGCTGGCTTCCGGCGCAGCCATACAATCGCTTACGCACCTGTCTGCATCGACTGCCGGGCCTGCAAGCCCCTGCGCCTTCCTGTAGGACTCTTTACGCCTTCGCGTGCCCAGAAGCGCGTCTGGAAGCATCACGAAAATACCAATGCTGTCATCATACCGCCGGTGCCAACACAGGAGCAGTTTGCCCTGTTCCACGCCTATCAGGAAAGCCGGCACACGGACGGCGACATGGCCCACATGTCCTGGCAGGATTACGTCGAACTGATTTCCAACACGCCGGTGGAAACGGTTGTCGTGGAATTTCGAACCCCTGAAGGCCAACTCGTCTGCGTCAGCCTCGTGGATATTATGTCTGACGGCCTGTCCGCAGTTTATACGTTCTACGATACATCCAGTCCGACGGCCTCCTGGGGAACCTATTCAATCCTGACGCTGATCAATCTGACCAAGCGACGCGGAAGCCTTCACCTCTATCTGGGCTATTACGTCCCCGGCAGCCGGAAAATGGCTTACAAGGCCACCTTCCGTCCGGCTGAGATCTTCCAGGGCGGTCACTGGGAAACGTTGGCCGCACCGGTCTGACATCAGCTTGGTTTGCGCAGGATCCATTGCGGGGCGGCACGCCCAACTGCACCGCGCCGTCCTTCAAGCGGGGCCAGATCAGCAGCAGGTCGTACACGCTGCCCGGGCTGCCACAAAAGGCCTTCTTCAAGCGTAAACGCTCGAAGATCCCGCAACGTACTATCTCCCAGCTTCTGCAGAGAGACGCCTGACCCACGCGTCATCTCAGGAACCTGTTCCATTGGGAAAATAAGAACGCGCTTGTTATGCCCAACCGCCAGAACATGCGTTCCAACTGCCGGAATACAGGCAAAAACGCTTTCGCCATCCTTGACGTTAAACACCTGTTTGCCTGTCCGCTTCTCAGCAACAATACCGGCCTCAGAGACAATCATGCCACGCCCGCTTTCGGACGCGATCAGGCGTCTGCCATCTTCCGTCACGGGGAACATCGCCACGATGCGTTCTTCCTGTGCGATATCCATCAGCGTCCGCACTGGCTGACCGAAACCACGCCCGCGGGGTAGATCCGCAGCCTTGAGTGTGAACGCCTTTCCGCCACTGGCGATCAGGCAAACCCGGTCTGTGCTCTGACACTCCGCCATCAGTCCCGGTGAATCGCCTTCCTTAAAGCGATGACCTTCCGGGTCCAATCCGTGGCCTTTCATGGCTCGTATCCAGCCTTCACTGGACAGCAGGATTGTCAGAGGCTCACGATCCACCTCCAGAGCCGCCGAAATGTCGATGGCTTTAGGCGGTTCAGCAATCGTTGTCCGGCGATCACCTAGTGGGCCACTGCCGAATTTTTTAATCGTGGCGTCCAGATCTTTGCCGATCCGTGTCCAGCGCCGCTTTTCAGACCCCAGAAGGGTTTCAAGAGATTTCCGCTCATCCGCCAGCGCATCACGTTCTTTACGGATTTCCATCTCTTCCAGGCGCCGTAAAGAGCGCAGACGCATATTCAGCACGGCTTCCGCCTGAATATCCGTCAATGTGAAGGTCTTCATAAGGCAGACCTTGGGCTCATCTTCTTCTCTAATGATGCGGATAACCTCATCAAGGTTCAGATAAACCGCCAGAAAGCCGTCAAGAATTTCCAGTCGACGCAGGACCGCCGCAAGGCGATGGTTGGAACGTCGAACCAGCACTTCATGCACATGTGCCAGCCAAGCCTGAATGACCTGCTTGATCGACAAAACACCCGGTACACGATCCCCGCCAAGAACGTTCATGTTCAGACTGAACCGGCTCTCAAGTGCCGTGTTACGGAACATCGTCTCCATCAGGACCTCAGGATCACATCCCTTGGTCTTGGGCTCCAGCACCAGACGAATTTCCATGGTGCTTTCATCCCGGACATCCCCGAGCAAGGGCAGCTTACGCTGCTCCATCAACTCGGCAATCTGTTCGATCAGACGGGATTTCTGCACCTGATAGGGAATTTCAGTGACGACGATACACCACGTACCAAAACGTCCCTGTTCAACTTCCCAACGCGCCCGTGTCCGGAAACTGCCTCGGCCGGTTTCGTAAGACCGGATAATCGAATCCCGATCTTCCACCAGAATGCCGCCCGTCGGGAAGTCAGGGCCTGGAATGTAATCGACGAGCTCAGCAACCGTTGCTTCAGGCTTCTCAATCAGCAGCTTTGCAGCTCGGCAGATCTCACCGGCATTATGAGGCGGAATGCTTGTCGCCATGCCCACCGCAATACCCGCGGAGCCATTGGCGAGAAGGTTCGGGAACGTCCCAGGCAGGACGATCGGTTCGTGATCTTCGTTGTCGTAAGTAGGCCGGAAGTCGACAGCATCATCGTTGATGCCATCCAGCAGCGTCTGGGCAATCTCTGTCAGTCGGCTTTCCGTGTATCGCATGGCAGCCGCGCCATCACCGTCAATGGAGCCAAAGTTGCCCTGCCCCTCAACCAGCGGATACCGAACGGCAAAATCCTGCGCCAGACGCACCAGCGCTTCGTAAACGGACGCATCACCATGCGGGTGAAACTTACCGATCACGTCACCGACGACACGTGCACACTTTTTAAACCCTGATGTGGGATCAAGGCGTAGCTGCTGCATCGCATAGAGGAGGCGCCGGTGCACCGGCTTGAGACCATCACGCACATCCGGAAGGGACCGCGACATGATCGTCGACATCGCATACGCAATATATCGCTCGCTCAGAGCCTCCGCGAGCTTGGTATCCTCAATATGACCCGCCAGATCAACGCCCATGCACTTCCCCTTTTCTCCGCAGGAATTAGACACTGGCGCCCGCTTCTGTCCAGCGCCGCCCTCGTTCTTCTTTCGGCCTGTTCACCCTACCGGCCCATCCTCCATGAGGAGGATACACTGTCTCGCAGCGGCTTTGTCGCCCATCCGGCCAATACAACAGCCCGCTGGCAAATGATGAACCTGCTTCCTGCCAACACCATGACGTACCGCATGCAAGGCAATATTCCGGTCCTGCTCTATGCGGATCCGACAGCCTGCGGGTGCGTCTATATGGGCAATATGTCAGCTTACCACGCTTACCAGTCCGGCCACCATGTCTCTGCGAATGAAGAACAACGTATGACCGCAGAAATTAATCAGCATCCGGGATGGGACTGGTCAGTCTGGAACTGGCGCGCGGACCCGGATGTCGTCAGTGGCCTTCGCCCAGGTCCGGTTCAGGTGCAATACTGACCTCATCACTCTGCAACTCGTTTGGCTGCGTCAATTTAAGGACACGTTCAAAAAGCCTTTCGCGGGCTGCAGGCAATGGTTGGTGCCGGACGCCAAAGACCCAGCGTGCCAGGAAATGACCTGTCAGGGTCATTCCCTGCAACCATTCGTCAGGCAGGCCTTCTTCTTCGTCATGTCGGAGGAAGGCCGGAAGCGGCAATAGACGGTCCCGCCATTCTCCTGCTCCTACAACGCTGACAGCCCGGCCAGATCGTGGAGAGACAAAATCCAGATCTTCAGTCGTCTCCGTAACTGCACAGGTCGAAAGATCAAGACCGTACCCAAGGCCACCGAGCAGTTCACGTTCCCAGCGAATATAGGCCGCCATGGGGGGCGGTTCCGGAGCAACAGCAATCAATGTCAGCAGGCGGATCAAGCGCATGAAAAGCTCAGGATGAGGCTCACCCTGTGGGAGCGCCCCGTCAGCGAGAGCACACGCACTACTGACCATCGCCAGTTGCAACGGCAAGTCCAGCAATCTGGCTCCAACGCTTTGCACCGGCTCGGCAGTCACACCTCCAAGCTGATCAGACAACCGGGCGCGCCATCTGGCCATAACAAGATTACCGGTTTGCCAAAGCGGGGCCTGTTTCCGTGAACCACCACCACGGACCATTCCATGCGAAACACCGTGCTCTTCGCTCAACAGGTGAACAAGTGCGCTGCCTTCACCGTAGGGTCGAACTGAGAGAACAAGCGCAGCGGCTTCCCATTCCATCATTGCAAAGCAGCCCCACAGCCCCTGAAAACAGAAAAACTCCCGCACGATAACCATGCGGGAGTTTCCAGTCTCTCGTATCCAACTGAACAGGCAAGCCCATCAGCCGGAAAAAGAAAGATCTTACTTCGTGCCAGCAGCAGCAGCCACTTCAGCAGCGAAGTCGTTTTCTTCCTTTTCGATGCCTTCGCCAAGCTGGAAGCGCTCGAAACCAATCAGCTTCGCGCCAGCCTTCTCAACGACCTTGGACACGCGGCTTTCGCCGTCCAGCACCCACACCTGCTCCAGAAGCACAACTTCTTCGTAGAACTTGCGGACACGACCTTCGACCATCTTTTCGATGATGGCTTCAGGCTTGCCGGACTCACGAGCCTGCTCGATCAGAACAGCGCGCTCACGCTCCAGAGATTCCGGATCAACGCTTGCAACGTCCAGAGCAGCCGGACGGGTTGCAGCAACGTGCATACCAATCTGGCGGCCGAGCGTCAGAATAGCTTCGCTCTCAGACGGTGCTTCAAGAGCAGCCAGAACGCCGATCTTGCCGATGCCCGGACGCAGTGCACTGTGCACGTAGCTTGCGACAACGCCGGTCTCTACGGACAGAACCTTGGCGCGACGGATGGACATGTTTTCACCGATCGTGGCGATCAGGTGCGTCAGTTCGTCAGCAACCGTACGGCCAGACGGAACCTTGGAAGCCTTGATGGTTTCCAGGTCATCACCAACTTCCAGAGCAACCTGAGCAACCTGCTCAACGAAAGCCTGGAATGCTTCGTTACGGCCAACAAAGTCCGTCTCGGCATTGACTTCGACCATAGCGGCGCGGTTCGGGCCGGAAACAACGCCAACCAGGCCTTCTGCCGTGGTACGGCCAGACTTCTTGGCAGCCTGGGACAGGCCCTTCGTGCGCAGCCAGTCGATGGCGGCTTCCATGTCGCCAGAGGCTTCAGTCAGAGCCTTCTTGCAATCCATCATGCCTGCGCCGGTGCTTTCGCGTAGCTCGCGAACCAGGGCTGCGGTGATCTCTGCCATGTTCTCTTATCCCTCGAAAAGATCATGCGGCCGAGCGTAAACGCCCGACCGCATGCATGTTTTTCAGTTGCCGTGCCATCAGAGAGAACACGGCACGCTGTCTCAGTTAGCGGCTGGAGCCTGCTCACCTTCGGCGACGGCAGCTTCAAGAACTGCGGTCTCAGCAGGAAGCTCTTCTTCAGCGCCGATATCGTGGCCGGAAGCAGCCAGCTCAGCAGAAATGCCGTCCAGAACTGCGCCAGAAATCAGGTCACAGTACAGGGTGATGGCACGGATAGCGTCGTCGTTGCCCGGGATCGGGTACGTGACACCGGCCGGGTTGGAGTTGCTGTCCAGAATGCCAATGACCGGAATGCCGAGCTTGTTGGCTTCTTCAACAGCCAGCTTTTCCTTGTTCGTGTCGATCACGAAAATCAGGTCAGGCAGGCCGCCCATTTCCTTGATACCGCCGAGGGAGCGCTCGAGCTTCTCACGGTCACGCGTGATGTCGAGAACTTCCTTTTTCGTCAGACCAGCCGTGTCACCGGACAGCATATCGTCGATCTGGCGCAGACGCTTGATGGAACCCGTAATGGTCTTCCAGTTCGTCAGCATACCGCCGAGCCAGCGGTGGTTCACGTAGTACTGGCCGCAACGCTGGGCAGCTTCAGCAACATGCTCAGCAGCAGCGCGCTTCGTTCCAACGAAAAGAACGCGACCACCGTTTGCAACCGTCTCGCGGACCAGCTTCAGGGCGCGGTCCAGCAGGGGAACGGTCTGCTGCAAATCGATGATGTGGACCTGATTGCGAATACCAAACAGGTACGGCGCCATAGCAGGGTTCCAACGGCGGGTGTGGTGACCGAAGTGAACGCCGGCTTCAAGGAGCTGGCGCATGGTGAATTCTGGCATTGCCATGATTCAAATTCCTAGCATCTGGTTAGACCTCCGCATGACGACGTCCCTTACGGAACACCAGAAAACCTCATGGTCATGCGTGCGGATTGTCCGTCAACCTCCTTGAAGGGAAGAAAACAGACGAGCGCGATATGGCTGATACGCGCCCTTATTGCAAGAATTTTCTCTGGTTTATCGTTGTTCAGCCTTCTCTACGCCACGGATGGTGCGCATCCGCTCTGCCAACCGCGGCGTCACGCGATATGTCCCGGGCAGAAGGATTTCCACATCCTGCGTCTCTTCCAGAGAAGGAAGCAGTACGACACGCCCATGTCCGCCACGCATTTCTTCAAGCATTTCGGAAAGACTGGGCAAAGCGGCTGACTGGCGAAGCCACACACGCATTTCAGACCGCTCAGCAGCCGCCGCGACCTCCAGATCCATGACGCTCTGTGCCGTAATCCGCAGAGCGTCCCCGTCCAGTTTGAGTTCAGCCTGCACAAGAATAGCTTGCCCTGCGACCAGAAGATCCCGGCAGGACATCAATGTCTCAGCAAAGAGCGTGACTTCACAGCCACCACCACTATCCGAAAGATTGACCCACGCCATCTTCTTGCCAGTTCGGGTAGGACGCTCTTTCTTATCCACGACGCATCCAGCGATCTTGACGCGGGTACTTCCTGTTTTTGCAGCATTTTCCAGTGCGTTCGACGGCGTGACACCCAAGCGCCTGAGAACCGTACGGTATGCGTCCAGAGGATGGGCACTCATATGGAAACCAATAGCAGACGCTTCCAGCGAGAGACGTTCGAAATCCGGCCAAGGGCGCCCCTCATTCAGACGGAGAATTTCCCGCTCCTGTCCGCTTCCGCCAAACAGACCCGTCTGACCAACCTGCTGTTCCTGCGCTCTCGCCTGCGCCCGCCGGATGAGGATGTCCGCACTCGCGAATACGGTATGCCGGTCTTTAAGAAGACTATCAAAAGCTCCTGATTTTGCGAGATTTTCTATCTGGATTTTATTGATGCTTTTAGGGTCACATCGCTCTGCAAAATCTGTCAGATCCTTGAAAGGACGGTTCCCGCGAACTGCCACCACCGCCTCCATGGCGGCAGTCCCGACGCGCTTGATGGCTGAAAGCGCATAACGAATGCCCTGACGCCCGTCCTCCAGTGTCTCAATGGAAAAATCTGCCATTGAGCGATTGATATCAACGGGAAGCACCGAGATGTTCATACGCTTTGCTTCCTGACAAAGCGCAGCGAGTTTATCCGTCTTTTCCCGTGCCAGAGACATGCAGCCGGCAAGGAATGCGACTGGATGGTTCGCCTTCATCCAGGCCGTTTGATATGAAACCAGAGCATAGGCAGCGGCATGTGACTTGTTAAAGCCGTAGTCGGCAAAACGAGCCATAAGATCAAAGACTTCCACGGCTTTATCTTTTGGAATTCCTCGGGCCGTAGCGCCGTCAGTGAATATCTCGCGTTGCTTCTCCATTTCAGAGGCAATTTTCTTGCCCATGGCGCGTCTTAGAAGGTCAGCACCACCAAGGCTGTAGCCCGCCATCTTCTGAGCGATCTGCATAACCTGTTCCTGGTAGACCATGATCCCATAGGTCTCTTCCAGAATATCCCGAATTTCTTCGTGAGGCGGCTCCCATGCCTCGCCATGTTTACGCCGACAATAGTCCGGAATGTTGGCCATCGGCCCCGGTCGATACAACGACACACCGGCAATCAGATCTTCCAGACGACTGGCGGCCATCTGTTTGAGCATGTCGCGCATGCCCGCGCCTTCAAACTGGAAGACACCAGCCGTGTCTCCCTTGGCGAGCATTTCGAAAGTCTTTTTATCGTCTAATGGGATACGTGAGAGATCGACGATAATTCCTTGTTCTTTAAGGAAATCCAGACCACGCTTCAGAATTGTTAATGTCGTCAGACCAAGGAAGTCGAACTTGACCAGTCCGGCCTGCTCAACAAACTTCATGTTGTACTGGGTGACCAGCATGTCGCTCTTCGGGTCTCGATAAAGCGGCACCAGCTCGACCAGTTCTCGGTCACCAATCACGACGCCTGCGGCGTGTGTTGAGGCGTGCCGATAGAGACCTTCAAGCTGAAGAGCAATTTCCAGAAGCCGTTTCAAAGCTTCATCGCTGTCTCGCATCTCCTGCAGGCGCGGTTCGCCATCGATCGCCTGCGCTAGCGTCACTGGTTTGGCAGGATTATTCGGGATCAGTTCTGCAACCCGGTTAACCATGCCATAAGGCAAACCAAGTACACGACCAACGTCACGGACGGCAGCTTTGGCCTGAAGTTTACCGAAGGTAATGATCTGAGCGACACGGCTTCCACCGTATTCCTCACGAACATAACGGATAACTTCGTCTCTCCGGTCCTGACAGAAGTCGATATCGAAGTCAGGCATCGAGACACGTTCCGGGTTCAGGAAGCGCTCGAACAGCAAGCCGAAGGGTAGCGGATCAATATCAGTGATGGTCAGTGCATACGCCACCAGTGAGCCTGCACCCGATCCACGCCCAGGCCCGACGGGAATATCATGCGCTTTTGCCCACTGAATAAAGTCAGCAACGATCAGGAAGTAGCCGGGGAAGCCCATCTTCGCGATGATGTCGAGTTCAGTTTGCAGACGATCTGAATAGATTTTTCTTTTATCTTCGTCCGCACTGATCGCTTCAAGGCGCTTTTCCAGCCCTTCCCATGCCATGGCACGAAGCGTTTCTTCTTCCGTTGAGCCCTCACGAACCTTCGGGCAAATCGGCAGAAGTGGCTTTCGCGTGCACGCAGCGATGGCACATTTCTGCGCAATAATAAGCGTATTGTCACAAGCTTCTGGCAGATCCTTGAAGATCTCACGCATCTCGGCCGGCGTCTTGAACCAGGCCTGCGGGGAAACATGCCAACGATCCGCTTCGGCCATCGTCCGCCCTTGCGCGATACAGATGAGCGCATCATGCGCTTCGTGCATCTGCGGCGTCGGGAAGAAGCACTCGTTGGTAGCCACAAGGGGAATATCAAGCTTGTCCGCGAGTGGGATCAGAACGCTTTCGATTTCGCGTTCACCCGCCGCGCCGAAGCGATTGAGCTCCACCGCAATATTACCCGGAAAAGCATCTGCCAGACGACGCAGCAGTTCTTCTGCCTCACCTTTCTGCTCGTCGTAAATCAACCGATTGATCGGTCCACGATTGCCGCCAGTCAGAAGGAACAACCCATCGGCATGCTGGCACAATACATCCACAGCGATTGTTGGATCAGCCGGATCGCCGTTCAGAAAGCCCTCAGAGGACAGAATCTGGAGATTGGCCAGCCCCGTCTCGTTCCGGGCCAGCACTACCAGCGGCTCAGAAGGAGCTCCGGGCTTGGTACTGCGCGATGGAAGGGAAAGCTGACAGCCGACAATCGGCTGTACACCGCTGCTTCGGCAGTAAAGAGAAAATTCCAGAGCACCAAATAGGTTGCCACTGTCCGTCAATGCAACGGCAGGCATACCGTTCTTCACAGCCAGACTGACAAGATCTGGAATGCGAATGGCGCCCTGGCTCAGGGAATAAGCTGAGTGATTACGGAGATGGACAAAATCGGCATGAGACATGCCTCTATTCTATCAGGACCGGCGAGCAGATACAGCGCTCTTCTTGCCGGTCACCTCAACTCAAAACGGTACGAGCTTCCCATCCCGTAACGTCACCGTCCGGTCCATACGGGCCGCAAGTTCCTGATTATGCGTTGCAATCAGTGCTGCAACGCCTTCCTCACGAACGGCACGCAATAGCTCATCAAAAACGTGATCAGACGTCCCAACATCCAGATTGCCGGTTGGCTCATCCGCAAGGAGAAGTTTTGGTCTATTGGCTAATGCCCGCGCGATAGCAGTCCGCTGCTGCTCACCGCCAGACAGGCGGCCGGGCAAAGAATTCAGGCGATGAGACAATCCAAAACGTCCCAATAGATCTTCGGCACGTGCCTTCGCCACCTTTGCGGACACACCCGCAACCAACTGGGGCAACATGACATTTTCGCGTGCTGTGAACTCACCCAACAAATGGTGAAACTGATACACAAACCCGATTTGATCACGCCGCACAGCAGTGCGAACGCTATCGCTCAGTCCACTTACCGCCTTGCCACCGATATAAACTGTACCGTCGGTGGGAGCTTCCAACAGCCCGGCAAGATGCAAGAGCGTAGATTTTCCGGTCCCGCTCGGCGCCACAAGGGCGACAATTTCACCGGGGTAAAGCGTAAACTCGGCATTCGATAGAATTTCGAGCGTTTCTTCACCTGACCGAAAACGACGCGTCAAATTCTCCAGCTTTAATGCTGGCACCTGTGCCTCACTCATGACGCAACGCCTCAATTGGATCAGTTCGCGCTGCTCTCCACGATGGATACAGCGTTGCGAGAAGAGAAAGCACCAGAGACATGGCAATCACTTCTCCAACCTGCGACCAGACCAGCTTCGCCGGAAGACGCTCGAGAAAGTAAACTTCCGGGTTGAACAGATTGGTCCCGGTAAGAGACTGGAGCCACTGCCGGATGCGTTCGATATTCAGGGCAAACGCAATGCCAAGGGCAGAACCGGCAGCCGTCCCGACAATCCCGACAAAAGCACCATTCATGAGGAATATCCGCATGATTGCGCCACGGCTCGCACCAAGCGTCCGCAAAACCGCGATATCACGCGTCTTGTCTTTCACCATCATGATCAAGGACGAGATGACGTTGAAAGCAGCCACCAGAATAATGAGCGTCAAAATGAGGAACATGACGTTCTGCTCAACCGTCACAGCATCCAGGAAGCCATTTGCGCTGTTCTTCCAGTCAATAACGCGTAGGCGCGGATCATCCAGACGCTGGACAACGGCCTGACGCGTAAGCTGGACGTTCATAGGATCGTCTACCGAAACCTGAATGAGCGACACTGCATTTTCAAGCATTAGAAATTTTTGCGCAGCCGGTAGCGGCACGAGAACGATGTTGGAATTATAATCGTTCCAATTGGCATCGAAGATGGCAGCCACATGATACGTTTTTACGCGCGGCATCGTGCCGAATGGTGTCGCCTGACCGTCCGGGGAAAGGAGTGTAATTGGAGAACCGATCGTCAGACCCGCACGATCCGCCATGGTCGTCCCAATGGCAACGGCGTCGTCTCCCGTAAAACGATCAATCGACCCGGCGATAATACCACTGCTTAAGGCGCGCCAGTCACGAAAATCCTGTTGTGCAATCCCCTGGACTTCCGCACCCGTCGAATATCGTCCGGCTTCGACCAGCACAGTTCCCTGCGCCATGGGTGTGACGGATTTGACCCCGGGAATAGAGCGGATAGCCTCAACGTCGTTTTGATAGGCCTCAATGGGGCGGCCATAGCCATACACAGAGAGATCTCCGTGAAGACCCAGGATGCGCCCCATCAGATCGGCCTTGAACCCGTTCATCACCGACATCACGATGATGAGTGTGGCCACTCCGAGCGCAATTCCGACCAATGAGAAAACTGCAATGATCGAGGCGAAGCGTTCGCCACGGCGGGCACGCAGATAGCGCCCCGCCACCATACGCTCGAAGCGGCCAAACATCAGGCTGCTCCGATCTTGGCCAGCGCTTCAGCCACTGGCAGCTCGAACCGCTCACCATCTGCACGGCGCTTCAGTTCAACCTTGCCTTCCTTGGCACCCCGAGGACCAACGATGATCTGCCAGGGATGACCCATCAGATCAGCATCGTTAAACTTCACGCCCGCGCGCTCGGAGCGATCATCGTACATGAAGTTCTCTGGATCAGCTCCGTAGATCTCTTCGCAGATAGCATCACAGGCTTCATCACCCGGACGAAGGTTAAGGATCGCAGCTTTGTACGGCGCGACAGAATCCGGCCAGATGATGCCTGCGTCGTCATGCGATGCCTCAATGATAGCACCGACCAGACGGGAGACACCGACGCCATAAGACCCCATGTGAGGCGAGAATTTCGTCCCGTCGGCACCGCTGACTTCGATACCCATGGATTCCGTGTACTTGGTGCCGAAGTAGAAGATGTGGCCAACTTCGATGCCACGCCCTTCCCGCTTCCGGTCATCCGGCACTTCCGCCCAAGCAGCCTCGTCGTGCTTCTCATCCGTTGCGGCATAGTGATCCGTCACGGAAGAGAAGAATGCGGCGAGATCTTCCTCGTTATCACAATCAACCGGGCGGCCCAGCCAATCCTGCTCTTCAAGGGCAGCGTCAAAGAATACGCCGCTTTCACCTGTTGGCGCGAGAACCAGGAACTCATGGCTGAGATCACCACCAATCGGGCCGGTATCAGCAACCATCGGAACAGCGCGAACACCGAGACGCTGGAAGATCCTCAGATAAGACAGCATCATGCGGCGATAGCTGTTAACCGCGCCCTGATAATCCGCATCGAAGGAATAAGCGTCCTTCATGAGGAACTCACGACCGCGCATCACACCGAAGCGCGGGCGAACCTCATCACGGAACTTCCACTGAATGTGGTACAGCGCCTTAGGAAGCTGCTTATAGGAACTCACGGACGATCCGAAGATATCCGTGATCATTTCCTCGTTCGTCGGTCCGTAAAGCAGCTCACGACCATGGCGATCCTGAATGCGCAGCATCTCCGGACCATAAGCGTCATAACGCCCTGAACGACGCCACAGATCAGCAGATTGAAGCGTCGGCATCAGGACTTCCTGTGCGCCGATCGTATCCTGCTCTTCGCGGATGATCTGCTCGATGTTCCGAAGAACACGCAGGCCCGCGGGCAGCCAGGCATAAATACCCGAGGAGGTCTGGCGAACCAGACCTGCACGTAGCATCAGGCGGTGAGACGCAATTTGCGCCTCCGCCGGAACTTCCTTCAGCGTCGGCTGAAAGGCTTTACTCAGACGCATACTCTATTCTCTCAGACGCGCAGCAGATGAACATCGACAAGCGGACGCTTCTGGAGCTTGCGCCCCAGGGCACGGCGCAGGGCCGTCTTGGCCGCATCACGGAATGCCGTGTCGTCCTTTCGCAGTTCATCAGGAATTTCGTCAATAGAATCAGCGAATTCTTCCTGAATGCGAATGCTTTCCGGGTCTTCCGATTCCAGAAGGCCTGGCGCACTGATCTTTGGCTCACCGATCACATAGCCTTCGTCATCAACAGCGAAGCTCGCAAGAACCATGCCGTTGAAGAGCATCTTGCGACGTGCCGCCAGAACACCACCCGTCATGGGCAGAAGACGACCGCCATCCAGCGCCAGGCGACCAGTCGGTGCCGTATCGACAACCTTCACGTCACCCGGCGACAGGTTCAGGATGTCACCATCTTCCAGCAGGATCGGATCAGAACCCATTTCATGAGCCAGAGCCGCGTGCGCCGTCAGATGACGCCATTCGCCATGCGTCGGGATGCTGTATTTCGGACGGACAATGCCATACAGAACGCGAATATCATCGCCCGTTGCATGACCGGACGTATGAACCTTCGCGTCCTTGTCCGTCAGAACAGTCACACCACGACGGGACAGGTTGTCCTGCACAGCCATGACAGCCTGCTCATTCCCCGGAATAACGCGTGAGCTGTAAATGACCGTGTCACCCTCACCCAGCGAAATGTTCGGATGAGTATCGGACGCGATACGGGACAGTGCAGAACGAGGCTCGCCCTGGCTTCCCGTGATGATCATCAGAAGGTTGTCATCATGGACGTCGCGTGCGTCCTGCTCTGTCAGGAACGGCGGCAGATCGCTGAAGTAACCGCACTCCCGGGCAGCAGTTTCAAGATTACGCAGGGAACGGCCCACGATCATGACAGCACGACCAGCCGCCATGGCAGCCTTCGCAATGCTCTCAACGCGCGCCACGTTGCTGGCAAAGCACGTTACGGCCACACGCCCGTGAAGGCTTGTGATCAGATCCGTCAGTCCTTTGCGGACGTCCGCTTCGGACTCTGAACGACCTTCCTTCATGACGTTGGTGCTATCACCCACCATCGCCAGAACGCCTTCGTCACCCAGACGACGGAACTCTTCCAGATCAGTGACCGGGCCAACAAGCGGATTTTCGTCCAGCTTCCAGTCACCGGTATGAACGATCAGGCCATGGGGCGTCCGCAGAGCAACTGCCTGCGCTTCCGCGACAGAGTGCGTCACCGACACAAACTGAAGATCAAACGGGCCGACATGGAAGCGCGAGCCCGGCATCACCACATGAATTTTTACCTGATTAACCAGATGCGCTTCATGCAGCTTACGACGCAGTACCGCGGCAGCGAACGGCGTGGCATAAACCGGGCAGCGCAGATAAGGCCAGAGATGAGCTACTGCACCCAGATGATCTTCATGGGCATGTGTAATGACCAGCCCACACAGATCCTTTGCGCGGTCCGCGATAAACGTCGGGTCCGGCATCAGCACTTCAGCTTCAGGCGTGTCGTTACCTGAGAAGCCAATGCCGCAATCGATGGCGAGCCAAGTTTCCTTACTGTTTTTAGTGAGGCGGTAGAGATTGAAATTCATGCCGATCTCGCCCGTCCCGCCCAAAGGCAGGAAGGACAAACCGTCAGGTGTATCCGTCATAGTTATTCCTTACGTGTGTTACCATCATGAGCGATATTCATTGCCGAAAGCCTACATGCCTTCGGGGGAATTTGAGATCGGCAGGAGCGCATTGCGGTCCGCCAGAAGACGGAGGCCATCCAGGGTCAGATCCGGGGCCATCACGTCAAACAGGTTGGTGCCCTCTGAAAACAGAGGCGCAAGACCGCCTGTTGCAACAATCTTGGGGCGTCCGCCCATTTCTTCGGAAATTCTTCCTACGATCCCTTCAACTAGGCCAACATAGCCCCAGAAGAGTCCGGAACGCATGGCAACGCTTGTGCTTCGGCCAATTGCGTTCAGAGGGCGCCCGATGCTCATCCGTGGCAATCGAGCGGCCGCTCTGTGCAAGGCATCAATGGACAGATTGACGCCCGGAGCAATCGCTCCACCACAGTATTGACCGTATTCATTCACGACATCAAACGTTGTTGCCGTGCCAAAATCAACAACAATGAGCGGGCCACCATAAAAGTGCTGGGCTGCCAGACCGTTCAATCGACGATCCGCACCAAGTTCTGCCGGATTATCGACTAGTGCTTCAATGCCCCAATCCAAGCCAGCATTAGCCACAAGTGGCTCCACATCGAGCCACTGACGACAGAAACGCCGCAAATCATATAATGCTGCGGGAACAACAGTTCCGATAATCGCGCGCGTGACAGACGCAGGCGTCAGCCCGATACGATCGAAAAGGCCCAGTAACCAAACGGCATATTCATCTGCTGTACGGGAGTCGCTGGTGGACATGCGCCACTGACCGATCCACGACTGACCGTCGTGGACGGCAAACACAACGTTGGTGTTGCCAGCATCAATGACGAGAAGCACGTTCCGATCCGGTCCCTTTAACCCAGCAGGATATCACCTGTTACGACCGGTATGGTTTCACCACCCGGGAGAGCGAGAAGCAGTCGCCCCTGTTCATCCAACCCTGAAAATGAACCTGTTATATAAGTTTCACCACGCTGAACCGCAAGATGACGTCCAACCGGATGCGCTCTTTCGAGCCATGCCCGACGAATGACTTCGAAACCATGATCATTCCACGCGGCAATCCAGCGGTCCATTTCCGCCGTCAGTGCCTCGCCAAACTTGATGGGATCGACTGAAGGAGCGACCTCGGAAAGGGCTGCCAACTGACGACCAGGGACGTCAGGCGCCTGCGCCAGGTTTGCACCAATACCGACAACAACCCACCTGTTAGACGCAATACCACCCGCCTCAATCAGAACTCCCGCCATTTTGCGTTCATTCAAGAGCAGATCATTTGGCCATTTCAGCAAAAACTCTGCTTTTGAAGGGCAGAAACTCTGCGCTGTTTCGTAAAGCGCCAAAGCGGTCAGAAAAGGGCACGCAGTCAAAAAAAATTCAGGATTTTGCGGTTTGAACAACAGAGAAATTGCCAAATTACCGCCGGGATCTACCCAACTGCGACCTCGGGTTCCACGCCCTGATGTTTGGAAAAGTGCCTGAACGGCGAGCCTCTCGGGGGCTCCAGCCTCGGCTTTCTCTTTGCAGAGATCGGAAGTCGATCCCAACGTCTCATAAACTTCGAAACGCCAGGCCATAGTCAAAAAACAGTCTTCATGTGGTGGGCGATGACAGGATTGAACTGCCGACCCTCTCGGTGTAAACGAGACGCTCTACCGCTGAGCTAATCGCCCTCTGAAAACACGTGGCCTATATACACGGTTCTGAGCACCCGTAAAGGCACTCAGAACCAAAAAAGCGAAATTATTCGCTTACGGCGTCCTTAAGACCTTTGCCCGGCTTGAAACGGACAGAGGTGGATGCCGGAATGTCGATCTCTTCGCCCGTACGCGGGTTACGGCCCTTGGCGGCCTTACGCGTAGCGGTCACGAAGCTACCGAAACCAACCAGACGAACTTCCTGCTTCTTGGCAAGCGTCTTCTCGATCGTGCTGAACACCGCATCGACAACTTCGCTGGCCTTGGCCTTCGGAAGATCGGCGGCGTCAGCAACGGCGGCGATCAGTTCCTGCTTGTTGAGGGGCTTCTCCATGATGTGCCTTTCTGGTGTTAAGAGCACCTGAGCCAACCTCCGAAGAGTCTTGCGGCTCAGGCGCTTGTTCGATCTGCGGCCGCACTATGAAGCGCTTTTTGGCCGCGTCAACTGTTAGAATCGTATAAGAACCCAACCGTTAGTGCGGAAGTGCCCTTGGAGCCACTTTCTCAGCCGGAATTCCGCCTACAGGATCGACATTTTCATCCCATTCAATCGCCTCAGGCATACGCGTGAGAGCAATTTTCAGAACGTCGTCGACGTGACTGACTGGAATAATCTTGAGAGCATGGCGGACATTCTCAGGAACCTCGGCAAGATCCTTTTCATTATCCTTCGGGATAAGAACAGTTTTGATCCCTGCCCGAAGCGCTGCAAGCAGCTTTTCTTTCAAACCACCAATTTCCAGCACACGACCACGCAGCGTAATTTCGCCCGTCATCGCCACATCTCTACGGATGGGAATCTGCGTCAGAATACTGACGAGAGACGTAGCAAGCGCGATACCTGCGGACGGACCGTCTTTTGGCGTAGCCCCTTCTGGAAGATGCACATGGATGTCGCGCTTCTCGAAGAGAGGTGGCCGGATGCCGAAGTCCTGAGCTCGTGATCGGACATAAGACAGGGCGGCCGAGATGCTCTCCTGCATCACTTCCCCCAGCTTGCCAGTCTGCTTCACCTGCCCCTTTCCAGGCACCATGACGCTCTCAATCGTCAAGATCTCGCCGCCGACCTGCGTCCAGGCAAGTCCGGTCACAACACCGACCATATCTTCCGTCTCGGTCTCACCATGACGGAAGCGGCGGACACCTGCGTATTTTTCCAGGTTGTCCGGCGTGATCTCAACATGCGTCACACCCGTCGTGATGATTTCTTTCACGGCCTTACGAGCTAACCGGGCAATCTCACGCTCGAGATTTCTGACGCCAGCCTCACGCGTGTAGGAGCGGATCAGCTCCATCAGCGTCTCATCGGAAACAGACCATTCATCCGGCTTGAGATTGTGGGCCTCAGCCTGCTTTGACAGCAGATGACGACGCGCGATCTGGACCTTCTCATCTTCTGTGTACCCGGAGAGATTGATGATCTCCATACGATCCAGCAGTGGCTGCGGCATGTTCAGGCTGTTAGCCGTCGTCACGAACATGACATCCGAAAGATCGTAATCGACTTCCAGATAGTGATCGGCAAACGTTGAGTTCTGCTCCGGATCCAGAACCTCCAGAAGTGCAGACGAAGGATCGCCTCTCCAATCCGCGCCCAGCTTGTCAATCTCATCCAGCAGGAACAGCGGATTAGACGTTTTCGCTTTTTTCATGCCCTGGATAATTTTTCCAGGCATGGACCCAATATACGTCCGGCGATGACCGCGAATTTCCGATTCGTCGCGTACACCCCCCAGAGACATCCGAACGTACTGCCGTCCTGTTGCCTTGGCGATTGACCGTGCCAGAGACGTTTTACCAACGCCCGGCGGCCCTACGAGACACAGGATCGGTCCCTTGATCTTCTGGGAGCGCGTCTGCACGGCAAGATACTCAAGGATACGCTCCTTGACCTTCTCCAGACCGTAATGCTCGGCTTCAAGCACACCTTCAGCGTGCGTGAACTCCTTGGTGATCTTGGAACGCTTTTTCCACGGAATACCCAACAGCCAGTCCAGATAATTCCGGACGACTGTGCTTTCCGCAGACATCGGGCTCATGCCACGCAGCTTTTTCAGCTCGGCATGGGCCTTTTCCTTGGCTTCACGGCTCAGGCGCGTCTTGTTGATCTTCTCTTCAAGCTCAGCAAGTTCGTCCTTGCCATCCTCGCCTTCTCCAAGCTCCTTCTGAATCGCCTTGAGCTGCTCGTTGAGATAATATTCGCGCTGCGTCTTCTCCATCTGCCGCTTCACGCGGTTCCGGATACGCTTCTCAACCTGCAGAACACCAATCTCTGTCTCAATATGAGCAAAGACCTGCTCCAGACGCTGTTCAGCAGAGGCCATCTCAAGAATTTCCTGCTTTTCGGAAATCTTGAGATTCAGATGGCTGGCAATTGTGTCTGCCAGCTTTGACAGATCCTCGATCTGGTTGATCGAGACCATGACTTCAGGCGGGATCTTCTTGTTGAGCTTGATATACTGCTCGAACTGGGAAACCGTTGAGCGGCCCAGAGCTTCCAGATCGCTGCCAGGAGTAGCCGACAACGGCTCCTCCGCAATTTCTTTCACTTCGGCTTCGAAGTGGCCATCCACATCGAAGAGACGTGTGATCTGAACACGACGGGTTCCTTCAACCAGAACCTTAACAGTACCGTCCGGCAGTTTTAGCAGCTGAAGGATGGTGGAAACCGTGCCGTAACGGTAAATGTCGTCAGCAGAAGGGTCATCCTGCGAAACATCTTTCTGCGCAACAAGCAGGATCTGCTTGCTATCGCGTGTGACAGTTTCCAGCGCCTTGACTGACTTTTCCCGCCCAACAAAAAGCGGAACAATCATGTGTGGAAACACAACAATGTTTCGTAGCGGCAGTACAGCCATGACATCCTGGCGAGGAGCCGGGGCTACCTCAGTCACAGCTTCCACAGCAGAGGCAGCCGCGGCTTTGGCACGCGGCTTGCGGGCAGGCTTCTTTTCCACAACTGCGGCGTCATCCACCTTCTTTGTGCGACGGCGCGTCTTGGGCTTGGTATCGTCAGTCATTCACTTGATCTCCATAGGGACGATCCCACGGCCTCCGCCTGCCTGGCAGCGCGAACACCGTGATGTCTCTTCATGCAGAAAAGGCACGAATTCAGACAGCATCTATCCAGAATGTCGGAACGAAAAGGCCGCCTGACAAGACGGCCCCTTCAACATCCTCAGGCAGATTGCTCAGCCGGCTCGCTTTTGCCTTTCCCGTACACGTAAACAGGGTTGGCTTTGCTTTCCGCCACTTCACGATTGATGACGACTTCCTCAACGCTGTCCAGCCCGGGAAGATCGAACATCGTTCCAAGGAGAATATTCTCCATGATCGATCTAAGACCACGTGCGCCTGTCTTACGTTCGATAGCACGCTTGGCGATGGCGGAAAGTGCGTCTTCCGTAAATGTCAGCTTGACGCCTTCCATCTCAAAAAGACGCGCATACTGCTTGGTCAGCGCATTTTTGGGCTTGCTCAGAATCTGGATCAGAGCAGCTTCATCCAGGTCGTTCAGAGCCGCGATAACAGGCAGACGACCGATGAACTCTGGAATCAAACCAAACTTAAGAAGATCCTCAGGTTCCACGGTCTGGAGAATTGCTCCAAGACGCCGCTCGTCATCAGAACGCACATCTGCTCCGAAGCCAATGCCCGAGCCCTTGCCGCGAGCGGCAATGATTTTGTCCAGGCCCGCGAATGCACCACCGCAGATGAACAGCATGTTCGTCGTGTCCACCTGCAGGAACTCCTGCTGGGGATGCTTGCGGCCACCCTGCGGCGGAACGGACGCAACGGTCCCTTCCATCAGCTTAAGCAGCGCCTGCTGTACACCTTCGCCCGACACATCACGCGTGATGGAGGGGTTATCGGACTTACGAGAAATCTTATCGATTTCATCGATGTAGACGATGCCACGCTGCGCACGCTCAACGTTATAGTCTGATGCCTGAAGAAGCTTCAGGATGATGTTTTCAACGTCCTCGCCCACATAACCGGCTTCGGTCAGCGTCGTGGCATCAGCCATAGTAAACGGTACATCAAGAATACGAGCCAGCGTCTGAGCCAGCAGCGTCTTGCCTGTTCCGGTCGGGCCAATCAGAAGAATGTTAGACTTCGCGATCTCGATGTCATTGCTCTTCTGAGCATGGGCCAGACGCTTATAGTGGTTATGAACGGCCACAGAAAGCGCGCGCTTGGCCTCGAACTGACCAATGACGTAATCGTCCAGAACCTTGCAGATTTCTTTTGGCGTCGGAACACCGTCTCGGGACTTCACGAGATGCGTCTTATGCTCCTCGCGAATGATGTCCATGCACAACTCAACGCATTCATCACAGATGAAAACTGTCGGGCCAGCGATCAGCTTGCGCACTTCGTGCTGGGATTTCCCACAGAACGAGCAATACAGGGTGTTTTTGGAATCGCCGGATTTGTTGCTCATCGCTGTTCCTCTTTCCCCTCACGCACGCACCGACCACTTTTCGGCAGCAGACATGCGGAAGCACTTAAAACTCTAGGCCGAGGTCTCAGCCTTCGGCAACCCCGAAGCCCTGGGCTCCAAGACATGAAAAGCGGCATATCGGTATGCCGCTTTTTCTTTCCAAGGGGAGCAACCTGCTCCCCTGTCACTTCAAACAAACTCAATCCTGACTGGCTGCCACGTTGGGGTGACGTCGCACAACAGCGTCAATCAGACCGAATTCTTTCGCTTCTTCAGCAGACAGATAGCTGTCACGCTCGAGCTTGCGCTCGATCTCTTCAAGCGTCTGCCCAGTATGCTCACGATAGATTTCGTTCAGCCGCTGACGGATCAACAGGATCTCACGAGCCTGAATCTCAATATCGGACGCCTGACCCTGTGCTCCACCAGATGGCTGATGCACCATCACGCGCGCATTCGGCAGGCAGTAACGATGCCCCTTCTCGCCACCCGCCAGTAGCAGCGACCCCATGGACGCCGCCTGACCAATGCAGACAGTGCTAACCGGGCAACGAATGTACTGCATCGTGTCATAGATCGCGAGACCAGCGGAAACGACACCGCCAGGGCTGTTGATGTAGAACGAAATTTCCTTGGTCGGATTGACGCTCTCAAGATACAGAAGCTGAGCGCTGATCAAGGATGAAACCTGATCGTAAACCGGGCCGGTCAGGAAGATGATACGCTCCTGAAGGAGGCGTGAAAAAATGTCGAAAGCTCGCTCTCCGCGGGCAGTCTGTTCGACCACCATCGGCACCAGAGAGTTGTTGAACACCTCGACGGGATCGCGGTCCCCAATGGTCATACTGTCTGTTCCTCAATGCCCGATGGGCTGTCTGTTCTCTCTAACATGGACCCGAGAGAGCGTTCCGTCAAAGGGAGCAGACAGCAAAACGGGCACTCCTGAGAGTGCCCGTCCTTCTTACGTCAGTACTCTCAGAGCTCGGCAGGCGGGATTTCTGCGAGTTCTTCAGGTGTGACTTCCTTTTCGGTGACATCAGCCAGCTCGATCAGATAGTCGACAACCTTGTTTTCCAGGATTGGGCCACGGAGCCCTTCAACAGCCTGCGGGTTCTTGGAGAAGAACTCGAAAACCATCTTTTCCTGACCCGGGTAACGCTGAGCTTCCTGCTGCATCGCACCCAGCAGTTCCTCGCGGGAGACCTGGATTTCCTGCTTACGACCGATTTCAGCCAGCAGCAGACCCAGCTTAACGCGACGCTCTGCAATACGACGGTAATCTGCACGCAGGGTCTCTTCGTCCTTGCCTGCATCTTCCTCGTCCATGCGACCAGCTTCGCGATCCTGCTCGACGCGGGTCCAGATCTGACCGAACTCGGCGTCAACCATGCTCTGCGGGGCTTCAAAGTCGGTCTTCTCGGACAGGGCGTCCAGAAGCTCGCGCTTGATGCGCAGACGGGAAAGCTGCTTGTACTCGCCTTCAGCCTGCTCCGTGATCAGGGAACGGATCTGTTCGATGCTCTCAAGACCAATATCCTTGGCCAGATCATCGTTGATTTCCGGATCAACAGGCTTCTTCAGGGACTTCGCCTTGATGTCGAACGTCACAGCCTTACCGGCCAGTTCTTCAGCCTGATAGTCTTCCGGGAACGTCACGTTGATAACGCGCTCTTCCCCGGCCTTCATGCCTTCCATCTGCTCGGCAAAACCCGGGATGAAGCCTTCACCACCGATTTCGACATTCACGTCTTCAGCCGTGCCACCGTCAAACGGCGTGCCATCATGCTTGCCAACGAAGTCAACGCAGACCACGTCACCCTTTACGGCAGCGCGATCTTCTTCAATGGCGTCAAACTTGCGGCTGCGACGGGCGAGGTCAGCCAGAGCCTTGTTCACGACTTCTTCGTCAACCTTGGAGGTCAGACGTGTCAGCTTCAGACCAGACAGGTCAGGAACTGCAATTTCCGGCAGAACTTCGACTTCGATCTTGAATTCCAGATCGCCATCAGAGTCCGGAGCAGAAACCAGCTCTACCTTCGGCTGCATCGCCGGACGGACGTCCTGTTCCTGGAGAAGCTTGCCAACCGTGTCGTTGACAACTTCTTCCATCAGTTCCGCATTCACGGCTGCGCCGTGACGCTGCTTGACGAGAGATGCCGGCACCTTGCCCGGACGGAAACCCGGAAGCTTGATCGTGCGCGCAACTTCTGCGAGTCGGGCTGCGCGACGAGCCTGCAGGTCGGCAGACGGGACAACGACAGTGAAGGCGCGCTTAAGTCCTTCGTTGAGCGTGGGCGTAACCTGCATGAGCCAGGCGATCCTCTCGGTCGGGTATGTTAAAATCTCTTCTCAGGAAACCGGGTTGGTACGGGCGGAGGGACTTGAACCCCCACGACTTGCGCCACCAGAACCTAAATCTGGCGTGTCTACCAATTCCACCACGCCCGCTCAGCCCCGTCTCCGGGGTTCGTGTTACCGAACCTTGGAAGCGCGGCCTTTAGCGCATGAAACGCTACTTCACAACAGGGCGGCCACCGGGTTTTTGCTTAAATCCGCCTTTGAAAGCTCTGTCGCAACGCTCCGCGCCTCTCCCAGGGGAAGATCCAGATCCTCTGCGACGGGCCACCCACCGTGATCACGGGCTGCCTGTATTCCCGCCTCACCGTGCAGCCAGACACCTGCGCAACACGCCTCCCAGGTCTCCATTCCCGCAGCCATCAAAGTCCCAATCACACCCGTCAGCGTGTCACCCGATCCTGCAGTAGCAAGCGCCGATGTGGCGTGCGCGTTGATTGCAATGCGTCCGTCTGGCGCAGCTATGATGGTATCTGAATCCTTCATGACCATCACAGCATTCAGTTCACGCGCCGCATTCAAGGCGGCTTCAGTTCGGCTCCCTGTCACAGGGCCAAACAGCTTTTTGAATTCGCCGATATGCGGCGTGACAGCCGCCACACCTTTCAGACGAGAAAGGTCTTCCGCTCCCCACGCCAAAGCACCAGCATCCGCAAGAACCGTTTTTTTTGCGGCCAATAGCGCAGGAAGAACCTCAGAGACCTCTTCAGGGGTCAGGCCGGGCCCGCAGATCCAAACCTTCCTTCGCAAATCTTCCAGCAGGGAACCAAGAGGCTGGTTATCAATGATGAGTCCCGGGTCGCCGAGTCGATAGGCTTCGGCAGCTTTTCGGGCTGCGATGCGGACAAGCCCGGCACCTGTCCGCCGTGCGGCTCGTGCTGCCAGCCTTGTGGCGCCCGGCATAACAGCGCCACCACAAACACTCACAACACCGCGTCGATATTTATAGTCTCCCTCTCCGGAAACCGGCAGTTCCCAAAGCCCGGGCCAATTGAAGCTTATTTTAGGCGTCAGGCCACTCCATGCCTGCTCAGGCATACCGATATCGGCGCAGACCAGCTCCCCGCATAATCCTCGCCCTGGCTCCAGAAAATGACCTGGTCGTGGCCTCACAAACGTGACCGTCAACGCGCAACTCTGTGCCTGACCGAGCACTTCTCCAGTTTCTCCGGATACGCCACTCGGCATATCGATCGCCACACGTCGAGGAACAGCTGCGAGCACTTCAGCTACGTCGTCACTGACTGGACGCTTCAACCCGGACCCAAAAACAGCATCAACCAGCAGGTCAGCTCCTTCCAGAGACGCTCTCTCGAATGGCAGCACAGGACCAGCCCACCCTGACGCAGCGACAAATGCCGACCTACCCTCTTTGGGAACACCCATCGCCACCACTCGGACCGACCACCCCCATCGCGCCAGAAGACGGGCCACGACGTAACCGTCTCCCCCATTGTTGCCCGGGCCGCAAACAACGGCCACGCGACATTTCTGAAACCGCTTGCGAATGGCTCGAGCAACGGCCCATCCCGCATTTTCCATGAGTTGCGCAACAGGAACGACAGCCGAAGCAGCATGATCCATCATGTCGCTTTCCTCGGGTGTTAGCAGCGCAAGAGGGTATGGAGGCATAACTTTGTTTTTCTCCTGATGAGCGGGCATGCTTACAGAAAGCACAGGCGACATCCGCGTTCCCTATGGCCTTTGGACATTCCCCTCGGGTAACCTCCGGCCGATACATCAGGGATATCCCTGCTCTTCCTTCACCCACCTGACCATGACGAGGATCAATGACGGGTTCACTTCTCTGGAGCCTAGTGCTCGCAATCCATCTTCTGTGCATGACATACTGGATTGGCGGATCGATCTACTCCGCGTTGGTTGTCCGCTCCACAGTCGGCCTCCTTGACCCCGGACCACGCTCTTCGGTTCTTCTGCAAAACTACACACGCTTTTTCAAAGGTCTCTGGCAGGTTGTGCCTTTTTCCCTGGTGAGCGGCTGGGCGCTTGTTTTCCATGAAGGCGGCTTTGCTGCCGTGAACTGGACGATCAATGCGATGCAGTTGATCGGGATTGCCATGGCGGTGGTTTTCATAACGACAGTTCGCGGTCCATTCCTGCGAGCCCGTCGGGCCATGCGCCCTCAGCCTGCTGTTTTTGATACTCTCAGAAACCGGATGGTTCTCATGGCTGGCCTTGGTCTTGTGAACATTCTGATTGCAGCCATGGCGCACGGCATGTGATTGTGGTAGCGATATGGCGCTTCATGGGCTGTATCGCTTGCCATTCCAGCGTTTAGCCGATAACGCACCACTTTAAAGTTGCGGGACATGTGCCCGCCCTCAACTCCGGTCCATTCCGTCAGGTCTGTACCGTCAACGAGAGTCTCGAGAGTCATTTGAGCGCGAAAACGACCTCCGGTCCTTCCAAGCCCCGTACCTCTGCCCCTGCAAAACGCGGACGCCCCGTAGGCAGCCGTGCGAAGGCAATCAAGAATTCCCCGATCGAAACGGAAGATGCCGATTCGGCTACTCCTGAGCCGGTCGTAGCTGAAAAGAAGCCTCGCGGTCGTCGTCCCGCAGCTCAAAAGACCGAGACAGAAGCCGTTGCCAAGACCGCAACACCTTCTCGTCGGCGCACGAAGGCAGTTGCAATCTCCGAAGAGGAAAGCGCACCAGAAACTGCTGAAGTTGCCCCAGTACGTCGTGGCCGTCGCCCCAAGAGCGAGACGGTTGATACTGACACTGTGAGCACTCCTCGCCGCAAGGCACGCAAGCCAGCTCCGGAAACAACCGAGTCCGTCGAAGCTGTTACTCCGGAAGCAACCGAAACTCCTGCGCCCAAGCGCCGCGGTCGTAAGCCGAAGGTTGTGAGTGACGCTGTCGTTGAAGAAGTCGCAGCGCCTGCTCCCAAAAAGCGCGGTCGTAAACCGAAAGTCGTTGCTGTTGAGGCTACACCTGAAGTCGTGGAGCCAGCAGAGACACCGAAGGCACGTCGCGGGCGTAAACCAAAAGCTGCTGTCGCAACCGAGGTGTCCGCACCTGAACCAGCAGAAGCCGAAGCACGTCCTGAAGTTGCTCCTCCGGTAGAGGCAGCAGAGGCTCCAGCGAAAGCACCAGCTCGTCGTGGACGCCCTCGGAAGGTTCGGCCCGAGGCTGAAGCTCCGGTCACTGCGCCAGCTATTCAGGAAGTGGTCGCTGAGATTAAAGCTGAGCCGGCCCAAGCTGAAGTTGTAGTCGCTGTTGAGACTTCAGAAGATCGTCCGCGCTTTGCTGATCTGGGCCTTTCTGACGCCATCATGCGCGCCATTCAGGAACTCGGTTACGAGCATCCGACTCCTATTCAGGCTCAGGCTATCCCTGAAGTTCTGAAGGGGCACGACGTTCTGGGTGTTGCTCAAACCGGAACGGGCAAGACAGCATCCTTCACGCTTCCGATGATCGAGAAGCTGTCTGGTTCTCGAGCTCGGGCCAGAATGCCGCGTTCGCTCATTCTTGAGCCGACACGTGAGCTGGCCCTCCAGGTTGCAGATAATTTCAAGCTTTACGGCAAGCACTTACGCCTGACTCATGCACTGCTTATCGGCGGTGAAAGCATGGCCGAACAGCGCGAAGTTCTGAACCGTGGCGTGGATGTTCTGATTGCGACTCCGGGGCGTCTTCTCGATCTGTTCGGACGTGGCGGCCTGCTACTGACGCAGACAAGCACGCTGGTTATCGACGAAGCTGACCGTATGCTCGATATGGGATTTATTCCCGATATTGAAAAAATCGTCAGCCTGCTGCCCGCAAATCGCCAGACGCTTTTCTTCTCCGCCACTATGGCACCGGAAATTCGTCGCCTTGCAGATGCGTTCCTGAGAAATCCGGTACAGATCACGGTCTCCCGCCCATCTTCCGTTGCGACCACGATTGAAGAAGGCCTGATCGTCGTTGAAGAAGACGAGAAGCGCCGGGCACTGCGTAAGCTGCTTCAGGCGCAAAATGTTCAGAACGCCATTGTGTTCTGTAATCGCAAGCGCGACGTGGACATGCTCCAGCGTTATCTGACGAAGCATGGATTCGCCGCAGGTCATCTGCATGGCGATCTGGCACAGTCCTTACGCTTTTCGACGCTTGATAGCTTCAAGTCTGGCGAGCTGAAGATTCTGGTCTGCTCTGACGTTGCCGGGCGTGGAATTGACATCGGCGGTCTGTCGCATGTTTTCAATTTTGATCTGCCGTTCAATGCGGAAGACTATGTGCATCGCATCGGACGCACCGGTCGTGCCGGCAAGCATGGTCATGCCTTCAGCATTGCTGGACCGCGTGACCGCCGCCTCTTGGACGCGATTGAAACCCTGACAGGGAAGGTTATTCCCCGTCTGGAATTCGCCGGAATACAGTCTGTTGATTGGGCTCAGGAAGACGAGAACGGCCGCCTGATTCATACACCCAAGCAGGCACTTCCATCGCAGACTTCCGAAGAATCCAGCATTGAGGACGAATCGGAAGGACAGCGTCGTAACAAGCGCCGACGTGGAGGGCGCAAGCGCAATCGCACGGATCGTGACGAGACACAGGTGGCAAACGCGCCACAGCCTGTTGCACCCCCCGTTGCGCAGCCTGCTCCTCATGATCGCCAGTCCGTTGAACTTGCCCCTGCCTTTGAAAACGATGCGCCGAAGACAGGCTTTGGCGGCGATACACCCGCCTTTATGCTGGTACCTCGGCGACACAGACTGTCGGTGGCAGCCGAAACAGACCTGACCCTTCCCGTTCAGCACGATGCTCGTCATTACGGTGATGAATAACCCCGGGACCGGAGCTTTTCCCCTCCGGATTGAAGGTTTAGGCGCTGCGGCTGACGGCGTGGCTCATCACGACGGGCATGTTCTTTTTATTCCTGGCACGTTGCCAGGAGAGGAAGTGCTAGCCCGCTTTTCTGGTACGCGTCCTGAACTGATTGAAATTACGGCTCCGTCGTCAGATAGAGTTGCACCTCCGTGCACTCTCTTTGGCGAATGCGGTGGCTGTGCGATTCAACAGATGTCATTGCCTGCGCTGCTGGACTGGAAGACAACGCGAGTCGCTGAAGCTCTGACTGCAGCGGGCTTTGAAGATCTTCCTGTTCCACAGCGTTATCAAACGCCGTCATACACGCGCCGACGCATGGACCTCGCGATCCAGCGTATTCCGGGTGGCGTTATCCTCGGGCTTCATCGGCGCAACGGCGATCCGGTGGATATGACGGAGTGTCATGTCCTGCACCCGACCCTTTTTGCTTTGCTGAAGCCACTTCGTGAGGTCCTGTCTTCTCTGGGTGCGTTGACCGGCCGCGGAGGCTTAGTCCTCAATCTTCTGGATAGTGGGCCAGACCTAACGCTTTCGACGCCAGCTGAGTTGACTACCGCTGACCGCACGAAACTTGCCGCCTTCGGGAGGCAACACGGACTGCCGCGGATTTCATGGCAAAACCCGAAAGACCGTTCTATTGAAACGGTCTCACAGACGCGGGCAGTCAAGGAAGCATTTGGAAGCGTGGAAATTACTCCACCTCCTGCTGCCTTTCTTCAGGCGACTGAAGATGCGGAAAACGCCATTGTACAGGCTGTTGTTGATGGGCTTCCGCCACTCAACAAAAAAGATATCACAGTCGAGCTTTTCGCAGGCTGCGGTACTCTGACATTCCCCATGTCGGAAAAAGGCCGCGTAATAGCGTATGAAGGCGATCTTGCTGCTGCAACTTGCTTAAAGGCAGCAGCAGGCGGTCGACGGGTGGACGGATTCCACCGTGATCTTATGCGTCAGCCTCTTCTGCCTCAGGATCTGAAGTCAACACGAGCTGTCGTTCTTGATCCGCCTTATGCTGGTGCTGGTGCACAGACAATGCCACTTGCCAAATCTGGCGTTAAAGACATTGTGTATGTGAGCTGTAATCCTGCTGCGTTGGAAAAAGATGGCCGCGCATTAAAAGAAGCAGGCTATTCAGTCCTGAACTGGACAATTGTGGACCAGTTCCTCTGGTCCACAGAAGTGGAAACGGTTCTGGTATTTTCACGTGATCCTAAACGGATCAAACGTGAAAACTCTCGCCGCAGCCACAACGTCCCTTCTCATTTGGATTCCTGAAGGTAAATCCGGCTTCGAGATCCTTAATCTCGTAGTCCATGACTGTTCCCGTCAGAAAAAGTGTGGCCTTGCGATCAACAAGCAGGGTCACACCTTGGTCTTCTACGCGCTCGTCCGTTACGGCTGGCTCATCCACAAAAGTCATTTCGTAGGACAGGCCTGAGCAGCCTCGCGTACCCACACCAATGCGTAAAAGTTGTCCCTGATGAGCGCCGGCATAGAGAACGCGCAACCTCTCAGCAGCACGATCAGACACAGACATCAGAGCGGGAAGTGGTCGACGTGTCAGGGTTTCAGACATGACTTTTGCCCCTCAGATCAGAACATATTAAGCGCAAGACGCGCATCATCACTCATGCGGCTCATGTCCCACGGCGGATCCCATACGATTTCCACAGTGGCATTCGTCACATTTGGCACTTTCAGAATGGCATCGCGCACCATTTCCGGCAGCTCCTGAGCACTCGGGCAATTGGGAGCCGTCAGGGTCATTTCCACGTTGACCCGGCCGTCATCATGCAGGTCAATCGCGTAGATCAGGCCCAGCTCATAAATATTTACCGGGATTTCCGGATCATAAACGGTCGCAATGGCCGCTATAACAGCGTCCTGGTCCGGGCCGGTGCCCTCACCTGTTACGGGAGTGCTCTCATCAATGGGGTGTTGTTCGGTCATGGCATCACTCATGTGAGCATCTTCCGTGCCCGTTCAAGGCCTGTGATCAGGACGTCAATCTCATCCTGTGTCGTGTAAATACCGAAGCTGGCGCGTGCCGTAGCATGCACACCGAGACGACGGACAAGCGGCTCCGCACAATGCTGACCAGCACGGATCGCAATTCCCAACTGATCCAGCAAGGTAGCCAGATCATGGGGATGAGCGCCGTCCATCACGAAGGACAGAACGCCACCACGAACCTGCGGAGACCCAAGAACTTTAAGCCCCTCAACCTCGCCCAGACGCTGCTCGGCATATGTGGTCAAGGCTGTTTCGTGACGAGAGATGGCGTCGTAGCCAATCCCCTCCACGAACTTAACGGCCGCGCCCAGACCAATCGTTTCCAGAATGGCAGGGGTTCCCGCTTCGAATTTATGAGGGACAGTCGCCCAGGTCGCACGCTCGAAAGAGACATTCTGGATCATCTCGCCACCACCCAGGAACGGCGGCATGGCATCTAGAAGCTCCCGCTTACCCCAGAGCACGCCGATACCTGTTGGCCCATAAAGCTTATGGCCAGTGAAGGTAAAAAAGTCTGCTCCGATATCCTGCACATCGATTTTCCGATGTACGACAGACTGCGACCCATCAAACAGGATGCGCGCGCCATGAGCATGAGCAATTTCTGCCAGTTTTTTGGCAGGCGTAACGGTCCCCAGCACGTTCGACATATGCGTAATGGATACGAGAGCGACATTGCCATCGTCCAGAAGCGCTTCATACGCCTCAAGATCGATGTCACCACTCTCATCCATTGGTGCCACACGGAGTTCGATACCAACCCTGTCCCGCAGCATAAGCCATGGGACAATATTGGCATGATGCTCCAGTTCCGAAATCAGAACCGCCTGCCCTGGCTTCATCAAAGAGCCAAGACTGTGCGCTACCAGATTGATGGCCTCTGTACTGTTTCGCGTGAAGACAACTTCATGGCGGTCGGGTGCATTGATGAGCCCTGCGACAGCATCACGCGTACGTTCGTAAGCTTCTGTTGTCCGCTCACTCATCCAGTGCAAGCCGCGATGAATATTGGCGTACTGATGATACGCCGCATCGCGCATAGCTTCGATCACGCATTCCGGCTTCTGGGCTGAAGCGGCGCTGTCGAGAAAGACAAGCGGACGACCATGCACCTGCTCAGACAGGATCGGAAACTGCGCGCGTACGGCCGGCGTCATGCTGTGATGCTCCGGATCAGTACGTCGCGCAGGGTCTCGTCTGTTACGAGATCAAGTGCATCCAGAAGGAAGGCCTGAACGAGAATAGCGCGCGCTTCTGCTTCTGGCACACCACGAGAGCGCAGATAGAAAAGCTGCTCGTCATCCAGTGCCCCCACAGTGGCGCCATGGCTGCACTTCACGTCATCCGCGTAAATTTCCAGCTCAGGTTTACTGTTAATCTGCGCCTTCTCTGACAGAAGAAGCGCCTGATTCATCTGATAGCCGTCAGTCTTCTGGGCAACACGATCGACAAGAATCTTGCCCTGGAACACGCCCTGTCCGCTCTCAGAGAGCACAGTCTTAACCGTTTGACGCGACCCACAATCAGGCGCTGCATGATGAATCATGGACGTCAGGTCGTTCAGGCGCTTGCCATCCACGATTTGAATTCCGTTCACATGGACCTGTGCATGGGCTTGGGTCAGCGTCGCAACAACTTCGTGCCGCGCCAGCTCACCACCCTGATTCAGGGTAAAGCTGTCGTAGTTTCCGTTCGCGTCCACGGATGCATAAACAAGAGCAAGATGCCCCGCGTCCGCGCCCTCACGCTGCAGTTTGACGTGATTCAGCTGGGCATTTTTTCCCACTACAATGTCAAACCGCGGGTTGGTCACATACCGACCGTCCCCTGCGTTAACATCGAACACCGTCAGAGATGCACCGTCTTCCAGAACAATCTGATGGCGCAGATGTGTGGAAATGGCGTTCCCTGAGGTGAGCGAAACGAGGACAAGCGTTCCAGCAGCAACGCCCGCAGGCACGCGAATGGACAAACCATCCTGACGCAGGGCTGCGTTGAGAATAGCTGAAAAGCGATCCTCTAACGGGTCAACGGCTTCACCCTGCGAACGAACGAGATTTTCCGAAAGGCGTGTTTGAGACACAGCCTCCAGCCCATTCGCGAAAACTACACGGCTTTCCGCCTCTGGTAACGCAAGTACATCCAACAGCGACTGCACGTCGTGATCCGACAGTGCAGGCGCTTCGTTCCACACCGTTTCCGTAAAGGCCCGCAGTGGCGTATATCGCCATGCCTCGACACGCCGCGTGGGAATCCCGCGCTCAGCCAGAACAGAGCCATGTCCCGCTGCACGCCCGACGAAAGCGCTCAGGGCTGGGGACGACTGAACTGCGGTCCCTGTACTCACGCTGCAGCCTCGAGGAACTGGGTGTAGCCCTGCTTTTCAAGCGTCTTCGCTACTTCCGGACCACCACTAAAGATGATCTTGCCCTTGGCCATGACATGCACACGGTCAGGAACGATGTAATCGAGCAGACGCTGATGATGCGTGATGACAAGCGCGGAGAAGTCTGGCCCGCGAAGAGAATTCACTCCATCTGCAACGATACGCAGGGCATCAATATCCAGACCACTGTCTGTCTCGTCGAGAATAGCGAAAGAGGGCTGCAGCAAGCGCATCTGGAGCACTTCATTGCGCTTCTTCTCACCGCCGGAGAAGCCTACATTAACAGCACGCTTAAGCATTTCGTCAGACATGGACAGACGCTTGGTCTCAGCCCGGACGGCCTTCAGGAAAGCAACAGCGTCCAGTTCGTCTTCACCGCGCGCACGGCGCACAGCATTGACGGCTGTCCGCAGGAAATTGGCGTTATTAACGCCCGGCAGCTCGACGGGAGACTGGAATGCGAGAAACACGCCCAGAGCCGCACGCTCTTCCGGATCCAGAGCTAGAAGATCCTGACCTTTAAAGGTCGCACTTCCGCCCGTTACTTCGTAGTCATCGCGGCCGGAAAGGACATAGGAGAGCGTAGATTTGCCGGAGCCATTTGGACCCATGATGGCATGAATTTCGCCCTTTGGAATTTCAAGGTCGATCCCTTTCAGGATTTCCTTTGGCGTCCCATCGGCATCAATGCGTGCTTCGAGGCCCTGGATCTTGAGAAAATCATTCATGTCTTAACCCACACTTCCTTCGAGGCTGACCTGGAGTAGCTTCTGAGCCTCGACCGCGAATTCCATTGGCAGCTCCTTGAGCACCTCGCGGCAAAATCCGTTAACAATCAAACCAACTGCGTCTTCTTCAGAAAGCCCGCGAGAGCGACAGTAGAAGAGCTGGTCTTCGGAGATTTTAGACGTCGTTGCTTCGTGCTCGATACGCGCGGTCATGTTGCGGCTCTCGATATACGGAACCGTATGTGCACCACACTGATCACCAATCAGCAGACTGTCGCACTGCGTGAAATTGCGCGCATTGCGTGCCTTCGGCTGCATACGAACAAGACCACGATATGTGCTGTCAGAGCGACCGGCCGAGATGGTCTTGGCAATGATCGTCGAGCGCGTATTCGGCGCCAGATGAATCATTTTCGTACCTGTATCGGCCTGCTGGTGATTATTGGTCACAGCAACGGAGTAGAATTCGCCAACCGAGCCCTCGCCGGCCAAAACGCAGGAGGGATACTTCCACGTAATCGCGGAACCGGTTTCAACCTGCGTCCAGGAAATCTTGGACCGTGCGCCGCGGCAGGCCCCGCGCTTCGTCACGAAGTTATAAATGCCACCGCGACCTTCATCGTCTCCCGGATACCAGTTCTGCACCGTAGAGTACTTGATGGACGCATCATCCATCGCAATCAGCTCGACAACTGCCGCATGAAGCTGGTTTTCATCTCTCTGGGGAGCCGTACACCCCTCCAGATAAGAGACGCTCGCCCCATCTTCGACGATAATCAGGGTCCGCTCGAACTGGCCGGTGTTGCGGGCATTGATCCGGAAGTATGTGGAGAGCTCCATCGGGCAACGCACACCCTTTGGAACGAACACAAACGACCCGTCCGTAAAGACGGCAGAATTCAATGCCGCAAAGAAATTGTCAGCGGCTGGCACAACCGAACCAAGATACTGCTTTACGAGATCCGGATGTTCGCGAATGGCATCCGAAATCGGACAGAAGATGACACCGGCTTCTTCAAGCGTCTTGCGGAAGGTTGTCGCAACCGACACGCTGTCAAAAACAGCGTCAACGGCAACAGGCAGACGCTTCTGATCTTCAGTACCTTCGACACCAGCCAGCAACGCCTGCTCATGCAGCGGAATGCCTAGCTTGGCGTAGGTTTTGAGAAGTTCGGGATCGACTTCATCCAGACTTTTCGGGCCAGGCTTCTTCTTAGGCTGAGCGAAGTAATGCGCATCCTGATAATCAATCGGAGGGTGGCTGACTTTGGCCCATTCAGGCTCTTTCATTTCCAGCCACATGCGGAAAGCCTTGAGACGCCATTCTAGCATCCACTCAGGCTCTCTCTTACGCTCCGAGATCAGGCGAACCGTATCTTCATTCAGGCCCTTGGGAGCGATATCCATTTCGATATCAGTCTCGAAGCCCCACTCGTAACTGGACTTCGCGAGCTTTTCGACTGTCTCGCGGGTCTCCGTCACAGCTGGCATGATTTGGTGTCCTCAGTTGACCGGATCAGCCACGGGGACTGGCCCGGCGCCGGTAGTGTCGAGAGAAGGCTCCTTGGGCTCCTTCCCGCTATGTAGAACGGAATGTCGGTCCATATCCGCAAGCGTAATACTGTTGAGCGTTCGGAGAATGGCGTCATTCACCATGTCCCACTGCCCCGAAAGTCCACACAGGGAGCTATGTTCGCACTCCCGACCGTCGCAGCAGGCTGTAATCGAAATCGGACCATCAACAACGGCGATAACCGTGGCGATCGTAATTTCTTCCAGCGCACCTGCCAGCCGATAACCGCCACGTGCCCCTCGATGAGAGATGACGAGTCCGCTCGAAGCCAAACCCTTAAGCAGCTTTGCAACGGTTGGCTCGGGTACTCCGGTCTCTCCTGCCAGCGCGGCGGCTGTTGCCAGACCCTCGTGCTGTCCGAGGTGGACAAGGAGGACGGTGGCATAATCGGCTAGTTTGGAGAGCCTCAGCATAGCTTGCACACTCACATTACATTCATTCAAGACTTATGAAGTCCTGATTAGGTTCCAGATGACCCATGCTGTCACAAAGGTCAAGAAGTTTGTGATGTCTTAAACGGAGTTATAACCTCTTCAGACACCGAAAAACAGGCGGGAGATCAGATCAAGGCCAGCTCCAGCCAAAAACCCGACGACAGTCCCGTTGACGCGAATATAGGCCAGATCCCGCCCTACACGTGCTTCCAGACGGCGCGCAAGGTCATCGCCATCCCATCCTGCCATGACATTGGCGATAAACCCGGAGAGCTTGTCTCTGACGCCAGGAAGCAGCTTCGAGACCATGCGCTCCACGGTCGTATTGATGCGCTCTCTCAGCGGAGCATTTTCACGCATGGACGTTGCCAGGCCGCTAATTGCCGTATCCAGAACGGAGGCACTCCAACCGTCCTCTTTTGCGCAATCCTCTTCTGCCATCCGGCGGACGCGCTCCCAGAGTTCGCCGCTCCAGGCCTTCAGGCTGGAATGCGTCAGAACCGAGCCAATCGCTCGCGTCAGATCCTGTCGGCGATCCGGATCGGTTTCCATCCGATCGATTTCAGCCCGCACCCACGTCGTGAAGCCATGCCGAATATCCGAGTCCATCGGATCGATCCGTTCAATTTCCGCCTGAAGAGCCGTCAGAACCCGATTGGCAACCGATCCGCCAATGGCCCAGCCGAGGAAGCGCCCCCCCTGCTCACGCACCCGCTCCTCGACGAACTGCCTCAGATCACCCTCCTTGGCAGCGACGGTGGCCTTGAGCTTTGCCAGAAGGAAAGAGAGCACTTCCTGATGCATTTCACTGTCCACCATCGCCCTCATGGCGCGAGAGACGAGTGGCGCGATTTCCTCACCATTGAGCAGGACCGGCAGCGCGCGCGATAGAGCAGCACTCGCCCGACCGTCCTCAAGGCGATCAAACAGGCTGGGGATACTGGCGCGCAGCGTGGCGACAAGCGTCTGTCGGGTAGATGGCTCGCTGAGAGCGTCCGCAATCAGACCTGGCAGATCAATCTTGGAGAGGGCCCGATGAACGTCTGCATCCGTAAAGAACTGACCGGACACAAACCGGCCCAACGCCTGCCCTAGCCGCACCTTCTGTCTGGGAAGGATAGCCGTATGAGGAATAGGAAGCCCCATCGGATGTCGGAACAGGGCCGTCACTGCAAACCAGTCCGCCAAGCCTCCAACAACGCCAGCTCGTGAGCCTGCCCGGAGTACACCTAACGCCAGGCTATCATCGTAGAAATGTCTGGCCGCGAGATAGGTCGTGCCTGTGGCAACCGCGCCCATGCCGATTAGAAGGCCTCCGGCCAATCTTGTTGGCGAAGATCCTTTCTGCGGAGTGGCCTGACTGACATCTTTCTTCATATCCGGATGCATGAAGCCTCCGATAGCATCATCCGGACGCACTGTCGCGTCCGCAACAAGGTTGCGCTTACAGGCCGGGCATGGAACATAACTTGCCCGTTTTCAATTTACCTCCCGCAGAAGCGAGACTGCTCCCGATGTCTGACTGCGCCTCCCGGCACGACACATCCCTTTCCGACCGCATCGACGCCATGACCACGCGCCTGACACAGGAACGCAACGGTCTTAGTGATCTGATTGCCTCCATTGGTGATGAACTGTCCATCGGAAAAGGTGAGAAAATCGAGGAGCTGGAACACACAGTTCGAACATTGCGGGACGAATATTTTTCGCAGCGTGCCGCTCATCTTCGCCAATATGTCGGCCTTGAAGATGCGGACCCGACAGAGCGTCTGAAGCAGGTTGCGGCCAAACTGGTCGAGCAGGCACCGTCGCCGGAAGCCCTTACTAAACCAGCAATTGCCGCTGTGTTTACAGCTCACCCGACGTTTGCTCTGGCTGACCATGTCTATGCGCTCATGGCCGAACGTGCCTCCAATCCGGAAGCGCCTCTCCCATGCCTGACAACACATCGCCGGTCGGCACCGCCGACACTTGCCGATGAGCAGTCCCTCGCCCTGGCTGCCGTTTTGCGTGGCCGCGATGCACTTGATGAGCTCACGACATCTCTCATTGAAAAAATGACATCCCGGTGGGCAAACGAGGCGGATCATGTGGATCCCTCACCCGTCATTCTCGCAAGCTGGGTCGGTTTTGATACAGACGGGCGCAATGACATTGGCTGGTGGGACACAATTCGCATCCGTCTGGAACTCAAACTTGCGCAGCTTGAGCGTCTTGAGTCGGGCCTGACTGAACTCCGCCTTCAGGACACGGCGCTGGCGATGCGTGTTCGCCGCGCCATGGAAGCGGTCCGGACACAACATGCCGCATGTCCGAGAAGCAAAAGTGCTACCCCCGAAGACATTCGCGACTTTGCACAGACCCTGATCGCACACCGGGAAAAAGCCCTGCTGGACGCGAAAGAACTCCAGCCCTTCTTTCGGGATGCCGCATCGGGACTGGAAACTTCAGATGCCCTCCGTCTGCGCACGCTCCGGGCCGGGTTCATGAGCCACGGGCTGGGTATTGCGCACATTCACACGCGACTGAATGCCGCTCAGATCTATAACGTTGCAAGAACGCGCCTCGGTCTGACAGATGACCCGGCTCTTCCGTCCCGCCGTCGCGTGCTGCTGTCTCGAATCAACGATGCCCTCGATGACCTGACAGCGCGCCATGTTGATTTTGGCTCTCTGCTCGTCGAGCCGGCATCGGCCGCGCGCCTGATGATGACGATGGCGCAGATTCTCAAGCACATCGACACCGGCTCCCCCATCCGCTTTCTCATTGCTGAGACAGAAAGCGGATACACACTGCTGGCCACGCTGTGGCTCGCCCGCCTGTTTGGCATTCAGGATCATCAGATCGAAATTTCTCCTCTTTTCGAGACGGAAAGCGCACTCGAAAACGGAGAGACCATCCTTGAGGAAGCGTTCCGCTCCCCACACTGGCGGGATTATCTGCGGGCGAATGGCAGACTATCCCTGCAGTTCGGTTATTCGGACTCGGGTCGTTATGTGGGGCAGTTAGCTGCCACGAATCTGGTTGAGCGCCTGCGGATGCGGACGCTGGACCTGCTGAAAGAACATGATCTCGAGGACGTTGCCCTCACACTGTTCGACACCCATGGCGAAAGCATCGGCCGCGGCGCCCATCCTTTCAGCCTTCGCCAGCGTCTGGACTATTTTTCTCCGGCAAGAACGCGGATTGCATTCCAGAATGCAGGTGTCGGCTGCCGTGTAGAAACCGCATTCCAGGGTGGCGACGGCTATACATTGTTCGGAACAGGAAGCATTGCAGCCTCCACGATTGCGACATTGGCCGAGCATGTGGCGCACGTTCCGACGAGCGTAAATGATCCAGTCTATGAACGCCCGGATTTTGCAGCAGACTTCTTTTCGACCATCGCGTTGGACATGGGCGCTCTGGTCAATGATCCGGGATATGCAGCACTATTGAGTGCTTTCGGCCCATCCTTGATCGACAAGACAGGCTCCCGTCCCTCTGCACGTCAGTCTGACGCCGCTACAGTGACGCGCATCACGCATCCAAGTCAGCTACGCGCCATCCCGAACAATGCCATCCTTCAGCAGCTTGGCTGGTGGGCCAATGTGCTGCACGGACTTGGAAGTGCGGCGCAGCGTCATCCGGAAACATTCGAGCAGTTTGTCACCAGCTCTCCACGTTTCCGCGAAGCCATGGATTTTGCCCGACAGGCCTTGGCTCACTCCGATCTGGAAGTCCTGCGTGCAACAATACGTCAGCTTGATCCGGGGACATGGCTGGATCGGGCCTCCAAGGCGCAGGACGAAGAAGAGCGTCAGAATTTCCTGACCATTTCTCATGGATTGGAAGTTCTACGCTTCTGGACGAGCGCACCCGCAATGTTCCGCCGTATCCAGACGGATCATATTGCCCTACGTGCCGCGTGGCCCGATGCACCGCATATGGAGCCCCGCGAAAAGTTGCTGCACGCCATCCGCTTTGCACTGATTGATCGCCTGTGGGTTCTGTCTACGCGCATTCCCTATTTTGGCCCGCGCAATAGCCTGACACGTGATTCCATCACCAACCTGATCCTGTGTCTGGATATCCCGCGCTCCCTGCATCTGCTGGATGACCTCTTCCCGGTCTCTGGCCCGAGCGTGGCCAATCTGGACTTCGGCGAGCCGGGCGATGCGGGTGAAGAAAGTGGCTTTGCCCGGGAACACCGGGAAATTTTCCAGCCGCTGGAACGCTCGTTCAACCTGCTACGGGAAATCGGCGTGGCGATCATGCATACGAACCGTGCATTCGGTTAAGAACGAAACATTATAACATCTAGCTTGTCTGCAAGTCAGCTATGCGTTTAGAGAAGGGCAGAACACTTAACACAAGGCCCTTCTGAATGCTTCGCAAGGCTCTCTTCCTGGGTGTTGCCATGATGGTAACACCCGCTCTTGCCGCTGAACCCGCCAAGGACACTCCTGCCCCCAATGCCGACAGCGTTACACGCGGCACGGTAGTCGTGGATGGCTCGACCATTCCTTATCAGGCTGTTGCCGGGACCATTCTCGTGCACGGGTCAGAATACAATGATTCCAATGAGGTTCTGACCAAGCGCGGCATCAAGGTTGAAGCCGGCAAAGACGACAGCGACAAGAACCCACCTGTCGCATCGATGTTCTATACCGCCTACTTCAAGGATGGGGTTCCATCGGCGAAGCGTCCCATTACCTTCCTGTATAACGGCGGCCCGGGGTCGGCGTCTGTCTGGGTTCATATGGGCACGTTCGGGCCACGCCGCGTCAACACACCCGGTGACCAGCATCTTCCCGCCGCGCCTTACGCTCTCATCAACAATCCCCAATCTCTACTGGACGTGTCTGACGTTGTGTTTGTTGATGCTCCGGGAACCGGTTTCTCACGCATTGCGGGCAAGGATGCCGCCAAGGAGTTCCTTGGTGTCGATGGTGACGGAGAAGCGTTCACCCACTTCATCTCGAAGTTTCTTGCAAAGTACCACCGCTACAATTCGCCCAAATACCTGTTTGGCGAAAGCTACGGCACCATGCGCTCCGCAGTCGTCATCAATGATCTGGAGCAGGAAGAAAACATCGATTTCAATGGTGTCATCCTGCTCTCTCAGATCCTGAATTACGACAACAGCGCTGATGCACCGCAGTTCAATCCTGGCGTTGATGACCCGTATGTTCTCGCTCTACCCACCTATGCTGCAACGGCGTGGTATCATCATTGCCTGCCACAGCAGCATCCCGACCTGAAGGCCTTCCTGAAGGAAGTCGAGCATTTTGCTGTGACGGATTATACCGTTGCCCTCCGTCAGGGAGCAGACCTGCCGGAAAGCGAGCGTCAGGCCATCGCAGAGAAGCTCCACACCTACACTGGTCTGCCGGTGGACTATATTCTGCGCTCTGATCTCCGCGTGAACGGCGGCCAGTTCGAACAGCAGCTTCAGGCTGCAACCGGAATGGCAACAGGTCGCCTCGATACGCGGTATTCCAGCCCGACGCTTGATCCGATGACGAAGGAAGCGGATTACGATCCGCAATCCAGCGCTATTAGCTCTGCCTATGTTTCGGTCTTCAATGACTACGTGCGGAACACTCTGAAGTACGGCACAGACGAAACCTACCGCCTCTTCAATCCTGAAGGGAACTGGGACAACAAACACACCCAGCCAGGACACGGCTACCAGCCCAAGGGCGTTCCCAACGTCATGAGCGACCTTGCCATGGCAATCAAGACGAACCCGAACCTGCATGTGATGCTAAACGGTGGCTACTACGATCTCGCAACGCCTTACTACGAAGGTATTTACGAGATGAAGCATCTTCCGATGGCTACCAGCCTTCAGAAGAACATCGAATACGCTCAGTATTCGTCCGGACACATGGTCTACGTAGACCCGGCAGCCCTGCAGCAGCTTCATGACAATGTCGCAGCATTTATCCGCCGGACAGACAATCTGCACTGATCTCTAGCGTTTTCAGAAAAGGCGACGGAGGGGCAACCTTTCGTCGCCTTTTTTATGCGTCATCAGGTTTGCCTATTTGAACAAAAGCTCTGGCGAGGCGTCTGATTGAAAACTCGCATACACGCTACGGCTCGATCGCTGGGGTGCCCTTTTCAAGCGAACATTTGGTCTAGACGCCAACGTTGGGACAGCCTGCAACAGACGAAGAGCAACACCATCGAAAGCCTGTAAAAGCCGGCGCTCCTGAGTGCTAACACTCTCAGAAGAAAACCTAACAAGCCGAGGAACCCTCTGCTTGCGGAATATTATTCGTAGAAAGAGCTGCGATAACAGACGCTTGCGTTTCAGGCAGCGGTATCGGGTGTCTTTATAAAATATAGCAACAAAAAACCCCGCCAGATTGCTCTGGCGGGGTCAGATGTCTCACCGAGGTGAAAAAATCAGGCGGACTTCGCCATGATTTCTTCAGCAACGTTACGAGGAACAGCCTCGTAGTGGTGGAACTGCATGGTGAAGGATGCACGACCCTTCGTTGCAGAACGCAGATGGGAAATGTAGCCGAACATTTCCTTCAGCGGCACCTGGGAACGGATCATCACGGTCGAACCAGACGTTTCCTGGCTCTGGATGATGCCGCGGCGACGGTTAAGATCGCCAACAACGTCACCCACGTGATCGTTCGGGGTTGTAACTTCAACGTCCATGATCGGCTCAAGAATCACCGGACCGGCGTTCTTCATACCTTCCCGGAAAGCAGCCTTGGCGGCGATTTCGAAGGCCAGAGCCGACGAGTCAACGTCATGGTACTTACCGTCGAGCAGCGTGAACTGGAAGTCCACCGTCGGGAAGCCAGCGAGAACACCCGTGGTGCTCTGCATGCGGATGCCCTTTTCGACAGCCGGAATGTATTCCTTCGGAACCGTACCACCGACAACCTTGTTGGTGAACACGATCTCGTCCGGCTTGTCAGACGGAGCGAACTCAATCTTGACTTCAGCGTACTGACCCGAACCACCCGACTGCTTCTTGTGGGTGTATGTCTCAATGTGGGACTTCGTGATCGTCTCACGATAGGCCACCTGAGGCGCGCCAATGTTGGCATCAACACCGTATTCACGACGCAGACGGTCAACAATGATGTCCAGGTGAAGCTCGCCCATGCCGGACAGGATGGTCTGACCCGTTTCCTGATCGGTCTTGAGGTGCAGGGACGGATCTTCAGCAGTCAGCTTCTGCAGAGCCAGCGTCATCTTCTCGACGCCGTCCTTGGTCTTCGGCTCGACAGAGATGTCGATAACCGGAACCGGGAACTGCATACGCTCCAGAACCACCGGATCAGCGGCATCAGCCAGCGTGTCACCCGTGACCGTGTCCTTCAGACCAACGAACGCAGCAATGTCACCCGCACCAACGGACTTCACTTCCTGACGCTTGTCAGCATGCATCTGGAACATGCGGCCAACGCGTTCCTTGTGACCCTTCGTCGTGTTCAGGATCGTGTCGCCAGCGTTCAGAACGCCGCGATAGACGCGAACGAAGGTCAGCGTGCCGTACTTGTCGGAAATGATCTTGAACGCAAGGCCAGCGAACTTGCCATCCGGATCGACAGGAACGATCGGCAGGAAGTCTTCGTCAACCTCTTCGCCTTCCGGCGGAGCAATGCGGATGCCTTCAACTTCGTCCGGAGCCGGAAGATAGTCGATGACCGCATCGAGCAGAGGCTGAACGCCCTTGTTCTTGAACGCCGTACCGCACATGACGGGACGGAACTCACCGGAGATTGCACCCTTCTTGATGCACTTCTTCAGTGTTGCAACGTCAACGTCGCCCTTTTCGAAGTACTCTTCCATTGCGTCGTTATCGACGGCAAGAGCGGTGTCGAGCAGGGTCTGGCGAGCTTCCTCAGCCTTTTCCTTCAGGTCAGCCGGGATCTCTTCGTAATGGAACTTGGCGCCGAGTTCGCCGCCTTCCCACACGATGGCGCGCATCTCGACCAGATCGACAACACCAACGAAGTTTTCTTCAGCACCGATGGGCAGCTGCAGCGGAACTGCAACGATGTCCAGCTTCTCTTTCAGCGTGCTGAAAGCGTAATAGAAGTCTGCACCCGTACGATCGAGCTTGTTGATGAAGATGACGCGCGGGACGTTGTAGCGGTCAGCAAGACGCCAGTTGGTCTCGGACTGCGGCTGCACGCCAGCCACACCTTCAATCACGAAGATGGCGCCATCGAGCACGCGGAGCGAACGGTTCACTTCGATGTTGAAGTCGATGTGGCCCGGGGTGTCGATGATGTTGATGCGGTGGTCGTTCCACTCACACGTCACGGCAGCGGACGTGATGGTGATGCCGCGCTCACGCTCCTGCGCCATGTAATCGGTGGTGGTGTTACCGTCGTGCACTTCACCGATCTTATGGGAGACACCCGTGTAATACAGGATGCGCTCGGTCGTGGTGGTCTTACCAGCATCGATATGAGCGGTAATACCGATATTGCGGATCTTCGAGAGAGCCGATTTGGCTTCCTGAACGCTTTCGGACACGGAGAACCTCCAAAAAACAATAAAAGGTGTTTCAGTCTGGACTGAAACACCTCCGCTGCGGCTCGTTAAAGCCGAACCTGATTTGTCCCAGTGGCGGCTGAATGACCCAGACCGCCATGGTTTTCAAGAGTAATCTTTATGAACCAGCCGAAGCCGGAAAGATTTCTCAGGCTGTCTGTGCAGCCTTACGCTCCTGAACACGCAGGATACGACGCTTGATGACCTGAGCTTCTTCAGGAAGCTTGCGGTTTGGCGTTCCCAGCAGGAACGAATCCAGCCCACCATTGTGCTCGATCGTACGGATACCGTTGGTTGACAGGCGCATGCGCACTGAAGAACCAAGAATATCGGAGATCATCGTGGTCTCCTGCAGATTCGGGAGAAAACGACGGCGGGACTTGTTATTGGCGTGGCTGACGTTATTGCCCGTCAGCACGCCCTTGCCCGTGACCTGGCAACGGCGAGACATGGTAGCACTTTCCTCGATGCTGGATGACGCAGGACAGCGGAGGCCCGGCGCGTTCCGTAAATCAGGCGCGGCTTATCGCGAACGAGAGGGCTTTCGTCAAGCCCTCATGACCGCTTCTCCCGCCTGAACCGACCACATTCTTGCATAATAGCCGTCTTTTTGCAGCAATTCCGTGTGCGTTCCACGTTCGACCACCCTTCCCGCATCCAGCACAACGATCTGATCAGCGTCCTGAATGGTAGATAGACGGTGCGCAACGATCACCGTTGTTCGGGACAGAGAAAGCGCGCGCAATTCCTGCTGTATCGCAGCTTCCGTCCACGTATCGAGGGCACTTGTTGCTTCATCCAGAAGGAGAATTCTGGGATCTTTGAGCAGGACGCGCGCGATTGCGACCCGCTGTTTTTCGCCCCCTGAGAGCTTCAACCCGCGCTCTCCTACGACAGTGTCATATTTTTCTGGCAGCTCGTTAATGAAGTCATGAATTTGCGCACGGGCGGCCGCAAGTTCGACAGCCGCTTCCGGAGCAGAAGGATCTCCATAGGCAATATTTTCGCCAATTCCTGCATTGAACAGAACCGTGTCCTGGGGGACGGTTCCAATCACTCGTTGCAGATCTTCCAGCGCCACATCCCGCAGGTTTTTCCCGTCAATAAAGATAGAGCCCGATGTCGGATCATAAGCGCGGGTCAACAGACGCCCGATAGTTGATTTTCCGGAGCCCGTATGCCCGACGATTGCCAGAGATGTTCCCGCCGGAATATCCAGATTGATATCATGCAGGATTTCGCGGGACGGGTCGTAACTGAAGGAAACATGCTCGAACTTGATCGCAGCAGGCCCACCTGTCGCGAGCTTGACGGGTAAGGGTGCTGGATTTTTCGCCTCAACAATTTCTGAGTGCGTACCAAGGAGTTCAAGGTAGTTTTCAAGATCTACCCGGGCATTTCTCCAGCCCGCACTGACGTAATTCAGCGCTCCTACAGAACTATACAGCCCTCGAAGGTAGCTACCGATCAGAACGAACTGCGCGACACCAATTCTGTGCTGCACGATGTCATGAGCAGCCAGCAACAATATGACCGCGGTTGCCCCCGCAATCAGCAGGCTTCGCGCCATCTGGGAAAGGCCGACCAATCGTTTCAAACGAATTTCAGCGTTCTTTAGAGCGACGCGCGACCGGTCGTAGCGGAGAATTTCCTGATGGCTGTTGGCAAAACTGCGGACTGTCTCGAAGTTCAGCATACTGTCAACGAGTTGGTATTGTGCCTGACTGTTGGCTGTATTCCGCGCACGCCGAGCTGTCATTCGCATACGTGTAAAAACATACGATACAGCTGCATAAACGCCGATCCCGCCGACAGCCACCACGACATACCGCCAGTCAAAGATCCGAAACACGACGAAAAGCGTCATCAACAGTTCGATGGTGTTCGGCAGAACGTTGAAGAGGACAAGACTGAGCAGTGTGCCAATCGCATCCGAGCCACGATCCAGTGTCCTCGTGAGAGCTCCCGTCTGCCGATCAAGGTGAAACCGGACGCTCATGGCGTGAAGATGCTCCAATCCCACCAGCGCAACACGCCTCTGCAGGTCAGCTTCAATAGGAGCAATCAGCATTTCACGGAGCGGTGTCGATAGCCCGGCAACAACACGGATGATCGCGTACTGGCCAATCAGCCAGAACGGGACAGCCAGCAGCGCCTGATGCTCTGACAACGCCGACACCATCCGACTGAATAGCCAGGGGGTCGCAACTGTCGTCCCGCTTTCTACGAGAAGCAGAACCATCGCCACCCCGACCCAGAACGCCGTACGGCCTGGGTTTTCAGGGCGGATTTTTTTCCAGAGTTCTTTGAGAGACAGGCTTTCCGATTTCGAATCGTGTTTCTTTGACATGCCAGACTATGAGAAAGAGAGGCTCCGCTTTGCAATCGCTCGCGCGCATGCGAAACTTTCGATTGTGCTAGAAAAGTCTCCATTCCCGAATCTTGATCCGTTCCTCCGACATATAGAGGCCTGCAATAGCGCACGCCTTCCCGGCGGACGGCTCCCGTTTTTTTGTGCTCACGAGCAGATTGGATGGATTTCCCCGGAAACGTCCCTCCAACTTGAATCTTTGGGATTAAAAACACAGGAAAAATTTGGCGTTGCGTCAGGAGAGGACTTGTTTCCCCTCTCCCAAACTCTTGCCAGACAGGGCGTATATGCTTCGCATGATGAGCCCTTCGACGTTCGCAACGCGCAAGGCCATGTCATTGGGCGTGTTGACCGGGGCGCCATTCCTGTTCTGGGAGTAGCGGCAGAAGGTATCCATATGAATGGCCTCGTGGAGCATTCCACAGGCACAATGCTATGGATCGCCCGTCGGAGTATGTCCAAACGTCTTGATCCTGGAAAACTGGATCATTTGGTTGCTGGCGGCATGAGTGCCGGGCTTGACCCAGAGATGACCGTTATCAAGGAAGCTCAGGAAGAGGCTGGCATCCCGGAAGAGCTATCCCGCCGCGCAGTGCCCGTTAGCCGACTGCACTATGCCATGGACCGCCCTGAAGGGCTTAGGAGAGATGTTCTTCACTGCTACGACCTGATCCTGCCAGAAGACTTTGTCCCGGTAGCAGAAGATGGTGAAGTTGAGAGCTTTCATCTGATACCGCTAGCGGATGCATTCTCTCTCGTCCGAGATACTTATGACTTCAAGTTCAACGTCAATCTCGTTCTGATCGATCTGTTTATCCGGCGGGGTCTGTTCACTCCCAGCGAATGTACCATCCTTAAAAATGCACTGGCACAAACACACTCATGAAAAACCTAGGTCTCACTGCCCTGTTCCTTTCGCTGCCCCTTTTGGGAGGCTGCGTCGTCCCGGTGAGTGTCACGCCCGACCTCTGCCGCGAAATGCGTGCTCAGGATACATTGCAGATCAGAATGATGTTCGGGCAGACGCGTCCCGGCGGAATGCCCATAACGGATGATGAGTGGCAGACATTTGTTACATCCGAAATTACTCCCTATTTCCCGAGCGGCCTGACAGTTTTCAAGGCTGATGGGCAATGGATGAATACTGTGACCCATGTGGTAGGCAGGGAGCCGTCCAGAATTCTCTGGGTTGTGACACCTCCCGACAAGAACCTTCAGCACAATCTCCGTGCAATTCAGGCTGCTTACCGGCAACAGTTCTCCCAACAGGCTGTGGGCCTCACCATCCAGTCCGGATGCTCGCTGTTCAACTGAGAACCTACGGGCATGGTGCAAACACTTCGCCAGTGCGCGAACGGATAGCGCATCAGCCATAATTTCCGGCCACTATTTTCAGGACCCCCATGACCGATCAATTTCCTCCTCGTTCCCCTGAAGTCATTCCGGTGGAAGCCTCGGATTCCACCGGAACCATACAGCGGCGGGCGCGTGGGTTTCTGGCGCTCTTTTTCGTGGCTATCGGTCTCTACACACTGAAAAATTTTCTTCCGGCTTTGTTATGGGGATGCGTGTTCGCCATTTCCCTTTGGCCGCTTTACCAGCGCGCTGAGCGTCGGTTTGGCCGCAATGACTGGCTGCCGATGAGCTTCACCCTAGTTGTGGCTCTGATTTTCCTGGTCCCGGTTTCTCTCGTTGGCGTCAAACTTGCCGACGAAATCAGGAGCGCGCTGGAATGGATTGAAGACGTGCGGAATAACGGCATTCCAATGCCTGAATGGGTCCCGCGCCTTCCATTCGTGTCCACGCAGGCAACCACGTGGTGGCAAAACCACATGACCAGCCCACAACGGCTGTCCCATCTGCTCCACTCAGTCGATGTCGCTCATGGCATGCAGATGACAAAGCAGGTTGGGTCGCAGGTCGCACGCCGCGGCACACTTTTTGCGTTCTCCCTACTGACGCTCTTCTTCCTGCTGAAGGATGGAGATTACGTGATTCGTAAGGGGCTTGTGGGCTCACACCGGCTGTTTGGTGAACAAGGCGAAAGCCTTGCCAAACAGATGATCTCATCCGTTCACGGAACACTCGCGGGGCTGGTGCTGGTTGGCCTGGGAGAAGGGGCAATCATGGGAGCCGCCTATATGCTGACAGGCGCTCCTCAACCCTTGCTGTTTGCCATGCTCACGGCTGTGGCTGCCATGATACCGTTCCTCGCCTGGCCAACAGTCGGACTGGTCGCTCTCTTGCTGTTGGCTAAAAGCAGCATGATCGGCGCAATTGTCGTAATGGCTCTGGGCTCAGTTGTTATTTTTGTAGCTGACCATTTTGTCCGCCCGGTTCTAATTGGCGGCAGCACCAAAATGCCATTTCTTTGGGTCCTGCTAGGCATTCTGGGCGGAGCAGAAACGTGGGGCCTTCTTGGCCTGTTCCTTGGACCAGCAATTATGGCCGCACTCCATCTGCTGTGGACGCTTTGGACAGAAGAGCGCACAGACAAGAAAAAGGCCTGAAAAGGCCTTTTATAATAACATCATTTTTTAAGGTAATTACCGCAGGACTGGTCGGGCAGGCGGGATTCGAACCCACGACCCCCAGTCCCCCAGACTGGTGCGCTACCAGGCTGCGCTACTGCCCGTTCGTCCTGCGGTGGCGGTGGTTTAGCAGTGCAAACTCATCACCGCAATGGGGCATCTGCCCTATACCGGAAGAAGACTTCTCAAAATTTGAAGTTCTTCCAGAATTTCCTTCATTTCAGAACGCAAAAATTCGTTTTCTGCATCCAAATGCCTGACGGAGGCAGCAAGGTGCTGATTCGCATCCTGAAGAACCAGAACTTCCTCTGTGTCATAAATTGAGAAAGGCGCTTCGGCTTCGGCTTCGGCTTCGGCTTCGGCTTCGGCTTCGGCTTCGGCTTCGGCTTCGGCTTCGGCTTCGGCTTCGGCTAATGTCCTTCCCGTCAGACACTCGTCAAGCACCTGATCCGCTTTTTCTTCAGGTTCAAGCTTTTCGCGATACTCTGAAAGCGATACGTCTTCTTCGTCGTGAAGCTCTGATGTCTCACTAACGGCGACACTTTCTTCTCTCAGTTCAGGAGCACCAGAGATCTCTGGCACCTCCGGAGCTTCGGGAAAGATAATATCATCCGCAGCATTTACTAAAACTGGATCCGCAACTGGAGCGGGCGCGGCGTGAACACTCGCAACATTCTCCTCTGCCTTAGGAGAAGCAATGCGATTTTCTAGAGATTTCCGAGCTTTTTCTTCTCTTAAAACTCGCAGAACGCCCTGGCCCTTATAGCCCTGTACGTAGAGAAGATCGGAAATAAGACGTAGTGTCTCGACGTGTTCAGGGCTGTAATAACGGCGCCCACTCTCCCCACGAAATGGCTTCACACCCGGATAGAGAGTTTCCCACGAACGCAGTCGATGCTGCGGAATATGAAGCTCCTCCGCAACCTCGCTGATGGTTCTGTAAGCGTCTGGGCCTTTTTTGATTTTCCCAGCACCAGAATCAGCCAGATTATCGTCGGAGAGATCAGCGCTATTGTTCGAAGCGATATCAATCATCTGCGTCGTCCACATCGTCAGCATGGCTTTCCACGCCATTCATCTGGTCCCGCAGAAGCTGCGAAGACCGAAACACCAAGACAGCGCGAGGCAAGATTGGAACCTCGACCCCGGTCTTGGGATTTCGCCCGATGCGTTCTCCCTTCTGGCGAACAGAGAAGGTCCCGAAGCCGCTCAGCTTCACGGACTCACCTGCTTCAAGTGTGGAGGAAATTTTCTCCAACACACTTTCCAGAATCATGGAGGAATCGTGCCGGGACAGCCCAACACGGCTATAGATGTGCTCGACAAGATTCGCGCGCGTGACTGTACTCATGACACATGCGTATCATGACGTTCAGAACAGTCAAAGGAATCAATCGTTAACCTTGAAAGACGATGCGCCGTCTCACATGCGGACGAGCGCAGAACCCCAGGTCAAACCGCCACCCAGCGCTTCCATCAGAACAAGATCGCCCTTCTGGATACGACCGTCTCTGACGGCTTCATTCAGAGCCAACGGGATGGAAGCCGCAGACGTGTTAGCGTGACGGTCCACCGTCACCACGACACGATCAGCGGGAAGAGCCAGCTTTTTGGCCATACCGTCAATAATACGGAGATTGGCCTGATGCGGTACGAGCCACTGAATATCCTGACCCGTCAGGTTGTTGGCTTCCAGTGCTTCATCAACAGCCTGGGACAGCTTAACAACCGCATGACGAAAAACTTCTCGCCCAAGCATTTTGAGATGTTGAGTTGTGCCTGCGCAGCCTACTGCCCCGTCAACGTACAGAATGTCCCCAGATCGACCGTCAGAATGAAGATGGGTCGAGAGAACACCCTCACCTTCCTCAGCTCCGGCTTCCAAAAGTACAGCACCAGCGCCGTCTCCGAACAGAACGCAGGTTGTGCGATCATTCCAATCCAGCAGTCGGGAAAAGACCTCGCTCCCAATCACGAGAACCTTCGTGGCCAACCCGGATTGAATGAACGAATTTGCTGAGGCCAACGCATAGACGAACCCCGAACACGCAGCGCTGATATCGAAGCCGAACCCTTTGGTGATCCCGAGCAGGGCCTGCACCTGCGTTGCCACAGCGGGAAAAACCTGATCTGGCGTTGAGGTTGCCACGATGATGGCGTCAACGTCGTCAGCACTTACACCGGCCTGCTCAAGAGCCTGACGCGCCGCGGCAGCGGCCATGGACGCCGTCGTCTCATCCCCTGAAACGATGTGACGCTGCGTGATGCCCGTGCGTGCCCGGATCCACTCGTCGGATGTTTCGATCTTCTGAGCGAGATCGTCATTCGTGACAATCGTGCGTGGCAGATAGCCACCCACGCCTGTCAGGCGGGCACGAAAAGGACCGGACATAAAGTTTCTCAGCTCACAGGTTCTGGGGCGACCGTGCTGGCAGCAGCAGAAGCTACATCAGCTCCAAGCATACCGAGCTGATCCAGGCGGGCACGGATCTTGTCGTTCAGGTTATGGGTTACGGCATCCATTGCGATATCGACGGCTGAGGCAAAAGCTTCGCCATCTGCGCCACCATGAGACTTCACAACAACGCCATTCAACCCAACAAAAACGGCGCCATTATAACGCCGTGGATCAATCCATTCCCGCATTCGCTCCAGCCCGGGGCGAACCAGCAGATAACCGATGCGAGTCAGCAGATTGGTTTCGAAAACGCGCTTCAACAGACCGAAAGCAAGCTTAAGAGCCCCCTCGCCTGTTTTCAGAGCAACATTCCCCGTAAAACCATCTGTTACGACAACATCCGTCGTCCCGGCGGTAATGTCATGACCTTCAACAAAGCCGTGGAACTGTTCCGCCAGCGCGCTATCCCGAAGGCGCTCAGCAGCCTGACGCAGCCTTTCGTCACCCTTGAGGTCTTCAGAGCCGACGTTCAGGAGCCCGATTGTTGGCTTTGGCAAACCCAGCGCGGCCTGAGCAAAAGCCTCGCCCATGACGGCAAATTCTACCAGATTTCGGGCGTCACACGCGATGTTGGCGCCCAGATCCAGCATAACCGTATCACCGCGCGCAGAAGGCTGGACAGCAACCATCGCGGGGCGGGAAATTCCAGGCAGCGCTTTGACGATAATCTTGGCGAGGGCCAGCATCGCTCCGCTGTTTCCAGCAGACACAACACCACAGGCTTCACCAGAAGATACAGCCTCCATAGCCAGACGCATGGAAGAGCCACGAACACGCAGTGCTGCGGTCGGCTTCATTTCCATTGGAATGCTGGCTGGAGTGTGACGAATGTCACAGATGCGGGCAGCTTTAGGATATCGTGCCAGAGCCGGTTTAAGAACCGCCTCATCTCCGATCAGGAGCAGTCTGGCTGTCGGATGACGATCAGCCGCCAGTTCGAGACCGGCAAGGACGATATCCGGTGCCCTGTCTCCCCCCATTGCGTCGACGGCAAGGGCATAAGGCCCTAGGGCCGCGGCGTCACGAACAGGCGTGACAGGCGCTTTAGACATTAAGACAGTTTCCCGGACAGCATCGCAGATGCGGATACTCCATCAGAGCATCCGCAGAAGAGATCAGGCGCGGACGGCCGTCTTCAGGCTCTTGCCTGCTGCAACAACTTCACGACCATCGTAATGACCGCAATGGCTGCAAACGTGGTGCGGGCGCTTCAGTTCGCCGCAGTTCGCGCATTCCGCATGCGCTTCAGCCTGCAGGGCATGGTGGCTGCGACGCATGCCAGCACGGGACGGCGAGGTCTTTCTTTTAGGGACGGCCATGGCTTTTATGCCTCTTTCTGCTTCTGTGTCGGCACCCTTGCTCCGCTCCCAGCGGCATCCGGTGCCCCGTTGTTCGTCGTCTCGTATTTACGCCGAGTTCAGGCGGGCGGCTCTAGCAGAGCAAACGCAAACCCGCAAGCTAAAGCGAGGGATTTTATTCTTTTTTATCCCCGTTCTTCAGACCCACGAGCGCTGCAAATGGGTTTGGGCGACGCTCTGACTCAGGCAGGTCCTCGGACTGATCGTCCCCTTCTTCCCCTTCCGCAGGGGCCACGTCAACAGCATTTTCGAGACCGGCACCGGGAAGACGAGGATATGGGTCCAGCATCAGGGCCAGTTGTTCGGCAGCGGCTTCGCCGATGTCCAGCGCCCTGCCATCATGCGGAACGTCGTCAGGGGCATCCAGATTAATGGAATCGATGTCGAATTCATCTTCGGGCATCTGGGATTCCGGAATGAACCGCAGAACAAAGGTCTCGGCGAGCACATCGTCAAATTTTTCTGCCGTGATGACGCATTCCTGGGTCACCTTCGCGCTCAGACGGCCCTGAGCAAGAATTTCGGTCTTGCTTTCAGGTGTCAGAACGAAGCGACACTCAAGATGATGCACTGCCGGAATGCCAAACCGCCGCGCCAGGGCTTCACGCTCCTGCGGGGTTGCCGTCACGGTTTCTTCTGTTCCTGCCCCTACCCGACTCAGGGGGATACGACGTGAAAATTCGGGAGAATGAGACATTTGAGCACTCCATCCCCGGTTACATAGGGGAAATCGTTGACAGGCAGGTATCGTTTAAGGCACCCGCAGGGTTGAGCGGTTCTCTTGCACAGGATAGTTTCCGGTTCCATGAATAACGCATCTTTTCTGACGACCAAAAGCAGAACACGTCTTGTGCAACGCCTCGGTTTCACCGGTTTGGCCTGTGCTCCGCTCCTTCTGGGAGGATGCTCGGTATTCAGCCCGATTCCCGAGCCGCGCGGTTCGCTCATCGAGAAAACCGACTATGCCCAGCTGGTGCCAGGTACCAGCACCCGGTCTGACGTGCTCGACAGCCTCGGCTCCCCAACCGCACACGCAACCTTTGACGACAACACATGGATCTATGTGTCCATGATCACGTCTCCAACGCCGCTGGGCTTCCCAACGGTGGACAAGCAGCAGGTTGTGGTTCTGAACTTCGACAACTCCGGCGTACTGCGCAAGATGGATACCCTGAACCGCAAGGATTCCATTCGCGTCGGCATGGTGGGCGCCACAACCCCAACGCCAGGCACCAAGACGTCGGTCATTCAGGAGCTGCTGGGTAACGTTGGTCGTTACAACCCAATGAGCAACATGAGCAGCACATTCGGTGGCAGCCAGGGCCCGCTGGGCAATCAGGGCACCGGCAATGGTGGTGCGGGTAATACCCTGCCCTGATCTTCCACTTATTTTGGCAGGCTGAGCAGAACGCCCAGCCCGCCAAGTGGGCTTTCGAGCAGCCTGATGGTGCCCCCATGGGCATGAATGATATCGCGGACAATCGTCAGCCCCAGACCGCTTCCGCCGTTACTCCCTGATCGTGTTGACTGCAAAATTGTCTCCCGCTGATCAGGGGGAATACCGGGACCATTATCTTCCACTGTAATCTCGATCCTTCTCTCTCCTTCCCAGAGAGAGATTCGCATGGCGCCCCCATGCCGTCTGGCATTATCCGCCAAATTGGTGAGCGCACGCTTCAGCGCATCCGGCCGGACTGGTATTTCAACACCCTCCCGTCCCTCGACCCCCAAGACCTGACCGCCAGCACGTCTGGCAGCCACAGCAACCTCATCAATAAGGGATCGCAGATCTGTCAGGACAGGGCGTTCCGATCCTTCTCCACGCGCAAAAGACAGATAGCTGCCAATCAGCCGCTCCATATCTTCGATATCCGTCACCATGTCCTGAATATCGGGCTGGAGATCTTCCGCCTCAATGCGTCCTTTTGTCGGGAGCATGGCCATACTGAGGCGCAGCCGCGTTAAGGGGGTGCGCAGATCATGGGAAACCCCCGCCAAAACCGCGGTCCTTTGCGCGACAAACCGATTAACGCGATCCTGCATGCGGTTGAACGCGATGGCTGCCTGACGCACCTCACGCGCACCCTGTGGGCGGATAGCCCCTTCGTCGCGGCCTAATCCAAAAAGCTCAGCTGCCTGAGCGAGCCTGCGAATGGCGCGCACCTGATTGCGCATGAACAGTGCGGCAATGACAAAAAGAAGCGCAGAACTGCTGAACGCCCAAGCAACGAACATCCAGATCGGGCCAATGCTAAGCCTCTTATGAGGCGTCAGAACATCCAGCACACCATCAGGCAGAGCGATAGAGACTCTGACGGTTTCCGGAACGGCAGACCAGTCCACAAAAAAGGGACGTCCCAGCCCCTGATGCAGAGCACGCTCAAAATCATCGTCGATGGGACCGAGAACATGGTTCGTCCCTTCGCGCCCTAAAGTCGCATTCGGATGAAAAACGAATTCTAGCTGGGTTCGTGCAGACGCATCTCGCAGAAGAGCTTCGCGCCGATCCTGCTCAGGCGTCCGCTCCAGCATCGATATGACGAGCGAGACCTCGCCCGTGATGCCATCAGACAGGCGCCGGGAGACGACATTCAGGTAAGTCCCGTAAAACAAAATCAGGACGATTGCCTGCGTGACAAGCAGCGGCGTCAGGACGATCAGCATGGACCGCCCTAAGAGGGAGCGCGGAAGAACCCGCCTTAGCGGACGATCCAGCCGCCCCCAGTGGTCTTCAGATCCCGGGTTTGAGAACATAACCCTTCCCGCGAACCGTATGGAGGAAACGTGGCTCCTTGGGATCGACCTCAATGCGCCGCCTGAGACGCGTCACCTGCACATCCACAGCACGTTCTCCGATTTCATCCATGTCGAGCGCTTTGGCAATGTCTTCGCGCGACATAACAATCCCTGGGCGACTGGTCAGCACCCCCAGCAGGGCAGCCTCGCCTCCTGTCAGATGGACCGGTCCATCCGGGCCGGTCAGAAGGCCACGGGGCACATCGAACTCCAGCACGCCTAGCCGTAAAAGAGAGGGCACTTCGGAAACTGCGGAAACGGCGGGCACAATTCTTCTTAGATGTGCACGAAGGCGAAGCAGCAGTTCTCTGGGTTCGAAAGGCTTGCCCAGATAATCATCCGCACCGGATTCCAGCCCGTCGATCCGATCCGCAGGTTCGCCACGAGCCGTAAGCAGAAGAATCGGTAACGACAGTCCCTCCGCTCTGAGTGCCCGTGTTAACGAAACCCCGTCTTCTCCTGGCATCGTGACATCCAGCACGATGGCATCTGGCTGGATCAGTTGCAGCACTTCGCGAGCCTGACGGGCATCTTGCGCCGTAGTGACACGATAGCCGTTTTCAGCGAGGTACCGCTGCAGGAGCCTGAGCAGGCGAGAATCATCATCGACAACAAGAATATGCTCGTCACTCATCGAAAACCTCCTCCCGGAGCGATCTGGAGAGGTGAAAGAACGCGCTTGAACCCCTCAACCGCAGTTCCTCCTGCCTCCCTGTAGGCCCGCGTCATGACATCACGGATCAGCTGAAAAAGCTGTCGCTCGATCGCCTCCCCTTCAGGCGTGAGCTTTAGCGGGCGCTTGCGCCGATCATGCCGGTCTTCTTCCTGCACCAGAAAATTTCGCTCACGCAGGTCTCCCAAAGCTCGACCCAGGGACTGCTTTGTGATCCCAAGGCTGGCAAGCAGCGCACTGGGAGTGATCCCGGGATGGGCTGCGACCAGAAAAAGAATTCTATGGTGCGCAGAACCCAAGCCGTTTTCCCGCAGAAGCGTCTCGCATTCTGAGTTAAGACTGCGCCACGCGAGCATGAGTGCTTCGTAGGACTGACGAATCTGCTCTTCACGAAGATAGAGATGTGCGGTCGCAGAAGGTGGTCCGTCCGGAAGGCGCATTGTCACCGAACTATTTCCTCAACGTACCCGAAGCGGCTGAAATCTTCGATGCGTTGCGGGTAGAGAATGCCATCCAGATGATCGTTCTCATGCTGAAGAACATTGGCGTGGAACCCGACCGCCTCGCCTTCAACCTCTTCTCCATTTTCATCGACGCCCCGATAATGGACTTTGGCATGGCGAAGGACATCGCCTCGCAAACCTGGAATCGAGAGGCATCCTTCGCCACAAACCATCATCTCTTCACCAAGAGGTGTAATTTCCGGATTGATCAGAACACGTGGCAACAGAGCCTGTTCAGGATCGGAAACCCGGTTTGCGGGCACGCGATAGACGAAAAGTCGCAATGGGTGATGAACCTGGGGCGCAGCCAGCCCGGCGCCATTTGCATCGACCATCGTGTCCAGCATATCCTTAATCAAATGGCGGATTTCCGGGGATATTGGATCAGAAACAGGTTCTGCAATCTGGTGCAGGACAGGGTGACCCATACGGGCAATCTTGAGCAGGGCCATGAGCTTCCTCTATCAGTTGCAGAACGTTAACGCACAAATCGCCCGCAGATTGCGCATGGATAAAAATCAGCACAAGCACCATCGAATGAATTGCACATCTCCAAAAGAGTGTGTTAAGGGCTCCATCCCAATTGGATTGCCATATCACGGGTGACGCTAAAGGCGGGCCCAGAAGGAGTTGACGGCACCGTGCAGGTACTCGTTCGTGACAACAATGTTGACCAGGCGCTAAAGGCGCTCAAGAAGAAGATGCAGCGCGAAGGCGTGTTTCGTGAGATGAAGCTGCGTCGCCACTTCGAGAAGCCCTCTGAGCGTCGCGCCCGCGAAGCAGCAGAGGCTGTTCGTCGTGCCCGCAAGATGGAGCGCAAGCGTCTGGAGCGTGAAGGCTTCTAAAGTCCTTCCCGTTACTGAACGGACGAGAAAAGCCGCAGCCCTTAGGGGCGCGGCTTTTTTTATTGCCGTACACAGAGATTTCAGAATTCGCCCCCTTACCTGTTCCGGCAAGGAGGCAAGTCTCCTCTCAGCGTGGGTCCATCAGCCTGCGGCTTAGATAGACTGCTTCCAGGGCCCGTTCATGTGCCACCTCGGCAGCATTGACGGTTCCGGCATGACCTCCCTCCATATCTTCGTAATAGAAGAAGGGTACATGGAGCTCCTGAAGGAGCGCTGCGAACAGGCGAGCATGCACAGGACCAACACGATCATCTCGGGTCGAAGTGAAAATGAATGGTGTTGGATAGTGCACGTCCGGCTTCAAAGCCTGAAGCGGCGATGTCTTGTCCCAGAATGCTTTTCCTTCGGGTGTAGACACACTTCCGTATTCAGCCGCCCATGACGCGCCTGCCGCCATGTGCTCGTAATTCAGCATATCGAGCAACGGCACACCAATGATGGTCGCGTTCCACAGTTCCGGATGCTGAGTGAATTCTACCCCCATCAGCAAGCCGCCATTGGATCGTCCACGAATACCCAGACGCTTGGCCGATGTAATGTTTCTCGAAAACAGGTCCCGGGCCACGGATGCAAAGTCATCATAGGCAGACTGGCGCCCAGCGTGACGCGCAGCTTCATGCCAGGCTGGGCCGAACTCTCCGCCACCCCGGATGTTAGCCATCACGTAAACCCCACCACGCTCGAACCACGTGATCCCAAGGTCTGGATGATAGACAGGCAGGTAAGAGAGGCCAAAGCCACCATAAGCAGTCATGAGCGTGGCGTTCGCACCATTCTTCGTCCAGTCTTTCGCATGCACAACAAAGTATGGAACCTGCGTTCCGTCTTTACTGGGCGCAAAAAGCTGCTCAACCGTGAGCGTGGACGAATCAAACAGCTCGGGCTGGCTATAGAGAAGCTGAGTGTTCTGTTTGGCTGTGTTGACGCTCCAGATCTGCGGCGGCTGAATAAAGCCTTCGAGTTGGAGGTATGCTTCTGAGCTGTGGGGATCAGAGGAGACAATACTGGCGGCCATGTTCTTGGGCAGCTCAATGCTCCGTCCAGACCAATGTCCGTTCGAACCCCGGCGATAGAGCATCAGTACCGGCTGAACATTGTCATACATGACAACGATCAGACCATCCTTGGTCGCCGCAATAGCGCCATCCATTCCATCCCCGATGGTCTGCCGCTTGGTCGGGGTGACAATGATCTCGGGGGCCTGAGGATGATCTGGATCTACCGCGACAACGCTGTCTGCAGGGATTGTCCCCTTCGCCGTGGGCCAGTCCTGGAGCAGATGGAAAACCAGTTGGCCATCCTGATAGCTCAGACCGTCATATTTCTCCGGCATGGGAAGCTGGCTCGTTTTAAGCGTTCCCGGATCCAGTCGCTCAACTTCGCTATGGAAAAAATCCTTATGCCGATCGATCAGAACGACCTGATGCCCCTGCCCGTCCCGCAGGACAGTGGGAACGACTTCCATGTCCTGACCGGTTCCACGGAACACTTCCTGAGCCTGAGACAGGCTCTGCCCGCGCTTCAGGGCACGAACAACATACGGATACCCTGACGTTGTCAGACCGGCATCCGTCGTGCCCCAGTCTCGAGAGACCAGAACTGTATCCTTATCGAGCCATGCGACCGCCTGCTTTCCGTTTGGTAGCCGGAAACCGTTCTGCACAAACTGATTGGTGGTCGTGTCGTATTCTCGCAGCTCGTGCGCGTCTTCGCCCGCATTGGACAGGCCCAGAAGGCAGATCCGGTCTGCTGGTTCCAGGCAGTTCAGACCTTCCATCACCCAGTTGGCATGTTCCGACCGAGAAAGCTCATCCAAGTCAAAGCGCGTCTTCCATAACGGATGTCCGCTTTTGAAATCAGCCTCGGACGTACTTCTCCAGACCCCGCGGGCATGGACTTTGTCCTGCCAGAAATTCCAGATCTCTCCCGCCATTTGTGTGGGGACAGCGAGACGATCCGGTGACTGCTGAGCCGAGAGGATCCGATCATAAAGCGGCTTGTATCTGGGGTCAGAATCCAGAGCATTCTGCGTTTTTTTATTTTCAGCCTTCACCCAGTGAAGGGCTGGTCCGCCATCGACCTGCTCAAGCTGAGCCCTTAAGGGAGTGGCCGTAGCAGCCTGTACCGACGCAAAAGGAAAAAGAGGAAGTAAGAGACAGAGAGCCCGCAGTGCGGAGGGACGCATGCCTGATCCTTTCGGCCGTCATTCATAGTGATGACGGCATCGTAAAGATCACCCACGGGAAAACAACCTCACCCCACGGCAACGGCACTGACAGCCTCTTCCACCTCCTGAAAGGTTGGCATGAGGTCACAGGGAATGTTTTTGCGGCCAATTTCTACACTGACCTGAGGCGCATTTCCTTGCAAATGCGCGACAATGACGGAACGAACCAAATCAAGGTAAGACGCCTCTTCTTCCACAACGCCCCCGAGACGACCAGCAATCGGGGCGACAATGCCATATGCCAGCAGAATACCGAGGAACGTTCCGACAAGCGCACCAGCAATCATCTCGCCCAACACGATAGGAGGCTTGCTGATGGATGCCATAGTCTTGATCACACCGAGAACGGCAGCAACAATTCCAAGAGCTGGAAGTGCATCGGAAACGGATTGCAGTGCGTGAGGAAGATGCATCTCCTCCCGCAGGTTCTTTTTAAGCTCCCGTCCCATCACGTCGTCCATCTGGAACGGATCTGTCGCATTCATGCCTGCCATCCGCAGGTAATCGCAGATGAAGGAACAGACCTGTCCGTTATCCCGAATCTTCGGAAACGCCCCGAAGATTGTACTGCCTTGGGGATCTTCAATATGGCTCTCAATAGCCATCATCCCCTTGCTGGCCGCCAGTTTGGTGACGTGGAACAGCAACCCCAGAAGTTCAAGATAATCCTGTCGACCGTACTGAGAGCCTTTCATGGCTTTCTTCAAACCGGCCGGAAGGTGTTTCACAGCGGAAATTGAGTTGGCCATGACAAATGTGCCGATTGCTGCTCCCAGGATCGTCAGGAGTTCAAAGGGCATGGATGCAAGCAATGGACCTATGGCGCCGCCTGATGCCACGAAGGAGCCAAACACGCAGGCCAGAACGACACCAAGGCCGATAAGAATAAACATTCAATATTTCCTGAGTGGCGACTTGATTATGGTTGATCGGGAGACAGAACCAGAACGACGCGTCTGTTCCGTGGACTCAGCGGATTGGCATGATCAAAAAGGTTTCTATCGGCATAGCCGCTAACGGTTTGCAGACGGCGGTCTGGAAAGCCCGCCTGAACAAGAACGTCCCTCGCCGCAACCGCGCGGCTGCTGGATAAGCTCCAGTTGGATGGCAAACCGGCTTTGTAAGGCGCCGCATCCGTGTATCCGGCAATGGAGAGGTGTCCCGGAAGCTTTTCAAGATAGGGAGCGACCAGCCTCAGGAGTTGAAGAGCGCGCGGCATTGGAGTGGCAGAACCCAGCGCGAACATTGGCTGATGTTCAGAATCTGCAATCTCCACATGCAACCCATCATCACCGACCTGGACGGAGACCTGATCTCGGACGTCTGCCAGTTGTGACGGAGCATTCAGGGCTCTACTGATCTGATCGGCAGCATTCTGAAAGGCCTGCTTGTGGGGGAATGCCCCTTGGCCGGATACGGGCTCTCCTGGTTCGATCTGCCCATCGCGCAGAACTACAATCTGTGCGCTGTGCTTTTCCGCATCTTTTTGGGGAAGATGTTTCTGTCCTGATGGACCATCATCTGGATTTGGCCCCGCGGCCTGACCGGGCTTGACCGCCATAGGGCGATCAGAGGACGCGATGGGAGAGAGATCGGGCATGACGCTCAGTTTGGGTGGTGCGTCCTGCTGAACTGCTATCGGATTAAAGAAATTAGCGATGCCCTTACGTTGCTCTTCTGTCGTGGCATTGATGAGCCACATGACCAGAAAGAACGCCATCATGGCCGTCACGAAGTCCGCATAGGCAATCTTCCAGCTCCCGCCGTGATGGCCACCTTCTACAACTTCAAAACGCTTGATGATGATCCTGCGCTCGTCCTTGCCGTTTGCTTTCGACATGCTGCCTCCTGAGAGAGGTCAGTATGGCAATCAAAGGTTAAGGAGAGCTTTAAGCCCGCCCTGGCAACTGCACACCAGACGGCATTTTCACAACGTCAACGCGGTAACACCGCACATTATGGCCATGGCTCTGGCGACACAGCGTGTCCTGATCCAGCGCGGCAGGAATGCGATGAAGCTCTTCAATTTTTAAACCGAGCGGCACCTCAGCAGGCGGAAAAGAAAACAGGCTCCACCTTGGATCTGATCCCAGAACCGGAAGGCTGTTCTGTGTCAAAGCAAGTTGAGATGCGAGACCATACTCTTCAGCCACGAAAGCAGATGCTCCCGTCTCCTGGGCACGAGCGACAAGTTTTCGACTGAAATCGCGCCATCCAGCCGTCTGTCGCTGGATCGGATCTTTAGCGGCGGGAAACGGCAACGGAGAGAAAACGGCTTGCCCATAAACCAGCACGGTCAAGACTATTCCGCTGATGACCGGCCACCGAACACTCCGACCTGCTTCTATCGCAGCCAGAGCCAGGACGGGATAAACAACGGCCGGCCAGTTTGCCTGAACCCGATCGCCCAGAGCATGCGTGACAAACACAGCGAGAGGCAGAAGGCTTAGCCATGCCAAAAGCCTGTTCCGTTTGATGCACGCCCAGCCACCTAGAGCAAAGAGCCCGAAAACAAGGGGTGTCGCCAGACCAATCTGACCTCCGAGAAGCTCCAGCAGAAACTGGGATGCACGAGCCAGATGCCAGTCGCCTGCTCGTCCACCCTGTTTCAGCAGGCTGACCCAATGATGGGATGCATTCCAGAGAAGGACTGGGGTCGTCGTGATGATCAAAAGCGGAATTGCCAGCCATGGACCGGCTTGTTTCCTGAGCCTCGGGGTCGTGAGAACTGCAACCCCAAGGGCAAAACCGATCAGAACAGCAGTATATTTTGAATCGAAGGCGAGACCGAGAAAAACACCCGTTAACAGCCACCAGCCGGTTGTTCTGCCCCCCGACGACGAAACGGCTTTCCCGAGTGCAAAAAGAGACACCGAAACGAAAAATACCAGCGGTGTATCCGGTGTCATGGTCGCTGATCCAAGTCCGAGCATCAGCGTTGCATTCAGGAGAAGAACGGCCTGAAAGCCCGATACCGGCCAAGGGCGCGACGGGAGCAACAGCCTGGCCGCATGGTACAGGGCCCAGCTTCCGGGAAGAACGGAAAGCGGCCCGAGCAGACGCACCCCGAGAGACGTGTCACCAGCCAGCCATGTCCCAATTCTGATCCAGAGGGCTACCATGAAAGGATGGTCGAAATAGCCACCCTGAAGATGGCGGGACCACACCCAATAGTAAGCCTCATCGGGCGTGAGCGGCAGACATGCTGCCAATCCGAGGCGCGTCACAGTCAGGGCAACAAGAAGCGCCCAGAACAGGCTGGCCTGCTTCTTGAAATTATCAGTCACGTCAGCGCCAGATGAGAGTGGAAGACACAGCGTAATTCCAGACGACACCGATCACGGCCCCTGCGGCAGACGCACGGTCCCAGTGCCCATGGCCAACATCGTGCAGCACCATACGGGCCACCCCGATATTAGCGGCCGCCCCGAGAGAACAGACGGCGAAGAAAATGATCAATCCCACCCACATCTTCGCGCCCTTCAGGCGACGGTCATGATAGGTCAGACGGTTGTTGAGCAGAAAATTCGTCAGGATGGCAACGGCCGTTCCAACCAGTTGAGACTGAGAAAAATCCATTCCTCCCAGTCGGGCAATCTGCATCACGGCAACATTCACGACCACGCCAACAAGCCCAACCAGCGCAAACGCCAGAAAACGGGATGGCAGCCAGCCATGCGTGACTTTATCCAGAATCATCATTGCGAACTGGAGAAGAACAACAACATCCAGCTTGCTTTCTCCCGCAAGACGCGGACGGAAAACAAAGGGAACTTCCGTGATCTTCACGGACTTTGGCGCAGACATCGCCAAATCCAGCAGGATCTTGAAGCCGGTTCCAGAAAGTTTTGGAAGAACAGTCTGAAAAAGCTCTCGCCGCATGGCAAAGAACCCGCTCATCGGATCAGTCAGGCGGTGCGGCAAAACCGATTGAGCAGCGCGAATTCCGGTGTCTGACAGGAGATGCCGCCAATAACCTGCCAGCCCGGCGTTGTCTCCGCCTTCTACGTGGCGACTGGCGACAACAATATCGGAGCCGGCATCAAGATCTGCCAGCATTTTGGGCAGAACAGTCTCGTCGTGCTGAAGGTCCCCATCCATGACCGCCACATACGGTGCGCTGGACGACAAAAAACCTTCAATAACAGCGGATGAGAGACCCCGACGTCCTACCCTCTTGATGACCCTTACACGAGGATCATTGTTCGCAACTTTCGAAACGCGCTCGGCAGTTCCGTCCGGGGAGTTGTCATCAACAAAAATGACTTCCCAACGTTCTCCTTCAAGCGCTGCATCCAGAGCCGCGACAAGGGGAACAACATTCTCTGCCTCATTATAGCAGGGAACAATAATGCTGATCCGGGCAGGCAAAAGCATCCCAGCGCTAACCGTTGGGGATGCTTCTGCCATCAGATAGGAACTCCAGCCAGATCACGACTGGTATGAATGGTCTGGAGTGTCTGCACCCGCACGACGTGGACACTGTCTGTCAGACGGCGGGTCAGAATGTTCTGGTGGGCAGCATCACGAGCGACAAGACGAACGAGGAAATCTCCTCCGCCACGGATCATGTGACATTCGCGTGTTTCGGGCCAGGCACCGACCTGCGCCTCAAATGCCTCCAGAACACTTCCCTTCTGGCTATCAAGACCGATGAGGGCATAAAAATTGAGCGACCAGCCAAGCAGGGCTGCGTCAACTTCTGCATGATACCCTTTGATGATGCCAAGTTCTTCCAGACGCCTGACACGCCTCAGACAGGGGGGAGCGGAAATACCGGCACGTTTGGCCAGCTCCACATTGGTCATACGACCGTCTGCCTGAAGCTCGGCGATGATCTGCCGGTCAATGGCATCCAGTTCAACGGGGATGGAAGAGAAAGAAGCGTTCATTTGAATCTGACGTATATGGCAGGTGGCAGCGTCCGCAAAGATGGCACATGCGTCTGAAAGCTCTATATGAGGGGTCAAAACACGGACGAGGATCGATCATGCCTGAAATCCATCATACGGACCTTCTGGTCGTGGGCGCAGGCCCCGCTGGCTACACTGCCGCCATTTATGCCGCACGCGCCAGTCTGAAACCGATTCTCGTGACTGGTCTTCAGCCAGGTGGCCAGTTGACCATCACGACTGACGTTGAAAACTACCCTGGCTTCGCGGCTCCCATTCAGGGCCCGTGGCTGATGGAGCAGATGCGCGAACAGGCTGAACATGTCGGCACACGCCTGATCTATGACCTGATTACCGAGGCAGACCTGAAGAACGGTCCGGCTGCAGATGGATACTTTCATCTGAAAGGCGACTCAGGGGACGAGTTTCTTGCACGTACAGTCGTGATCGCAACGGGCGCCCAGGCCAAATGGCTTGGCCTCGAGTCGGAAAAACGCCTTCAGGCTGGCGGCGTTTCGGCGTGCGCAACCTGTGACGGCTTTTTCTATCGCGGCAAAACGGTTGCGGTCGTGGGTGGTGGCAACACGGCCGTGGAAGAGGCGCTCTATCTGACTCACCACGCTGACAAGGTTCACGTTATTCATCGACGGGACGGTTTCCGGGCAGAACGCATTCTGCAGGAACGTCTTTTTGCGAATCCGAAAATCGAAGTTCACTGGAATCGTGCTGTCGAAGAAGTTCTTGGTGCCGGAACGCCGGAAGTTGTGTGTGGCGTTCGTCTGAAGAACACTCAGACGGGAGAAAGCGAAACTCTGCTCGTTGATGGCGTGTTCGTCGCCATTGGCCATAGCCCGAATACGGGGCCGTTCCGCCATGAAGTGGCTTGTGACGAAGATGGATATATCATCACGGAAGCCGGTGGAACGCGCACTTCGGTAGAGGGTGTTTTTGCCGCAGGCGACATTCAAGATCGGATTTATCGGCAGGCTGTGACGGCTGCGGGCACAGGATGCATGGCCGCTCTGGAAGCCGAACGCTACATTTCTGGCATACCTGCTATGACAAAAACTTGACCCTCGTCGAAGGTTCAGACAGTTTCGTCCCTTCAACGACACACCGCTTAAACAACGCCAGGTGACATGGGCAAGAAGGACGAGGACCGACGCGCCAGCGATCGGGGAGACCACCACATGGATTGGGACAAACTGCGTATTTTCCACGCAGTCGCCGAAGCCGGGTCCTTCACCCATGCAGGTGACAGACTTAACCTGAGCCAGTCTGCCGTTTCCCGGCAGATTTCAGCTCTGGAGGAGGTTCTGCGTGTTCCGCTGTTTCATCGGCATGCACGAGGCCTCATCCTGACTGAACAGGGTGAGGTTCTGAATCGCACAGTTCGTGAAGTCTTCTCCAAGCTGGCCCTGACACAGGCATTCCTGAGCGAAAGCAAGGAACGAGCGGCGGGCAAAATAAAGATCACGACAACCACCGGTTTTGGCCTTTGTTGGCTTTCTCCGAGGCTGCATCGCTTTCTGGAACTGCACCCGGATATCGAGGTTACGCTTCTTCTTGAAGACGCAGACCTTGATCTGGGAATGCGTGAAGCAGACGTGGCTATTCGCCTGCATCCGCCGACACAGCCAGACCTTGTACAGCGCCATCTGGCCAATTTCCCGATGCCAATTTATGCCAGCCCAGACTATCTGGACCGGTACGGCACGCCGACAAATTTGCAGGAATTAGCGGAACATCAGATCATCGGCTTTGCAGGACGCCACCTGCCATTGCCGAATGTAAACTGGCTTCTGGACCTCCTTCGTCATGAAGGTCTGGCCCATCGGGGAAGCAGGCTGGCTATCAACAATATTGCTGCCGTTGCGACTGCAATTGCTTCAGGCACAGGTATTGGTTCTTTGCCGCTCTACACTGCTGCGTCCTACCCCAACCTAGTCAGAGTTCTTCCCAATCAGGCCGTTCCGTTGGTTGAGGCTTACTTCGTATATCCGGAAGAACTGCGGACTTCCAAAAGAATTGCCGTATTCCGAGATTTTCTGCTTTCGGAAATCAGCAGCCTCAAAGGCCAGGAATAAAGCCCATAAAATGCCGCCGCGTTCACCCGCGGCGGCCATGCCCTGTGACGCAAACATGTTGGGCTGCACTGGACCGGAAGACGGCTTCCCGGACAGGCGCAAAGCCATTTCCATGCCTGGAATGAGTGCTCTCTATATTACTCTTGAGAACAATTAGCCCCAACTGTGAATGATAGCAGGGCGTGACAGTGACCCGACCCTTCTGATTCTGTAGCATTTTTACTGAAGCTACTTTTTTCAGAGGAGATCCTGAGGCAGCTTTTGCCGAGGACGCCCCGGCACAGCACAGAGCCCCTATAAAAATCGGGATTATCCAGACAGATAAGGAAGGGGCTTTCCACATTGCCCCACAATAGCGCACGACGCTTCTCAACGCGTGCCTGAAAGCATCAGGTTCGCTTTTATGCTTCAAACAGCGGCATCCAGAACACAGGGAACAGAAACTCCTGTCATTCTGCCGTGGCTGACTTGGTCGCGCTTTGATTCACACGCTCACGCAACTCTTTCCCCACTTTAAAGAAGGGAACGCTTTTTTCTTCGACAGAAACAGTGTCTCCAGTGCGTGGATTCCGACCCGTTCGCGCATCTCGGCGCCTAGGAATGAATGCGCCGAACCCGCGAAGTTCAACACGATCGCCTCGCGTCAAAGCTGCACTGATTTCGTCAAAAATGGTGTGAACGATCCGTTCGATATCCCGCGTCAGAAGGTGAGGATAAATCGTGGAAAGCTCTGCAATAAGTTCCGATTTGGTCATGACTGCAGCCTATCTGCCTCCGCCCATGAAACTGGCTTGTCAGGGTTGCAGAATCGCAACGGCCCCGTCAAGGCTGCTGAGGGTTAATCGCCCTTCCAGCATCTCCGTAAAGCCTGATCCAACCACACCTTCGAGCATGGCCCGTTTGCGAGGAAAATCATACCAGTGTCGCTTGCTTACAGAGAGCAACGGCATCACTGGGTACTGTGTGTCTCCAATTTTCAGGCGCTGCCTGAGCCATTGCCGAGCAGTGTCTTCGTCTCCCAACTCGTCGATCAGGCCCAGGCTCAAAGCCTGACGCCCCGTATAGGCCCGACCATCCGCAAGGCTTCGCACCTTGTCTTCAGGCATGTGCCGCCCTTTAACGACCATGACGACGAACTGATCGAAGAGATCATTGACCAATCCCTGAAGCATCGTGCGCCCTTCTGGCGTCAGATGACTTGTGGGATCAGTCTGATCTTTCATGGCGCCAGACGTAATAGCAGCAACATCAATGCCGACACGCCCCAGCAGCGGAGAAAGATCGGGCCGCTGCAGGATTACACCGATCGAACCCGTCAGTGTGGAAGGCAATGCCACGATATGCTGTGCTGGAACTGAGAGCATGTAGGCGGCAGACGCGCCCATATCACCCATCGTGACAACAACAGGCTTTACCTGGGCAAATTTTTCGATCGAATCGTGCAGCCGCTCCCCACCCGTGACACCGCCGCCAGGGCTATCAACAACCAGCAGGAGTCCGGTTACTGAAGAGGACTTCTGTGCTTTGCGAAGAGCCGTCGTGATCTGGGAAACGTCATTTCCGATCACGCCGTGAATAACCAGACGCGCAATGTGCGGACGCGCATCTAAACTGGAAACAGTTGAGTGGCTTTTACCAACAGCAATAATAAGCGCTGCAAGAAAAAACAGAACCGCAGCGCCTCTCCAGAGAAGGAGGCGCTTGCTATCAGCCATTGATCGGAGAAGCGTCTCTGCCTCTAAACTCATGAAACAGTATTCTCCGACCACATGACAGATAGTGCTTTTTTAGAAAGACAATTCCAGAAAGCCAGGAATTAGTCCTGCTTTTTGGACTGACGCGTCCGGCCAGTTTCTTTCTTGCTTTCGCCTGTTGCGCTGATCTTGCGGCCCAGACCGATTTCCCGAGCCAGAGCCGAGCGACGCTGCGCATAGTTCGGAGCAACCAGCGGATAATCGGACGGAAGACCCCAACGCTCACGATACTGCTCTGGGGACATATTATAAGCGCTCTGAAGGTGACGCTTGAGCATCTTCAGCTTTTTACCGTCTTCAAGGCAGACGATGTAATCCGGGAATACTGAACGCTTGATCGGCACAGCAGGCTGCGGACGCTCTGGCTGCGGCTCTTCCTGTGGAGCACCAGCATTTGCAAGAGCTTCATAAACCTGGCGGATCAATGCCGGGAGAGACGCCGCATCCACATTACCCTTGGAAACCTGTGCAGCAACGATCTGCGCTGTAAGCTCCAACAGATCCGGGTGGGATGTATTCTCCGACATAATATCTTACCTTCCATTCAAAATAGCATTTTTACTATGCTCAACAGCGTGAAATCATTCTGCCGAGCCTGTTTGCAGAATATATACCCAATACCACCGAGATAGCCACTCAACTTTAATACCAAATTGACCACACGTTCCTTAAAAAAAAAGTAATCACTTCAGAGCGTGTTTCGGAATTCGCTAATTTTCTTTCCGGGAAGCCTTATGCAAACCGTTGACGCTACACTCTGTTCACCAAGTGATTTTTCAGGATGGCGAACACAATCGCGTAATTTCCTGAGCAAGCGAATCCCGGGGCCTTCCATCACTTGGAGTATTAGAGCGCCTGTCGCTCTTTACGCAGCGAAAACAGATCGGGATTTACTTGCCACTCCCTCCCCTTTGCGTCTGCCCCGAAAATTTGCGGCCCTGATCCCGTCCGTGTTTGCAGCCGATATTCCGGAGAGATTTGATCTTCTCTATCGCGCCCTGGAACATATCCAGGAGCACGGAAGCCCACGTAAGACAGACATCACCCGGTTTGAGCAGATTGCCAGCACCGTTCGAGAGCAGATTCTTGAATTGAGAGGCGCGTTCCCACAGAACCGGATAACAGACTGGCAGATCATTCGAACACGCCAAAAATTACAGCTCATAGACAGTCAGAGATACCCTCTCATCAGACTGCGGGTTTCCCCTTGGGTTCTCCTTTCAGACGAGATGACCCTTTGCTGGGACGGCCACAAGTATCGTGTTGGACCACCCATTAGTGACGCAGGACAACCAGAGGCAGATCTGATTGATCTTGCACAGAAAACTGCGACCGCCGGGCAAGACAATGCCTTTTGGGCCAACCCGGCCACAGTGCATGTCACACCTGATCTGGAGGAGATTGAAAAGACGTCCTCTTTGTCAAACCTGCGGTCCCTCGCCGTCGATTGTTCTCTCTGTGATCTTTGTCACCACGCGTCACGCACCGTTTCCGGAGAAGGCACGACGCAGGCACAGATCCTCTTTGTCGGCGAGCAACCAGGAGATCAGGAAGATCTTCAGGGACGACCATTTGTTGGCCCAGCCGGACAACTCTTCGAGCGCGCACTTCAGGAAGCCGGGGGCAATCGGGAACAGGCCTGGATCAGTAACGCAGTCAAACATTTCAAATTTGTCCGCCGGGGTGCAAGACGCATTCATCAGAAACCCGATGCGACAGACGTAAAATCCTGCGCCCCGTGGATCACAGCTGAACGGCGTATCCTTCAGGCAAAGGTTACAGTTCTGCTCGGCGTGACCGGAGCAAGTTCCGTTCTTGGACGACCCATCACTATTTCACGGGAGCGTTCCCGTTACATGACTTTGGACGATGGCAGTACTGGCATTGTGACTGTCCATCCCTCTTACCTGCTCAGAATTCCGGATGAGGACAGCAGGACACGCGAATACACAAAATTTGTTGCAGATCTGAGAATGGCCATTTCCGCTCTCGCCTAATTGACGGCTTCAGGAGTAAGAAAGCCGCACAATGAGTGGCAGTACTACGTCAACAGGACGTCCGACTCCGAACAGTTCCCCATCAGGTGCAGGTGCGTCAGCCGCTCTGCGGCCCAGGGTCAAGCTGCCCCTGTCATGGATCTATGCGCCATCCGCAGCGACCCTGACTTTTGCTCTGCGAAATACATTTGCAGCCTGTCTCGCCATCGGAATTGCCTTCTGGATGGAGCTGGACAGTCCTGCATGGGCCGCAATGACTGTCTGGGCTGTTGCACAGGCGACCCGTGGTGAAAGCCAGTCCAAAGCCAAATGGCGTATCATTGGAACAATTACCGGAGCGGTCGCATCCATTGCGTTGATGGCTGCCGCGCCTCAGGCACCTTGGCTCTTCTTCCCCATGATCGCCGTCTGGATCGGCGTGTGCAGTGGGCTCGCAACATTCGTAAGTAACTTCCGATCCTATGCTCTTGTTCTTGCAGGATATACCTGCTCGATCATCTGCATGGATGCGGCTTCCGATCCTGACAATATCTTCACCGTTGCCGTTTCCAGAACCACTTACATTACCCTTGGCGTTCTGTGTGAAGCCTTCATGGGTCTGATCTTTGCCACCACTCAGGAACGGCAGGCCCGGATCCAACTGCGCCAGAAGCTGGAATCTGCTCTGGTTCTCGTTACGAAGACGCTTACGAGTATTCTCGGTGAGGAACGCGGCGCCTTGAATGCAGCACGCAGGCAGTTTGGCACCATCCTCAGCATTAACGACCAGATTGAATTTGCAGAAGTCGAGATGGGCCCGCATGGACACGAAGGTGACCATGCCCGTGCGGCTCTGGCCTCCGTATCAGCCCTGCTGTCTCGCGGGTTCGGTATGGCAATGCGCCTGCAACTTCTGAACCATGACCACCCTGCCTTCACCCAGGCCGCTGATGAGATCCTCTCGTTTCTTAAGGATTTCCCGAAGCGTATTGCCAATACTGAGTCCGTTCCGGATCTTTTGGCAGAACTCCAGCATCTCCGTGATGTTTGCCGCCTGTATGCTGCCCCTCACCGGATTACCGATCTGGAGAACAGCAATGAACCCATTCCGGGAACAGACCCGTTCGATCTACGCCTGAATGAGCAGGATACCGAGACACACCTCGATGAACGCGTTCTCTTCATGTCACTTGGGGAGCTACTCGGAGACCTGGAACTTGCCATCAAGGAATACGAGGCCAGTACACACTCCATTCCAGGCGATCATTTTCATTTCCAACGCCAGACCCACCGCGACACACGCGAAGCCATTCATAATGGCCTCCGCGGAGCATGCGCCGTACTGGTTACGGCCCTGATTTATGAAATCACAGCGTGGCCAAGCGGACTTGGCTTTATCGCCATTACAACGCTGGTCTGTGGCCTGTTTGCGACCAAAGAAAACCCAGTCCTTGGGACTACGGAGTTCTTGAAAGGAGCACTGGTCGCTTACATTGTGGCCTGGATACTTGTCTTTGTGCTCATGCCCAAAGTCACAACGTTTGAAACCCTGACGCTTTTCCTAGGGCCGGCCATGTTCCTTGGCGGTCTGGCGAAAGGCAACCCCTCCACTGCTGGCGGCGCGGCAGCTTACGGCCTTCTTCTTCCTGCCATGCTTGGGTTGGAGAACCATCACGTCATGAACGAAGTGGCATTTTATAACGGCAATATGGCCGTGGTTATGGCAGTGGGCATCAGCGTTCTGGTTTTCAGGACAGTATTGCCCTTCAACAGTTCTGATGAACGGCTGCGTCTCCGCAGAATTATGCTGGCTGAGTTGCGCGGCCTCGCAGATCCCGCACAGACACCACAAATCAGTATCTGGATCGGCCGTAACACAGATCGTTTCGCACGTCTGATCCGCCATGCTGGCCCCACCCCTGCTCCGCTCATCGAAGCCTGTATTCTGGGGACGCTCGCCACACTCACGCTGGGCCTGAACATTATTCGCCTACGAACCCTCTTGGACCGCGAATACCTTCCCGACAGCGCAAGACGCCCGATCCAACTGGTGCTCCATTACGTCGAGCAGTCTACCCGACGCCATGATAAGGCCGCTCGTGTCGCCAATGCGGCCGTAAGACGACTGCGTGCTCTGGATGAGCATGAGACAGATCTGGTCACGCGACTTGAGATGACGCGGGCAATCACTTACCTCGTGGTTATTGCTTATACGATGCAAACAAACGCAGACTTCTTAGATGCCAGCCGCCCATTTAGAGGCGAGCGCAGCCATCTGAAAGTACAGGAGTCCCATTAGGCGATAAGAGAAGTATGCTTCTCGCATAGCTTGAGAAATTCGAAAATTGCAGAGAGATTATAATCTACTCTGATTTATTCCCAATACCGCGACACAACCCACGCTCCAAGACAGAGGATAGTCTTCGTAAGGGTTAAGGTCAGATATACAGATCTTGGGAATTATGGCGGAGAGGGTGTCCGCCGATGTAGGGCGTCACGGAAAAGCAGATCAGCGCAATAACCATTGTTTTTCATGGTTTTACAGAAATCCATACCATCCTGAAGAAGCAGATGGACGCATTGAAACCCATCCCGTAAGGTGGGATGGAAGATGGGACTGAAAAGCCATGAGCAAGCGTCCGCCGAACCAGCTGAATGCCCGCAAGGTCGCCTCCCTCAAAGACGGGGTTCACGGCGATGGCGGAAATCTATGGATTACCGTCCGGGGCGACACCCGGGCCTGGACCTTTCGCTACAAAAGCCCAAAGACCGGCAAAAGACGGGAGATGGGACTCGGTCCCGCCCGGGATATTTCTCTGGCCGATGCCCGGCTCCGGGCGACCGAGAACCGGCGCCTGCTTCTGGAAGGGCTCGACCCGCTGGAAGAGAAAGCCCGGCAGAAAGGGGAAACCGTTCAGGAGCGCACCTTCGCGCAGGTTGCCGAGCAGTACATCACCGAACAGGCGCCGGGCTGGAAAGATCCGCGCTCGGCGCCCATGTGGCGCAGCTCTCTGGACCGTCATGTCTATCCCGTCCTCGGCCCGAGACCGATTGGCAGCGTGCAGACAGAGGATGTGCTCGCTGTCCTGCGACCGATCTGGGAGGCACGACCGAAACCGCAACACGGCTGCGTGGACGGATGGAGCGTATTCTGGACTATGCGCAGAGCCATCACTGGCGCGAGGGTGAGAACCCGGCCCGCTGGCGGGGGCACCTGGCCAACATCCTTCCCAAACCCACGGCCGTCACGAAGGTGGTGCACCATGCCGCCTTGCCCTATCGCGATCTCCCGCCGGTCTACAGTCGGCTCAGCGCCGAGCATGGGGTAGGAGCTCTGGCCGCACGGTTCGTCTGCCTGACCGCCACCCGGTCTGGCGAGGTCCGCAAGGCCCTGTGGTCGGAGATCGATCTGAAGAAAAAGATCTGGACCATCCCGGCCGAGCGGATGAAGGCCGGGCGGGAGCATCGTGTGCCCCTGACGGGCGGAGCGATGGCCCTGCTATATAAAGTCCAGACTCTGAGATCCAGTTCCGGTGAGGACAGTTTCGTGTTTCCCGGTGGCCGGGTCGGATCGCCGCTGAGCGATGTCGCAGTCTCCAAGGCCCTCCATCAGGCCGCAGGCACGAAGGATGTGACGATCCATGGTTTGCGCTCCAGCTTCCGGGACTGGGCGGCCGAGGAAACCGACTTTCCACGCGAGGTCGCCGAAATGGCGTTGGCCCATGCCATCGGTGACAAGGTCGAGGCGGCCTATCGCCGCGGGGATCTCTTCAACAGGCGTTTTGAGATGATGTTTGCCTGGGAACGCTTCTGTGCCGGGCAATCCACGGAGGCGGTCGCAAAGCCGCCGCGTTCCAATCCTGACAGCGCGCCGCTCTTCACCTGGAAAGACTCTGAAATCGGAGATCCAGATGCCTGAAGGCCCGTCAAAAGCCCAATGACGCGTCACGGATTGCGTCGTACCGGTCCGCACAATCTCAGTGACGCGTCATCAATGCGCTATGTTGCCATTCCATGAGCAGCTCAAAAGCATGGCAATGCGCCATGAAATCGTGCTGCCAGATCGCTTAAGATGGCACGATACTGGGTTTTTGGCGCAAAGCTCCAAAAACCCTTTTAAAACAGTCCCTTAAAACCGTTTCATTTTCGTGCCCTGCCGTGGGCGTCCGCATCACGCTGTGACGCGTCATTCTAACCTGCACGCGCCCCCGTTCCGGGGTCGCGCCGCCCGGAGGGCGGCGGTGCAGAACTTAACCTCTCTCCCTCTCTCTCACGACGGAAAATGATCAGAGGGGTTCTGTCGTTTTTTTTTGGCTTCGCAAGGGAGACTGGGCTGGTCCTCCCCCCAGAGGGCTCACGCGGAGCGTGAGCTGGAATGGTCGCCGTGCGACCAGAGCGAGGGTTTTCTCTTTCGTTCTCTGGGGCTCTCTTCTCTTTGGAGCCTTTCGCAATGACCAGATCATTCACCGAACTCGACACGCTTTTTGACACCCACGCCGTCCTGGCAGGCGTCGTTCTTCCCACCCTGCGCGATGTGATCGCACAGCCTGGAGCGTTTACCAGCGACACGCGGCTTGAGGGTACGCTGATCGTTCTGGCGCAGACAGTCCGTTCCCTGAACCGAGAACTGACGGAGAACGCAGGAGACCGGACATGACGTACTTCCTGTGCACGGACCTGGCTGTCCGCCTGATGGGTCTTGTCTCCTCCCGCGATCGCCCGGACGCTCCGCTCCGGCCGACCGGGACTGCCGTCTGTCTGTACGATCTTGTTCTGTCCCGGGCCGAACCCTTCGCTGTGGCCGAGCAGTTGGGGCTGTGGTTCCCCTGTCGGGAGGCCGATCAGGATCCGGCACACAGACAGGCTCTGCGGGACCAGATCCTGCAGCAGCCCATGCCGTCCCCAGCCGGTGCAGCGGAGCACACTGAAGATGGCGCTTTTCTCTCTCCTGTCCTGCTTCCAGATATCGTTCTGCTTATCGGGGAACGAGAGATGATCTGGCTCGGGCTCTGGTCGTCAGAGAAGCCACAGGTCATGACCCTGGGCGATCTCATACACCGGCTGGCGCCAGAGCTGGCGGGAGCTGGGAACACGACTGGAGTTCTTCTGGCCCGGTTTGCAGCGGAAGACCGCTCGGGCGTCCATCCGGCTTCCGATCTCGTCCGCATTCATGCCGCGGCAAGACTGATCGAGGCGCTTTGGACCGGACAGATGCCTGGGAGCGGCCTCCCGTATCGCCTGTAACACCTGACACCGACAGGTCGGACAACTCCGGCCTTTCATTTTCTCCCCACAAAAATCTGGAGGCTTCATGCTTCTCACAAAAACCCCGGTCGCTACGGCGACCGTGTCCCGTCACGTGCGCTCTTTCTTCGAGCCCACGGATGATGATCTCGATCTGTATCGCGACATCAGTTTCAAACTGAAGGCGCAACCGCCCTCAAGCCTGTTCCGCTACCTTCAACCGGCGGGGCGGCATCTCATGCGCCTTGGTGATGAAGGACCCGGCGTCTGGGCCGGTCTCCTGCGCAGGGTCGAGCAGCGCTGGCCGTGTCTGCCCAGCCGTGGACGCGTTGCTTCTGACGGAACCCTGCTGAATTCAGCACTCGAGCGCATTGCTTACGAGGCCATCAAACCCATTGTTCCGCGGGATGTTGCGCTGGATCTGGAAATCGCCCTCGACCCGTTGCAGCAGCCGCGGTTCTATTCGGATTTCGCTATCCGTTTCGGGTCACGTGTCATGCATATCGAGATCGTGGGCGCCTGCGGTGCGGACCGCGTGACGCGCAATGACTGGGAAGCCTATTTGCTGGCGCAGTTCGACCGGCGTCTGGAGGTCTACCGGCAGAAGTGCCTTACGCCCGAGATCTGGTATCTCAACGACCTCCTTGAGCCAGCGCAGTTACAGAAGCGTTTCCTCGCCCTTGTAGCGCAGCTGCGCGCGGGAGGCAGGTCATGACCCCTGGTCCGATCCGGCTGCCGCGCTGGCCCATCACGCGCCTGAAACTGCTCGATATCACGCCGGATCAGAAAGGAGCGCCCTATGCGGGCGCTCCCGTCACGCTGCTGCAAAGGGACGGCTTTGTCGAAGGGCGCAGCCTGCTCTGGCTCGGCGCCCCCCGGCGTTCCTCGGGTCGTCTGGAGGAAAGTCCTGACGAGGACGGGCAGCCTGCCCTGACCATCAGCGATCGCCTGTTCAGGGCCCTGATGCCGGTGGATGCGCCTCAACCTTTTATTCTGGCGGGGTTTCACATGTCGTTCCTGCGCCGTGTGATGGGCGGACCGCAGGATCGACCACCGTATGATCTCTGCCTGTACCGGCTCGCACGACAGCGGGCGTCCTGGTTACGGCCGTGTGGGCTGCAGGAATCCGTCCTCGAACTGCGGACGGACCTGATGACAGAACTGACGCAGGACAGCCCTTTCCTGCGTCTGCACTGCGCAACTGCTCTGCTTGAAACACTGCTGGAGTGGGAGCCGCTGAACCGGCTGCTCGTATTGTCAGGCAACGTCGTCTCTCCACCGCCTGGCGAGGAGGAACCTTTCGGCCAGGCCGCAGAGTGGGCCTGTCTGCCTCAAGGCCCTGCCATGCTGGAAGAGTAAGTTGCCAGCGGATGCGTCGATCTTGGTGCAGGACTGTTCCACGCTGCCCTCGGACCCAGATGATGCATCCAGCTCCAGCTCTTCAGCGGCCTGGGTTAACCCCCTCTGCCTTCAACACCAGAGGGGATTTTCTTCTGTAACCTCAGAACAACCCGCTGCCGGTCTTGACGGCGGAGGCGTTCATGGTGTGGTGCCAGACGACGTCGCCGTTGAAGATCACGGTCAGGGTCTTTTCCGTGCCATGGGTGCCCTGATGCAGGTCGCCATACAGCGGAATAAAATTTGCGGCGTCAGACGAGGCATTGGTGAACGCATAGCGCCACTGCTCATGACCGCTATCGGTGAACGTGCTCTCGCGCGGGTCTCCGAACAGGGCCCGGATCTGGTCTTTGGTGGTCACGCCATCATGGATCTTCTGATCGATGGAGGCGCTGGTCTCGTTTTTGAGGGCTTCGTTCCCTTCCGAGGCACAGCCTGTCAGGGTGACCAGCCCGCTGAGAGACAGGGTGACGGCAAGGGTTCTGAGAAAACGTACAGACATGCGGGATCCTTTGCTGTTTCTGCAAAAACAGTCGATGACGGGACAATTGGAAAAAAGCGGGCGACCTGCCGAAAAACGAACGGACCGTCTCAGTCCAGCCCGCGAAGCCTGCGGCGGTCTTCAGCGGCTTTCAGTTTTCGGAGAAACGGTTCTCGCGGAGCCGTCCAACAGCTCATGCCCAGAATGAATGCAAAGAGCGGATGCCAGGGCAGAGCCAGGGCGATGCCGCACAAAAGACAGGCGCCCACTCCGAACCACGAGACATATCTCAGCAGAACCCGCGTCTCGTCTTCCTCAGCACCATATTCTTCGAGATAGGCAGCCAGACGGGCCGCGCGTTTTGCTTCGGTCGCCTCGCTGTACAGACCGTCTGTTGAAGACGTCATGAGCGCTTATCTCCCCCAGTGGGCGTGGAAGACGACCCGAACGACCAGCGCCGTGCCCAGCATCAGCGCCGCAGGGGACAGAACGTCGCGGGCCTTCAGCCAGGCGAACAGCCGGACCGAAGACCCCAGCGCCAGCACCAGCAGAAGGAGAACGATCAGCACAAGAAGGAGAGACACGACCATGTCAGACGCTCCCTGGCCGGCTAAAACAGGGGGCAGACCAGAAGGCACAATAGGACAGAGACATCATCGCCAGCTCCTTGCAGTTCCTGTGCGGCAGGACGACCCTGCACACACGATGAACTCAACAAGCCAGATAATCTACGATTTTCCGTGTATCGTCAATACGAATATGCGCCCATTTTGAGAAACAGGTTCCCGTATATCAAGAATACCTCAGGGATGAGGCACGCCGCCGATCCAGACCACTTCGCCGAGCAGCTTGAAACAGTCCAGGCGATCAGCCTCGACGTCCTGGGGCGGATAGCGATGATTGTCAGCAATCACCCGGACCCCGCCACCGAGTTTTGGATCAAGGCGACGGATCAGCACGGCGCCAGCGCTCTCCAGCGCATAGAGCGCGCTGCCCGTCACGGTCGTGACGCTCCGGTCCACGATGACCAGATCACCTGACGACAAAGTCGGCTCCATCGCATCCCCTGCATTGCTGATGAGGCAGAGGGACGTGAGGTCCCGGGGAATGACGCTTTGCAACCAGTCGCGACCAATCCGCAGACCGTCTTCATGATGATCATACCAGGGCACGACGATCTGACGGGTCGAGGTGGTCTGGACCGCTGTCGCCCCGGAAGGTGAGCCGCCAGCCGTGCCAAAAGCGATCCAGTCCAGGGATACGCCGCAGATCCGGGCCAGTGACGCAAGAGCGGAGAACTTCATCTCCCCGCCATTCATGTAATCCCTCAGGGTCGTATACGGCACGCCCGCCGCCTTGGCGGCATGGGTGATGCCAATACTCTGGGCCGCTTCGCGAAGGCGCTCGCCGCGCTCGCGCATCAGGCGGATCTGGTCGTCCATAAGTTTACGCTTTCGCCTGGAATGTCGGGGCACGCAGAGGGTCCTCATTCGGAAATGAGGCATGAATACGATATTTCGCTTGATATGTAAGTCGGAAAACCGTATCTGTTGACATCGAAATGTTGCGTGGCCCGTGACTCGTCATCGTCAGATCCTCGCATGAAACCGACATTTTTGTCCAAGGGATTGTCATGCCTGAAGATCCACTGTTGCCACCGCCCCGTCCAGCTGGTCTCGAGGACCTGCATGCTGGCCTGCATGACGTGCTGCGTCTGATCGAGATCGAGCATGCTCTGCTCAAAGGGCGGCTGGAGAGCCTGCGGGCGGATACGGAAGGCGCGCGCCTGCTGGAGGGCGTGATGGTGCTCGGGGCCGTGCTGCAGCAGCGGATGGGCGGTTTGCTCCAGCTCTGCCGCGAGGTCGGGAGGCTGTGACGGAGCGGTCCGTCGGACACAGCGCGTCCTGACCCTGCCGTTTGCTTCATCGAAGCCCCGTTGCTCCCTTCCATACGGTCATCATCTCTTATGCCAGAATACTCAGACCCGTCTTCTGAGCACATCGTGCTGGACGGACACGGCCCTGCGCGTGCCCTGCCTTTTGGATCCTATCCGTTGACGGATGTGCAGAAGAAGATCCGGAAAGCCTTTTTCAACACGCCCTTGGGGTACAGCCGTTTGCGTCGGCCGTTCATGAAGCGGTTCAAGAAAGACTGCTCCTTAGGTCCTGTTGATGCGACCTTGTTCGGGCTGAAGGTGCGGTTTTACCCGCAGGACAACCAGACGGACGCAAAATCGGCGGTGTGTGGCGCGTGCTACAATCATCGTGAGCTGAAATGGCTGCGGAGCCATCTGCCGAAAGGCGGCACGTTCGTAGATGTGGGGGCGAATATGGGTTTTTTCTCCCTCTACGCTGCCCAGCGGGAAGCCCGCGTCATCGCCGTTGAGCCGAACCCGGTTCTGTTCGAACGACTGGCCACCAATATGAGGCTGAACGGGATGCGGGCCGATCTCTTGCGTGTCGCGGTGGGGGATCAGGAGGGTTCTGGTCAGCTCGTGCAGGTGAACAGGGATTTTGGTGGGGGTCGAATCGGTGCGGGACACGGTGCCGCGGTGCGGATCCGTCCGCTTGTGGATATTCTGCAGGCCTGTGATGTGACCGCCATGCATGTTCTGAAGATCGACATCGAAGGCTACGAAGACCGGGCGTTGCTACCGTTTTTTCGCGAGGCGCCGGCAGCGTTGTGGCCTGATCATCTCATCATGGAAGATACCGAGCATGGCCGGTGGGTCGAGGACATCTTTCCGGTGCTGCGGCGCTGTGGGTATGAGCGCCGCGCTCGCAGTCGGGGGAATATCCTGCTCTCCAGGTTCTGAGGGACGCTGGGGAGGAGAGGCTTGTCAGCTTTGGGGGGGAAGCGGACGGGCGGCTTTCGGGCGAACCGATGCCGAAAGGTGCCACAACCAAATGCTCCGCTTTCCGGAAAAACGATCGAGTTTCGAGAATCGACGCCGACGCCTGACCAATCCTTCATGCGGCCCTGCTTGCTCGAAGCGTCTCCTTGAACAGTTCGAAGGCCGTCGTCCCCTGCCGATCGGGGTAATAGAGGTGGTAGCCTGCGAAAGGCTCGCACCACGGCTCCAGCAGGCGGATGAGACGGCCATCGGCTATCGGCGCCGCCACCAGATCCTCCAGAATGTAAAGGATGCCAAACCCCTCAAGGGTGGCAGCCACCAGCAGGTCGGCGTCGTTGAACACCGGCCCGCATCCCGGCGCCACCGTCACCGCACGACCGTCGCGCTCGAACGACCAGGGAGACAGCTCGCCATGCGCGTTGCGGTAGGCGACACAACGATGCGCCGTGAGGTCGGCGGGCTCCATCGGCCTCGGATGGTTGCTTAAATAGCCGGGAGCGGCCACCACCGCGACGCGAAGCGGGGGCCCGACTGCCAGCGCGATCATGTCCTTCTCCAGTCGCTCGCCGAGCCGGATGCCCGCATCGTAACGGCTCGCCACGACGTCGGTCATCCCGTCCTCCACGCACACCTCCACCTCGATGCCGGGGTGGCGGCGCATGAAGGACGGGAGCATCGGCCACAGCACGGTGTCCGCGGCGTGTTTGCCCGTCGTGATCCGGACGGTGCCGATCGCCGCTCCGCGTGCCTGGGACAGCGCCTCGATCTCGTCGTCCAATCCGGCCAGTGCCGGCGACAGGGTCGCGAGCAGGCGCTCACCGGCCGCGGTCGGGGCGACGCTGCGCGTCGTTCGGGATAGCAGGCGAAAACCGAGCTGGCCCTCGAGCCGCTTCATAGTCTGACTCAACGACGACTGCGTAACGCCGAGCCGCCTCGCGGCACGCGTGAAGCTGCGGTCGGACGCGATCGCCGCGAAGACAGCGAGGTCGCCAAGCTGATCCGGACGCATTGATAATCTCTGCTACTGGGGCCCATTATTGATTAGACGCTTATCTCGATCCATTAACATGACTACTTAGACAGCAACAGTGGAAGAAACGAGGAGCAGGCGATGGGCAAGATCTGGCTGGTGACGGGCGCAAGCCGGGGACTTGGACTCGAGATCACGCGCGCGGCGCTCGATGCGGGCGAAACGGTAGTGGCAACTGCGCGGTCCGCCGACGCCGTGCGCGATGCCTTCGAGGGCGAACACGATCGCCTGCACGTCCTTGCGCTCGATATCACCGACGCTGAAGCCGCGAACTCCGTCGCTGCCGAGACCATCGAACGCTTGGGTGCGATCGACGTGCTGGTCAACAACGCCGGCTATGCCGAACTGGGTTTCTTCGAGACCTTCACCGATGCCGCGGTGCGGCGTCAGTTCGAGGTCAACCTGTTCGGCACGATGAACGTGGCACGCGCGGTCGCTCCCCACATGCGTGAGCGTCGCTCAGGCCTCATCGTCACCATCTCCTCGGTCAGCGGGCTGGTCTCCAACGGCGGGGGATCGGTCTATTCCGCGTCGAAGTTCGCGGTCGAAGGATGGATGGAGGGCTTTGCCCAGGAACTGGCACCGTTGGGCGTCCGCTCGCTCCTGGTCGAGCCGGGGATGCTGCGCACAGATTTCATGGATGGCAGGTCGGCGAGCTTCGGCAGCATCGACATTCCAGATTATGCCGAGGCGATCGCGCAGTATCGCGCGTTCGTGGATGAGGCCAGCGGCAACCAGCCGGGCGATCCGAAGCTGCTCGCCGCGCGGATCGTGGAGCTTGCTTCCCAGGACGAGGTGCCATCGCGGTTCGTGTTCGGCGCCGATGCCCGGAAGTGGACCGGAGCTAAGGTCGACCAGTTGCGACAGGAGATCGCCCGGTCCGCCGATTACGGCTGACACGAGAAAACAAAGGCACGGGCCAAGGGAGGTTATTACTCGGCGCCAGCAGTGACCCTCGGGCGCTTCGAAGAACGAATGCAAAGCCCGAAACGCGCGGGCAAGGCCTGCCAGGCACAGCCCGGGCTAAGCTTTCCAGAAATCTGACCCCGATTGGGTTTCCTCGAATCAGTCGATGCAGACGGGGGAAATGAGAAAACTGCTTTGTGTACAGACGGCCGGCTTCGGGACATCCGGCGAGACGGCGGAACGGCCGAGATGTAGGCGTAAGCGGACCTGCTGCTTCCGCCTACCTTACGGACATTCGAAACGGCGGAACGCTTTGCCGAAAGCTGACATCGTCAGCAGGCTAAGACATCCCGAAAAAACGCTTTCAGCGTCGCCTGAAGCTATCGGTGGGTCCTTGCAAATCCGCTTGAAAGTGATTGAGCGCGTCGATCGATTTTGTACACTCGCATCAGTCCAGTCTAAATGAATAGCATTTCGCACTTGTGAAGGAATAATTTAACTCTGCTATCCTTGTAGTATTTTTCGGCTGCGGGCAGTTTGTGGTTACCTCTATTTTTGTCATCATCGTTTCATCTAGATTTTCAGAAGTCCAACTTCAAAATAATTTTCAATAATCTTATCAAATAGTGCGATATCAGAGTAGCTTCTCGCTAGCAGTTGCGCACCAGATACTGCGGCAAAGATGGCACATGCTCTAATTGTACTGTTGGGGAATATTCTTTGATTCGCGGATACGACCGTATCCAGCCAGGCCACGTTGATATCCGCAAACGTTTTGACCTCGTGCTTCACGGTCTCTGGCAGATCATATTGTTCCGCGCTCATGAAGCTGCCCAAACATAGACGATTACCGTTTTCAAGCGATCGACGAAATATTTCTGGATACCGACGTAAGCACATAAGAGGATCTGGGGTATCCGTTCGTATAGCTTCAAGTTCAGCACTGGTATCTTCCCAATAACGTCGAGCAACCGCAGCACCCAGCTCCGCCTTGCTCGGGAAATAGTAATAGATACTCGCAGCCTTGATTCCCACTTCCTGCGCCAGATCACGAAAATTCAGGCCATTATATCCATGGGTTTGTGCAGCCCGCTTTGCTGCTGCGAGAATGATCTCTCTAGAACTTAAACTCATTGTTATGTCCATCATTTCATTATCGTCTGCCTACCAACTGACAGATAGACGTTGACAGTGAGAATTTGAAGCCATATTCAATCCCTACCATCTGGCAGGTAGGTAATTACGTTAGCTCCTGCCATTTTCATTTTCGAAGCCAATGAGGATGCTCCGATGAAAGTTTACGACTGGCCGACAGGTCCCTATCCAGCCCGCGTTCGGATTGCTCTGGCAGAAAAAAATCTTCAATCCGACGTTGAATTCGTGCCGGTCAACTTGTGGAAAGGCGAACACAAGACGCCGACTTTTCTTGCCAAAAATTATTCTGGAACGTTACCAGTTCTTGAATTGGACGATGGAATTTATCTCGCTGAATGCACGGCGATCACCGTCTATCTTGATGCGCTAGCCGGCGACTCCGCCCTAACTGGTCGAACGCCGCTTGAGAAAGGCGTGGTCCAGATGATGACAAAACGCGCCGAGATCGAGATGCTGGATGCCATCAGCATCTATTTTCATCATGCCACACCAGGTCTCGGTTCCGATGTGGAACTCTACCAGAACCGGGAGTGGGGACTTCGCCAACGTGATAAGGCTCTGCGCGGAATGCATTACTTTAATGCGGTGCTAAGAAAACAGTCTTTCATAGCTGGTGAGGTTTTCTCGATGGCGGATATTGCAGTCATCGGGGGTTTTATATTTGCAGATATCGTAGAATTGCCGATCCCGCAGGAATGCAGGGCGCTATTATCTTGGTTTGCAAGAATGCAGGAGCGTCCAAGTGTACGGGAGCAACTGGAGATTGTTGCGCCAACGCACTGAAGAGAGAATTCTTAGGCCTGCCCGAATCTCGACGACCTGATCAATGGGCACCAGGTCCCTGTGGAGAAAGCGGTCGGCAAACTCTGCTGAACCGGGTCAAACAATGGCTACAGGCCGTTGACTTCAACGGGGGCGACATTGTGCGGCCGCCCCCTGATCCGCCTATCTGATCAGTAAGACAAAAACAGACAGGCGGCAGTCGCCTACATGATAGTCAATCCGAGTGGTTGAAGGATTTCCCAATAGCGGACATTAAATGAGAGCTGTAAGCTCGTGGAATGGTAGGTACCAAGCACCATACGGATATTTCTTCAGCCGCTGCTATTTATATGTCACGATGGCATTTGGTTAATGATGGCACGCCTGTTCGGACAGCAAGCTCCTACCTGGTGCCGGTCACTCGCGATGGCTCTCCGGCTATGTTGAAAGTGACTTCTGATCCCGATGAACGTCGCGGCAATCATCTCATGAGGCGGTGGGATGGGCAGGGTGTTGCTGCAGTTATGGAACATGATCGAGATGCTCTTCTTCTTGAAAGAGCGGTGAGCGATCGTACTCTCGCCGATCTCGTCTACGCTGGTTTAGACGATGAAGCGACGCGGAATCTTTGTAAGACAGCGGGACTTCTGCACTCAGCTTCACTACTACAGCAAGAAGAAATGCGGTCTTTGAAAAGCTGGTTTGCTGACTTACTCGAACCGTCCTCGCACAGCGCAGGATGGCTGAAGGACTGCGCCAGCCAGGCCCACAGGTTGTTAAGTGATCCACAAGAGCAGCTCGCCTTGCACGGAGACCTCCATCACGGCAACGTTCTGGACTTCGGGGCGCGAGGCTGGCGTGCGATTGACCCGAAGGGCCTTTACGGGGAACGGGCCGCTGATTTTGCTGCCTTATTTCTGAATCCCGATCTCGCAGATTCACAACGGCCCTACGCTGTTTCTCCACAAAGGTTCGAGCGTAGGATCAGGATTGTCAGCTCACATGCGGGGGTTGAGCCTGTCAGACTCCTACAATGGATTCATGCCTGGAGCGGCCTATCGGCCGTCTGGTTTATAAAAGATAGAATTGCACCGGAAACTCAGCAGATAGTGGCGCATCTGGCGTCTGAGGCGCTCGGTTGAGAAGGGGCACGAACCACGGTGCTGTCGAGCATATGCTGCCAGTCATCAGTCAGGCCAAGGTCTACAAGGGTTTGCAGCAGGGCATCCCATTGAGAAAACGGCGCTTATCTCCGGACGGGCGCGCCCAACGTCCACGCTCAGAAGGCAGAAGTGGACCAATTATCGCCCATTCCTGATCCGTCAGATCGCCTTGTGCCATGCCTGTTCTCTCTGCTCCTTACCCCACAGGCAGGAAGTGAGTCAGATCTCAGGCAGATCGTATAGATCTTTTGTCAATGCGACTTAAGCTGGAAGATATACTGGATTGTTATTTTCATCTCTTCTGAAGCAAAAGATATCTAGCTCAAGCAAACTTTAATTTCTATCTGGACTCGTAGGTTTTTCAGGTATCCGACCGTGCGTCGGATGAAATATGGTGAATTGTGCATGACATACTGTCATGTGGCCTTTCACCTGTTTCCCTATCCAAGTTCCAATGAGTGTTGTCTCACGACCGATATGAGCGGGGTCACGTAAAGTGTAATGCAGGCGTTCCGTTAAAACCGGCAATCCGTTGATAGACGTGTCACTTAATACTGTTTTTTCCAAAATAACAGCACTGCGATTTGATGGCGCATAGAATGATAATACCTGAGCACGAGTGTCTAAATCACCAACCGGTGATATCTCTTGATAATCCGCGCATAGTAGTGGTGCCATTTCATCTGGATTGAATTTATTCTCGGAAGCAAGCAAACGGTCTACGCTCTCGGACAAGGGAGAAGAAAATGCGGATACTGGTATCAGAATAATACAAAAAACCGCAAACGATGCTATGTTTATGAGACCTATAATCTTTCGGTTATTATTTTTAATAAACATATACATTCCTATATTAGTTAGTTTCTATGTAATATATGTTCTGGTACTACATACTTTATAGTCTCCATTAGTGTGTTCTGTCTCCCCCTCCCTTTTGTAATCACATAAAATTGTTAGACCCAAGAAACGGATATGAGAAGGCCGCCCAAGCCCCCCACTGACGCTCTCCTTATGACTGCGTAACGGCAGAGTAGGTCTGGCGCTTGAATGAATTGAGTTGGATTGAGATGGCAATTAAGCCAGCCCATTCTTCTATCGGAAACGGCGGTCGAAACGGCCGGGCCTTTCTCAAGGGGATCACGTTCGAGAAAGGCTGCGGCAATGGATGTCGGCTATCCTGTTAGTGTCGCCCGTTAGCAGTCGTTCTGCTTCCCTGAAGGGTTTCGGGCGCCGCGAGGCGTACGAAAGTCTGGGAAGAACGAACCCGCGACACCGGGACTCAGTTATGGGGAATTTGCAACTGGTGCGGGCCTGAGGCGCCCTAGAGCGGGGTCACGTGAAGACATTCGTGACGCGATAAAGGGCATTTCCCTCGGATCCTACGGATGATGATGACAGGACCATCGGTTCCAGGTGCCCATTTTCTGCCGTTTTTTCGCATTTTGCGCAGGTCTGTCGGTGTGCCGGAACGAGACGGTTCCGACAGGCATCGGGTCATGCTGTGGTCTCTGCGGGCTGTCATGGTGATCCTCCGGTCGGATCAGTTGTCCGTGGCGGCCCTCGGGGCTGGCACCATCGGGGAAGGATCTGGATGACGATCATCGGACCACCACAGCATGGGCACGGAAGTGGCATGACCGTTTCAGCTTCCGGGATTTCTGACGCTGGTATGACCTTGAGCAGTTCCCGCACTCGGGCGAGGCTGGCCTTGCGGCTGGAACTGGCCAGAAGGCCATAATGGCGGATACGATGAAATCCCCGTGGCAGAACATGCAGCATGAAGCGGCGGATGAACTCATCCGTGGCCAGTGTCATGACCTGCTGCTGATGCGCGGTATCCCGGCGGTAATCCTTATACCGGAACGTCACGCCTCTTTCATCGAACGCCAGGAGACGGCGGTTCGAGATGGCGACACGGTGGGTATAGCGCGACAGGTAGGCCAGCACCGCTTTGGGCCCGGCAAAAGGGGGTTTAGCGTAGACGACCCAGCGTCTGCTGCGCACAGGGGCCAGATATCGCACAAAGGCACGACGCTCTGCCAAAGAGGCAAGCTGCCCCCGAAAGACCAGCCGGTCGGCATCGAACAGTGCGCGCAGCCGGGTCAGGAACAGGCGGCGGAACAGTTTCCCTAGCACACGGACGGGCAGCAGGAAGGCCGGGCGCGATGAAATCCAGCGCTGGCCATCGGGGGACAGGCCGCCGCCTGGTACGATCATGTGTACATGGGGATGGTGGGTCAGCGCCGACCCCCAGCTATGCAGAACGGCGGTAATACCAATGCGCGCGCCCAGATGCCGGGGGTCGGCGGCGATCGTCATCATCGTCTCCGAGGCAACCTGGAACAGCAGGGCGTAGAGAACGGCCTTGTTCTGGAGCGCGATGTCGGCGATCCGCGCCGGCAGGGTGAAGACGACATGGAAATACCCGACCGGCAGGAGATCGGCCTCCCGTTCGGCCAGCCATGTCCGTGCGGCGTTTCCCTGACAGCGCGGACAGTGACGGTTGCGGCAGCTGTTATAGGCGATCCGCCAGTGTCCACAGTCCCCGCAGGCCGCGACATGGCCACCAAGGGCTGCCGTGCGACAGTGTTCGACCGCCGACATGACCTTGAGCTGCTGCAGGGGGAGACGGCCGGCATGGGCTACCCGCCAGGCAGGACCGGCAGCCCTGAAGATATCGCCAAGTTCGAGCGAGGCGGACATGACGGTGCCCACCGAGGCCCAGGGATCAACCGTCGGGCCTCGCCTGCGTGGTCGTCAGCATGCCCAGCCTGTCGAGCGGACTGATGACGGCCCGCACGGTCCGTGTCGCAACTTTTGTATAAAGAGCCGTGGTCTCCAGACGGGAATGACCCAGCAAAACCTGGATCACGCGGACATCGACACCATCCTCAAGCAGGTGCGTGGCAAAGCTGTGCCGCAGAGTATGAGGCCCCACACGTCTGCTGATCGCAGCGGCCCGTGCTGCCTCGACAACCACGCGATGGAGTTGCCGTGTGCTGATGGGCTTCATGGTATCCTGCCCGGGAAACAGCCAGCCTTGAGGGTGCATCACGCCCTGCTGGCGTCCGGCCTTCCACCACTCCCGTAGCAGGAGCAGAAGATCTGCCGGAAGCATGGCGTTGCGATATCGTCCCCCTTTGCCCCGCTCGACCCTGAGCAGCATACGCTCGCTGTCGATATCACTGATCTTGAGAACTGCGACTTCGGCCACCCGCAGACCTGCCCCATAGGCAACCGACAGGGCGGCCTGATGCTTGAGGCATATGGTCGCGTTAAGCAACCGGGCAACCTCATCGCGGCTCAGCACGACGGGCAGGTTGCGGGGCTGCGCCACCCGGACCAGCCTGCGTGCAAGGTCGGGGCGGTCGAGCGTCTGGGTGAAGAAAAACCGCAGCGCGGACACGATGGCGTTCATGGTCGGTGTCGGCATGCCAGCCGCGTTCTGCGCAATCTGAAACTGGCGCACATCCTCGGCTGTTGCCGTATGGGGTGAGCGCCCCAGAAACGTGGCGAAACGGCCAACATCACGAAGGTAATTGCGCTGCGTCTCCCGGGAGAACCGTCGCACCGCCATGTCATCAAGCAGACGCTGGCGAAGGGGACTGATTGCAGCAATGCACAGGGACTCTGTCATCATCCGGCTCCTTCTGGGGGGAAGAAGCCAGAATGCTTGACCAAATCAGGAGAGTTCCAAACAAAACAGATCGCTCACGCCGTGGTGATAGCCTGCACACCGCACCAATCCCGCGCAGCGGGTTCGTTCTCCCTGAAGGGTTTCGGGCGCCGCGAGGCGTACGAAAGTCTGGGAAGAACGAACCCGCGACACCGGGACTCAGTTATGGGGAATTTGCAACTGGTGCGGGCCTGAGGCGCCCTAGAGCGGGGTCACGTGAAGACATTCGTGACGCGATAAAGGGCATTTCCCTCGGATCCTACGGATGATGATGACAGGACCATCGGTTCCAGGTGCCCATTTTCTGCCGTTTTTTCGCATTTTGCGCAGGTCTGTCGGTGTGCCGGAACGAGACGGTTCCGACAGGCATCGGGTCATGCTGTGGTCTCTGCGGGCTGTCATGGTGATCCTCCGGTCGGATCAGTTGTCCGTGGCGGCCCTCGGGGCTGGCACCATCGGGGAAGGATCTGGATGACGATCATCGGACCACCACAGCATGGGCACGGAAGTGGCATGACCGTTTCAGCTTCCGGGATTTCTGACGCTGGTATGACCTTGAGCAGTTCCCGCACTCGGGCGAGGCTGGCCTTGCGGCTGGAACTGGCCAGAAGGCCATAATGGCGGATACGATGAAATCCCCGTGGCAGAACATGCAGCATGAAGCGGCGGATGAACTCATCCGTGGCCAGTGTCATGACCTGCTGCTGATGCGCGGTATCCCGGCGGTAATCCTTATACCGGAACGTCACGCCTCTTTCATCGAACGCCAGGAGACGGCGGTTCGAGATGGCGACACGGTGGGTATAGCGCGACAGGTAGGCCAGCACCGCTTTGGGCCCGGCAAAAGGGGGTTTAGCGTAGACGACCCAGCGTCTGCTGCGCACAGGGGCCAGATATCGCACAAAGGCACGACGCTCTGCCAAAGAGGCAAGCTGCCCCCGAAAGACCAGCCGGTCGGCATCGAACAGTGCGCGCAGCCGGGTCAGGAACAGGCGGCGGAACAGTTTCCCTAGCACACGGACGGGCAGCAGGAAGGCCGGGCGCGATGAAATCCAGCGCTGGCCATCGGGGGACAGGCCGCCGCCTGGTACGATCATGTGTACATGGGGATGGTGGGTCAGCGCCGACCCCCAGCTATGCAGAACGGCGGTAATACCAATGCGCGCGCCCAGATGCCGGGGGTCGGCGGCGATCGTCATCATCGTCTCCGAGGCAACCTGGAACAGCAGGGCGTAGAGAACGGCCTTGTTCTGGAGCGCGATGTCGGCGATCCGCGCCGGCAGGGTGAAGACGACATGGAAATACCCGACCGGCAGGAGATCGGCCTCCCGTTCGGCCAGCCATGTCCGTGCGGCGTTTCCCTGACAGCGCGGACAGTGACGGTTGCGGCAGCTGTTATAGGCGATCCGCCAGTGTCCACAGTCCCCGCAGGCCGCGACATGGCCACCAAGGGCTGCCGTGCGACAGTGTTCGACCGCCGACATGACCTTGAGCTGCTGCAGGGGGAGACGGCCGGCATGGGCTACCCGCCAGGCAGGACCGGCAGCCCTGAAGATATCGCCAAGTTCGAGCGAGGCGGACATGACGGTGCCCACCGAGGCCCAGGGATCAACCGTCGGGCCTCGCCTGCGTGGTCGTCAGCATGCCCAGCCTGTCGAGCGGACTGATGACGGCCCGCACGGTCCGTGTCGCAACTTTTGTATAAAGAGCCGTGGTCTCCAGACGGGAATGACCCAGCAAAACCTGGATCACGCGGACATCGACACCATCCTCAAGCAGGTGCGTGGCAAAGCTGTGCCGCAGAGTATGAGGCCCCACACGTCTGCTGATCGCAGCGGCCCGTGCTGCCTCGACAACCACGCGATGGAGTTGCCGTGTGCTGATGGGCTTCATGGTATCCTGCCCGGGAAACAGCCAGCCTTGAGGGTGCATCACGCCCTGCTGGCGTCCGGCCTTCCACCACTCCCGTAGCAGGAGCAGAAGATCTGCCGGAAGCATGGCGTTGCGATATCGTCCCCCTTTGCCCCGCTCGACCCTGAGCAGCATACGCTCGCTGTCGATATCACTGATCTTGAGAACTGCGACTTCGGCCACCCGCAGACCTGCCCCATAGGCAACCGACAGGGCGGCCTGATGCTTGAGGCATATGGTCGCGTTAAGCAACCGGGCAACCTCATCGCGGCTCAGCACGACGGGCAGGTTGCGGGGCTGCGCCACCCGGACCAGCCTGCGTGCAAGGTCGGGGCGGTCGAGCGTCTGGGTGAAGAAAAACCGCAGCGCGGACACGATGGCGTTCATGGTCGGTGTCGGCATGCCAGCCGCGTTCTGCGCAATCTGAAACTGGCGCACATCCTCGGCTGTTGCCGTATGGGGTGAGCGCCCCAGAAACGTGGCGAAACGGCCAACATCACGAAGGTAATTGCGCTGCGTCTCCCGGGAGAACCGTCGCACCGCCATGTCATCAAGCAGACGCTGGCGAAGGGGACTGATTGCAGCAATGCACAGGGACTCTGTCATCATCCGGCTCCTTCTGGGGGGAAGAAGCCAGAATGCTTGACCAAATCAGGAGAGTTCCAAACAAAACAGATCGCTCACGCCGTGGTGATAGCCTGCACACCGCACCAATCCCGCGCAGCGGGTTCGTTCTTCCCCCCATAGCTGACAACTTGGGGGTGTCAGATACTCCTCCAATGGTGGCCGCCAGCCTGCTACTTTCCAAAGTGCAGTGGGACTTGCGAACTTACTGTGCCTCAAAGGGGCTTCACCTGTGATGCCATCGGGGCTTGTTTCGGTCTCGCGATGGAAAATCAGGGGGTGCTATCCAAAGCCGGGCCTGAGCAGTGCGATGCCGTGTCCAACCAAGATCCCTCAAAGCGCGAGCAACATCGCGTTGCTCATCGGATCGGATCGGTCTTTTATAAAAGAGAACGTGTTCTGCAATCACATTGAGTGGCAGACCTGTCTTCCGGTATTCGTCATAAACTTGAATCATCCGGCCTGATGTCAGCTGCGGAAGAAGGTCATCCAGTGTCAATGCATCAGACCAGAAGGATGTCCGGGCGAACAGCAATTCCATGAGTGCATCTGTCTGTGTCCAAAAGTGCGGGCCCCTAGTTATCGAATGGGGCTGTCGCAGTGTCAGCCTCTCTATGATTTCATCTATTTTTCTGTCCGAGAAATTTGGGCTTTCAAAATAAACGCGGGACCACCTTGCGCCGATATCACGCGGCAAAGAGCGCTCGATGGCTTTGGAAATGTCCAACAGTGACCAACTGGCCTGCGGGTGATCAGGATCTGTATAAGTTCCATCCGTGGGGCCTCTAAAGACATTCGTGAGAAGCCAGTAGAAAAAATCCTGGGCAACATTTTTGACTTCAAGAGAGCTCCAGGGAGCTTCCCAAGAAAATTCTGTTTCAACGACATCAAACATCGGGGCGACTTTCAGCATTGAAGCGGGATTTGCGGGGATCTGGCCCTGAAGGGGCGAGATGACTAGAAATCCGGCCTCAAGCGCACTGGCGCAGGTGCCTGAAAGCCGACATCGTCGCGACGGACGAGATGCTCGACGTCGCGTAGCCGAAAGAGCCTCCGACGCGGTCCGATCTTGTAGCGCTGCAGAACCCCAGCGGCGACATACCGATCAATTGTTGAGAGAGAGAGAGACACAGAGCCGTGTCGCGGCTTCGCGACGGCTTATAAAAAAGTCATCCGAAAGACGACTCGCCAATATAGAGTCCATGATACGCCCGTCCAAACATGTCCCTTGCGGAACTAACGATGACACCGTGGTTCGTTTGGTTTTTTGGGCGTTCAGGATTCTGCAAAATTGCTGCTTCGATCAGAAGCAGGTAGTGCACTTCCCCTGTAAGAAGTCTTCTATACTTTAGTGTCAACAAACAAGAGAACGTTAGCTGAACACGGGCGACGATTTCAAGATATTTCTGAGCGAATTTTTGCGGAGTGCTGCTTCAGTCTCGGCCTCAGATTATCTGGATGCCTCGGGGAATGACAGGATTTCAGTCAGCAGGTCGCGTCGATAAATTTACAGGACGACGCATATCGCGTCCGGGCGCCGCACGATGACGCATTTTTTAAGATGGGACCCAAGGTGGGATAGATTTTGATAAATCAGGTAACTCTCTGGAAAATCTGGAAATTTTTGATTTATATGGCGGAGAGGGTGGGATTCGAACCCACGGTACCCGCGAAGGCACAACGGTTTTCGAGACCGCCCCAATCGACCACTCTGGCACCTCTCCGTACGGCCTACAGAAGCAGACCTGATCGATGGCGCGGCTTATGACTGGCTTTTCAGCATAATGCAAGAGGGAGCCACCACTCTTTCCCTAATTAAAGTATGGCATGACCTACTCACAATTTGCTGTTTTTGATTGACTGGAAGGCTGTCTCCTTGTATCGACCCGCCTGTTCTAGCCGTCCCATGTGGTCGGTCAGGAACCAACGATAAGAAGCGACTGGGCTGCGCCAGACCGGGAATACCCCGGCAAAAGCGGCCAAGAGATCGGAACAGCGAGAGTTTCCAGAATGTTTGCAGTCATCCGCACAGGCGGAAAACAGTACCGTGTTGCTCCTGAGAGCATCCTGAAGGTTGAAAAGCTTGAGGCTGAAGCCGGTAGCACCGTGACCTTCTCCGACGTCCTGATGGTCGGCAGCGAAGGCAGCGTGACCGTTGGCGCGCCGCTGGTTGCTGGCGCAACCGTGACGGCCACCGTGGTCGCACAGGATCGTCTGGCCAAGGTCATCATCTTCAAGAAGCGTCGCCGTCAGAACAGCCGTCGTAAGAATGGCCACCGCCAGCACGTTACCGTGCTGCGCATCGACGCGATCAACGCGGCCTGAAGCCGCACTAGGAAGGATACACAGCCATGGCACAAAAAAAGGCAGGCGGTTCCAGTCGTAACGGGCGCGATAGCGCCGGTCGCCGTCTCGGCGTCAAGAAGTTCGGCGGCGAGAGCGTTCTGGCAGGCAACATCATTGTCCGTCAGCGTGGAACCAAGATGAAGGCTGGCAGCAATGTCGGCATTGGTCGCGATCACACACTGTTCGCCCTTGTGGACGGACATGTGAAGTTCCAGCGTCGCGCCGAAGGCCGCGTCCACGTTTCCGTGGCGCTGCCGGAAGCCGCCGAGTAAGTCACCGCGCCCCAAGCGCGAGCGGAAGGGCCGGTCCTCCCAAGGGCCGGCCTTTTTCATATGTTGCGGATAATACGATGAAATTTCTCGACCAGGCCAAGATCTATGTACGTTCCGGCGATGGCGGTGACGGCGTGATCGCCTTCCGTCGGGAAAAGTACGTCGAATTCGGTGGCCCTGACGGTGGCAATGGCGGGCGTGGTGGCGATGTTCTTTTCCGCGCCGTCCCTGCCCTCAATACGCTGATCGACTTCCGATACACACAGCATTTCAAGGCCCGTAAAGGCGGCAACGGCGCAGGTTCCGATAGAACTGGCGCAGCTGCGGAAAACGTTATCATCAATGTGCCCGTCGGCACGCAGATCTTCGATGAAGACCGCGAGACACTCCTTGCGGATCTGGACGAAGACGGCAAGGAGATCCTCCTGTGCCGCGGCGGTGATGGTGGCAGAGGCAATGCCCATTACAAGACCAGCACCAATCGTGCGCCACGCCGTGCCGACAAGGGTTGGCCGGGTGAAGAGCGCTGGGTCTGGCTTCGCCTGAAACTCATTGCGGATGTGGGCCTGGTTGGCCTTCCGAATGCAGGCAAATCTACGCTTCTTTCCGTAGCATCCCGCGCACGACCGAAGATTGCAGACTACCCGTTTACCACTCTGCATCCGCAGCTTGGTGTCGTACGCCTGAATACGACGGAAGAATTCGTAATTGCGGATATTCCGGGACTGATCGAAGGCGCAAGCGAAGGCGCAGGCCTCGGCGATCGCTTCCTGGGCCATGTCGAGCGCTGTGCGACGCTGCTTCATCTGATTGATGGAACAGAATCGCAGATCGTAAAGCACTGGCGTCTGATCCGGAATGAACTTGAAGCGTATGATCCGGTTCTGGCCGCCAAGCCTGAGATCATTGTGCTCAACAAGTGCGATTCTCTGACCGCCGAACAGAAGTCAGCCAAAAAACGGGCTCTTGCAAAAGCATCTGGCGCAGAAGTGCTGACACTCTCCGGCGTGACAGGCGAAGGCCTGCCCGAGTTGCTCCGGCTCCTTCAGGATCGTGTTAATGCAGCGAAGGAAAGTAAGCTGGCATGACCGCCAAGGCCCCTGCCCCTCAACTGGCGCAGGCGCGCCGGATTGTTATCAAGGTTGGAAGCGCTCTTCTTGTTGATGGCGCACAGGCAGCGCTGCGGGCCGATTGGCTGCGCAGTGTCTGTGAAGACATCGCCAGCCTTAAGAAAGCGGGCACAGAAGTTGTTGTCGTATCCTCAGGGGCAATTTCACTTGCAAGACATCAACTGGGCCTGATGAACCGCCGCCTGCGCCTCGACGAGAAGCAGGCGCTTGCTACTGTCGGGCAGATTGGTCTTGCTCAGGGCTGGAGTGATGCCCTCGCCCAGCATGGACTTGTCGCCGGGCAGTTACTTCTCACGCCCGACGATACAGAAAGCCGTGAGCGCCATCTGAATGCTCGCGCCACACTCCAGACACTGCTGGACTTGGGCTGCATTCCCGTCATCAATGAAAATGATGCCATCGCCACCTCGGAAATCCGCTTTGGTGACAATGATCGCCTAGGTGCTCGTGTGGCCCAGATGATTGAAGCGGACTGTCTTGTCCTCCTTTCCGACATTGACGGTCTTTACACGGCAGACCCGCGCACGGATCCAGCGGCGCGTCATATTCCGGTCATTGAGCAAGTGACGGACGACATCATGGCGATGGGAGGCGAGCCTCCACCTGGCTATTCGTCTGGTGGAATGCGCACGAAACTTATGGCAGCCCGCATTGCCAACCGTGCAGGCGCATCCATGGTTATTGCGGCAGGACAGGCACAGAATCCCATTCAGAAGCTCCTGGATGGTGGTTTGTGCACCTGGTTCCTTCCCCAGACGGATACCGGCTCTGCTCGCAAACGTTGGATCGGAAGCAGCCTGCATCCCAAGGGAGCTCTTGTGGTTGACGCGGGAGCGCGAAATGCCCTGATTGTAGGCGCGTCACTCCTGCCCGCCGGCGTTACCGCGATTGACGGGCACTTTGAGCGCGGAGATCTGGTGCTGATCAAAGATGAGCAGGGAGATGTGCTGGGTCGCGGCCTGGCGTCCTACACAGCTAAAGAGTGCACGAAGCTTATCGGCCATCGCTCCGAGGAAATGGAGCAGCTTTTAGGCTATCGTGGTCGCGATGTTCTGATTCATCGGGATGATCTTGTGCTGGATCAGCACTAAAGCCTTTCCAGCACAAATTTGTGTCTAGCCTCTTGGAGGCCACCGGAGCTTCGGCTCCGCACGGGCTCTAAAAGCCTCATCATCGTCATTTCGAGTAGATACAGACCGAGGGGCAAGCTCTTCCCGCTCCCGCGCAGCGCTCTGTCGCGTCTGCTCACCCTCCCAAGGAGCGCGGGACCAGCTTTTTTTAGAGGCCTCAGGCTTCTTGGCTACTCTGCGCAGAGCATCAGGGTCAGCCACCAACGGGCCGTCCTCATAGGAGGGTCCCTCAGCGCGCACGACAGCGGCAGGCTCAAAATAATCTGCTGGCTCCGAAGGTGCGCGCTCAACGGAGGGCGTTTTCTGAACGGGCGCACGAACACCGGCAGTCCGGCTCTCCTCGTCAGCAGGCCGCCCGGCAGCAACCATCCGGTCTGATGGCGGGGCCGTCAGACGCAGGGACAGTGATTGAAGCTCTGCACGCAGTTCTCCAATCTGGAACTCGAGTTCCTGCAACCGTGGCTTAACACCGAAAACGGCAAACGGCATGCAGACCAGAGCCAGCGCGAACAGGCCGACAATGATCAGCAGAGACATCAATGCCCATGCGGGCAACCATGAAATATCGGGCATCATGCTCCGGTCCGGATATTAAGAGAGCCAGACAATGCGGGTTCGATCCGGAGACGCCGGATTACATGCCAAGAGCGCGGCGATAAATATCAAGAAGCGTTTCCTGCTCTTCCACTTCCGCAGGCTCCTGCTTGCGCAGCTTGATGATCTGCTTGATCACCTTCACGTCAAAACCGGCAGACTTTGCTTCAGAGAAAATATCCTTGATGTCACCCGCCAGAGCCTTGCGTTCTTCCTCCAGACGCTCGACCCGCTCAATGATGGAGCGCAGGCGGTCAGCAGCAATGCCACCCGTTGCGGCGCCTTCGATTTTGCTTTCTGCGTCCATGTTCATTTTCCTTTTTCAGGCATAAGTCCGGGGCATCGCAGAGATGCGACACCAGCCGCGCGGCTTATCGCGCCAAGGCTTGGGAGGTCAACGGAATTATGTGCACATTTAGGGAACGCACGCGTTTCCGTGATGCCTCCTCCCGATGTCGTGCATGCCCGTTCCCTTGACATAAAGCCCCCCAGAGCGGAACTAGACCCTGCCTGCAAAGGCCTGAACCCTAAACCCTTTTCCCCCGACAATCCGGGTTCGAGAGGTCAGAGAGCACCCATGGAACACGTCCAGCAAGTCGAACCATTCGACTATGTTATCTTTGGCGCCACCGGCGATCTCACAATGCGCAAGCTTCTGCCTGCGCTTTATAACCGTCTCCGCATGGGACAGATACCAGACGATGCCCGCATCATTGGTACCGCCCGTACGGATATCGACCGGGACGGCTATGTTGCCCGCGCCAAAGAGGCGCTGGAACGCTTCATTCCCGATGATGTCCGATCTCCGGTCCTCGTAGACCGTTTTCTCGGGCTTTTACACTACGTCACACTTGATGGCACGAAGGCCGACAGTGAATGGAGCGCCCTGTCCTCCATTCTCTCCGAAGCCCCGGCTGACCGGATCCGCGTTTATTACTTCGCGACGGCGCCTCAGCTGTACGGGAGAATTTGCGAAAATCTTCACAGCCACAATCTCGTATCGCCGCATTCGCGCGTCGTGCTGGAAAAGCCGATCGGCACGGATATGGCGACTGCAACCGCCATCAATGACGGCGTGGGCCAGTATTTCCCTGAGAATCAGGTCTATCGTATTGACCATTATCTCGGGAAAGAGACGGTCCAGAACGTTTTGGCTCTTCGCTTTGCCAATCCGATCATGAACGCCGTCTGGTCTGCCGAGCAGATCGAGAGCGTTCAGATCACGGCTGCTGAAACCGTCGGGGTTGAAGGTCGCGCATCCTACTACGACACGTCAGGCGCCATGCGGGACATGATCCAGAATCATCTCCTGCAGGTGTTGTGTCTGGTCGCGATGGAAGCGCCTGATTCCCTGGAAGCCGATACCGTCCGTAATGCCAAGCTGGCCGTGCTGAACGCACTCCGCCCGATTACGGATGAGACTGTCGCTTCTGAGACCGTCCGCGCGCAGTACACTGCTGGCGTTGTCGGTGGCCAGAGCGTTCCAGGCTATCTGGAAGAGCTGGGACAGCCGAGCAACACGGAAACATACGCCGCAGTGCGTGCCTGGGTTGATACCCCACGCTGGAAAGGCGTTCCTTTCTATATCCGGACGGCCAAGCGCTCTGCACGCAAAGTTAGCGAGATCGTTATTCGCTTCCGTGCTGCGCCGACAGCGTTGTTTGGTGCGACGCCACCGGGAAACCGACTGGTTATTCGCATTCAGCCGAACGAGGGTGTTGAGCTACAGCTGAACGTCAAGAACCCAGCTCTGGACGCCTATACACTGCGTACGGCAGATCTCGACACGACAATCCGCATGGAAGGCGGCCTCCCCTTCCCGGACTCGTATGAGCGCCTTCTGCTTGACGCGGTGCGTGGGAATCCGGTTCTGTTCATTCGCCGTGACGAAGTTGAAGCGGCATGGCGCTGGGCCGAGCCTGTGCTCAAGGCCTGGAGCGAGAACAAGGTGCCGATGCAGACTTACAGCGCCGGGTCTTACGGTCCGGAGAAATCTGCAGCGCTGCTCGCCGACAAGGGCGACAAGTGGCACGAAGACATGGAGTAATTGCTTTTGACTGACCCCGCGAACGCGAAGCCCCGTTTTACACGGGGCACACGGCGTCCGCCCCGTACACTCAAACAGCACCTGATGCGCCGGCTCCTGATTGTGGTGCCGGCGTTTCTGCTGATGTTCGTGGTCGTTCGTTCCGGACTTTTGGATTTTTCCTACGACAAGTTCACGTTCAACAAGCTGAGCTGGTTCGATAATACAGCCCTTGTGGAACATCTGCGGCTTGTCGTGACCAACGACGGACTGACGGACATGCCCAAGCGTTGTCTCGTGTTCGTTGTGAATGGCAATGCTGCCGAGAATAATCCGGACATTGATGTCTTGGGACGCCACGGTAATGGCTGCCCCGGAGACAAACCGTCAGCTGACAAACTGTTCAGCCTGAAGGTTGATCGCAGTGAGCGCACGATTCAAACCGATGCAGGAACGCCTGGCACGTTCCACGAACTGCGGCTCTAAAGCTTCCGCTCAGGAAGGTCGTGGTCCGGCCTTCCTGAAAGCCTCCCGTAAAAATACGCCCCCTTCCCGCAATGCCGTCCGCCCATCCCTGAACAGGGCATACCCGTTCAGAAAGCCATGGATCATGCGTGGAAACACCCGGTATTTGACAGTTCCTCCAGCCTCCCTGAGCAATCGCGTGTAAAGTTCACCTTCTCCACGCAAAGGGTCAAAGCCGGCCGTTACGATCATCGCTTGAGGAAGATCCCTGAGATGATCCGCAAAAACAGGCGAAAATTCCGGATCGAACAGTTGATCGGGCGATGAGAGCGTCTGAGAACAGTACCAATACAGAAGGTCTGTCGTCAGCATGTAACCCTCAGCGTAATCATGCCGGGATAAAGGAATGACCGGGCCGCTCAGGGCTGGGTAATAAAGAAGCTGGGCAGCCAGTTGCAGATCAGGCTGTGAGCGACTCCATTGCGCCAAAACAGCTGACAGATTTCCACCAGCACTATCCCCTGCCACAGCAATGGGCAGATCCGGCGCCGCAAGTTTAAGCCACTTAAGGGCTGCCTGCGCGTCTCTTAGGCCTGATGGGAAGCGATGCTCCGGTGCCAGACGGTAATCAACAGACAGGACCATCGCACCTGAAGACGCAGCCAGGCGGCAACAGATTCCGTGATGTGATGTCGTATCGCAATGTACGAATCCGCCACCGTGCAGGAACAGCACCACGCCCGATACGGTCCCTCTTGGCCGATACAGGCGTGCAGGTCGCAGGCCTTCTCCGCCCGGAACCCTGATGTCTACCCATTTGCGGATCCGCAGCGATGACAGACATTGCGGAAAGCTGGGGCGCCCGGTGATCTTCCGGATCTGCTTCAGCACATCCGGCGATGGGACCGGACCGGGGATCTCTGGAACCACTTCGACAGGCACTGCCGGACGTACAACACCTCGGCGGCGAGCCTGCCATGCGAGCCATGCAAGAAACAGCCTCAGGGCAAATACTGGTTTCATTCCAGCATCATGCAGCGAAACCAGAACAAAGTCTGCCCTTGACCCGCAAACGCTCCCGGCGCAAGGTCCGCACCGCCAGACGGCTGGACGGTCGCTGTGACTGGGATGAGGATCCCCGTCATGGAGGAAAGTCCGGGCTCCATGGGACAACGGTACCGGCTAACAGCCGGCGGGGGCGACCCTAGGGACAGTGCCACAGAAAACAGACCGCCCGCCGGACTGTTCCTTCTTGGAATACGTCGCGGGTAAGGGCGAAACGGTGTGGTAAAAGCACACCGCGATGCCGGCAACGGCGTCGGTCACGGTAAACCCTACCGGGAGCAAAACCGAATAGGAACGGCAGGCTGTCGCAAGGCAGCCGGGAGCGTCTCACTCCGTCGTTCGGGTTGGTTGCGTGAGGCATGCAGCAATGCATGTCCCAGAGGAATGATCGTCCCGCCTTTGGCGGACAGAACCCGGCTTACAGGCCGTCTGGCACCTCTGATGAAAAACGTTCCCCAGTAATTCTCAAAAGCTACGCTATGAGAACATAAAGGGAACAAATAACGGCAGGTATAGATCTCGCCGTGCGATTATCCCTGATAATTCCTAACAAACAGCAAAAAATCGCGTCACAATTTCCACTATGAAAATAGCCGCAGTTTTCTGCGGTTTTTCGCAGATATATGTTTGACGTCCCATGAAATCCCATGGTATCCCAAGAAAGAACAGAGAAATACCTGATCACCTTGCGCAAGTCCTGAAGTGAAGGGAGGCACATCATCAATGAGCATGTTCCTCGGCACACATCAGAACCGCTTTGACGCCAAGGGACGTGTTTCTATTCCGGCCCCCTTCCGATCCGCTCTCAGAACGCAGGCTCAGCCTGGCGAAGCGCTGGTAATTCTTCGGCCCTCACATCTTCATCCGTGCATCGAAGCCTGGACGTCCGCCGCTTTCGCTTCTCTGGCGCAGCCTCTGGACGAATACGATCCGTTCTCTGAAGACCACGAAGATCTAGCTGCCAGCCTTTACGCAGATGCGTATCCGCTCGACAGCGACAAGGAAGGCCGGATCATTCTTCCCGATGTTCTGCGCGCCCATGCATCGCTAAACGACGAAGTGTCCTTCATGGGTCTGGGACGCGTTTTCCAGATCTGGAATCCGGCAGCAGCAGCAGAACGTCGTCACCAGGCCCGCGCACGGGCAAAAGAACTTACCAGCAGCCGCAAACCGGCCACCGGAGATGCGGCATGAACGCAATCACGCTCGTCCATCAAGGACATGTTCCCGTCATGCTGAAGGAGGTGCTCGCAGCACTTTCTCCACGTGAAGGCGGCCGGTATCTGGATGGAACATTTGGCGGCGGCGGTTACGCCCGTGCCATACTCAACAGCGCAGATTGCACCCTGCACGGCATTGACCGTGACCCGACTGCGATTGCCCGTGGTGAAGCCATGGCCGAGCAGGCCAATGGTCGACTGTTCATGCATCAGGGAACATTCGGGGACATGGAAGCGCTTGTGGGCCAGGACGGACCGTTTGACGGCATCGTTCTGGATCTCGGCGTTTCTTCATTCCAGATTGATCAGGCTGAACGCGGCTTTTCTTTCCGTAATGATGGTCCGCTGGATATGCGCATGGGGGGCGACGGCCCCTCTGCTGCCGATCTGGTGAATTCCATGAAGGAAGGTGATCTGGCGGATGTTCTCTATCGTTATGGCGAAGAGAAGCTGTCCCGTCGCATCGCACGCGCCATTGTGGCAGCCCGCGCGGAAGAACCCATTACGACCACGGGCCGCCTCGCACATATCGTTCGGTCCTGCGTCCCCAAAGACCGCTCCAAGATCGATCCGGCTACACGCAGCTTTCAGGGCCTCCGGATTGCTGTGAACGACGAGCTGGGCGAACTGGAACGCGCGCTGGAGGCAGCCCCTCGCCTTCTGGCTTTCGGCGGCGTGTTCGTTGTTGTGACCTTCCATTCCCTTGAAGATCGTCTGGCCAAGCGCGCCATGGCGGAACTGGCAGGTCGCACTGCCAATCCGTCCCGCTATGACCCGGCGCCTGTCCGGAAAGAGCCTTCGGCTTTTTCTCTCCTGTATTCCCGCCCCCTGCCTGCCACGGAAGAGGAAGCGCGGGATAACCCCAGAGCACGCAGCGCCCGGTTGCGCGCCCTGGTTCGTAATTCCGCCCCACAACCGCCCGCCTCAGGAAACCGAGCATGATCCGGCCCTTCACCATCGCCTGCGCTGTTCTCGCCGCAGGGTCTGGCCTGTTTCTCTACACCAAGAAGCATGAGACGACGGTCCTCGACCAGAAGATCACCAAGGTGGTCCAGGAAACGCAGAAAGTCCGCGCGCAGACAGCCATGATGCGCACGGAATGGGCCCTGTTGAACCAGCCGGATCGCCTGAACACCCTGGCAGCGCGCTTTCTTCCCGACCTTCACCCTATGGCCCCGGATCAGTTCATCCGCATGGCCAGTCTTGAAGCACGCCTTCCAAACCCGGGCTCGCGTCCGGTTCCAACAGATCCGCGCGAAAGCCTGCATGAAGTCGTCAACCGTGCGGCGACCGAGGCACATCTTCCGCTCCCGGCTCCTCCGGTTGTTCACCCAGTTGCGCCTGTTCAGCATGCTCCGGTTATTGCTTCAGTCACAGCTGCAACTCCCACACCTCATGTCATGACAGCCCGTGCTATCCCGACGCATGTTGCTCACCCGCATGCTGACCGGATTGTCCATTCCCCAGACATGGATCTGGCCTCTGCTCGCCCTGTGACGCCGCATGTCAGTGCGACACCCCGTTCGGACGTAACGCCGACCGTTCGTCTTGTGAGCTATCATGGCGCACGCCCGACACCACTGGTCGCTGCTGCGTGGCACACACAACCCGTTCATCAGGTTCGTGAGGCGTCCTTGACCCGCGTTGCTGAAGAACGCCCACGCCCGCACCATCATGCCAGCTCTGCGCTGGGAAATGACGAAGACGCATTGCCCCCGCCAGTTCCGTTGGCTAACTGAGACCCTCTCTTCTTTATTAACTGCTCGTTCAGTATTTTCCGGATAGCTTCGGGCGAGCACCTTAGACAGGACGCAACGCCGCACGATGCCCCAGGACGTGCCACCCCCTTCAGGTTCGCGTCGCGCAGCGCGCCCGGGCAAACGGGCAGAGCGGCGCGACTCACAGACGGCAGTGCGAACGCCTTCCCGCCGTCTTAATCTGGATCAGATGCATAGTCGCCTTCTGGGCGTTGGCATGGGTTTTCTGGCCATTTATGGCGCAGTTGCCCTCAAAGCCACGTTCGCAACGGTGCTGATGCCCATGGAGCCCGAGAAGCGCCAGATTGCACCTCAGGTTCCAGAAATTCCGAAAAGCGATCCACGCGGTGAAATGGCAGGCGATTTCGTCCTGCCTACAGTCAAACGCGCGACCATTACCGATCGTAACGGGCAGGCCCTGGCGCTGTCTCTCCCCGTCGCGCAGGTTTATGCCAACCCGATGGAACTGATTGATCCAGAGGACGCGACAAAGAAGCTTAAAACCGTTCTGCCGAAGCTGGATGAAGCCGAAACCGTTCGTCGTCTCTCGCTGAAGAAGCAGTTCGTTTACATCGCTCGTGATATTTCCCCTGTGCAGGAAATCGCGATCAATAATCTTGGTATTCCCGGTATTTATTTTGAAGCCGGTGAGCGCCGTCATTACCCGCTTGGCCGGACTGCCGCTCAGATCATGGGAAGCGTGGATATTGATGATCATGGTATTGCCGGCGTGGAGCGATTTTTTGATCAGCGCCTGAACTCGGATCGCACGCCTCTACGCCTGTCTTTGGACGTTCGCGTTCAGGCTGTCGCGCATGATGAGTTGATGGCCGCCAAGGACGAGTTCTCGGCTATTGGTGCTTCGGCCATTGTCATGGATGTTCGGACGGGCGAAATTCTGGCCATGGTCAGCCTCCCTGACTATGACGCCAATGATTTCAACCACGCACCGAACGACGCGCGCTTCAACCGTGCCGTGACAGGCATGTACGAGCCTGGCTCGACATTCAAGCTTCAGACAGCCGCAATGGGTCTTCAGCTTGGTGTGGTTCATATCTGGGATCGGTTTTCGACCATTCCCATTCGTGTCGGCCGCTTCACCATCCGCGATATGAAGACTGATCACTTTGCGCCATGGCTGTCTCTGCCGGGTGTACTGGCCTATTCATCCAACCCTGCTGCGGCTCATATTGCACTGGATGTCGGCGCCCAGCGTCAGCAGGACTGGCTGCGGAGCATGGGCTTCTTCAACCGCGTCCCAGTAGAGCTTCCGGAAGCCGGACGCCCCCTAGTACCCGCATCGAAAAACTGGGGCCTCTCCACTGTCATGACTGTCGGCTTCGGCCATGGTGTGGCTGAGCCTCCGCTGGCCATTGTCCGTGGCACGGCGGCCACTGTGAATGGCGGTATTCTTTTGAAGCCCACACTGGTGGCCCGGGATCAGCAGGACGAAAGCCAGACACCTGATGCCAAGGTGCGTCCTGTTGTTTACAAGCCCGATGAGGCAGATAGCGGCGATGACATTGGAGCACAGACACCTGTCGGAACGCGGGTTCTGTCGGAGAAGACGTCTGCCCTGCTGCGCAAACTGCTGCGTCTTGACGTTACCTTGGGAAGCGGCAAATCGGCTGAAGTTCCGGGCTATTACGTGGGTGGCAAAACAGGCACGGCTGAAAAGATCGGTGCTCATGGTGGATACCTGAAACACGTCAACGTTTCGGCCTTCACCAGTGTTTTCCCGATGAACAACCCGCATTACGCGGTGTATGTCATGCTCGATAGCCCACAGGGAACTGCGGCCACACATGGCTGGACCACTGCCGCATGGAATGCAGCGCCGACCGTCAAGAAAATCATTTCCCGTGTTGGACCTATCCTGAACCAGTTCCCGGATACGGCCAACAAGGACGCCATTGATGCATCTCTCGCCATCCCCATGAATCCGTCCGTGCCAGCGGGCTATCGTGCCCTTGGCCCTGGTAACGACCCTGGGGATCCGCGCAATCAGGCGCACACTCCCAAGACACAGCACTGAGCCTGCCCATGCGTCTCTCTGAACTCCTCCGGCAGAATGGTCCCGTTCTGTCGCCTTCCGTTGACCCTGAAATCTGCGCGGTCACAGCAGACAGCAGACAGGTCCGGCCGGGCACTCTGTTTTTCGCTCTTCGTGGCGCAAAACAGGACGGAGCAGCTTTCATCCCACAAGCGGTCGCGAATGGTGCGGCTGCCGTTATTGCTGATCATCCGGCGCAAGCAGATATTCCTGTTCTGCTCACCCCTGATGCCAAGCGCCTGCTCGCGTTGACTGCTGTAACTCTTGCTGGTCCGCAGCCGACCTGTATTGCCGCGGTCACGGGAACAAACGGCAAAAGCAGCACTGCAGAGTTTCTCCGCCAGATCTGGACGCTTCAGGGCTTTAAAGCCGCCAGCCTTGGAACGCTTGGACTGATCGCTAACGTTGACGTCCCGCCCCCACCGTCGCTCACAACGCCCGATCCCGTGTCTTTGGCTAAAACGCTTGCCTCTTTGGCACAATATGGTGTGGATCATGTTGCGCTTGAAGCATCCTCACACGGACTGGAACAGCATCGCCTCGATGGCGTGGAACTGAACGCAGCGGGCTTCTCAAACCTGACGCGTGACCATCTGGATTACCACGGCACGATTTCAGCTTATCGTGAAGCCAAGCTGCGTCTCTTTGAAGATCTTTTGCCGGCAGGTGGCATCGCTGCGGTCAATGCGGATATGGATCCGGAGACATTCAACGCCCTGAAGGCATTAGCAGCCCAGCGCGGTATGACACTTCGTACAGTGGGCAAGACAGGCACGGCCCTACGCCTCCTTGAAACCACTCCCACTCCGACCGGTCAGATCGTTCGGCTCTCCCTCTATGGAGAAGAGCTTCCGGAAATGACTTTGGCATTACCTGGCCTGTTCCAGGCTGATAATGCCATGCTGGCAGCCGCGATGTGCTGGCAGGATGAAAGCGAAGCACGAAGCGTTGTCGAATACCTGCCGCAATTGACCGGTGTCCGCGGACGATGTGAGCGTGCAGCTGAGCTCTCCAATGGAGCAGCCGCCTACGTCGATTATGCCCACACGCCGGATGCACTGGAACGCGTTCTCGCCAGCCTCCGTCCACACACTCAGGGACGGCTGGTCGTTGTGTTTGGTGCGGGCGGAGATCGCGATCGTGGCAAGCGCCCATTGATGGGCGAAGTTGCAGCGCGCATGGCGGACCTGGCGATTGTCACAGACGATAATCCGCGCACGGAAGATCCGCAGAGTATTCGTTCCGCCATTCATGCAGCCTGCCCGGAAGCACACGAAATCGGGGACCGGAGGTCTGCGATCGCCGCAGGGTTGGACGCGCTTCAGCCGGGGGACATTCTGGTTGTTGCTGGCAAAGGTCATGAACAGGGACAGATTGTTGGTGAAACCGTTCTTCCGTTCGATGACCGCAGCGTTATCCGTGAACTCGCAGGTGCAGCATGAGCGTTCTCTGGACATCCGAAGAGCTTCGTGATGCGACAAATGGCCGCCTTGAAGCCGACGTTTCCGTCACCGGAATTTCCATTGATACGCGGACACTGAAATCTGGCGACCTGTTCATCGCACTTAAGGGCGATGCCAGTGATGGCCATGCTCACATTACGCAAGCCCTCGACGCCGGGGCAGCGTGTGTAATGGTGCATGACACCAGAGGCTTGACGGATCCACGCCTTCTGATCGTTGCCGATACGATGGCGGGTCTGGAAGCACTGGGACGCTTCGCACGCGCGCGGTTCGACGGGAAAGTCGTTGCGATTACTGGCAGCGTTGGCAAGACCACGACGAAAGACATGCTCCGCACCGCACTTTCTGCGCTCGGGCCGACACATGCTGCCATTGCCTCATACAATAATCACTGGGGCGTGCCGCTCACCTTAGCGCGCCTCCCCCGCGACGCACGTTTTTGCGTGAGTGAGATTGGAATGAACCATGTGGGGGAAATTGCCCCGTTGGCTGCGCAGGTTCGTCCGGATGTTGGGATCATTACCACTATCGGAACAGCACATCTGGGCCACATGGGAAGCGTGGAAGAAATCGCGCGTGAAAAATCCCAGCTCTTCAGCGCATTAGCACCACATGGGACGGCTATTGCTCCGGACGATGCTGTGGGGCAAGACCTGTTTCAGGCAGCTCTCCCTGACCATGCATCTCTTTGGTCAAGTGGCTTTTCTGCTGCCGCCCAAGTCCGGTTAGAAAACCTGGTCTGCACCGCGGAAGGCAGCACTTTTACCCTGACATTCCCTAATGCGCCGAGCGTGTCCGTCAGATTAACAGCTCCCGGCCGACATCTGGCGCGAAACGCCGCGCTGGCTCTCGGAGCTGTCGCAGCCCTTGGCGAAAATGTGCCGAATGCGGCTAAAGCGTTGACCGGGTTTGTTCCAGGAGCAGGCCGCGGACAGATACGTACTGTGCTGAACGGCGTGCAGTTGCTTGATGAAAGCTACAATGCCTCCACGACCAGCATTCGTTCGGCGCTAGAGACTCTCTCGCTTCTTCCCGCCAAACGGCGCGTGGTCGCTCTGGGAGACATCCGTGAACTTGGCGAATTCGCAGAGGCAGAACATCGTTCTCTGGCGGATGCCGTAATTGCAGCAGATGCACTGGCTTTCTGCTGTGGCACCCACATGCACGCGCTTTACGAAGCTCTTCCCGAAACCGTGCGGGGTGGTTACGCCCCGGACGCGTCTTCCCTCGCTCCCCTTCTGTGTGATGCTCTTCGCCCCGGTGACCTTCTGCTTGTCAAAGGCAGTTTGGGCAGCCGGATGCGCGATGTCATTGCGGCCCTCGATAACGCTTCCAACCCGGTCTCTGCCTAATGCTGTTCAATCTCGTCGCCTCTCATGCCTCATCGCATGGCGGGTTCTTCAACCTCTTCCATTATCTGACGTTCCGCTCGGGTTGTGCGTGCCTGACGGCGCTGGTGATCTCGCTGGCGCTTGGCAACCCTTTCATTGCACAGCTCAAACGGATCCAGCGTGAAGGGCAACCTATCCGCACGCTTGGTCCGGAACGGCATATTCTGGAAAAGGCTGGCACGCCAACGATGGGCGGGATGCTGATCCTGATCGCGCTGTTCTCCGCGACGCTGTTGTGGGCAGACCTGACAAACGGTTTCGTCTGGGCCGTTATGCTCACAACTGCCGCATTCGGTGCCGTTGGCTTTGCAGACGACTATCTGAAGCTCTCCCGCCGGAATACGAAAGGTGTGTCCAAGCGTGTGCGGCTGGGATGTGAGTTTGCAGCCTCTCTCATCGCAGGCATCTGGCTCCAGCATCTGACGCCACCGGAACTCCGTAATGCCGTCGCGTTCCCCTTCGTGAAGGATATCCTCCTTCCGCTCGGTTATGCCTTCCCACTTTTTGCCATGATTACGATCACAGGCTTCGGCAATGCCGTGAACTTCACCGATGGCCTGGATGGTCTGGCAATTGTTCCAGTCGTAATTGCAGCGCTCGTCTTTGCGCTGATTGCCTATCTCGTCGGCAATCATGTTTTTGCTGATTACCTCCAGCTTCATCCTGTTCCGGGCACCGGAGAACTGGCTGTGTTCTGTGCCGCACTGATTGGAGCGGGGCTTGGCTTCCTGTGGTTCAATGCGCCCCCGGCTGCCGTTTTTATGGGTGATACAGGCTCCCTGTCCCTCGGCGGCGCACTGGGTGCCGTTGCTGTTGCCGTCAAGCATGAACTTGTTCTGTGCATTGTTGGCGGTGTGTTTGTCGCAGAAACGCTCTCCGTTGTGATCCAGATTTTCTGGTTCAAGCGTACAGGCCGGCGTGTGTTCCTCATGGCACCGTTGCACCATCACTTTGAAAAGAAGGGCTGGCAGGAACCGAAGATCGTCGTACGATTCTGGATTGTCTCCATTGTTCTGGGGCTGTGTGGTCTGGCCACGCTGAAATTGAGATGACAGGCTTTCCGACAGATCTTCTCGCAGGTGAGCGCTATGCGGTTTGCGGCCTTGGTCGTAACGGTGCGGCCGTAGTCAACGCGTTGCTGAACATGGGTGCCGAGGTTCAGGCATGGGATGATAATGCCCCGTCTCTGCCCCCTCATGAGCGACTGACACTTGCACCACTGACAGACCTTTCCGGCATGACAGCGCTCGTCCTGTCTCCTGGTATTCCGCATATTCTGCCTAAGCCGCATCCAGTGGCCGAACTGGCTCGCGCTCAGAATGTGCAGATCCTGTCAGATGCAGAACTGCTTTATCGCAATGTTCGCAAAGCCGGATCCAAAGCGCGTTTTGCAGCCATAACCGGTACTAACGGAAAATCCACAACAACAGCTCTGCTGGCGCATTTGCTGCAATCTGCCGGAGTTCCCTGTGTCGCGGGCGGCAATCTGGGCACTGCGTCTCTGGCACTACCTCTTCTGGCTGATACCGGCGTTTACGTTATTGAGATGTCGTCATACATGCTGGAACGGCTGGATCAGTTCCACGCTGCAACTGCCTGCCTGTTGAACATCACACCGGACCATCTTGATCGTCATGGAGACATGGATGGCTATGCGGCAGCGAAAGCGCATGTCTTCGACAACATGACGTCTGAAGATCTGGCGGCCATCGGAGAAGACGATCCATGGTGCCTGACGATCGCGGAGAAAATTTCGTCACGAGGAATTCCCGTCACGACGCTGGCGCCGGATGCGGTTCCATCCTTCGACGGCCCTGCACTCCCCGGACGGCACAACCGTCAGAACGTCGCCGCGGCTTGGGCGATGGCAAAGCATCTTGGTTTGAGCGACACGGCTATTCGTGATGGATTGGCCTCATTTCCCGGTCTGGCACATCGGCTGCAAAAGGTAGCCGAGCGGGATGGTGTGGCGTTCATCAACGATAGCAAAGCAACTAATGCCGAAGCTGCGTCCAAGGCGCTTGGGTCCTACGACCGTGTGATGTGGATTGCAGGGGGAACGGCTAAAGCGGGCGGCATCGAAATGCTTGTCCCATGGTTTGACCGCATTGCTCACGCGTTCCTCATTGGGCGAGACGCCGCTGTTCTTGCTGCAACACTTCAAGCCAGTGGCGTTCCCTACACGATGTGTGACACGCTGGATCGCGCAGTGCCCGCAGCGTTTGACGCAGCCTTAACGGGTGGGGTCAGAACCGTTCTTCTGTCTCCCGCCTGTGCAAGTTTTGATCAGTTTCGCAGTTTTGAGGATCGTGGGTCACACTTTCTCCAGATTTGCGATAATATTGTGAAATCAGGCCATTCGGGCGAAATGCTCAAAGCAGAACAGGAAGGTTGACGGTCATGGCGGGCTCCTCCCGTGTCGATTCATCGGCAATCGCCCGCTGGTGGCGCAATACCGACCGGGTCACGCTCGCCTGTGTCGGAATTCTGATCGGCCTGGGTTACGTGCTGATGCTCGCGGCCAGCCCTGCCGTGGCTTCGAGAATTGGCGCGTCCCGCAACATGTTCATCCTCAAGCAGGTGATCTTCCTGGCACTGGCTGGGGCGATCGTACTTGGTGTGTCTTATCTTTCGCGAGCGGGCGTCAAAAAGCTGGCCTTTATCGGGGGTATTCTTGCCCTCGCCGCCACAGCCATGACACTGGTGCACGGGATGGAGATCAAAGGCGCGCGCCGCTGGATCGCCCTGCCCATGATGTCCGTGCAGCCTTCAGAATTTCTAAAGCCCTGCTTTGCCGTCATGACGGGCTGGCTCCTCTCCGCACGCCGGACGGTCGTTTTGCGGGGGAACATAGCGTTCCCCGGAATGCTGATCGCCTTCGCATGCTTTGGCGTCATTCTGGCGCTCCTCAAATCCCAGCCGGACATTGGAATGTTGTCCGTCATCACCATGGTTTTCATGACGCAGCTCTTCGTCGACGGACTGCGTCTGTATTGGGTAGGGCTTTGTGTTGCAGGCATGATTGGTGCGTTCGGCATGGCGTTCGTCATGTTCCCGCACGTTCGCTCCCGTGTTGAGCGGTTCCTGCATCCGGACGTTGGCGATCACTATCAGATCGACACGGCGCTTCGTGCTTTCGGAAATGGGGGTCTGCTCGGACGTGGGCCGGGTGAAGGACGCGTCAAGGATCTGCTGCCTGATGCTCATGCCGACTTTGTTTTCGCCGTTGCCGGCGAAGAGTACGGCCTGTTGCTCTGCTTCGGCATTATCACCGTGTTCGGCATTATCGTTCTCCGCACCCTGCTGAAGCTTATGCGGGAAGAAGATCCTTTTGTGATTGTCTCTGCGGCAGGCCTGGTGACAGGGTTTGGGCTACAGGCTTTCGTCAACATGGGGTCAACACTTCACCTCATCCCAACAAAGGGCATGACGCTGCCATTCATCTCGTATGGTGGGAGTTCGGCCATGTCCATTGCTCTGACCATGGGAATGGTCCTTGCCCTGACGCGCCATCACGTTGGCCCGGGCAAGATTGCCCAGCGTGTCGCCACCCCTTACACCCCCGGTTCCCTTCTTGAGAGAAACACCCCATGAAACGTCCGATTGTCGTTGCTGCCGGTGGAACCGGAGGGCATTTTTTCCCGGCTGAAGCTGTTGCAACCGTTCTGGCAGAACGTGGGCATGATCTTGTTCTCATGACGGACGCCAGGCATGGACGGCGTGAGACCGGCCTGTTCAAGGATCGACCTCAGTATGTGCTGGACGGCGCAGGCGTGGCTGGCAAAGGCCTGGGGGGGAAGGTGCGTGGTATCACTGCACTTTTCCGAGGCATGCTCGAAGCACGCCAGGTCCTCAAAACACTCGATGCCGCCGCTGTTGTCGGGTTTGGAGGATATCCATCCATTCCGCCGCTTCTGGCCTCTCGCATGTTGCCAAAATCGCAGCGTCCGGAAATGGTTATTCACGAAGGAAACGCGGTTCTCGGGCAGGCAAACGCCTTTCTGTCGCGCTTTTCTCCGCTCATCGCCACGTCTTATGACAGCGTTGCGCGCCTCCCACAGGGCGCCCGCATCACTTTGACGGGCATGCCTGTTCGGGCCGGGATCGAAGCCCTGTTCGGGCAACCCTATACCGCCCCGACAGAGACTGTTCGGCTCCTGGTCTGGGGTGGCTCTCTCGGTGCCCGCGTATTTTCAGATATTGTGCCACAGGCTCTGGCTACCCTGCCGGTTGGCTTCCGCACACGTCTGCATGTCACGCAACAGGTTCGTGCGAAAGACACCGATCGCGTTCGTGCCATCTATGAAGATGCTGGTATTGCGGTTGAGGTTGAACCTTTTTTCAACGATGTTCCCGAACGACTGAAATCAGCCCATCTGGTTATTGGTCGCGCAGGCGGATCTTCTGTCGCGGAACTGGCGATGGCCGGACTGCCATCCATTCTTGTACCCCTGCCCATTGCTGCCTCTGACGAACAGGGCGCGAACGGCAAAGCATTACAGGATGCTGGAGCGGCCTGGATGGTTCGTCAGCCGGATTTCACATCTGCCGCTCTTACAGCTCTTGTCGCTGACCTGATTACCCATCCTGAGCGTCTGTCCGCTGCGGCCGAAGCTGCACGTCAGTTTGCTCGCCCTCATGCTGCCGCAAAGGTAGCAGACCTGATCGAAGCTGGCCTTCGGTCCTGATCATCTCTTTTTTACCCTATTACCTCAAGAGTACCTGCCCCATGCGCGCCCTGCCCCTGAACATCGGAACCATTCATTTCGTCGGTATCGGCGGTATCGGAATGTCCGGCATTGCAGAAGTCCTGCACATGCTGGGCTACCGGGTTCAGGGTTCAGATATTGCGGAAAGCTCGAATGTTCAGCGTCTGCGACACGCTGGCATCCAGATCCACATCGGACATGATGCCTCCAATCTGGGTGACGCCCAGGTTGTCGTGACCTCTACAGCCGTCAAGAAAGACAACCCTGAGGTTGTTGCGGCGAGAGCGAAGCTGATCCCGGTCGTTCGTCGTGCGGAAATGCTGGCAGAACTGATGCGTCTGCGCTGGTCTGTCGCGATCGGCGGTACACACGGCAAGACCACGACGACAAGCCTCGTGGCGTGTGTCCTGGAGCATGCGAAGCTGGACCCGACCGTCATCAATGGCGGCATCATCGAGGCATACGGCACCAACACCCGTATGGGCTCCGGTGACTGGATGGTTGTTGAGGCCGACGAAAGCGACGGATCATTCCTTCGTCTGCCTGCGGTCATTGCGGTCATCACGAACATGGACCCCGAGCATCTGGATCACTGGGGTACGGAAGAAGCCATGCAGGCGGGCTATGACCAGTTCGTCTCCAACATTCCGTTCTATGGCTTTGCAGTCCTGTGCGTGGATCATCCGCAGGTTCAGCAGATGATCCCGCGCCTGTCCGATCACCGCATCATCACCTACGGTTTCAGCCCGCAAGCCGATGTTCGCGCTGAGAAGGTCGTGATGGACAAGCGTGGCGCAACATTCGAGGTTGTGGTCACGAACCGCGCCCGCAACCGCACGCGTCGTGCCGGTCCGTTCCGCCTGCCAATGCTCGGGCATCATAACGTTCTGAACTCTCTGGCAGCCATCGCGGTGGCGCTGGAAATGGAAATCAGTGATTCCGTCATCGCCTCCGGCTTGGCGTCCTTCAAGGGCGTAAAGCGTCGTTTCACGCGGACGGGTGAATTCAATGGCGTGTCGATCATTGACGATTATGGTCATCATCCGGTCGAGATTGCTGCTGTCCTGAAAGCTGCACGTCAGGCAGGCGCAAAGAACGTCATCGCCGTGGTGCAGCCGCATCGCTATTCCCGCCTGAAAGGCCTGTTCGGCGAATTCTGCACCTGCATGAACGATGCTGACACCGTTATCGTGGCTGACGTGTATGCGGCTGGTGAAAGCCCGATTGAAGGCGCAGATCGTGATGCTCTGGTCGAAGGCCTGCGGGATCGTGGACATCGGTCTGTCGTGCCATTGCCCTCACCTGAACTTCTTCCTGAAATGGTGAATGCGATCGCAAAGCCCGGCGACTATGTGGTCTGCCTCGGTGCCGGAACAATCACCCAGTGGGCACAGACCCTTCCGCAAGAACTGGAAGCTCTGAACACCAAGAGCCCGGCGCCGGAAAGCGCTGTATGAGCGACAAATTTCCAGTTCAGGGCCTTCGCGGACGTCTGACGGCCAATGCCCCGCTGGGAGCCCGCGCCTGGTTCCGCACCGGCGGCCCGGCTGACTGGCTGTTCGTGCCAGAAGACGCAGATGATCTGGCTGATCTGCTGCGGAACCGCCCCGTCGACATGCCCCTGACAGTTCTGGGCGCATGCTCAAATGTCATCATTCGCGATGGTGGTATTGAAGGCGTGGTAGTCCGGCTGGCCCGTGGTTTCTCGGACATTGAAGTCCAGGCTGACGGCCTGGTAGTGGGTGCCGCGGCTCTGGATGTCACGGTGGCAGAGCACAGTGCGGCAGCAGGACTGGCTGGACTGGAATTTCTTGTCGGCATTCCCGGGTCCATTGGCGGGGCTGTGCGCATGAATGCTGGCGCTTATGGTTCGGACATCAATGCCGTTCTCGATTGGGCGGATATTCTCACGTCAGATGGCGAGTTGCGTCGCCTCACCTGTGAAGAACTGGGCTTTGCGTACCGTCATTCGGACTTACCGGAAGGTGCTATTGTCATCCGGGCCAGACTGCGTGGCACACCCGACGCACCAGACGCCATTCGGGAACGCCTTGCAGAAATTCGTGCCTCTCGCGAAGCGTCCCAGCCTGTTCGTGCCCGCACTGGTGGCTCAACGTTTCGTAACCCGGAGGGTCACAAAGCCTGGGCGCTGATTGATGAAGCAGGTTGCCGTGGCCTGACGCTGGGTGGCGCTCAGGTCAGTGAGAAGCATTGCAACTTTCTGCTGAACATTGGTGATGCCAGTAGCGAACAGCTTGAAACGCTTGGGGAAACTGTTCGCAAGAAAGTTCTGGACCATAGCGGGATTGACCTGCACTGGGAGATCAGACGCATTGGTCGTCATGACGTAGGAGAGAAGACAGTATGAAGGTCGCAGTTTTATATGGCGGTACGTCCAGCGAGCGACCTGTCAGCCTTGTCAGTGGCAATGCAGCCATCTCTGCCCTGCGCGAGAAAGGGCATGAGGTAACGCCAGTCGATGTCGGCGCCGATATTGCCGTCACCATTCAGGCTCTAAAAGCGGCCGCCCCTGACGTCGTCTTCAATGCATTGCATGGTCCCAAAGGCGAAGATGGCGCCATTCAGGGTGTGCTGGAATGGATGGGACTTCCTTACACACACTCCGGCATCCGCGCCTCTGCTGTCGCAATGGACAAGGGAGCAACCCGCATGCTGCTCGCGGCAGCGGGGCTTCCCATTGCGGAAGGCCGTGTCATCACGCCTGAAGAACTGGCAGAAGCAGACCCGCTGCCCGTTCCGTACGTTGTGAAGCCTGTTGCGGAAGGATCGTCGGTCGGCGTTGAAATCATCCGCCAAGGTGACAACCGTCGTGCCGAAATCGCGAAAAACTGGCGCTTCGGCAAAGAAGCTCTTGTTGAAGCCTTCGTGCCTGGCCGTGAACTGACGGCGGGGGTGATGGGTGATCGCGCTCTGGCTGTAACAGACATTCTACCTGCCGAAACGGCTGCATTCTACGATTTCGAAGCAAAGTACAAAGCTGGTGGCTCCAGGCACGTCGTCCCAGCAGAGCTGCCAAAAAGCGTGACGGAGCGTGCACTGGATTATGCTCTGCGCGCTCATCAGATTTTGGGATGTTCTGGCGCCAGCAGAACGGATTTCCGCTACGATGACGAGACTGACACGCTGATCGTTCTCGAGGTTAACACGCAGCCCGGCATGACCCCGACCTCACTGCTGCCGGAACAGGCTGCGTATTGCGGCATCTCCTATCCGGATCTTTGTGACTGGCTGGTTCAGGAGGCACTGACCCGCTGATGCGCAGGGACTCCCGCCCTCAGGAACCCGATTTCCGACGTGACCCGGCTTTCCGCCCGGCGCCGATGCCGCCTTACGAAGACCGGCCGTCACGGACGAAACTGTTCCTGCGCCGTCAACGGAAACTGATTCGCCCAGGAATCGTATTCCTTGTCGTGGTCGGACTGGGAGGAGTAGGAGCGCGCCTCCTGTATGACGCAGCGTCGGAGGAGCGTTTTGCTCCGCTAAGAGCCAAACTTGTGGCTATGGAGCCGCTGCCTATTCGACACGTCATCATCAATGGTCGCGGCATGACCAGCGAAGTATCAATTTACGAAGCACTGGGAACGAGCACTGGTCACCCAATTTTTGGTTTTTCTGTCGAAGCCGCACGCCAGCGCATTGATGAACTTCCCTTCGTGGATCATGCGACCGTCGAGCGGCGGATGCCGGATACGATCATCATTAACCTGACCGAACGTACACCCATCGCCGTCTGGCAAACGCATGGGCATTTTTCGCTCATTAATCAGGCCGGTGAAGAAGTTCCCGATCAGGGCATGACAGGCAAGAATGCTCAGGCATTCCTCCAGTTACCGCTTGTCGTTGGCGATGGTGCCAATACTGCCGCGTCCGTCGTCATTGACGCTTTAGCCAAACAGCCCGATGTCAAATCCCGTGTGACGGCTCTCATTCGTGTGGGAAACAGGCGCTGGAATGTGACCCTGAAAGACGGGACAACTGTCATGCTCCCCGAAGGCGAAGAGGCCGCAGCGTTTGCACGTCTCGCGCAATACCAGACAAGCATGAACCTGCTGGATCGTCCTGTCGTCTCGATTGACATGCGCCTTCCAGATCGCATGGTCATTCATCAGACACCTGCGCCCACACCTCCTCCTGACGCGCCCAAAACAGACTCACCCGCCCCTCCTTCTGACAGCAGCCAGACGACACAGCAGCCATGACCGATCTTACACCAACGTCCGATCTTCCGGCCTTTCGCCGCCGGGGTGGTCTGCGGGGCCGGTCCCTGATCCCTGTGGGCGGCGAACGCGAAGTTGCGCTGAACCGCGCATCACGTGAAATCCTGCCGCTGCCTCCGGAAGAGACATCCAAACCTCGCGTCTGGCGCAATGGCGTTTTCGGTGCGCTGGATATCGGCACAACGAAAATGACCTGCCTTATTGGCAAGGGTGAGCCGGATGGTTCCATTCAGGTTCTGGGTTATGGCTGGCGGCGCTCCCACGGCATTCGATCTGGGTCGATCGTTGATATTCGTGAAGCCGAAGCTGCCATTCGCGCCACCGTTGGCCAGGCGGAGGAAGCCGCAGAGCGACGTATGGACTCACTGGTCGTCAATCTGTCCTGCGGTCATCCCCGAAGCCGATTGATCGATGCCCACATGCCCATCGGTGGCCGTGAAGTGACGGATGGAGATGTTCAGCGCCTGATCACGGACGGTCAGGCCCGTGCATGGTCAGAAGGTCGGGACGTCATCCATACCCTTCCCATCGGGTATGTCGTTGACTCCATGCCTGGCATTGCTGATCCGCGTGGACATCAGTGTGAACAGCTGGCGACGAAACTGCACGTTGTTGACATGAACTCCAGTGCTCTCCGCACACTGGATACCGTTCTTCAGCATTCAGAGCTCAAACTCGACGGACTGGTTTCCAGCCCCTTTGCCTCTGGCGTTGCCGTGCTGGCTGACGAAGAACGTGATTTAGGCGTTACCGTCGTGGAAATGGGAGGCGGAACCACCTCTCTCGCAGTTTTCTGTGAAGGCCGACTGATCCATACGGCACAAATCCCTGTCGGCGGCCTCCATGTTACCCGTGATATTGCGGGCGTTCTTTCGACGTCTCTGGAAACTGCAGAGCGCCTGAAAACCATGTATGGTGCGGCACAGCTCGGGTCCGACGATCAACGCGAAATCCTGTCCGTACCCCTCATTGGGGAAGGCCGGGACCGTTTGGCCCGTATTCCGCGCTCGAAAGTGATCTCCGTTATTCAGCCTCGCGTTGAAGAGACACTTGAACTTGTGCGCCATGCTCTGGACAATGCAGGTCTGGGGCGTCTCGCCAACGGGCGTGTCGTTCTGACAGGCGGAGCTTCCCTGATGGAAGGCATCGTGCCTGTCGCAACACGCATTCTTGCCCGGCCGGTTCGCATGGGCAAACCGCTAAACGTTCATGGCCTGCCGGAGACTGCTGCAGCTTCGGCCGGTTTTTCCACCGCTGCGGGGCTTCTGGCCTGGGCAGCGGGCGCAGATCGGGACTTTGGGGACATTTCAACCCCGGAACCTCGATCTGGCAGCCTTCTGAAACGTCTCGTGGGGTTCATCCGCGACCGTGGATGAGCTACACAGAAAATAACGCCCTTTTTTCCGTTGCTTCATCGCAGTTCCGGACCTGATCATGACTTTGAACCTTACCCCGACCCCGAACTCTCACGTTGAACTGGCCCCGCGCATTACCGTCGTCGGTGTTGGTGGTGGTGGCACGAATGCCGTCAACAACATGATCGATTCGGAGCTCAAGGGCGTCGAGTTCGTTGTTGCCAACACGGATGCGCAGCAGCTCGCCCACTCCAAGGCTGAACGCCGTGTCCAGCTTGGCCCCCATCTGACACGCGGCCTCGGCGCAGGCGCAAAGCCGGAAATCGGCCGCGAAGCTGCCGAAGAAGCTGCACAGGAAATCGAGCGTCAGCTCGAAGGGGCAAATCTGGTCTTCATCACAGCCGGTATGGGCGGTGGTACAGGTACGGGTGCGGCTCCGGTTATCGCGCGCATGGCCCGTGAACGTGGCGTTCTGACAGTTGGTGTGGTGTCGAAGCCCTTCAACTTTGAAGGTCGTCGCCGCACGCTGGCTGCTGAATCCGGTATTGCCGAGCTTCAAAAGCACGTCGACACCCTGATTGTTATTCCGAACCAGAACCTGTTCAATTCCGCGAACCAGAACACGACGTTCCGTGAAGCCTTTAAAATGGCTGACAACGTCCTGAACATGGGTGTTCGCGGCATTACGGACCTGATGGTCTCTCCGGGCCTCATCAATCTCGACTTTGCGGACGTGAAGGCCGTGATGGAAGAGATGGGCAAGGCCATGATGGGTACCGGTGAAGCCACCACGGAAGATGACGGTGAAGATCGCGCCGTTGCCGCTGCCGAGCGCGCCATTTCCAACCCACTGCTTGAGGATGCGTCCATGGCTGGCGCCCGCGGTCTGCTGATCAACATCACAGGTGGCGAAGATCTGACACTTTACGAAGTGAACGCAGCTGCGGACCGTATTCGTGAAGAAGTTGCCGAAGAAGCCAACATCATCTTTGGTGCTCTGATCGATGAAAACATGAACGGACGTATTCGCGTGTCCGTTGTGGCAACGGGCATCGACACCCAGTCCAGAAATGATCCGGGCAACACAGAAACCGCTCCTGCGTCGCCTCCTCAGCAGGCCCCATCTGCCTCGGCCCCACGTGATACGTCTGCTCAAAGCCGCCAGGCACCCCAGACGTTTCAGCCGGGATCAACCTACGCAGGTGGGCCGCCACGCCCGAACTTTAACCTTGACCCGAACGCGTCACAGCAGCCTGCATCGCCCCCACCGGCAGCAGAAAGCCCGGTTGCACCACTGCCGCATGCGGCCCCTCAGCAGCCGCACGTCGCAGCCCCGCAGGACGATGCAGCGCCGCGCTCCCCTCGCGCTGGCCTGTTTTCCGAGCCGCCGCGTGCACCAGCTCCAGAAGCCCCACGCAGCATTTTCGGTCTCATGACAGGCGCTTTCCGGAGCCGTCCGGCTCCGCAGCAAGCAGCTCCCCAAGCCCCGCGCACGGAGCAGAACAGCCGTGACACACATCAGCAGACGGATCATCATAACCCCTCCGACCAGCGCCATAACCAAGCGCCGTCTGACGGTAGCGATGATTCCACGCTCGATATCCCGACCTATCTTCGTCGCTGAATAAGCAAACTGCTTTCCTGTAAAATCTTGCGCATCGCAGGAAAACAGTCAGGTAATATCCGGCAACAATCATTGAATGGCACTCCGGCGATGACTGGGTTTTATTATAAGCCAGTCTAAATCGTCGGGGGATTCATGCAGGTTACGCCAGCGCATCATGGAAAGTCGGTTCCAGCAGATCGAAAGGTCCGCCCGCTACTTTCCAGCGCGTCTGACAGCACGCAGACGCCTCTTTTCTCTGAGCGTCCCGATTTGAAGAACCTGCAAACAACCCTTCATTCTGCTATATCCTGCCAAGGCATCGCCCTTCACAGTGGCCTTGATGTCGATCTGGAAATTTCACCAGCCGAAGCGGATACTGGCATTCGCTTTCAGCGGAGCGATTACCCCGGCTCTCCTTCGTTTCCCGCTCTCTATGACCGGATTATCGACACCAAACTTTCGACTGTTGTCGCGTGCAAAGACGATCCTTCTTTACGTGTAGCGACCATTGAGCATTTGATGGCGGCGCTTAACGCCTTGGAAATCGATAATGCGCTTATTTCAGTCAGCGGGCCGGAACTGCCTGTGCTGGACGGGTCGGCAGATGCCTTTGCCTTCCTCCTAAGATGCGCTGGCAAGAAAACGCTGAATACGCCACGAAAAATTATTGAAATTCTTCGAAACGTGAGAGTTGAGGGCGACAACGGTGCTTTTGCCGAGCTACGCCCGGCTCAACGCGGTCTTTCTCTTGCAATTTCGTTAAATTTTGATGCTGAAGCCATTGGATGTCAGCGCTATGCCATGCAGCTCGACCCGGCGCGTTTTCTGGAAGAAGTGTCTTTCTGCCGTACTTTTGTGAACCGCAAAGACATTGAGTATCTTCAAAGTATCGGCCTCGCCCGTGGCGGGTCTCTCGACAATGCTGTTGTAGTGGACGGCAAGACCATCCTTAATCCAGCGGGCTTGAAAATCGAGCGGGAATTTGCCCGGCATAAGCTTCTGGATGCTATCGGTGATCTCTATTGCTGCGGGCATCGCCTGAAAGCGGGATTTATCGGCCATAAGTCTGGTCACAAGATCAATAACGAGCTTCTGCGCAGCGTTTTCTCAGATCAGAAAAACTGGCGTTTTGAAGCAGAGACCCCTACCGTTTCGGCACGCGGCCATCGTCGCACACGCGTCGCAGCCTAAGGTTAAATGGCGGGTCTTTCGTCCCCGCATTCCCGTGATATAAGACGGGCTTCACGGGAAGAGCAGGTATGGCAAGCAGCACTCAGCATCATTTCGAAGTGTCCTGGAACGGACGGGGTCTTGTTCTGAAGGCTGCGGCCGTAAGCGGTTTGCTGCTTCTGTCAGGCTGTTCATTGCTTTCTCACAAGCATGAGAAGCCGGTCATTCCAAAGGCTGCTGACGCAGAGACGCTGTATAATTACGGTATCGATGCCCTTCATTCCGGCCGATATGAACTGGCGGGCGGCGAATTCGAGCTGCTTCAGCAGAACTATCCCTATTCCGGTTTCACCGGAAATGCCGAGCTGATGGAAGGCTATGCCTACTACCTGCAAGGTGAGTATGCGCTTTCGGTTCAGCAGCTTGAGCGTTATCTCCAGCTACACCCGACCAGCCCTGATGCGGCCTATGCCTTCTACCTGCGCGCACTTTGCTATTATGAGCAGATCGCTGACGTGCAGCGTGACCAGCAGGGAACGGTTGAAGCCCTTGATGCGCTGGAAGAGGTTATTACCCGCTTCCCACAGACAGCGTACGCACGTGATGCCCAGCTGAAGATCGATCTTTGCCGTGATCATCTTGCAGGCAAAGAAATGCTGGTTGGCCGCTGGTATCAGCAGCAGCGCAACTATGAAGCCGCGATGACGCGTTATCAGCGTGTCGTGCAGGACTTCCAGACCACGAATCACGTGGCTGAAGCGCTGGAGCGTCTTGTCGAAGTCTATTTGGCTCTCGGTCTTAAGGATCAAGCCAGACAGACGGCATCCGTACTGGGCTACAACTATCCGGACAGTCAGTGGTACCGCTATGCCTATGCAAATCTGCGGGATAACAAGCTGCTGTCCAGTGAGTTCAAGCAGCCCACCAAGACGTCCAGCAAGCCGCGTGGATTCTTTTCCCGCGCCTGGCATAGCGTATTCTGATGTGAGGCGTTTGAAACACGCCTCACTACACACAACATTCCCGTCATGCTGACCCATCTCTCGATCCGTGACGTCGTTCTGATCGAAAAGCTCGATCTGACCCTGGCCGCTGGTCTCACCGTTCTTACGGGCGAGACCGGTGCTGGTAAATCCATTCTGCTCGATAGCCTCGGCCTTGCCCTCGGCGACCGGGCCAATGCTGGACTGATCCGCTCCGGGGCAGCGCAAGCCAGTGTGGCTGCCATCTTTGAAGTTCCGTCCGGGCATCCTGTTTTCACCCTCCTGAGTGAACAGGGAATCGCACTGGAGGAAGCTTCGGAGCCTCTGGTGCTGCGCCGCATCGTCACGCCTGATGGACGCTCGCGCGCTTATGTCTCGGATCAGCCTGTCGGAATTAGCCTGCTGCGGCGTATCGCGTCTCAACTCGTGGAAATCCAGGGCCAGCACGAGCAGATGGGCCTCGCCGATCAGAGCACTCACCTGAATTTGCTGGATGCATTCGGCGTCAAACGGAACCTTCTGGCGCGAACTGCCGCAACATTTCATCAATGGGCCAATGCTCGTACAGCCCTCGCAAAAGCACGTTCCGAAATGGATGCTGCTGCGCGCGAGGAAGAGTGGCTGCGTGCAACTGTTGATGACCTCTCGACTTTGGCTCCTCAGGAAGGCGAAGAAGAGTCGCTTGCCGCGCTCCGTGTCAGTCTTCAGCAAGATGAACGTCGCGGAGAGGCTGTTGCCGCAGCCCTTTCTGAACTGACGCCGCGTGACCGACGCTCATCAAACCCTTCCGCAGCTTTACGGTCTGCCAGCAGGGCATTGGTCCGGCTACTGCCGTCTTCTGCAGAAACTGAAGGCAGCACCTCCACTCATCAGGCACAGGCTCAGGAAGCTTTGGATGCGCTGGAAAAAGCTGAGGAAGCGTTAGCAGAAGCAGAAATGCTGCTAACGCGTCTTGCTGCCGATACAGAGAGTGATCCACGGCTGCTGGAAGAGACAGAAGAGCGTCTTTTCTCCCTGCGGGCCGAAGCCAGAAAACATAACGTCTCGGTCGCCGAACTTCCGTCCTTTCTCGCGTCCCTGAAAAGCCGTCTGGCTGCGCTCGATTCGGGTAACGCCGAACTGTCACGGCTTGAAATCGCTCTGACAGAAGCGCGGCTGGCCTATGAAGAAGCCGCGAAAGCTCTGTCCAAGGCGCGCGAACACTCTGCTCAGAAACTTGAGCAGGCCGTCAGCCGTGAGTTGAAGCCGGTCAAACTTGAACGTGCCCGTTTCATTGTCTCGCTGCTCCCGCTCGCACCCGAACAATGGAGCAGCCGCGGCATGGAGCAATCCTCTTTTCTTATCGCGGCAAACCCCGGTCAGGCGCCCGGTCCTTTGGCCAAAGTGGCCTCTGGCGGTGAGCTATCGCGTCTGATGCTGGCGCTGAAGGTTGTGCTGGCCCAGCGCTCTGATGTTGGAACACTGGTTTTTGACGAGGTGGATTCTGGCGTTGGCGGCGCAACAGCGTCGTCAATCGGCGACCGGCTTCACAAGGTCGCACAGGACGTGCAGGTCCTCGTCGTAACGCACAGCCCGCAGGTTGCCGCCCGAGGTGACCATCACCTGCGCATTGCCAAGCGCATCCGCAACGAGCGCACTGAAACACTTGCAGAGCCTCTTTCCCGTGAAGCCCGCCGCGAAGAAATTGCCCGGATGCTTGCGGGTGACGTCATTACTGATGCGGCACGCGGCGCCGCAGATAGCCTTCTGGAACAGACCGCATGAATTCTGCCGATCGTCACGCCGAACTTGAGACCCTGCTCGCCCGATGGGACGAGGCCTATCACGGCAAGGACGACCCGGAGGTTTCTGACGCAGAATATGACGCTGCCCGGCGTGAGCTTCTGGAACTGGAAGACGCCAACCCTGAGCTTCGCCGTGAGGGAGGAGCGAGCGATCGCGTAGGCGCTCTACCCGATTCGGCTTTTGGAAAGCACCGTCATCTTGTTCCGATGCTGTCTCTGGATAACGTTTTTGGGTCGGACGGATTTGAAGGATTTGTTTCCCGAGCCGGTCGCTTTCTGGGACTGGATGACGACGGAATTCAAGCGCTTCAATTTGTCGCCGAGCCCAAAATTGACGGCCTCTCTATCAACCTGACGTATGAAAATCGAAAATTCGTCCGGGGCGTCACGCGCGGAAACGGTATTGAGGGTGAAGACGTCACGGCCAATCTGCTGACGCTCAAAGATATTCCGCACACTCTCCCTGATGATGCACCAGATGTCATAGAAATCCGTGGTGAAGTTTTCCTTTCAAAGAAGAACTTCCTGACCCTGAATGAGCAACAGGCAGAGCGCGGGATCAAACCGTTCGCCAATCCGCGAAATGCCGCAGCAGGATCTCTTCGGCAGTTAGACCCGGAAATCACACGCAGCCGACCCTTGTCCCTGTTCGCCTACGCTCAGGGTTACGCATCGTCCTCTATAAGCGAAACACATTCAGGATATCTTGAAGCTCTGACACGCTGGGGCTTCACGGTTAATCCCCTGTCCGAACTAATCGAACATGCCCGGGATATCCCCGCGTATGTGGACAGGCTCGCTCGTGATCGCTCCGGCCTCGATTATGATATCGATGGCATTGTTTTCAAACTGAACGATATAGCCCTCCAGAACCGACTGGGGTTTGCGGGCCGCGCGCCGCGCTGGGCCATCGCCTGGAAGTTCCCGGCTGAACAGGCCATCACCCGGCTGCTGCGGATTGAAATTCAGGTCGGACGAACTGGCGCCTTGACCCCTGTCGCTCATCTGGAGCCCGTCAATGTTGGTGGCGTGATTGTTGCGCGCGCAACCCTGCACAACGAAGACGAAATCGCCCGTAAGGACGTTCGTGATGGCGATCTGATTCGCCTTCAACGTGCCGGAGACGTTATTCCACAAATTTTGGGCGTTGTGGAAAGCGATGAGCCACGCAGCCCGCGATATGTCTTCCCTGATCACTGCCCGGTCTGCGGATCACTGGCTGAGCGCGTTCATGGAGAAGCGGTGCGCCGCTGTACCGGCGGACTGACCTGTGAGGCACAGGTCGTGGAACGCCTCATTCACATGGTGTCACGGGGCGCGTTCGACATTGATGGCCTCGGAGACCGCAGCATCCGAGAATTTCATGCTGCCGGCTACGTCCTGCGCCCAGGAGATATTTTTCGCCTGGGCGCACATAAGGATGAACTTCAGAAACGGGACGGCTGGGGAGAGCTCTCGGTCAGGAATCTTCTCCAGGCGATTGATGAGCGACGGACCATATCTCTGGCCAGGCTCATTTTCGGTCTTGGAATTCGCCGGATCGGGGAGCGTAACGCCCAGCTTCTTGCGCGGCATTACGGCACCTTCGAAGCCTGGCGCGACGCAATGGTAGCCGCGAACGCGGGCAGTGAAGAGCGGGAAGCGTTAGATTCCATCATGGGCGTCGGTGGTGCGATTGCAGACGAACTGGTCGCATTCTTTTCAGAAGCCCACAACGTCGAAACTCTTGATGATCTTCGGCAGCAACTTCACACAATTGAAGCAGAAGAAGCACCGTCCGAAGGCCACCTCTCGGGCAAAACCATCGTCTTCACTGGCACCCTGACCACAATGACCCGCCCTGAAGCAAAAGCGATCGCGGAGCGTCTTGGGGCACAGGTAACCGATAGTGTTTCCAAAAAGACGTCTCTGGTTGTGCTGGGAGAAAAAGCCGGATCAAAAGCAAAGAAGGCTGCTGATCTGGGACTTGAAACTGTTGATGAAGCCGGTTGGAGAACATTGACAGGGATTTGACAGTTTTAAGACATTGAGGACCTGCATGGCTGCCACCCGAAGATAATTGGCGTGTTCTGGTATCTTCGGAGTATGATGCCGCCTGCATGCAAGTTTCTTCTTACACCCAGCACATGATTGTTCTTCTCCTGCTGGGCCTTCTCGCGACCGTCGTCCTGATCGCGGTCTCTATCCTGATCTCTCTTTCAGAGATTTCCTTCGCCGCAGCTCGTGACGTCCGGCTTCGCTCGAAAGCAGAAGCCGGCGATCCACGAGCCGTTGCCTTTCTGAAGCTCCGTCGCAACAGCGGGCAGGTCATTACTGTCCTGCAGATCTGCCTGAATGCCGTTGGCGTTCTTGGCGGTATCATCAGCGAATCGATGTTGAGCGAGCCTATCGCAGACGGCTTTCAGCTCATGGGCTTTTCGCCGTCTCTTTCGGCAAAGGGCGGCTCGGCTTGCTCCTTCATTCTTATTACGGGACTTTTCGTCCTGTTCGCGGATCTGCTTCCCAAGCGGATTGCAATGAATGCACCGGATCGGATCGCTCTTAAGGTTGGGTGGTTCCCTGCCTTGGCCCTGAAGGTTCTGTATCCTGCGGTGTGGGTCTTTTCGCGCGTATCGGATGTGCTTCTGCGCGTGATGAAAATCCCAGCTGCGGCCACTGTTGAGCCTGTAACGCCTGAAGACCTACGCGCTATTCTCGCCGCAGGCACAGCCTCTGGTATCCTGCTGGAGCAGGAGCATCAGATGATTCAGAATGTTCTGGGCCTTCAGGATCGCTCCGTAACGTCCGCCATGACCCCGCGTGATGAGATCGTCTTTCTGGACGTTCAAGAGACACCGGAGAGCCAGCGGGATAAGGTTCGCGTGCGTCCCTACTCCCGCTATCCCCTTTGCGATGGCGGTCTGGATCGCGTGATCGGGTCTATTCGCGCAGAAGATGTTCTGGTTGCGGTTGTGGATGAGCCGCAATCCAAGGAGAGCCTGACGCCCGTCGCCAGCCAGATCTTCAAGATGCGCCGTGATGTCTTGTCCCTGCCCGACACGCTGAACCTGTGGGAAACTCTCGCGCAGTTTGATGCTCATTCCGCAGGCTTTGCACTGATCGTGAATGAATATGGCCTAGTCGTGGGCCTTATCACCTACAAGGACATCATGGGCGCTCTGATGGATGGTCTCGTCAGCCCATTTGAGGAGCAGGCCATTGTCCGCCGCGATGCCAACTCCTGGCTCATCGATGGGGCAGCACCAATCGGTGACGTTATTCGCGAACTGGATATTCCGATTTTCGACGATGCCCAGAATTTCGATACCGTTGGTGGCTTCGTCATGAATCGGCTGCGTCGCATGGCCCGAAAGGCCGATAGCGTCGAATCTTCAGGCTTCCGATTCGAAGTTGTGGATGTTGAGGGCTTCCGGATTAACCAGCTTCTGGTGACACGCCTCTAACGGGAAACCTTTCTTCCAGGCATGGAGGCTGATTAAGATCGCACAATGCGTTCTGCAGGACATGGTTCCTGCCTCAGCCTTGGAAGATTGCTCCTTTGCCTGATTTTCAGCACTCAGCTCTGATTATCGTCGACGTCCAGAATGATTTTTTGCCTCATGGAGCCTTGGCTGTTCCTAAAGGCGATGAAATCATTGCTCAGGTTAATACCCGATCCCATCTCGGCTTTGGGGCGGTGATTGCCACTCAGGACTGGCATCCCGCAGATCACTGCTCTTTCACGCAACAAGGCGGACCTTGGCCCGCACATTGTGTTGCAGCGTCGTCAGGTGCTGATTTTCCAAAATCTCTCGACCTTAGCCCGATCAGCCATATCATTCACAAAGGAATGGCCCAGAATCGGGATAGCTACTCAGCGTTCTTCGACAATGACCATGTCACCTCTACCGGCCTGAATAAGCTCCTCAGCGGCCTTTCCATCAACCATGTTGTGATCTGTGGTCTGGCGCTTGATTTCTGTGTCGCGGCAACTGCTGAGGACGCCATGCGCTGTGGCTTCAGGACAGACATCGCGCTTGAGGCCTGCCGTGGCATCAACGCGGACCAAAGCGCCCTCCTCCAGACACTGAGGAGCAACGGAATCACTTTGTCTGACTGAACGAGCTCGGCTGGAGAGGACACTACATATGAAACTGAAATTATTCGCTGCGATGTTACCCCTTATCGCACTCTCCACCTCACTTGCGTCTGCAGAAGTTCCAACGACACAGGAGCTCCTGAGCCGTTCGGGCTTCAAGGAGGCCTATAAAAGCATGATTACATTGCCGGCTTGGGTCGTATCAGGACAGGGCACATCAACGCCTGTGGAATATTTTTCCCAAGATGGAAAACGCTATGCACTGGGTCACATGTGCAAACCCCACGACTGTGCGGCGCAGCAGCTCGAAATCGTCATGGCAAACGACCATTCAGGTGCATGGGGGCTTTTGTCGATCAAGGCTAACAGCGCCTTGAAGCAGACACTTCTCGGATCACCAGAACCAGCAATGGAAAAGGTTCTTCGAGATGCCTATAGCAAAAATAATCCTGCCAACTAATTTTTTGAAAATTGCTAGGCGCGCGGCGCTGCTGTTAAGCAGGCTGGCGCGCCCTGCTGGATTCGAACCAGCGACCCACAGCTTAGAAGGCTGTTGCTCTATCCAACTGAGCTAAGGGCGCAGTAAAGAAACCTCAAAGACTGGTCGGGGCGCCCGGACTCGAACCGGGGGCCTCCTGTACCCAAAACAGGCGCGCTACCAGGCTGCGCCACGCCCCGAACCGAGGCGGAACTTAGGTGGTATAAGTTCCGGACGCAATAGGGTTTTTTCAATCTTTTTCATTTCTTACGAGCGGAGGCACAAAAAGTGGTGCCGTATCCCACGGAAACAGCACCCAAGTGTCCTGAGCGACTTCCGTGACATAGTGATCGGTCAGCGGTTTTCCGTCCGGTTTGGCATATAGGCAGGCAAAAACAGCCTTGGGCAGCATTTCACGCACGAACTGAGCCGTAATGCCGGAATCAACCAGATCATCGACGATCAGGAAGCCTTCACCGTCACCTGCGGCGGTTGGTGCTTTCACAACCTTCGGCTGGTGCTGCGTGCCTTCTTCACCAGCGTAGCTGATGACAGAAACGCTTTCGATCAGGCGGCAGCCCATTTCACGACCGAGAATAGCTGCGGGGATCAGGCCACCACGCGTAATCGCCACGATACCGCGGAACGGACCGTGCTTTTCCATGAGCGTCGCAGCAAGAGTACGGGCGTCACGATGGAGTTGGTCCCAGGTGACGGTTGCGTACGTTACGGGTTTGGGTGTGGATGTAGCATTCATGTCTCTCATCTGCCTTCCGGCTCGGAATTTTGCAATAAACTTGCACGCCGGAAGTGACTAATGTGCCTGAATGATTGAACCAGCATTACGGGCCCTGCCCGGCCTCGGCCCACTGATTATCAGCCGAATCTGTTCCCAGCTTTCTGCGACGACGCTGACAATTGCCATCGGCTGGCAGATGTACGCCCTGACCCATAGCGTTTCGTCGCTGGGCTATCTGGGCCTTGCACAGTTTCTACCGATGGTTCCTCTGACATTCATCTCCGGACACGTCGCGGACCGTTTTAATCGTCGCAGCGTGGTGCTGATCTGCCAGATTCTGGAGGTGCTCAGCACGGGCGCCCTTGCAGCCATAGCGGCCATGCATTGCCTGACCCCGGCCTATGTGTACGCTTTTGCAGCGTTCTACGGCACGCTGCGCAGCTTCGAGATGCCGTGCCAGCAGGCGTTTCTTCCAGCGATTGTCCCCCCTCAGCTTCTGCCCAGAGCGCAGGCCCTGATGTCTTCGCTGTTCATGACGGCATCCATTGTGGGACCCAGCCTGGGCGGCCTTCTCTACGGGCTCGGATCAGTCATCTGCTACAGCCTTGCAACGCTTGGATTCGCATTGGCGTTTCTAGGAACGCTGGCTCTGAAATTGCGCCATAAGGTCGCATCAAAAGACCCTGTGACGTTCGCCTCTGTATTTGCGGGTCTTGGTTTTCTGAACAGACGTCGCGACCTTCTTGGTGCGATTTCACTGGATCTGTTTGCGGTTCTTCTGGGCGGCGCCACTGCCATGCTCCCCGTCTATGCGGATAGCGTTCTCCATGTGGGACCAATAGGGCTAGGCTTTCTGCGCGCAGCCCCCGCCCTCGGAGCGCTCTTTACATCAGCCTGGCTGTCTCGCCATCCACTTGGGGGCCGCGCTGGAATTACGATGTTTGTTTCCGTGATTGTTTTTGGAATCGCGACCATCGTATTCGGCGCTTCGCACATCACATGGATTTCAGTCGTCGCCCTGATGGTTCTAGGAGCAGCAGACGTCATCAGTGTTGTCGTCCGGTCGTCACTCATTCAGCTGGCTACACCAGACGCCATGCGCGGAAGGGTCTCTGCTGTAAATTCGCTATTCATCGGCTCCAGCAACCAGCTGGGCGAATTTGAGAGCGGAATGCTGGGAACAGCCATCGGGCCAGAAGCAGCTGTTATCGCAGGCGGTGTAGGAACAATTCTTGTCGCGGCAACCTGGATTCGTCTCTTTCCCAGCCTGTGGGCGCTGGATCGCCTGGAAGACGTCAGGCCAGAAGAACTCTGAGCAAATCCCAAGAACTCATCACCGGAACGGTATCAAGCGTCCGGTGATGGTCAATCAGTACAGTAGATATGAAAAAAGCCCCGTAAGGGGCTTTTCACTGTACCGAACCAATTCTTTCAAAAAGAAAGAGTGGCTCCCGAAGTAGGACTCGAACCTACGACCCAGCGATTAACAGTCGCTTGCTCTACCAACTGAGCTATTCGGGACCGGTGAGGAGGTATTTAGTCCAACCGCCGGGGTCGGTAAAGCCCCTTTTTTCATATTTCTGCATTTTTCTGAACTTTCTTCAGTAACCCGCAGAAAACATGACTTTTCCAGAGCTCTTCCCGTCCCCGGGTTGCCAATACATCCACACGTTCATTGTTCACATCACCAGAATGTCCCCTCACCCAGAGCCATTCGATTTCATGAGGTTTGGCCGCATCGAGAATGCGCTGCCACAGATCCATGTTGGCAACGGGATCACCAGCTGAATTACGCCAGTTCCGCCGTACCCAGCCACTGTGCCACCGCGTGATACCGTTCCGAAGGTATTCACTGTCTGTATGCAACGTGACCCGACACGGCCGCTTCAGAGCTTCCAGAGCCTCAGCCGCAGCCGTCAGTTCCATGCGGTTATTGGTCGTCTCCGGATGGCCGCCCCATAGCTCCTTCTCCTTGCCCTTAAAGCAAAGCAGTGCTCCCCAACCCCCTGGGCCGGGATTGGGTTTGCATCCACCATCCGTCCAGATCTCCACCGGCAGCTGATCCGCGCTCGCATCAGACATGCGCGACACCCGAAAAAAGTCGGAGACGACCCAGATAGGCCAGTGGATCCTTGCGGGTCACCAGTGCGTCAGACGGGGTATTGATCCAGTCGTAGAGGCGCGTCAGCAGAAACCGGATTGAAGCCCCCTGACACAGAACTGGCAAAGCTTCCTTTTCAGCCACCTCTAAATTGCGGACGTTTTCGTAACCTTCGATCATGGCGTTAGCGAAAGCAGGTTCGAAAACCTTCTCATCGCGAAAACACCAGGCGTTCAGACAGATCGCCAGATCGTAAGCAAACAGGTCCGTGCAAGCGAAATAGAAATCGATCAGCCCAGAGACCTGGTCGCCCTGAAAGAAGACATTATCGGGAAAGAGGTCTGCATGGATCTGCCCACGAGGCAAACTGCCCGCAGCAGGCCAAGACTTTTCAATCCGTGACAGTGCATCGGACAGTTCCTGCGTGAGGCCCGGCAGCAGGTCATCCCCACTGCCCTGACAGCTCTCAAGGAGTGGGCGCCAGGCTTCCACAGACAGCCCATTAGGGCGTTCCGCTGTATAGTCCTGCCCCAGCTTATGGAATGTCGCAAGAACCTGTCCCAGTGCATGACAGGCAGATGCCGTAATCTGAGGGACAGCTTGCCCCGGAAGGAACGTGGTGATCGCCGCAGGCCGATCTGCCAATACCCTGAGAGCGATCCCGTCTTTTGCCTGTACGGGCTGCGGGCAGTTCATGCCCTTCCCTGACAGATGCTGCATCAGCCCCAGAAACCATGGAAGGTCAGACGCTTTGACCCGCCGCTCAAAGAGCGTGAGGATGAACTTCCCTTCTGTGGTCTGGAGGAGGAAGTTGCTGTTTTCGACGCCTTCGGCAATGCCCTGGAAAGAAACCAGGGCACCGATGTCATATGTGCCAAGAAACGCTTCAAGCGCCTCGGCCGCCAGTTCAGTATAGACGGCCATGAAGACTCAGTTGTCCTCACCAGCAAGCGGACCTGGAAGACGGAAATTGATGTTTTCCTCCTTCATGATGCGCTCTTCGATCTTCAGCGTGTACTTCGCAGCAAGCGCCGTCACCATTTCCTGCACGAGGCTTTCCGGAGCGGACGCACCTGCACTGATGCCAAGCGTTTCAACGCCTTCCAGCACAGACCAGTCCAGATTTTCCAGCTTCGGCACCAGAAGTGCGCGGCGGGCACCAGAACGCTCTGCCACTTCCCGCAGGCGCTGCGAGTTGGAAGAGTTTGGCGAACCGATCACGATCACCAGATCACTTTCCGGCGCAATGGCCTTCACAGCTTCCTGACGATTGGTCGTCGCGTAGCAGATGTCTTCGCGCTTCGGGCCTTCAATAAGCGGGAAGCGAGTCCGCAGAATATCAACGATCTCAGCCGTATCATCCACGGACAGCGTCGTCTGCGTGATGAAGGCCAGCTTCGCCGGATCCTTTGGCTGGATCGTACGGGCTTCTTCAGCATCGTTGATGAGCGTGACAGCGCCCGGCGGAAGCTGGCCCATTGTGCCCACTACTTCCGGATGGCCGGCATGACCGATCATCAGAATATGGAGCTGCTCTGGACCGCCGCCTGCAAAGTGACGTTCTGCTTCGCGGTGCACCTTGGAAACCAGCGGGCACGTTGCATCTAGGTAAAGCAGATTGCGGCGCTGCGCTTCGGCTGGAACTGACTTCGGCACGCCATGCGCTGAGAAAACGACATGCCCGTCGGGCGGCACTTCGTCGAGTTCCTCAACGAAAATGGCGCCCTTGGCCTCCAGTCCTTCAACCACAGTACGGTTATGGACGATTTCGTGACGCACATAGACGGGCGCGCCATAACGACGCAGCGCTTCTTCAACGACACGGATGGCACGATCCACACCGGCGCAGAAGCCGCGAGGCCCGGCCAGCAGGACGCGGAGCGTCTTCTGGTGTGCAGCACCTTCAGGTGCAAGAGTTGTCTGATCTGACATGGTGTTCCCCAAGCGGGCGGAGTTCGATATGTAGGACCAGTATCGACCGGATTGACGCATGTCGCAACGTCCGGGCCGCTTTGTGGGAGTTTCTACAGCAGATGCCAGCCTTTCGGCGCCTTGCCACGTCCCTGTTTGTCCCGGCTTTTGCCGTCGTCGCGATTTCAACACTCGCGGGATGTGACGAATCCAATCCGGGCTTCTTTGCCCCCACATGCCCGGTCACGGATATTCCCAGCGCCGCAGCAGACCGGTTTGTCTATGACGGAAAAGATCCGGACATCGGGAATCTGGTCAGCCACGCACAGCTCACCGCCATTTCAGGGGACTGCGAACGTGGCCCCAAAGGCCCCAAAGACCAGCAGATGATTCGTACCCGCGTCAGTCTGGCAATGAACCTGACGCGAGGACCTGCCTCCAAGACCGGCACCATCGACGTCCCCTATTTTATCGTCATCATGCGTGACGGAAAAATCGTGGATAAGAAAGTCTTCACGGACACATTCAGGCTGGAACCGAATGTCAGCAACCAGTCTGTTCGTACGGATCTGCGCCTTGTTGATCTTCCTGCATCCAAAAATATCCAGGAAAATCCTTACACGCTCGAAATCGGCTATCAGCTGACCAAGGATGAGCTGACTTACAATCAGCAGCACCTCCCCGTCGTAAAGTTCCGTGGCCGGACGCAGTAAAGGCCTTTTTCCTTCTCTTTCACCTGACGTCAAAATCCGGATTACGCTGAAAACGACCCTGGCTTGCCTGGCAGGCTTTGGGTCTTCAGCCTTTTCTGCGACTCCTGACGTTTCGGCATCGAAAGAAGAAAGGATCAAGGTCCATCACGCAGAACGTCCGGAAATCCAGAACTTTCCCCATGCAGGGTTCCTGGAACAACCACGCCGCCTGACGCCGAGCCAGAATGTGGCGCCGATCGGACGCCAGCCCCGATGGGGTGGATTCAATCGCGGCAACGGCGAAGGTGCGGGCTTTGGGCCTGTCGGACGCTATGGTGTCGCGCCATGGGCCGAAGACTGGTCATATCTGCGTGACAAGCACCATCAGAGCGACATTTTCGATCCCTTGAAGTTTATTGCTCTGAACAGTGAACGCACAATCTGGCTGTCCCTCTCCGAACGCACCCGCCTCCGCAACTGGTACAATGACTATCCGATGCTGGGGACGAATACCCACTCCGGTTCAGGCCGCTTTGTCACGCGTAACATGCTGGGAGCCGACCTTCATATCGGAGAACACTGGCGTATCTTCGCGCAGCTCGTAAACGGTACGGCCGCAGGCTGGAACGGATATGGCTATGGTGGCACTTACCGTAAGCGTCTGGACCTGCATCAGGCCTTTATCGAATACAAACGCACGATTGGCACGGCAAAGACGGGCCTGATGTTTGGAAGGCAGCAGTTTCTCGATGCGCCATCCTATGTCCTGTATGACCGGGAACCCCCGAATATCCAGATTACCTGGAACGGACCGCGCGCTTACGCAATTTTTCCACATGTCCGGTTCGATCTCTATGACTTCGTTGCGACAGACATCACCCCAACGGCCATGTTCCACGACACGCAGGATTGGAACACGCGCCTCTATGGCTTCAACACAACCTTTGACGTCCCCGCGTTCCATCTGGGCCAACAGCGTGTTCAGTCCTATCTCGATCTATTCTGGATTGGCTTTCATCTTGGTGGAAAAACAGGCTCTGTCCCGCTGGTCAGTGCGAGCAAAATCAGCTCCGTAACGGGCGCGACAAATCGTAACAATTTCGGTTTTCGGTGGTACGCCACAGCCCAGCAACTGGAATACGCCATTGGCGTCTTGTGGCAGCAAGGCAATTTCACACAATACGGAACCACTGCCCGGCGCCAGGTCTCTGCTTATTCCGTAAATACGACATTGGGATACAGACGTTCCAATCTGCCTCTCAAACCCTTCTTCGGAATTCAGACGGACGTCTATTCCGGCGGCAATGAAAACCGACGTACCGGAACAGTCGGGACTTACAGTGCGCCTTTTGCCCCGCAGAATCCGTATCTGGACTACACGGGCTACATTGGCGCAGCGAACCTGATCAATCTGTCCCCCATCGTCGTAGGGTCCTACGGTAAGGTGTCTTTGCGGATCAAAGTCCCGATTCTATGGAGGGAGACCACAGCGTCTTCCGTCTATTCAATCAGTTCGGCTTATAATTTCCCCAGGTTTCGCAGCCACTTCATAGGCGTAGCCCCTAATGGTCTGCTGACATGGGCCGTATCTCGACACTGGAACTGGACACATGTCGTCGCGTGGTTTGCGGCATCGCATGATCTGAAAAATGCCGGGGCAAAAAGCGGGCTCTATTATCAGTCCAGCCTGTCATTTGCTTTTTGATGAATGGTTGCGGTGCGGGCCTCCGCAGCGTAATGCCCGAAAAAACAACGCGACATCACAGGATCGCCCCACCATGAAACTTATGGACAGCCGCGAACTGACCTTGCGGGGCATCATTCTGGGTGCCCTGATTACCGTCGTCTTCACGGCAGCAAATGTCTATCTGGGATTGAAGATCGGCCTGACCTTCGGCTCCTCCATTCCTGCGACCATCATTTCAATGGCCGTACTCCGTCTGATGGGCGGCGGGACGATGCTCGAAAACAATATGGTGCAGACGCAGGCTTCTGCGGCAGGAACACTCTCCTGCGTCTTCGCAGCACTGCCTGGCCTCATCATGGTCGGGTATTGGCACGAATTTCCATATTTTGTCTCACTCCTGCTGACACTTGCAGGAGGCATGACCGGCGTCATCTTCACGATCCCGCTGCGTCGAGCATTGGTGAAGAATTCTGATCTCCCGTATCCGGAAGGTACCGCCTGCGCTGAAATCCTGAGAGCCTCTTCTCCTGAAGGCGATGCCGAGAGCCTGCGTTCCCTGACAAAAGGAAGCCTTGTCTCTGCTGCCGTTGCTTTGGCGACATCAGGGCTCAGACTACTGTCCGACGGCGTTTCGGCCGCTACCAGCTTCGGCGCGTCCGTGTTTCGTCTGGATATCAGCTTCTCCCTCGCACTTCTGGGAACGGGTTATCTTGTCGGCATCGGCGGTGGCATTGCCATGCTGCTGGGTGTTCTGATGGGCTGGGGCGTTATGGTTCCCATCCTGGGACATCTGAACCCGGCCGCTGACCCTATGGCCGCGGCGACAGGTTTGTGGCTTCATAAAGTGCGCTTCATCGGCGCCGGAACAATTGCCGTTGCCGCAATCTGGACGCTGCTCGCACTGGCCAAACCTGTTGCGATCGGACTGAAAGAATCTCTGTCCGTTAAGCATCGCGCGTCACAGGATGAGAGCGACCTGGATCTCGCGCCGCGCACGTTGATCGGCCTGAGCATCGGGCTGGCTCTCGTTCTTTCTGGACTGTTTACCCAGTTCCTGTGGCCTGCAATGCCACACGGCGCATCCCTTGTGACGCTCGTTGTTCTGGGGTTGGGCGCCTGTTTCGGTCTCGGCTTTCTGGTCGCGAGTGCCTGCGGTTATATGGCGGGCATTATCGGATCATCGTCTTCCCCGATTTCGGGCGTCGGAATTATCGCGATCATTGCCATTTCCGTCACACTCTGGGGACTGGAAAGTGGCGGCGTTCTTTCGCCCGACCAACGCCCAACGGTTATTGCATTCGGATTATTCGTACTGTCTGCCATCACGGCGTCTGCTGCTGTATCAAATGATAACCTGCAGGACCTCAAGACCGGACAGTTAGTTGGAGCGTCTCCCTGGAAGCAGGAAGTTGCCCTCCTCATAGGGTGCGCTGTTGGTGCCGTGGTTATTCCATGGGTCTTGCAGACACTTTATCAGGCCTACGGATTTGTTGGAGCGATGCCCCGCGCGGATATGGATCCGACCCGAGCTCTCCCAGCGCCACAACCCGCGCTCATGGCTGCCATCGCGACAGGTATTCTCTCACACAACCTCGACTGGCTGATGCTGGAAATCGGGGCGGTGATCGGGATTGTACTGGTTATTGCGGATATTCTTCTGAAGCGACGTAATCTCGCTCTGCCGCCTCTAGCCGTTGGTATGGGAATTTACCTGCCCGCCAACGTGTCCGTGACGATCGCGATCGGAGCAGGCCTTGGCTGGCTGCTGCGCAAGTCCCCTAAAGAACAGGGTACAATGATCGCATCGGGCTTTATTGTCGGAGAAAGTCTGGTTGGTGTGGCCGTGGCAGCCCTTGTGGGTGCCACAGGCAGCACGGAAACACTGGCCCTTCCCATTCCTGACATGGTTCGGTCAGGATTAGGCTGGGCTGTGTTTTTAGGCATCATGATATGGTTCGGGCGTTCTGTAAGACGCCCGAGAGCCTGAACTTCAGGCCTTTACCCACCACTGAACAGGTTCCGGCTCATCGAGAAGAACAGCCGGGGCCTCAACAGCGGCCTTCTCGACTTTTTTCACTACAGCTTCGTCCTGCACTTCCTTACGCGGACGTCCAACAGGACGCGGCGAACGGCGGGCAGCTTCAGCAGCCTGCTCACGGGACTGGTGAAGCTGTGCTTTCAGAGACTGAATTTGGTCCTGATGCTCACGCAGATGACGATTGAGTTCCGTAATCTGGATTTTGGCGTGAGCCTCGCGCGTTTCATATGTTTTGAGTTGCGTGCGGGCTTCAGCCAGATAACGCTCTGCTTCTTCCCAGCGACGCTGCTCACGCTTTACAGACTGGCGAAGACGTTCAATTTCGTCCTGGTCGTCCTGGCTCGGAGCGTTGCTGCGCTGTGCAAATCCACGGCTTGCCTGATGCTCAACAACAACCTGACCATCTCGCACAAAGCGACGGCGACGTTCTGTTGTTGGCGTGATGGGACGCGCCTTCTGGGGACGGGAAGATCCTGATCCCAGACGAGCAAGCGCCTCTCGCAGTTTGTCTTCACTAACCTGCTGATCGTCCTGCATTCTTCGTTTTTTCAACCAATTATAAAATTTGTTCTATGTCACCTGATCAGAATGCCCACCTGAAATGACGGAGGCTCTGAAAGGCGTAAAGCCGATCAGAAAAAAGCATGTCCTGACAAGGAAATGAAAGTCGACACTGCCGGGTTTCTAACTCATTCCGGTGTATCAGACTGAATTCTTTTATCAGATCTTATATGTCCTGTCATCAACACAATAAGACTGTATTCATCTTTCTTTTACTGCCACTGACCCGGTTGCCAGAGAATGTCATCTGCTCCGTGAGCATTGGCATGACGTGCAAGAACGAAGAAATAATCAGAAAGGCGGTTTAGAAACCTGAGCCCTTCCTGAGGACCATGCTCCAAAATCACAATCCGCCGCTCCGCGCGCCGCGCAACAGTCCGGGCCATGTGGGCATGTGCAGAAACAAGAGAACCGCCAGGCAGAATAAAGCTTTTGAGCGCCGGCTGCTGAAGACGCATGTCTTCGATGCGTTCTTCCAGCCAAATAATAGCTTTTACTGTAAGACTCTGCGGACGTTCTTTATCCGGAATACATAAATCTGCCCCTAAATCAAAAAGACAGGACTGTATCTTCCGAATATCAGAGGAAAGATCTCGTATACTTTCCTCTGATCTCAGAGAGCAATCGAGCAAACCAAGTAGAGCGTTCAGCTCATCGACCGTCCCCATGGCCTCAATTCTCGGACAGGCTTTTGAGACACGCGTTCCGTCTCCCAGTGAAGTCTGCCCTGAATCGCCGCCACGCGTTACAATACGATCAAGCCGAACACCCGTCATAATTGCCCTCTAACGCTCAGTGACGACCGAAGTGATGATGATGACCTTTGACAGTCTTCGCGCCGCTCAGGTCCTGCGCACGAGTCGTATGGTCCTTGAGCATCTTCGTGGTGTCTGATGCCAGCGTCTTGATATCGGCCGTTCCGCCAGACTGCGATGCCGTTGCCAGAGCACTGCTGAGAGCAGGCGTTTGAACGCTCACGATTTCACGCAGGAAAACACGATCAAAAGCAGCGCCATACAGATGACCGAAAGATGCAACATGCGCCTCATCGCCAGCATTCAGCTTGTCAGTGACGGTCAGGTTGGCGTCGCTCGCCACCTTGGCAACAGCCTTGCGGTTAGTCGTGTGATCACTGACCACTGTTGCAGCGAAAGCCTTCACAACATCGGTGTTGCTATGCGTCGCAGCCAGGGTCGCAATGCTCACCTGCGTCAGATCCATGGCATCGATCTGCTGAAGAAATGCGGCATCCGCAGTCGAAAGCGTATAGGTTGATGCAGCAGACGGCAGCGCTGGTGCTGGCGGTGCATCCGGGGCATTACAGGCGCTCAGGCCTGCCAGCATGGCAATCGAGGCAAGAGCTGCGAAGCGTGCAGTAACTGTCATGAAGAGACATTCCTTCCATCTGCGAGACCAGGACAATGTCCCAGCCACTCTGGCTGAATGGTCCCGGCTTCAAGCGGTCCATTCATGTTCGGCACCACTCATGATACATTCAGGCCATGTCCGCAAATTCTAGCACGCATGATTTTTCCGGTGCCTTCCGCTTCTGTTTCATTGCAGGAGCTGTCGAAGGCGCATCCGGAGTGGTTCTTGGGGCGCTTGCCTCTCACCTCCCCGACCATATGTTTGCCATCCCCAATGGCCGTGCTGTTCTGCACTCCGGGGTGGACATCCTCATGTGGCACGCCATCGCACTCTGTGCGCTTTCACTAGGAGCGCGCTTTCTGACGCTACGCCTGGCACGTCTTGCATGTCTGACGATGCTGGCAGGCACCCTGCTCTTTTGTGTCTCCGTCACGCTTTTCGCGCTTTTTGATCTGAAAATCGGGACACTTTCAGTAGCCCGCATAGCCCCTTATGGCGGTACCTTGCTGATTTTAGCATGGCTTCTTGCAGCAGTGTCCGGACTAAGACGGCGCTCAGCCTGAGACTTCAGGATCTGTTTCTGATCATCTTAAGAGCAAAAAGCCCAGCCACCTGAACGACCAGCGCCACGGCAAAACAGAACAGAATAATACCTACAAGAATGAGCTGTTCCCGCCCGAGCGCCGTTTCAATATGAAACACGCTGTAAAGCGACTGCCAGGCATGCGTCGCCGCAGTCTTCTGAGAAAGCTTTACGGCAGGTTCCCAGAAACGAAAAATGGCGGCAAGCGCCAGGGTAAGCCCAACGAGGACAACCGTCCTCAGGAGCGTCTCCAGAATACTGACTTCTGCACCCTGCTGAGCGGAGGGCGATGAAGGTGAACCGTGTTGCGTTATCAAAAGCATGACCTTCCGAATGAAGTAGGCTTTAATCGTTTTGCTGTGACACTGCGTTATGTGATGCAGACCACTCGATCAATGAAAGCCTTTTTTATGCGCGTTTCCCTTCTTGCCGCCGCCGGACTGGGTCTGGCGCTTTCCGCACCTTTTTCAGCACAGGCTGCAAGTACGCCTGCGCCCAAACTGACGGAAACATCAGCCCCGCCGGTCGCAACACCCTATCCAGACACGTCCGTCGCCCAGAAGCAGGTGCGCGATGCCTTTGCGCTCGCTGCCAAAACGGGCCGTAAGGTGCTTCTCGATTTCGGCGGCAACTGGTGCCCGGACTGCAAAATGCTCTCCGGCATTTTTGCCCTGCCCGACGCCAAGGCATGGCTGGACAGCCAGTTTGTGATCGTCCCGGTGAATGTTGGGCGCATTAACACCAATCTCGATCTGGCTCAGAAATACGATGTGACGATCAAGGCTGTTCCGACCGTCATTATTGTGACGCCAGATGGAAAGGCCCTGAACGGCGACGGCTCCAAAGCTCTCGGGAATGCTCGCAGCATGTCCCCACAGGCCGTTCTTGACCTGATCTCCGAGTGGAACAGTCGCGGATAAACCGTTCATTCTGGCTCTGAAGTTACCCTTCAGAGCCAGAACCGTTGCCTCAGATTCCGAGTTCCTGCTCGGCTTCATGAACGACTTCCGCCAAAGCATCCTCCTCAAACGGGGATACCAGACCGGCATCAGCCACAAGCTGTGAGAACGGCTTGGAGCCGCCTTCCGAGCACAGCTTGCGATATGTCTCGAACGTGGCTTCCCGATTCATACGGGAACGAAGCCAGAGTTGCAGTGCACAGCACTGAGCCAGAGCATAATCAATGTAATAAAATGGCAGACGATAGATATGGAGCTGGGCCTGCCAGCGGCCACCTTTTGCCGGATAAGCCAGATCGCCCCAGTCCCGCCAGGGCATGTACATTTTCTCCAGGCGTGCCCAGGTCTCGTGCCGTTCTGCCGCTGTCATTTGCGGATTGGCATACACTTCATGCTGGAAGTGATCGACACAAACACCATATGGGAAAAATGAGAGCGCATCGATGAGATGCATCCGGCGATACCGGTCCCCGGCCCCGTCTTCGACCAGCGTATCAATTTGCGGCCAGGTCAGAAATTCCAAGCCCATGGAATGAATCTCGGCGGCTTCCATGGTCGGCCAGAGCTGATCGACCCAGTCCTGATCGCGGCTTTTCCAGTTCTGGAAAGCATGACCCATCTCGTGGGTAAACACGCCGATATCGTTATGAGTACCATTGAAATTGGCAAAGATGTAAGGGCTACCAATGGTCGGGAATGAGGTGCAGAAGCCACCGCCTGCCTTGTTGTCCCGGTTTTTCAGATCAAGATATCCGAGATCCCGCATCTGAACGTAGAAATCACCCATTTCGCCTTTGGGGTCGAGCGCACGGAACATGCCCTCTGCCCGAGCCACAAGCAGATCATGATCTCCTGCTGGCTCCGGATTCCCCTGCAAATCGATCAGTGCTTCGTCCCAGGCCCAGACCTTGTCCCATCCCATTTTAAGGCGACGGCGTTCCAGCAGTGACTGAACCAATGGGGTAACAGAACTGAGAACCTTTTCCCGGAAGGATGCCACCTGCTCCGGGCCGTAATCTGTCCGGCGCATCCGGCGGTAACCCAGCCCGATATAGTTCTCGAACCCCAGCGTTTTCGCCATCCGATCACGCAGCTCAACCAGACGCCCGTAAAGCGTATCCAGTTCTTCGCCATGTTCTTCGAAAAAGGCCCAGCGTGCCTGCTCGGCAGCATGGCGCACGTCCCGATCTGAACCCTGCAAATATGGCACAAGCCCTGACAGGTTCAGAACCTTGCCATCAAAGGCAATTTTCGCCGAGGCCAGGAGCGCCGTGTATTCACCCGTAAGGCGCGCTTCTTCTTCCAGATCCGTGCTGATCCGAGGATCAAACGTCGTGGTGTCTGCTTCCCACAAATGAACCACATGTGGCGTCAGGAGTGCTTCCAGACCGGCACGATCAGGGTCTGCCAGCAGACGCTTCTTGATGATGACTTCATGGTCCGTCGCAACAGGCGACAGGCGATCCGCATAGTCACGGTCCGCCTTCGCCGTCTCGTCTTGTGTATTGCGGGAAAACTGAAGATGAACGTGGGAGGCCCAGGATTCATACTCTCGCCGAGCGGCGTCAAAGGCCTTGAGAGCCTCTTCGCGCTGCCCGCGATCAAGCAGCGACGAAATGTCCGCGTAGCGCGCCTTAAGAGACGCTTCGTCTGGACGGGGGAAAGACAGGTCAGAGAACGGAGGGATTGTCTGTGTCATGATCCAATTCTGACACTCCGCTCCGTTTCCGTCCATGCTTCTCAGGTTTTGCGGATACCTTTTACAAACCCATCAATGCGGCGGCATGCCTCCGCAAGCTGGTCATCGGACGCTGCACATGAGAGGCGCAGATAAGGGCTAAAGCCAAACGCAGTTCCCGGAACGGTCGCAACATGAGCCTCTTCAAGCAAGGCCTCTGCAAATGCCACATCCGTATCAAGCAATCGCCCACTGGCAGAAGTGCCGCCAATCAGTTCGCCAACACCCGGATAAACATAGAAAGCGCCTTCCGGAACGGCACATGTCAGTCCTGGAATAGCCTGAAGCGCTTCAACCATCTTATCCCGACGACGCTGGTAGGTTTCGCGCATCTGCTCAATACGATCCAGCCCACCTTTCAACGCAGCAGCAGAGCCTGCCTGAGCAAGTGTGCAAACACCGGACGTTGTGTTCCCCTGAACTGCAATCATCGCCTTGATGAGCGGCGTCGGACCACATGTAAAACCGACGCGCCAGCCCGTCATGGCATAAGCCTTGGCCATACCGTTAATGACCAGAATGCGGTCTGCCAGATCAGGCGCTACCTGCAAGATGGACAGATGCCTGCGACCATCGAACGTCAGGTGCTCGTAAATTTCATCAGACATGACAAGAACATGCGGCGCCTCGCGCAAGACATCGGCAATGGCTTCAAGGTCATGACGTTCAAGGATGGCACCGGTGGGATTGTTCGGAAAATTGAGAACCAGCCAACGGGTTTTAGGCGTAATCGCAGCCTTGATTGTCGCTGCGTCAGGCCGGAAACCATTCTCTTCCGGGCAGGGAATTTCAACGGCCGTCCCACCCAGCATCCGGGCAATCAGTGGATAGCTGACCCAGTAAGGCGCAGGAACGATAACTTCGTCCCCATCATCCAGCGTTGCCGCAAAAGCATTATAGATGACTTGCTTGCCACCATTGGCCACCATAATGCGGTCAGGCGTGAGCGTCAGATCATTATCCCGCTTGAACTTATAAATAATGGCGTCAATCAGCGCCTTCTGGCCCGGAATGGGAGGATAACCCGTATCGCCAGCCAACCCCGCCGCATAAGCCGCTTCAATGGCTTCTGGCGGTGATGGAAAATCCGGCTGTCCAAGGGCAAGTGAGATGACGTCTTCACCCTCCGCCCGTAATTCGCGGGCCCGCGCTGCCATAGCGATAGTGGCTGGCTTGGGGAGTGTTGCCAGACGGGATGCGATGCGAAACGTCATGACAGGCCCTGACAGAACTGCTGAATGCGGGTGCAGGCTTCCTTCAGAAGCTCGGTGCTGGTGGCATAGGAAATCCGGAAATATCCGGGCGTCAGGAAAGCACTTCCATGAACTGCGGCAACGCCCGTCTCATCCAGAAGAGCCGTGACAAAGGCTTCGTCACTGTCGATCAGATGACCACCCTTACTCGTTTTTCCAAGCGTTCCCGCGATAGATGGGAACACGTAAAACGCGCCTTCCGGCTTTGCACAACTCAAGCCAGGTGCGTCATTGAGCATGGACACCACAAGATTGCGGCGCTGCTCATAAACACTCACCATTTCCCCAATGAAATCCTGCGGGCCTGAAACGGCCTCCTTGGCCGCAGCCTGAGCAATGGAGCACGGATTGCTCGTGCTCTGTCCTTGCAGCTTGATCAGCTGGCGCGTCAGTTCCACAGGCGCGGCAGAAAAACCAATCCGCCAGCCCGTCATGGCGTAGGCCTTAGACACGCCATTCATCGTCACCGTTCGGTCCCGCAGACGCGGTTCGACCTGCACAAACGTCTTGGCGACGGCGCCTTCATACATCAGCTTGGCGTACATATCGTCTGTCAGGATCCACACATGCGGATGCTCTAAGAGAACCTCAGTCAGCGCCTTGAGATGATGTTCGTCGTATGCGGCACCTGTAGGATTGCAGGGCGAATTCAGCATCAGCCATTTCGTCTTGGGCGTAATCGCAGCGCGAAGCTGGTCCGCCGTCAGGCGGAAACCATTCTCAGCCGTTGTCTGGATTACGACAGGTGTTCCGTCTGCCAGCGAGACGATATCGGGGTAAGACACCCAAGCCGGAGCCGGAATGATGACTTCATCGCCCGCATTCAGAGTGGCCACCATCACATTATAAATGACCTGCTTGCCACCCGTCGAAACGCAAATTTCCTCGGCGCGGTAATTCAGATCGAAATCAGCGTTCAGTCGGGCCGCAACTGCTTCACGCAGCGGCATCGTACCCGCGACATCCGTATATTTCGTCTCGCCATTCTGAATGGCCCGAATGGCGGCCTGCTTGACGAAATCCGGCGTATCAAAATCCGGCTCACCAGCTGAAAGACTGATAATATCGCGGCCCTCTGCCTTCAGGGCACGGGCTTTCTGGGTAATCGCAATCGTCTGGCTCGGAAGGATACGGTTCAGACGGTCGGCAATGAGAGACATGATGGGTTCCCGGTGGCTTTATCGCGCAGAGACCCTAGCGCCGTCCGCCCTCATTTGACCACAGCCCATCGGCACATGACTGACACGTTTTTTGTGCACAAAAAAAGCCGGGCGGCTCCTTTATGGAACTACCCAGCCCTTAAGTAGAGACAATTTAAGATAAAATCAGGCCAGCTTTTCCATTTCACGCAGAACAGCCTGTCCCATCATATCCGTACCAACACGAGCCATGCCTGGAGACATGATGTCAGCGGTGCGCAGGCCGCTTGCCAGCACGTTGGACACTGCCTTTTCAATCAGTTCCGCATCTTCAGCCCGGTTGAGCGAGTAACGCAGCAGCATCGCAAAGGAGAGGATCTGCGCCAGCGGGTTTGCAATGCCCTTGCCAGCGATATCCGGCGCGCTGCCATGGATCGGCTCATACAGCGCATTGCGCTTGCCATCTTCACGCACGATACCGAGCGTTGCAGACGGAAGCATACCCAGAGAACCCGTCAGCATGGATGCCAGATCGGACAGAATATCGCCGAACAGGTTGCCCGTAACGATCACATCAAACTGGTTCGGGTTACGAACGAGCTGCATGGCGCAGTTATCGGCCAGCATGTGGGACAATTCCACATCCTGATATTCGCGCTTGTGCAGATCAGTGACGACTTCCTTCCACAGGAGGCCGCTTTCCATCACATTGCACTTCTCTACGGAACAGACGCGATTGCCACGCTGACGGGCCATCTCGAAAGCAACGCGGGCAACACGCTCGATTTCGGACGTCGTGTAAACTTCCGTGTTGATCCCACGGCGGGAACCATCCGGAAGGGTCTCGATACCACGCGGCTCACCGAAATAGATACCACCGACCGTCTCACGGACGATCATTATATCCAGCCCGCGCACCACTTCCGGCTTCAAAGCAGACGCATCAATAAGCGCATCAAAAAGCTGGGCCGGACGAAGATTTGCGAAAAGCTCAAGCTCTTTGCGCAGCTTCAGAATGGCTACTTCAGGGCGTTTGTCGAACCCAACATGGCCCCAGGCCGGATCACCGACCGAGCCAAACAGAACCGCATCGGACTTCCGGGCAAGGTCGATAACTTCATCACGGATAGGAACACCATGGACAGCAAGAGAAGCCGCGCCAACGAGTTCTTCCGTAATGTCCAGCTTCAGGCCACGGTTCGCGTCCAGCCAGTGCACGATCCGTGCAACTTCACGCATGACTTCCGGGCCGATACCATCACCGGCAAGAACAAGAAGCTTGTGGGCTTCACTCATTTTGCAGTTCCCATGCTGATTGACGGCACCCATGCACGGCTGGCCTGATGTTCAAAGCTACTGATTTCCGCATCATGCGCCAGCGTCTGGCCAATATCGTCCAGACCTTCGAGCAGCATGTGACGGCGGAAGGGGTCAACTTCAAACGGCACAACATTCCCGTCCGGGCGAATGATGATCTGCTTTTCCAGATCGACCGTCAGACGGGAATTCGAACCTTGGCGTGCATCACCCATCAGTTCGTCACAGATTTCCCGTGGCAAACGGATCGGCAGGATACCGTTCTTGAAACAGTTATTGAAAAAAATGTCGGCAAAGCTCGGTGCGATGACGCAGCGGATACCGAAATCCAGAAGAGCCCACGGAGCATGCTCACGGGAGGAGCCACAACCGAGATTGTCATAAGTGATGAGGATTTCAGCCTGACGATACGGCTCTTTGTTCAGAACAAAGTCCGGGTTCTCGTTACCATTCTCGTCGTAGCGCTGCGCGGCAAAGGCGTTCTTGCCAAGACCCGTGCGCTGGATGGTCTTCAGGAAGCGCGCCGGAATGATCTGATCGGTATCAATGTTCTCATTTGGCATCGGAGCCGCAATGGCGGTCAGTTCCGTGAACTTGTCCATCAGACGGTTTCCTTCATCAGCTCACGCACATCACATAGCGTGCCCGTGACAGCCGCCGCGGCAGCCATGGATGGGGAACACAGATGCGTTCTGCCGCCCGGCCCCTGACGACCCTCAAAGTTACGATTGGACGTAGAAGCGCAACGCTGTCCCGGCGTTAGACGATCCGGGTTCATCCCCAGACACATCGAGCAGCCTGCCTCGCGCCATTCAAAACCGGCATCAAGGAAAATCTTGTCCAGCCCTTCGGCTTCGGCGGCTTCCTTCACGAGGCCCGATCCCGGCACGATCATCGCGCGAACGTTCTTCGCAACATGACGACCGCGCACAACTTCAGCAGCAGCGCGCAGATCTTCCAGACGGCTGTTGGTGCAGGAGCCGATGAAGACCACATCGACGGGCGTTCCGGCAATCTTCTGGCCAGCCGTCAAACCCATGTAATCCAGAGCGCGCTGAACCTGCGCAGCCTGAGCCGGATCCTTGAAATCAGACGGGGACGGCACGATGCCATCAATCGGCAGAACGTCCTGCGGGCTGTTACCCCATGTGACGGAAGGCACAATGTCTTCGGCCTTCAACGTCACTTCCGTATCAAAATGAGCGCCTTCATCCGATGCCAGCGTGCGCCAGTAAGCACAGGCCTGTTCAAACGCTTCACCCTTCGGCGCAAACGGACGGCCATTCACATATGCAAAAGTCGTTTCGTCGGGTGCGACCAGACCAGCCTTTGCACCGCCCTCAATGGACATGTTGCAGAGTGTCATGCGCCCTGCCATGTCCAGATCGCGGATTGCAGAGCCGGCAAATTCAATCACATGCCCGGTGCCGCCTGCCGTACCGATCTTGCCGATAATGGCCAGCATGATGTCCTTGGCTGTCACGCCCGGACCCACTTTGCCCTCGACAGAAACACGCATGTTCTTTGCGGGTTTCTGGAGAAGCGTCTGGGTCGCCATGACGTGTTCGACTTCGGAGGTGCCAATACCAAATGCAAGGGCGCCGAGTGCGCCGTGCGTCGAGGTATGACTGTCACCGCAAACGATCGTCATGCCTGGCAGGGAAATGCCCTGCTCTGGCCCGACAACGTGAACGATGCCCTGAGACGCGGAACGGAGCGGGAAATAGGGAACGCCGAACTCAGCGACATTCTTCTCCAGCGTTTCGATCTGGAGACGGCTTTCCGGCTCTTCAATCGGCTGGGAACGGTCGGACGTGGGGACGTTGTGGTCCACCACGGCGACTGTTGCGTCCGGACGGCGCAATCGCCGTCCGGCCATCCGCAGACCTTCAAAAGCCTGCGGGCTTGTCACCTCGTGAACGAGGTGACGGTCGATGTATAGGATGCACGTCCCGTCTTCAAGGCGGTCAACAACGTGATCGGCCCAGATCTTGTCAAACAGTGTTCTGGGCGAAGAAGAAACGGGCATCCTTATACTCCAACCTTGACTTAGGAAGCGGCTTTTTCGCCAGCCTTCGGCAGATCGCGCGGGCGCTCTGCAATACGTGCAGACTTACCCGAACGGCCACGCAGGTAGTACAGCTTTGCGCGACGCACCTTACCACGACGCACCACTTCGATGCTGGCGAGGGACGGAGCGTACAGCGGGAATACACGCTCCACGCCTTCACCGTTGGAAATCTTGCGAACCGTGAAGTTGCTGTTCAGGCCCTTGTTGGAACGGGCAATGACAACGCCTTCGAAGTTCTGCACGCGCTCACGCGTACCTTCAACAACGCGGACGCCAACGCGAACCGTGTCACCTGCGATGAATTCCGGAACGGCGCGAGCCGCGGAAAGACGTTCGATTTCGCGCGCCTCGTACTGCTGGATAATGTTCATGACCAAACTCCTGGAAACAAAAATTCAATGAACCTGCTGTCGCGCCAGGTACGCATCCCAGAGATCGGGGCGACGCGCCTTCGTGACTGCGATTGACTGTTCATGACGCCAGCGGGCAATGGCGCCGTGATGACCGGACAGAAGGATTTCAGGCACTTCGCGCCCATCCCAGACTGCCGGCTTGGTATATTGCGGGTATTCTAGCAGACCTTCGGCAAAACTCTCGTCCTGTCCGCTGATCTCAGATCCCATAACTCCGGGAAGCAGCCGTACACACGCATCCAGAAGAGTCAGAGCAGGAATTTCTCCGCCTGACAGTACGACATCGCCCATACTGAACTGTTCGATGTCGTGCTTTTCCAGTACGCGCTCGTCTACCCCTTCAAAACGCCCGCAGAGGACGACAACACCGGGCCCAGCCACAAACCGCTCCGCATCTTCATGCGAGAGACGACGTCCGCGGGGTGTTGGGTAGATGACGGGTCGACCATCCAGCGCGGGAAGCGCCGAGAGAGCCGTATCCAAGACATCCGCCCGCATCACCATGCCAGCTCCACCACCAAATGGCGTATCATCCACCGCACGATGGCGGCCCTGTCCGTGAGCACGCAGGTCATGCGCTTCACAGGACCAGATGCCACGTTCGAGCGCCCTGCCCGCTAGGGAAAATCCAAGCGGCCCCGGAAACATGTCCGGAAACAGGGTCAGGATGTCAGCGCGCCAACTCATACCCGAACCTGTACCTCTCCATCGAGATCACCTGCGACCTCGACTTCAACTGGCGGCACGACGGTCACGCGACGGTGCGCGAGATCGACATGCGGCACACAGGCCAGCGTGAATGGAACGATCAGACCTCGATCAATCTCGATGCTGACACCCGCACCATAGTCATGAACTATGGAGACGGTTCCAAGCACTTCGCCATCTTCGGAAACTGCAGTCATGCCGATCAGGTCGGCATGATAGAACTCGTCTTCCTCGACGGCCGGCAGAAGCTCACGCGCAACATACAAACGACGGTTAACCAGTCGTTCGGCAGCTGTGCGGTCTGGCAGAGTGTTCCCCTGAGCGTCTGTCAGAGCAGCCACTCCCGGAGAAACCCAGCTTGCTGTCCATACAACCCCACGCTCATCATGCAGCGCACCGAACATCTCGACAGAAGCCGGATCATCAGTAGCTGCATGAAGATGAACCAGACCGCGTACGCCATGCGGACGACCGATGGTCGCGATCAGGACATCACTGTCAGGTTTAAAGGGTGGCACGGATCAAGCGTCCTGAAACGTCAGCAGTAGATCAGGCTGCGGCAGCTGCAGCAGCGGCTGCTTCTGCAGCGCGAGCCTGAGCCTTGGCCTTCGGAGCGGACTTCTTCGGCTGCTCGCTGTAAGCAGGCTTCGGAGCCAGACCAGCGTTACCAAGGAAACGTGCAACACGGTCGGTTGCCTGCGCACCGTTGGACAGCCAATGCTGGATGCGCTCGCCATCAAGGCGGATACGATCAGCATGGTCGGACGGCAGCATTGGGTTGTATGCGCCAACCTTTTCGATGAAACGGCCATCGCGCGGGCTGCGGCTGTCTGCAACGACGATGTGGTAGTACGGACGCTTCTTGGCACCAGCGCGTGAAAGACGAATCTTGAGGCTCATGAAAAACTCCTGAAAGACAAACTTGAAAACTTGATGCTGATCAGACGAAAGGCGGGCGCCCACCGGGCTTGCCCATCCCCTTCATCATGTCGGCCAGACCACCTGCCCCACCCATTCCGCGCATCAGGCCACCAAGGCCCATTTTGCTGATGCGCTTCATCATTGTGGACATGTCGTCAAACTGCTTGAGCAGACGGTTCACTTCCTGAACCGTCGTTCCAGAACCTGAGGCGATCCGTTTTTTACGGGATGCCTTGATGATTCCCGGCGTTTTGCGCTCCTGCTTGGTCATCGAAGAAATGATGGCCTTGTGACGTTTGAAAATCGACGTGTCGATCTCCTTGTCACCCAGCATATCCTTGATCTTACCCATACCAGGAAGCATGCCGAGAATGCCCGAGATCGACCCCATACGGTTGATCTGGTTGATCTGGGACACGTAGTCATCCAGATCAAACTTACCGGCGAGCATCTTTTTGGCTACGCGCTCGCCTTCTTCGTGGTCGAGCGTTTCCGCTGCGCGTTCCACAAGGCCAGCAACGTCACCCAGCCCCAGAATACGGCCAGCCACACGTTCCGGATGGAATTCTTCGAGCGCTTCCAGCTTTTCGCCAGAACCCGTCAGCTTGATCGGTGCGCCCGTAATGGCCTTCATGGACAGTGCAGCACCGCCACGGGCGTCACCATCCATACGGCTCATGACAACGCCGGTAATACCGACGGCTTCATTAAAGGACTTGGCTGTATTGACAGCGTCCTGCCCCGTCATCGCGTCCACGACCAACAGCGTTTCTACCGGGTTCGTGACAGAACGGATCTCGCGAACCTCGCCCATCAGAGCTTCGTCGATAGACAGCCGGCCAGCGGTATCGAGGATGACGATATCGTAGCCTTCGCGACGGGCTGTTTCCAGCGCACGCTTCGCGATATCTACCGGCGACTGCCCCGCTACGATTGGCAGAGACTTTACCAGCCCTGTAATCGCGTTGACGCGCTCAGCAAGCTGCTGAAGCTGGAGCTGCGCTGCTGGACGCTGCACGTCCAAGCTCGCCAGAAGAATCTTCTTGCGCTCACGGGAAGAGAGACGCAGGGCGATCTTACCCGACGTCGTGGTCTTTCCCGAACCCTGCAGACCAACCATCAGTAATGGAACTGGCGGCACGGCTGAGAGATTCAGAGGAGCAACACCGGCGCCGCCGAGCGCGTCAATCAGGGCATCGTTAACGATTTTGGCGACAGCCTGGCCAGGAGAAACGCTTTCCAGCACTTCATGACCAACTGCACGCTCACGCACCTTATTGACGAAGTCCCGCACGACAGGCAGCGCGACGTCCGCCTCCAGCATCGCGAGACGAACTTCACGCATGGCCTCGGTGACATCAGCCTCCGAGAGCTTTCCATTTTTGGAAAGCCCTTCGAGGACACCGGACATCTTACCTGAGAGTTGATCGAACAACGGGCCACCTTATAGCAAGCAGAAACACGCCACTGCGCGAGCCTTCGCGATGTGGCGTGTCCGGAAACAAGTTCGCTCTATCGCTTCGCGACGCGGACGTCAAGCAATAGAGCGCCTCAACCTTAGAAATCAGGGTGCAGGCGGCGGCCCGTCTTCGGGCGGATGGCCCATAATGGCGTCCAACTGATCATGGAGCGAACGAATTTTCTCCATGGTCGCGTTCGCTTGGCGGCGCTGCTCAGGAGTCAGGATATCATGAAGCTTCTCCTGCGTCTCCAGTCGAGCCTGCGCTTCCTGCACATGCAGGTCGGATTCCTGCTTGGTCAGATCAGCGAGGAGCGTGCGATCCAGATCGCCCTCCACAGAAAGAGCCGTGCGGATCTTGTCCCGAAGAGCCTTCAGCTTTTCATGCCGAGCCTTCATCTCCTCATGGCCTTGGCTGAAAATCTTATGGACCTGAGCCTTCTGGGCCTCAGTCAGAGTTATTCCCGGCGGGAACGGCGGAAGCATGCCCCCGGGGCCCGGCCTGCCATGCATGCCATCAGGCTGCGGTCCAGGCGCACCCGGATGGGCGTGTGCCAGAGCGGAACCAGCCAACAGCCCAACGGAAGCTAGAGCCGGAAGGAGAACAGAAAGACGAAATGCCGTCATGGATGCTATATCCTTGATGGTGATGAGAGGCGAAAAAGCGTTCCCGCCCCATTCCCTTCAAGATGGCAGTTTTTTCGTTACAAAACGCCCCATGTCCTGTTTCGAAGAGTAAACCCCTCCAAGGTATGTAACAAAGAAGGAGGCTTGACGTGAGCGCCATCTCATCGCATGTAGCCGCCCACGTCCTGCACGCAGGACACGACTCCCGATTTTACGGTTGGGGTCTGGAGAGGTGGCCGAGTGGTTTAAGGCAGCGGTCTTGAAAACCGCCGTGCGTGGAAGCGTACCGTGGGTTCGAATCCCACCCTCTCCGCCAGATAAATCAAAAATTCTCTATCAAATCATGTTTTTACAGTTACTGCTGCCACTTGTGATGTGCAGTGCCCACAACGGCATGAGGCTTACACAACAGGTCAGAGTAATTTGCCTGACACCGCGATGCTCGAGCCGATGGAATGAAACGGGCTCACTAAGAAAAACGTTTTCCTCAACTATTCCCATTCTCCTTATAATAAAACATGGGCCTTTCCGATAATAAAATCTGGCACAATCGACCATAGATTTCCGGTTAATCAACTACACTACGATTTTGAAATAATAGATTTTTTCTCATATTATTCTCAGAGAAAATTACACGGTTGTAGGGCATTAAGCCCTACAACCTCACCTTCACTGAACACAGTCTACTTTGCGCGTTTTGCCCAGGCCATACTTCCAAACACTCCGTCACGGCGGATCAGGCCATGAAACAGAGCGACCCCGATATGGACCAAAACAAGCCCGAAAAGTGCAAAAGCCAGGATCGAGTGAATAAAATGGAGCCACGCCCAAAGAGCAGGATCATGAGGCAAAATTGGTGGGAGAATAACTGACTGTCCCCACAAAGGGATGGGAAAGCCACCGGCGGAGAGCATTCCCCAGCCCACAAGAGGCAGCGCAATCATCAACCCGTAAAGCAGAACATGCGAGGCTTTAGCCGCATACTTTAAAAAACGGGGTAGATCATTTGGTAGCGTTGGAGCGGATGATCCGAGACGATTTCTCAAACGCAGGATAGCCAGCACGAGAATCGCAATCCCCAGAGGGCGATGCAACGTCACTAGCCGATGATAACTGGGCCCTACTGAAGACGCCATGAACAGACCGCTGAACAGCATGCACATAATCATTACAGCCATAAGCCAATGCAGCGCACGCGATAAAAGCGAAAATGATGCCTCTTGGTTCATGATTTTTTGCCTTCGGAAGGCTGTATCAGACTGGGCGTAACCGCGCTCGGGCCACGCCTTTCGCCAGAACGCAGTAAAAATGACTTCATATAGGCGGCGGACCGAACCTGAAGGATCGGATCACCCGACGGCTCAATGCCCGGCGGCAAAATGAGAGGATCAAAGGTAATACCCGTACAAGGGGCGCCATCTTCGCTTTCAATGGACGCCAGAGTCAGAGTTCCAGCATCGACTATCCGGTCGTCGCGGGCCCAGATCTGACTGGGATCGTCAATGACATCATGCGCTCCTGCTACAGTCACCATCAGACGCCATTGCAGAGGATGCTCGTGAATATCACCGATCAGTTTACGAAATAGATAGTCATGGTCCCTCGCCTCTCCGTTGGCCGGCTCGGCGGGTTGAATCGGCACCATGGCCCACCGCACGGCCGTTTTCGAACCGTCCGCAGCGACCAGTATAAAGCTATCAAGACTGTGAAACGTATCGTCTGCGAAGCCTGATGAAATAACGCGATGAGCATTTTCCTCAGCCGCAGACTTGAGCCAGGGATGCGTCGCACCGAACGTATTCGTGCGCGAAGGGTTAGGCTTTCCAGTTGCAGGATCGATTTGTTGAGATGCAAAAAAATCTGCGACGTCGTGCGCATCGCGCAGCGGAAGAACTGGCGGATCGTTCATGCCAGTCCGCCATTCAGGAGCGTCGTGCGGCATAAACCGCAACGCCATGCTTCGCACAGTGGCGGCATTATCTTGAGCATAAGGCTGCCCGACACCGAGAGCGAACCGTCCAATGACCGGTACATGCTGTTCACGAAAGACCGCAGCTCGTGACAAATTTGCGGCGTCACCACTCGCATCAAACCATCCGCTGACGCAGACGCCTTTGGCGTGGGCCCTTCGAAAGCCATGTCCATAGCTCCCGGCGTTATGCAATTCTCCCATCAAACGGTTCTGCGTAACACGGTCAGGAGAAAAACAGCCTCCCGCCCAAAGAAAAGCCAACGCAAGCGCCGCGGGCGCAGCAATAACACCGAACCAGCGGGCAGCGGTGGTTAAGGAACCTGCGTATTTTTGATCCATGGGTTTCTATCCAATGCAGCTATCTTCCATGAAGACGTCAGCCACACTGGATTTATTCCGCAGAAAACACGCTACCAAAGAGTATTTCAGTATCTCTGTTTTTTAGAGGGAATAAACTGGCCCACAGAACGTCTTTGTCTGTGAAAGATGATCGTGTGAAAGGCAAAGACGGACTTGAGTGATGATGCGGACATCAGGCTACAAACCGCTATCCCGGCATTGAGACGATACGCGCGCGTCCTGACCCGCGATCCATCTCAGGCAGATGACCTTGTCCAAGACTGTCTGGAACGTGCCCTCACGCGACTACATCAGGTCCGTGATTTGCCTGATCTTCGCCCGTGGCTGTTCACGATCGCACATCGTCTGAACGTAAATCATTGGCGACGGTTACGTCGCTTCGTGTCCCTGACAGACACATCTGTCCCTGACACACCACAAAAAGAAGCGCAGATCTCACATCTCGAATGGCAGGATGTGGTGCACGCGTTTGAACGTTTATCCGATGATCACCGCCAGATCATGCTGCTAGTTGGCGTTGAGGGGCTCCAATATGGCGTGGTTGCAGAAATTCTGGACCTACCTCTGGGGACTGTCATGTCGCGCCTTTCCCGGGCACGCACCGCTCTGCATAATCTTGTCGAACACGAGGAACGCCCCACTCTTCGGAGAGTCAAATGACACAACCTGATCGCCCCGTGACCGAAGATGATCTGCAGGGTTGGGTTGATGGGTTTCTGTCACCTGAACGACTACAGGCAGTCGAGGCATGGCTTGAAAGTCATCCCGATACATTGCGCCGTGTTTCAGCATGGAAGCGCGAGCGAGATGCCCTCCGCGCAGGACTTGATCCGGAGCTTGAACAACCCCTCCCAGTGCGCTTCAACGTTCCACAGTTGCAGCAACGACAGAGCACCCGCTCAAACATGCCTCGCATGGCAGCTTCGATTGTCCTTGCCTTATCCATAGGTTTTGGCAGCGGGTGGTTTCTCCGGGATCAACGCGTACCAGTGGGGCTGGCAGCCGTTGAACAGGAAGCGGCGATCGTGCGAAAGGCCAGCCAAGGGAGCACAATTACGGAAGGTAATGTTGCACAACTGGCAGCATGGGGAGGAAGAACACTAGGTCGTCCTGTACGACCACCGGACCTGTCTGCAGCGGGTTATCGCCTGACGGGAGGACAACTGGTCACAACGGATCATGGGCCAGCTTGCGTTTTTTTCTACAAGGATGACAGCGGCGCCAGAATTTCTCTCTTCGTGAGGCCGATGTACGGCGTGGACGTCACAGCGCCGATGCGTCCGATGCGTCATCTGCCAGGCTATCTTTGGGCGCAAAACGGCTTGGGAATTAGTATGGTGGCAGACACTTCCATGAGTAGCCTGCATACATTGGCTAATCACGCACGAGAGCTGATGAAGCAACCAAGTTAAGGGATGAGATATTTAAAAATAAGAAATATTACCTAGCTTAGAAAATAAAATTACTACTTAATTTCAAATTAATCATGAATTTCATGCGCCATATATAAAAAATCTCCGCCCGAACAACCGGGCGGAGACGTAGAAAATTTTCTGAGGATTGCGCGCAATCACTTCATATTTAACAGATCAACGACGCCCCGTCGGACGGCCACCACCGCCGCTACGGCGAGCGGCGTCGCCACTACGTCCACCAGCAGGAGGGCCGGAACGACGGCGGCCACCACCATTTCCACCACCGCCTCGCTGACCGCCACCACCACGACCACCACCAAGCACTGGCGGACGCATTGTGGAATTCTGTGCAGCATCAGAGTGGTACGGATGATCAGTTACGACAGGAATAGCCTTGTCGATCTTTTTCTCAATATCCCGAAGCCATGCGCGCTGTTCTGCATCACAGAGTGATACTGCCCAGCCATCACGGCCTGCACGCGCGGTACGACCGATACGATGAACATAAGATTCAGGGACATTTGGCAGATCGTAATTGAAGACGTGAGAAACATCATCAACGTCGATGCCACGTGCGGCAATATCCGTTGCGACCAGAACCTTGATCGTCCCGTTGCGGAAGCCAGCCATGGCGCGTTCACGCGCGCCCTGGGACTTGTTCCCGTGCAGTGCTTCAGACGTAATGCCGTTCTTGTTCAGGAATTCCGCAACCTTGTTCGCTTCATGCTTCATCAGCGTGAACACGACTGCACGTACGACATTTGAGCTCTCAACGAGCATCAGTGTCGCATCCTTTTTCTTGTCCGTCTCCACGAACATCACAGCCTGACGGATGCGATCAACCGTGCTGGATTCAGGCGTTACCTGAACAGTAGCAGGGTCCTTCAGCAGGGAATGCGCAAGATCGCTGATGGACTGCGGCATCGTTGCCGAGAACAGAACCGTCTGACGACGCGCAGGCAAGAGAGCCATGATGCGGCGGATATCACGAACGAAGCCCATGTCGAGCATACGATCGGCTTCGTCCAGCACCAGAACCTCCAGGGCAGAAAGGTCGATGTGACCCTGCCCCACCAGATCCAGCAAACGGCCCGGCGCAGCCACGAGAACATCCACGCCACGGCGCGTTGCCTCGACCTGGCGTCCTTGCCCGACCCCACCGAACACAACTGCATGCGTCAGCTTCATGTGGCGTGCGTATGCAGCAAAGCTCTCGTCGATCTGGGAAGCCAGCTCACGCGTCGGCGCCAGAACCAGCACCCGGACACTCTTGGGAGCTGCCGGGCGGCGATGCCGCAGCAGGTAGTCCAGAATTGGCAGCGCGAAGGCAGCTGTCTTACCTGTGCCGGTCTGAGCCAGACCAAGAAGGTCACGGCCTTCCAGAAGGTAAGGAATAGAGCCAGCCTGAATCGGCGTTGGCGTAGTGTAACCTTCTTCAGCAAGTGCTTTCTGAAGTGGCTCGGCAAGTTTGAGCTCTGCGAAACTGGTCATGGACCCCTCCTGAGGGATAACAAGGCCTGGCTCGCACAGCTAGTTCGCACTTTTGAATGCACGAATAAAATGCCTGCTTTGAGCCTAGAAAGTTGATGAAAGACGAACCTTCAAACTGAGACGCAGACACACAGATGGACATGTGCAAGAGCCAAAAAAGCCCTGCACATTGCCCACTTCACTTTTCCCACCAAAGTCAGAGAAGCAAAGCACCGTGTGCTCAATCGACCAGCATGACGAAGAGACCGTCAGCATCTCCCTGCTTTCACACAAGGATATCTGCAAACGGATGTAAGGCAGCTTCCCTTGCCCTGCAAGGGAGTTGAGAGGTCCGATTTCTAAAAAATCATTATTATTTAACGCGTTTTGCAAAATCGCGAACTTCCTGCGCATCAATGATGCACAGAGAGAAAAGAACTGACCCTCTACCCGCGTCGCAGCAGAAAAAGCGCCTGTTCACCGAAAAGGTTTGCGAAGCGGATTGAGCGGCGCCACGGAGCCTTCAATCCATCCTCGTCGATGGCAAGCCATTGCTGCACAATGTAACCCTCCTCCTCACATAACGCGAGAAAATCCCGAATGGTGCATGGATGGATATTGGGCGTGGAATACCAAGGCGTACTCCATACCGAAGTCATCGGCATGCGGCCGGTGGTCAGGAGCTGTAAACGCAGTCTCCAATGACCAAAATTCGGGAAGGAGATGATCGCATGACGCCCTATCCGCAACATTTGCCGTAACACTTCCCGGGGACGCTCAACCGCCTGCAGTGTTCTTTGCAGAACAACATAGTCAAACGAATCATCGGGATAATAGGACAGATCGTGATCTGCATCTCCGTGCATAACCGGCAGACCATGGGCAACGGATTGCGTCACGCTCTGCATGTCGATTTCAATGCCACGGGCGTCGCAGTTTCGCGTCCGATACAGATAATCGATGAGCGTACCGTCACCACTACCGACATCCAGAACGCGGGCCTGGGTTGGAATCATCTCCGCAATAAGACGCTGATCCAGCCGCATCAGACCCCCTCCACTTTCGTCAGACCTGCGTGCTCAGCTGCACCATTCAGGAAACCCCGAACCGTTCGATCCAGATCAGGCTCGTCCAGCAGGAACGCGTCATGCCCACGATCGCTCTCGATTTCCACAAAGGAGACGTTTGCGCCGGCTTTGTTCAAAGCCCGCACCAGAAGACGGGACTGAGACGTGGGGAAAAGCCAGTCCGAACTAAAGGACACGACGCAGAAACGCGTCTCGCACTTTCGAAACGGTGCCGAAAGATCTCCATCATGCTCGGCGGCCAGATCAAAATAATCCATCGCCCGCGTTACCGTCAGATACGAATTTGCATCAAACCGGCGCACAAATGTTGAGCCCTGATGCCGCAGATAACTCTCAACTTCGAACATCTCACCAAACAGAGAAGGACTGCTGGCAGCTGGCACAGCCGTTGGAGCTTCACTTCGAACTTTACGTCCAAACTTCCGGCTCAGAGCCTCTTCGGACAGATAAGTTATGTGGGCCATCATCCGGGCAACCCCCAGGCCACGAGCCGGAATGGCGCCGAAGTCTCTGTAATGGCCATCATGCCAGTCAGGATCCGCAAAGATCGCCTGACGGCTGACTTCGTTGAATGCAATATTCTGGGCTGAGTGGAACGGCGACGTTGCAATCGGCAAAGCCGCAAAAACGCGCTCGGGATAATCGGCAATCCACGTCAGTGCCTGCATGCCTCCCATGGAGCCGCCCACGACAGCGAAAAGACGCTGGATGCCCAGATGGTCCAACAGACATGCCTGAGAGGCGACGATGTCGTGCATGGTGATGGGAGGAAATTCACTATCCCAAGGCCGCCCGGTCTCTGCCCGAATGGACTTCGGACCGGTAGACCCCATGCACCCGCCCAATACATTGGGGCAGATAACAAAAAATCTGTCCGTATCGATTGGAAGGCCAGGCCCAACCATGCGGTTCCACCAGCCTGGCTTGCCAGTCAATGGATTAGGCTCGGCTAAATACTGGTCTCCGGTCAGAGCGTGACAGACCAGTATGGCGTTACCGCGATCAGGCGCGAGGGTGCCATAGGTGCAGTAAGCAACTTCGAGCGGCGCAAGATGAACGCCACATTCCAGATCCATCCCCTCTTCCAGGTACATGGTCTGATGCGTGTAAACGGGACTATCTTCCTCAAAGGAAGACACACTGCGGTCCATCAGTCTTCCACCTCCGATGCCGACGGGAGGGCGTCGATGCCCTTCGGGGCCGACGGTATGACATTCTCCGCACCCCACGGCAAATCACCCTTCTTATTGACGATAAATTAACGCACTTGAAATTCATTAAGAAACAGTAAAAAACCGTTTCATGCTTCACGCCCTCCCGGATTCATCCAGCCCAGCCGTTTCTGCAGCCTCGGATGCCTTCGCACCAAGTGCGCTCCAAATTCTTGGGTATTCGGGAGTATTTGACGCAACATATTATCTGAAGAGCAATCCGGACCTCCACAACCTCGGAACAGCAGCCCTTCGGCATTATCACCAGCATGGCTGGAGAGAGGGTCGTAAACCCAATCCGTTTTTTGATCCTCACTGGTATGTCGCCCAAAATCGGGATGTTCTGGGAGACCCACTTTTACATTACGTCACAAAAGGCGAGAAAGAAGGCCGCCGACCAATCGGTTGGTTTGATCCTGGCTGGTACACTCAGACTTACGCCATTCCGCAAGGGATGCTGGCGCTCGCTCATTATCTGCTCAACCGCCATACACAGAAACTGAAACCTATTGCTGAGTTTGATCCAGCCTTCTATTTGAAAACCTACCCCGATGTAGCCGCCGCCGGTCTCGACCCGCTGGAACATTACATGATCCAGGGCTTTCGTGAGGCCAGGCAGCCGTTCGAAGGCTTTGATCCGGTTTACTACCGGAAGAATTATCTACGGCATGCCCCAGAAAGTAATCCGCTTCTTCACTACCTTGAGAACAAGAACCGTTCGGGAATTCATTCCTCATGCCCGGCGAATGAAGTCACCGTCTTTCGGGAAGTTCGGCGGCGTAGCGCGCCAGGCCCTTCATTTGAGGATTTCAACCCACTTCCCCAGAGCGCAATCAGACGCGCCCGTGTCCTTGCGTATTACTTGCCCCAATATCATGCCACAGCAGAAAACGATGAATGGTGGGGAAAGGGTTTTACAGAGTGGACCAACACATCGCGCGCGCTCCCTCGCTTCGCAGACCATTATCAACCCCGCATTCCACGTGACCTGGGTCATTACACTCTGAATTCTCCAGACCTTCTCGACCGTCAGGCCAGAATGGCCAAGGCCGCCGGAATTGAAGGTTTTGTCTTCTATTTTTACTGGTTCAATCAAAAGCGTCTGCTTGATGGGCCGCTGGAAATGCTTCTGGCCAACCCTCAGATTGACCTTCCATTCTGCCTGATGTGGGCCAACGAGAACTGGAGCCGCCGCTGGGACGGGTCAGAAGATGATATTCTGATTGCCCAGCATTACAGAGATGCGGATAACATCGCTCTCGTAGACTGCTTCTCCAGACATATGCACGATCCCCGATATATCAGGATTGGGGATCGCCCTCTCCTCATGGTGTATCGCCCTGGAACCATTCCTAATGCACGCCAAGCCTTTGCGCGCTGGCGTGAACTCTTTCGGGAGAGGCACGGCATTAACCCTATCTTTATTATGGGGCAGGCCTTTGGAGATGAAGACCCTCATTCCTTTGGTGTTGAAGGAGCTATCGAATTTCCTCCCCACAAAGTTGTTTCCGACTGCCGCCTCATCAATGAAAACGTTCAAATTCTTGACGAAGACTTCAGAGGGCAGATCTACGATTACGCCGATATTGTAGAAAATGCGCTCCGACAGCCAAGTCCGTCTTTTCCCCTTATCCGCACAGCGGCACCTTCATGGGATAATGACGCACGACGTCAGGGCAACGGTCTCGTCATGCACGGCTCAACTCCTGAGCTTTATGAGAAATGGCTCAATAGCCTCGTCAATTCAGCGCAGAAAAACCGTTTTTTCGGGGAATCTATTGTCTGCGTTAACGCATGGAACGAATGGGCAGAAGGTGCCTATCTGGAGCCTGACGTTCACTTCGGCAGCGCCTATCTGAATGCAACAGCCAGAGCCTGCACCGGCTTTAACAGCTCCTCAAATAAGGTGCGCCTGCTGTTGATTGGCCACGATGCCTTCCCGGCTGGAGCCCAAAAACTCCTTCTGGAGACAGGCCGTACATTCCGGCGATCTTTCGGTGTTGATATCCGCTTCGTGCTTCTCGAAGGCGGCGCAATGATGGAAGACTACAGGGCTGTTGCTCCTGTTGAAATCCTGTCTCCCACCTCCAGTGACGTGATGGCGCGCCTCAATACGTTGCGGGCAGAAGGTTTTGAATGTGCGATATTGAACAGCGCGGCATCATCAGCCATTGCTCCTGCACTGCATAACAATGCAATCACCTACACATTCCTCATTCATGAGCTCCCCCATCTCCTGCAAAGCCGAGATCTACGGAAAGCCATGCGAGACGCATGCGAGACGGCACAATCAATTGTCGTCCCCGCACACTCCTGTGCAGCGCGCCTGGGATTGGAGAAACACCCTCACATAACGATCCTGCCGCAGGGTCTGTATGATCAGACAACCTTCAACGGGCCTTCCCGGCAAGCGCTCAGATCGCAGTTGGGCCTTAACGCTCAGAATCTGCTGGTCATTGGCGTTGGCTACGCGGATATGCGGAAAGGCTTTGACCTGTTTCTCCAGCTCTGGCGGAAACTCGCCGGGCAAGCACACTGTGTATGGGTTGGGGCGATTGATCCGGTTCTTCAGGATGGTTTGAGAACCGAAATCGATCATGCCCGGGCAAGCGGCACCTTCCATATGCCGGGTCGCATTCATAATGTTGCGGACTGGCTGTCTGCATCGGACGTCTTTACTTTGACGTCCCGCGAAGACCCCTATCCTTCCGTCGTCCTTGAGGCTCTGGCATCAGGCCTGCCATGCACATCTTTTGCCGATAATGGCGGCATTCCAGAGTTACTTAAAAGCCTTCAAAACGATCCGACGACTTACAATATGGTCGTTCCGTTCGCAGATGTGAGAGCGATGAGTTTGGCGGCTCTGGAGCTTGCCGAGTGGTCAAAAGCTCGCGGTCAAAACACCCGACAGGCTGCCGCACGCAAACTTGGAAAATCGTTTCTTTTCCGCCCCTATGCCCAGCAACTCCTGCGCTTGGCCGCACCAAAAATTCCGTCAATTTCCGTCGTGGTACCGTCGTACAATTATGCGCGTTATTTAGAAGCCCGGCTCGTCTCTATTTTCACGCAGACATTCCCAGTCCTGGAAATTATCGTCCTTGATGATGCATCCAAGGATAACAGTATCGAAGTCGCCATGAGCGCTGCCGCTGAATGGGGGCGTGACGTTCGTATTATTAAAGGAAGACTGTCCTCCGGGTCCGTCTTTGCTCAGTGGCAGAAAGCACTCAAGCAGGCACAGGGCGAATGGGTCTGGATCGCGGAAGCAGATGACCTTTGCGATCCTCATTTTCTGGAAAAGCTTGTTCACGCTGTGCACCAGTGTCCGAATGCGGTTATGGCGTTCTGCGATAGCCGCTCAATAGATGAGAGCGGCGCGCCTCTCTCCGCCTCCTATCAGCCATACTGTGTAGAGGCGGCTGGAAATCTTCTTGAGCATGATGGCCAATTCAGCGGGCGGGATTTTCTTCAAACATGCCTGTCTGAGCGTAATCTGGTTCTCAATGTCAGTGGTGCAATTTTCCAACGAACTGCCATGCAAGCGGCTCTCAGAACGTGCAAAAAAGATTTGAAAACCTTGAAAGTGGCTGGTGACTGGAGAGTCTATCTTGAGTTGCTCGATAGTCCCGACGTTGGCGTTGTCTATGTCAGCGATGCCATGAACATCCATAGGCGACATCAATCATCTTCGACGCATACATTAAATCAGGCTACTCATCTCGAAGAAATAAATTTTATGCATGAGCTTTTTGCAAAGCGATTACCTTTTTCGCAAGAGCGGCTTGAAAAACAAGCTCTCTATCGCCATAAAATCTTCCAGCAGTTCGGCTTGTAATTGATTTGTTTAAAATCTCATTTTTTGATTACTAAAGAACAAACGATTATTATTTTTATAAATTACGAATCACAAACATATCAAGTACGCGAGCCCAAATGACTGGTGCATGGCCCCTGGGAAATGAGCGTGTCATACCGGCATTGCTGACTGCCAGAAATATCCACCGAAGGGACGCAACCACAAACGATCCCGATGCGAGAGGAAGAAACGCGCCTCAGATGGCGTTGCCTGCTTGACGGTCAGGCACTTCATGGCCCCCTATGACGCATCTTACTGGGAAATTAGCCATGGCACAGTTATCAATCGGCGATCATGTTTCAGACCTCAAAGGCGCCCATGATGGCAAGCTTGTGGATATTGAAGGTTCCACTGGTTACGTGATGCAAAGCAATGGTGTGGAAGTTGAATTCCCCCTGTCTCAACTGAAGCATTACGAACCTCCAAAAGTTGCTGAAATTCGAACCTTATCTGGCCCTCTTCGGGACAAAGTTTTAAGTCCTACCCAAAGGACACTATTGGCGTCCGTGCCTGCCTCTCTCATTAATGCAATCGCTAAGAGCTACAATGCGGGCAGCGATGGCGAAGGCTCGCGTCCGCCTTTTGCCACTCTGCCAGAATCCAAAAGACTGGAAGCCATCCGCATTTATCTCCCCACGCTTCCCCAGCGACTTCTGGCCTCTCATATGAATCTGGTGGTTGCGATGCGTGATGTCGCCAAATCATAAATTATGATGATGGATGAATGCAGTCGTGAGGATGACTGGAAATTCGATGCTTCCACGGAGATAAAAGAGCCGCTGTAGCGCGTTGACCCAGGCCGGCATCACCCGTAGAACTCCGCGTTCTGAAACAGCGAAGCCCAACCAGGCGCAGCATTATTGAGCGCCGGAGGCGCCGCGTGTCCATGTCCATGACTTTCGCCGATCTTTGCTTGGCGCCCACTCTTCTGAGCGCTCTGGATGAAGAAGGATATGTCACACCTACCCCTATCCAGGCACAGTCAATTCCCATGCTGCTGGAAGGCCGTGACCTATTGGGCATGGCCCAGACAGGTACAGGAAAGACGGCATCTTTCGCTCTTCCACTGTTGCACCGCCTCGCGGCTAATCCTCGCACAGCCCCAAAGAGTGGCGCACGCGTCCTCGTGCTCGCACCGACACGCGAGCTTGTCTCCCAGATTGCGGATGGCTTTGAGAGCTTTGGTCGTCATCTGAATCTTCGCGTGACGACGATTTTCGGCGGTGTCAGCCAGTTTCATCAGGTGAATGCACTTGAGAATGGCGTGGACATTATTGTCGCCGCCCCAGGGCGGCTTCTGGATCTTATCGAGCAAGGCTTATGCGATCTATCGCAGCTTGAAGCGCTTGTACTTGATGAGGCCGACCAGATGCTGGATATGGGCTTCGCAAAACCGATTGAGCGTATCGTCGCAACACTACCGAAAGATCGGCATACCGTTCTGTTTTCGGCCACGATGCCGAAATCTATCGCGGCATTGGTTGAGAGCCTTCTCAATGATCCGGTAAAAGTCGAAATTGCTCCTCCATCAACCACCGTGGACCGCATTGAGCAATCCGTGATGTTTATGGATGCAGCTCACAAAAAAACGGCTCTCCTAGCCCAGCTTGAAACACAGGATGTCGGTCAGGCCGTCGTTTTCACACTTCAAAAGAATATTGCCAATGAGGTCTGTGCTTTCCTGACCGAGGCCGGGATCACCGCAGAAGCCTTGCACGGCAACAGGTCCCAGGGCCAGCGGGAACGCGCACTCAGCGCATTCCGTGACGGAACCGTACAAGTCCTCGTTGCCACGGATATCGCCGCCCGTGGCATCGACGTTGACACCGTCACACATGTTTTCAACCACGATCTTCCAAGCCTGCCTGAAAGCTATGTCCATCGCATCGGCCGCACCGGACGTGCCGGGCGCAGTGGTTTCGCCATCACTTTGTGCGATGCCGAACAACGTGCGTGGCTGCACGATGTGGAACGAGAAATCGGTCGTACATTGACGGTTCACACCGACCATCCATGGCACTCAGAAACCGCACGGCACTCCACCATGCGCGCTCCCGTCTTAGGGGGTGGCCCGGTCAAGCAGGTCAAACCACAAGTCAAGCGAGAGCGAAAAGTCTGGACTGAAGAAGAAAAGCTTGCCGCACGTGAGGCCGCCAAGAGAGCCTGAAGCTAATTTGGCTTTCGGTTTTCTTCGACGCTAACGGATTACTATAATCCATTAGCGTCATTGCGGTTTTCATGAGAACCGCTGAGTGACGTCTAGGATCACTCTTCTTCAAGCATCTGCCGATGCTGTTTCTTCAGCCAAAATAGCCAGCATCTGGTCGATAATCCGACCACTGGTTCGAGATGCCAGTCGCCCAAATCCCAGGTCCCAGACGCGACAGGCCTGCCCGACAGATGGCCCCCGGCATGAGGCATGAAGACTGGTGACACCCGTGTCGCGCAGAAGATCACGCGCATTTCCGACACGCACACCACTTCCCGCCATAATTTCGATACGCCCGGCGGCATGATGCACAATATTCTTCAGAACAGAATGTCCCTTGGGGGCACTAATTGCCTGCCCGGACGTCAGTATTCTCTCGAAACCCAACTCAACCGCCTGATCCACGGCCATGAGCGGGTTAGGCGTAAGGTCAAAGACGCGATGAAGCGTGCGCCCCATTGAACCGGCGGCCTCAGACAGACGCTTCAGGGTCGCGATATCGAGTGTGTGATCGTCCAAAGACGCGCCGAGAACCACACCAGCCAGCCCTGCTGCACGGGCGGCATCAATGTCCGCCAGCATCTGATCAATTTCCGCTTCGGCAAACACAAAGCCGCCCTCTCGGGGGCGGATCATGGCGTAAACTGGGACCGTCGATTTTGCAGCAAGGTGCATCAGCCCTGCCGAAGGGGTAAGGCCCCCTAGCGCCAGAGCGGAACACAGTTCAATCCGCGAGACGCCAGGCCGCTGGGCTGTTTGCAACCCAACGGCATCTTCAACACAGATTTCAAGTGTCGGCATAAACGTTCCTTTCCCAGACGGGAGAACGCACAGGCCGACAGAACTCAGTTGTTCCAGCGAATTCCCGGCAATGCCTTCTCCACTTCGGAAACGGGCTTGATCGTTGCACAGTTTCCTTTCGGATGATGGCCTTTCAGCAGCGCCAGCGCAAACGGAACAGAATCAGCCGCAGAGCCGTTCACTGCCCCGTTGTGAGTCAGACCGGAATAGGTCTTCCACGTTACGTTCGTACCTGCGTCACACATGGCCGCCACAGCGTTATACTGCTGGGCCACACCCGCTTCATTATCAGCGAGACCCGTACCCACGAAAACCGGCATCGTCATGTGCGCATCCGGGATGGTGAATGCGTCCTGAAAGTCAGCTTCAAGCCTGGATGTATCACCTGCGTACGCATTGTCTTCGGTGATGTCATGCGCCTCCGTATATCGGAACAGATCGCCAAGGCAGGTCTGACGAGCCTGATGAGACAGGTCCTTGCCCTTGTCCGTCATGTTTGCACGGACATCCACCTCAGGATGCAGGCTCTTCCGGGATCCCTCAATCGTCAGGATACCAAAAGCCGCAGCCATGTGCGGTGGTTCGACATTCAGCCGTGGAAGCGGCTCATGCTTCGGATGATCCGGCAGCTTGAATTGCGTTACGACGCCTGTTGCAACCGTTCCAAGGACATGCAGATCCGGTGCATATTTGGAGGAAAGCCAAGCCGTACCCAACGCAGCGCCACCGCCCTGCGACTGACCAACAAGAATGATACGGTTCTGAAGCGTGCCCTTGTACTGAGCCAGAGCGGCGCGCAACCCGTTCAGAACGCTGTAACCTTCCGGCCGGTACATCAGATACGGATGCGGCCCCGGTGTTCCCAGTCCTTGATAATCACTGGCCACAACAGCAAAGCCCGCCTTCAGCCAATGATCCAGATAGGCACGGTCCCGGGAGAGATATCCCCGCCAGGATGGGGCGCAGATGTCTGCAATCCCTGTTGTGCCGTGTTCCCATGCCACAACAGGCCAGCCACCTTTAGGGGGCGTGCCCTTGGGAAAGATGATCTGACCGGAAACCGTGACGGGATCAGGAGCATTCACCCCACTGATGGATGTGTAGAGCGTCCGCACGGCCTGGCCTGCATTCTCCGGCAGCGGACGATCGGTAATAGGCTGCGTGCGGATCATCTGACCCACCGTTGCCGGCACCTGAGCGGGCGGTGTGTAAAAATCGCTGACCCCACCGTCACCTAGAGCACGATCCACCTCTGCCACACCTGCAGGCTTTGCAGTCTGGGCAGGTTCGGCACAGGCCGCGAGAGACAGGAGTGTGGCAGCGCTGAGGGCAGCGCGGAAAGAAAGCTTCATTGTGGTCTCCAGCAGATCGAGGCAGATATTACTGACCAACGGCCACGCCGTCACGGTGCGGGTCACCCCAGCCCGTAAGGCCGTCCGGATGAATGGTGATGCCCTGCACGGCGGCATTCATGACGTCAATTTTCGGGTGATGCCCCATGGCACTCAAAGCGGACGCAAGCCCGGCGGCAGATGTGCCCTGCTCCAGTTCCTCGGCATGGTTCTGGGCGCCAATCCGAGGCTGCTCAATAGCCGTGCGGATATTTTGTCCCCACGCCAGATAGCCCACCAGAGTCTGCACGACGGAATCAATAATCCGGGCACCACCGCCCGCACCAACGATGACTTCAGGCTGCCCGTTCTGCCCAAAGACGATGGTTGGGGACATGGTGGTGATAGGACGCTTCCCCGGTGCTGCAATATTGGCCGCAGGCTGGCCATTCACGAAAGGATGCGACGCAAAATTCGTGATGGCATTATTCAGGACGACACCATCCACAATGATATCCGATCCGAAATTTAGATTGATCGTGGTTGTGAAAGACAGTGCATTGCCAGATGCATCACGGATGGACAGATGCGTTGTTGCAGGCACAGTCATCGGGTCGGACGATGGCAAAAGCGCCAGCTTCCCGGCAAGTTGTCCTGCCACCACGCGGCTGGCCGCTTCACCCGTTGACACAAGCTTTGCCCGGCGATCGAGATACGCTGGATCAAGCATGGCTGCCGCATCGACACGCGTATAATCCGGATCCGCAGCATATTTCCGGCGATCGGCCTCGGCCAGACGGGAGGCTTCAAGCAGCAGATGGGCAGCTTCCACACTGCCCGGCTTGTACTGACCAATGTTCAGACGATCCAGAATGGCAAGCTGTTGCAGAACGGACAGTCCGCCCGCAACCGGGGGAGCCGCGGAGCAAATGCGACGGTTAAAGGCCGTAACACACAGAGGGGCCCGCTCACGCACCTTGTAGTTCTTCAAATCCGCAGGAGACAGCGCCCCCGGATAAGCGCCACTCGTAACTGCAGCGGACAGCTTTTTCGCAAAAGCGCCCGTATAGAAATACTCCGCTCCATCATGCGCTACATGTTCAAGCGTGCCTGCCAGGTCGACATTGTGCAGGATCGTACCTTTAGGCTGCGGCTGACCACTGGCATCAAAATATGCCGAAAACTGCGGTTCTTTCGCGAGCTCCGGACGTTCGGTCAGGACAAGATGCAGATATCCGGCAAGCGGAAAGCCGTCTCTGGCAGCTGAAATTGCGGGCTGAAAAAGGTCGCTCCAAGGCAGCTTGCCATAGCGCTCATGCAGAAGTGCCAGCGTTCGCAAGGTTCCGGGAACGCCAACCACACGGCCCGTCCGCTGCAATGTTACTTCCGGAATCCGAACACCATTGCGGTCATGCATGTAGTCGCGATGCATCCCGGCTGGCGCACTGGCCAGACCGTCAAAGAAGCTTAGATGATCAGCCGCCTTGTCCCAGTACAAGATTGTGGAACCACCACCCAGACCGGAAGCCTGGGGCTCTACCACGGCAAGAACCATCTGAGCCGCAATGGCAGCATCGACTGCACTTCCACCCTTCTGCAGAACATCAGAAGCAGCACGGGATGCCATGGGATTGGCTGTGGCAGCCATAAAATCATGGGCCACTGTGGGCTGGGAGACAGGCTGAGCAGGTTGAAGCTGCTGTGCACAGGCGCTCAGTCCGAGGGCCGTTGCTCCAAGCAGGCCGACAAGAACCGGGGTTCTGGCAGAAAGCTTTCTTTGGGAGAGAGCCGCACTTCTGATACGCATGGAAAACATCAACCTTCAGTTCCTGATCGGGAGCATCTACGTCAAACCGTTACGGTCTTCGATCTCTTCGATAAATGCTGTTATGGTGCGATAATTACTAATCTGCGGTTTGCAATGAACGTTTTTCAGGCCATGACGACCTTTATCGCGGTCGTTGAAACAGGAAGCATGACGTCTGCCGCAGAGCGATGCGGCATCTCACCCACAATGGTGGGCAATTACGTGCGCCTGCTGGAGGAGCGACTAGGCACCAGTCTGCTGAGACGTACAACGCGTCGACAGAGCCTGACAGCGTTTGGGGCCGTCTATTTCGCCAAATGCCAGAAAATTCTCAGCATGCTGGACGAAACGGAGCGCATGGCGGAAGCCGCCCAGAGTCTGCCGTCTGGCACCCTGAGGATTACCGCTCCGGTCACGTATGGCACACAAAGCATCACGCCCTGCATTGCGGATTACCTCAACGAACATCCCTCCGTGGATATCGACCTTGTCCTGACGGAACGCAGCGTTGATCTGACGCATGAGAAGTTCGATATCGCCATCAGACTGGGCGTGCCGGAGCCTTCCTCCCTGATCTGTCGTCGGCTCTCCAACTACACCATGACGCTTTGCGCCTCGCCAGCGTATCTTTCGCGCCGTGAAGAGCTTCTAACGCCTCAGCAACTGGCCACACATGACGCTCTGGCCTTTTCCTATACCCCCGCATCACCTTGGCACTGGGCTCGACGGGAATGGCATTTTGAAGGGCCGCAAGGTCATGTCTCGGTAGAAATGCACCGCAAGGGTCTTTTCAATAACACGCAGGCCATGCGCCGGGCCGCGCTATCGGGCATGGGAATTGCCATGCTGCCCTCAGATCTGGTGCGCGAGGATATCCGGGACGGAAAACTCCAGGCCCTGCTTCCGGATTATACGCTTCCGTCTCGGCCTATTTATCTTCTGTATCACAAGGAGCGCTACACCGCGCCGACACTGCGTTCGTTCATTCAGTTCCTGATTCAGAAACTCGGGGGCATCCAGGGTTGATGGCGAAGACGGGTACCCTGTTCCAAAAGAAACCAGATCAGGCTGTTATTGCTTCGATCATTGGCAATATCATCGAGTACTACGACTTCGTCATTTACGCGTATTTTTCCGCCTCGATTGGCCGAACCTTTTTTCCGTCGGGTCTTCCGCTGTCGCAACTCGGCCTTTCTCTTGCAACGTTCGGCCTGACGCTTCTTGCCCGCCCGCTCGGAGCTATCGTACTGGGCAATTATGCAGATCGGCGGGGGCGCGTCCCCACCATGATGATCTGCATTCTTCTCATGGCGGCAGGCAGTCTGCTCCTCACCGTAACGCCATCTTACGCCAGTATCGGCATTGCGGCACCTGTGCTGATTGTGGTAGCTCGGCTTATTCACGGCTTCTCGCTTGGTGGCGAATTTGGCAGCGCAACATCTTTTCTGATCGAGCATGCGCCCCACCATGAAGCGCGTGCTGCAAGCTGGCAGGCTATCGGGCAAATTACGGCCTCTCTTTGCGCTGCCACTGTCGTCCTTGCTCTGAACCTGTGCCTCCCGACAGCAGCATTCAACGACTATGCCTTTCGTATCGCCACAGGACTTGGTGCGGCTGTGGGCACGGGTGGGTTGATTCTACGCCTGATCCTGAACCGTCAGAACCCGCCAACACGTCAGCCCGCCCCTGCTGTTGTGGCACCTTTTTTCCAGTCTGACACGATCCTGCGGACTGCCCTCATCATGGGGTCTGTCGCGCTTGGAAGCGGTATCACATATCTCGGACTCTACATGCCGCATTATGCGCGCAGCCAATACAGTCTCTCGAGTATCAGCACGTCCCTTGCGCCACTCCTGACCTATGGCGGCCAACTGCTTTTCACACCCCTGCGCTGGAAGCTGGCAGACCGCTTTGACAGAACACACAGCATCCGTCCCATGCTTCTGTCCTGTGCCTTTTTAACCCTTCTGCCATTGCCTGCATTTCAGTTGATCCGCATTGCTCCGGCTACAGTGCTGCTCATGCCACTAATCTTCAATCTGAGCGGGCTTTTCTATTTTGCAGCCCTCGATGGCTTCATCGGACAGATCTTCCCCAGCGAACGGCGAGGACGCGGCCTCACGATGGGATATTCATTCGGCGTGGTGCTGTTCGGAGGCCTTGCCCCCATGACCAACGCCGCGCTGATTGCCTGGAGCGGAATGAACCATGCTCCGGCACTTTATATGATCCTGACGGCCATTATTTCTTTCATGAGCGTGCTTTTGGCCAAGCCTTTGCTGACACGCCGCTCCTGACACAGGCATCCCTTCAGACAAAAATTGAAACTATCAATTTTTTCTTTGGAATGTTCTTATAATTCTCTCCTTTATCTTCGTTTACCAAATTCATAACGCTATCGAAGCGTTAGTCTCCTGCAGAATGAGTTCCAGAAATGTCTTCCTGTACTTTCTCTCCCAGTCGCTCCAGCCGTTCCGGAATGTCTGTTCCGCTTAACGCTCTTTTCGGGCCGGGAAAGAAAGCTCTTGCGGCAGCTACGTTTCTGAGCGGTCTTTCCGTGACTGTTCCAACGGCCTATGCCGCAACATCTGCGACAACAGAGCCTACGAAGCACCGTGCGCACGCAGCACGCACAGAAGTCGAAGCAGGCAAAGAGTCCATCAGCGTCACAGGAACACATCATCAGCCTGGCGGTGGCATGATGCGAGCCGAGACAGCATCCCGCGCTGTACAGACCGTGACGCAGAACTATATCGAAATGCAGAGCCCGACGAGCAGCCCGCTCGACCTGATTGCCAACCTGCCGAGCGTGAACATCACGACGCCGGACCCGAGCGGCAATGAAGGCGGCTCCATGCAGAGCCGCGGCCTGTATGACAACGATATCGGCATCATGCTGAATGGCATGCCGATTGCAAACGGCGGCACGTCATCGGCCTCAAACTTCGTCCAGAACTACATCGACAGCAACAACATCTCTGCCGAGAGCATGAGCCCAGGCTCCATCTCCGTGGAAGATCCGGTAACTTCAGCGGGCGCAGGCGCCCTGAGCATCACTACGCGCGCACCCTCCAAGAAATTTGGCGGCCTGGTGTCCGGCAGCTACGGGTCCTTTAACCGCACACGAGGCTTCATCCGTGTGGACTCCGGTGAAATCGGGCATACCGGAATCACAAGCTATGCGTCATTTTCCAACACCCACTCCGATGCATGGCGCGGATCGGGCGACAGCGATCGCAAGCATATGGATTTCCGCGCCCAGAAGCTGATTGGCAACCGGAGCTCCATTGATCTGTTCGCCGGATATAACCACTCACACTACTACCTGAACCGCTATCCGACGCTGGCCAACTTCCAGAACGACAAGCATGGACGTCCGGTCTCCACGCCCCTGAGCTACAATGCCCAGTTCAGCGCCACGTCTCCGAGCAGCTATTATGGCGTGCATGGTACGGACAAGGACCAGTTCTACATCTCCATGCCCATGAAGTTCGCGCTGAACAACACCTTCACGCTGAACATCTCGCCTTACTACGAGCGCTCCGACATTACGTTAAACAGCGCATCCCGTTTGCAGGAAGGCTATACTTATGCCGGATCAGCGCTTCAGCGGGTTGACCTGAACGGCGACGGCAAGATCAGCACGGCGACGCGTGCCGCAGTGTCCACAAACTCCATGTCCGTGACCCAGCAGGGCGGCGTTGTTGCTGCACTGGGTTGGCACTCCGAGAATAACGACGGTCAAATCGGCTACTGGCACGAGGAATATCGTTATTCCCTGAAGACGCCTATGTCCAAGATGAACCAGACGACAGGTGCGCAGCCGTCTGACACGGACAAGTCGTCCTACTACCGCACAACCAGCGGCAGCATTTACAATTCTGTTGACTACCTAGGGTCTTACAGCCTGAACTCGGGCTTCCTGGAAGACACGGTCCACCTGCTGAACCGCAAGATGAACATCACAGCAGGCATCAAGGTGACGTCCATGACGCTTGAAGGTCAGGACTACCTGCCCAGCACGGCCAGCCACACCAATCACACCTATGTCTCGCCGACGCCGCGCTTTTCCTGGTCGTACAATTTCGCCCCTCATCATCAGCTTTACATCAATGCTGAAGGCGATTTCCGTGCGCCCTCCCCGATCAACATGATCTCGCGCTACAGCACCAGTACGGGCAAAATGACAACGTCAGGTGCAGGGGCAAAGCCGCAGTACTCGATCAAGGAAGAACTCGGCTATCGTTACAGCGACGATCTGTTCCTGGCTGATATCAGCTTCTTCAACATGAACGTCTCCAACCGTCTGCTGTCCGTTAACATGTTCAGCAATGACGTTCAGGTCAGCCAGACCATCAATGCAGGTGGCGAAACAATCCGCGGCGTGGATGTCATGCTGTCCACCCGCCCGCTGTTCCATCGCTTCAGCCCGTATTTCGCGTTCGAATACCTGCACACAACGATGGACAACAACCTGCAGACCACGGCAGACGATGGCTCGGTTGACTATCTACGGACCAAGGGCAAGACGGCCGTCATGTCTCCGAAGTTTTCCGGCAGCGTTGGCCTGACTTATAATGAAGGCCCGTTCTTCATGAATGCCAGCGTGCACTACACGTCCAAGCAGGCATCGTCCTTCATGAACGATCAGTACATGCCGTCCTACTTCTCGGACTCCCTGACGCTTGGCTATCATCTGCCAAAATTCTTCATTGCACAGTCTCCAACCTTCAAGCTGAACTTCACCAATCTGACCAGCCAGTACAAACTCGGCGGAGTCTATTACTTCTCGAATAATGCCCGGGCGACAACGGGTGTCTATGGCCACAAGATCGGCGCGGACACGGCACCCACCTATTACATCATGCCGCCATTCGCGATGATGGGCACACTGTCCACATCATTCTGATCAGCTTCAGTACTACCGAGACTGGAAAAAAAGGGCCCCCGGATGTCTATCCGGGGGCCCTTTTTCATTGTCAGGAAGCAGCTTCTTCTTCTGAAGAGTTCAGTATTCTTGGAAACGCCTCTGGATTGAAAATCGCCAGAAGGATTGCGGTTAGCGTAATGGCAATGGCAATTGGCGTTAGAACGCCGAACCCAGTCCAGGTTAGCACCTGACCACCAAGTGCCGATCCAAGCAAAATTCCGAGATTGCTCCCGCCGTTGATCGCTGCTCCCGCCACATCCGGGCGTGTCGCTCTCGCACGAATTGCGCCAGACATTACAAATGGGATGAGCGCTGAATAGCCGGTACACCAAAGCGCAACAGATGCAACAGAACCCCAGCCAGACAGAATGTGACCATACATGAGGCCCATTCCGATAAGCATGGCCATTCCACCTGCCAACATGCCAGCAGCTGGCCAACGATCAACAATCTGACCTGCGCCCCATAGCCCCAGAATACTCACGGCTCCTGTCAACAAAAGAGCAATACTCAGAGCACTTTTTGGAAGACCATGCGCCAGAAGAAGTGGCGTAACATAAGTATAGAGCATGTTGTGAGCTACGAAAAAGATCGCATCAATGGCCACAACTATGAGGAATATCTTCATAGCCTTGCGTGACCCCACCGATGGTAGGTTCGTGCTGGCATCTCCAGACGTTACGACTGGCGGCAGGAAAACAGCAATGCAAACCGTCAGCAGGACGGCAATACCAGTCATCACAAGCATGGCAATACGCCAGCTTGCAAAATGGCCAATGGCGGCTGCCCCAGGCACACCTAAAATGGAGCCGAGAGACGTCCCACCGTATACAAAGGAAATAGCTCTTCCCGTCATCTTGGGCGGGACAAGCCGGGCAGCATAGGCAGAGACAATTGACATTAGCAGGGCGTGCGCGATTCCACCGATAGCGCGCCCAGCACATAAAACGAGGAATGTCGGAGCAACCGCTGCAATCAAATTGGAAAGAACATATCCTCCCAATGAAAGGAGCATGAGTTTCTTCCGGTCAACCTTTGCCGTCAGGATGGTCAGAGGCAATGCACCCAAAGCAACCATAAGAGCAAAAGCACTTACAGCCAGTCCTGCCTGCCCTTCTGAAATGCTAAAACCCTGCGCCATATCGATCAGTAGACCGACAGGTGCCACTTCACTTGTCAGTGCCGTGAACGTGCACGCGAATAGTGCGCACAAACCAATAATGGTCTGCTTGGGGAGAGTTTTGAAAAGCATAATTTCCCTGAATACAGTGCAGCATTAATCGCGTTGCGCAAGCGCGCCTTCTGCCATGCTTTCTTCCAAAACAAAACGAAAGAAATGAAGTTCACTTAAGGTTCTTTTTTCTCTCGTTACCAACATTATGTTACATAACAAAAGTACTTATCGGCTGTAGCCGACCAGCCTCACATCCGAAATTTTGTAACTCATGACAATGTGAACGTCGCATTGCGGGATAATGGTTAGCGTTCTCTCGGATATGTCGGGGCGCATGAAATGCGCTTATTGCTATTGCGTCGCAGTTGCGACAAAATCCACTGCCAACCAATCATTTCATAAGATGGTTCTAACGATCTACAGACCGGAGAAAGACTTCAATGACCTTCGCACGCTTAAAGCGGCTCGCATTTGTAGCGGGATCAATGGCTCTTACGCCTTCCCTGGCATTCTCAGCAGAGACAGCTACCGCATCCCTCACAGGAACTGACGGAAAAACGGTTGGCACTGCACAGATTACTGAGGCTCCAAGGGGCGTTGTGCTCCACATTGAAGTCAGTGGACTGACACCTGGCTGGCATGGCATGCATTTTCATGAAAAAGGAAATTGCAGCGCACCTGCGTTTACCAGCGCAGGCTCTCATGTTCACACCACAAAACCAGTCACGCACGGGCTGCTCAATGCCGGAGAAAATGACTCTGGGGACCTTCCCAACATTTTTGCAGGCAGCGACGGAACGGCCAAAGCTGAAGTTTATTCGACTTTTGTATCTTTGAAGGGTAAAGACGGTCGTCCGGCTCTGTTGGATGCTGACGGGTCGTCTCTTGTCATTCATGCTTCTGCTGATGACTACCGGACTCAACCGATTGGTGGTTCTGGTCTTCGAGTGATGTGTGGTGTGATTGGGTAGTCTGGAACGCAAAAGGCCACCCTGGAGGGTGGCTTTTGTGGGTCCTGGACAGGACTTATTATATGGTTGCGGGGGTAGGATTTGAACCTACGGCCTTCAGGTTATGAGCCTGACGAGCTACCGGGCTGCTCCACCCCGCGGTGGTAATGGTGATGTTGGTGTTTTGGGAGTGATGAGTGGGCTAGGGGACCTGGCGGCGACCGACTTTTCCGCACCTTGAGGTGCAGTATCATAGGCGCTGAGGGATTTCACGGCCGAGTTCGGGAAGGGATCGGGTGTAGGGCCCTCGCAATGGCCACCAGGTCTTCTAGCCCACCCAGTCTTTTTGAGAGTGGGTGGAGGTTGGTGTTTTATGAGTGTGGCTGATTTCTGTGCATGTGTTTGATGTGAGAAGTATGAGCGATTAGGACCGGTTAGCTGCATGCATTACTGCACTTTCACACCCGGCCTATCAACGTGATGGTCTGTCACGGCTCTATGAGACCTCGTTTTGAGGTGGGTTTCCCGCTTAGATGCTTTCAGCGGTTATCCCGTCCACACTTAGCTACCCGGCTGTGCCACTGGCGTGACAACCGGTGCACCAGAGGTATGTTCATCCCGGTCCTCTCGTACTAGGGACAAATCCTCTCAAGTCTCTTACACCCACGGCAGATAGGGACCGAACTGTCTCACGACGTTCTAAACCCAGCTCACGTACCACTTTAATCGGCGAACAGCCGAACCCTTGGGACCTGCTCCAGCCCCAGGATGTGATGAGCCGACATCGAGGTGCCAAACCTCCCCGTCGATGTGGACTCTTGGGGGAGATCAGCCTGTTATCCCTAGAGTACCTTTTATCCGTTGAGCGATGGCCCGTCCACGTGGGACCACCGGATCACTATGGCCGACTTTCGTCTCTGCTCGAACTGTCATTCTCGCAGTCAGGCGGGCTTATGCCATTGCACTCGACAGCCGGTTTCCGACCGGCCTGAGCCCACCATCGCGCGCCTCCGTTACACTTTGGGAGGCGACCGCCCCAGTCAAACTGCCCACCATGCAGGGTCCCGGACCAGGCTTACTGGTCTCGGTTAGACATCAGAAAAATTCAGGGTCGTATTTCAAGGGTGGCTCCACCGGTGCTGGCGCCCCGGCTTCAAAGCCTCCGACCTATCCTACACAGGATTTTCCTGATGCCACTGCAAAGCTGCAGTAAAGGTTCATAGGGTCTTTCCGTCTGACCGCGGGTACCCCGCATCTTCACGGGGAATTCAATTTCGCTGAGTCGATGCTGGAGACAGTGGGGAAGTCGTTACGCCATTCGTGCAGGTCGGAACTTACCCGACAAGGAATTTCGCTACCTTAGGACCGTTATAGTTACGGCCGCCGTTTACCGGGGCTTCAATTCAATGCTTGCACATCTCCTCTTAACCTTCCGGCACCGGGCAGGCGTCAGGCCCTATACGTCATCTCACGATTTCGCAGAGCCCTGTGTTTTTACTAAACAGTCGCTACCCCCTGGTCTGTGCCACCCAACCATGGTTGCCCACGATTGGGTCTCGTTTATCCCGAAGTTACACGAGCAATTTGCCTAGTTCCTTCAGCATCGTTCTCTCAAGCGCCTTGGTATTCTCTACCAGTCCACCTGTGTCGGTTTCGGGTACGGTCTATACGCCAGAGCTATTTCCTGGAATGGTCGAAAAGCCTGTTCAATCCGATAAGGACAGACAACATTTCTCATTCGTCACTTCTGGCAGGCCTAGGAATATTCACCTAGTTCCCATCGACTACGGCTCTCGCCCTCGCCTTAGGGGCCGGCTCACCCTGCGTGGATTAACCTTGCGCAGGAACCCTTGGACTTTCGGCGACAGTGTTTCTCGCACTGTTTGTCGCTACTCATGTCAGCATTCGCACTTCCGATATCTCCAGAGGGGGTCACCCCGCCTCCTTCGCAGACTTACGGAACGCTCCGCTACCGCGCATTCATAAGAATGCACCCACAGCTTCGGCACGTGGCTTGAGCCCCGTTACATTTTCGGCGCAGGGTTTCTAATAGACCAGTGAGCTATTACGCTTTCTTTAAAGGATGGCTGCTTCTAAGCCAACCTCCTGGTTGTTTTGGAATCCCCACATCCTTTCCCACTTAGCCACGATTTAGGGGCCTTAGCTGGTGGTCTGGGCTGTTTCCCTCTCGACAATGGACCTTAGCACCCACTGTCTGTCTGCCGGGCTATACTCCTGGGTATTCGGAGTTTGGTTAGGTTTGGTAAGGCTTTGGGCCCCCCTAGCCCATCCAGTGCTCTACCCCCCAGGGTAAACACCCGACGATCTACCTCAATAGATTTCGCGGAGAACCAGCTATCTCCGAGTTTGATTGGCCTTTCACCCCTAGCCACAGCTCATCCCCGACTTTTTCAACAGGCGTGGGTTCGGCCCTCCAGTGCGTGTTACCGCACCTTCAGCCTGGCCATGGCT